>NZ_JAGETW010000003.1 GCF_017571475.1 Thiomicrorhabdus sp. 6S3-12 | reverse complement strand
ATGACTGTTGAACTGATCGCTCCAATCGCGATGTCTGATGGTCTACGTTTCGCTATCCGTGAAGGTGGTCGTACCGTAGGTGCAGGTGTTGTTGCTAAGATTATCGAATAATCTTTAGATAGCATTTTCATCTAAGAAAAAAAGGGGGCTTCTGCTCCCTTTTTTTGTTTATTGTTTGTGAATTGCTAAATGGTTGTTTTTAAAAAAAATTGCTGTTATAATTCGCGACCTTAGTTTGCAAGCAAATTTAATTGCTTGTTTTTCTTTTGATTAATTTGAGAGAAATTTTATGGCGACTCAAAACATTCGTATTCGCTTAAAGGCTTTCGATCACCGTTTGATCGATCAGTCTGCACGTGAAATTACGGAAACGGCTAAGCGTACTGGTGCACAGGTTCGTGGTCCGATCCCAATGCCAACACGTAAAGAGCGTTTCACAGTGTTGATCTCTCCGCACGTAAACAAGGATGCACGTGATCAGTACGAACTTCGTACTCATAAGCGTCTTCTAGACATCGTAGACCCAACTGATAAAACAGTTGATGCTCTTATGAAGCTAGACCTTGCTGCTGGTGTTGACGTTCAACTTGAATTGCGTTAATTAACGCGTTTGTTGGTCATCAATCGTAATGACTGACTGTTTTATAATAATGAGGTTAATGATATGAGTATTGGTATCATTGGTAAAAAAATCGGAATGACTCGTGTGTTCAACGATGAAGGTGTTTCGACTCCGGTTACTGTTATCGAAGTAGCTCCGAATCGCATCACTCAAATCAAGACACTTGAGACTGACGGTTATTCTGCTATCCAGGTTACCACTGGTTCTGTACACGCTGGTCGTGTATCTAAGCCTGCTGCTGGTCACTTCGCTAAAGCGGGTGTTGAAGCAGGTGAAGGTCTTTGGGAATTCCGCGCTGAAGCTGCGGACATCGAAGGTCTAGAAGTTGGATCTGAAATCACTGTCGAACGTTTCTCTGAAACGCCGGTAGTTGACGTAACTGGTACAACTAAAGGTAAGGGTTTCCAAGGTGGTATTAAACGCCACAACTTCGGTATGCAAGATGCAACCCACGGTAACTCGCTGTCTCACCGTTCTAACGGTTCTATCGGTCAAAACCAGACTCCAGGTCGCGTTTTCAAAGGTAAGAAAATGTCTGGACACATGGGTGCTGTCCGTCAAACGACTCTGAACCTAGATTTAGTAAAAGTGGACGTCGAAAATGGTCTATTGTTGATCAAAGGCGCGGTCCCTGGTGCTAAAAACGGTACTGTCATTGTTCGTAAAGCTGTGAAGTAAGGTGGGCACGATGGATTTAAAACTAATTGAATTGGCAACTGGTAAAGAAAACGGAACTGTTGCAGTTTCTGATGCTCTTTTCGGAGTTGACTTTAATGAAGCCTTGGTACACCAAGTTGTTACAGCATATATGAATGCTGGACGCGCTGGTACCAAAGGTCAAAAGAACCGTTCAGCTGTGAGCGGTGGTGGTGCGAAACCTTGGCGTCAAAAAGGAACTGGCCGTGCACGTGCCGGTACGACTCGTAGCCCTGTATGGGTTGGCGGTGGTCGTGCGTTCCCTGGCCACAATCGTGATTTTTCTCAAAAAGTTAATAAGAAAATGTATCGCGGTGCGATGCGTTCGATTATTGCCGAGCTAAATCGTACAGGTCGCCTAATTGTTGTGGATGACTTCAAAGTTGATGCACCTAAGACAAAAGAATTCAAAGCGAAGCTTGCGCAGCTTAATGTTTCTGATGCGCTTGTTGTAACTGAAGGCTTTGATGAATATTTGTATCTTTCTGCACGTAACCTATATGCAGCAGACGTTTGTGATGCAGCTTCAATCGACCCTGTAAGCCTAATCGGTTTCCAGAACGTCGTGATGACTCAAGGTGCAGTTAAGCAACTAGAGGAGCAATTAGCATGAACCAAGAACGTATTCTAAGTGTATTGCTAGCACCACACGTTTCTGAAAAAGCTGCAGTTATGGCAGATTCATCAGAGCAGTATGTGTTCAAAGTTGTACCTGATGCAACTAAACCAGAAGTTAAAGCAGCTGTTGAAACCCTTTTCGGTGTCAAAGTACAGTCTGTGAACATGATTAACATTAATGGTAAGCGCAAAGTATTCAAAGGCCGTGCCGGTAAGCGTAATGGTGTGCGTAAAGCAATCGTTCGTCTTGCTGAAGGTCAAGAAATCGACTTTGCGGCTGCTGAGTAAGGAGTTCAAAGATGGCAATTGTTAAAAAGTCTAAACCGACTTCTCCAGGTCGCCGCTTTGTAGTAAGCGTAGTTGAGCCTACTTTGCATAAAGGTAAACCACACGCAGCCTTACTTGAGAAGAAATCTAAGTCTGGTGGTCGTAACGGTAACGGTCGTATCACAGTACGTCACCAAGGTGGTGGTCACAAACAGCACTACCGTATGGTTGACTTCAAGCGCGATAAAGTAGGTGTTCCTGCGACTGTTGAGCGTCTTGAATATGATCCAAACCGTTCTGCACACATCGCATTGCTTAAGTATGCTGATGGTGCGCGCGCTTACATCCTTGCTGCGAAAAACATGCAAGCAGGTGACGTAGTTGAGTCTGGTGATCACGTTGCAATCAAAGCTGGTAACAGCCTGCCACTTCGCAACATCCCGGTTGGAACGATTGTTCACAACGTAGAGATGCGTCCTGGTAAAGGTGGTCAGATTGCTCGTTCAGCAGGTGCTTTTGTATCGATCGCTGGTAAAGATGGCGCATACGTTCTAGTCCGTCTTCGTTCTGGTGAAATGCGTAAGATCCACCAGGAATGTCGCGCGACAATCGGTGAAGTAGGGAATTCTGAGCACAGTCTTCGTAAACTTGGTAAGGCTGGTGCTAAGCGCTGGCGTGGTGTTCGTCCTACCGTTCGTGGTGTGGCGATGAACCCTGTTGACCACCCGCACGGTGGTGGTGAAGGTCGTACTTCCGGTGGTCGTAACCCTGTTACTCCATGGGGTGTTCCGACTAAAGGTAAGAAGACTCGTAGCAACAAGCGTACTGATAACATGATCGTACGCCGTCGTCACAATAAGTAATAAGGAAGGACACTGATGCCACGTTCAGTTAAAAAAGGACCTTTTGTTGATCACCACCTTTATAAGAAGGTGGTAGAGGCACAAGAATCTGGTAATAAGCGTCCAATCAAAACCTGGTCAAGACGTTCAATGATCTTGCCTGAAATGATTGGTCTGACTATCGCAGTTCACAACGGTAAAGAGCACATTCCAGTTTTCGTTTCTGAAAACATGGTTGGCCACAAACTAGGTGAATTCTCAATGACACGTTACTACCGCGGCCACGCTGCGGATAAGAAAGCGAAACGTTAATAGGAGTTGGTCATGCAAGTAAGTGCTACACATAAATTTGCGCGTATCTCTCCACAAAAAGCGCGTTTGGTCGCTGACTTAATCCGTGGGAAGAACGTAGAGCAAGCGGTAAATATCCTTGCGTTCAGCGATAAAAAAGCAGCTGCATTGTTTAAGAAAGTTCTTAACTCTGCAATTGCAAATGCTGAAAACAATAACGGTATGGATATCGACGAACTGACTGTTACAGCAGCATTCGTTAATGAAGGCCCTATCATGAAGCGTATGCGCGCTCGTGCTAAAGGTCGTGGTAACCGTATCTTGAAACGCACTAGTCACCTTACCGTGACAGTCGGCGATAAATAAGGAGAATCAGAATGGGTCAAAAAGTAAATCCGGTCGGGATTCGTCTTGGTATTACTAGAGATTGGAATGCTCGCTGGTATGCGAACAGCAAAAACTATTCTGATTTCTTGGTGAGCGATCTTGAGATTCGTAACGAACTTAACAAGAAACTAGCTCACGCTTCCGTTTCTCGAATCAATATCGAGCGCGTTGCTAACGGTATCCGTATCACGGTTCACACAGCGCGTCCTGGTGTTGTTATCGGTAAAAAAGGTGAAGATATTGAAAAGTTGAAGCAGTCTCTTTCTGCTATGACTGGTATGCCAGTTAACATCAATATCGAAGAGATCAAAAAGCCTGAGCTTGACGCTAAACTTGTTGCTGAGTCAATTGCACAGCAGCTTGAAAAGCGTATTCAGTTCCGTCGTGCTATGAAGCGTGCTGTAGGTAATGCAATGCGTCTAGGTGCAGAAGGGATTAAAGTAACGGTTTCCGGTCGTCTTAACGGTGCGGATATCGCCCGTGCGGAATGGTATCGTGAAGGTCGTGTACCGCTTCACACTTTCCGTGCTGACATTGATTATGCAACTTTCGAAGCTGATACTACCTACGGTAAGATCGGTGTTAAAGTTTGGATTTTCAAAGGCGAGAAGCTAGGTAAGCTTGCTCTAGAGAATAACTCATCTAAGGGCAAAAAAGGCCGTAAATAAAAGGATAACTCACTATGTTAATGCCTAAGCGTACAAAATTTAGAAAAGTACAAAAAGGTCGTAACCGTGGTCTAGCGCAAGCTGGTAACAAAGTTAGCTTTGGTGATTTCGGTCTTAAGGCTCTAGAGCGCGGTCGTATGACTTCACGTCAAATCGAAGCTGGTCGTCGTGTGATGACTCGTCACGTAAAACGTGGTGCTAAGATTTGGATTCGTGTTTTCCCTGATAAACCAATTACCAACAAGCCACTTGAAGTTCGTATGGGTAAAGGTAAAGGTTCTGTTGAATACTGGGTTGCTCAGATTCAGCCAGGACGTATCCTATTTGAAATGCAAGGTGTTGATGAAAAGCTGGCTCGCGAAGCATTTGAACTTGCTGCCGCTAAGCTGCCTTTCAAAACAACTGTTGTAACTAGAACGGTGATGTAAGATGACTGCGAAAGAATTAAACGAAAAATCAGTTGAAGAACTTCGTAACGAGTTGCTTGAACTTCGTAAAGAGCAATTCAACTTGAGAATGCAACATTCAACTGGTCAGTTATCAAACTCTGCAGCGCTTAAGAACGTTCGTCGTTCTATCGCTCGAGTTAAAACCATCATTCGTCAAAAAGTGAGTAAGTAAGATGGCTGATCAAAAGAAAGCACGTACTATTCAAGGTGTTGTTGAAAGTAACGGTATGCAGGACTCTATTGTTGTTCGCGTTAACCGTTTCATCAAACACCCTAAGTATAAAAAATTCGTTAAGAAATCTACTAAGATCATGGCTCATGATTCTGAGAACGCTGCTAGCGTAGGTGATACAGTGACTATTAAAGAAACTGCACCAATCTCAAAAAACAAGTCATGGACTTTAGTTAGCATTGACGAAAAAGCGAAAATTTAATTTTCACTAGCAATTGTGTGAATTAGTTGATATAATTCGCGCAATTTTCAAATGCCACCTTAAAGTTGCAAGCCGAAAATAACTTCGGGACTGCACTTTTCGGTGGTTTTTGTGCTACTTGTAATTTTTATTTATGGATGGAGTCCCACCATGATTCAGATGCAAACAGTGCTTGACGTAGCTGATAACAGCGGAGCACGCCGCGTCCAATGTATTAAAGTGTTAGGCGGTTCTCACCGTCGTTACGCTAATGTTGGTGACGTGATCAAAGTGAGTGTTAAAGAAGCTGCACCACGTGGAAAAGTGAAGAAAGGTGATGTTTACAACGCGGTTGTAGTTCGTACTGCAAGCGGTGTTCGTCGTCCAGATGGTTCTAAGATCAAGTTCGATGGTAACGCTGCCGTTATCCTGAACGCTAAACACGAGCCAATTGGAACACGTATCTTCGGCCCAGTAACTCGTGAGCTTCGTAACGACAAGTTTATGAAAATTGTTTCATTAGCTCCTGAAGTTCTATAAGGAAGAAGTAATGAATCGTTTAAGAAAAGGTGACGAGGTAATCGTCCTAGCCGGTAAAGACAAAGGAAAGCGTGGTTCGATTTCTTCTGTTATGGCTAACGGTAAAGTTTTAGTAGATGGTATTAACTTGGTTAAGAAGCACACTAAGGGTAACCCTATGACTGGTGCACAAGGTGGTATCGTTTCTAAGGAAATGCCAATTGATGCTTCGAATGTGGCTCTTGTAAACCCTGAAACCAACAAAGCTGACAAAGTTGGCTTTAAAGTTGAAGGCGAGAAAAAGGTCCGCTTCTTTAAATCTACTGGTAAAGCGGTTGACGCTTAATAAAGGGTAGAGAAATGGCAAGATTACAATCATTCTACAAAGAGCAAGTTGTTCCTCAATTGATGGAACAGTTTGGCTATAAATCTCCGATGCAGGTTCCTAAGCTGCAGAAAATCACCATCAACATGGGTGTTGGTGATGCAATCGGCGATAAGAAAGTTTTGGACAATGCGGTTGCCGATATGGAAGCAATTGCTGGTCAGAAAGCAGTACGTACTCTAGCGCGTAAATCTGTTGCGAGCTTTAAAGTACGTGATGGTTATCCACTAGGTTGTAAAGTAACTCTTCGCGGTGAGCGTATGTATGAGTTCCTAGACCGTCTAGTCAACATCGCTCTACCTCGCGTACGTGACTTCCGTGGTGTTAACGCGAAAGCTTTCGATGGTCGCGGAAACTATAACCTAGGCCTTAAAGAGCAAATCATTTTCCCTGAAATCGAGTTTGAAAAAGTTGACAAGATCCGTGGTATGGACATCAACTTCGCGACTTCTGCGCAAACTAACGATGAAGCGAAAGCTCTTTTAGAAGCCTTCAATTTCCCATTCAAGAAATAAGAGGATCTTCTAATGGCTAAGTTGTCAATGATTGCTCGTGAAACAAAACGCACAAAGCTAGTTGCAAAATATGCAGCTAAGCGCGCTGAACTGAAAGCAATCATCGCAAATCCTGAAACTGATTTCGATGATCGTATGGATGCAGTAGATGCGCTAAACAAGTTGCCACGTGATGCGTCTCCAGTTCGTCAGCAGCGTCGCTGCCGTATTACTGGCCGTCCACACGGTGTTTATAGAAAATTTGGTCTATCACGTAATATGCTTCGTCAAATGACGATGCAAGGTGATGTTCCTGGATTAAGAAAAGCTAGTTGGTAAGGATAAATATCTATGAGTATGTCTGATCCAATCGCTGATATGTTAACACGTATCCGTAACGGCCAAATGGCTGGTCACGCTAACGTGGTTATGCCTTCTTCAAAAGTTAAAGCAGCTGTTGCTAAAGTACTTAACGACGAAGGTTATATTTCATCTTTCAGCATTAATGAGAACAATGGTAAATCTGAATTGTCAATCGATCTTAAATATTTCGAAGGCAAACCAGTTATTGAAATGGTTAAACGTGTAAGCCGTCCAGGTCTGCGTGTTTACAAAAACAAAGATGAGTTACCAAAAGTAATCGGCGGTCTTGGTATCGCTGTAATTTCAACCTCAAAAGGTATTATGACTGACCACCAGGCACGTGCTGCCGGGATCGGTGGTGAAGTTGTTTGCTACGTAGCATAAGGAATCTGAATTATGTCTAGAATTGCAAAGGCTCCTGTTACCGTACCTGCTGGCGTTGAAGTTAAAGTAGAAGGTAACACTGTCACTGTCAAAGGATCTAAAGATACTTTGACTCAAACTTTTAATGAAGCTGTTTTGGTTTCTGTTGAAGACGGTCAAGTGATCTGTCAACCTCAAGAAGGTGTTGTTAAAGGTTGGGCGCAGGCTGGTACTGCTCGCTCAATCATCAATAACATGGTTCAAGGTGTGACTGAAGGTTTTGAGAAAAAACTAGAGTTGGTTGGTGTTGGTTACCGTGCTAAAGCACAAGGTAAAGTACTAAACCTGACTCTTGGTTTCTCTCACCCTGTTGATCACGAGATTCCAGAAGGAATTACTATTGAGACTCCTTCTCAAACTGAAATCGTTGTAAAAGGTGCGAACAAGCAAGTTGTTGGACAAGTTGCTGCTGAAATTCGCGGCTACCGCCCACCAGAGCCTTATAAAGGTAAAGGTGTTAAGTATGCTGATGAGCGCATTTTACGTAAAGAAGCTAAGAAGAAATAAGGCTGGAAGTAAGTATGGATAAGAAATCAGCCCGTCTTCGTAGAGCGAAGAAAACACGTGCAAAAATCTCTGAATTGAAAATGGCGCGTCTGTGTGTACACCGTACTTCACAGCATATCTATGCACAAGTCATTTCAGCTGATGGTCAACAGGTTGTTGCTTCTAGCTCTACTGTACAAGCGGACGTTAAATCAGAAATTAGCAATGGTTCTAACAAGTCGGCTGCAGCTGTTGTTGGTAAGGCTATTGCTGAAAAAGCCAAAGCTGCTGGTGTAACCAAGGTTGCATTTGATCGTTCAGGTTTCAAATACCACGGTCGTATTCAACAGTTAGCTGAATCAGCCCGTGAAAACGGTCTTGAATTTTAAAGGAAGGAAAATATGTCTTCACATGAATTACAAGACGGCCAAGATGCTTTGATCGAAAAACTAGTGGGCATTCGTCGTGTTGCTAAGGTTGTTAAGGGTGGTCGTATTTTTTCGTTCTCCGCTCTTGCAGTTGTTGGTGACGGCGAAGGTAAAGTAGGCTACGGTAGTGGTAAAGCGAACGAAGTACCTGTTGCGATCAAAAAAGCAATGGAAAAAGCTCGTCGTAACATGAGATCTGTTTCACTTAAAGACGGAACTATTCAGTATCCTATCAACTACAAGCAAGGTGCAGCGAACATCGTTATGCTACCTGCTTCTGAGGGTACTGGGGTTATCGCCGGTGGTGCAATGCGTGCGGTTCTTGAAGCTGCAGGTGTTCACAACGTACTTTGTAAGTGTGTTGGTACCACTCGCCCGGTAAACGTTGTACGTTCTACTGTTAACGCACTGACTTCTATCAGCAGCCCAGAAATGATCGCTGCAAAACGTGGTAAGTCAGTTGAAGAAATCGTAGGTGAGTAAGATGTCAGATAAAAAAATTACAGTGACACTGGTAAAAAGCCCTATCGGCCGTTTACCAGCACACAAAGCGTGTGTATCTGGTCTTGGTCTAAGAAAAATGCACCAAACAGTAAGCGTTATTGATACTCCAGCTAACCGCGGAATGATCAATAAGGTTTCCTATTTGCTTAAAGTAGAGGAAGCATAAAATGCAACTAAATACTTTAAAACCAGCTGACGGCGCCAAATCTTCACGCAAGCGTGTAGGTCGTGGTCAAGGTTCAGGTTGGGGTAAGATGGGTGGTCGCGGTCACAAAGGTCAAAAATCACGTTCTGGTGGTATGCCTAAGATCGGTTTTGAAGGTGGTCAGATGCCACTTCAAAGACGTCTGCCAAAAATCGGTTTTACTTCACGTAAATCCGAGTTTGTGACTGAAATCCGTCTTGATACTCTATCTAAAATCGAAGCTGACGTAGTTGACATCGCAGCGCTTAAAGCTGCTGATATCATCGGTCAGAAAATTAAGGAAGTTAAAATCATCAACTCTGGTGAAATCACCAAGGCTGTAAAAACTTCCGGATTGCGAGCAACTGCAGCAGCTAAAGCTGCAATTGAAGCTGCTGGTGGCACTGTAGAAGCTTAATTATGAATAGTTCAATTGCATCAACTGGAATGAGCGGACTTAAGAACAAGATTCTTTTCGTCCTGGGTGCCATCATCGTTTACCGATTGGGTACACATATTCCTGTTCCGTCAATTGATCCGATTGCCTTAGCTGCAATGTTCGAACAGCAAAAGGGTACCATTCTAGACATGTTTAACATGTTCTCGGGTGGTGCCCTTGAGCGTTTATCCATCTTTGCTCTTGGGATTATGCCGTACATCTCAGCTGCGATTATCATGCAGCTGTTGACGGTGGTTTCTCCTACTCTCGAGCAGCTTAAGAAAGATGGTGAGCAAGGACGTCGCAAAATCACCCAGTACACCCGTCAGGGGACTGTGGTGCTTGCGACTTTCCAGGCTTTAGGTGTCGCGATTGCACTCGAATCACAAAATGTTAATGGAATGCCGGTTGTTATCGATCCAGGTCTGTTGTTTAAACTGACCGCAGTGGTAACTTTGGTTTCCGGAACGATTTTCCTAATGTGGTTAGGTGAACAAATTACCGAGCGTGGTATCGGTAATGGTATTTCTCTAATCATTTTTGCAGGGATTGTTGCAGGTCTGCCTAGCGCTTTGGGTGGAACCTTCGAGCAGGTTAATACGGGTGCAATGCACGCCATTACCGTATTTGTCCTTCTTGCTTTAATCGCTGCTGTTATTGCATTTGTGGTATTTGTTGAACGTGGACAACGTCGTATTCCCGTTCACTATGCCCAAAAAATGCGCGGTCGCAAACTGTATGGCGGTCAAGAGTCACACCTGCCTCTTAAGTTAAATATGGCTGGTGTTATTCCGCCGATTTTCGCCTCCAGTATTATTCTGTTCCCGGCAACCATTGGTGGCTGGTTCGGTTCTGCTGAAGGTATGGGGTGGTTGAAAGACATTGCTACGACTCTGTCTCCAGGTCAGCCTCTGTATGTTCTTCTGTATGCGATGGCAATTATTTTCTTCTGCTTCTTCTACACTGCGATTGTTTTCAATCCAAATGAAACGGCAGAAAATCTAAGAAAATCTGGTGCCTACCTGCCGGGTATTCGTCCGGGTGCGCAAACTGCCCGCCACATTGATGGCATTATGGGCCGCTTGACACTAGCCGGTGCGATCTACATCACGGCGGTGTGCTTGCTACCAGAGTTCTTGATCTTATATTGGAATGTTCCTTTCTATTTTGGTGGAACGTCACTTTTGATCATTGTAATTGTAGTCATGGATTTCATGACAGCAGTACAGGCTCAAATGCAGTCAAGCCAATATGAAGGCATGATGAAAAAAGCGAAATTAAAAGGTAAATAACTTCAAGGTTTTTTATCTAGTATTTAAAGCGAAAGATGTGTATAATCGCACGTTTTTCAGTAGATGGAATTAAAGGGAGCGTCAAAATGGCTCGTATTGCCGGCGTAAACATTCCAGTTAACAAGCACATTGTTATTGGATTGACTTCGATCTACGGGATTGGTTCTACTGCTGCAAAGAAAGTTTGTGCAGCAACTGGTATCGAACCATCTACGAAAGTTCGAGAACTAACTGAAGATCAGTTAGAAGCACTTCGTAACGAAGTGACAAACTACACGATTGAAGGTGATCTTCGTCGTGAAGTGTCTATGAATATTAAGCGTTTGATGGACATGGGTTGTTACCGTGGAATTCGTCATCGTCGTAGCCTACCACTACGTGGTCAGCGTACTAAGACGAATGCACGTACTCGTAAAGGTCCAATCAAACCAATCAAGCGTTAATGCTTAGATAGCGAGAAAGAATATGGCAAAAGCAAATTCACGTGTTAAAAAGAAGGCTAAACAGGTCGTAACGGATGCGGTAGCGCACGTTCACGCTAGCTTCAATAACACGATCGTAACTATTACTGACCGTCAAGGTAACGCACTATGCTGGGCAACTTCTGGTGGTAGCGGATTCCGTGGTTCTCGTAAGAGTACTCCATTCGCTGCACAGGTTGCTGCAGAACGAGTTGGGCAAATGGCTCAAGAATACGGTGTTAAGAACATAGATGTTATGGTTAAAGGTCCTGGACCTGGTCGTGACTCTGCAGTTCGTGGTCTAAACAGTGTTGGTTTCAAAATTACATCAATTTCTGATGTAACTCCGATTCCTCACAACGGATGCCGCCCACCTAAGAAACGTCGCGTTTAATTTTTGAGGTAATCATGGCTAGATATATTGGTCCTAAGTGTAAACTTGCCCGCCGTGAAGGTACTGATCTATTTTTGAAAAGCGGTGTTCGTAGCATCGAATCAAAATGTAAAATCGATCAACTACCAGGTGTACACGGTGCAGCTCGTAAAAAGGTAACTGAATACGGACTTCAGTTGCGTGAAAAACAAAAAGTTCGTCGTATGTACGGTGTTCTAGAGAAAAAGTTCCGTCTTTACTATAAAGAAGCGGATCGTCGTAAAGGTTCTACTGGTGTAAACCTTCTACAAATCCTAGAAAGCCGTCTTGACAATGTTGTATACCGTATGGGCTTTGCTGCAACTCGTGCAGAAGCTCGTCAGCTTGTTTCGCATAAAGCGATCTTGGTTAACGGTCAATCAGTAAATATTCCGTCTTTCGAAGTATCTGCTGGTGATGTGGTTTCTATTCGTGAGAAATCTCGCAACCAAACTCGTATCGCAGCAGCGCTTGAATTGAAAGCGCAAACTGGTGCGGTTAGCTGGGTTGAAGTAGACGCTAAAGCGTTTGAAGGAACTTTCAAATCAGTTCCTGATCGTGCTGATCTGTCTGCTGATATTCAAGAAAACTTGATTGTTGAGCTTTACTCTAAGTAATAGAAACGGAGATCACCTCTGATGCAAGAGATGTTAGAACAGTTGTTGACACCTCGCATGGTCGATATTCAACGTCTAACGCCATTTCACAGTCGTGTAACCCTAGAGCCGCTTGAACGCGGCTTTGGTCACACTCTAGGAAATGCGTTACGTCGTATTTTGTTATCTTCTATGCCGGGTGCGGCTATCGTAGAAGCCCAAATTGATGGTGTTTTACACGAATACTCATCGATTGAAGGTGTAAGAGAAGACGTTTTAGAAATTCTCTTAAACCTAAAAGAGGTGGCGGTCAAATTACACGCAACAAACAGCGCAGAATTGACTTTAAATAAACAAGGACCTGCAGTTGTCCGCGCTTCAGATATCGCGCTAAACCATGATGTTGAGATCGCTAATCCGGATCACATCATTGCGCATTTGTCTGAAGGTGCTGAACTGAACATGAGCCTACGTGTTGAAAGTGGTATGGGTTACCGTGCAGCACAAACCGATAACGACAGCGCGATCGGTGTACTGCGTCTAGATGCGAGTTTCTCGCCGGTTCATACCGTCAGCTACGAAGTTCAGAATGCTCGTGTTGAACAACGTACCGACCTTGATAAGTTGATTTTTGACGTGGTTACTGATGGTACCCTTGATCCGGAAGACGCGATCAAGCAAGCGGCTACTGTTCTTCACCTACAATTGAATGCATTTGTAGATCTGAAGCACAAGGAAGTTGCGGCTCCTCAGGAAGAAGAGAACGAGTTTGATCCGATCTTCTTGCAACCTGTTGACGACTTAGAGTTAACTGTTCGTTCAGCTAACTGTCTGAAAGCAGAACAAATCTACTACATCGGCGATCTTGTCCAGCGTGCGGAACCGCAACTGCTTAAGACGCCTAACCTAGGTAAGAAATCTCTGCAAGAAATCAAAGATGTTCTTGCGCAAAGAGGTTTGAGCCTTGGTACAAAACTGGAAAACTGGCCACCAGCAAGTCTGGTGAGCAAGGAATCTTAATATAAGGAAGCTATCATGCGTCATGGTAAATCAGGTCGTAAGTTAAATCGTAACAGTGCGCACCGTAAAGCAATGTTCAAAAACATGTCTGCTTCACTTATCGAACATGAAGTAATCCGTACTACGGTTGCTAAGGCTAAAGAACTACGTACAGTTGCAGAGCCTTTGATTACGCTGGCTAAAAATGACAGCGTTCACAACCGCCGTACTGCCTTTGCTCGTTTAGGTGATAAAGCAGCAGTAGGTAAGTTATTCCAAGAGCTTGGTCCACGTTACCAAGGTCGTCCAGGTGGTTACATCCGCATTCTTAAATGCGGTTACCGTCCTGGTGATAACGCACCTATGGCGATTGTTGAATTGGTTGACCGCCCAGTTGCGGAAGCCGACAACGCTGCTGAGTAATCAGCAATAAAGAAAGCCGGTTAATCCGGCTTTTTTTATGCCCATCGAAAACGTAAACTACAAATTATGTTATTCGATACCCACGCTCATCTTTCTGAAGCAACTCCGCAAGAGATTGCCGCGCTTCATTATCCCGTTCTCAACGTTACAACGGATCCATCTCAATGGAATAATGCCGTTGAACTCTCCAAACAGTTTCCAATGGTCGGCTGTGCGCTTGGTTTGCACCCGTGGTTTGTCAGCCAAGACAGTTTTGCTGCACTTGATATCCTTGAAAACTATCTGCAGCGCGAGAAGATTAGCGCGCTCGGTGAAATCGGTCTCGATTTTCAAAAGCAGTTCTCCAACAATAAAACGCTGCAGCTCGAACTCTTCGAATGTCAGTTACAACTGGCACAGAAATACCGGTTGCCGGTTTCGATTCATGTAATCAAAGCGCACAACGAGATGCTTGCTCTGCTAAAAGAGTATCGGGTTGGCGGTGTTATACACGCTCTAGGAGCCTCTTTACCTTTGGTTGAGAGTTACATCAATTTGGGTCTTAAAATCGGTGTGAACGGCGTTGTATGCCGTATAAACGCGCATCGTTATCATGCTATGCTGCAAAATTTCGATCTGAGTCATTTTGTGCTCGAAACCGACTACCCGAATATCGTGTTGCCCGGGCACACACATGTTGCTCTTAATGATCTGCAAGAAGTTGCCAAAATGATTTCATCACTGAAAACCTTACCCGTTGCAGAGGTCTTGCAGCAAACAAGCTATAATGCGCAACAGATTTTTAGATTTTCGCAGGAATAAAGAATGGACGCACTTTTCGAACGCAGTTTATTGGTATTTGAAGAGCAGGGGATTGCCCAACTGCAAGGCGCGCATGTACTGGTTGCGGGCGTAGGAGGTGTCGGAGGTTTTGTTGCCGAGGCACTGGCGCGTGCAGGCGTCGGCCAAATCACCCTGATCGATCACGATACGGTCAATCCTTCCAATAAAAACCGTCAGATTATAGCCTTGGACTCCAATCTTGGCCGCAATAAAGCTGAGGTGATGGCTGAACGGATTGCGGATATTAATCCTGATTGCAAGGTCAATATTAGCAAGCAATTCATTCGCCCGGACGATATGCACAGTCTGTTAAGTCCCGGTTATGATTATGTGATTGATGCGATAGACAGTCTGAACTGTAAAGTGGCTTTGGTAGCGACGGCCAAACAACTCAGTTTAAGAGTTGCTTCCAGCATGGGTGCCGGTCGTCGTGTCGATCCATCCAAGATTCAATTGGCTGATATTTCCAAAACATACGGCTGTGCTCTGGCGCGCAATATGCGCCAACGTCTTAAGAAACAGAGAATCGCCAAGGGCGTTATGACGGTTTTTTCGAGCGAAATACCTAAGGAACCGGGGCCGATGGAAGAGATTGAAGGCGCTCGTGGTCGTGTCGTTAACGGGACCGCGAGTTATATGCCGGGTATTTTCGGTTTAATGCTTGCCGGTTATGTGATTTCGGATCTGGCGGATCATAGCTGATTCCAGTGCTTTCAATTTCTTGCCGCTTGGACTCTATGGATCAAAGGTTATCGCACGAAGTCGTTGTGCAACACTTTCCAGATTTTATACCCGTCCGCGGTCGAAGCTTGCAGCTGCAGACACTCGGTCGGTAGTTCGACCGCCGAGTTTTCCACATACTTATCGAAATCGAATTTCCTCAGCAGTTCGCAGCTGACCTTTTTCTCCAGCGTTGCTTGTTGTATCGCATTATCAGCAAAGCCGATTTCCATCGCCGGCGCGACTCTGACCTGCTGATTCGCTCCCTGATTGATTACCCAGAAGTTGACCCCGAGATTCTGCGCCAAGATATGTTCGCCCTGCGCAAAATACTCGGTTGTTTGCGGTTTCTGGCTGAAATAGAAGGCCGAACTGCCCAGAGTCCCTTTTACCATGACCAGCATGAATAGAATCAGAAACGGGTGCGGTCTGATTTTCCAGTGTCTGCCGAGAATAAAAATCAGGATCGGAAACAGATTGTCCATGACATAGCGAATCTGCATCGGAAGGGAAAACCATCCGGCAGTCAAAAGCCATTGCTTATCAGTGCGCTGCCAGTGGTACACAAATAAGAGTGCGAAAGCGCCCAGCAGAAGAATGGCCGGTAAGGCGAAACGATTTTCCGTTACATTGATCCCGTCGATACGCATGGAGCCGAAATTGAAGATATCCATAACCTCCTGAAAATACTGACCTCCGCTAAACCACTGCCAGCCGATGACGCCTGCAAGTAACGGGAAAAGATAGATCCGTCGCCAGAAAAGCAGCGGAATCAGGTAGATAAAAAACAAATGATAAAAACTTGCCATCAAGCATCCCAGTGTCAAATGCAGCAGGGCATCCCATTGGGGCTTCAGATTCTTGTAGCTGGCGGCAATCGCCAGAAACATCAGTAAGGTTTCAAAGATCGTCGGCCTGGCCAGAAGAAAACGGTCGCCGACCGCCCAGATCACGAAAAGCAGCAAGAAGATCCGTGTGTCTTTGTGGGCTTCATGCAAGTTGAGGTAAACCACAAGTGCCAGCAAGGCAATCGATGCGGTCTGGATTAATTTGATACTGAAAGCGCCAAACGCCTGATAAAGGTTTCCTGCTACCCAGTCAAAGCCATACCAGGCATTAAAGTGATAGGGGTAACCATCAAACATCAGGCGATAGTCGTAGCCATACTGCCAGGCATGAACGTGTCTTAACAGATCGTCCGGTGGCATCGGCGAAAAAAACAGCGTCATGCCGATCAGAATGATGCTGATAAAGGCAAACGAAAGGCCTTCATTGTGCCACTGTGGATCGTCGGGAGTATAGATGGGTTTGCGATCCAGCCAGTAATTCTGCAGGAAAAGTTTCCAGTCGTCCCGGATTCGCTGTTTTACTTTATTCAACATAAATCAGTTCCGTTGGCTGCTGCGAAAAATAAAGCGTTTAATCTCGCGACTATGGCTGTTGATATTTTCGGAAATCAGCCCGATAGCGAAAGTCAGCAAAGTGAGAACGAAGCCGCCCATACTGACAATCAGCGTCGGGAAATGCGATACCTTTTCCGTTGTAAGGAACTCGATCAATGGAATGGCAAAGGTAATACAGGAGAGGGTAAGCAACAGCAGGCTGGCGTAGCCATAAAACTGCAAGGGCTTCTTGAGCTGGTAAAGCCAGAACAGTTTAAAGAAAATTTTGGTGCCGTCTTTAAGTGTACGCAGTTTGGAATGCGAATCTTCCGGGCGCAGGCGGTAATCGACGGCTACCTCCGCAATAGCGGCACCGAGATCGAAAGCGTGGATGGTTAATTCAACTTCAACTTCGAAACCGGAAGCGATTGACGGGAAACTTTTGATAAAGCGACGGCTCATTACCCGCATACCAGAAAACGGATCCGTTACCGGCATGTCGAACAGTGTGGAGATCATTTTTGAGAATAGCCGGTTACCCAGATAGTGACCGGTTCTGTCATGGCTTGAGCGATCCTGTAAACGGTCGCCGACCAGCATATCCAGATGATCCTGTTGCAGGCGTTCAATCATTTCCGGCAGACGTGATGCATCATAGGTATCGTCCCCGTCCAGGGTAACGAAAATATCGGCTTCAACTTCGCCAAACGCCTTTTTCAGCGTTCGTCCTTTGCCGCGGCGCACTTCCTGGCGAACGACCGCGCCCGCAGCAGCGGCGATGTCTGCCGTTTGATCCGTGGAATTATTGTCGTACACGTAAATACGGCTCACAGGAAGAGCTCTTCTGACATCGGCGATGACCTTGGCGATGGTTTGCGCTTCATTGAGACAGGGGATGATAACGGCAACGGAAGGCACGCAGGACGGGCGCAGATCATTGGCATTGTCAGTGTGCGGTTGCAGTGTCGGGTTAAGTGTATACATGTAATCGCTGTGCCATTAAAGAAGAAACAATTTGGGTACGTAAACAGGACGGTCAGGTTATGCACTGTTTGCGGGTTTAGAGGATACCGCACTATATTAACGTGAATAATTGCAAAAAGCGTTCGATTTGACGAGTGGAGACTGAGAGTTCAGTCTGCGGCCATTGACCTTGCCGGCTAAAGAAGGATTAGCCGGGCAAGTAAGTGGGGTGGTGTTATCGCAGGCCTTTTTAACGCGCAAGCAGCGGTTTAAGGTATCGACCGGTATGCGATTGCGGATTGGCGGCAATCTCTTCAGGTGTTCCCGTGGCGATAATCTGTCCGCCGCCGGAGCCGCCTTCCGGGCCAAGATCGACGACCCAGTCAGCGGTTTTAATCACATCCAGATTGTGTTCGATAATGACAATGGTGTTGCCGTGATCCCGTAACTGATTGATAACCTGCAGCAGCAGTTCGATATCGTGGAAATGCAGGCCGGTGGTGGGTTCATCCAGTATGTACAGCGTATTGCCTGTATCGCGTTTCGACAGTTCCTTGGCCAGTTTGACGCGTTGCGCTTCACCGCCCGAAAGGGTTGTCGCACTCTGGCCGAGTTTGATGTAGCCGAGCCCGACTTCCATCAATGTCTGCAGTTTGCGAGCCAATACCGGGATCGAGTCGAAGAAAGCGCGAGCGTCTTCGACGGTCATTTCCAGAATCTCATGGATATTCTTGCCTTTGTACTGCACCTGCAGGGTTTCGCGATTGTAACGCTGGCCCTGACAGACGTCGCAGGGAACATACACATCCGGCAGGAAGTGCATTTCCACTTTTAAAACTCCGTCGCCCTGACAGGCTTCGCAGCGCCCGCCTTTGACATTGAAGCTGAAGCGTCCGGGCGTATAGCCGCGGGTACGGGATTCCGGTGTTGCCGCCATCAATTCACGGATCGGGGTAAAGAGTCCGGTATAGGTCGCCGGATTGGAACGAGGTGTGCGTCCGATGGCACTCTGGTCGATATTGACGGCCTTGTCGAAGTGTTCAAACCCTTCGTGGCTTTTGTAAGGTGACGGGGTATGCCCGGCTTTGTTAAGGATGTTGGCCGAAAGCTTGGAAAGGGTGCCGTTAATCAGTGTCGATTTCCCGGAACCGGACACACCGCTGACGCAGGTCAGAAGCCCGACCGGGATTTCCAGATTGACATCTTTCAGGTTGTTGCCGTGGGCGCCGTTAATTTTCAGCCAGCGTTCGTCGGTTTTCAGGCGCTGCTGCGGCAGACTGATTGCACGCTTTCCACTCAGGAACTGACCGGTCAGAGATTGCGGGTTGTCCATGATTTCCTGCGGCGTTCCCTGAGCCATGACCCGACCGCCGTGGATGCCGGCACCGGGACCGATATCCAGTACATGATCGGCTGCTCGGATGGCGTCTTCGTCATGTTCGACGACAATCACCGTATTGCCCAGATCGCGCAAGTGGTTCAGAGTGCTGAGCAGTCGGTCATTGTCTCGCTGGTGCAGGCCGATTGACGGCTCATCGAGGACATACATGACGCCGACCAGACCGGCACCGATCTGCGATGCGAGACGGATACGCTGTGCCTCTCCACCGGAAAGCGTGTCGGCGCTGCGGTTCAGAGTCAAATAGTTCAGGCCGACATTGACCAGAAAGCTCAGGCGCTCGTGAACTTCCTTGATGATTTTGGCGGCAATCTCACCTTTCGCACCTTCCAGCGTCATTCCGCTGAAAATCTGATGCAGTTCGCCGACCGGAAAATCGGTCAGTTGCGGCAAGGTGTAGTCGTTAACATACACATGCCGGGCGACCTCGTTCAGGCGTGTGCCGCCGCAGGCCGAGCAAGGCTTGCTGGTGCGGTATTTTTCCAGTTCGTCGCGCACCGCTTTGCTTTCGGTCTCGGCAAAACGGCGTTCCATATTCGGAATGACGCCTTCAAAGCGACGGACATCGCTATATTTGCCGTGCGGCAGCGGCAGTTGCTGGCGACCGGAGCCGTACAGAATAACTTTTTGATTGTCTGCAGAAAGCTCCTGCCAAGGGGTTTCAATATCGAACTCATAGAAGTCGGCAACCGCTTTCAGAAGATCGTAATAGTATTTGTGACGGCGGTCCCAACCGCGAATCGCGCCTCCGGCGAGACTTAACTCCGGATGGCTGATGATCTTGTCGGCTTCGAAACTCTCTTTGACGCCCAGTCCGTCACAGGTCGGGCAGGCGCCGTGCGGATTGTTGAAGGAGAAGATTCGCGGTTCCAGCTCCGGAACCGAATAGCCGCAATGCGGACAGGCGAATTTTTCCGAGAACAGCAGTTCGAAATCGTCGTCTTCGCTCATGGGAACCACTTGCGCCAGACCGTCGGACAGCCGCAGGGCGGTCTCGAAGGATTCCGCCAGACGTTGCTTGATATCTTCGCGTACTTTGAAGCGATCGATAATCACCTCAATTGTATGCTTCTTGTTTTTTTCCAGTTCGATAGTGCCGTCGAGTTCGCGGGTTTCGCCGTCAATACGGGCGCGGATAAAGCCTTGCGCCTGCAGCTCGCTCAACAGCGTCTGATGTTCGCCTTTTTTGGCGCGTACCACCGGAGATAGCAGCAAGCATTTACTGCCTTCCGGCAATTCCAAAGTGTGATCGACCATCTGGCTGACGGTTTGCGCCTGCAGATCGCAGCCGTGTGTCGGACAACGCGGTGTCCCGACACGGGCAAACAGCAAACGCAGGTAGTCGTAAATTTCGGTCACGGTTCCTACGGTGGATCGCGGGTTGTGCGAAGTCGATTTTTGCTCGATTGAGATCGCTGGAGAAAGCCCTTCGATATGATCCAGATCCGGTTTCTCCATCACCGACAGGAACTGACGGGCGTAGGCGGAAAGCGATTCCACATAACGACGTTGACCTTCGGCATAGATGGTGTCAAATGCCAATGAAGATTTTCCCGAGCCCGACAAACCGGTAATTACGATCAGTTTGTCGCGCGGAATCGTCACATCGATATTTTTTAAGTTGTGGGTGCGCGCGCCGCGAATGACAATTTCTTCAAGCATAGAACCCTGTCCAAGAATTTGAGGCAAACCGCTATTATAGCAAGGTTGTTTTTAAAACAATATGTTGCAGTCAGTGTCAGGCTTCAGAAGTGTGTAAAGGGATTTAATTGTTACTGTGCAGCCTTGCTTGATATGATTTCTTTTAATCTGCAATGATTAGCGGGTTAATTGTGTTTGAATGAGATTTCATTTTGGCGATTCGAACGATTGCTTGCCACGAGTGCGATTTCAGGGATTGAAACCGTCTCGAACGGGAACGAACGTTGGATTTCTTAGAAAAAGACCGCGAATAGGATATTTAAAACATGGATAGATACGCCCTGCAGTCGGCATTTTTTGATATTGCCGTTGCGATTGGCAACTCCTTTGAATTGGACAGAATGCTGAATGAGATGGCAAGCCTGATGCAAAGCCGTCTTAACTGCGAATCGGTTGCGATTTATCGACAGGAAGGATCCTTGGTCGAAATCTGTTGCGCCCATGCCGAATCGATCCCCGAATGTTCACTGGATTCAAAAGAAATTGAGCCGTTGCTGCAGCGATATCAACAGCATCGGCAAGATGTGCTGCAGATGCAGAGTGGTGGGAATTTCTATTATCTGTTTGCGTTGAATGAATTCGGCGTTCTGGTTATAAACAGAACGCATTCGGAATTTGATGATTTTGCACTTAACTGCCTGCTGGAGCTTATGCATAAGCTGGCGCATTCCATTGAGGTCTGCATTGATCATCAGAAACTGACCAGTGTCAGGAAAAAATTAAGTGAAACGCAGCGTGTCGCAAAAATCGGTGACTGGGAATTCGATCTGCGGGCAAATAAACTCGATTGGTCTCCTGAAACCTACCGGATATTCGAATGTGACGAAGCATCCTTTGAGCCGACTTATGAGGGGTTTCTGGAACTGATCCATCCTGAAGATCGACAGCGGGTGCTTGAGGTTTTTGAGAAATCGTTAAGAGATAAACAGGTTTATAACGTTGAACATCGAGTGCTTTTCCCGGGCGGCAGAGTCAAATATGTCTTAGAGCAGGCCTTTACGGTTTTTGATGATCAGGGAAATCCGCTCAGTACCGCCGGAACGGTTCAGGATATTACCGAAAAGAGTCATATCGAAAAGGAATTGAATCAGCGCGAAGCGGAATTGGAGGCGATTGTCGAATCTATCCCTCTGATGCTGTTTGTCAAAGAAGCCAAGGAACTGCGCTTTGTCCGCTTTAATAAAGCCGGCGAAAAAATTCTTGGCTACAGCCGTGATCAGATGCTGGGGAAAAATGATTACGATTTTTTCCCCGAAGAGCAGGCGAGCTTCTTCGTTGAGCAGGATCGCAAAGCGCTGAATTCCGGTAAAGTCACCTCGGTAGCCGAGGAACTGGTCAGTACACCTGCGGGCGACAGAATATTGCATACGATCAAAGTCGGCATTCCGGACGAGAAAGGCGAACCCAAATATCTGCTGGGGATTTCCGAAGACATTACCGAATTCAAGAAAGCCAATGATCGTTTACAGGCCAGCGAGACATATCTGCGGCTGGCGCAGTCGGTTGCCAAGGTCGGGCACTATGTTTTAGACGTGCAAAGAGGACTTTGGACCAGTTCCGAAGAGTTGGACCGGATTCTGGGGATTGATGAGTACTTTGTCCGCGATGTGGCCGGTTGGATATCACTGATTCAGCCGGAAGACCGAGCGATGATGACCGAGTATCTCACTAATGAAGTGCTTGGCAAGAAACGGCCGTTTGATAAAGAGTATCGGATTGTTTCTCCTCTCGACGGCCGTGAGAAATGGGTGTACGGAATCGGTGTTCTGCAGTTTGACGATGCCGGCGATGTCGTGGAAATGTTTGGCACCATTCAGGATATTACCGAGCGCAAAAAGAATGAACGGAAGTTGAATCAGGCGTCTTCGATTATCGCCAATCTGGCCGAAGGTATTATGGTGACCGATGCCGAAAACCGCTTTATCAGCGTTAACCCGGCTTTTACACGTATCACCGGCTACTCCTTGCAGGAGGTGGACGGAAAAACTCCGAATATTCTCTATTCGGGTAAACATGATGAGAGCTTTTATCGGGAAATGTGGGACGGACTGCTTGATAAAGGGCGTTGGCAGGGGGAGGTTTGGAATCGCCGCAAAAACGGTGAAATCTATCCGCAATGGCTTTCGATCAGCACGATACAGGATGAGAAGGGAGGACTTCTCAATTACATTGGCGTATTTTCCGATATTTCGGCGCTTAAAGAGAATGAAGAGGAGCTGCGTTTTCTGGCGCATCACGACGCTTTGACCTCACTGCCGAACCGGGTTTTATTGAATGACCGCCTCGAGCACGCTTTGACGCATATCAGCAGAAGTAAACTCAATTTGGCCGTGCTCTATCTCGATCTGGATCACTTTAAGGCGATTAATGACAGCTTCGGCCATCCGCATGGTGATTTGCTGTTGCAGGTTATTGCCAGTCGTCTGCAGCAGGCGTTGCGTAAGCACGACACGGTTTCCCGGGTTAGCGGGGATGAGTTTGTTGTTCTGTTGGAGGATCTGCATTCGGCGGAAGAAGCGGGGCTGATTGCCGAAAAGATTCTCGATTCCATCAGTAAGCCGATCATGTTGGACGTGAATGAAGTCACGGTAACGGCGAGTATCGGGATCGCCATGGCTCCGGCAGATTCAAGCAGTTCGGTTTTGCTGCTGAAAAATGCCGATACGGCGCTGTATAGGGCCAAAGATCAAGGGCGGAACAATTTTGAGTTCTTCTCGAGTGAGATGTCCGCATCCAGTTTCGAAACGCTGTTTATGCTCAACGGTCTCTATAAGGCGCTGGAGAATGAAGAGTTTGTCATCTATTATCAGCCTCAGGTGGACATGGTTGAAAATCGACTGACCGGTGTCGAGGCGTTGGTGCGCTGGAATCATCCGGAAATGGGGCTGGTTCCGCCGGCTCGGTTTATCCCGCTGGCAGAGGATTCCGGCGTCATTCTCAAGTTGGGTGAGTGGGTCTTGCGTGCCGCATGCCGCCAAATGAAAAGCTGGCTTGAGCAGGGCGTTGCAGTCGACTATATTGCCGTGAATCTCTCCGGGCGGCAGTTGATTGACAAGAATTTGCTCCATGTTGTGCGTAGCGCCTTGCAGGAAGCGAATATCGACGGGCGTTATATCGAACTCGAAGTGACCGAAACGCTGGTGATGAAAGAGACCACTTATTCTAATGTGATACAAGAGTTGAAGACGCTAGGGGTGCGAATTTCGATCGATGACTTTGGAACCGGTTATTCTTCGCTGGTGCGGCTCAAATATCTGCCGATCGATAAGTTGAAAATTGATATGTCTTTTATTCAGGGTGTTCCGGAAGACGAAGACGATGCCAATATTACCCGCACCATTATCAATCTGGCGCAGGGGATGAACCTGAATGTCATTGCCGAAGGCGTCGAGAGCGAAAAGCAGGCCGAGTTTCTGTTACAGCAGCAATGTCGCTATGTTCAGGGGTATCTGTATAGCCGGCCTTTGCCGGCGAAAGAACTGGAGGCATGGCTGACGCGTTTTCAGCAGCCTTGAAAGCGCGTAACCAATAGATGACAGAGCGGTTTGCTGCTCGTTATTCTTTGAGTAGCAGCCTGCCGGAAATCTGTATTTGAATTTTACTTTCCCCGGCCGCGACATTGGGGGCGCTCATGTCGGATGCCATCGCGGTTTCGGCGCGTGCGTACAGCGCTCTTGCAACCGGAATATTCGGTGTGTTGATATGGGTTTCCAGTAGCTGATATTTGGCGTTGGCGAACTCGGATGCGATCAGTTGTGCTCGCTGACGATAGGTCTGAATGGCTTTTCGGGTCAGCTGTTCGAGAACCTCTTTACGGCGCGTGTCGGATACACTGAATTGCATGGATTTATATTCCAGATGCGGCTGAATTTCATCAAGAACGGCCATTTCCTGCGGACGGTTTTCGAAATGAATGCTTAACGACTGCTGACCGCGCCAGTGGCTGATTAACTGTTTCTGATAGACCGGGTAGATATTGTACTGCGATGTCTGGGCGACAATATCCGGATAGCGTTTCAATACGGCAAACGCGGATTTCATTCGCTTGTTGATCTGCTCCGTAACCGATTGCGGTGTCGCACCCTGAGCCACATGGCTGAAGGTGATCGACACTCGGTCATTCCCGACGTTTTCACTTTCGGTAATGGAAAAATGAATTTTGTGTCCGGAGGGTTGCTTGTCATCGGCCTGTACCGGCTGTATGCTCAGCGCACACAGCAACAGCGCAAAACTCGCTAGTGAGAAAAATAGACTGCGGTTGCTTTGTGTCTGTTTCGTCGGCATGAAACGCTCCTTATGGTCTTAACGGCGAAGTTTCGCACAGCCTTGCCTTAAACTTTTGCAAGGCAAAAAAACGTGCAAAATCCTTATTGAAACGCTTCGATTATAGCGTGGCGCCAAGAGGGAAATGTTATAATTTTGCGCTCTTTAACCGGCCCGGGGCAAAGCATATTTTTCGCCAAGGTGAATAAAATCCGGCTAAGCGTTTTGCGGTACACCGCAGAATTTTATCGGAAATCGAAAGCGTTCCGGCGTGGCCCCGGTCTGTACTTACAAAAACAAAAGGTTACATTATGTCCATTCCTGAACCGAATTCTATGAGTCCTGTCGAGCGCAGAGCGGCTTTTTCGATTGCTGGAATCTTTTCTACCCGTATGCTTGGCCTGTTTATGATTTTCCCGGTCTTTGCGCTTTTTGCAGAGCAGGAGTTTCAGAATATTACCGGTACCCAGATCGGTATCGCCATCGGGATCTACGGCCTGACTCAGGCGCTGTTGCAGATCCCTTTCGGGTCGCTTTCCGATAAGTTCGGGCGCAAGCCGTTGATTGTCGTCGGGATGCTGATTTTTATGCTTGGTTCGATTATCTGCGCGCTTGCCGACTCGATCGAAATGATGATTCTCGGCCGGGCTCTTCAGGGGATGGGGGCGGTGGCCGCGGTGCTGATGGCATCGGTGGCCGATCTGGTACGTGAGCAATATCGTTTGCGCGCTATGTCTATTGTCGGCATGACGATCGGTCTCTCCTTTACCCTGTCTCTGGTTGCCGGTCCGCTGCTAAGTGCCTGGATCGGCGTTCGCGGTATTTTCTGGGTGATTGCACTGCTTTCCCTTGTCGGGATTCTGCTGGTGATTTTTGCCTTGCCGAAGATCGAGAATCAGGCGTTCCAGCGCGAAGCGCAGACCGATATGAGTCAGTTTTCCGATATATTGCGCCACGGCCAGTTGTTGCGCCTTGATCTAGGGGTTTTTGTTCTGCATGCAATTCTGACGGCGATGTTTGTGGTAATGCCGCTGACCTTGCGCGACTCCGCCGGATTGCAGGCGGTTGATCATTGGCATATCTATCTGCCGGTCATGCTCCTCTCTTTTGCATTGATGGTGCCGTTTATTATTCAAGCGGAAAGCAAAGGGCGTATGAAACAGGTATTTGTCGGCGCGATTTCCGCCATTACCCTGATGCAGTTGAGTTTTATCGGCTTTGAACAGAGCTTCTGGATGTTGTTTGTGCTGTTGCTGATTTTCTTCACTGCTTTTAATCTTCTGGAAGCTTCATTGCCGTCGCTGGTGGTGAAATTGTCGCCGGCGGACAAGAAAGGAACTGCCAGCGGCGTCTACTCGACCAGCCAGTTTATCGGAGCGGCAATCGGTGGTGCATTAGGGGGCTATTTTTATCAGCATTATGGTTATAATGGGGTCTTTGTTTTGACCAGCGTATTGGGTATGATTTGGCTTTTGGCGGCGATGACTATGGAGAAGCCGATGCCTTTAAGTATCGCTTCGGTTCCGTTGGGTCGCGTTGATGAGAGCGACGTTGCCGGGCTGGAGAAAGCGCTGGCTGCTTACGACGGCATTTACGAAGTCGTCATCCGTCCCGACGAGCAGCGTGCTTATTTTAAAATCGACCGTAAGCAATTAAACGAAGTCACCCTGATCGAATATATTGAACAGAGTTCCAAATCCTTGAGAAACAGAGAGAGTAAAGAGTTATGCGAGGCGTAAACAAAGTCATCCTAGTTGGCACCCTTGGCCAAGATCCTGATGTTAAATATGCCGCCAATGGTAACGCCATTGCAAACTTAAGTGTTGCCACCAGTGAAGAGTGGAATGATAAACAGACCGGCCAGAAACAGCAGAAAACGGAATGGCACCGCGTAGCGATTTTCGGAAAGCTGGCCGAGATTGCCGGACAGTATTTGAAAAAAGGCTCTCAAGTCTATCTTGAGGGTAAACTGCAGACGCGCAAGTGGCAGGATCAGAACGGTCAGGACCGTTACAGCACCGAAGTGGTTATCAGCGGGTTTGACGGTCAGATGCAGATGCTGGGCGGACGTCAGTCCGATTCGAGCTTCGATAACGGCGGTTATGGGCAGCAGAATCAAGGTGGCGGCTTTGGCGGCGGTATGAACGCCAATCAAGGCATGGGCGGGCAACAGGCTCCGCAACAGTCGGCTCCTATGGGACAACAGCCTCAGCTAAACCCGATGGGCGGAATGAATCCGGGAATGGGACAGAACTCCGGTCAACAAACACCGCCTCCAATGGGCGGAAATCGTCCGATGCAGCCGCAGCAGGCTCCTGCTTATGCTCCAAACGATTTTGACGATGACGACGTTCCGTTTTAATCGTCGACTGTTGCTTTCGACGGGAAACTAAAAAAGCCCCTTTTTAGGGGCTTTTTTGTTTGCAGACTGTTTTTAGCGTCGAAAAACATACCTTTTTACAAGGTCATAAGAAAATCATTATGTGTTGATAAAAATTTTATTTATGACTCTCGATAAAATTGTGTTATCTTTTACATGTGCGATCCAAAGCATGTTTTTTGTATAAACCTTTATTGTGTAGGGGAGTTGATCTGCGGGTCCACTCCCTTTTTTTTATCCGCAATTCAAGTTATCGGATCTTTCGCCGTTATCTTTCCTACAAGGGAGGCATAAAATGGCAGAAGCAGTAGTCAAATTATCACCTGGTACGGAATTTCTGTTCCGCCAAATGGAAAAGAAAGAGCGCCAGAACGAAGAAGCGCGGCGGCTGCATCATGAATCGACCCAGGATGTCGAGTTGGATTTGGTCGAAGGTTTCTTTCGTCAGATCAAAACGCAAAATATCTTTATTCAAACCGTCGGTATTAATGGTAAAGCGGAATCCACGATTCTTTCCAAAGCGATCTTCAGCATGAATAAGGTGGTTAAAGTCTATTACAGCACCAGCTTTGATGAAGATAATACCGGGTTTATTCGAGTGCGTTCGGACAATCAGCTGCAACAGATTGTGATTGAACGGATGCATGGTTACCGGCCTCAGCCGGAAGTTTTGTATCAAAGTGCCGACCAGTGCCATATTATCCGCTGGATGATTAAATGGTTGATGCCGAGAATCGATTGGCGTAAAACCAAGTTGGGGAATTTGGATTTGTATCGGCTTTTTTCCGAGAAGCGCGAAAAAGATGCGCTGCAGAAAAAACTGGAAGAGGCGGAGGTCGAAGGCTAAGAGCCGTCGCTAAATCTCTGAAGTGGATTAAGGAAGGCATAGCTTTGAGCTATGCCTTTTTTGTTTTTAATGACTGCGGTTTACCGCCAGATCGGCTAGCGATAACAGCGCTTGTTTGAGTTCGCTATCGTCCAGTGATGCCAGTGCCTCTTGAGCGGTCTGGGCTTCTTGGCGCGCAATTTCGTAAGTGTATTCGATTGCGCCGGAGTTCTGGATAATGTCGCTCACCTGGTGCAGCAGGGTGATGCCGTCCGACTCGATTGCGCGACGCACAAGTTCGCGTTCTTCTTCCGTGCCCTTTTGCATAATATAGATCAGCGGCAAAGTCGGCTTGCCTTCGGCCAGATCGTCACCGATGTTTTTGCCCAGTTCTTCGGCATCAGCCGTGTAGTCCAAGGCGTCGTCAACCAGCTGGAAAGCAGCGCCCAAATGACGGCCATAGGCGATGAATGCTTCCTCCAGTTCCGGTTTTTCGGCCAGGATCGGTCCCATCTGGGTGGCCGCTTCGAAGAGCTTGGCGGTTTTGCGGTGAATGACTTCCATATAGCGTTCTTCGGTTGTGCTGGCATCATGCACATTCAGCAGTTGCAGCACTTCGCCTTCCGCGATGACGTTCGTGGCCGCCGACATGACCTGCATAATGCGCATAATTCCCGGCTCGACCATCATTTCAAATGAACGCGAATAGAGGAAATCGCCGACCAGAACGCTGGCGGCGTTGCCCCAGACTTCATTGGCGGTTTTATTGCCGCGTCGGGTATCGGACTCATCCACAACATCGTCGTGAAGCAGTGTCGAGGTATGGATGAATTCGATTACGGCTGCCATCAGGTGGTGATCGGTTCCTTGATAACCACAGGCTCGGGCGGACAGAAGGGTCAATAACGGGCGCAGGCGCTTGCCGCCGCTATTGATAATGTAGTGACCGATCTGGTTGATGAGGACTACGTCCGAGGAAAGGCGATCCAGAATTAATTGATCAACCGCTTTAATATCATCGGCAATGAGTTTACGAATTTGTTGCAGAGTCATCGGGCCTACTCTCGGTCACCTTTCACTAAAAGCCGCTATTTTAGTATGAAAGTCCAGCTTTAGCCAGTTTTAGGGCGTGTCATTGACATCGTTTGCAATGCGGCTTTGATCGATTTGCTATTAAGTCGTAAATTAATACAATAGCTTGGAAAATTTACACGAAATTTCAGATACTTAATGAGTGATTGAGGTTTTTGGGCTGCCTCCTTGACGCCGCTCCGTTCGTTAAAACGTAGTTTTTACCTAATTATCTGAAAAACCTTGAATTTATCTTTGACCTGTAAATCAAAAACTTATATAATCCTGCCTTCGCTGAATAGCGGCTTATTAAAAAGAATTTTAGATATCCGGGAGAGATATAATGTACGCAGTTATTAAAACCGGTGGTAAGCAGTATCGAGTTCGTGAAGGTCAAATCCTACGCATTGAATCTTTGAATGCAGAAGCAGGTGATGCGATTGAGTTTGACGAAGTATTGATGGTTGGTGAAGGTGCAGACGTTAAAGTTGGTGCGCCTCTAGTTGAAGGTGCTAAAGTTGCAGCGACTGTTGAATCAAACGGTCGTGGTAAAAAAGTAACCATCATCAAATTCCGTCGTCGTAAGAACCGCTCGAAAACTAAGCAAGGCCACCGTCAGAACTACACTGAAGTTAAAATCGGTAAAATCTCAGCTTAATGGCTTAGCCCTTAAGCTTGCTTAAAGTAGACTAGTTTTAAATTTAAAACGGCAGCTGAATCTGAAGAGGGTTCAGCTCTGTTAACAAAAGGATAGCACCATGGCTCATAAAAAGGCAGCAGGTAGTACTAAAAACGGTCGCGATTCCAACGCCAAACGATTGGGTGTGAAAGCATACGGCGGTGAAGCTGTATCAGCTGGTAGCATCATCGTTCGTCAGCGTGGTACTAAATTCCACGCGGGTGACAATGTTGGTCGCGGTAAGGATGACACTTTATTTGCAAAAGCGGACGGTAAAGTTGCTTTCGTAAACAAAGGTAAGCCAGTACGTACTTACGTAACAGTCGTTGCTGAATAAGTTTTATTTAGCTTTCAACTGCTTGAACGCCCCGCATTGTCGGGGCGTTTTTGTTTTTTAGCAGGAAGTTAGGATTTTGCCTACGCTTAATATGCGGGGGCTCTGCTAAAATAAACCCCATTTGAAATAATCCACACACCAAGAGGATAAACATGCAGTTTGTTGATGAAGCAACCATCTTTGTACAGGCCGGTCGCGGAGGGAACGGTATTGTCAGTTTCCGCCGTGAGAAATACATTCCTTTTGGTGGCCCGAACGGCGGCGACGGCGGCGACGGCGGTGATGTCATTCTAAAAGCCGACCGAAACCTGAATACGCTGGTGGATTTCCGTTATACCAAAAGCTTTAAAGCGCAAAACGGCCAATCCGGTATGGGGCAGCAGAAAACCGGTTCTGCCGGAGACGATCTGGTGATTCCGGTACCGGTCGGTACGGTGGTTTATGATGTCGATGCCGATCAGGTTATCGGCGATCTGACCGAGCACGAGCAGACTCTGATGGTCGCTCAAGGCGGTCGTCACGGTCTTGGTAACGTGCATTTCAAAAGTTCGAAAAACCGTACGCCGCGCCAGTGTACGCCGGGTGAAGACGGCGAAGACCGCAATTTGCGTCTGGAACTGAAAGTTCTGGCGGATGTTGGTCTGCTCGGTTTGCCGAATGCGGGGAAATCGAGCCTGATTTCCTCCGTGTCAGCAGCGCGACCTAAGGTCGCCAACTATCCGTTTACTACGCTTTATCCGAATTTGGGTGTTGTTTCGATTTCACCGGAAACCAGCTTCGTTATCGCCGATATTCCTGGATTGATCGAAGGCGCGGCGGAAGGTGCCGGTCTGGGAATTCAGTTCCTGAAGCATCTTTCGCGTACCGGTCTGCTGCTGCACGTGGTCGATATTGCGCCGATGGATGATTCCGATCCGGTGGAAAGCATTCGCGTGATTCAGCAGGAGCTGGAGAAATATTCCGACGAGTTGCTGGATAAAGAGCGCTGGCTGGTTCTGAATAAAATTGATCTGCTTCTGGATGAGGAGGTGGATGAGATCGCCGAACGCATCCTTGAAGAAACGCAGTGGCAAGGCCCTGTTTACCGTATTTCGGCGGTAGAGCGTAAAGGGACTCAGGAACTGATGAACGCGATTGCGCAACAGTTGCAGGAAAACCGTCTGCAGGCTCAGGAAGAGGAAGCGGCGGAACAGGCTCGGGCGCAGAGAGCGCCGGTGGAAGAAGATTTCGATTTCTAATCATTAATCATGTTTCAGGGATAAAAACAGTCGATGCGTCGCGAAGATTTGCAGAATACCCAGCGCTGGGTCGTTAAGATCGGCAGTGCGCTTTTAACCAATGACGGCAAGGGGCTTAATAAGGAGGCTCTGGCGCATTGGATTGAACAGATAGTCGCCTTGAAGCGAAACGGCAAGGAAGTGGTGATTGTCTCTTCCGGCTCGGTTGCCGAAGGGATGCAGCGTTTAGGCTGGACAACCCGGCCTGAAGCTTTGCATGATCTTCAGGCGGCGGCGGCCGTCGGTCAGATGGGATTGATTCAGGCGTATGAATCCAAATTTGCGCGCTACGGAATTCAAACGGCGCAGATTCTGATGACGCACGACGATCTCTCGAATCGTAAGCGTTATCTGAATGTGCGCAGTACCATCCGCGCTTTATTGGAATATGGCGTGGTGCCGATTATCAATGAAAACGATACGGTCGTGACGGACGAGATCCGTTTCGGCGATAACGATACGCTCGGCGCCTTGACGGCGAATCTGATCTCCGCCGATGTTCTGGTGATTCTGACTGATCAGAAAGGGCTTTATAACGATAATCCTCGTACCAATCCGGATGCCGAACTGATTTCAGAGGCGAAAGTCAGTCGTAAAGATATTGAAGCGATGGCTTCTCCTGAAGGGGGCGCACTCGGTAAGGGCGGTATGTATACCAAGGTAATGGCCGCCAAGCGCGCGGCGCGCTCGGGGACCTTGACCTTGATTGCTTCCGGTCGGGAGGAAAATATCTTGGTTAAGTTGGCTTCCGGTGCGGAGTGCGGCACTTTGCTGATTCCGGATGTCGAGCCGATGACGGCGCGCCAGCAATGGCTGGCCGGGCATTTGCAGGCAAAAGGGCGTCTGATTCTGGATGCTGGAGCGGTGAAGGTTCTGAAAAACTCCGGTAAAAGTCTGTTGCCGATCGGTGTTAAGGCGCAGAGCGGCAGTTTCCAGCGCGGTGAAATGGTGATCTGTGTTGATGAATTCGGTAAAGAGATTGCCCGCGGTCTAGTGAACTATCCGGCCAACGAGTCGATTAAAATTCTCGGCCAGCCGAGTCATCAGATCGCCTCGATTCTAGGGTATATGGAAGACGAGTCGCTGGTACACCGGGATAACCTGGTGTTGAGTGAATAAGTTTTGAAAATAAAAATGCCGCTTTTAAGCGGCATTTTTATGGGCGCTTGAAACAAGGGTTGGGATTTGTCCGGCTGTGACAATTTAGTCTTGCGGACTCCAGATTGCAACCTGATTGCGTCCCGCTTTTTTAGCTTGATACAGGGCTTTATCGGCGCGTTTATAGATGGTGTGTTCCGATAGGCCATCGAGATCATGGGGCAATGGGTAAGCGCCGATCGAAGCGGTTACGATCTGCCGCTCACTTTCAGTGGACTGGTTCTCGATATTCAAGCCCTCAATGCTCAGACGCAGTGCTTCCAGAGAGTCGCGAAGTTCTTGCGCGGATAAACCGGTGATGATCAGCGCAAACTCTTCGCCGCCGATGCGGAACGCGAAGGCGCTTTCCAATTGATGACAATATTCTTTAATGCGCTCTGCCAGCTGCTGCAGGACTTTATCGCCGTAATAGTGGCCGTAGCGGTCATTAAGGTTTTTGAATTTATCGATGTCCATCATGACAAGAGACACGCTTCGGGCAATATCCGCTTGTGAATGACGTTTTTCATACAGCACTTTATTAAAGTGGCGGCGGTTATACAGGCCGGTTAACTCGTCTCTGATGGTCATCTCTTCCAATCGTTTTTGCGCCGTGATGTCGCGTCGCGTTGTGCGAACCTGACGTAGCCTTCCAAGCGTACTCATTTCCGGAACGGCGGTAGCGTGAACCCAGAGATCTTCACCGTTCTTTTTCTGTGCAATCAATTCGCCGCTCCAGGTTCTCCCTGTCTTGAGGTATTCCCAGATTTTGTCCGGATCAATCCCCAGTTCATGCGAGTTTTGGTGCATCAGAATTTTATGCGGTTTATTGATGAGCTCTTTTCGCGAATAGCCGGTCAGCGTGCATAAGCTGTCGCTGACCCAGATCATTCTCTGGTTGGCATCGGTAATGGAAGCATAATTGAGTTCGTTGATGGTGCCCAGATAAGATTGAAGCTTATTCTGATAACGCTTCTGTACCCCGAGCAGTATCAGGGTAAACAGGAATATTCCGCCGATGACCGAGAACGGAAGAACCAGTTTGCTGTAGTCATATTCCTGAACGATTCTCAGCTGTAACCAATCGTTGTAGATACGGCTTTTTTCCGATTCCGGAATGGCGTCCAGCGCTTTTTGCAGAATATCTCGCAGAATGGCGTTTTCCAGGTTAGCCCCCATGGCCAGTTCGAAACGCGGGCCAATCTGTCCGGCGATCTTAAGGTTCAGGTCGCCGAGTTGTTTGAGTTTGTGGCTGATTGCGGCCAGGTTGCCGAAATAGGCCAAGGCTTGACCTTCCTGCACGGCTCGGATTCCGGCTTCAATATCCTGGACTTCAAGTATCTTGATTTGTGGGTTGTGTTGCTGCAGATAATCGAAACTGGCGTATCCCTTAACGACGGCGATAGTCTGGCCGTTTAGCTGGTCAATCCCTTGAATGTAGTCGAGTGATTCTTTACCCAGAGCGACCATCGGAAACGAGAGGTAAGGGCTGGTGAATTTAGCGTAGCGTTTGCGCGCGTCGGTGGCGACAGCGCAGGAGAACATGTCCAGTTCGCCGTTCTGCATTTTTTCGATGACTTGGTTCCAGCTCAGGTTTTGCACCGGCTCAAAACGGATATTGAGCAGTTTTTCGAGTTGTCGCAGATAGTCTGCGGCCAGCCCCTGATAATTTCCCTGCGAATCGATAAATTCAAAGGGCGCCCAGTCGATATCGTTGGCAATCCGGATCACCGGATTCTCTTTGAGGTAGGTGCGTTCCTCTTCAGTCAGGTGGATGTGATACGGCTTGAAAATCAATTTGTCCGGGTCGAACTGTTTAAGCTGCGTTTCATTCACCATACCTAAAGAGTGCATGTCATACACTAATGCTTTTAGTCGCTCGGAGGAAAGGTGGCCGATAGGAGCCTTGCCGTTGAGAACGAATTCTCCGGTGCGGTTGGCTTCATATAACAAAGCCTTGCGGCTTTTTTTAACCGGGTAGCTCTGTAGAACGTAGTCGACAATCTCCATCGGGTTTTCGAGGGCGTAGTGCCAGCCGCGAATGGTCGCGCGTTTAAAGGCTTCGAGCTGGTCGGGATGCTTACTTGCGAAATCTTGCGAGGTAAAGGTGAAATCGCCATAAGAGTTAATGCCGAAGGATTTTGGGTCGATCAGCGAGTAAGTGAGGTTTTTTTCGTTTAACTGAGCCGGTTCATTGGTGCTGAAAGCGGAATAAAAGTCGACTTTCTTATCGATAAAATCTTGAACATTAGCGCTATGCGGCAGTTGCTGAATATCGTCTGCAGTCAAGCCGGCTTTATTGAGTAAGGCGTAAATCTCATAATTGTGTGCAAACATTAATTTTTTCCCTGCAAGATCGTGCAGGGAGTCGATCGGTTTATGCGCCAGAAACACAATCGGGGAGTACTGCAAAGAAGGGAAAAGGATTTTGATCGGCTTGCCGTTGATGTAATCCTTGAGAATCAGACTTCCGTCAACGCCGATTTGGTAATCGCCGTTAACCACCTGATCGATGATGCTGTGTCCGTTCCACGCATCCAGTTGAACGTCGAGACCGACATCCTTATAAAAACCTTTTTTCTGGGCGGCGTAGAACCCGGCATATTCGAATTGGTGATGCCAGTTGAAAAGCACTTTGATCGGAACCGGAGAATCCGCAGCGGCAATCGCTCTGAACGGAAATGTAAGACTGAGTAACCAAAAGAGAGTGACAACAAAAAACGCTAGACGGTTGCCGGTTGGTATCATCGCTTAAGGTTCCTTAAAAACTGCTTCTATCTCTTCAAGTATAAAGGGTGTAGAAACGATGTTTTAGTTTGTTTTACCCTGGAAAGAGTCTTTTCTGAGTGCTTACCATAGCAAAGTCTTGCGGTGCTTTTTTGTATTTATTATTTACTTGAACTCGTGGTCAGGAATGAGATGGCGATCCAGATCGATAAAAAACGCTATTGGAAACTCCCAGAAAAATCAATCGGATACTGTATCGATCCGACTTTTTTTGAATCGCTGGGTTGAAAATATTTCAAATGCCCCCATATCTGTTGACAGCTTTATGCTGATGAATAAAATGATTAGCACTCTAAAGTTTGGAGTGCTAATTTTTGCTTTATGCTTACGCGATTTGCCGCGGGCTTAAAGCACAAGGATTGCTGTTTTAGTGGAATAGTTTAAACGGCGTCCGGAAAACCTCTTTTTTATATGTATTTTGATATCTAACTTTTTAGGGAGAAACCTATGAACATTAAACCTTTACAAGACCGCGTTGTGATTCGCCGTGTTGAAGAGAAAAAGCAAACTGAAAGCGGGATCCTTCTTCCGGGATCTGCTCAGGAAAAAGAGAACATGGGTGAAGTGGTCGCTGTAGGTCCTGGTAAGGCTTCTGATTCTGGCGCGATTATCGCCATGACAGTTAAGGTCGGCGATAAAGTTATGTTCGGTCAGTACTCTGGTCAGGAAGTTAAGGATGATAACGGCGAAGCGTTAATGATTATGCGCGAAGACGATATTATCGCGATCGTAGAGTAATAAGGTTGATTCAAATTTAGATTTAGTGGCCTGGATTTTCAGGTCGTCTTAACAAAATAGAGGAATTTAAGAAGATGGCAAAAGACGTCAAATTCGGTTTAGATGCTCGCGAAAAAATGGTTGATGGGATCAACATTCTTGCGGACGCAGTAAAAGTAACCCTTGGGCCTAAAGGTCGTAACGTTGTACTTGATAAGTCTTTCGGTGCGCCGACTGTAACTAAAGATGGTGTTTCTGTGGCACGTGAAATTGAACTTGAAGATAAGTTCATGAACATGGGTGCGCAAATGGTGAAGCAAGTTTCTTCACAGACCAACGATGTTGCCGGTGACGGTACCACAACAGCTACAGTTCTTGCGCAAGCGATCGTTCGCGAAGGGATGAAGTCGGTTGCAGCGGGTATGAATCCAATGGATCTTAACCGTGGTATTCACAAAGCGGTTGAAGCCGTTGTTGCGGAAATCAAAGCAATGGCTAAGCCTTGTGATACCAAAGCTTCTTGGGCTCAGGTTGGTACTATTTCAGCAAACTCCGACGCTAAAGTCGGTGAAATGATTGCCGAAGCGATGGAGCGTGTTTCTACCGAAGGTGTTATCACCGTTGAAGAAGGTTCTTCTCTGGAAGATGAACTGGTGGTTGTAGAAGGTATGGAATTTGACCGCGGTTACCTGTCTCCTTACTTCACGACTAACTCAGACAAAATGATTGCAGAGTTAGAAGCGCCATTCATCCTGTTCTACGATAAGAAAATTTCTAACATCCGTGATCTAATGCCGACGCTGGAAGCGGTTTCTAAAGCGAGCCGTCCACTGTTGATCATTGCGGAAGACGTTGATGGTGAAGCGCTAGCGACGCTAGTAATTAACCAAATGCGCGGTATTCTGAAAGTTGCGGCTGTTAAAGCGCCTGGTTTCGGTGAGCGTCGCCGTGCAATGCTGCAAGATATGGCCGTTCTAACCGGTGGTACGGTTATTTCTGAAGAAGTCGGTCTAAGCCTGGAATCTGTAACTCTGGACCTTCTTGGTGAAACTAAGTCTGCAGTCATTGGTAAAGACACCACTAAACTGATCGATGGTGCTGGTTCTAAAGACGATATCGACAGCCGTGTTGCGCAAATCAAAGCTCAGCTGGAAAGTACGACTTCCGAGTACGATAAAGAGAAGCTGCAAGAGCGTCTGGCAAAACTTTCCGGCGGTGTTGCGGTTCTTAAACTTGGTGCGGCTACCGAAGTTGAGATGAAAGAGAAGAAAGACCGTGTTGACGATGCGTTGCATGCGACGCGTGCTGCGGTTCAGGAAGGTATCGTTCCTGGTGGTGGTGTTGCTCTGGTTCGTGCGCTTTCTAAAGTGTCTGTTGAAGGTGATAACGACGATCAAAACGTCGGTATCCAGATCGCTATGCGCGCTATGCAGGAGCCAATGCGTCAGATCGCGGCAAACTGTGGTCTTGAAGGTTCTGTTATCGTAAACAAGGTAATGGAAGGTGAAGGTAACTTCGGTTTCGATGCGTCTAAAGAAGAGTATGTTGACATGCTTGAAGCGGGTATTATCGACCCAGCTAAAGTGACGCGTTCTGCACTGCAAAACGCAGCCTCTGTTGCCGGTCTGGTTCTGACTACCGGTGCGGCGATTGCTGATCTGCCTTCAAAAGGTGGTGATGATGCAGCAGCGGCAGCAGGTGGAATGGGAGGAATGGGCGGCATGATGTAATTTCAATTTGAGGCTTTCGCCTATACTGCCACTTCTTTGTTGGCTAAATGCTTCCGTTGCTCATGTACTAAAATGTACACTCGGCTCGGGCATCCTGCTTCGCACTAACGACCATTTCCATATGGTCGTCCGCTAAGGTTCATTTAGCCGCCTCGAATTGACAGCATAGTCATATAACCCTCAATTCAGAAATTATAATGCTTACATTCTTCTAAAAAGCCAGCTTAATGCTGGCTTTTTTGTTTTCATCTTAAATTTGTATCGACGAGCCTGAAAAATTAAATGTGCTTCATTTATTGCCAAAGACCGGCTTCCGCCGGTCTTTGTGTTTTGTGAAGTTTTTGAGAAATGGCTTCTATGTTCATGGGTCTAAATGCCTGCTGCGCTCCGGTTTTTAAAACGCCTAGCCACTACCGCAAAACCAAGGTGAATATATCTCAGAAATCTGAGCCTGGCGCTCATTTTTTAAAAAACCGCAGAGGCGGGGTTTTTCGTTGGTGACATTTTCGTTTTAATCCGCTTCGGACAGCATGTAGCTGCTGTCATAGGATTTCAGCAGTTCGATAAAACGCTGGTTGCCTTTAAGGCTTTCGAAGTGAGAGTCGTTATAGATCGATTCGGCATTCCCTTCGGCGCCATTAAGCGATTTTTCCAGATATTGCAAAGCGGTTTCCGTTGAACCGAGAAGTGCGTAGGCGCTCGCCAGTTGATACATCGCATGGCTGTTTTCAGGATCGATTCTCAGTGCCTGCAAGCACAATGAAATGGCCCAGTGCGGTTCGTCCATGTCTAGCACGACATCCGCTTTGTAAGTCAGGGCTTCGGCGTTTTCCGGATCGCGCTCCAGAATTTGATCATAAATTTCTACCTTGTTACTAGCAATCTGTTCCTGGCCTGCCTTGAGCCATAGACTGTAGATATCCTGATGTTGCGAGAGCCTTTTCTGAGCGCTGGTGATGCCGCGGGATTTGCGGTTAAGTTCTTCTTCGAGTTTTTCCAAACGGTCTTCGTATTCGGAAACGACTTCTTCGATTTTTGTGTTCGCCAGCGTATGAACCTTTTCTTTCACTTCGCGCAGAGAGTTCCAGCCGACCAGTACCAGTACGGAACTGACCCCGGCGATCAGATAGAAAAAGTAAGTGATGGTATCGGTGGCATAACTTACGGCGCGTGTTGTGGCGGCCATTTCCCGGTTGACGACCTCTTTGGTGAGATCGACATGGAGGTCGTTCATATCGGTACGTAACTGCTTGAGTTCATCGAGCACGTAGCGTTCGATAAAAGGGTTGTAGACGGGTTCGTCGAGATTTTCGATATTCTGCGTCTCTTTGGTATGCAGTTGAGCCTGAACATTAGCGGAAAAAATAAATAAACTGAGTAAAAAGAGCGTGTTTCTAAGAAACGGCATGGTATCTCCGGTTGTGTCTGGAGTCCTTCATCCTAAAGCCTCAATTTGAAATGTCAAAAAACGGCGGAAATGGATTTGCTTCTTGGAAGCGAATTTTCTAAATTAGGCTTCTTTTTCAAAGGGAGTGCCGAATGCATTTTGAGTCAGGGCAAAACAGGTTTCCGGTTCTTTACTCTTATCGCCGTTGTCCTTATGCGATGCGCGCACGGCTGGCGCTATACTTCTCCGGTATTCAGGTTGAGCAAAGAGAGATTGTTTTTTGGGATAAGCCCGATGAAATGCTGGCTGCTTCCGCTAAAGGTACGATTCCTGTTTTGCTGTTGCCCGGCGGAGAGGTGCTGGATGAAAGTTGGGACATTATGTGTTGGGCGCTGAAGGATAAGATGGGGAAAAGTCCGCTTTATCCACAGGATGTGCAACAGCAGCAACTCCTTATGGCGTTAATTGAAGAGAACGATACGTCTTTTAAGGCGAATCTCGATGCCTATAAGTATCCCGAACAATTTCCGGAAATACCTGCCGAGCAGGCGCGCGCGCAGGGAGAGTTGTTCTTACGCACGCTTGAAGCCTGTTTGCAGAATAGCCGTTATCTTCTTGGCGACAGTCTGACGATTGCGGATCTGGCGATATTTCCGTTTGTCCGTCAGTTTGCCCATGTGGATAAAGCTTGGTTTACGCAGGCCGCATATCCGGCTTTGCAGGCTTGGCTGCACCGTCACCTTGATAGCGGGTATTTCAAGGCGGTGATGAAAAACCGTCCCGTATGGCGCAGAGGGCATCAGCCATTGTGGTTGGATGAAGCGGAGTTGCAGACCAGAGACCAGTTTCGTCAAAAGGCCGAAAGCGATTTTCCAGATTAACGTAAACGCGGCAGCTTAAACTGTCTCAACAGCATGAGAACGCTGAACAACAGTAGATACAGTAATGGCATGAAAAGGTCGGCCTTTACCAGTAGCGCATAGTGCAATATGCCAAGAAAGGTGATTGGGTAGATCAGTTTATGTAATTGTTGCCAGCGACGTTTCAGGCGCTTTTGCCAGCCTTGGGTCGAGGTGACGGCCAAAGGAATGAGCAGAATCAATGCTGTCATGCCGATCATGATAAACGGTCGGGTGGCGATGTCCTGAACGGCTTCATCAATATCCAGTCCCATATCGAAAATAAAATAGACCGCAAGGTGAAGCAATGCGTAAACGAAAGCGCTGAGTCCGAGGACACGTCGAATAAGGTGCATCGGAATCGGCCATTTGGGAACGAAAAGTTGCTGAAGAGGCGATATGCTGAGCGTCAGCAACAGAAAATAGATTGCCCAGTCGCCGGTGGTGTGTTCCAGTGTTTCCACCGGGTTGGCTCCCAGATTGTCCTGTAATAGCTTCCAGCCCAGATCGACCGCAGGCAGGGCGCACAATAGACTGAAAATCAAAAGCTTGACGGCCAGAGGCATTCTTTCTTTCCTTAGAAATGGCGGCGTAAATCCATGCCGCTGTACAGTGCGGCAACTTCGTCTGCATAGCCGTTAAACATTAATGTTTTCTGCTTGAAAAAGGAACCTAGCGGGCGCTCTTTGGCTTGTGACCAGCGCCGGTGTGGAACTTGCGGATTGACGTTGGAGTAAAAGCCGTATTCGCTCGGCGTCGCCTGCATCCAAGAGGAGATAGGCTGCTTTTCGACCAAACGAATGGTGACAATGGATTTGCTGCTTTTGAATCCGTATTTCCACGGAACGATCAAGCGGATCGGTGCGCCGCTTTGATTCTGTAAGGCTTCGCCGTACAGGCCGGTCGCCATTAAGGTCAGTGGGTGCATGGCTTCGTCGATACGCAGGCCTTCCCGGTAAGGCCAGTCGAGAATGTTGAAGCGTTGTCCCGGCAGGTTTTTTCGGTCAAGAATGCTGATGAATTCGACATATTTTGCCTTGCTGGTCGGCTCGACTTTATTGAGTAGTTTACTCAGTGGAAAGCCGATCCAGGGAACAACCATTGACCAGCCTTCGACACAGCGGAAACGGTAAATCCGCTCTTCCTGTTCGATTCCCAGCAGATCATCCATATCGAATGTCTGCGGTTTGGCGCATTCACCTTCGATTCTAACCTGCCAGTTATCGGTAATTAACTGATCTGCGTTTCGATAGGGATCGGATTTACCCGTGCCGAGTTCGTAGAAATTATTGTAATGCAGCGCATGTTCCGTGTCGGTTAGCTTGAGATCTGGCCGGTACAGAGGATTCGGCTGGAATTTCAGGGCGTTGTCGGCAAAAGCGTGCAAAGGTGTGCTCAGGAGTCCGGCCGCGCCTATGGAGCGGAGAAACTGCCGGCGGTTGAGGAACCACTCTCGTGGCGTAATATCGGATTCTTTGAGATGTGACATGGCGATCGGGCCTCCATCCGGAATGCGTATCGAAACAATTTCGTTTACGGATACCTTAGCGCGATTTGCTTAAGATGCCTAGCGGCAGATATTGAGAAAAAATGGATAAGAGTTGTCTGATTTGTTTTAAAAGCCAACCCGGCATCGCGTATTTATTTTTCTCTATAGTTGTCGTATGGAACATTATTAGACCGAATCGACGGCAAACGGTAAAATAAAACGTTTCATTCGCTTTTTACCGGCGAGCAGCGCAGAAAAGGATCAAAAAAATGCAAAAAGTAAAAGTGGGTATTGTCGGTGGTACAGGTTATACCGGCGTTGAATTATTGAGACTTCTGGCCAATCATCCGCAGGCGGAGGTAAGCATGATTACTTCGCGCAGCGAAGAGGGTGTGGCAGTTGCGGATATGTACCCGAATTTGCGCGGCATTTACGATCTTCAATTTACTCAGCCGGACAGCGAAAAACTGAAGTCTTGCGATATCGTGTTTTTCGCCACCCCGCATGGGGTTGCCATGAGTATGGCAGACGAATTGACCTCTGCCGGTGTCAAGGTGATTGATCTGGCTGCCGATTTCCGTATCGAAGATCTGGACGTATGGTCTAAGTGGTACGGAATGCCGCATACCGAAGCAAAACTTTTTGACAAGGTCTGTTACGGTCTGCCTGAGTATTTCCGCGACAGTATTGCCAAAGCGATGATTATCGCCAATCCGGGCTGCTACCCGACCAGTGTCATGCTGGGATTATTGCCGTTGCTTAAGGCGGGGGTGATTGATCCAAGTAATATTATCGCCGACGGAAAATCCGGTGTCAGCGGTGCCGGGCGCGGAGCGAATGTAGCCATGTTAGGCGCGGAAATGAGCGAGAGCTTCAAAGCTTATGGCGTGTCCGGGCATCGTCACCTTCCGGAGATGAAGGAAAAGTTGACTCAGTTGAGCGGCGGAGAAGTCGGGTTGACGTTTGTGCCGCACCTGGTGCCGATGGTTCGCGGTATGGAAAACTCGATCTATGCGACGATGAACACCGATATGTCTCAGGCGGAATTGCAGCAATTATTCGAAGAAACCTATAAAGACGAGCCGTTTGTGGATGTGATGCCAGCCGGCAGTCTGCCGGAAACGCGAATGGTTAAAGGCTCGAATATGTGCCGTCTGGCGGTGTACCGTCCTCAGGGCAGTTCTCAGGTGGTCGTGAGCTCCGTGATCGATAACCTTGTGAAAGGTGCGGCGGGCCAGGCAGTGCAGAATATGAACATTCTGTTCGGTCTTGATGAAACCTTGGGACTGACCCAGGTTGCGTTGTTGCCGTAAGGTTTTGTTAACAGGTAGAAAATGCGACGGGGGCGGCGTGGCGCACTATAGAGTGCCTTAATCAGCCCCTCTCTTTTTTGCTATAATGCTTTTTATTTGCGCTTGGCAATGACATGAAAAGGAATCCGATATGTCTGATACACCAGCACCTCTAGTTTTTACCGAAGCGGCGGCGTCCAAAGTCAGCGGCTTAATCGAAGATGAACAGAACCCGAATCTGAAACTGCGTGTTTATATCACCGGTGGCGGTTGTTCCGGTTTTTCGTATGGTTTTACCTTTGACGAAAATCAGGCCGACGACGATACGGTTGTGGAAAAAGACGGCGTGACCCTTCTGGTTGACCCGATGAGTTTCCAGTATCTTGTCGGTGCAAAAATCGATTATTTGGAAGATTTACAAGGCGCACGCTTTGTTATCGAAAACCCTAATGCAACTACGACCTGTGGTTGCGGTTCTTCATTTAGCGTATAAGATACGCACTCAAAAAACTGACTAATTTCAGGGCAGCTTATGCAATACATTCCAGGTTTAGCGGGGGTTCCGGCCACGGAGTCTCAGATCTCTTTTATTGATGGTCAAAAAGGACTTTTGACCTATCGCGGCTACGACATTCAGGAACTGGCGGAATATTCTTCTTTTGAAGAGACTACGCTTTTGCTTTTGTTTGGCGAGTTGCCGGCCGCAGAAGAGTTGAACCATTTTGATCGTCAGCTGCGAGAAAACCGTCGGGTTAAATTCAATATCCGCGAGATCATGAAGAACCTGCCAAGCACAACCCATCCGATGCATATGCTGCAGGTGGTGGTTGCCAGTCTGGCGAGTTTTTATCCGAGTACCGAATATATGAAAGGCGGTACCGAAAACCAGGAATACATCAATGATGTAACCGTTAAAATCATCGCCCATATGGGAACGCTGGTTGCGATGTGGGAGCATATGCGTAACGGTTTTGACCCGATCGAGCCGCGTAAAGACCTGACTTATGCGGAAAACTTTTTGTATATGCTTAATGGCGAAGAGCCGGATAAAGACTGGGCGCGTCTGTTGGATGCGATTCTTATTTTGCACGCTGAACATACGATCAATGCCTCGACCTTTACGACCATGGTAACCGGATCGACTCTGGCCAACCCTTGTTCGGTTATTTCGTCGGCAATCGCATCGCTTTCCGGGCCTTTGCACGGCGGAGCGAATCAGAAGGTTATCGAGATGCTGGACGAAATCGGTTCTCCGGAAAATGCGCGACCGTATATCGAGCAGCGTTTGGCCGATAAGAAAGTGATTTGGGGAATGGGGCACCGCGAGTACAAGACCAAAGACCCGCGTGCGACCATTTTGCAGAAATTGTCCAATGATCTGCTCAAAGGCAAGTCAGCCAAGTTAAGCCAGTCGTTTGCTACCGCTTTGGAAGTGGAAAAAGTTTGTGAAGAACTGCTTGGTCACAAAGGGGTCTACCCGAATGTCGATTTCTATTCTGGAATTCTGTATAAGGAAATGGGCTTCGATCCGGGGCTGTTTACGCCGATTTTTGCAGTGGCGCGTTCCGCCGGATGGATGGCGCACTGGCGCGAGCAATTGCAGAATAACCGTATTTTCCGTCCGACGCAGATTTATACGGGCAAAGGCAAGGCGTGTTATCTGCCGTTGGATGAAAGAAAGTAATCCTGTTTTACAGGCAGAGAGAAAAAAAGCCGCTTAATTGCGGCTTTTTTATGCTTGAGACTAAGGCCTGTTAAAAAGGGCAGCCCATTGCGTTGGCGTTCTCTTTCACGCGATCTCTTTCGGCAGAGTCCTGCTGCGAATCGAACTGGTCGCGCTCATACCAGCCTTGAGTGTGCTGTAAAATAAGCTCTGCCAGCATCTCGGTATGATCTTCGCGATCGTTAAGGCATTTAATGTAACTGAATTTCTCGCCGCCGGCTTCTTCGAAATATTCGCGGTTTTCCTCGTCGATCTCTTCAATGGTTTCCAGGCAGTCGGCCGAGAATCCCGGGCAGATCACCTGAATATCCTTGATTCCTTGAGATGGCAAAGACTTCAAGGTTGCATCTGTATATGGCTTAATCCACTCTTCTTTACCGAAAAGAGACTGGAAAGTGACCTTATATTCATCTTTGCTTAAACCAAGTTCTTCCGCCACCAGACGCGAAGTTACATGGCATTCGCAATGGTAAGGATCGCCATTATCGAGGTAGCGCTGAGGGACGCCATGATAAGACATCACCAGCAATTGCGGCTTACCATGTTCCGCCTGATGTTCCCGAATGCTGTTAGCCAACGCTTTGATATAACCGGGGTGACGATGGTAGTGGTTAATAAAGCGCAGTTCCGGAATCCAGCGCCAAGTCTGCAATTCTGCCGTCACGGCATCAAAGGTAGAGGCGGTGGTGGCCGCTGCATATTGCGGATATAGAGGCAAGACGACGATGCGCTGACAGCCTTTTTCATGCAGTTCTCGCAAAGCGCTGGCGATCGAAGGGTTTCCGTAGCGCATTGCCAGAGCAAACTCCACACGGCCCTGGAAATGCGGTTCAACGGATTTCTTAATGCCTTCGAGCTGGCGCTGCGTGATGTTTAGCAGAGGTGCGCCGGGACCTTCTGAATCCCAGATGCTGGCATAGGCTTCCGCTGATTTTGCCGGGCGGGTATTAAGAATGATGCCGTTTAAAATCAGCTTCCACAGCCAACGGGCCGGAGGCGGCTCAACAACGCGAGGATCTTCTAGAAATTCTTTTAGGTAAGGCCTTAACGCTTCTTTGGTTGGTGCGTCAGGAGTACCGAGGTTGGTGATTAATATTCCGGTGGCGCTGGTTTCGCCATGCTGAAATTGAGCTCGTCCGTGATAATGCATTACTTTCTCCATAATTGGGACAGTAATGATTGTATAGCTTTTGTATAAAACAACAACCGCCAGCGTTGAGTATTTTCGGCAATTACTGTTGCGTGGGTGTTGAATTCTGGGCGAAAAAAAACCCAGAGTATTTTGGCTCCGGGTTTATTTTCGAGGATGGCGGTTTTTACTCGTCATCATCCGATAGCTTCAGTTTTTTGGCGCGTTTTGCAATATCAGGATCCACCGAGAATGCAAAAGCGATCATTTCCGGCCATACTTCATTGATTTTCTCAATGTTAGATGACTTCATGGTGCTGGTTCCGTTCAGGAAACGGAAAAATGCGCTAGGTGTGATCCCGGCAACTTCAGCAACGCGGTGCTTAATGATGCCCTTATATTCAATATAGTATTTTAAGCGTTCATTGAACTTCATTGCTTTTCTCCCAAAATAATCATTTTTCACTTCATGTTAGATGAAGATCGGCCTTTAAAACAGTGGCGTCTGATTTAAAAAGCTTTTATTGTTATTAAAATGTACTTTTTGCATTTTTTTTACAGTTGCTCATTATAGCTTTTGTTGCGCTTATTGCAATAAAAAGAGGTTATGTTAAAAGTTTTTTTTATAAATAATAAATATGCTTTTAGCAAACAGTTAAAAAAGTATCTGTTATATTGCCAACTATGGTTTTCTTATAAAATTAAAGAATGAAAGGCTATAGCTGTAGTTTATGACTAAGGGGTATTGATGCGTTTTTTGCAATAATAAAATCTATTGCGTTAACTAATCTCTTTTGTGCGGAATTATATTTGGATGTGGTGTTTGGTATATAGCGAAGCGTCTGCTACAGGATAAACGTTCACTCTGACGGCATTTTATTGCCGAGCAGAGTATTTATTGGAGTGTGCGGGATCGGATAATTATGAGGATCTTCGCGAAATAAAACGAACCAGCAAAAAGAGTCCGAGCGCCAGCCAGGGGTAGACAACAAATTGCAAGGTGGAGAATAGAGCGCTATAGGTACCGCTGAGATGTTGCAAATTTTCGACAGTTAATTGCCCGTTTTCAGCATTCATCAGAGCGCTGATAGCAACAAAAAGGACAACGATACTCAGTCCCAGACCTGCCTGCCAAAAGATTTTGCTCCAAATATCCATGTTTTCTCCTGTAATTATTGCGTGTTCTGCATCTTCTTGACTTGATTGCAGCTCGTTGTGAATTGGTTTTTAAGCTGCGTTTTGTCTAGGGATTTCAGCTCATTGGTGACTTCCTGATGGATGCGGGCGAGTTGTTGCAGCGCTTGGTTTTTGCCGTTCATTCCGCCGGCGATAATGATCAACGTATTCGCCGCAGTCAGCTTTTGAGCCTGTTGTTTCAGACCGTAGGAATTCGAAATAAGCGCGCATGTCGCGATAATGTGAATTTTACTCTGCAAGCTTTCCGGTAGTTCTGAAACTTGTAATCCTTTAAAGTTTTCGTCCGTCTGCAGGTTTTCTGTCAGACAGATTTTACCAAAAAGTTTTTGTTTACTTTGCGGGCTATATTCGTGATAGCTGCGTTCGAAAGTGGCAATTTTTTGTCTCACCCACTTCTGTCGATCATCAGTCGGTACAGATGGATTGTTTTGTTGATGAAGTGTGAGTAATTTCTGAGTGAACTGTTGGCGTTGCTGCGTTTCTGCAAGCGCGGCGCAAATGGCATAACGCTGTTCCTGCTGTTTTAACTGCCGAGAGTCTGTACCGTCCGCAACCGCTGTTTGCGCGAATAGTGCTGAAAAGAGCAGGAGATAGGGCGTTAGGTTTTTTACAAGTCGTGATCTCTCCATATAGGGCTCCGTAGGGAAATTGGTTATGGATAATTCGCTTCATTGTACTGAATAAGTAAGTTTGTGAAATAGGAATCCCTTGCAGGCAAGAAAGTCTCAATGTTTTGCACGAATTGACGGAAATAAAAAAGGCGATAACTCGAAGGTTACCGCCTTTTAATCAGGCCGAGAATCGGCCTTTCAGTCTTGTTGTTAAATTAAGACTGTTACAGAAGACCGCCAAGAAGACCGTTGTCACCACCTAGAAGACCGCCAAGAAGACCATTGTCTCCAAGAAGCCCGCCAAGAAGACCACCGGTTTCAACGGTGGCGCCAGCAGAAACAGATGCATCCGCAGAGCTTCCACCCAGTAGACCGTCAAGCAGACCATCGTCGCCTGATAGTAGATCACCTAGTCCTAGCAGGCCGCCATCACCACCGCCTAGTAGACCGCCAAGCAGGCCGCCACCAGATAGTAGATCACCGACGATTGGCAAGTTACCCAGAGTACCGTCAAGAAGATCGGTCACAGTATCAACTACACCGGTTACAACGCCGTGCTCACCGATCAAGGTGTTTAGCAGTCCGCCGACTAGTCCGTCTTCACCTAGAAGACCGCCAACAAGACCGTTGCTTCCAAGAAGGTCTCCGACAATTGGAAGACCGTTCAATAGGCCGCCGTCACCACCTAGAAGGCCGCCAAGAAGTCCACCTTCGGCACCACCTAGAAGGTCACCTACGATTGGAAGACCGCCTAGTAGTCCGCCGACCAGTCCGTCTTCACCTAGAAGGCCACCAAGTAGCCCGCCGTCTGCAGCGCCGCCAAGAAGGCCGCCAACAACCGGTAGACCTTCAACAAGACCGCCTACGGTACCTAGTAGGCCGCCCACTAAACCTTCTGGGCCTAGCAGGTTAGGAAGAAGGCCTTCTGGGCCTGTGATGCCGGCTAGAACGTTGTTATCGATTGATTCAACAAGTCCTAGAACGTCGCTGACGACTGGAAGGCTGGTTACAGTGCCGACAACGTCATTGATAAGTGTTTCGCCTGGAAGAATGGCATGCAGGGTTGAGGTTACGAAACGTACATCTTCGCCAAGAAGCGGAAGGCTGTGAAGGGTATCTAGTAGTGGTGATACGGAGTCACCGACAACTGGCAAGCTTTGCAATGTACCTACAGCAGCAGCAAGGCCGTCATCGGAATGTTTAGTAGTTGGGGTTTCAAGACCTAGTAGTGAAACGAGCATGTCTTTCTCCTGAATTATGTAAAAAAGTAACTTAATTATTTTTTTGACTGCTGTAAAACAAAATACTGATGTTTAAAAAGCGGTAATACGAAGAGAAAATTAACTTATTTGCTGAAGATTGACAAGACTTTTACAGTAAAAATTTTTTAATGACTAAGTGTTAAAAGTAAATATGGGACATTTTGAGCCTAATTTCCTACCTAAATACTGAGAAAAATACATTAAAAACAGTTATATACTGTTTTTGTGTTTAGATTGCAATTGTGTGATTAATAAAAATCATTAATAAAATGGTTGCAATGAGGAGGCGGGGTATTAAAATAACGACGGTAAACAATTTATTTAACTTGTTTTAAGTAGCTAGAAAAGTTCATTGTTTATTATGCTTCGTATATTTTGATTACCCGCCTATGGCGGGTTTTTTTATTTTTGGCAATAGGGGATATGGAAAAATATAACTTTTAGCTGTGCTGCTAAAGGTGTTTTATGGTGACGTGTCCTGTAGGTAGGAGCGGATTGCTTGTAGAGTTTCCTGCAGGACGCTTTCCAATTCCGGACGCAGGGTTTGCTTTTCTTCAATCGTTTTGGCTTGATAGAAGCCTTTAGTGGACTCAAACAGCCGATCCAGACAAACGACCGAGCTAACGCCTTTCAGGGTGTGTATTTCCCTGTCGAAGGCTGCCGAACCGCTGTCACTGTTCTGGTTGTTCGCTATAAAGTCTTGGTAGGATTGTAAAAACTCGCCGAGCAGGTAGTGAATTTTTTCCGTTTTCTGATAGCGTTCCTGCAGCTCCGTGAAATTAATGAGCGGAGCTTTTTCCTCGGAATTCAAAAGATTGTTTTTTCGCTCCTGTTTTTCATTTTCCGCGCCGTGCCGCGGTAGGTATTCGTCAAGAGTTGACTCCAGTTTACTGAGCGTGATCGGTTTGCTCAGGTGTTGATTGATTCCGGATTCGCGGCACAGATCTATGTCTTCTTCCATCACCGCCGCGCTTAAGGCAACAATCGGAGTATTGGAATCAAACTCGCGGATTTTGACGGCCGCCTCAAACCCATCCATTACCGGCATCTGCAAATCCATCAGGATCAGATCAAATGTTTTCTGCGAAGCGATCTCGACCGCTTCTTGTCCATTTCTCGCCTGTTCGACTTCGAGTCCGAGATCTTTCAGGAAGTCGGTGGCAACAAAGAGGTTGATTTCGTTATCTTCGACCAGCAAAACGTTGCCGCTGAAATGCAGCGGGTGTTCGGAGTCTTCGTAGTCGCTTCTGATCTCTTCCGGGTGCAGAAGTATTTCAAGCATTTTGTGTGCGATGACAGGTTTTAGAACCAGGCGGGTCATCGGTGGTTTGCGTTCTTTCAACTCTTTGCGCAGGCGTTCCTGACGCCCCTGTTTGCCCAAAAGATAGATCGGGCAGTGCAGAGAATCCAGAGGAAGCACTTCTTCGATACGTTGCAGGCTTTTGCCTTGCAGTTCAAGGATGACGGCATTGTAGGTGCGCTGCTGCGCTTTTTGCTCGCATTCCGAAAGGTTCGTACAGAGGTCGGTCCGCATCTGTGCGAGATTCAGCGTCTGCTTGAGGTTTTCCGCTTCATCGTGACGGCTCATTAAGGCCAGCACTCTGAAAGGCGCTCCGGAATCAGTTGACTGCAAAATGTCTTCGCTGGTCTTTTTGAATCCCAGTTTCAGCGTGAAGCCGAAGCGGCTGCCTTTCTGGTAGTCTTCATCAAGCCAGATGCTACCCCTCATCTGTTCGACCAGCTGTTTACTGATAATCAGCCCCAGCCCGGTTCCACCGTATTTACGGGTGTTGGAACTTTCCGCCTGAGAGAACGGTTTGAACAGACGGTGTCGATGTTCGGGCGAAATACCGATACCGGTATCGGTCACCAGGGTTTCGAATTCCACTTGGTTGTTATGGCTGTACAGCTTGCGCATGGAGATGATAATCTCACCCGAAGAGGTGAATTTCAGAGCATTACCGACCAGATTATTCAACACCTGGGAGATTCTTAACGGGTCTCCGATCAGTTGGTTCGGAATTTCCGGATCAATCAGGAATATCAGCTCGATGCCTTTGTGTTCGGCTTCGATCGAGAAGAGGTCGGCGAGATTGGAAAGCAGTTCGCTGAGATTGAACTTAGTGCTTTCAAAACTGATTTTTCCGGCTTCGATTTTAGAATAGTCGAGAATGTCGTTGATGATGTTCATCAGCGCTTTGGAAGTCCGAGTCGATTTTTCCAGATATTCCTGCTGCGTCTCGTTCAAAAGGGTTTTGCTCAAAAGCTCGTTGATTCCGATAATGCCGTTCAAAGGCGTGCGGATTTCATGCGACATATTGGCCAGAAAGAAGCTTTTTGCACGGTTGGCGTTTTCCGCGCTGACTTTAGCCTGAATCAACTCTTCCTGGAGTTGCTTGGTTTCGCTGATGTCGTGTACGGTTCCCTGCGCAAGAATCGTTTCACCGTTTTCATCGCTGGAGAAGGTTGCTCTTTCCAAAACGTACTTAATGCGCCCGTCACTCATTTGAACCCGGTACTCGACCTGAAAAAGACTGTTTTCTTCTTTGGCATGCAGGAAAGTGTTGAGCACTCGCTGACGGTCATCCGGATGGATATCCTGAGTAAGGTCTTCAAAGACCGGTTCGAAGGTAAGAGGGTTCTTTTCGAAAATAGTGAACATTTCCAGAGACCAGTTCAGCTTCTTGGAAATGAAGTTATAAGTCCAGCTTCCGAGTTTCCCCAAACTTTGCGCCTGAATCAGGCGTGAACTCTGTTCTTCAAGACGGTTTTGAATCTGTTTGAAGTCGCTGATGTCGTGGAGAATTGCATACAGAAGATCGCGATTCTGACCGTGGATTTTACGGATTTTTATCAGCACGTCTTTGGCCTGTCCACTGCGATCGACGAGCACGCTCTCAAAAGAAACGACGTCACGATGTTCGAGTTTTTTGATCTGTTTCAGAATACTGCCGGTGGCATCTTCCGTATCGATATCCTTAAGAGAGAGTTCGGCCAGTTCTCCGGGGCTGAATCCGAGCAATTTACAACTGGTCTGGTTGAATTCCATTAATTTGAGGGTTTTGGCATCAATCAATAAGATGCCGTCAAGCGACTGCTCAAACAGGTTGTAATATTTGTTTTCGAATTCGTCGTGTCTTTCCTGCAGTTGTTTTTGCGGGCGCAGGTCGGTTGCGTTGAGAACCAGTCCGTTGGGCTCTCGGTTTTCGTCGAGCTTAGTGAACAGCGACAGCATAACCGGAATGGTACTGTTATTGCGGGTTCTCAATTGAGTGGTAAAGGCTCGGACAGGTTGATGTTCGATAATTTTATAGAGGCTCTGAAAGCTTAGGGGCAGCGTTTTTTCCGGGATGTCGATGTGCATTTTCTGCGCATGACGGATAAAGTCGATCGGATTGAGCAGCATTAATAGACTGAGTTTTCCAACGACCTTATCGCTGAAATAGAATAGTTGCAATTCGGCGGTACGGTTGAAATGAGTGATGATACCGTCGCGGTCGCAGGTGATTAAAATACTGTCAATGGTATTGAACAGCGTCTGTTTCTCGTGAGTCAGACGCTGCGCTGTCAGCTCATGCGTCTTACGCTCGGTAATATCGCTGTGTGTTCCGATCATCTTTTCGGGTTTGCCACTCTGATCGTAATTTAGCACGACCCCGCGATCCAAAAGCCAGCGGTACTGATGATTTTTGTCCAAGACCCGGATTTCGTTCTGATAAGCATTCCGTTGCCCCTGGAAAAGTTCTCCGAGCAGCTTCCTGCTTCTGGCTAGGTCTTCCGGGTGGATCAGTTTCAGCCATTGCTGCATATCGGGCAGATGGCAATTTTCTTTATAGCCGAGTATCGCGCACAGGCGATCCGAAAAATACAGGCGGTCGGTTTTGATATCCCATTCCCAATAACTGTCTCCGCTGCCGAGCAGGGCGGTTTTCCAGCGCCGTTCCTGAGAGAGCAGCTGGGATTCATAATCTTTGAAATCGGTTATTTCATAACAGCTTCCGGTACAGATGACCTGCCGGGTTTTATCGAGCATGCATTTATATTGCAAACGCCAGTTCTGGTGGCGTTTCCCCCAGGGAATCTCGATCTCAAATTGGCCTTTGAAAGGCAGGGCGCGATTGCTGATTTCCTGATCGATCTGTTGCAGGTTTTCGGCCAGAGGTACGGGTAGTAGTTTGATCTCGTCAAGCGAATAGAGCGTTTTGTTTTTCAGAAAAGGCCACAGATTCATCAATGTTTTGTCAAAACGGAAAGTACGGTCGGCAAGCGAAAACTCCCAGAAGCCGATACGGGCACTTTCACTGGCCAGCAACACTTGCTGATTGAGTTGCTGTAATTGGCGATTCTGTCTTTTTATCAGCCTGAAAATAATGATGGCTCCAAGGATGAAAAGCGCCAGAGCGACCAGACTGCTGACTAGATAGCTGCGGTTATGATCCTTGTTTAGCTGTTGCAGGTATTCCGGTTTGATGCGCACAATCAGAGAGAGGTTTTCCTCAAGCGGTAAATTTAGACGAACCGCCAGCTGGTTGTTTTGCTCTATAACCGGCACCTTGGCCAGTTGGTTTATCGTCAGTTGATATTCCGAGGCCAGATTAATCGGCGGATTCTGGTAGGCTCCCCAGTTGTTTTCTTTTTCATAATGGCAGATCGGGTAGCTTTGCGCGTCTAGCAGAATAGCGTTATATAGAAAGGGAGAAGTCACGAGATTTTTGAGCAGATCCTGAACGAACAGTTCGACGGTCACAATGCCGTGGAAACCGTCTTCGTCATAACTGCTGAGACTGGCGCGCACGGTTGCGGTAATTTCGCCGTTCTGTTGCACGTTCTGTCTGCTGGAGCCCAGCTTGGAAAAGTGCAGCATGGAGTAGGGGTCCTGGCGAGCGCGGATAAAATAGTCGCGCTCGGATAGATCGGACAGTTTATAACTCTCGACAAGATAAGGGGCGGAATCCCGTGTATTGCGGGTAATGCGAATTTTCTCATGACCGTTTTGGTCAATGACCTGCAGCTGCTTGATGCGTTCATGGGCACGAGCAAAGCCGTGCAGCAAATCCGTTAAGGCCGTTTTACTGCCTTCGTTTTTGAGGTAGTTGACGAAAATACTGTTTTCTTCAATGGCGATGAGCGTGTCAGCTGTGTCTCGGAGCACTTCATTGAAATGGCTTTCGTTGTACTGTATTTCGTGCAGAGCCTGTTGATAGGACGTATCAACGGCATTTTTATGGAAAAAAGAGCGGTCGATACTGTACACGGCTATTACCGTCAGCAAACTCAGAGTCAGCAGTGCCAAGCCTATTTTCAGCGTTGCCATTGAGATTAGTTTCATTGCTTTGGTTCCTGCCGTTCGGGCTTAGCGTCACTTTATTGAATTCTAACAGGATTTATAAGTCTTCCTCATATTAAGTAATTTTCCGGTTATGGACAATTGGTGTGATTTTGAGGCTTGTCAATTTCGTCAGGCGGTTCGCGATCCAATAAGGTTTTTCAGTCCCGGGAAAAGCCTGAATGTTGCCCTGAAAGCGGCTTTATATTCCAATAAAAAATGTCAGGTTGAAGTCAACGGCCGAGATTCTTAAACTGGGTCACCAGTGGGGCCGCGCAAGCGGCGTAATCGTTAATTTAATCTGAAACAAGGTAAGGATCTTTATGAAAGGGTTTCATGGATTGGAGACCTGCCTGCACTGCGCATTTTTAATTGCGCTAGGTGCGGTACTGGAAGTAATTGCAATCGCTCTTCTGTAAAGCAGCCCTGCGAAAAAGGCGGGCGCTTTAAGCCGGAATGAAGCCGAGATTTAGTCCGGGTAGGGCACTCCGGTTCCACCCAGTCCGCAATAGCCGTGCGGGTTTTTCTGCAGGTAATCCTGATGGTACTCTTCGGCGCGATTGTAGTTTTTCAAAGGCGCGATTTCAGTCGTGATTTCACCGTAGCCTCTTTGGGTTAACGCCTGCTGATAACGATCTCTGGTTTTTTCTGCTAAGAGTTTCTCGTCTTCCTGTCGATAGTAGATGACACTGCGGTAATTGCTGCCGACATCATTTCCCTGACGGTCGCCCTGAGTTGGATCGTGATTCTGCCAGAAGTGGATCATTAATGTCTCTAAATCAACCTGTTGAGGATCATAGGTGACCTTGATGACTTCTGCGTGGTTGCGCTCGTCGGTCATTCCGATATGTATGGCTTTTTCCAGCGTCAGAACCTCCTGATAAGAAGTCAGGGTGCTGTCTCCTCCGGCATAACCGGATTCGACATCAAGTACGCCGGGGATTTCGCTCATGCGCTTTTCCGCACCCCAGAAACATCCCATTCCGAAAACGATCGAAGCTTTGTTCTGAGTGTCGTTCATCTATTTTCCCTCTTGTCTTTGCAGCTGTTGCAGATCTTTAAGAATCTGCGCCACATGTTTCTGCGGATCCACATTCCGGTAGATCCGAGCGATTCGACCCTGAGGGTCGATAATAAAACTGTGGCGTTTGGCGAATTTCACAATACCCAAATTCAAAACCGCATCATACTTTTCAGCAACCACGGCGTCTTTATCGGCAAGCAGACTGAACGGCAGGTTATATTTTTCGGCAAACTTCCGATGACTGCTGACCGAGTCGACGCTGACCCCGAGGATAACCGCCTGCTGGGCAATCAGCCGATTGATATTGTCTCGAAAACTGCAGGCTTCGGTAGTGCAGCCGGGCGTGTCGTTTTTCGGATAGAAATACAGTACGACCCAGTTCCCGCTCTGCTGTTGCAGAGAAACCGATTGCTGATGCTGGTCAAACAGCGCAAACTTCGGCGCCATATCCCCGGTTTTAAGTTCCGCTGCCGCGGGAGGTGAGAACAGCAGCGTCATAAAAGGCAGGAAGACAAACAGCCGTGTTAAACGAGACATCTGGGATTCCTTATCTTTATGTATTCGGTCATTATGCGCCTTTAGGCGCTTTAATGCCAATGCAGGCAGCGTGAGGCTTTTTCCGTGTAGTTTGTTCAAGCGCGGGCTTGGCGCTTTTGCGGGAGGGCGAGTCGCTGTTCGACAAGGCGCAGAAGCGATCCCAGTATCGGGAACTGGCTGTACAGGTGTTTGGCCGGATCCCAGTAGTCAATATGTGAGCGGACTTGGCCTTCGGAGTCGAAGAGGACTTTGCTCATGCCGTCGAACTGTTGTTTTTTTTGTCGGAACAGGAAGTCGAAGTGCCAGTAAAGATAGCCGTTGCCGTTCTGTCCGACGGCTATATCGAGAACGGTAAATTTCGGTTCCTGAAGTGTCGCGAACATATGCTCGAAAAGACGAAGGGTTTCGGCTTTGCCGTGAATGCGGTTAAACGGATCCTCAAAATAGATCTGTTCGTTGAGAAGCGAGCCCAAACCGCTGTGAAGCGTGTTTAGCTCGAGGTTTTCGTAAGCGTGCGCATAAGCGGCCAGCCACTCGCTCGTCGGGTCAGTCATCCTTCAACATCCTTTTACTTATATACAGACTCCAGCTTTTCGGCAGGCGTTTCAACGTTCCCAGAATGATCGACAAGGTCCAGGGAAAACGCAGTTCAAAACGGTTCTGCCCGAACAATGGAACGATTTTGCGTGCCGCTTCGTCGGGTTCCATCAGTCCGGGCATGGGGAAACGATTTTTTGCGGTCAAACGGGTTTTGACGAAGCCGTGGTTAATCACTTGAAGTTTAATCCGCTGGCGAGCCAATTCCGGCGCGATCGATTCTGCAAGATTCAGCAGAGCCGCTTTGGGGGCTGAATAACCTCCACCGTATGGCAGGCCAAAATCGGCGGCCAGACTGATATTCCATATCCAGTGCATCGGTTTATCGTGTTGAGCCTGAAGTCGTTGCAGCGCAATCATCAGTTTGACTGCGCCAAGATAGTTGCTCTGATTCATTAAATTAAAACTGTTCCAGTCCCATTCGGAAACGCTCATCGGTTGGTAGACGCCGACATTGTAAAACCAGTAGTCGAGACCTTCGGCCAGTTCCCAGGCCTGCTGACAGTAGCTTTGTAAGTTTTCTTCGCTGACATCACAGTCGAGAAGATGCAGCTTTCCTGAGTTGAACTGCTGTTGGAGCTGAACAAGCTCTGAAGACCGGGTCGCTTTTCTGGAAGAGGCAACCACTGTAAAACCGTTTTGCAGTAATTGACGGCTTAAGGCCAGGCCGATGCCTTGCGAAGCGCCGACTATCCATACCGTGCTGTTTTGCTTCTGTTCCATTTGACTGCCTCAAACGTAAATCCGTAAACCGGCCCGTAAAAGAAAAGGTCGGGAAGAAGGTGTATGAGGCTGTACAGCCTTGTACAGCCTTGTACAGCTTTTTGCCTCGCTTCGCACAGTGTTGCTACCGACAGGCGCTCTGTCTCTTGGATTTGTACAAAAATTACGCTTTCCTGGATGATTTTGCGAGTTTTTACAAGGCTCATCCTGTTTTTTTACTAATTTGTATAATAAATTTGAATTTTTGTAAAGGTTTTTGTATAACTTCAAGAAAGGGTTTGTATAGGCTGAAGGTGCGAAATGAAATCAATGGTTATGCGAAGCGGTATTGCTCCCGGACAAAGTGTTGCGGTCATCGGCAGCGGGATCAGCGGTTTGGCCAGTGCCTGGTTTCTGGGACAGAAGCATCGGGTCACGCTGTTTGAGAAAAATACCCGACTGGGCGGGCATACCAATACCTGTTCGGTGCAGCTTGAAGGCGTCGAGCAGCCGGTCGATACTGGTTTTATCGTTTATAACCGCCCGAATTACCCGCATTTGAATGCAATGTTTAAGCACCTCAAGGTCCCGATTGAAAATACCGAAATGAGTTTTTCAGTATCGGTTGATCAGGGGCGAATCGAGTATTCGGGCAATAATCTCAACACGCTTTTTGCGCAACGCAGGAACCTGCTCTCGGTCGCACACTGGAAAATGTTGGCAGAGATTCTACGCTTCAACCGACAAGCCAAAAAAGATCTGTTCAACGGCCAGCTTCACACGCTCAATCTTGAGAGCTATTTGCGCATGCATCATTTCAGCCAGCGTATGCGCGACTATTATTTGCTTCCAATGGCGGCTGCAATCTGGTCGTGTCCGGTAAAGACAATGATGGCCTTTCCGGCGGAGAGTTTTCTGCGCTTTTTTGAAAACCATGGTCTGCTCAATATTCAGGATCGCCCTCAATGGGAGACGGTAAAAGGGGGCGCGCAAAACTATATCGACGCCCTGATGCATAAAGCGAAGTTTTCCGTCGCTTACGATCCTGTGCGCGGGGTTGCTAAAAGCGCAGACGGCTTGAAGGTGACCACCGAAAACGGCGAAGCGCTTTTCGATCATGTGGTCTTTGCTGCGCATGGGGATCAGAACTGGCAGCTGTTTGATAGCGCTTTGCAACAGACCTTCACCTGTATGCAGGCTTTTAACTATCAGCAGAACACCGCTTATCTGCATAGTGATCCACGCCTGATGCCCAGACGTAAAAAGGCCTGGGCGAGTTGGAATTACCTGCGTGAGAGTTGTAGTGAAGAGCGTCATGTCGCGGTCACCTACTGGATGAACCAGCTTCAGAATATTCCTCTGAAAACGCCGCTGCTGGTGACGCTGAATCCATTGCAGGAACCGGAGGCGCGTATGACTTATGAGTGCATTCAGTATCAACACCCTGTCTTTGATCAAGGTGCGATGGAGGCTCAGAAATCGCTCAGTGGACTTCAGGGCGTGGAGAACTGCTGGTTTGTCGGTGCCTACACCGGTTACGGATTTCACGAAGACGGTTTGCGCAGTGCCGTGGATCTGGCGCGGAGGTGGAATGTTTCTCTGCCGTGGGAAAATCGGAGAGCCGAAGTATGAATGCGTCCGGATATGAGAAAGGATCGGCCGTCTATTTTGGCTCGGTGATGCATCAAAGGATGTTTCCGGTGCGTTATGCCTTTCAGTACAAAGTCATGAGTCTGAGAGTCGAGATAGACCGGATTCAAGAAGAGCTAGGTGCACACAAAGGCATCTGCAAATTTCTTTCTTTGAATCGTTTTAACCTCTACAGCCTGAATTACAGGGATTTTGGCGCGCGCGACGGAAAACCGTGGCGTCCGTGGCTGGAAAGCCTCTTGGCCGAATACGGCATAGAAGATGCGCCGCAGCGCATTGAGTTGGTCTGTTCGCCACGTTTTCTGGGAATTATCTTCAATCCGCTGGCGATGTGGTATGCCTATGACGAGCAGAACCGGCTGATCGCAATTGTCGGCGAAGTGAGCAATACCTTCGGTCAATGGCACCACTATGTACTGGGTAACCGCGGCGAACCTTTATCGCCTCTGGCGACTATGGTGCAGGCCAAAGCGGATAAAGCGTTTCACGTTTCCCCGTTTATCGATATGGACTGCGAATACCGTTTTCGCCTTAAAGCGCCGGGAGATACTTTTCACTTGGGTATCTACCAGAGCTGTCGGCAGCAGCCGATGCTGGTGGCGACTCAAGCGGCAACCGCCTTGCCTCTGACGCGTCAGTCGCTGTTGAGAGCCGCTTTGGCGATGCCTTTTAACAGTCTCAAGGTGTTGACCATGATTCACTGGTGGGCCTTAAAGATCTGGTTTATGGGCGGTAAATTTCACCGCACCCCTAAGGCACTGAAAAAAGTTAAATACTCACACTCGGAGATGCAGTTATGTTGAAAAACTTCACCACCAGCCGAACTTTATTGGGTAGCGTCTGCGAACGTTTCATTGCACCTTCGTGGATCCAGTATATGCTGTTGAAGCTGCCTTTCGATCGATTGAAATACGGTAGCCTGACGCTGACTTTCGACGATCGCCGAAGCCGTCGTTATGAAGGCGGTCAGCCTGGACCGCATGCCGAACTGATTGTCGTGCGTCCTTTGCGGACATACTGGCTGCTCAAAACGCAGGGTGATTTGGGATTTGCTCAGGCTTATTTTGAGGGCGCCGTTGAAACAACCTCTGTTTACCGCCTTCTGAAACTGGCGCATCTTAATGTCGAGCAATTTGATTCTCTGCTGAGCAACCGGTTTGGTCGTTGGCGGCATTTGTGGCAGCACCGAAAACGACACAATTCTCTGGCGAACAGCCGCCGCAATGTCTCCTATCACTACGATCTGGGAAATGACTTTTATGCGCTCTGGCTGGATTCGGCTATGACCTATTCAAGCGGGATTTTCCAGGGCGATACCTTCTCCCTGCAACAGGCTCAAATGGTCAAAAACCAGCGTATTCTGAATGAACTCGGGATTGCCGGCGGTGAGCATATCCTGGAGGTTGGTTGCGGTTGGGGAGGCTTTATGCAGTGTGCCCTGGAAAGAGGGGCAAGCATCACAGGGCTGACGTTATCGGCAGAACAGCAAAAATATGCATTGCAGCGCCTCAAAGAATTTCCGCGCGAGCGTTACGAGGTGGTTTTGCAGGACTACCGTCACGAAAGCCGCCAGTATGATCATGTCGTTTCGATTGAGATGTTTGAAGCGGTCGGAAAATCCTACTGGGACAGCTATTTTACAATGCTGAAACAGCGGCTTAAAAAAGACGGCAAAGCGCTGTTGCAGGTGATTACGATTGCCGATCAACAAGCTGAAAGTTATCAGTCCGGGGTAGATTTTATCCAAGCGTACATCTTCCCGGGTGGTTTGTTGCCGAGTGTCGCACAGCTTGAAGCTCTGAGCAACGCACACGGTTTTAAAATTGTTAATCGTCTCGACTTCGGTGCGGATTACGCGACCACCTGCCAACTCTGGAAACAGCGCTTCAATCACCATAGCGACCAGTTGGAGAAGATGGGATATGACAAGGCGTTTCAGCGGATCTGGAATTACTATCTGGATTACTGCACAATCGGGTTTGAAAGTGGGCAGGTTTCGGTCTACCAGTTCACGCTGGAGCATTCCTGAGGTGGCTTAACGAGCGGCATGCTATTCAGCAGGATGAGTCGAACACGCTGTCTATGGGTCGAGGAGAGATTGTATGGGGAAAACGATATTGGTGTGGCTTCAGCGTGAATTGCGTTTAAGTCATCTTCCCGCTTTGCAAACTGCGGTTGCGCAGGCCGACAAAGTAGCGCTGGTCTATTTTCATGACCCGCAACGAGCACTGGGCCAGGCCAATAGTGCCTGGCTTGCGCACAGCCTGCTTCGGCTGCAAGCCTCGCTACGGCAGAAGGGAGCGGAGCTTTTGCTGTACAGTGGTGATTTTGCGCAGCAGTTTGCGTTGGCTTTGGAGGAGATTGAACCACAGCAGGTCTTCTACAGTGTTCAGGTCGGCCAGCCATTTACGGAAATGCAGAATCTTGCTTTGCAACTGTGCAAAAAACGCCAAGTGGCTCTGCAGCCGTTTCACTCGGAATTCTGGTTTACGCCCGGCGAAGTCGTCAATAAACAGGGCAATCCCTATGTCGTTTTTACCCCGTTCTACAAAGCGGTTCTGGACAAACTGCCGACATTGCAGCCGTTGGATGAGAGTGCAGTTAATCAGGAAAAAGAGTGGCTTAAGTTACGCTGGCCGCAGTTACCCGGTGAACGCTTTGAATTGCCACAGAGTCTGCGGGAAATTCAGTGTCAGCCCTGGGCGCAAAAGCTGATGCAATACTGGCAGCCCGGAGAGGATGCGGCGTGGCGGCAGCTGCAAGGGTTTATCACGCAAAATATTATCGATTACCATCATGACCGTGATTTTCCGGCATTGGATGCAACCAGCCGACTCTCTGCTTATCTGCATTTCGGAGAAATCTCCGCGCGGGCGATTTATTTCGAATTAACTGCCTGTGCGGAAGAGAACCCGCAACTAAACGCCCAGCCGTGGCTTAGACAGCTTCTGTGGCGCGAGTTTGCCCGTCTGCTGTTATGGTTTTTCCCGAATACGGAAACCGAGCCTTTTCAGCAGAAGTTTGCCGATATGTCCTGGCAGAATGATGCCGAGTCGCTCTGTGCATGGCAAAGCGGACACACCGGAATTCCGATAATTGATGCCGGCATGCGCGAGCTTTGGGAGACGGGCTATATGCACAACCGTGTGCGGATGCTGGTTGCTTCGCTGCTGACAAAAGATCTCAATGCGAATTGGCGTCTCGGACAGGCCTGGTTTGCAGACACGCTGCTGGACGCCGACCCGGCGAATAATGCCATGGGCTGGCAGTGGGTTGCAGGGTGCGGTGTCGATGCGGCGCCTTACTACCGGCTTTTTAATCCTTTGCGCCAGAGCGAGAAGTTTGATGCCCAAGGCGATTACATCCGCAAATGGGTGCCGGAGTTGCGAATGCTTTCAAGCAAAGCGATTCACGCGCCATGGCTCTATCCGCAGGAGTGTGTGCTCAAGGGAATTAACCTGGGCAAACATTATCCGTATCCGGTTGTCGACTTAAAACGCAGCAGGGCGCAACACCTGCTAAGGGTCGACGAACTCAAACGGAGCGGGAAGCGTGCCTAATTGCGCCTTAGGGCGTTCTTGTCTAAGATAGGCGGACTTGAATTTAATTGACTGTGATCGAGTGCCATGGACCAACCTCTTTATCCAATTCGCGAGGTCTCGCGACTGACCGGCGTAAATGCAATTACCTTGCGAGCCTGGGAGCGTCGTTATGGTTTGGTGGAACCGGTACGGACTGAAAGCGGGCATCGACTCTATACCGACGAGCACATCGAGGTCCTCAAGCGTGCGGTGGATCTGACTCGGCAGGGGGTTGCGATCAGTCAGGTCAAGGCGATCTTGCAGGAAAGTCCGCAAGCTTCCGAAGCGCCGAATGAGTTGCGTTCTATCGCCAATACGCTCGCAGCCAGCGCGCAGAGTGGTGATTACGCCGCTTTGCAGACCGCGCTCGACTCGCTGTTTGTTGAATTTGACGAGCTGTCCGCTCTGCAGGTGTTATGCGAGTTGGATGTGGATCTGCATGATGTGTCTGCCAGAATCTGCTGGGAGAGTGCGCTCTTGCCCCGTTTGTATTCACGTCTGTATTTTGCGCAACAGCGTCTTAAGAGTCTTAAAGGCCATCGGCATTGTCAAAACGTTTATGTCGCCTCCAGCTCGAAAGTTGACTCCCAGTTGGCGCAGGTTCTGTGCGGACTCTGGTTAAGTCATCAGGGAATTGTGCCGTTTCTGGGTGGAATCAAACCGCTGCCGTCCACTCAGGCGTTAAAGCAATTACAGTGCTGTGGCCTTGTCATGCTGGCGGAAAGGAGTCTGGCTGAATTTGCCGAAGAAACCGGCTATCCGGGATTGGCCAGTGTTTTCGTAACCCTTGAAGAGGGCCGCATGGAGAAGACGCCGGCCGTACAGATGGAGCTGAAATCTTACCGCAAGCTGTTTGCTGAACTTCCGCAGATTCAGGCGGCTTCTTTCTAAATCTGCCATGATGGCAGGCAGGCTTAATTGGCGCCTGAATTTTTTGCTTTCAACTTGGCTTCGAGTTCGGCAATTTTCTTTTCGGCCGTTTCCAGAGCCATTTGCAGCTCGACCTGTTCTGTCACGTCTTTTTGAATGCCGATATAGTAAGTCAGTCGATCGTGTTCGTCATAGAAGGGGGTGACGCTGAGTTCATTCCAGAAATGCGAACCGTCTTTGCGGTAGTTTTTCAGGATAGTGCGCACCGGTTGGCTGCTATCAATTGCTTCACGGATTTTATGTACCGATTCCTTATGGGTGTCATCTCCCTGAAGAAAGCGACAGTCTTGATAGAGGATTTCATCGGCGCTGTAGCCGGTCAGCTTCTCAAAGGCGGGATTGACATAGATCAGAATGGTATCTTCGCCCTCTTTCTCCGCTACGACAATCCCGTCCTGAGCCTGCTCAACGAGTTGCAAGAGAAGTGCATTGCGCAATTTAGGGTCTTTCATAAGGCCACCGTCAGTAGAATTGCCACCATTGTATCCAAGGCCTATATGGGCGGCAACTATTTCCCAAATGCTTTTTTTCTGGCGCAGTGCAAGGGAAGATAATGCCTCCGCAGAGGTCCTTTAAGTGCAGTAGTGAGTTTGTAAAATGACCGGAAATTCGCTTTTTAGAAGTTCTTTCGAGAATGGCTTATGAGTTCTTAGCAACTTCCCTTTAATTGATGTTATGATTTGCCAAAAACGTATCAAAGGAATTTGTGATGAGTGTCTTACCGAATCATTTAAAATATGCCGATAGTCACGAGTGGGTCTATATTGATGAAGACGGCTTGGCGGTTGTTGGAATTACCGATTTCGCTCAGGAGGCTCTGGGTGAGCTGATGAGCGTTACTTTTCCCGAGTTGGGATCGGATGTTGCGCAGGGCGAAGAAGTGATGTCTCTGGAGTCGGTCAAATCGGCATCGGACATTTTTGCACCGCTGAGCGGAGAGATCGTCGCTTATAACGAAGCGCTGGAAGACGAGCCTGAGTTGATTAACGACGAACCTTACGATGGCGGGTGGCTGTTCAAGATTCAGCCACATGACGAGTCCGAACTGGACAACCTTCTGAGCGATGAAGATTATCAGGCGCAAATCGACGCCGAATAATCTTTCACACGCATTCTAATTTTGCAAAAGAAGAGAACCGTTCCCGAGAACGCTCTCTTCTTTTTGTTTTCAATGCCCGTAAAGATTCGGGTCTGCAGCGAGAATTAAATCAATGTTAGCCAGTTTACGCTTAAAAAAGAATGAAGAGCGCCGTATCAAGCAGGGGCACCTATGGGTTTTCAGCAATGAGGTCGATACCAAGGAGACCCCTTTGAAAGAGTTCGCTCCCGGTCAGCAGGTCATTATCGAAGCCAGTAACGGTAAGCCGCTGGGTATGGGGTATGTCAATCCGAATACTCTGATCTGCGCACGTATATTAAGCCGCAGCGCCAAGCTTGAACTGAACATGAAGTTTCTTAAAAAGCGTATTCAGGCGGCGCAGGCGCTGCGCGAACTGAGTTTCGACAAGCCGTATTATCGTCTGGTGTTTGCCGAAGCAGACGGCCTGCCGGGGCTGGTGATCGACCGTTTTGGCGATGTCTTCTCGGTACAGATTTCCACCGCCGGTATGGAAGCGGTTAAAACGGATATTCTGCAGGTGCTGGAAAACCTCTACCATCCGCAGGCGGTCGTCTTGAAAAATAATATCGGTGCTCGCGAGCTGGAAGGACTCTCTCTGGATGAAGAGGTGATCGGCGATTTACCGCAAGAACTGGTGATCGAAGAAAATAACACCAAGTTTGCGGTACCGATTCAGGAAGGGCAGAAAACCGGCTGGTTCTATGATCACCGTCAGTCACGCGCACGTTTGCAGCAACTGGTGCAAGGCAAGCGCGTTCTGGATGTTTTCAGCTACCTTGGAGGCTGGGGAGTGGCTGCGGCCAATGCCGGTGCCGAGGAAGTTACTTGTGTCGATGCATCGGAATTGGCGCTGGACGGCGTAGATACCAATGCGGCCTTGAACGGCGTAGCGGATAAACTGATCACAATTCAGGGCAATGCGTTTGATGTATTGAATGCCCTCAAAGCGGAAGCGCACAAATACGATGTTGTCATTGTTGATCCTCCGGCTTTTATCAAGCGCAAGAAAGACTTCAAACAGGGCTTTGAGGCCTATAAACGCATCAATGAACTGGCCATGCGCGTTCTGGAAAAAGACGGCATTCTGGTGTCGGCTTCCTGCTCTCACCATCTGACCCGCGATCAGCTTTTACAGGCGGTGCAGATGGCCGGTCGTCATATCGACCGCCAGGTTCAGCTGTTCGATCAGGGGCATCAGGGACCGGATCATCCGGTACACCCGGCTATCGGTGAGACCGAGTATATCAAGACCCTGTTCTTCAAGGTCGGTGCCAGCTGGTAAATGACGGATGTGATGCGATGAAATCCGGCCTGCAATTCCGATCAACACTCTCCGGTTCGCCACAGAGACCGCTGGTGCAGTTTGCACAAAGCTCGTCTTTGGATCTGCGCCAGAAGCATCTGAGCAAGTTCTGCTACTGGGAAGAGTTCGATCAGGTGCTTTGGGTCGATGCGCGTAAACTGTTCCCGGAGATGGGGGTTATATCTCTGCCGAGTTGGGACAAGATGATGCTCGATGGCGAGCCGATTCCCGAGTATCCCGATTTTATCAAACCGTTCGAGTGGCCGAAAAACCGGGAGACGGATCCGTGGTTGAAGCAGATTCCCAAATGGGTTCAGGACTCGTGCCGTCTTTTCCCTTCCCATCAGCTGACGCTGTTGCATTATGCAGCCAAATACCCGCAGCTTTTCGAACTGTTGGATCAGTCCCCGATGCTGGCATGGCGTCTGGTGACCAGCGGTCTGTCCGAACCGGATGTCGTGGCTCTGATGGCCGGCAACCGGCAGCAAATGGTTCAGCAGCTCGGTTGGCCGGGTAAGGCGGAGACGGTCAAACTGTTACGCAATTTGCGTCTGCGCTTTGTTAATCAACAGATTGCTGAACAGATTGAAGCCTGCATTATCGACCCCAAGCGCCTCAACGGTCTGCAGGCGCTGCCGCGGATCAATTCGATGGCGTTGTCTCTGGCGGCCGGTTTCCCGCAACTGATCGGCAGCCGGTTGCATAAATCGCTGGCGCAATTGCCTTGTCGTCCGTTGCAGTGTCAGGCAATGGTCGCTTTGCTTGAGGATGCTTTACTGTTACTGGGGTTGCTCGATGCAGAGGACAAGATCGCGCAACTGGCCGAATGCCGTTTTCTGACCGATGTCGAGCGCCTTTATCAGCAGTGGCTGTCGGAAGCTATGCCTGAAAGCGGGCAGCGCTCTGTAGACAGCGGCTTTATCAGCGAGCAGCCGAAAGTCATCGAGCGTGAAGAAGAATTGCTTTTTATCAGTCGCGTGCTACAGCATCCGTGGTGGTTGCTTGCCAAGGTCATGCCGCCGCAGCATTCGATTGTGGTTTGGCGCGAGAGCTCGGACGATGGGGATGTTCGTCTGTGGGCGGCCGAAATCAAATGGCCGGATGTTTCGCAACCTGAAATTCAGGCTCAGGTTTTGAAAATCCGCGGCGAGGATAACTGTCTGGCGCAGGCCAGGCAACTCAGCGATCTGCATCTATGGCTGTTGCAGCAATTGCCTAAAAACGCGGAATAAGCGGATAGCGCGACGCGAACGATAAATAGATGTCATAAATCATAAAAAAAGCCCGCCGGATAAGAGATTATCCGCGGGCTTTTTCTTTTTCAGAGCGAGGCGAGCTTAGTCCTCGATCAGTGTTTCCAGACCGATCAGGTCGTCGTAGGTTTCACGGCGTCGGATCAGATGCGTCCGGTCGCCGTCAACCATGATCTCCGCCGCGCGGGGGCGGGTGTTGTAGTTGGAGGCCATGGTGAAGCCGTAAGCGCCGGCGGATTTAACCGCCAGTAGATCGCCAGTCTGCAGGTTAAGCGAGCGGTCTTTACCAAGGAAATCGCCGGTTTCGCAGACCGGACCGACTAGATCCCATTGCGCTTGCAGCCCGTCTTCACGCGGCGTAACGGCGACAATGTCCTGATAGGATTGATATAGAGCCGGACGGATCAAATCGTTCATGGCGGCGTCGATAATCGCAAAATTCTTATGCTCGGTCGGCTTAAGGAATTCGACCTGCGTCAACAGTACGCCGGCGTTTCCGGCAATGGCTCGCCCCGGTTCAATAATGACTTCCATATCCGGATCGTTCAGCTTGTCTAGAAGCGCACCGATATAGTCGCTGATGGCCGGAGGGGTCTCATCGGTATAGGTAATGCCCAGACCGCCGCCGAGATCCAGGTGATGGATTTCGATTCCCTGTTCTTGCAAGGTATTCTTCAGCGCCAAAACACGCTCTAGAGCATCGACGAAAGGAGTGATTTCGGTCAGCTGCGAACCGATGTGGCAGTCGATTCCGACCGGTTTGACATGACTGCAGTCCGCGGCCTTCTGGTAGAGTTCCGGGGCGGTGTTGATATCTACACCGAATTTGTTGTCTTTCAAACCGGTGGAAATATAAGGGTGCGTTTTGGCATCGACATCCGGGTTGACGCGAATCGACACAGAGGCGACCTGATCCATCTCTTCGGCAACCTGCTGAATGCGGTCCAGTTCGGCATGGGATTCGATATTGAAGCAGCGGATGCCGACTTCCAGCGCGCGGCGGATTTCCACAGGCTGCTTGGCAACCCCGGAAAAAACCACTTTCTTCGGATCGCCGCCGGCACGCAGCACTCTTTCCAGTTCGCCTTGTGAAACGATATCGAAACCGGCTCCTAGTTTTGCCAGTACATTGAGAACGGCAATGTTGGAGTTGGTTTTGACCGCATAACAGACAAGATGTGGCTGTTTTCCGAAAGCCTGATCGAAAGCGTTCCAGCGGTTTTCCAGTTCGCTGCGTGAATAAACATACAGCGGCGTTCCGTAGTTTTCGGCCAGTTGCGCCAGGGATACGTTCTCGGCAAACAGGGTGCCGTTTTGATAGGTGAATGGAGTCATCATGTTAAGTCCTGAAAATCTGAATTCGGCGATAAAATCCGCTTGGTTTTTCCGTTTGGTCGAGGGCTGCGTTCTTTATCGGAACTTTAAGCGGATTAAGGAAGTTTTTAAGGGTGCTGATTGTCGCTTAGCCCCGACAGACTTTGTTGCGGTTCGTCGGGCAAGGTCAAGTCGCTTTTTTTGCCGCAGCCACTGAGAGCGATCAGCATGCACACTACACACAGAAGGGTTTTCATAGAGCCTTTCCTGAGGTTTACTTCCGATAGTTCGTTGAATGGCGGCTATTTTACCAGAGACCGGCGCTTTTGGACGATTTACAATTGTATTCTTGTTACGGCTTGGTAAAGTGGTGCTAAATCTCAAAAATACAGCAGGAAATTAAGGAATAAAGCGTGTTTGCACAACTGAAACAGGAACCGCCGGTTCTGATCGAACCGCAGGGTAAAGTACGAAAAACGGTTATCTGGCTGCATGGGCTGGGCGCGGACGGCCACGATTTTGAACCGGTCGTTCCGCAACTCGGTCTGCCCGAAGACCACGGCATTCGTTTTATTTTTCCGCATGCGCCAATCAATCCGGTTACCATCAATGGCGGAATGCAAATGCATTCCTGGTACGACATCCGCAGCGAAGATCTGATGAACGATGTCGATGCCGCCGGTATTCGTGTCGCCTGTTATCGGGTATTCGAGTTGATTGAAAATCAGCTTAAGCAGGGGGTTGCCGCTGAAGATATTATTCTTGCCGGTTTTTCTCAGGGCGGGCTGGTCGCACTGCATGCCGCTTTGAGCGGCCAGTATGAACTCGGAGGTGTAATGGGCCTTTCAACCTATTGCCCGATGGCCGAGCAGTTTTACCTGCACCGCAAAATGCCGATTTTAATGATGCATGGGCTAAACGATCCGGTTGTGCCTCTTGCTTCTGCAGAAGCGTCCCGCGCCACGATTGAAAAAGGCGGTTATCAGGTTGAGTGGCATACTTATCCTATGGCGCATCAGGTATGTGCTCAGCAGTTGCTCAAGATCGGAGAATGGCTGCAACAAAGAGGGGTTTGATCATGACCCAGCCGGATGCAAAAATTCAGCAGGCATGCCGCGACTTCTGGCAATCCAAAAAGACGCTGGTACTCAGTACTCAGAATAGCGAAGGAAAACTGCACAGCAGCCAGACACCGTTTGCCTTCAACGATCAGGGCGAGTTGGCAATATTTGTCAGCGCTTTGGCGGAACATACCGGCAATCTGTTGCAGTGTGTCGAAGCGGGACAGTGCGAAATTTCCGGAATGATTCTGGCGGACGAAGCAGAGTGCGAGCAGATTTATGCACGCGAACGTTTGAGTCTTGAGATGCAGGTTGCGCTTATCAAGCGTGACGATGCACAATTTGTTGAATGGATGTTGCGTTTTGAGAAGCGTTTTGGCGACATTATTGCTACGCTGCAGACATTGCCGGATTTTTCGCTTTTCCGGCTCAAGGTGACCAAAGCGGTGTATGTCCGTGGCTTTGCCCAAGCCTATCTTCTTGAAGATGGTCTGGATGGCTTGCCGCGATTGCAGAAAGGTCGTTAGAAAAGCATTTAAGTCGTTATTTGGATAACTCATGGGAAATGGACGTCGTTTTTTCCGTTTTGATGTGCCGATTCATATTTACCTGCAACGGGAATCGTCGGAATGGAAGCAGACATTACAGCAGCTGAAAGGGCCGCAAAGTACCGCTCTGCAAAGAAAAATCGAAAGTTTGAATATAACCGTCGATCAACTGCTTGAGGAGCTTTCCACTCGCGGAGCACCTTTGTATCCGCTGTTTTCGAGCATAAATCATCGTCTGAACTATTTTTTCTGGCTCTTGCAGCAGTTGCTGGATCAACAAAACCCGCGTGCGCATGCAGAATATAAGTACCGTGCCCGCGACGATCTGAAATATTTACCGCCGGAGGTGAAGAAGGATTCGCCGACCAGTCACCTAGTTGCCGGACTGTATGCCGAACTGGAGGAAGAATTGAGTTCCCTGAAAGAGAGTATCGAACACTCTCTGGACGAGGGGCTGTTTATCTTTCCGCAGGCTGAGAGAGAAGATTTTGATGTGCATTTTTATGTCTCCAACCTTGAGCAGCTGGTTGCTCAGGGGATGACGGCGGCGGTCGTGCTGGATGCATTGATCCGCAAATATAACCAGCTCAACGCGCTCTATAATCTTCTTAAAAGAGCCTATGCTCCGATTTCTCACCCCGAACAATGGCCGAAAAGAATGATCAATCTCAGTTCCGGCGGTCTGGGATTTGTGTCCGCCAATCCTTTCAAAGTGCTCGAGCAGGTAAATGTCTTTATGGAACTAGACCGGGTTGTTATGGTCAAAGGCAAGGTGTTGTATTCGCGTAAGATCCGCTCGACCGAAGGCGAACAGTTCCGTACGGCGATTGAATTTATTATGCCTTCCAGTAGAACGCAACTGGACATTGATCGCTTTCTGCAACACCAGGAAGTTCGCCAGGCGATGCAGAAAGTGCCGGTGATTAGCAGCTGGGTTTAGACGTTGTTCGCGTGTAACTGAACCGGGAAGTTAAGCTGGCGCAGTTTGTTATCGAGCCATTGATAGTAGGTCTGATTGCTTTGACAGGCGCTGCTGCAGCGTCCGGTCGAACAGCTGGCGGACAGCGACTGGATATGTCCCTGACTGATCAAAGGCTGCAATAAACCTTCTGCAGCGTCCTGGCTCAAGTCGAAGCGATTGATAATATCGTCCAGACTGACCCTTTCTCTTTGGCGGATATAGCGTTTAATGTCTAACAGAATCATTAAGCCTTCCCTCCCGAGGTTTTTTCCAAAGGCGCGCCCGCCGTTTTCCTTCCGATCGATTTCAGGGTAAACCAGATCATTGCGAAAATCGAGGCGAATACCCCTAGCCAGACGCTCGAAGCGCTCGGATGCTGACTGAAAGTCGCGATCTGGTAAAAACTCACCGCCACGGCGTAGCCAAGGAAGAGACTCCAGGCTCCGCTGGTTAAAGCCCAGCGCCAGCCAAGCTCCTGTTTAATTGCCCCGAAGGTCGCAACACACGGGAAATACAGAAGAATCAGCAGCAGATAGGCGTAGGCACCGATAGCGCCCTGGAAGGAGTTGACCATCTTATCCAGAGTGCTCAGGCTGAAGCCCTGTTCTTCGGCAATTGCCACCTTGTCATGCACCGATTCGATCGATTGCAGGCCCAGCGGGTCGGAAATATCGCCGAAGATGCCGCTCAGATTATCCGGTATTGTCTGCCAGGCTTCTTTTAAACTGCTGCTCAGACTGAATTCGGCGGCGCTGTCCAACTCGATATTCTGTTGCTGGTAGAGAGCGTCAAGCGAGCCGACGACCACTTCTTTAGCCAGCAGACCGGTAAACAATCCGACGGTCGCAGGCCAGTTCTCTTCCGTAATTCCCAGTGGTTCGACTATCGGGGTCGCGCTCTTGGCAATACTGCTCAAAACCGAGGTTTCCTGATTGTCATGTCCAAAGGTACCGTCTGTACCGAGGCTGTTAAGTACGTTCAGAATCAGTACGACGATGACGATGACCTTACCGGCGTCGAGAATAAAGCTTTTCAGGCGATTACGGGTGTTGATCAGCACATTCAGCACAGTCGGCTTATGATAGATCGGCAGTTCCATCAGCAACGGGCGAGCCTGGCCGCTAAGCAGGGTTTTCTTCAGCATCCAGGCGGTCAGAACCGCCGCCAAAATACCGGTCATATACAGCGAAAAGACAATTAGCGCGGCATTTTCTTCAAAGAAGGCGGTGGCGAACATGACATACACCGTCAGTCGGGCACTGCATGACATGAAAGGGGTCATCATAATGGTTTTGATTCGATCCTGCTGTGCCGGTAGCGTCCGGCTGGCCAGTACCGCCGGAATGTTGCAGCCGAAACCGATTACTAATGGGACCAGCGCCTGACCGGACAAACCGAGGCGACGCATAAAGTTATCCATAATCAGGGCGGCGCGCTGCATGTAACCGGTGTCTTCGAGGATCGAAAGCAGAAGATACAGGGCTCCGATGACCGGAATAAAGGTGGCGACAACCTGCACGCCGCCGCCGATGCCGTTGGCAATCAGCGAGGTTAGCCATTCGGGGGAACCGAGCCAGCCGAGAAAATTAGCGGTGCCGTCGACAAACAGTGCCTGAGCGCCGAGATCGAAAAAGTCGATAAAGACGTTACCGACCGCAATCGAAGCCGCGAACAGCAGATACATAATTCCGAAAAAGATCGGCAGGCCCCAGATAGGATGCAGTACCCAGCGGTCAATACTGTCGGTCGTATTGCGGGTGAATTGGTCGGTACGGATTTCACTGGCATGTGCGGCATCATGCGCAAATTGAAAATACAGATCCGCTGCGATCAGCGCTAGATCTTCCTGATAATATTCTTCCAAACGTTGTTTTTCGGCGATACAGAAACTCTGCAGTGCCGTGTCAGCAGTATGCGGATGAATCAGCATCTGCAGCGTTTTCCAGCACGATTCTCCGACCGAATCTTCGCTTTCCAGACCTTGCGAGTCGCGCACCTGATGGACGCTGTTATGCAGAACATCCGGCAGGTCGAAATGCAGATCGACACGGTGGTTAAGATACTGTGGCAGCTGCTGCTTGAGTTGATCGATTCCCTTATTGAGATAAGCCGAAATCGGAATGACCGGACAGTGCAACTGTTCGGAAAGCTTGTCGATATCGATATGCAGGTTACGCTCTTTAAGCAGATCCATACGGTTGAGAACAACGACCACCGGCAGACCCATGTGCAGCAGTTGCGCTGTCAGGAAAAGCTGACGCTCAAGACTGGTTGCGTCCACTACATTAATAATCAGATCGGCCGGCTGACACTGCAGGAAATTACAGGCGACTTTCTCGTCCAGACCGGAATGGTTGGACAGATCGAGGCTGTATACTCCGGGCAGATCAATCAGGTGGTAGTTCTGATTGTTCAATTTGAAATAGCCGGATTTCTGCTCAACTGTAACCCCGGGCCAATTTCCGGTTGTCTGCTGCGAACCGGTCAGGCGGTTGAATAGGGTAGTTTTTCCGCAGTTAGGGCTGCCGATCAGAGCAACCTGTACATTATGCTGCAGGGCAAACTGGGATTTGCTTTTTGAATTGCGGGCTAAAACGGTCATGATAACGGCTCGACTTCAACCAGTTCGGCAATCTGCTTGTCGAGAGCGAAACGGCTGCCATCAACGGTAATGACCAAATTGTTGCCGCGGATCATAAGCAATTCGACCACACTATGGGTGTGAAAGCCGAGATTGACCAGGCGCATTTTCATCTCGACTTCGCCTTTAAGATGAGTGATCTGGGCGATCTGTCCATTGGTACATTCTGATAGCAGCATGTAATCTCTCGAAAATTATGCGGTTTCGCTAAACCGGAAAAATAAATGATAATAATTATTATTTGCGAATTTTAGCAAACTCTAATCTAAAGCTCAATCGCGAGACGGGGATGAACTATGAAAGAAAGCTGAATAGATAAAGAAATCGCGTGAGATAACCTGCAAAACGGCGAGAGGAAGGGGTTCCGCTGCCGTTTGCAGAGAAGATTCACTTTTTACGAATCTGATAGAGTGCCACTTCGCCCAGAAGGTTCGGAGCAATTCGCATCCCGAGAGAACTCTCATGTTCGCTGTTGACCACGGTGCGTGCAACTACCTTGATGTGTTTGTCGTCACACAGCTTTTCGAAATCCTTGAAGGTGCACATATGAATATTCGGTGTGTCGAACCAGTGGTAAGGCAACGTTTCAGTTTCCGGCATGGTGCCGCCGAACATCAGTTGCGCACGGTTCCGCCAGTGACCGAAATTCGGGAAGGTGATAATGCAGTTTTTGCCGATGCTGAGCATTTCTTCCAGCAGCTCATCCGGACGGCTGACCACCTGAAGAGCTTGTGTCATGATGACATAGTCGAAGGAATCCTCGTCAAAATAATAGGTCAGATCATAACTGTTCAGATCCGTCTGAATGACATTGATGCCATTGCCCAGCGCCTGAGTTGTTTTATCCGGATCCAGCTCCATGCCGTAGCCGTTGACGTTATGGGTTTTGATCAGATAATTCAGCAATTCGCCGTCGCCGCAGCCCAGATCCAGTACGCGGCTGTCGGGTTGAATCCAGTTGGAAATCAACTTGAACTCATTGGAAATGATTTTTCCTTGACTCATTTTTGCGCCTCCACTGCAAGGGTGTCCCGATGAACACGCTCCATATAGTTCCGGAAAACCCCTTCGTAGTGCGGGTTTGGCAGCAGGAAGGCATCGTGGCCGTGTTCGGATTTGACTTCGGCATAACTGACATCGGCATCGTTATCCAGCAACGCTTTGACAATTTCGTGCGAGCGCTGCGGCGAAAAACGCCAATCGGAAGTGAAAGAAACGACCAGGAATTTGGCCGTCGCCTGAGCCAGCGCTTTGCTGAGGTCATGCTCGAAATCGGCGGCAGGATCGAAATAATCCAGAGCCTTAGTCATCAGCAGATAGGTGTTGGCATCGAAATTCTGTTTGGTAGCAAACTTTTCGCCCTGATAGCGCAGGTAACTCTCGACCTGGAATTCGACTTCGTAGTTGTATTGCAATTTGCCTTCACGCAGTTCGCGGCCGAATTTGACGCCCATCATGTCATCGGACAGGTAGGTCAGATGACCGAGCATTCGAGCCAGCGTCAGTCCGCGTTTAGGGGTGGTGTCGTGTTCGATGAAGCGACCGTCGTGGAAGTCCGGATCAGACATGATTGCCCGGCGGGCGACTTCGTTGAAAGCGATATTCTGTGCCGAAAGCTTAGGGGCGGCGGCGATGACAATCGCATGCCGAACCTTGTCCGGGAAATCGATCGCCCATTGCAATACCTGCATTCCGCCCATGGAACCGCCGATCAGCGCCGCCCACTGTTCGACGTCGAAATGCTCGCGCAACAGGTTCTGGCTCTGCACCCAGTCTTTACAGGTGACGATCGGAAAATCCGGTCCATACACTTTCCCGCTTTGCGGATTAATACTGGTCGGACCGGTACTGCCTCGACAACCTCCAAGGTTATTGGAGCAAACAACAAAGAACTTGTCGGTATCGATCACCTTGCCAGGTCCGATATAGCCGTCCCACCAGCCTTTTTTTCCGTCGGCGTCGATGCCGGCAACATGCTGATCGCCGCTTAAGGCGTGACAGATCAGAATGGCATTCGATTTGTCTTCGTTGAGCTGTCCGTAAGTTTCATAGGCCAGTTCGTATTCAGGCAGGGTCGCACCGCTGGTCAATTGAAGCGGCTGGTTAACGGCAAGGTAGTGTGTGACAGTTGGATTGGTAATACTCATCCAGGCATTCCTATCATAGATTGGGCGGCGAGGGTGATGTAGCCGACAATGACATACTGCACCAGTTTAATGGCGACAATAGCCGCGATAGGCGACAGATCCAGCCCGCTGATCGGTGGAATCAGACGGCGGAACGGTTCGAGAATCGGCTGAGTCATCTGAATAAAGATGATCGTGTTCGGGTTCGGCTGCGGCGAAACCCAGCTTAAAATCACCTGAATAATAATCAGCCAGAACATCATATCCAGCAGCTGATTGAGGATTTCGCTGATCGAGGTCAGAACAATAAAGAGCAAACCAAAATCTCGGTTGGTCAGCAGTCCGATAAGAAATACGAAAATGCCGTAGATCGCCAGCGCGGTAATAATCGCCGCCCAGTCCCAGCGTCCTTTGGTCGGCAGGGCTTTGTTTGCCGCTGCGCACAGCGGGTTGGTCACTTTGGCGATAAAGGTTACGACGGGGTGTTTCCAGTCTGCATAGGTCGCACGCATCAGGAAACGCAGCATCAGAGCGAAAATCACCAGTCCGACGGTGAACTGAAGTAAAAACAGGCCTCCCTGGCCTAAAGGCGATGTCATTTCCATCAGGCGTTGCCTCCCAATTCGTCGGCCAGTTCTTGAGCACGTTTGTAGGCATCGGTCATGGCGCCTTCAACAATTTCACGCAAGTTTTTGCTCTCGAAATGTTCGATCGCTTTTTGTGTGGTGCCGTTCGGCGAGGTGACATTGGCGCGCAACTGAGCGCAGTCCTGATGACTTTCCATTACCATTTTAGCCGCGCCCAACGCGGTCTGCATTGTCAGAAGGTGAGCGGTTTTGTGATCCAGTCCCAATTTTTCCGCGGCGTTTTCCATCGCTTCCATAAACAGGAAATAGTATGCAGGGCCGCTGCCGGAAAGGGCGGTGACCGCATCGATCTTCGCTTCTGTATCAACCCATAGGGTCAAACCGGTCGCGCGCATAATGTGTTCCGCCTGACTCTGCTGTTCGTTATTGACGCGAGCGTTGGCAAAAAGCCCGGTTGCTCCGGTCTGAATTAAAGCCGGAGTATTCGGCATGGTACGAACAATCGCTAGGTTTCCACCCAGCCAGCGATCGATATCGTCAGTGCGAATGCCGGCAGCGATAGACAGAACCAGAGGTGACCCAGCTTGAACGGTTGATGAGATTTCGGCGCAAACATCGCGCAGAATTTGCGGTTTTACCGCCAGAACGACGATATCGGCGTGCATCAGCGCTTCATTGTTGTCAGCAAAACTTTCGATGGCAAACTGACTGCTAAGTGCCTGACGCTGCTCTTCGGAAGGGTCGGTGGCGATAATATTCTTCGCTTCGTAGCCGCTGGCAAGCAAACCGCCGATCAGACTCTTTGCCATATTTCCGGCGCCGATAAAACAGATTTTTGCGTTCATAATATCCGGCCTTGTTAGGTAAATTTCAGTGCCGGTTATTATATGCCATCTTGCGGGTAAAATTACACTCTAGTGCCCAATTACTCAGGGTTTTTGCATGATTTTGGAGCGCTATTTTGCGGTGTTCGGCAATCGATGGATGCGTGCCGCCCTAACAGGCTGATTCCGTAACGGTTAAAGTATCTTCCCTCAGCGCCGTTAAGCTTTTCAGTGGCGGCTATAAGATGATGCCGAAGCCAAAATTGACCCGCAGTGATTTGAGGTGGTGTATGTTAAGTTTGATTACCGGTAATGATTTTTTGAATCGACTGGCAGATGCCTCGGTCGGAAAACATCTGTTTGCGCCCGGTTCGGAGGACGCTTCTCCGGGAAGGTCGCAGCCTGCCGGCTATGCAGATGATCTTGACGACACCCGTTTCGTGGCTTCGGATGTTCAGGTCGAAAGGTCTTTTCAGTACAGCGAAAGCATGAGCCTGCAACTGACCACCAAAGAGGGGGATCAGGTCACAGTCGACTTTCGACAGTTGTACGCCTCTTACCAATCCTTTAAAGAGATGCTGTATGCAGAATCCCGCTATGCCGAGGAGCAGCCGCAGGGAAATGCGTTCTATAAATCTCTGGAAACCATGCAGTCAATGGCGTTTGAAGAACGATTTGCGTTCAGTATTCAAGGGGAATTGGATCTGGACGAGTTGAAAGCGGTTTTCGAGGTCTTCGATCAGGTTGATGCTATAGCCAATCAGTTTTACGGTGGCAATCTGGAGCAGGCGCTGCAGTCTGCACAAACATTGAAAATGGATTTCGGTCAGTTGCAGAGCATGCAACTGAACTTAACGCAGTCAGTCAGTTACAGCTCGTTACAGCAACAGGCTGCGATAGCAGAATACGGTGCGGTACAGGATGTGAATCACTCTGTGAACGGCGTCAGTAAGTTTTCGTCGCTGGAACAGCTTCCCGAATATTATCAAAAGTGGCAGTTGGCTCTGGAAACGCTGAATGAGTGGTTTGAGGATGCCTCGAAAACCTGGGTGCAATTGACGGCTAAAGTGGCTGCGCAACGCTTTCCTGATCAGGGTAGCGAGCAGATGTGGTTGGCGCGTATGGAAAGTTTTCATCGTCAGCTGGACGGGTTTAATGTGCCGATGGCAACTCTGCGTGCAGCTTCCTGAAATACGACGATAAAAAGTGCGAGATTCTTCTGAAAACAACTAAAGTTTGGCGTTTTTCGGACGTTAAATAAAGATAGAGGTAATCAATAGAATTTTGCGGCTTTTGCCAAAAAGGTAACGCTAAGGTTTTGTTAGAAATTACCCATTTCATTCTTTTCTGAAGGATGAAACTGCAAAAAGGAGAACAGCCGGTCGGGTGGATAACGCCCAACCGGCTTTTTTATTTTTGCGGCTCAAGCTTTACTGCCGTAATCGCGCGCGCCGAACAGGTCGGTCCCGATGCGAATCCAGGTGGCGCCTTCCATAATTGCCGCCTCCAGATCGCCGGACATCCCCATGGATAAAGTATCCAGACGGGCATCCGGAAATTTTTTCTGTAGGGCGTCCAGAAGAATTTTCAACCGGCGGAAGACCGCTCTTTGTCCTGCAAAATCGCTGCGGATCATCGGGATCGCCATCAGGCCGCGCAATTCGATATGCGGCATTTGCAGAACTTCGCTCACGGCATCTTCAATGTCATGTTCATTGAATCCCGCTTTGCTGGATTCGTCGTCAAGATTGATTTCCAGAAGAATTTTCAACGCGGCGGAGTTTGGCGGGCGTTGTTCGCTCAGACGACGAGCAATTTTCAGGCGATCAACGCTGTGTACCCAAGCGAAGTTTTCGGCAATCGGTCGGGTTTTATTGGATTGAATCGGTCCGATGAAGTGCCACTCAAGATCCGGAGCTTGCGCAATTTTGTCGAGTGCTTCCTGAAGATAGTTTTCTCCGAAAGCCTGCTGTCCGATAGCGGCCAGGCTGAGTACGTCTTCCAGCGGCTTGGTTTTGCTGACGGCCAGCAGTTGCACGGATTCTCTCGGGCGTTCCGCTTTGTGGCAGGCTTCCTCGATTCGCTGCTCAACTTTTTGGAAATTCTCTTGTAGCTGTTGCTGGCGTTGCGGCGTTGCTTGCGGCAGGCTCATTGTAGAATCCTTTGTGTCCGTGAAAAACTAAATTGTAGCGGATTCAACGCGCGTTTGTTTGACTTGAAAACCGGGCCGGCAGAGAAACCTTAACTTCGCTCAACTTCGCCGGTAACAGCTGCGGTAAGCCTCTTTCATGGGCGTATACTGAGTCTTAGATAATGGATTTTCGGTAAAAGTTGAGGTGCGCGTATGAAGAAAGTCATTTCCAGTGAAAATAACTACCCCTACAGCGAAAAAATCAAACGCGACGAATATGAAGAGCTCAAGCGACTGTTGCAGATTGAGCTTTTAAAATTACAGCGTTGGGTCAAGGAGAATGACGAACGTATCGTGATGTTGTTCGAAGGTCGTGACGCGGCCGGAAAAGGTGGGACGATCAAAAGAGTCATGGAACACCTTAATCCGCGTGGTGCCAGAGTGGTTGCACTTGATAAACCCAATGAGAAAGAGAAAGGGCAGTGGTATTTTCAGCGTTACATCGAAGAATTGCCGACCTGCGGAGAGATTGTCCTCTTCGACCGTTCCTGGTACAACCGCGCCGGAGTGGAGCGAGTGATGGGGTTCTGCACACCGCCGCAATATAATCAGTTTATGCATCAGACACCGGAGTTTGAGCGCATGCTGGTCAGTGACGGTATCCGTTTAATGAAATTCTGGTTTTCGGTCGGTCGTAAAGAGCAGTTGCGTCGTTTTAACGCTCGTAAAACAGACCCTTTGAAGCAGTGGAAGCTCAGTCCGATGGATTTGGCGTCACTGGATCGTTGGGATGAATACACCAAAGCCAAAGAAGACATGTTTTTTTATACCAATACGCTGCATGCCCCATGGACGGTCGTCAAGTCGAACGACAAGAAACGCGCCCGCCTGGAAACCATGCGCTTTATATTGAGTCAGATTCCCTATGAGGGAAAAGACGAAGAGGTTGTTGCTCAAGTAGATCCGCTGATTGTCAGCAGCGGCGAAGATATTTTTGAAGAAGACTGAGTGAAGATAGGGGAAAGCGCATGAAAATTTCACAACACGCCTATGAAGTCGTCAAAGGGTTTAAAAACAGCCTGAGTGACGAGCAGTTGCAAGTTATTCAAGAAGAAAATTTCGAGGAACTGCAGATTCTCGTTGAGGCTGCGATCGGCTCGACCGCGTCGCGCGTTCTGCATGATGTGGCTAAAGAGATGGAAGCCTTGGCGAAAAAGACCCGTCATTCAGCGGCTTCAATCGAAAAAGTCGAAAACTGATTGTTCCTTTTGGGATAAATTCATTTTGTTTTATAAAAGTATCTACCGATAAAAGTATTTTGCGGCCGAATTGCGTGCTTTTCAGTCCGAAAATCCTGTTTATTCCCATGATAAAAGTAGGTAATATGTGATAAATACTTATTTTTATTAAGGGAATTTAATGATTAAAGAGCGCTATAGGAAGGAGGGTGGCTTGCTTCTCCTGACCGCTTTCGGAGGATTGGTATTCTGGGGTTGGATTATCTGGAAACCGCTGGGGAAAATAATGCAAGGCGATAATTCCCTTATTCATACTCTGATGCAGATAGCCGCTCTTGGTTTAAGCAGTCTGCTGTTTTTAGCAGTGCTGTATGTATTTGCTTTAGTCGGGCTGCGGCTTATTAAGAGTTAGTTGCCCGGTTCATCGCTTGGCTTATTCGAGCTTTTGAAGCTGATTAATGTCAGCTTCTCTCCCAGCCCCTTGACGAGTCCGCGGCATTCGCGAACCGTTGAGTCGCCGGCTGAGAGGTACAGCAACCAACTTTCCCCATCTTTTTTTAAGCTCTCCCGCATTTGTTCCAGCCAGTAATTCAGCATTTCCGTGAGTGTCATCTGCGCACATCCGGCAATAAAGCTTTCCGAGCTCAATCGGTTGGCGACTTTCCAGTCTTCCAGCAGTGCGCTGGCTCCGATCGCTTCGGGTGGAGTGGACTCGACCATAAAGCGTGCCGGTTTGACCGCAAACGGGAATCCCTGCTGTGCATGCAATAGCGCCAAGGTCGCGCCGACAGCGTTTTGACGTTGTCTGGCTAAAGGGAAGAGAGCCGCCATGGAGAGGTTTTCGCCGAGTAACAGGACGTTTTGTTCCGAAGCGGGTAGCGGGAAGGGTCTCAAGTGAATTACAAGGTATTCAGCCCCGAAAGCATCGCTATCGAAGCCCTCGGGTTTGTTGTCCTGAGTCAGGAACTGCAGTCGGATACGGTTGTTTTGCACCTGCTGAGAGAAAAGTTCAAGCTGAAGTTGCGGCATAAAGCTGAAAGTCGCTTGTATGCCGCTTAAGTTTTCCGCAAGATTCGGGTAATCAGCGGCTTCGCATTCAACTGTCAGCAGGGAAAAGCCATTTAACTGTTCCTGCCAATCGACGCTGCGAATGGCTAGGTCAATGGTGTTCTCTGTCATCGTGTTACAGTTCGATATTTTTATATACCGGTCTGCCCTGGAAGAAGGTCTGTTCGACTTTGCCGATAAACTCCCAGCCGACAAACGGCGAGTTTTTACCTTCGCTGACGATCTTGTCTTCTTCAAAAGTCCAGATCGCTTCCGGATCGATAATCACCAGATCGGCCGGGCGGCCGTTTTCCAAAGAGCCGGTCGGGATGTTTAAAATGCTGGCAGGGGTGTGGGTGACCGCTTTCAGTGCAGTATCCAGATCCAGCTGGTTTTCCTGAACCAGTTTCAAAACCAGTGGCAGCAGAGTTTCCAGACCGATCATTCCAGGCTTGCTCTCTCCGAATGGCAGTAGTTTGTCATCACGGTGCAACGGGGTGTGATCACTGACAATCGCATCGATAACACCGGATTTAACGCCGGCTAACAGAGCGTCACGATCTTTGAGGCTGCGCAGCGGCGGAGAAACATGGAACAGACTGTTAAAGCCGAGAACGTCCATTTCCGAAAGCAGTAACTGGTGGATGGCAACGTCGCAGGTGACTGGCAATCCACGTTTTTTCGCCTCGGCGATCATCTCGACCGAGCGCGCGCAAGAGAGCTGTGAAAAGTGTGCACGGATTCCGGCTTCTTCCACGAGTATCAGATCGCGCGCCAAAGCCGTCGTTTCGGCGGACGGTGAAATTGCCGGTAGACCGAGTCGAGAACTGACCGGCCCGTCATGCGCCACACCATTGTTTTTCAGGTCCTGATCTTCGCAACGCAGCATAATAACCGTATCCAACGAGGCGGTATATTCGAGTGCATTTTTCAGCGTCAGAGCGCTCTGTACCGGTTGATTGGCCTGGCTTAGTGCAACACAGCCGCCTTCAACCAGTGAATAGATCCCGCTGAGAAGTTTGCCTTCGAGTCCTTGGGTCAGGGCGCCGATTGGCATGACGTAGGCGGTTGCAGCCTGACGGGCGCGACGTTGAATCAGTTCGGTGACCGCTTGCGAGTCGTTAACCGGGCTGGTATCCGGCGGGCAGCAAATGGTGGTAACGCCGCCGGCTACAGCCGCTCGGGTTTCGCTGGCGATCGAACCGGCATAGCTGCTGCCGGGTTCGCCAAGGCGTGCCTGCAGGTCAACCAGCCCGGGAATGATCCATTTTCCGCTTGCGTCAATGGTTTGGTCCGCAGTGAATCCATCAGGAGCCTCATCGGCAATTTCGACAATTCGTCCACGTGACAGAAAAATGCTGGTGATTTTATCCAGATTTTGGCTCGGGTCGATTACGCGCGCATTCAGAATAGCGAGTCTCATCGGGCTCCCTCCACTTCGGCTTCACTCTCTAAGTTGAATTCTCTTTCCTGCTGTTCTGCTTGCTGTTGCGCCAGCTGAGCGGCGTTGCTCATAATGATCGACATCACAGCCATGCGAACGGCGATTCCGTAGGTAACCTGTTCGAGAATTACCGATTGCGCACCGTCGGCGACGGCCGAGTCGATTTCCACTCCGCGGTTGATTGGGCCGGGGTGCATGACAATGGCATCCGGTTTGGCTAAAGCAAGACGTTTTTCCGTCAGACCGTAGCGTTTGAAAAATTCTTTTTCACTTGGGATCAGAGCGCTTTTCATGCGTTCGTTCTGCAGACGCACCATAATGACGACATCAACGTCCTGCAAGCCTTCCTCGATATCGTGATAGACATGCACGCCAAGCGCTTCCGGATTTTCCGGCAGCAGGGTTTTCGGTCCGATTACACGGATTTCGCGAGCTTCCAGAATACTCAGCGCCTGAATTTGCGAGCGTACTACACGCGAATGCAGAATGTCGCCGATAATGGCGACCTTAAGATCGAAGATATCGCCTTTCTTTTTACGGATAGTGAACATATCCAGCAACGCCTGAGTCGGATGGGCGTGCTGGCCGTCACCGGCGTTCAGGACGTGGACATGCGGGGCGACGTGCTGGGCAAAGAAATGCGCCGCGCCGCTTTCTGCGTGACGGATAACAAACATATCCGCCTGCATCGCCTGCAGATTCCATAAAGTATCCAGCAGAGATTCACCTTTTTTGGTGGCCGAGGTTTGGATATCCAGGCTCTCGATGTCCGCTGACAATCGCTTTTCAGCGATTTCGAAGGTGGTGCGTGTGCGCGTACTCGGCTCGAAGAACAGATTCATTATGCTCTTGCCGCGCAGCAGCGGTACTTTTTTGATCTTATTGCTGTTTGGATCGATAAAGGATTCCGCTGTATCGAGGATCTCCAGCAGATGCTGCTGTTTTAATCCTTCCAAAGTGAGCAGGTGTTTCAGTTTTCCCTGCTCGTTTAACTGAATATTCGGAGCGGTCAAGCGTGCTTTCATGCAGATACCTCAGCTGGCTCGGAAATCATAACTTTAAGGGGTTCTGGGCCGGTAAGTTTTAGTGTCTGTTCGCATTTAAGCGGCATACCGACAATATCCGCCTGTAAAGGAAGTTCACGACATCCTTTACGATCCAGAAGGGTAACCAGAGTGACACTGGCAGGGCGACCGAAATCGAAAATCTCATTCAGCGCCGAGCGTATGGTACGCCCGGTAAAGAGGACGTCGTCAACCAGAATCAGATGCTGATCTTCGACATCCCATGGAATGTGCGACGGTTTGATCGTTGGGTTCAGGCCGATTTTCGAAAAGTCGTCGCGGTAGAAGGAGATGTCGATCACACCCAGTTCGTCTGTCAGTTCGAGCTGTTGATGCAGGGATTGTGCAATCCATTCTCCGCCGGTGCGGATTCCGATCATTTTGGCGCCCGGGTGTTTTTTCAGAAGGGGCTTCAGCTCTGCGGTCATTTTATCGATCAGGGCGTTGACGTCGATATCCAGTTCTTGCATGACAGTACTCTTAAATTATGAATTTGACGGAACCGTCTGTTGTAGCCAGTTCTCTAGAATGATTTGTGCCGCATGATCATCGATATGCGATGATTTACGCTGTTTTTTGGCGCCGTGGCGCTGCTCCGCTTCGATCGAACTCAACTGCTCTTCGATAAAGAAAACCGGTTTGCCGTAGCGGCCGCTCAGGCGTTGCCCGAATTTCCGTGCCGGCTGAGTCAGAGGCTGTTCGCTGCCGTCCAGGCGCATAGGCAATCCGACCACAATCGCGGCTGGCTGCCATTTTTCGAAAAGCTCCGTGATCCGATCCCAATCCGGTTTGCCATCCCTGCTGTCGACAATGGTTTCCGGAGAGGCGGTTTGCGTAATGGTTTGTCCTATCGCGACGCCGATCCGGCGCAATCCGAAATCAAAACCGATGACATTGCCTTCAATCGTTTTCTTAGGCATGGCCAGCCTCGCTGCTCAAAAATTCCGGAGAGATACCGAGCGTCCCTAAAGCGATTTCCCAGCGCTGTTCGACCGGAGTTTCAAACAGCAGACTCTGGTTATAGGGGATTGTCAGCCAGCTGTTTTCCTGCAACTCTTCGGCCAGCTGCCCCGGCTCCCAGCCGGCAAAGCCGAGACAAACCAGGAAGTTATCCGGCGCTTCGCCATCGCCGACGGCCTGTAGAAAATCGTCGGAAACGGTCATTGCCAATCCGTCTCTGAGCGGCATGGAACTTTTCCAGCTTCCGGCGGGCTGGTGCAGAATAAAACCTCTTTCAACATCCACTGGGCCGCCCAGCAACACCTGTTCATCCAAGTGTGGATTGCGTTCGTTGTAATGGTAGTGGAAATGTTCCAGAAGCGTGCGAATGTCCAGCTGATGGCCTAGATTAATGGTCAGTCCCATAGTGCCATGCTCGTTATCTTCGACAATATAGATCACCGATTTTTCAAACCAGCTATTGTCTAGAGAAGGCATGGCAACCAGAAAATGGTGTTCGAGAGAGTGCATCTGATTCATAAGCGAATTATAACAGTTTGGCGCGTTTTTCCATCGCTTTTGTTTGCTCGATTTGACCAGAATAATCAACGCATAACGCGTACTCGATTTGCATCTGTTCAGCGATGTGACGCCATTGTTGCGGCCCGGCAATCAGCAGGGCGGTAGCGGCTGCATCCGCGGTCGTTGCATCCGGGTGAATTACGGTCACCGAAGCGAAACCTGTCGCCGGATAACCGGTGTTGGGGTTTAGGATGTGCGAATAGCGCTGACCTTGCCATTCGAAGAAGCGCTGATAAGTACCGGAGGTGACAACGCTCTCTTCCCCGTAAAGTGCCAGAGAGGCGATCGGTTCGGCCGGGATGCGCGGATTGCTGATCGCGACTTTCCATGGTTGATTGCCGGGCTTTATCCCCAGTGCCTTCATGTCGCCGCCGATGCTGACCAGAGCGTGCTCAATGCCTGCTCTCTGCAGACTTTGTAAAGCCATGTCGAGAGCGAGGCCTTTGGCATTGCCGCCGAAATCAAGTTGTACCTGAGGGTTGTGGCTATACAGTCGGCGACCGATAAAGTACAAATCTTTAATCGACGGACGTTCCGCCAGCCAGTTACGGATTGCGCCGTCATCCGGCGGCGGGCCTTGCCATTGTTCAGAATGAAATCCCCATAAGGCGATAAGCTTGCCGATAGCGGGGTCGAACAGATAATCGCTGGCTTCGCTGAGCTGTTGTGATTTAAGAATGAAGGTTTTTACCGATTCGGCGACTTCAATCGGCTGTTTGCGGGTTATAGCGTCGTTGATGCGACTGACGATCCCGCCTCGCTCCCAGGCGTGCCATTCATGGTGAAATTTTTGAAAGTCGCGATTGATTCTGGCGATTGCTTCATTTACCGCATATTTGTCCGGATGGTAGATTTTGATATCCACTTCCGTTCCGAAGATAAGAATCTGGCTCTCATAAGCTGACTCGCTTCGGGAGCAGCCGCTAAAAGAGAAAGCAAAGCCTGCGGCTGCCGCCATTTTAAACAGGTGGCGGCGTTTTAACGTCGGGGCTGGTTTCGCAGCGCGACTCATTGCGCCTCTTTGTTTAATTGCTGCTCCAGAGCGTCGAAAAGCGTGCCGGCGATATTCAATCCGAATTGTGCATCCAACTCTCGAATACAGGTCGGACTGGTGACATTGATTTCGGTAATGTAATCACCGATGACATCAAGGCCAACAAAATACAGCCCTTTTGCCTGCAGTGTCGGCTTGATCTGTTCGCAAAGCCAGCGCTCGCGATCGGTAATCGGCATGCCTACGCCGGAACCTCCGGCGGCGATATTGCCGCGTGTTTCGCCTTCCTGCGGAATACGCGCCAGCGTATAGTCGATCGGCTCACCGTTTATCAGTAGAACCCGTTTATCGCCCTGCTTGATTTCCGGTAGAAAGATCTGCGCCATAATGTGATGTTTACCGTGATCGGTCATGGTCTCAATAATGACGCTCAGGTTCGGGTCACCGGCTTTAACGCGAAAGATCGAAGCGCCGCCCATGGCATCCAGCGGTTTGAAAATGGTATCTTGGTGTTCGAGCACGAAAGCGCGCAGTTTGTCCGGGTCGGCACTGACCAGCGTTTGCGGGATGCAGTGCGGAAACCAGCTGGCAAACAGTTTTTCATTGGCGTCACGCAGACTTTGCGGCTTGTTTACCACCAAAGCGCCTTGCGCTTCGGCCTGCTCCAGAATATGGGTGCTGTACAGATAGTCGTTATTGAACGGCGGGTCCTGACGGATAAGAATGATATCCAACTCGCCGAGCGGCAATTCCTGAGAAGCTCCGAAGCCGTAATACTGCTCGTTTTTTTCGCGATCCCATACCTTGAGCAGACTGGTGGTCGCAAAAGGCTGACCGTTCTTCAGATACAGATCTTCCGGTTGCATATAATGCAGCTCGTAACCGCGTCGCTGTGCTTCAAGCAGCATGGCAAAAGAACTGTCCTTATAGGGTTTGATCCCTTCGATCGGGTCCATGACAATACCAAGTCGGATCATTTTCCTGTCCCTTACTGAATTTCCAAAGGCGGAAGATCGCCTTTGGCATCGGCGATTTCGCGGGCGGCTGCCAGTAGCGCAAGCCGGGCAATAACGCCGTATGCGTAGAAGCGGTTAGGCGCCGAGTCCGGCTGCTGCGTCTCGTCCGGCATAATGCCCGGTTCGGCATAAGATAGAGGCTGGAAATGCATGCCCGGGGAGTTCAGGTTATCGGTCGCTTCTTTTCCGGTGTGAACGCGGTAGAAACTGCCGACGACCTGATTACCGATCATATAAACCACCGGCTCGGCAACGGCTCCGTCGATCTCTTCGTAGGTGTAAACGCCTTCCTGAACCAGCATCTGCTCGACATGCAGTCCCTCTTTGACCGAGGACATTTTATTGCGCTGTTTTCGGTTCAAGCTCAGGATGTCTTCCGAGCTCTGTACCGACATGATCGCCATGCCGTAGGTTCCGCTGTCGGATTTAACGATAGCAAATGGTTTGCAGCCGATATTGTGGGTGTCGTAGTACTGCTGAGTGTCGGCAAGTACTTTATTGACCGTTTCGGCCAAATCTTCCAAGCCGCTGCGCTCTTTGAAATTCACCGGACCGCATTGAACAGAGGTCGGGGTGATCAGCCAAGGATCGATCTTGACGATCTTGGCAAAGGCTTCGGTGACTTCCGAATAATGCTGGAAGTGGTGTGTCTTATAGCGGCTGGCCCAGCCAAGATCCAGAGGCGGCAACAGTGTTTGTTCGATGTTTTCGAGAATTGCCGGACGGCCGCCTGACAGGTCGTTGTTAAGCAGTACCGCGCAAGGGAAAAAGTCGTCCACGCCTACCTGATTGTCTTTGCGCACCAAAGGTTTCAGTGTCAGTGTATTGCCCGATGGCAGTTCGATAATCATCGGGGCATCAAGGCCTTCCATCAGTGAACCGATCTGCACTTCGTAACCGGCTGTCTCAATGATGGTTTTCAGAGAAAACAGGTTTTCCAGATAGAAAGTGTTGCGTGTATGGTTTTCCGGAATAATCAGAACGCCATCCGCGATCGGACAGATCTGCGTAATGGTGCTCTGTGCTGCGTGTACGGCCAGAGAGCGGATTTCAGGATGCAGGTTGTTAAAGCCGGCCGGGAAGAGGTTGGTATCGACCGGTGCCAGCTTGTAACCGGCATTGCGCAGGTCCACTGATGCATAAAAAGGCGCCGGCGTCTGTTTGAACTGCTTGCGTAGCCAGGCTTCAATCTCCTGGCTCTGGGCGAGTAGGTGGCTTTCCAGTTCAAGTAGCGGACCCGTTAGGGCGGTTTGCAAATGGGGAACGACGGTAGTTGCTGGCATGGTTTCTCTCTTTTATTCGCCTTCGGGGGCGCATTGGCTGAGGCGAAGTTAGCAAAATTGGGAATTTAAGTATTATAACGAATTCGAAGAAGGCATAAAGCCGGCAGATGATGGCGTAATAATGAATCTTATCAGGCTGCGCTTATTCCGCGAGGATTCCGAATACTTCATTGTCTGAGGGGTGCCGGCTGATAGAGTCAAACAGAACCAGCACGAGGTTATATATCCCCCCAGAGGCTTTGCGCGATTGCCAACATAGCCGGTCCGGCCGTTTCAGTACGTAATACTCGTGGACCAAGCCGTGTCGCGGCAAATCCGTTCTGAACTGCAAGCGCGACTTCCTCGTCGCTTAGACCGCCTTCCGGACCGACCAGAATGTGCAAGGGCGTATCGGGGGTCGGAGCGGCCAGTTGTTTCAGGGTTTGTTCGGCGTAAGGATCGCAAACAATTCCTTGCAGCTCCGAGGCTTCGGCAAAAAAATCTTTCAGGCTAGTGATCGGCAAAATCTCCGGCACAAAAGCACGCCCGGACTGTTCGCAGGCATTGATTGCAATGCTCTGCCACTGGCTGCGGCGTTTTTCCAGCTTGTCGCCCTTAAGTTTGACTTCACAGCGTTCGGTAAAGAGCGGCAGAATCGCTGTAACGCCGAGTTCGACCGCTTTCTGAATGCTGTAATCCATCCGGTCGCCACGGGAAATTCCCTGCAACAGAACGCTGTTCAAAGGCGATTCGTTGTGCGCGCAATGGATCTCTTCAAGGATGACGTTTGCTTCCCGACGCCCGATAACCTCGAGCTTTGCCCGGGCGATATTACCTTGGCCGTCAAACAGCTCCAGAGGGTGACCGTCTTTCAGGCGCAGTACCGTCAGAGCATAATGCGCCTGTTCGCGACTCAGAGACAGAGTCGCCCCTTGAGCGAAATCGGCCGGAAGATAGAGGCGAGGGATACGCATCGTTTAATCAGGCGTTTTTCAAGGTCAGGGCTTGAGCAATATCCAGCGTTGGCTGGGTACTGTTCATGCTGTAGAAGTGCAATCCCGGAGCGCCGGCATCCAACAGTTTCTGACACAGTTCGGTGACAACGTCACGGGCAAAGGCTTTCATGCCTTCTTTATCGTCTTCGTCGAAGGATTCCAGACGGCATTTCAACCAGCGCGGTACTTCTGCTCCGCAACCTTGCGAGAAACGGATCAGGTTCTCGTAGTTGGTGATTGGCATAATACCCGGAATGATCGGCAGGTCGATTCCGTTCTTCTCGCAGTTATCGATGAAGTAGCGGTAGCTGTCGAAGTTGTAGAAATACTGGGTAATGGCTGAATCGGCACCTTGTTCGACTTTATGTTTGAACCATTTGATGCCGATATCGCAATTGCGTGCCTGCGGATGGGTTTCCGGATACGCGGCCACTTCCAGATGGAAAGTGTCGCCTTTGCGTTCACGGATAAACGCGATCAGATCGCTGGCATATTTGAATTCGCCCGGGTCCATCATGCCTGATGGCAGGTCGCCGCGCAGCGCCACTATGCGTTTGACGCCCATGGCTTCATACTCGTCAAGTAATTCAAGAACGCTCTCTTGCGATGCGCCGATACAGGTCAGGTGCGGGGCGGCTTCAAATTCGGTCTGAGTCTGAATGTAACGAACCGTTTCCAGGGTTTTTTCCTGAGTCGTTCCGCCGGCGCCGTATGTGACCGACATATACTCCGGTTGCATGGCGCCGACCTCGGTAATGACGGTTTTCAGTTTTTCCATCCCCTGTTCGGTTCTGGGTGGAAAGAACTCAAGGCTTAATTTTTGTGCATATTTCTTTTGCGATTGCATTGGATAATTCCTTTGCTTAATTTCACCACCAAGACACGACATTACGGAAGATAAAATGTTGTCTTGGTGTTTTGTAATTTAATTACAGCCCGGCTTCGGCGCGCAGAAGCTCCGCTTTGTCGGTTTTTTCCCAGCTGAATTCCGGCAGCTCGCGACCGAAGTGTCCGTAGGATGCGGTCTTCTGGTAGATCGGGCGATACAGATCCAGCATGCTGATCAGGCCTTTCGGACGTAGATCGAAGTGCTCGCGAACCAGTTTTTCAATAAGGGTTATATCGACTTTCTCGGTTCCGAAAGTTTCAATGCTGATCGAAGTCGGTTCAGCGACGCCGATCGCATAGGATACCTGGATCTCGCACTTGTCGGCCAAGCCGGCAGCTACGATGTTTTTCGCCACATAACGGCCGGCGTAGGCCGCAGAACGGTCGACTTTAGATGGATCTTTACCGGAGAAGGCTCCACCGCCGTGGCGTGCCATACCGCCGTAAGTATCGACAATGATCTTACGGCCGGTCAGACCGGCATCGCCCACCGGGCCGCCGATAACAAAACGGCCGGTCGGGTTAATATGGTATTGGGTCTCTTTGTGTAGCCACTCGTTCGGCAGAACCGGTTTGATAATCTCTTCCATTACCGCTTCTTGCAGGTCTTTCTGGGCGATTTCAGGGTTGTGCTGTGTGGAAAGTACGACCGCATCAATGGCTACCGGTTGACCGTCCTGATAACGCAGGGTTACCTGGCTTTTGGCATCCGGGCGTAGCCAGCTCAGCTGGCCGGATTTGCGAACATATGCCTGACGTTCCATTAAACGGTGGGCATAGTAGATCGGAGCCGGCATCAATACATCGGTTTCGTTGGATGCGTAGCCGAACATCAGTCCCTGGTCACCGGCACCTTGTTCGTGCTCGTTGGTTTCGTCGACACCCATGGCGATTTCTGGAGACTGTTTACCGATTGAGGAAAGCACCGCACAGGTGTCACCGTCAAATCCCAGATCGCCGTGGTTATAACCGATATCGTTAACGACTTTACGAACCAGCTCTTCCTGGTCAACCCACGCTTCCGTAGTGATTTCACCACCCAGAATGACCATGCCGGTTTTGACAAAGGTTTCACAGGCGACGCGCGCACGCGGATCCTGTTCCAGAATGGCGTCCAGCATGGCGTCCGAAATCTGGTCTGCGATTTTATCTGGATGTCCTTCCGATACGGATTCGGAAGTGAATACGGTAAATTTGCTCATAAGAGTTCCTCGAAAACAGAGATATTTAAACAGTTGAAAACGAGGTACGGAAAATCGACGGGAAATTCAGAGAGTACTCGGAAAACCTGAAATTGCGTTTTCTCGAGGGCTCGAAGGCTCCTCGCTTTAGCCGTACTTATTAATGCGCCCGCAAGCTGATGATCAAATCGGCGCTAAATTTTCGCAGATTATCGCATTTTTTTAATTTCCTAGCAAACGGTAAAGGAAATTTTAAACACGTTTTTCGGCAAAGACCTGTTCAATGGGTTTCGGTTTGTCGAAGTGATACCCCTGCCCATAGTGAATTCCGGTCTCTCTAAGCCAGTCGCTGATCTCCTGCGTTTCGACGAACTCGGCGACCGACTGGATTTGCATGATTTCACTGATGTCGCGGATCGTGCGCACCATGGCGGCATCCACCGGATCATTCAAGACGTCGCGGATAAAGTCGCCGTCGATTTTGACAAAGTCAATCGGCAGGTTTTTCAGCCAGGTAAAGGAGGCAAAGCCGGATCCGAAATCGTCTAACGCCAGTTTGCAGCCGAATTCCTTGACCGTATGCAGGAAATCGATGGTGTTGTTCATCTGGCTGATGGCGACCGTTTCAGTGATTTCGAAACAGATTTTATGATTATTGCCGATGTTGTTCTCCAGCAAAGCGAGGAGTTCGTCGGTGAAGTTCTGTTGACCCAGAGACTGGCCGGAGATATTGATGTTCAGCAGTTCTATTTTGGCAGCATATTGTTTAAGCCATTTGATGGCTTTCTCGGCGATATACAGATCCAACTGGCTCATCAGATCAAAGCGCTCTGCGGCGGGCAGGAAGTGGTTTGGCGTAATGATCTCTCCATCCTCATCACGCATACGTACCAGAATTTCATAATGGGCTTCGCCGTATTGTTCGGGGGATTGCAAGTTGGTGATTTTCTGCGCATACAGCAGGAATTGCTGGTTATCCAAACCGTGTTTGATACGGTTGACCCAGTCGATAATGTGCTGATCCTGAGCCAGGGAGTTGTCGTTTTCCTGATAGACTTCAATACGATTACGCCCTTTGTCCTTGGCTAGATAACAAGCAATGTCGGCTCGCGAAAGAATAGTGGTTTTACTCAGATTGCCGTGAATTGCGGCAATCCCGATACTGCAGCCTACCTGAAAGCTTTTCCCTTCCCAGAAAAGCCGGTGGCTGGCGATACTGCGGCGCAGTTCCTCGGCGAGAAGAATAGCGCTGTCGGTATCACATTCGCTCATCAGTACGGCAAACTCGTCCCCGCCAAGACGGGAGAGGAAACCTCGACTCTGGATAGTCTGTTCCAGAATCATTGCCAGTTGTTTAAGCAGCAGGTCGCCGGCAGTGTGTCCTACGGTGTCGTTGATGATTTTAAATTGATCCAGATCCAGATAGAGCAGGCTCTGTTTGCTGTGCTTGTCCGATTCGCTCAGTTGAATCAGTCTTTCCAGTTCACTTTCGAAAGCGGAACGGTTATAGAGTTCGGTTAGGGTGTCATGAGTGGCCTGCCAGCTGAGGCGTTGCTGCAGGGAGCGTTCTTCGGTGGCGTCATGGAAAACCATGATGGCGCCGATAATATGGCCGTCGCGATCGATGATCGGTGCCGCCGAGTCGACCAGTGAGATAGTGTCGCCCAGACGGTTGATCAGAATGGTTTCTTTGGAGATGCCGACGACTTTGTTGTATTCCAGCGCGCGGAGTGCCGGATTGTTAACGGGTTTTTTGGTGCTTTCGTTAAAGAGTTGCATCACTTCGATAATCGGTTTGTTTAAAGCGTCTTCTCGTTCCCAGGCGGTAACCTGTTCGGCGGCTGGGTTCATATAGCCGATATTGCCGTTTTCATCAATGACGACAACCGCGTCGCCGATGGATTTTAAGGTGATTTCGGCCCGTTCTTTCTCTTCAAAAAGGGCGTTTTCGTTTTTCTCCAATTGCTGCAGCATGGAGGCGAAGTTTTTGGCCAATACGCTTAACTCGTCTATACCTTGCGTGTTGATCGGCAGATTTCGTTCGCCGTCGCGAATGCGTTTGGTCGTATCGATCAGGCGGTAGATCCTGCGTGTCAGATTGTGCCCCATAAGCCAGGCCATTACGGTGCCTGAAAGGATGGCGATCAAAGTGTAGAACAAGCCTTCACGAGTAATGAATTCAATGCTGTTGGTGGTGTTCAGGCGGCTTAGCTGAACCCGTGCCCAGCCCAGTTGTGTTTCTTCTTTCCAGATCGGAATCGCGACATCCACGGCGTTGTCATCGTCGAAGTAGGTGTGGACGCTTTTTTTCATATTGAAAGGGTCGTGTTTCGGCAGTTCCAGAAATCGACCGATACTGGTTTCGTGATGTTGCGGGCTGCGGTTGTTGTGATAAGCGAGAATTTTCCCTTCGGTGTTTATCAGCATCACGAAGTTAATATTGGCCTGTTGTGCCTGAGCGTCAGTGATTTCAGCCAGTCCCGCAAGGTCATTGGACAGCATCCAGGGGACGCTGTTGGTTGCCAGTGTCTTGGCGATGCCGATGGCCGTCCCCCGTGTTTCTTTTTCCAGAAAGGTCATCTGGCGCTGTACCAAGTCAAAAATAAACAGGGTCATCAGCACGGCGTGGATTAATGCAATGCTTAAAATCAGTTTGTTTTTTATGGATTTAATCTGTAACGGCATCAAAGGATTGGTTTCTTTTATGGTTATTCTTCTTCTGGAATGCGGATTTTTTGCCGGAAGTTTTCAAGGAAATCTTTCACCGGTTGATAAGTGGCATTGTCCGCAACCTCGAATCTTGAAAGGTAGATGGTCTGTAAAATTTCCCTGCCCCTCGGGGTAGTGTGCATTTCGCTCAGCAGTCGCTGTACCTGGGTGACAAGTCGTTGCGGAACATCATTGCGCGCAATGAGTCCGTTGTTCGGCAGAGGATCCGTCTGCCATTTGACCTCAAGTTTTTCTTTCAGTTCAGGATTTTCTTGCGCCAGCAGTTCCCACGGAGGCGGCCAGGTTGCGCCGGCATCACTTTCTCCGTGCAGGACATTCATAATAGATGATTCCTGAGACCCGACATAGATATTGTTTGCATCGGTTTTGATATTCAGGCCATGCTGATACAGATAGTACTGCGGCATCATGGTCGCGGCAAGGGCTGTCGGAGCCGGGTAACTGATGGTTTTGCCTTTCAGATCGGTTACCTTTCGAATGCCGCTGTCTTTTCTGACGAGAATGATACCGCGGAAATTGTGGTCATCGCCCATTTTGGCAAACACTCTGTAGTGCCCGGATTCGATTGCAGTTACCGTCTGATAGGGGTTAGGTAAAGCAAATTCGACCGAAGCGTCGGCCAGTTTCTGGTCGTAGCTGGAATAGTCGCGCGAGGCTTCGAGTCGAAAGCGCGCTTCCGGAATATAGGCGTTTAAATATTCCATTAACGGATTGAAAAGTTCGAATAGCCTTGATGGATTATGCAAAGGGTGAACGGCGAAGGCGTACTCCGTCTGTTTCAGACTTGGGGAGTCGAGCACTTTTGGTTCATAATCCTGGGGCGAGTAATCGTTTTTTTGACAACCGTGCAGTCCGAACAGGGAGGCGAAAGTCGTCATTAGAAATGAACGCCTGCTTGCGCAATGCTTGAATCGCATGAATCAAAAGGCCTGGGTTGAGTGATAATCAAAAATTATAGCAAAACCTTATAAAATTAAGGGGTTGTTTAATTATTCCGACTCAATAATTATTGAAACTTAATATTTGATTTTGTTTGAAAAATAAGGAAAATAGACGCCTTTTCTAAATTTAGGGTGATATCGATGTCACAACAAACAGCTCCCCTTGTTGGTGTGATTATGGGCTCTAAGTCCGATTGGCCGACAATGCAACATTCCGTTGAAATGCTGGAACTTTTTGGCGTTCCGCATGAAGTTAAAGTGGTGTCGGCACACCGTACGCCGGATTTGATGTTTGAATATGCAGAGCAGGCGCAAGAGCGCGGTCTGCAGGTGATTATTGCCGGTGCCGGCGGTGCGGCGCACCTTCCGGGAATGGTCGCGGCGAAAACGGTTGTGCCGGTGCTCGGCGTGCCGGTGAAATCGCGCGCCTTGAACGGTAACGATTCTTTGCTATCTATCGTACAGATGCCGGGCGGAATTCCGGTGGGAACCTTGGCAATCGGTGAAGCCGGTGCGAAGAATGCCGGTATTCTGGCGGCACAGATTGTCGGAAACCAGTATCCTGAAGTACGCGAGGCGGTTAACCGTTTCCGCACTGAACAGACGGAGACTGTTCTGGCTAATCCGGATCCTCGAGTAGAGTAATAAATGCCGGACAAGAGCATCTTGCGCTTGCGATGCTCTGCGCGCCCCGATTGCCGTCGGACGCCGTTGATATAAAGTGCTTTTGAAAGTAACCGTAGCGGGTGCATTTTGCTAAAATGCACGCCTACGGTTTTTTATTTGGAGTGACTCATGACCCCGATCAGCAAGAAAGTAGGTGTTTTAGGTGCCGGTCAGCTGGGCCGGATGTTGGCTTTGGCCGGCTATCCACTGGCGCAGAAATTCGCCTTTTATGGCGTAAGTGAAGACGAACCGTCGGCTCTGTTGGGCCATATGCATATGCATTCGGACGAAGCGGATAACCTGAAGCAGTTGGTCGATTTTGCCGATGTTATTACTTATGAGAGCGAGAATACCGACGTTGAGATGGTGCGCGAGATCGCCAAGACAACGCCGGTCTATCCGGGAGAGAAGTCACTTTATGTCTCGCAGCATCGCGGGCGAGAAAAAAATCTGCTTACCGATCTGGGGATTCCGTGCGCACCTTTTGAAGTGGTCGACTCTTTGGAAAGTTTGCATAATGCTGTGAAAAAAATCGGCCTGCCAGCGGTTTTGAAAACTACGACCGAAGGCTATGACGGCAAGGGTCAGGCGGTTTTGAAAAGCGAAGACCAGGTTGAGAAGGCCTGGCAGCAATTGGGCGAGCGCGAACTGATTCTGGAAGGCTTCGTCGATTTTGCCCGTGAACTGTCAATTATTGCGGTACGCAATGCGCATAACGAGCATGTCTACTATCCGTTGATGCAGAATGTGCATCACGAAGGCATTTTACGCTACACAATTGCGCCGGCACGTCAAATCAGCGAAGACGTACAGAAGCAGGCGGAAGAGTATATGCATAAGCTGCTGGATGAGTTGGATCATGTCGGGGTGCTGACACTGGAGCTTTTTGAGACCGAAGACGGGCTGGTTGCCAATGAAATGGCGCCGCGAGTGCATAACTCCGGGCACTGGACGATTGAAGGTGCGGAAACTAGTCAGTTCGAGAATCATGTGCGCGCGATTTGTGGTCTGCCTCTCGGGTCGACTCAGCCTAAACAGCCATTGGCCGCCATGGTGAACATTATCGGTGAAACCGGTCCGGTTGAAGAAGTTTTGAAAATGCCGAAGGCGCATCTGCATCTATACGACAAGGCGGAAAGAGCCGGGCGTAAGCTGGGGCATATCAACCTGATGGCGGAGAACGAAGACGAGTTGTATCAGATGATGCAGCAGTTGAACGCATTTCTTCCGAAATAGAGGGGAATCGTTCAGTCAAGCAGCTTGCCGATCGACTCGAGCATTCTGCTTGGGGTGACGCCGGCGAGACCAAACGTCTCGGCTGCCCGGTCACCCGCATTGGCGTGCAGATAGACACCCAGACAAGCCGCCGCAAAAGAATCCGTACTCTGTGCCGCAAGGGCGCAGATAATTCCGCTTAACAGGTCGCCCATTCCTCCAACCGCCATTCCCGGATTGCCGTCCGGACAGAGTTCCATTTGTTTGCCGTCGAAGATCAAACTGCCGTTGCCTTTTAAAACGATGATGCCGCCGTATTTTTGCTGCAGTTGGCGAATAGCATGCCCCCGATCATTTTGAATATCTTCTACGGAGCAATTTAACAGGCGGGCTGCTTCTCCGGGGTGAGGGGTCAAAATCCATTCGTTATGGCCTTGTTGCAAATTTTTGCGGATAGCGGCAATTTCCGGATCGTCTTTTTGCGCCAGAAGGTTCAGTGCGTCGGCATCCAGGATCAGAGTTTTGTCGTATGCATTTTCGATAAGCTGCTGCAGGCTTTGCCGCGCCCAGTCATTCTGACCAAGGCCGGGTCCGATCGCGATTGCGCCGGCTTTTGCGATTAAGGTTTTGAGATCGCTGTTATCCGGAGCGTGGCATTGTACTTCCGGGATGTCTCGGAGATAGCCGCTGTGCGGGCTATAGATGTGAACCAGTCCGGCTCCGCAATGCAGGCTGCCGGAGGCGGCTATTTGCAGGGCGCCTTCCATTTGGCTGTTGCCTCCGATCAGAAGATCTACTCCGGCACGCCCTTTGTGGTGCGTGCTGTCGGGTTTGGGCATTCTATCGCGCCAGTAGCGAAGACCATGCATGCCGATACTGTCGGACAGATTTTGTCGGTAAGCGTCATCAGGCAGGCCAAGGTCGAAAAGGTGGATTTGCCCGCAATGGTCTTTGCCATGCAGAGTGAATTGGCCTGTCTTATAGGTAATAAAGCTGCAGGTGTGCTGTGCCTTAATGGCGGCGCCGAGAATTCGACCGCTGTTGCTGTCCAGGCCGCTTGGCGTATCCAGAGCAATGATAGGAAATTCTTTGGCGTTGATCGCATGAATAAGGGTTTGCAGTTCAGCGCTCAAAGGACGATCCAGTCCTGTTCCGAACAGGGCGTCTACGATCAGTCGCTCTTTGTCATGGTTTGCTGCTGAGGGGTATTTTGAGAGGGGTTGAACCGGGATGCCGAGAGCCAGGGCTTCTTTAAATGTTGTCAGGGCGTCATTCTGGATTTTCTGCGTATCGCCCAGCAGCCAGATACTGACCTCTTTGCCTTGAAGTCGAGCGAACTGAGCCAAGGCGAATCCGTCGCCGCCGTTATTACCCGTGCCGCATAGAATGTCGAATTTGTCGATTGCGGGATAAAAATTCTGCGTTGTCTGGAAAGCGTGCCAGGCGGCACGTTTCATTAATAGAATGCCGGGCATGTCTAATGTTCGAATCGCAAAGCGATCGAGCTGACGACTCTGTTGCGCGGAGAATAAATGGGTATGGCTTAGGTTCTGCTGAGGTTCCATTTTATTCTCCCTGGACGATAGCTGTCTTTTGCGTTATCTCTGCGCCTTGACGGTAAAACGGCGATAAAGAATGTCGCCACCTTGCAGGCTTATCAGCCATGCCATCAATGCGCCGCCGCTGTTGGCGAGCATGTCTTTTATATCGAATTCACGACCGTAATGAGGTTGGATGAATTCGATCAGGATGCCGAATAATATGATTGCCAGCAGGATGATCCAGCGTCTGTTGGCTGCGTAAGCCTGAGCAAACCAGATCATCAGCGCAAAGTAGGCGATAAAGTGATACGCCTTATCAATATTACTCACTTTGATCGTGGGAATATAGGGCGTTAATACGGAAAGGTAAAAAACGCCGGCGATCAATCCCCAGCCGGTTATCAGCCATAAGCGTCGCATTTGTGTATTCCTAGATAAACAGGTAGATCAGCAGAGCGCCAAGCGCGAAACGGTACAAAGCGAAAGGTGCCATGCCGACGCGGTTGATCCATTTTAAAAACAGTGCAATGACAATATAGGCGCTGATAGCGGAAAGCAGTGTGCCGCCGATCATCGCCTGCCATTGGACCGGGTGCGAACTCTCCAGAAGATCTTTAAGTTTCAAAATCCCGGCGCCGAGAATGATCGGGATCGATAGCAGAAACGAGAAGCGGGCAGCGGCCTGAGGTGTCAGGCCGACCAGTAAAGCCGCGGTAATGGTAATGCCGGAACGGGACGTTCCAGGGATTAACGCCAGAGCCTGTGCAAAGCCTATTACGGTAATGTCTTTAAAGCTCAGGCTGTATTCGTCGCGGATTTTTTGGCCTTTGATGTCCGACCACCACAGCAGGATACCGAAACCGATCGTTGTGGCGGCGATAATCAGCGGGTTACGCAGGCTCTCTTCAAGCCCGTTGTTGATAACAAAGCCAAAAGCGATTGCCGGCAAGGTGGCAAGAATAACCCACCATGCAAGACGGCTGTTCGACGTCGGTTGACGGGTAATCAGCGAGCGCGTCCAGTCGATTACCATAAGTCGGATGTCGTTTCTGAAATAGAGGACAACCGCGCTTAAGGTTCCGATATGCACCGCAACATCAAACGCCAGTCCCTGATCCTGCCAGCCGAAAAGCTGCGGCACCAGAATAAGGTGGCCGGAACTGGATATGGGCAGAAATTCGGTCAGCCCTTGAATCAAAGCCAGAACGGTGATTTGTAACCAATCTAAAACAGGTTCCATCTATTTTCTCTTTTTTAAAGTTGGTGGCGCAGATCGCGAACTTTGAAGCCGATCAGGCCGTCGTCAATCTGTTTGCTTAAAGCGATAACTTTGAAATTTTCCCCCATTTCGTCCGGCATCGTCAGGGTTTTAATCTGTTGTGCGACCTTAATCTGTTCGCCGATATCCGCCTGCGGATCCACCGACATCTCCAGCAGGCCGCTTCCCATCAGGAAATTCGCCTGAGTTGTGTAGCCGGCGATACGGAATCCGGCGTCAAATCCGGCTTCGGCGACTGCGGTGAAGTCAACGTGGGCGGTTATGTCCTGCAACCCCGGGTAGAAGAAAGGGTTCTGGTGGGCTCTGTGTTGATAGTGGCAGCGCAAAGTCCCCATAACCCGGGCCGGCTGGTAATACTCTTCTCGGGTATAGCCGTAGTCGATCAATAGAACCAGTCCTTTGGACAGAATCTGACTCAGGCTTTTCAACCAGGGGCCGAGGTTGAGGTTGATCTCGGTTTCATAGCCGAGGTCGGAAACCTTGCCGATATGTTTGATCAACTGGTTGGCAAAACGCTGTAGTTTGGAGTCGGTGATGGTTTGGTAATCCCAGTCGAATGTGTTTTTTGCCTCATTGTAGCAGACGTACCCCTGCAGGGCTCTCTCCGGCTCTATGCGTAAGCGCTCAAACGGCATGGCGTCGAGGACTTCGTTTGCCAGAATGACCGCACTGATTGGTGTCGCAGGAAGTTTTTCAAGCCAGGCGACTTTATTGAACAGCTCTTCGGAGAGTGTTTCGCGCAGATAGGCTTTCTGACGCTGTTGCAGGTCGGCACTGATTTCCACAATATAGTAACGATGAATGTCTTGTTCCAAGCGCTGCATTTCCAGAAGGATGTCGGCGGCCATAATGCCGCGCCCGGCACCGAACTCGATAATGTTGGGTTCATCAAGCTGCTCAAGCACTTGTTGTGTCTGACGGGCCAGGCAGCGGGAAAAAATCGGCGAAATTTCCGGGGCGGTAATAAAGTCTCCGCCTTTGCCGATTTTAGGCAGGCTGCTGCTGTAATAACCGAGATTGGGTGTATAAAGAGCCTTTTGCATGAATTGTGCAAAGCTGAGCGATCCGTGGCGTTTTATCGAGGTGCGGATCTTTTGGCTTAAATGTTCGCTGAATTCCTTGGCTTCTTCGGAAGGTGCCGGCAGCTTTTTGTGCTTGGACATGTTAGTTTTCTAAATTGGTTCAAAATTGCCAGCTATTATGCAATAGATAGGTAGTCTGCTCTAGAGGGGTGTGGGCATTTCATGCATAAATTTGTATTGCGCACGGCATTTTCAGTATGGAAACCGGGAGATTAAAGATCATGGTAGGCTTAAGTCTTTGTGCCGGTTTGACTTTTTTTGATTTCGGTCATGGCAGGAGTCATTACTCTGGTCGAAAATTTGCTTAGGTTTTGTTTGCCGCCTGGATATTGATTTAAAGTCGCTTGGGGCGGCAAGGACACGTTAGAATGCAAAAGATGCAAAATCGCTTATAGGAAACGGGATGCAAGTCGGTATTAAGAAAATCCATGAAAATGAGTGGCAGGTACATATTGGCTGTGCCGCGTTGAAAGTCGACCGTTTTACGCTGGCGCTGCTCCAGATTACATTAGAGCATCTGATGGCTTTGGAGCGGGGTGAGCATCATTCGACACTGCAAAGCTACATTAAACTCGGTTTAAGGATTAAAGCGCTTAGCCCGTCTTATTTACAGAAGCTGCTCAGGGAGTTGCAGAGTGCTGATCTGGTGATTTTGATGCGTTTGGCCGGAGATGAAACCTTTAATCAGATGGTTATGGAAAATAGCGGGGGCATACTGTCGCGGCAGATCAGTGACGATTTGCAGGATGTGGTTCTTCCTTCGGAAGCGCTTTCCAAAGATGCGATTCGCCGCATCGTGGAGAAAACTTTTGAATTGGAAGCGACAGGTGTTATCGAGTTTTTAGACGAAGAAACGCGCTATATCTGATTGAAGGAGAGAGAGATGGAAATTTCGGCAAAACACGATGAATCGGGCGAGTTTTTTCTGGAGATCGGTCCTGTGACGTTTACTCTGCCGTATGAGGTGGTGGAAAGTTTGCATGATGTGATCGCCAAGCGTCTCAGTTCCGGCGAGCAGAGTTCGCATGCGGTTCTACAGAAAAAGCTGGAATCCTACCGTGCATTGGCAAATAAAATGGCGCAGGTTGATGATCGGGTGGTACAGAAATTTGCGCCGCTGGTCAGTCCGGAACAGCTGGTAACGATTACCCGTTTGGCCAGTGGTGAGGTTTTATACAATAAGGTGATGCGCAATCTTTCGAAGCAGAATCAGCGTCAGTTTGCCGAGGATTATGCGGCGATGGATAAAATTACCGAAGCGCACGCTTGTTTATATATGGAGCAGTTGATCCCGATGATTAAACGCGCTGCTCAGGAGCAAAAACAGCTGCATGAGCAGTTTCAAGAAGAATCTCAGGATATTTAAGTTCTTCCTGTCTATTTCTGTCGGCTGCGTTGAATAATGAGTCCGACGGTTTTGGCCTGAGGGACGGCTTGCGGTTTGCCAATCTTGATTTTGAGATGGTGGATCGCTCTGAAACGCGCAAACAGTTCTTCGCTTAGCTGTTCCAGAAGGGTTTCCAGAAGATCAAAACGGCTGTTGCTGACCCATTCAATAATAAAGTCCGCCACGGACTTATAGTCGACGGTGTCTTCAATCTGATCGCTTTTTGCCGCATTGGCGATTGGTACACTCATTTCAATGTCGAAAATCAGCGGTTGCCGCTGTTCTTTTTCCCAGTCATAAATTCCGATAATCGCGGCGGTTTTCAGGCCTTCAATGTAGATAATGTCGTGCACACCCACTCCTTACAGTTGTGTTGATGGTCATGCGTCGTATTGTAATGATTTTATGTGCCCGGTTTTCTTTTTCCTAAACAAGCGGGTAGAATTGCTGCCGATTCAAATTCAATAGACGCCTGATAATAAAAAGTAAAAACAGAAAATCAGGGCTTTTAGGGGAATAAAAAAATGGGTTATGAGATTTATTTTGCGGTAGCGTTGTCCTATCTGCTGGGATCGGTATCGGCGGCAATTATTGTCTGCCGGGTTATGGGATTGGGCGATCCGCGCGAAGGCGGCTCCGGTAATCCCGGAGCGACCAACGTTAAACGTTTGTACGGCAATAAGCCGGCAGCGGTGACGCTGTTTGGGGATATGCTCAAGGGCGTGATTCCGGTTGTGCTCGCTTATCAGTTGGACTTTTCCGCTGCAGAAGTGTTTGTGATCGGCTTTGCCGCTTTTATCGGTCACTTGTATCCGCTGTTTTTCGGTTTCCGTGGCGGTAAAGGCGTGGCAACCATGATGGGGATGCTTCTGGCACTCTCTTTTCCAGTTGGTCTGGCGGTGGTGGCAACCTGGTTGTTTGTCGCCAAGGTTCTGAAAATCTCGTCGCTTTCCGCGCTGGTCGCTTCCCTGTTGGCGCCGGTTTATATTTATTTTATCGATGCGGAAATGAGCTGGGTGATCGGTTCGGCGGTTATGACGTTGATTCTGTTTTGGCGACACCGCAGTAATATTCAGCGCCTGCTCAACGGCGAAGAAAGTCTGATTAAAAAGAATTGATTGGCTGTTAAGGCAATCGCTCAAAACAAGAACGCCCGAAAAGTTTCGGGCGTTTTTTTTAAAAGTCGATCGGAGGGAGTTCTTCAAGCGACCAGCGCGGCGTGGCCGAAAAGTTGAGACCCTGTTCTTCGCCGGCCATCAAGCGCTGCGCGCCGGCGTAAGCGATCATTGCTCCGTTATCGGTGCAGAATTCCAGACGTGGGAAGAAAGCTTCTCCGCGACGTTTTTTCATCAGGCCTTGCAGTTTTTCGCGGATTTCACGGTTGGCACTGACGCCGCCGGATACGACCAGTCGATTCAATCCTTCCTGTTCCAGAGCGCGTTTGCATTTGATTGCCAAGGTGTCGGCAACCGCCATCTCAAAAGCGCGGCAGATATCGGCTTTGGTCTGTAGCGTTGCATCGTTCTCTTTCTGAGCTTGCTTCCATGTATTCAGGGTGTAGGTTTTCAGCCCGCTGAAACTCATGTCCAATCCCGGGCGGTCGACCATCGGGCGCGGAAATTTGTAGCGTTCACCGTTGCCTTGTAGCGCCAGTTTGGAAACTTCCGGACCGCCGGGGTAGCCGAGATCAAGAAGCTTGGCTGTTTTGTCGAACGCTTCGCCTGCCGCGTCGTCAAGGGTGTCGCCTAAGAGGCGGTAACGGCCTATGCCGTCAACGCGGATAATCATGGAGTGTCCTCCGGAGACCAGCAGACAGATAAAAGGGAACTGCGGTTTATTTTCTTCCAACATCGGGGCCAGCAAGTGGCCTTCCATGTGATGCACTCCGACGGCAGGAACGTTCAGGGCGAAGGCGAGGCTTCTTGCGACCGAAGCACCGGTCAGCAAGGCGCCGATCAGTCCTGGTCCTGCCGTATAGGCGATCCCTGACAGATCGCTGATTTGTCGTTCTGCCGCCTTTAAGGTGTCCTGTATAAGAGGAATAATACGGCGGATATGGTCGCGTGAAGCGAGCTCCGGTACTACGCCGCCATAGAGTGCATGCAATTCCACTTGGCTGTAAAGTCGGTGTGCCAATAATCCGTTTTCGCCGTCATAGAGCGCGATGCCGGTCTCGTCGCATGAACTTTCAATTCCCAATACAAGCATTTAACTGTTTTCTCTCGATAGAGGCCGAGTGCCTCGGGTTAAAGGTGGATAAAGAGTGGATGAATTTTAACAAAAAACAACCGAGAAACCTGTCAATAGCGCATGATTGTATGAGCGCTGAATGAATTTTGCTGTCATTTCGGTTAAAGGGCGGTTGTCATCCACTGCTTTGCTTCCGTCTTCATGGCGGAATATTAAGCACGGCCTTTGCGGGAGTGGCTCGGGTAAAGCGTCAAGTTTGGATTGACTTTAAGTTGTTGAAAACATTTTTAATCTTGGGTTTTCTGAGCGGAAAATTCGCGGTTAGTAAAATTATTCTGTCCGAATGGCGAGTTTCTCTGTAAAAAGGTTTGCAAAAAAATCAGGGTAAATTTATAATTCTGCGTTTTCAGCTATTTCCTGATTCTTGCGAGGGAAAGAAAGGGCGTCTCGAATAGAATGTAGAGATATGCATCATGTAACTGCGGCCCTGAGCGATAGAATTTTAAAGAATTTAAAAGGTAATTATTATGCCAAGCGTAAAAATCCGTGATACAGAACCATTTGACGTAGCTCTACGTCGTTTTAAACGTGCTTGTGAGAAAGCAGGTGTTTTGACCGAAACTCGTAAGCGTGAGTTTTATGAAAAGCCAACTTGGGCGCGTAAGCGCATGAAAGCGGCTGCAGTTAAGCGTCTTGCTAAGCGTCTTGCTCGCGAAAACCGTCGTACTACTCGTCTTTACTAATCCATAGGACTTTACTTGTGGCGAGTGCATTAAAAGAGCAGTTAACGGCAGAAATGAAAGCCTGCATGAAGGCAAAAGACAAGGCGCGCCTAGGTGTTGTGCGCGCGCTTTTGGCAGCCATCAAACAGGTTGAGATTGATAATCAAACGACATTGGAAGACGATGCGGAAGTTCTTGCTATCTTAGACAAGGCTATGAAGCAGCGTAAAGATTCTCATCAGCAGTATGTGGATGCAGAGCGTCCGGAACTGGCTGAGCAAGAAGCCTATGAGATGTCTGTCATTCAGGATTTTATGCCGCAAGCGCTGACTGAAGATGAAATTTCTGCTCTAATTGACGAAGCGATGGCGGAAACCAGCGCCGCTTCAATGCAGGATATGGGTAAAGTAATGGGCTTGCTAAAGCCGAAGATGCAGGGACGCGCCGATATGGGCGAGGTCAGTAAGCTGATTAAGGCAAAATTGAACGCTTAATTGTTTGCTATGCATCGGTTTGACGAAAACCCGCTGTGTGATTTTCACCGGCGGGTTTTTTATTTTTCCGAACTTGAATTAAGATAATCTCTACTTTTCATCAACGGACTTTTGTATGGCTCAAGGCGGGACAATTCCCAAGTCGTTTATAGAATCTGTATTGGCGCGTGCTGACCTGGTTCAGGTGATCGGTCAGCGTGTGCCTCTGAAAAAGGCCGGTGCAACTTATAAGGCCTGCTGTCCGTTTCATGATGAGAAAACGCCTTCCTTTAATGTAAATCCGCAAAAGCAGTTCTATCACTGTTTCGGCTGCGGTGCCAGCGGCGATGCAATCACATTTTTGATGGAGTACGACGGTCTGAGTTTTGTCGAGGCGGTGGAGACTCTGGCCGCCATGTACGGTATGCCGGTGCCGCGCGAGCAGTTGAGTCCGCAAAAGCGTCAAGAAGAGCAGCAGCGTCAGCAGAAGCAGCGCGATCTGTATGATGTTATGCAGATGGCGGCGCGTTTCTACCGTATGCAGTTACGTGACCATCCACAGTCCGAGCAAGCAAAGAATTATCTGAAAAAACGTGGTCTGACGCCGGAGATAGCCAAAGAGTTTAAAATCGGTTACGCGCCTCCGGGATGGGATAGTTTGATGAAGGGGCTAAAGGCGGATGCTTCGCTGCAGAAGCAGTTGATCGAAGCGGGAATGCTGGTGCAAAAAGAAGGCGGAAAGATTTATGATCGTTTTCGTGAACGCATCATGTTTCCGATTCGCGACGGCCGCGGGCGTTACATCGCTTTCGGAGGGCGTATTCTGGATCAGGGGCAGCCAAAGTATTTGAATTCTCCGGAAACGCCGATTTTCCACAAAAGCAATACCTTGTACGGCCTGTATGAAATGCGCCAGTCGCGCGTGCCTGTCGAACGTATTCTGGTGGTTGAGGGGTATATGGATGTTGTGGCCCTGGCTCAGTTCGGGATTCGCAATGCGGTCGCTACGTTGGGCACGGCGACGACCCAAGAACATCTTGAGTTGCTGTTTCGTCAGGTCAATGAGGTTGTGTTCTGTTTTGATGGTGATGAGGCGGGAGTTAAGGCGGCTTGGAAAGCTCTGGATATTACTTTGCCGATGATGGAAGGGCAGCGGATGGCGAAGTTTTTGTTTTTGCCGCATGGAGAGGACCCGGATTCTATGGTGCGCAAGGAAGGGGTTGAAGCGTTCGAGAGGAGAGTCGATCAAGCGTATTTGCTCTCCGATTTCCTGTTGAATGGCTTGCAGTCCCGTCTTGGCGGAGACGTGCAGAGTGTTGAAGGCGGACAGCGATTTGTCGCCTTGGCAGAGCCTTATATTAAAAATGCGCGTGGCGTGGTTCAAATCAAGCTCTTGGAAAGAGTGGCGGATCTGGTTGGTATGAAAGACTGGGTTCTGGGTCAGCAGATTGGCGTTCGTTCCGGGAGTTCGCAAAATCGTGGGCAAGCAAAAAATGCACGACAGCAGGCGCTTCCCATGCCTAAAGTTCTGAGTGTGCCGTTAAAAATTGTTCGTGTGCTCTTGAAAAATCCGCAATGGAGCCAAATATTTTCTACAGGGCTTTTGCAAAATCTAAGTACCCAGAGCGAAAAGGATTATTTGCTTTTGGCGGAATTACTCAAGCGAATGCAGGCGCAGTCGATAACTTCTCAGGATTTCAGTCAGGTGGATGGGGTCTTTAAGCAGTTTGGTATGGATGTGTTTTTGCCTTTGGTCGTAGCTTCGGATCTTCCGGACGATGAAACTTTTTTAATTAACGAGTTGAAAGAGTTGTCACTGTTGCTGGCCAGGCAGCTGGATGAAATTCGCCTGGGCTCTCAGGGGTGGAACGAGCAGGAAATGGGACGTCTGACGGAAATAAAGAAAAAGAAATAGGCGCCAGTTCGAACAAAACCTGAGATTAATAAAAACACACATTCTAAATATTTGAAAAATTTGATATAATAGCGAGTTCGGTTTTTCCAGGGTGGCCAGAAAAGGCCCTGGATTAAGCCATTTCTCGTTTTATTGTAAATTACAGTCGGGACAAAGCATGACCAAAGTCGAAAGAAAACAGCAGTTAATAGATTTGATTGAGCGCGCGAAGGAGTTGGGTTATCTCACTTACGCCGATGTAAATGATGTTTTGCCGGATGATATTGAAGAAGATCAGCTTGGGCAAGTATTAACCATTCTTAAAGACTTTGGTATTCGTCTGTTTGACAGTCCTCCGGATGAAGATGAACTGATGGCCGATGATGGCGGCGCTTTTGATGATGCGGCGGCAGAGGCGGCGATTGCCGCTTTGGCGGAAGTGGACAGCGAGTTCGGCCGTACCACCGATCCGGTTCGTATGTATATGCGCGAAATGGGGTCGGTTGACCTATTGACCCGTCATGGTGAAATCGATATTGCCAAGCGTATCGAATGGGGTATCCGCGATATGCTGGATGCCTTGGCTAAGTACCCGAACTTTGCAAAGAGTATTCTGGATGCCTTTGATCGAATGGACGACGGTGAAGGGAAAGTCGCCGATGTTGTTCAAGGGTTTGTTCGACCTGAAGATCTGGTTGATGTACCGGTTGAAGAGTTGTCGCCGGACAACGATAACAACGAGCCGAAAGAAGACGGTATTGATGAAGAGGAATTGGCTAAATTCCTTGATAAGCTTCGTGATTTGCAGAACAAAGCACTGGGTCTGGAAAAAGAACTTGGTGGTGATGATCCAAAAGTTTTGGCAATTCGAGAAGAGATTGTTGAGCATCTGAAAGGCGTTAAAATTTCTCCGCTTTTCTCAAATGCCTTGATTCGCGACATTAAAAACCGCATCAAGTCTATCCGCGAGCAGGAACGCGTGGTTGTGGATCTGGTGCAGCGTCGTATTCGCGTTCCGCGAGCACTTTTCCTTGAAGAATTCGTGGGTCAGGAAACAGATTATGCGTTAGTTGACCGTCTTAAAGAGAAATGTCCGGATCTGGCTTCCAAGCTGGAAGAAGCTCGTAATGATGTCAAGCGTGCGCAAAAGCGTTTGGCGATGATCGAAAAAGCAGAGCGCATGCCGATCGCTCTTTACAAGGAAGTCTACAAAGATCTGAGTAAAGCGGAAAGCAATACGCGCAAAGCGAAGCGCGAGATGATCGAGGCGAACTTGCGTCTGGTTATTTCGATTGCCAAAAAGTACACCAACCGCGGTTTGCAGTTCCTGGATCTGATTCAGGAAGGGAATATCGGTCTGATGAAAGCGGTGGATAAATTCGAATATCGCCGTGGTTACAAATTCTCGACTTATGCGACCTGGTGGATTCGTCAGGCGATTACCCGTTCGATTGCCGATCAGGCGCGTACCATCCGTATTCCGGTGCATATGATTGAGACGATTAATAAGTTGAATCGTATTCAGCGTCAGTTACTTCAGAAAATGGGGCGTGAGCCGACACCTGAAGAATTGGCAATCGAGATGGAGATGCCGGAAGACAAGATCCGCAAGGTTATGAAGATTGCTAAAGAGCCGATCTCTATGGAAACGCCGATCGGTGATGATGAAGATTCGTCGCTGGGTGATTTTATCGAGGATTCTAATATTCTTGCGCCTCAGGATGCCGCCGATGCCGAGGGTATGAGCGAGACTGTGCGTGAGATGTTGAATACTTTGACGCCTCGTGAAGCTAAGGTTCTGCGTATGCGTTTCGGACTTAGTATGAATACGGATCACACCTTGGAAGAGGTTGGTAAGCAGTTTGATGTTACCCGTGAGCGTATCCGTCAGATTGAGGCAAAAGCGTTGCGCAAGCTTCGTCATCCGAGCCGTGCCGAACGTTTGAAGAGTTTCTTGGATTAAATTTGCCAATTTGATCAGGACTGAAAAACCCGTAAGGCTGTCGTCTTGCGGGTTTTTTTGTTTGTATCCAAGCGGTTATGTGCTATTTGTTCGTTGGATGTAGTGAGTGTTTTTCATGTTCCGGATTTTAAATCGGTATTAAAAGTTCCTTTGAAATGGGATAGTCGCTATAATAGCGCGCAATCTATAGTATGCCTTGTCAGGTATATGTCTTTTTCGGGCCCTTAGCTCAGTTGGTTAGAGCATCCGACTCATAATCGGCAGGTCCACGGTTCAAGTCCGTGAGGGCCCACCATCTTCTTTTGTCTTGTTTCTATTATTTTCGGCATTGTTCGCTGTTTGATGCTTTTTCTGGCTAAATAGGCTAAAACTATTGCGTTAATTGATTTTTTTTACTTGTTGTTTTTGCTTAAACCTGCTAAAAAGTACAGGCTCTGTAAAATTTTTTACTTGGGTTTGCCGGCTGTTGGGAGGGGTGGCGTGTCGATTTTCTATATAAAGCTAGGTTTGGTCTGTCTGTCGCATAATAGTTATAGCATAGCGGGTGGGGCTGCATTTATATCTAAAAGTGCCTGCGACGGTCAATGGTTTAAGCTCCCCGGCGATGTGACAATTGAAGATGCCGAATTTGAGTGGAATGGCGGCCGTTATTATTTTGTTGCCGACTGTACTGGTAAGCCGGATGGCGAAAGAGCGGGCAAAATCCTGACTAAAGAGCTTGCGGTTAAAGTTTCTAATACCTCTTTTGACAAGCTGATGGCGATTGCGATAGAAGCGCTTTTTAATGTACAGCCGGATGTGTTCGAATCTAAAATGGCTTTGCCTTCCGCTTGAGGTGTGCCACTAAACGAAAATAAAGCGGTCACGAGATATTAAATGTCGTGTTTTTGCCGATTTCCGTCCCTTTATTTTTCAATCTTTCTGTTTCTTCCTTTTGCATAGCAAATTCAATTACTTGAAACTCAAATTATTCAAGAAAAGCATTGCGGTCTGCTTTGTGAGTTTGTATAATCGCGTGCTTAATTAATCCTTCCCCCTTATTGCCCGTTAAACAGTAAGTGGATTGAAACCGCAGGTTTGAGTCCTTTGGATTTGGATTACATTTATTTATTAGGAACAAATTATGAAAACATTTGTTGCAAAACCAGCTGAAATCAAACGTGACTGGTATGTTGTTGACGCTGAAGGTAAAACTTTAGGTCGTCTTGCAGCTGAAATCGCTGCTCGTCTTCGTGGTAAGCATAAGCCTGAGTACACTCCTCATGCTGATTGCGGCGACTACATTGTTGTTGTAAACGCGGAAAAAGTTGCTGTAACCGGTAACAAGCGTAAAAACAAAATGTATCACCACGTAACTGGTTATGTGGGTAACCTTAAATCTACCAACTTCGAGAAGTTGATGGATAAGGCGCCAAACCGTCCGATCGAGTTTGCGGTTAAAGGAATGTTGCCTCGCGGTCCTCTAGGTCGTGCAATGTTCAAAAAGCTAAAAGTGTATGCGGGTACTGAACACCCACATGCGGCTCAACAACCTAAAGCGCTTGATATTTAAGGGGTAGAAAGATGGCAACAGAACAATACTACGGAACAGGTCGTCGTAAGAACTCGGTAGCTCGTGTCTTCCTAAAAACAGGTTCAGGTAAGATGGTAGTAAACGGTCGTGATATCAATGAGTATTTCGCTCGTGAAACAGACCTAATGGTTATCAACCAGCCTCTTGAAGCGACTGAAAGCCTTGAGCAGTTTGATGCTTACATCACTGTTGTAGGTGGTGGTACAACTGGTCAAGCAGGTGCGGTACGTCACGGTCTTGCACGTGCACTGGTTGCATATAGCGAAGAAAACCGTTCTGCATTGCGTGCACGTGGTCTATTGACTCGTGATGCACGTCAGGTTGAGCGTAAGAAAGTTGGTCTACGTAAAGCACGTCGTCGTCCACAGTTCTCAAAACGTTAATTTGGTATTTTTACAACACCAATCGTTTTGTTTCAAAAACCCGCCTTGTGCGGGTTTTTTTATCGCTGCGATTTTTGTTTTTTGCGCTGGATCAAGTTTTAAAGGCCGATTGTGTTGCAAAAATACAACATAAGGGAACTTTGTTGTAAAAAGACAAAAAAAACTTGCAGCTGATTTTTGATCTGCCTATAGTTGCATCCAAGCAACACAAAGTGTGTGCCTTAACAAAACTAATTTAAGGAATTAAAAAATGAAAAAGAATGTTATTGCTCTAGCAATCGCTTCTGCAGTTGCAGCTCCTGTAGCTATGGCTGACGCTCCAACTCTTTTCGGTCAACTAAACGCTGGTATCGAAAACACCACTGATAAAGGTACTACTGTAAACTCTTACGCTTCTCGCGTTGGTGTTAAAGGTTCTGAAGATCTAGGTAACGGCCTTAAAGCAGTTTACCACCTAGAGTGGCAGATTGATGTAGCTGGTGGTAAAGAAGCTCTAGCTTCTGAATCTCTAGGCGCTCGTAACGCTGTAGTTGGTGTTGCCGGTGGTTTCGGTACAGTTCTTCTTGGTCGTCACGACACTCCATACAAAATGTCTCAAGCGAAAGACCTTTTCAACGATGGTGTTGCGGATATGGGTAAATCAGCAATCACTGGTGGTCTAGGTGTTGCAGGTAAAGGTGGTGAAGTTCGCGCAGCTAACGTTCTAGCTTACGTTTCTCCTTCTTTCGCTGGTATCTCTCTTGTAGCTGCTGGTGTATCTCCTGAAGATACTGTTGCTGCTACTACTGGTAGTGCTGACGATACTGACCTAACTGATGCTTACTCTGTTGCAGTTATGTACGGTTCACAGAAAGACGGTCTATACCTAGCTGCTGCATACAACAACTTCGGTGAAGACATCACTGGTGGTGATGATGCAACTGAAATGCGTATCTCTGCTCAGTACGCTGCTGGCGGTCTAATCGCTAACCTAGCATACCAAGACTTCCAAGACACTGGTGCTGACGGTTCTAACATCCAAGCGCAAGTTGGTTACAAAATGGGTAAACTTATGCCTAAGTTGAAGTACTCTACAACTGACTTTGATGCAGCTGGTGCTGACGATGGTTCTGCTTACGCAATCGGTCTTGACTACGCTCTAGGTAAGAAAACTAAAGCTTACATCGAGTACATGAACTCTGATAAAGATATGCAGCAATCTACTGATGACGTAACTTCAACTGTAGTTGGTCTTCTGCACAAGTTCTAATTTAAATGCTGGTGTAGTTTGTCTAAACCAGTTTAAATTAGCTTGATGAAAACCCGTGTAGTTCGCTATGCGGGTTTTTTTTGTTTTTATCTTATGGGGTTAAATTATCTCCGACTTCTCCCTTTTGTCCCGTCTGCCTGTTTTATACGGATGTTTCTCCGGTTTCGATTGTCTTCAAAATCTTATGTGACGAATTAGATCCTGCAAACAATTGCTTTCGTTGTAGCGCTGTATTTGGAGTATCGTTCCGCTCATAAATATTAGTTTTTATTTATTTCCCTGTTTCTATTGTTGTGGCGTTTAAGTCCTTTAAATGGATTGTAAAGTTTTATTAGTAGTGTATATAAATACTTGATGGTTGTTTTGTACCATGTTATAAATAAATATGTATTTGTTTTACATATTAGAGGTGGTGGTCTTGTGTTACTCGGACAGACAGCAGGGTTATAGCGTTCTATTGTTTCTCACCATTCTCACATTAATCGCGTCACTGTGGGTTGGTAGTCGATTTTCCAGCTTAAGTGGCTATTTTCGTTCCCAGCAATTGCAATCGCAGTTGCATCAGCTTGAGCTCGTTAAGCAGCGTCTAATGAGTTTTGCTGTTTTGCACCCGGAAATTTATCAAACCAATAGTGCTTCTCAGTTACTGGATGCATCCAATATTCCTGCTATTGGCTATTTTCCTTGTCCGGATCTTGATGGCGATGGCTTTCTATTAGGTGGTGAGACAACCTGCGGAAATCCATATTTGCCGTATTCGGCTTATCCCGAGCAAACCGGTTTTGTACCAGATCCGCTCAATAATTCAGGTGGTCCAAATTGTAATGGAGCGGGGTATTGCATGGGGTATGTACCGCAGAAAATCAGTAGCAGGGAGTTTTACTTTGCCCCTGCGCAGCGTTTTTATTATGTGCTTGACGAGCGCTTCAGTTTTCAAAATCCAAATTATGTGAATAACGGAGTGATGCGTTTTGCTCCACTGAATCCGCAGGCATTCGAAGTCGGAGAAATGCCGCGATTGCAGTTGAATGGGGTGGAGGGTTATGTATTTCTGATTATTGATGCTGGAACGGATGGTTTGCTGTCAGAGAATGCCGATGGCGATCACTATTTTGTAAGCCAGTCTAGCGGGCTTGCTTACAGTGAAACAGATGACCGGATTGTTGGCGTAACCTTTGATGAATGGAAAAGACTGATGCAGATTCGCAGCTGTCGTCAACTGGCTCGAATCAATGGTTCAAATCCAAAATATACGGAGGTCGATCCTTTGTTGTCACACTGGATGAATGCTTATGAGCCGCTGACCAATGCCGTAGGATCTGACTGGAGGCAGCAGTGTAATGAGTAAACGAATAACTGGTTTTTCTTTAGTTGAGTTGAGTGTTGCGCTATTGATACTGTCTTTTTTGACGGTATATATTACTAAGGCTTTTAAATTTGATTCTGATGCGACTGCACCGCGTAAAGAGGCGCAAAATCAGCGTGCACTTGCAGAGAATATTGATGCTTACCTCCGCGTTAATTTGTTTTTACCTTGTCCGGATATAGACGGCGACGGTAAGGAGGATCGGCAGCTGGTGTCTGGCGCGTATGTTTGTCGTGCTCGAGAGGGTGGGTTGCCTTTTCTGGATTTGAATAGCCCAAATACGGATGCTTGGGGTAATCCTTATTACTACCGAGTGCATCAAAGAGCGCAAAGCGCCGTATATATTAATCAGGTGTGTCAACCGGCGAGTGTTTTTGGCAGTCAAGGCGACCGAGGAATTGAAGATCTGTGGTTTTGCCCATCGTCGAGTAATTTCTATTGCGCGGATATTTCCGGCACTTCAAATTGTAATGATGTCTGTGATGTGGCTTGCACTAATGCAGTCGACCCAAGGCCGGAGCCTTTCATTCATATTAATCCATCCTACCAGGCGCCTTATTTTCACCTTAATACTCCGCCATACGGTACACGAACCGGTGCGTTCAATCTGAATGTCTATGACCCTAGTGGCGTAAAAGTGGAAGAGGGGGTTGTTGCTGTTGTGATTTCATGGGGCGCGAATGGGGACTTGGTTAATGATGCAAGTTGTACTGATGCTACGGCTCAAGAATTGGAAAACTGTGATGGCGACAGGGATTTTATTTATTTTCCGTCTGGAAAGGATAAGGATTACCTGAAGTGGATAACCGTTAATCAGGCAAAGATGGCGTTGATAAAACGGCACGCCTTCGAGTAAAAAAGTCGAAAACTTAAAGCATGACAAGTTTTCGAATATTTAGCTTTTTATCTTAATAGACTATACTTGATGTAAGGAAATTAAGCCTGAACGGATCAAGTATGTCTCTATTCTCCCTCCCAAATTCCAAGAAGCCTGTCGCAAGAAGGCAGTCGGGAATTGCGGTTATGCTGTTTGTTGTGGTTATAGCCATTATTGCAGGTTTGTGGCTGTCCTCAAAGCAAGGCACTATTATCGGGAACTTCAAAAACAAGGCGATTGAGAAGGATTTTATTGATATAAGAGTTGCTAAACAGCGTCTCTTGCAGTTTGCATTGCTAACACCGGAACTTTATTACGATGTTGATATTAGCGGGGTCGTTAAGCCGCCTTTGGGGCCGGGGTATTTCCCTTGTCCTGATAACGTCGACGGTACTGGCGCCGATGGAATCGCTGATTGGGTTCAATGCAGTACAGGTGGTGCCGATATGATGTTGAGCGGGGTTTTACCGCGTTTGGCTTATGATCCAGCCAATCCAGCCAGTCCACTGAAGCCGTTTTTTGCTTTTGCTGAGGAGGGGCGTTATCTGTATTACGTCGATAAACGATATGTTTTACCGAGTCGGGATTTTACGGATAATTTGGCAACCGCAACAATTGATGAAGACGGGCTTTATGCGCCTTTGACACCGATTAAAATCGAAGATGCTGTTGATGCTGATAATGGTGGCGCTGGAGTTGGCGCTTTGTCCTTGAACGGTGCAGATGGGTTTATTGCTGTTGTGATTGATTTAGGTAGTGATGGGGTCGCAAGTGACTTTTATGTTGATGGTACCGATTTCCGCTATCCGGCAGATCCGGTATCGGGACTGAATAAGGTAATGGATACCGATGACCCGAGAACGGATAAACTCGTTGCGATCAGTTATGAGCAGGACTGGCTTCAGCTGTTTGCGCGCCGTATTTGCCGAGAAAACGCCAAATACACCAATGATTACGATAACTATATCGATAATGATGGTGACGGTAATACGGATCCGGTTTATACCGGATATGATGGAACAAAAAATGTGGATATCTGGAAGTTAGAGCCGAGTTGGTTCTATTGGGAAGAATCTCCGAAAGGTTGGTATGAATGGAGTTCGATATGCCCATGAATAAGCGTTTAATTAAAGGATTTTCGCTGCTTGAAATGGCGATCGCGCTGGTAGTGTTAGGGATATTGATCATGTCTTTTAACACTGTTTTTAAGCTGGTTTTTGATACCGATCATCGCGTGCAGCAGATTTATGAAAGCCAGAAAGTTCAGGATGCTTTGGAAACATTTCTTGCAGTAAATTCACGACTTCCATGTCCGGATACAGATGATGACGGTTATGAGGAATTTAATGGCCTGGTCTGTAGCAGTGCAGAGGGTGGTTTGCCTTATAATGAATTAGGTATCAAAGAGTGGGATGCGTGGGGGAATTTGTATTTTTACAGAATTATCTCTTCTGCGGCTAATCCAGCGGGTTATACCAATCAAGTTTGTCATGCTGCCAGTGTGTTTGGCGTTTCCGGTGCGATTGATTCTACGGATCTTAAGATATGTACCAGCACAAATGAAGTTGTATGTGACGCGACACCAGATTCTGCGCTTTGTAATGGAGGTTCGTGGGATGCAGCGACTGTGAATGGGGATTATCCTCCATATTTCTCAATCTATACGCCTCCTGCTAATGATGCCTTGACGGTGACGGCCGAAAACGGGGATATTGAGGATTCCAACGTAGTTGCTGTAGCGATTTCTTGGGGAGCGAATGGAGACGAGGCTTATTATTACAATGCGGCAAATAAGCAATGTCCTGGTTCGCTGTCTGCGAATGAGCAGGAAAATTGTGACGGTACTAACACGACATTCGTCAAGACAACGATCGGCTTGGACAGAGATTACGTTATTCCCATTACCCTGGACCAGGCTAAAAAAGCAGTGATTGCTTCAAGGAGATTCAAATGAATATTCCCACATCTTATCGAAAATATTCTGGTTTCACTTTAGTTGAAATCGCCATTGTTTTATTAATTGTCGGTCTGGTATTTGGTGCAGGGATTACGACTTTGGGTGCTTATCTCGATAATGCCAAGCAAAATCATACTATGAATAACCTGAAATTGACTAAGCGCGCCATGCTCGATTATGTCATGGTCAATTTCTATATGCCGTGTCCGGATACGGACGCCAACCCGGATGGACGGGAAAACCGTAACGCTGACGGAACTTGCGCAGGAGCTGAGGGTTGGGTGCCATATGATGATATCGGTCGTGCTCGTGCTGATGCCAGTGACGATTATGGCAATGTTTTTGCGTACGGTGTGACGCGAGACGTGACTCAGTATACGGAGATGGTTTCTATCGAAGGTTCCGTGAAGGAAGAAATGTATGGGAAATATGAACCGAGCTACTTCGCCAATCAGTTGATTACCACTGATGCGAATGATAATAAGCCATCAACAGCAAGAATCAGTATTACGTTGCCGTTTTTTGGTTTGGATACTCGACCAACTGACAAGGTGGATGGTACAGCAGGTAAAAACTATACGGTCTGTAAAAAGTCGGCTCAGGACTGTATAGCGCCTACGGCGGACGAAATTGAGGTAGAGGATATTCCGGCGGTTATTGTTGCATTTAATGAAAACGGGTCAGGGGGTATTTCGCTTTCAAGTTGTAATGGTCTGAATTGGAGTGCAAAGGATTTTGAGAACTGTAATGGCGACATGTTCCTGTTAAAACAATATTTCGATGATGACGAGTATGATGATCAGATCGCTACCATTTCCGCCTACGAGATCAAGCAGCAGGTACTTGACCGCTTAAGCGGTTTTACCTTGGAAAACGAGGGGCCTGATTATGGCGGTTATGAGGTTATTTATCTGCGAAATGTTGATAATGCCAATGACTTGAACGTGGGAACCGGAGAAGATAACTCATTCTATATTGGTGCCAAACAGGATGAGGAAGGTAATGTTCTTCTGGATGCAAACGGTGATCCGATTGAAGCGGGCGACCTGTCTGCGGTTGTTAACCTGAAAGACGGTGATGACCGACTTTACCTTGAAGGTAGCGTTGTTGAAGGTGGTAATGCGGACTTGAATGAAGGTGATGACCGCTTGACGGTTGAAGGTTCGATTATCGGCGTAGTGACCATGGGTATCGGTTCGGATATCGCTCTGATCGAAGGAGGCGTCAGCGGCCTGTTTGATGCCGGGGATGGTAACGATACCATCGATATTTACGGGGCTATTTCAGATGGCGCTTTGGTTTCCTCTGGCGGTAAAGATAACAAAGAAAGTGATAACGATACTCTGACATTCCATGGTAATACGATGGATGGTGAAATTGTTATGGGTGATGGTAATGACACTATGCGCTTTACTGCAACAGCGGATAATCTTACCTTCGGAGCCAATGCACTTGTTGACGGTGAGTCAGGTAATAACACTTTGGAAGTTGAAGGAATGACCGTTGCTGAGTTTGAAGCTTTAATTAATGAAGACGCATCCGATGATATCGGTGTTTTCCGTAATTTCAGTGCAATTCAAATAAAAGATTAAAAATCTTGCATGAGTCTGATAAGGCGGTAAACTATTTACCCAGTAAAGAGTGTGTGAATTGGAGTGAAATAGGGTGAGTGAACCATTAAAAGTTCTTTTGGTTGATGATGATCCGGCGTTGCGCGGGATGGTGGCTTTTGCGCTTGAGGCCGAAGGTTATGACGTCGATGAAGCGGAATCCCAGCAAACTGCGAAAGCGGCGTTTGAAGATTATGAATACCCTATTGTTGTTCTTGATATGGGGATGCCGCCGAATGAACATACCACCAAAGAAGGTGTCGATGTTTTGAATTGGATCGGGATTTATCATCCGATGACTCTGGTAATTGTTTTGACCGGTCAGGACGCTAAGGCGACTTCATATGAAGTGCTTAAGGAAGGGGCGTTCGATTTCCTTGAAAAGCCCATCTCCGAATCCGCATTGGTTTTGGCGGTAAAGCGAGCGGTGCTTTTTTACGAACAGAATCAGAAGCTTAGAGCAGATGAAGGGATTCAGAAAATGCAGATTAACGCACCTATGGGTGAGGGAGTGAAGCCGGTGCGTAATCAAGCGGAAGAAAAAATGCTGCGTCAAATCCTTGCGGATACCAATTTTAATGTACATGAGTCCGCTCGTCGTCTTGGCTTGAAGCGTGAAAATGTCTATTATTTGATTAAAAAATACAATATTGAACGTCCGGAATACGAATAGTCCCGGTCTGTAAATATTGCTATTCAGAATATTTAAGTGTCCATTTTTGAACTTTCCAGTGCCCTTGTTCTGGCACTGATCATTCTTGTTACGACGGCTATAGGGTTCTACTATATCCGTCGTACCCGTTTATTAAGTCAATCCTTAACCGAGCTGCATCAGTTCAATCAAGAAGTTGATCTCGATACGCTACTTTTTTTTCGCCGAGCCTGGTCGGTGCTTCACCGGATAGGGGTTTATCAGGTTGTTGCCAAGGTGTATTGGTTTGGTGAAGAAAAGACTATCCAGCTGGGCGGTGTTCCGACTAAGAAGTCGGTACAACTTTTTCATCAGATTCATCACGGCGATATGTCTTTGGATATTGTCTTACAGCTTAGCCGTCAGACTGCCCGTAGCGGTTCTCTAGCAAATCTTGTCTTGGAAACTTTTTTCAGTATTCTTGAGAGGGACGTCATTCTCAAAGAAGATCAGGTATCTTCCACGCAGAAACGGTTGGAGCGTTATCAACTGTTTGTTCAGCATGAAATCAAAAATATTGCCCAGTTCATTGACTTGCTCAGCTCTCAGGTAACCAAAATCGATAAGGATGAAGATAAGATTCGATTGGCCGACAGGTTGAAAAAAACACTGCCGGTTATGGCAGATAGGGCACAAAAAACCATTCAAAGCATGAAAAACCCTTCGTTTAGCCATGACGAGATAATGGCCTTTTCTCTTAAAGAGGCCGTGCAAGAAGTGGTGCAGATGTATTCACTGAACTGTAAGGTGCTCGGTGAAGCGGAAGTTATATTGAATCGTGACCTGCTGATCGAGGTGTTGAAAAACGTTCTCGGTAATTTTCGTGATCATAATGTCGATAGTGAATTGACGATTTATCTGAGCGCAAATCCTCAACCGAATAAAGTAGAGATTCAAATCCATAGTCGCAAAATTCCCGGAGTGGTTTTGCAGCCGGAAAGAATGTTTGAACCCTTTTGGACGACCAGTGAAAGTGGTCTGGGATTGGGGCTTTTTCTGGCCCGAGAATTACTGAAAAAAATTGATGGTGAAATTCGTTTTCAGCAAAGCAGCCAGCACTTTGGCTTTAATCTTCTGATGCCTAAGACCTTTGAATAGGTAGCTTCTGTATACTCTTTTGGGTCAATGTTTTTTAAAAAAAGTAGGGGCGCCCTTAATTGAAATTAATTTTTAAAGAATATGCGTTCGAATAGGCTTGTTTTCTAGAGAACGAGTGTGTTTAATTAGTCCTAAGGTCTTAACGCTTTAAAGATTGAATTGTTTTAACTTTTAATAAAGCTTAAACCCAAACTTTTAAAGTTTATAAATAAAAAGGAACAGAGAGATGGATGTGAAAAACATGAAAGCTCAGCGCCATGCGCAAAAAGGTTTCACGCTGGTTGAAATCGCAATCGTACTGGTCATTATCGGTCTGCTTTTAGGTGGTGTACTTAAAGGGCAGGAAATGATCAATGCGGCAAAAATTAAAACGGATACAGACTCAATGAAGTCATTGCAAGCGTCAATCTATGCTTATAGAGATCGTGCTGGTTTTTATCCTGGTACTGAAAGAGCAACGGCTCCAACGAACCCTGCTCTAAATGGCATTGAAATTGGAAATATTTTGACTACTGCTACAACAGGGTATACAGCGGCTAGCGTTTCAACATCAGGTACTGAAAATGTTTTTGCTGACTTGAATAATGAAGGATTTTTGAAATCACCAAATATTTCTCCTGAAGTAGATGACGGTGGTGCGTTTACAGTTGGTTACGCAGAAGATGGTTCTGCAGCAGCTGCGATTACAAACCATTACGCTACTTATCCAACCGTTGAAGCGAATAAAAACTATGTTTGTATTTCATATACAACCTCTACTGATAATGCTGAAGCGATTGCGGTAGGTATGGATGTTAAATTCGATGATGGTGTAGATACAACTGGTATCGTGCGTTATGCTTCTGATCCAGCTGGTGGTGCTAACATCTGTCTTGAAATCTAAAGTTTAGATAGAAATATTAAGCTTTTGTAAAAACCCGCTTAGGCGGGTTTTTTAATGTCTGTAAAACCTTGAATGTAAATTCTGCCTACCTCTTTTTTGTTGTGTGGCTCCTGAATGGCTTAAATCGGCCGTTTGTTTTGACGGATCAGATTTTATTGTCGATCAACTTTGCTTCTTTTTCTGTGCAAGCCTCCTTATAAAAAGGTTACTCTGTGTCGGTAATCCTGTGATTTTATTGGGTTTTCGTTGGTATGGGCAGTTTGCTAGGCCTTTTGCAAATGAGGTTTAAATTCGACTCGGTAAGGAGTGGGCTATGAAATCCGCAGATTTCAAAAGCTATAGTGATACGCAAGCCGGTTTCACGTTGGTGGAAGTTGCTATAGTACTGCTGATTATCGGGTTGCTGTTGAGTGGCATTCTGAAAGGTCAGGAGATGACCCACTCTGCGAAAATCAGTGCGGATACGGACGCCCTGAAAGCGCTGCAAGCCTCGATTTATGCTTACAAAGACCGCGTGGGGTTTTATCCCGGCTCTGCGAGATCCGCTGCGCCGACCAATAGTCATCTGGACGGCAAAAAGATCCTTTATAAAGTTTCAAACCATTTGAATCCAAATTCGCCAGGCGATAATTTTTTCTTTGGGGAACTCTTCGATCAGGGGTTTCTGAAAACACCGAATCCTGTTCCACTGATGGACGATGGCGGAAGTTTTACGGCCGGTTACTCAAACCTGATCACTTCTTCAGCGACCGCGTTTGCCAATCTCGAGCCAGGCAAAAATTATGTTTGTATCTCTTATAGCGCAAACTTTTCCGAGGCGCCGAATATTGTCAATGGTATGGATATCAAATTGGACGACGGCATTGCTGATAAGGGTGTTGTGCGTATTGATAGCAACCTTCCTCCCGATGGTGGAGCTACGGCCTGTCTGCAAATCTGAATGATAGGCCTTGTTTTCCAAGATACACTACAGGTCAAAGCTGTATTTCTGTTTAAATTCTCTTAAGTCTATTCCTTTTCTTTCTGTTCGTACTCTGTGTTAGAATATGCGCCCTTAAATTTTATAGTAATTTCAGTGACCTAGCTGTGGCCGGTATGCGTTTCGGTTTTGCGGGTGCTTTAACGCGAGATTTTTTCATGTCACAATCTTCTTCTGCCAATAAAGGGCCTTTTGATGGCGGCCTTTATGTGATTACTTACGGCTGTCAGATGAATGAATATGATTCTGACAAAATGGCGAGTCTGTTGGAAAAAACCTATGGTTTGGAGCTGGTTGAAGATCCGGAAGACGCTGATGTGGTGTTGATGAATACCTGCTCGGTGCGAGAAAAAGCCCAAGAAAAGGTTTTTTCGGAACTAGGGCGCTGGTCGAAATGGAAGGCGAAAAAGCCGAATCGCATTATAGGAGTAGGCGGTTGTGTCGCCTCTCAAGAGGGCGAGGTAATCCGCCAGCGTGCACCAAGTGTGGATGTCATTTTCGGGCCGCAGACATTGCATCGTCTTCCGGCGATGATCGACCAGGCGCTGGCCATGCGTGATGACGAGTCTATTAAAAAGAAAAAAGCGGTTATTGATATTTCCTTTCCGGAGATCGAGAAATTCGACAACCTGCCTGAACCGGAAGTAAACGGGGTCTCGGCTATGGTGTCGGTGATGGAAGGGTGTTCCAAATACTGTACCTTCTGTGTTGTGCCTTATACGCGCGGAGAAGAGGTCAGTCGTCCGTTTGAAGATGTTATGCATGAAATTCGTTCGCTGGCCGAGCAAGGGGTGCGTGAAATCAATCTTCTGGGGCAAAACGTTAATGCTTATCGTGGTGAAATGCCGGATGGCGAGATTGCCGATTTGGCCGTGTTGATTCATGCCGTGCGCGCAGTTGAAGGCATTGACCGTATCCGCTATACCACCTCGCATCCGAATGAAATGTCGCAATCGCTTATTGATTGTTATGCCGAGGTGCCGGAGTTGGTTTCGCATTTGCACTTGCCGATTCAGTCCGGTTCGGATCGGGTTTTGGCGATGATGAAACGTAACCATATGGCGATCGAATATAAGTCGACTATTCGTAAAATCCGTGCGCTTCGTCCCAATTTGAGCCTGTCGGGTGATTTTATTGTCGGTTTCCCTGGAGAGACTTGTGATGACTTTAAAGAGACGTTAAAACTGGTCGAGGAAATGAATTACGACCGCTCCTTCAGTTTTATCTACTCGGCACGTCCGGGAACGCCTGCAGCAGCCTATCCGGATGAAGAACCGATGGATAAGAAAAAACGTCGCTTATATCATTTGCAGGAGCAGTTAAACAAGCAGACTCAGGCGATTTCCGAATCAATGGTCGGTACTGTACAGCGAATTTTGGTCGAACGTCTGTCGCGAAATTCTTTTACCGAAATTGCCGGTCGAACCGAGAACAATCGTGTCGTGAATGTGGAAGGTTCTCCGGATCTGATCGGTCAGTTTATCGATGTTAAAATCGTCGAGGCTTATACCAATTCCCTGAAAGGCGAGATAGTAGCGACGCCGGAGGCGGATAAATTTTCCGCTCCGCAATATCATGCTTTATAAATTGCCTTGTAAATTCATTGAAAACTGTATTAAATAAACATAATAAGGCGCCCGTTTCGGGCGCTCTTTCTTTTCCGCAAGCGGCATCTTCGTTGGCGCTAAAACAAGAGGCGAATCTTTGTCAGCACTGCATACCATTCAGTTTCGTTTAGAACCAGAAGATAACGAGCGGCTACAGAATCTCTGTGGCTGGCACAACGAGCATTTCGGTCAGGTTGAATTGCGTTTGGGGGTGGAGATCAATCTGCACGGTTTTCTGGTTTCGATAACCGGTTTGGCGGATCGTGTGCATAAAGCGGAAGAGGTCGTTCGCGAGCTTTTTGCCATGACTGCCGACGAGACATTGTTGCCGGAGAAGGTGCATCTGGTTTTGCATGAGCACGGTCATGATCAGGCTCAGACGCTGGATGCAGAACAGGTGCTGGTCAAAACCCGTCGCAAAACGATCAAGACGCGTAATAAAAATCAGGCCGACTATATCGAATCGATTCAGCAGCATGATGTTAATTTCGGAATCGGCCCTGCGGGAACCGGTAAGACCTATCTGGCGGTTGCCTGCGCGGTCGAAGCGCTGGAAAATGAAAAAGTGCGCCGAATCGTATTGACTCGTCCGGCGGTCGAAGCCGGTGAAAAACTCGGGTTTTTGCCGGGTGATTTAAGTCAGAAAGTCGATCCGTATCTGCGCCCGCTGTTTGATGCCTTGTTCGAAATGATGGGATTTGAAACGGTCGAGCGCCTGCTGGAAAAGAATGTGATTGAGGTGGCGCCTTTGGCGTTTATGCGCGGGCGAACTCTAAACGAATCATTTATCATCCTCGACGAAGCGCAGAACACCACGACGGAACAGATGAAAATGTTTTTGACGCGAATCGGTTTCGGTTCGACGGCGGTGATTACCGGCGATATCACGCAATGTGATCTGCCGCGTCATCAGAAATCCGGTTTACGGCATGTCATAGAGGTATTGGAAGGGGTTGAAGGAATCGGCTTCACCTTTTATCAGGCTCAGGATGTCGTACGTCATCGTCTGGTACAGAAAATTGTGCATGCTTACGATCGATACGATCGTAAAGAGGCGCGCCGCAAGGAAGCGGCCAAAGAGCAAACCGGTGTAGCTAAGTAGCACTGTTTGTCTGTTTGAATCGAGTTTTTTGGTGGTGAGCAGTTTGGGGGCAGCGATGTTGGATATTGATCTTCAGTGGGCTATAGAGCCGCAGAGTATACCGACTCTGGAACAGTGTAAAAAGTGGGTGGGTATCTCCTTGCAGGACGATCTCGCCTATCAGGAAGTTGAAATGGTTGTCCGTATTGTCGATCCTCAGGAAAGTCAGGATTTAAATCGCGATTACCGCGGCAAGGATAAGTCGACCAATGTTTTGTCTTTCCCTTTTGAGCAGCCTCCAGGGCTTTTGGAATTGGGCGAAGAGCTGCCTTATTTAGGTGATCTGGTGATCTGTGCCGAGGTCGTCGAGAAAGAAGCACGGGAACAGGGTAAACCGCTTGAAGCACACTGGGCGCATATGATTGTTCACGGCACCTTGCATTTGCAGGGGTATGACCATATAGAAGAACGAGACGCCGAAGAGATGGAGTCTCTGGAAAAAGAGATCATGCAGCGCCTTGGTTATGCAGATCCTTACGAGCAGGATAACTCCTGATCGGGCAGTTAAAGAATTAAAATCACTAAAGGTGAAAATTAGTAAATGAGTGACAGTAGTAGCGGCTCTTCGTGGTTAGAGCGTCTTGGGAAGGTATTTTCGGACGAACCGGAGAGTCGAGAAGATTTGGTTGAGTCTCTTAGAGAAGCTCACAATGAAGGGATTATTGATGCCGACGCTCTGTTGATGATCCAAGGAGTGCTGCAGGTCTCGGAAGCGCGTGTGCGCGACATTATGGTTCCGCGCCCGCAGATTGAATTGATCGATGCAACCGAGCCTCTGGACGAGATTCTGGAGGAGATGCTGGAGAGTTCGCATTCGCGTTATCCGGTTATCGAAGACACAAAGATTGTCGGAATTCTCTTGGCCAAGGACGTTTTTCGTGCCGTGGTTAAAGGGCAGTTGCAAAGTAAGGAAGATTTGCAGGCGATCTATCGCGAGCCGGTCTTTGTTCCGGAAAGCAAGCGTTTGAATGTGCTTCTGCGGGACTTTAAAGAGAGCCGTAACCATATGGCTCTGGTGGTTGACGAATATGGCGAACTGGCCGGTCTGGTGACGATTGAAGATGTTATCGAGCAGATTGTCGGTGACATTGAAGACGAGCACGATGAGGAAGAGAACGATAATATCCAGAAGCGTGCCGGTGAAATCTATTCGGTGAATGCGATTACGCCACTGGACGAGTTTAACGGTTTCTTCAATCTTGATATCGATGAAGATCTGTCGGAAACTCTGGGGGGGTATATGGCCGTTCAGTTCGGACATGTTCCGGCTGTTGATGAAGAATTTGTTGTCGATAAGCTGGTGATTCGCGTCACCAAGGCCAGCGAACGTCGAGCCGAACTGTTCGAAGTCCGTCCGCTGAAAGAGGATGGGGCAGAGCAGGCGGTCGAGCAAGCGATATAAAAGCGCGCTAAGGTGTCAGGAAGAACGGCTAAGTGAGTAACTTAGCCGTTTTTTTTGGCGGTATCTCAATGGCACTTAGGTTTTAGCCTAAGTTGCTGTGAATAAATGGAATTAAGGAAAAACGGGTGAAATTCTTAAAGCGGGTAATCGGGTTTATGCGCCCGGGACGAGAGCATCTGGCTGTTCTGGTTTTAGGCGGTTTGGCGGTTATGGCGTTTGCGCCTTTTGGGTATTCTCCTGTGATGCTCGGCTCTTTGGCCGGTCTGTTCGCCCTGTGGATGAAAGCGGCGACGCCGTATGATGGCGCGAAACTCGGATTATGGTACGGGTTGGGTTTGTTCGGCGTAGGCGTCAGCTGGCTTTTCTCCAGTATTTACCTTTTTGCCGAAGTATTGCTTCCGTTGGCGGTTTTATTGACCTTTGGCTGGATTCTTTATCTGGCAATGTTTATCTCTGCGGCCGGTTGGATGTCGGTCAAGTTCAAGTCGCGTCCGGCATTGACTCTTCTAGGGCTTTTTCCGGCCTTGTGGGTGCTGTTTGAATTGCTTAGAGGTATGTTGTTCGGCGGCTATCCGTTTCTGTTGGCCGGGGTCTCCCATCTGCATACCTGGCTGGATGGCTATGCGCCGATATTAGGTGTCTGGGGTCTTAGCTGGGCGCTGGCATTAAGTGCCGGTGCACTGGTGCTGCTGTTTACCAAGAGAACCTGGATTCTCAGTAGTCTGGTTCTGGCAGTTCTTTGGACTTCCGGTGGTATGTTGCAAAAAGTCGAATGGGTTCAGCCGAGTGGAAAGCCAATTGATATTGCTCTATTGCAAGGCAATGTTCCGCAGGAAAGGAAGTGGCTGTCCGATGAGTTCTTTCCTACCCTTGAGCGTTATATCGGGATGACCAAAATGAACCTGGATGCCGATGTCATTGTCTGGCCGGAGACGGCAGTGCCGGCGTACTTTGACATTGTGCATAAAGGCGCTTTGAGAAGCTTTATTGCCGATGCGAAACTGTTGCAGAAAGATATTCTGGTCGGTGTAATTGCTGGAGGGCGGGACAGTGAAGATTACTACAATGCGCTGATTAATGTCGGCAAGGTCGAAGACCGCTACTATAAGCATCATCTGGTGCCTTTCAGTGAATACTTTCCTTTCGATAGAGCTTTCCGCTTTTTAAGCGGCCTTTTTGAAATTCCTTATGCTACTTTCAGTGCCGGTTCTGCCGATCAGCAGCCGATCGAACTTGGCGGTCATAAAGCGGGATTGAGTATCTGTTTCGAAATGGCGTTTGGCGAAGAGTTGGCCAGACAGTTGCCGCAGGCCGAGTATCTGGTAACCGTGTCGAACGACGCCTGGTTCGCACATACGCTGGAACCGGCTCAGCAGTTGCAGGATGTGCAGATGCGTGCGTTGGAGCTGGGAAGAGAAATTGCTCGCGCCACCAATACCGGCTATACCGCTGTCGTTGGTGTGGATGGACGGATTAAGGCAGAAATTGAACCCTATCAGGAAGGGGTTTTAAGAACGGAAGTTCAACCCTATCAAGGATTGACTCCTTACGCACAGTGGCAGCGCTTGCCGATTGTCTTGCTGGTCGGGCTGATCCTGCTTTTCAGTCTCTCAGGCCGCCTGTTTAAGCGTAAGGGGTGAGGCTTATTAGTAGCTTATTTGCAATGGCTTTTAATGTGGCGGGTTGAAAGCCGGGTGTTCTTCGTCCATTGCCGCGGCAATGCGCAGGCGCAAAACCGTGATCTGAGTTGGATCGGAAAGGCTTAGTGCCTTGTCGATAAGGATTTTTTCCAGTACCGGCAGATCCATGTCCAGAAATTCGTCAACGCCTTTTTCCACATCATTAAGGTATTCGGCCAGAATATTGATGTCTTCGTTAACATCTTTTTGAACTTGTTGGAATTCTTTGGCTGTCAGATCTGCCAGGTCGTGGTCGGCCTGCTCAGCTTGCTCGATCGCGTGCCCCAGAACCTGCCAGGTCTTGTATTCGGCCAGGGTGGCTTTCTCTTTGGCGTGATTCAAAAGGGTGCGGTAGGCTTTCAACATTTTATTGCTGCTCATTATTATCTCCTGATTGGCTCTTCTTCTGGCGTATTGTCTATGCAGCGGACTCACTTCGACCGGTTTCGCCGGGCATTTGCAAAACTAACGTGCAAAGGCTTGCACGCCCTAATATAATACTGAACTTATTTATTTTTCGATAGCAACAGTTCAAATTGCCTGGTTGAAAGCTCGCAGTAAAAGTGAGCTTGAGCCGCAAAGAATCGAGTAAAGGACCGAAAGAAATCATCATGGCAGACATGCAATACCAACCTCAAAAACTTGAAGCGGAAATTCAGAAAATCTGGGACGATAATCAGACGTTTGTCGCCAAAGAAGACGACAGTAAAGAGAAGTTCTACTGTCTGTCTATGTTCCCTTATCCGAGCGGAAAGCTGCATATGGGGCATGTGCGTAATTACACCATCGGTGATGTAATTTCCCGTTTTCAGCGTATGCAGGGTAAAAATGTCCTGCAGCCTATGGGCTGGGATGCGTTCGGTCTGCCGGCTGAAAATGCCGCTATGCAGAATAAAGCCGCGCCTGCCGAATGGACCTATTCCAATATCGATTACATGCGTAACCAGCTGAAATCTCTGGGGTTGGGCTACGACTGGAGTCGAGAAATTGCGACCTGTCACCCGGAATATTACCGTTGGGAGCAGTGGCTGTTTACCAAACTGATGGAAAAAGGGCTTGTGTACCGCAAACTTTCGGTCGTTAACTGGGATCCGGTCGATCAGTGCGTACTGGCGAACGAACAGGTTATTGATGGAAAGGGCTGGCGCTCCGGTGCGCCTGTTGAGCGCAAAGAGATTGCTCAGTGGTTCCTGCGCATTACCGATTATGCAGAAGAACTTCTGCAGGATATTGATCAGCTTGAAGGTTGGCCGGAACAGGTTAAAACCATGCAGAAAAACTGGATCGGTAAATCGACCGGTCTGCAGATCTCTTTCCCGATCGAAGGCAAGCCGAATCAGACGCTGGATGTTTATACCACACGTCCGGATACGCTGATGGGTGTCAGCTATGTTGCTGTTGCCGCTGATCATCCTTTGGCGCATAAGGCTTCGATTCATAACGAGCCACTGGCGCACTTTATGGAAGAGTGTTCGCACATTTCCACTTCCGAAGCGGATATGGAAACCATGGAGAAGAAAGGGGTCGATACCGGTGTCCGTGTGCGTCATCCGATTACCGGTGAGATTGTTCCGGTGTGGGCTGCCAATTTTGTGTTGATGGGCTACGGTACCGGTGCGGTTATGGCCGTTCCGGCACACGATCAGCGCGACTATGAGTTCGCCAAGAAATACGAATTGCCGATTAATCCGGTTATTCTTCCGCACGGTGAAGAATCGGTCGATGTTTCCGAATCGGCTTATACCGAAAAAGGCGTGCTGTTCAATTCTGCTGAGTTTGACGGCCTGAAATCGGAAGAGGCGCTCGAAGCCATGGCGAAAGTGCTTGGTGAAAAAGGCCTTGGCGAAAAACAGACCAATTACCGTCTGCGCGACTGGGGGGTTTCCCGTCAGCGTTACTGGGGCTGTCCAATTCCGGTGATTTACTGCCCGGCTTGTGGTGCTTTGCCGGTTCCGGAAGATCAGTTACCGGTTAAATTGCCAGAAGATCTGGTTCCGGATGGTGCCGGGTCGCCGCTGGCTAAGCTGGACGAATTCAAAAATTGCAGCTGCCCTCAGTGCGGTGGACGTGCCAAGCGTGAAACCGATACCTTCGATACTTTCTTCGAATCTTCATGGTATTACGCTCGCTACACCTCGAAAGATTGCGGTACTGCGATGCTGGATGAGCGTGCCGATCACTGGTTGCCGGTCGATCAGTATATCGGCGGGATCGAACACGCGATTCTGCATCTGTTATATGCGCGCTTCTTCCATAAGCTGATGCGCGATCAGGGACTGGTGAAGAGCGACGAGCCATTTAAGAACCTGTTGACTCAGGGGATGGTTCTGGCCAGCAGTTGGTATTCTCAGGACGAGTCCGGAAAACAGACCTGGCATTCTCCGCTGGACGTTGAAGCGATCACCGATGAGAAAGGCAACGTGGTTAGCGGGAAACTGAAATCGGACGGCTCCGTAGTTCAGTACGGCGGTGTGATCAAAATGTCGAAGTCGAAGAATAACGGGATCGACCCGCAGACTTTGATCGATCAATACGGTGCCGATACCCTGCGTTTATACATTATGTTCGCCGCTCCGCCGGAGCAGAGTCTGGAATGGTCTGACAAAGGCGTTGAAGGTTGTTCGCGCTTCCTGAACCGTGTCTGGCGTCAGGTTAACAGTCATCTGGAAGGCGGTGTCGTTGCGGCACCGTCTTCTTCAGAAGCTTTAAGCAAAGACGCCAAGGCATTGCGTCTGAAGTTGCATGAAACGCTACAGAAAGTCAGTGATGATATGGGACGCCGTCAGACGTTCAATACGGCGATTGCAGCCTGTATGGAACTGTTGAATGACATCGGTAAATTCAATGTACAGAGCGATGCTGACAAAGGTCTGATGCAGGAAGCGATGGAAATTCTGGTATTAATGTTGTCTCCGATGACTCCGCATATGGCGCAGACTCTATGGGAAGCGCTGGGCAAAGAAGGTCTGGTCGTTGATGTTGACTGGCCGAAAGTCGATGAATCGGCTTTGGTTAAGTCGGAAATCGAATTGATGGTGCAGGTTAACGGTAAACTGCGCGGTAAGATTGAAGTCGCTGCCGACGCCGATAAAGAGACGATTCTGGCAACTGCAAAAAACGATGAGTCGGTCCAGAAGTTTATTGACGGTAAGGAACTGGTCAAAGAGATCTATGTTCCGGGGCGTCTGGTCAATCTGGTAGTCAAAGGCTGATTGACGCGACCTGATTAATAGGCAGAACAGAGGAATGTCGATGCAAAAAATGCTGAAAAATTGGTTGCTGGTTATAGGTGCAGCGCTCTTGGTTGTGCAGCTCGGTGCATGCAGTTTTCAGCTGCGTGGTTCGGGGGGCGAGGTACAGTTTGCCAATGCCGAACTTAAAACGATTCTTTTGCAGGCCGAGCCGGATACCGACAGTGCGATTAAACGCGAGTTGAAAAATCTCATGCCGCCTTCGGTCGAAGTGGAAACGGTGCAGAAACTCATTTCGACACAAAATGCCCAGGCGATTAATCGTGAGATCGGGTTGATTCTCGGTTCAACGCGAAAAAGCGCCAAGCGTACTTCGGTGTCGGCGATCGGAGAGTCTACTGCGGAATTTATTCGCTGGTCTCAGCCGTATCAGATACGTGATGCGAGCGGCAAGGTTTTATTGACGGATAAGGCTTTTGCCTACCGTGATCGACAGATCGATCCGCAAGGTGTGATGGCGGCAAATCAGGAACGTTATGAGCTGGAAAAGCTGATGGCGCGTGAGATTGCCGAACAGATTGTACGCCGTCTGCAATACCTGCAACCGAAATAACGGAAAAGCTTTTTGATTCTCGCCAGCGCTTTTTTAAATCAGGTTCAAACACCGCAATTCGCGATCAAGCCGATCTATCTGTTTTACGGAGAGGAACCGCTGTATCTTCGTGACTGCGGGGATGCGATTCGTCAGCGTTTGAAAAACGAAGGTTTTATTAAAGGCGAAAGTTTTGAAGTGGATGCCGGCTTTGACTGGCAGGCGCTGCAAATGGAAACACAAGCCGGTTCTCTGTTTGCCGACCGCCAGTACCTTTTGGTCAATATGCCCAAAGGTTCGCCGGGCAAAGAAGGCGGCGCTTTTATTCAGCAATTCTGTCAGTGGCAGCAGGAAAATCCTGAAATGGTCGTTTTGCTGTTTTGCGAAAAACTCGATTCCCGACAGCTGAAAAGTAAATGGGTTCAAGCAATTGAAGCGGCCGGCATGGTGGTGCAAACCAAAACCGTGCCGGTCGAAGCGCTGCCGAAATGGATTATGCAGCGAGCCAGTTTCCTCGGGTTGCAACTGGATCAGGAAGCAGCCAGCCTTCTTGCCGAACGTACCGAAGGGAATTTGCTCGCGGCCGATCAGGAGTTGATTAAACTTTCGCTGCGTTACCCGAGTGGCGAGACGAATCAGGTGAACGGCGAGGTAATTCTACAGAATGTTGTTGATCAGGCACATTATCAGCTGTTTGCTCTCGGCACTGCGATATTGAAAGGCCAGCGACATGCCAGTATGCAGATTTTGCAGCGACTGCAGCAGGAAGGCATTGAGGCGCCGATCGTACTTTGGCTTCTGAGCCGCGAGTTACGGCTGTTGTCTGAACTGCAGTTTCTCAGCAAGCAGGTTCCTCTGGCTCAGGCGTTCAAGCAGTGTCAGGTATGGCAGGTGAATCAGACGCAATATCGGCAAGCGCTGCAACGTCAGGACTACCATGCCTGGCAGTCGTATCTGGCTCAGGCTCTGCAGATCGATTTGAAAATCAAAGGCCAGCAGGCCGTGTCCGGCGAGCAGGAGATCTGGTCGGCGTTAAACGATTTAGTGATTAAAATGGCTTCGTAGCGAAGAAGAAAAACAAACGGATAGGACTAGAAATGAATATTGAGCAATATATGACCGAACTGGGGCAGGCCGCACGCGCCGCTTCGCGTGTTTTATTGCGTGCCAATACCGAAAAGAAAAATCGTGCGCTTTTGGCGATTGCCGAGCAGCTTGAAGACAGCGCTGAGATGCTGAAGGCGGAAAACGCCAAAGATCTGCAGGCAGGTGAGGCAAATGGGCTGGATGCGGCGATGCTGGACCGTCTGGCACTGAACGACAAGGTGATTGCCGGCATGGCGGAAGGGCTGCGTCAGATTGCCGCTTTGCAGGATCCCGTCGGTGAAATCAGTGATATGTCGTTCCGTCCTTCCGGTATTCAGGTCGGAAAGATGCGTGTGCCGTTGGGTGTGGTCGGAATTATTTATGAATCGCGCCCGAATGTCACCGTGGATGCGGCTGCCTTATGTTTAAAGTCGGGAAATGCGGCGATCCTGCGTGGTGGTTCCGAAGCTAAATTTTCCAATCAGGCATTGGCACAATGTATTGCCAAAGGGCTTGAAGCTGCGGATCTTCCGGCAACGGCGGTGCAGGTCGTGGAGACAACCGATCGCGAAGCGGTCGGTCACCTTATCGCCATGCCTGAATATGTGGATGTCATTATTCCACGAGGCGGAAAAGGACTGATTGAACGTATCAGCCAAGGTGCGCGTGTACCTGTGATCAAACATCTGGACGGCATCTGCCATGTCTATATTGATGATGATGCGGATTTCACCAAAGCGATTGATGTTGCATTGAATGCCAAAACCCATCGCTACGGGGTCTGTAATGCCATGGAAACCTTGCTGGTTGCCGAGTCTCAGGGGAAGAAAGTATTGCCTGAACTGGCCAGGCTGTATGCCGAAAAAGGGGTCGAGTTGCGCGGTTGTGCTAAGACGTGTGCGATTATTGAGGCCAATCCGGCAACCGATGAAGACTGGGCGACTGAATATCTGGCGCCTATTCTGTCGATCCGGGTGGTCGAAGACGTCGATGTGGCGATGGATCATATTGCGCAATACAGCTCCGGGCACACTGAATCGATCATTACCGAGAACTTTTCCACCTCACGCCGCTTTCTGGCCGAAGTGGATTCCAGTTCGGTGATGGTGAATGCGTCGACCCGTTTTGCGGATGGATTCGAGTATGGTTTGGGAGCGGAGATCGGTATCAGTACCGATAAATTCCATGCCCGCGGACCGGTCGGTCTGGAAGGACTGACTTCGCTGAAATATATCGTATTGGGCGATGGAACCATTCGTAAGTAAGGTGGCATTTTGCGTCTGATCGGCATTAACGGCGGTACTTTTGACCCGATTCACTACGGGCACTTGAGAGCTGCTCTTGAAGTCAAGCAGTTGCTCGGCCTGGAGCAGGTACGCTTCATTCCCTGTTATCAGCCGGTACATCGTGGAGAGCCGACGGTTTCCGCCGCACAGCGCTGCGCAATGATTGAACTGGCGATTGAGGCGCAGCCAGAGTTTGTCCTCGATAAAATCGAGATTGAACGCGGCGGGCCGTCTTATATGGTTGATACGCTTGCGGAGCTGAAGGCGCTTTTCGCCGAGGAAGAGACCGGTTTGGTGCTGATGATGGGGACTGATGCCTACGCGAAATTCTGTTCCTGGCATCAATGGCAGAGAATTCTGCAGTTGGCAAATATCGTTGTGATGCATCGTCCCGGAGAGGATCTGCATTTACAGGGCGAAGAAGCCAGAGAATTCAGAGAGCGAGAAGTTAAACAATTCAGCCAGCTTTCCGGACAGATTATGGAGCTGGCGATTACTCAGTTGGATATCAGTTCGACCCGGATACGGGAAGGGCTGAGAAAGGGTTTTGAAGCGGATTACCTGACGCCTTTCAGGGTGGTGCAATACATCAAGAAGCATGCGCTTTACCAGTAAGGGTACGCATAAATTTAATTCAGTCGAATGACTCAGGAGATAAATAAGCCAATGGCAATGGATACACAGCAAGCAACGGATCTAGTGGTCAAAACTTTGGACGACAGCAAAGGGCGCGACATTCAAGTGATTGATATCGAAGGTGTCAGTTCTTTTGCCGATGTTATGGTCGTCTGTACCGGTACCTCTACTACCCATGTTCGCGCTTTGGGTTCGCATGTTGAGCAGGCCTTCAAGGAAGCCGGCGAGCCGCCTTTGGGCGTTGAAGGTGGGCCTCAACCGGACTGGGTGCTGGTAGATTTGGGGAATATTATCGTGCATGTGATGACAGAAAGCGCTCGCGCTCACTATGCTCTAGAGAAACTTTGGGATATTAAATCTCAGGCGACGCGTTTAGATACAAAAGACGCGGCGGAATAAGTTTCCTCAGCTATGGTTATTCATTTTATTACCGTTGGGCAGAAGATGCCCAAATGGGTTCAGGATGGCTATCAGGAGTACGCGAAGCGTCTGCCTAAAGCCTGCGCCTTGAAACTGATCGAGCTGCCGATGGCCAACCGGGGTAAAAGCAATTCGGTCGATAAGATGAAAGCCGAGGAAGCCAAACGTATTCTGGAAGCTGTGCCGAAAGGGGCGCGTTTGATAGTGCTCGACGAGCACGGTCAACAGGTTACCACGAAAGGCTTGGCGGATAAGATGGAAGACTGGCTAGGCAGCGGTCAGGATATCGCACTGATTGTCGGTGGGCCGGACGGCCTGGAAAAAAGCCTGATTGATCAGGCACAATGGAAATGGGGTCTGTCCAAACTGACCCTGCCGCATCCGATGGTGCGGATTCTGGTTGCCGAACAGATCTATCGAGCTTGGTCGGTCATTCAAAACCACCCCTACCATAGGGAATAGTTGGTAAAACGTCTTTTTTGTCCAATCTCTTTGTTGTGCTTTAGCTCATTTATTTATAGTAAACTTCGTTAAAGCTTGCCGCGACCTTGGACAAAAAATCTCGTTTTTTTGTGCGGTTAGTTTTTAGCTTTTACAAAGGTATTTTTAATTTCAAGGTTATTCGTTTCTAAGGTTATTCTTTTCTTCACGTCGCTAAAACCTGCCTTGATCTTGAACCAAAAATCTCATTTTTTAGTTGGGTTTTAAGAACTGAGCAATTTCCTTCATCGTTTTTTCAAACTAAAATCTTCTAACCTTTCGTGAACTTCGTGTTTTCGCGGTTAATATTCTAAATATTCCTGGCGATTTTGATTTCTACACGGCGATTGAGTTTTTGGTTCTCTCTAATCGAATTGCCTTGAGCATCGGTGTTGGGAACTTTGGGACGGGTTTCGGCGTAACCGATCGCTTTCAGACGGTTGCCATCAACGCCTTGAGCGAGAAAAACCTGCAGAACGCTGATCGCACGGCTTGATGAGAGTTCCCAGTTCGACGGGAAGCGCACTGTGCTGATCGGGATGTCGTCGGTATGCCCCTCAATTTCGATATTGAACTCAGGCAGGCTGAATGCATTAATGTCGTTGGCAATATCGGCGATCAGTCTGCTTGATCCGCTACCTAATTCAGCGGAACCGGTTGCAAACAGAATGTTGCCCGGCAAGTCGATTTTTAAATAGTTATCTCCCTGCTCAATCGCTTCTTGCGGCAGAACCTGATGCTCCAGAAGAGTTTGGGAAAGGTTCTTGTTTAATTCGTTTAAGGGGGAGATGCTCTGTTTTTTCTCTTTCTTCAATAACCCCTCGTCAATCGCCGCCGATACCTCCTCGAATTTGCTCTGGTTGATCATCGACATTGAAAGGATCAGTACGAAGAAACCCATTACCAAGGTCATTGCATCGGCATAGGTGACCATCCAATCGTCAGTCTCTTCGCTGCTGCATTTTTTCGGCTTGGCCGGGGGCGTATAGTGCTGCGGTTCTTCTTGATCCATAGGTTGCTGCTCCATAGGCTATCGCTCGGCTCGACGGAACTGGTATTTCGGATGCAGATAGGAGTTCATGGTGTCCTCAATCAGTGACGGTGAAGCGCCTTCGGAGAGCAGCACAATGCCTTCACTGAGGATCTGGTTGCGCTGTGCTTCAAGATCCTGTTTGTGTTCAAGTTTGCGTGCGGCCGGTTTGAGAATCAATTGAGCAATCAGTACGCCATACAGAGTGGTTAAAAGGGCTACCGCCAGACCACCACCGATTTTGGACGGGTCGCCTTCCATGCTGTTGAGCATAATAATCAAGCCGACCAGGGTTCCGACCATACCGAAGGCTGGGGCGGTTGCCGCCATGGTTTGCAATACCTTGGCGGGGCGCATATTACTGTCGTAAATCGATTCGCGAGAGTGCTGCAGTAGGTTGTACAGGTGGCCGCCCTTGTATCCGGAAAGCAAGAAGACAAACGACTGATTAAGAAAGCTTTGGCCGTCTTCCGGCATATCAATCACTTTCTCCAGCATGACCAAGCCCTGTTTGCGAATAATTTTCGACCAGTCGATCAGGTCTCCGACATCTTCATACAGTTTGATCGGGTTCACTTTGGTACTGACCATGGTGAACATAATCTCTTTAAAAGCCAGCATGACATAGCGACCGTCGTAAGAGATCATTGCTGCGGCAATGGTTCCGCCGATAACCATTAACAGGCTCGACAGGCTGAAGAACATCAGGTAATTATCGGTATTGAAAATAATGGCGGCAATGAACAGCCCTAACCCGAGGATAAAGCCGAACAATGCGCTTATCGAAATATTCATAAGTTGTTAAATCCTTTAAACAACTGTCGGTTGATATACAAGCATTAAAACAGATAATCAGGCATTTTAAGATGATTTTCCACAGCTTTTAAGTGGAATAATGTCAGGTTATCTGTACGAAGACGACACTTTGCTGCGAGATGGCCTGCAAGTGATTGACTTTACTTGTTAAAGCTGGATAATACGCAATCTCAATTTAATGCGTCACTGACTCGTTCAGTATCGCACAGTCACAAGTAGTCATCCACATTCCGGATTCCGGAGCAGGATGTTGTGTTAATTGTTAATGATAGGTCTACGGATCGTTAACACGTAAAAACAATTGGAGTTTTACAATGGCAAACTCAGCACAAGCGGCTAAACGCGCTCGTCAAGCGGAAAAAAACCGTCAACATAACGTTGCAATGCGTTCTGAAATGCGTACTGCAGTTAAAAAAGTTCTAGCAGCAATCGATTCTGGTGATCAGGCGAAAGCAAACGAACTTTTCCGTGCAGCTCAGTCTAAACTTGATGGTATGGCGCGTAAAGGCATCATCCACAAGAACAAAGCAGCACGTTCTAAGAGCCGTATCAACGCTCGTATTAAAGCGATGGCTTAATTAGCCTGCTTTAATTGCGTTACAAAAGAACCGGGCATTGCCCGGTTTTTTTATATCCGCTTTTTACCGTTAGCTTTCGTTACGTTCGCTAAACCGGACAGATCATTTTTCCGAGCTCTTCGGTGAGTTTCAGGTTTTCCGAATAATCCACCGGACAATCGATTAACACAACGGTATTGTCTTGGATCGCCTGCTGCAGGGTGGGTTTTAAGGATTCTGCCGAATCGATGCGATACCCTTTTGCTCCGAAAGCTTCGGCCAGCTTTATAAAGTCAGGATTACCGAAGGCGATATGGCTTTCACGTCCGAACTGATTCATCTGTTTCCACTTGATCAGGCCGTAGCTGGCGTCGTTCCAGATCAGAACAATAATCGGGATCTGCAAGCGTACGGCGGTTTCGATTTCCTGAATATTCATCAAAAAACCCGCATCGCCCGTGACAGCGACCGCAATCTGTTCGGGTTTGGCCAGTTTGGCGGCAATGGCCCCGGGTAGAGCAATCCCCATCGAGGCAAATCCATTGGAGATAATGCAGGTATTGGGCGCCTGAGTCTGGTACATGCGTGCAACCCACATCTTATGGGCGCCGACATCAGAAATTACAATGTCTTCGGCGTCCAACGCCTGGCGCAATTCATGCAGGATCTTCTGCGGTTTGATCGGGAAACTTTCGTCCAGATCGAACTCGTGGAAGTGCTTTTCAATTTCTTTTTTGACCGGTAAATAGGGGCTTTCGGGGTGACGGTCACTCAGTGCCGCGATTCCTTGCAGGGCGTGTCCGATATCGCCGATCAAGCCAGCTTCGACAATGTAGAATTCATCGACCTCGGCCGGTTTGCTGTCGATATGAATGATTTTGCAGTTGCTTTCCTGATTCCAGAGTTGCGGATGATATTCGACGATGTCATAGCCGACACAGATGATCAGATCGGCTTGGTCAATTCCACAGGAAATGTAATCGTGCGCCTGTAGTCCGATTGTGCCTAATGAAAGCGGGCTGCGGCAGGGTAAAGCACCTTTGGCCATAAAAGTGGTGGCGACGGGGATATTCAATTTGCTGGAAAACTCGATCAGTGCATGGCTCGCTTTGGAGCGGATAACGCCGTTGCCGGCGATAATAACCGGATAACGCGCCTGACTGATCAGTTCCGCCGCCTGGCGGATTTTTTCGGAATGCGCAAAAGAAGGAAGAGGACTTTGTCGTCTAAGCGGTTTTTTATTGAGACGTTTTTCGGCAATATTTTCCGGAAAGTCGATAAAGCTGCAGCCGGGCTTTTCCGCTTCTGCAACTTTGAATGCTTTACGCACGACTTCCGGAATAATCTCCGGTGTCAGAATTTGCGTGCTGTATTTGGTGATCGGTTCAAACAGATTGACCAGGTCGAGAACCTGGTGGCTCTCTTTATGCAGCCGGTTGGTGCTGGCCTGACCGGCGATTGCGACGACCGGCGCGCGATCCATATTGGCATCGGCGACGCCGGTAACCAGATTGGTCGCACCGGGCCCCAGCGTAGAGAGGCAGACGCCGGCCTTTCCGGTCAAACGTCCGTAAACATCCGCCATAAAGGCCGCGCCTTGTTCATGGCGGGTCAAAATGAACTGAATGTCGCTATCCAACAAGGCGTCCATCAGGTCGAGATTTTCTTCTCCGGGAATGCCGAAAATATATTCAACCTCTTCGTTTTCGAGACACCTGACAAACAATTCAGCCGCTTTCATGAGGGAGTCCTTTGTCGCAGACATTAGTTTGGGAATCAAGTTCTATATTCGCATAATTCAGTATAAAAATAAATTTGTGCAATTTTTCCGGCGAATAAGGTCAATTGAAGGTCGGCACTGGCTTTTACTGAGGGCAAGCTCTGCTAAAATGCCTGTAAATTTTGCGCATTGAATGTAGGAACGGGACTTGAAACAGATTTTAAAAGCGACTGCAACGGTTGGCGGTATGACCATGATTTCACGCATCCTGGGTTTTATTCGGGATGTGGTGATCGCCCGCTATTTTGGTGCCTCAATGGGCGCGGACGCTTTTTTTGTCGCCTTTAAGATTCCGAATTTTTTTCGTCGCCTGTTTGCGGAAGGGGCTTTTTCGCAGGCATTTGTCCCGGTTCTTGCGGAGGCCAAGGAAAAACGCGGTAAGCAGGCGGTTAAACATCTGGTTAATGCAATCAGCTTCCGGCTCGGTGGTATTTTGCTGCTACTGACCGCTTTCGGGGTTTTCGGCTCTTCGCTTTGGATGATGGTGTTTGCGCCGGGTTTCCTGGATGATCCGCAAAAATTTGCACTCGCCTCGGATATGTTGGCGATCACCTTTCCCTATCTGTTGCTGATTTCTCTGGTCGCGTTCTCCTCGGCGATTATGAATACCTATAATCAGTTTGCCGTTCCGGCCTTTACGCCGGTTTTTCTGAACCTGGTTCTGATTGCTTTTGCCGTTTGGGTGTCGCCTTTACTGGATATTCCAGTTATGGCGCTTGCCTGGGGGGTCTTGGTTGCCGGGGTGGTACAACTGCTGTTTCACCTGCCGTTTCTGTATAGACTCGGGCTTTTGCCATCGCCGAGTCGGGAGTCGGATCCCGGAGTCGGTGAAGTAAAACGCTTGATGTTGCCGGCTCTGTTCGGTGTTTCCGTGGCGCAGATCAATCTGTTGGTCGATACAATTCTGGCTTCTTTTCTGGTCACAGGATCGGTCTCCTGGCTGTATTATTCCGACCGTTTGATGGAGTTTCCTCTTGGCGTTTTCGGCGTGGCTTTGGCGACGGTCGTCTTGCCGGGGTTGTCTAAAAAAGCGGCGAACGAAAATTGGCAAGGATTTCAGGAGGACTTGGATTCCGCTTTGCGACTGGTCTTCCTGATCGGCGTCCCGGCTATGCTGGGGTTGCTTTTGCTGGCGGAGCCTCTGATCGTCAGCCTGTTCTACTACGGTGCCTTTACCGAAAAAGATGTATCCATGTCGGGTATGAGTTTGATGGCGTACTCTTTCGGGCTGCTCGGCTTTATTCTGGTTAAGATTCTTGCGCCGGCCTTTTATTCGCGCAAGGATATGAAAACGCCGGTCAGGGTCGCCGTTATCGCTTTGGTAACGAATACGGTGCTTAACCTGCTGTTGATCGGGCCTTTTGCCCATGTCGGTCTGGCGGCCGCGACTTCGATATCCGCTTTTGTGAATGCGGGGCTGCTGTACTGGTACTTGAGAAAGCAGAGTGTTTTTTCGCCTATGGCGGGCTGGGTAAAGCTGAGTTTGCAAATTTTGGTCGCGAATATCGCTTTGATCGGATTTCTTGTCGCGGTCAATCCGGATATTTCCGAGTGGCTGGCTTTCGATGTCTGGCAGCGTCTTGGCTGGCTGGCGCTGTTGGTCTTCGGGTCGATCGTGATTTATATTGTGATTTTAGTGGCGGTAGGACTTAATCCGAAGCGGCTTCTGAAACGATAGGTTTTTAACGAATTGATTTACTAATAAAATTTCGTTATATCGTGAATCAGTAACTGACTTTAAGGGCCTCTATAAGCTATAATTTACGGCTCAATTTTTAAATGACGGCCCAGTAAAACAGAAATGCAACTGATTCGCGGACTGCACAATTTGACTCGTTTTAGAGCGCAATTTTCCGAAGGTTGTGTTTTAACGATTGGGAACTTCGATGGTATTCATTTAGGCCATAGTCGGGTTTTGCAGGAAGTCTCGAAAAAAGCCCGGCAGCTTCGGCTGCCCAGCGTAGTTATGGTTTTCGAACCGCTGCCGATTGAATATTTTGCTCCGGATAAGGCTCCGGTTCGTTTGATGAATCTGCGCGAGAAGCTGCAAGCCTTCAATTCGACCCATATCGATTATGTACTTTGTGTTCATTTCAACGAGCAGTTCGCCAATATGACGGCAGAAGCGTTCGTTGAACAGATTCTGGTCGATGCGTTTGCGGTCAAGCATCTGGTCGTTGGTGACGACTTCCGCTTCGGCAAGGAACGTCGAGGCAATTTTGCCTTTTTGCAGGAAACGGGTAAAACATTCGGTTTCACGGTTACGGATATGCCGACTTACTGTATCGATAATGAGCGCGTCAGTAGTACGCGCATCCGTACAGAACTTGAAAAACCGGATCTGGCCCGTGTCGAGCGTTTGATGGGGGCACCTTTCGGTTTTAGCGGTCGGGTGATTCACGGCCAGAAGCTGGGGAGAACCATTGGTTTTCCGACTTTGAATCTGAATCCGAAACGAATGCAGATGCCGGTTCAAGGGGTGTTTGCCGTGGAAGTCGATGGCATTGCCGACAGATCCTGGCCGGGCGTAGCCAATATCGGGTTGCGACCGACAGTGGATGGAATCAGACCGTCGATTGAAGTGCATCTGTTTGATTGGCAGCAGGACTTATACGGTCGACATATTATTGTTAAATTACGCCATTTTATCCGTCCGGAAATGAAATTCGATGGCATTGAACAGCTTCGCGTGCAGATAGAGAAAGATGCCGCGCAGGCGAGACAGTTTTTTGAAGAATATTATTTGAACGCGCAACAGATTGACGTTTTAGAGAGTAACGCATGAGCAAAGATAACCAGAACAGTCAAACCACTGACTATAAACCGACTTTGAATTTGCCGGAGACAGGATTCCCTATGCGCGGAAATCTGCCGAACCGCGAGCCTAAACAGGTTGAAACCTGGTTAGATGACGGGCTTTATGAAACGGTTCGAGAGCATATGGCCGGACGCCCGAAATTTATTTTGCATGATGGTCCTCCGTATGCAAATGGGGATATTCATATCGGCCATGCAGTGAATAAAGTTCTGAAGGATATGATTGTCAAATCCAAAGGTCTTAGCGGTTTTGATGCGCCTTACGTTCCAGGGTGGGACTGTCACGGTCTGCCGATCGAACTGAATGTCGAGAAGAAGAAGGGCAAGGTTGGCGTTAAGATCAATGCGACCGATTTCCGTCAAGCGTGCCGAGAATATGCTCAGAAGCAGGTTGATGGGCAGATGGCTGATTTTCAGCGTCTGGGGGTTATGGCCGACTGGAAGAACCCTTATCTGACCAAAGATTTCAAATTCGAAGCGGACGAAATCCGTGCGCTGGCGAAAATCATCGAAAACGGTCACCTGGTTAAGGGAACCAAACCGGTTTACTGGTCAGTAGGCGGTCGCTCGGCACTGGCTGAAGCGGAAGTGGAGTATGAGAATAAACACTCCAAGTCGATCGATGTGCGTTTTAAAGTGGTTGATGAAGAAGCGTTCTTTAAGCGTTGTCATCACGTTGAAGACCATACCGGAGAAGGGCCTCTTTCAGTTGTTATCTGGACGACGACACCTTGGACTCTTCCTGCCAACCAGGCGGTATCGATCAACCCGGAACTGGAATATGCCGTGGTTCAGGTGGAAGGCGAGAACGGGCCGGAACGTCTGTTCCTTGCCGAGGCGATGATCAAAGACGCCATGGCTCGCTGGGAGTTTGATAAATATAAAGTGATTGCTTACGGTAAAGGGGAACAGTTTGACCTGATCCGTCTGCAGCATCCTTTCTATGAGCGAATCGTGCCTCTGATCCTTGGCGATCATGTTACCACCGAGGCCGGTACCGGCTGTGTACATACCGCGCCGGGGCATGGTGTTGAAGACTTTGCGGTCGGTCAGAAGTACGATCTGGAAGTGGATTGCCCGGTTGATGGTGCGGGGAATTACGTCGCTGGAACGCCATTGTTCGAAGGTGAGAATGTATTGAATGTCGACGATCATGTCATCGAAGTGCTGAAAGAACATCAGGCGCTGGTGCATATTGAAGTGATCGAGCACAGCTATCCTCATTGCTGGCGTACTAAAACGCCGCTGATTTTCCGAGCCACGCCGCAATGGTTTATCTCTATGGAAGAAGTGGGACTGCGTGATGCTGCATTGAAAGCGATTCCGCAGGTCAAATGGGTTCCTGAGTGGGGTCAAAACCGTATCGAAGGCATGATTGAAGGGCGTCCTGACTGGTGTATTTCCCGTCAGCGCTTCTGGGGTGTGCCGATTACGATTTTTGTACACAAAGTGACTGGTGAGATGCATCCGCAAACGGTCCAGATCATGCAGCAGGTTGCGTCTATGGTCGAAGAAAAATCGATCGACGCCTGGTATGACCTTGATCCGGCGGAAGTGTTAGGTGATGAAGCGGACAATTATGAAAAAGTCACTGATATTCTGGATGTCTGGTTTGACTCCGGAATTTCGCATCAGACGGTGCTTAAGGAGCGCGCAGAACTGCAAACGCCTGCTGATTTGTATCTGGAAGGTTCCGATCAGCATCGTGGCTGGTTCCAGTCATCCCTTTTGACGGCCTTGGCGACTGACGGCGAAGCCCCATACAAGCAGGTGCTGACGCATGGTTTCACTGTAGATAAAGACGGTAAAAAGATGTCTAAGTCCAAAGGGAATGTCGTTGCGCCGCAGCAGATCGCTAATAAATTGGGTGCGGATATCCTGCGTTTATGGATTTCAGCTGCCGATTACCGTTATGAAATGACGGTTTCCGACGAGATCATCAGCCGTACTGCAGACGCATATCGCCGTATCCGTAATACCGCGCGTTTCCTATTGGCCAATATCAACGGCTTTAATCCGGCTGAAGATATGGTTGCCTACGAGGATCTGTTGCCTCTTGATAAATGGGCTGTCGGTCATGCTGCTCAGTTGCAGAAAGAGATTGTCGAGTCCTACGATGAGTACAACTTCCTGAATATCTATCAGAAAGTGACCCATTTCTGTTCAATTGAACTGGGGGCTTTCTATTTGGATGTCATCAAAGACCGTCAATACACTTGTAAGGCGGATGGTTTGCCACGTCGTTCGGCACAGACCGCTTTGTATCATATCGTTGAGGCTATGACGCGCTGGATCGCGCCGATTCTGAGTTTTACCGCTGAAGAAATCTGGCAAGAGATTCCGGGCGAACGAGAAAAAACGGTTTTTGTCGCGACCTGGTACGAAGGTTTGACGATGCTGGATGAAACCACGGATATGAATTCGGATTACTGGACGCAAATTATGGATGTGCGCTCAGCGGTTTCTAAACAGCTTGAACAGTTGCGTAACGACAAGGTCATTAAAGGCTCGTTGACTGCGGAAGTGACTTTGTTTGCCGATGAAACGCTGTATGCGGAATTGAACAAGCTTGATGAAGAGTTGCGTTTTGTTTTGATTACATCGGAAGCGAAAGTGTTGCCTGCAGCAGAAAAAACTGCAACGGCGATCGAATCCGAAGTAAATGGTCTATGGATTGAAGCGAAGGCCACCGAACATGCCAAGTGTGCCCGTTGCTGGCACCATCGTGAAGAGGTCGGCTCGATTGAGGGTCATGAGGATCTGTGTCAACGTTGTGTGGATAATGTCGAGGGTGAGGGCGAAGTCCGTCACTTCGCTTAATTTATAGACTTATTTCACTAATCTGGTAAGCCATTTCAGTGTTAGAGAATGGTTGCTTATATTGATAAGCTCACATTTTCTGCCTTGAAATGGCATAACGCAGATGGCGACCTGAGCAGAAATTAACTTTCTAGAGCCACGAGAGAAGTCTTCGTGGTTTTTTTATGACTTTTAAAGGCGAGCAATAATGAGTGCCACTGCTTTAAAAACCTTGTGGATTGCCGTGCTGGTAATCCTGTTTGATCATCTCACGAAATATCTGGCCGTTTCCTATTTGAGTTTTGGCGAGCCGATTGCGGTTTTGCCGTATTTGAATTGGACGTTGGCATACAACCATGGTGCAGCATTCAGTTTTCTAGCGGATATGGGCGGCTGGCAGAGATGGTTCTTCGTAGGATTAGCGGTAGCGATGAGCAGTTTCTTACTGTGGTGGTTGTATAAATTACCGGCAAAAGTCTCTTTGGAAACCGTCAGTATCAACCTCGTTCTGGGCGGTGCAGTCGGTAATCTTATCGACAGAGTGATGCAAGGTAAGGTGACGGATTTTATCGATTTTTATATAGGCACCTGGCATTATGCAACCTTTAATGTTGCCGATATTGCTATTACGCTTGGCGCCATCGCATTGGTTTTGAGTGAACTGTTCTTAAAAAAAGAAAATCGTTCGTAGCAAACGGCTTGGCAGTGTTTGATCTTTATTTTCTCTAGGCAAAGCTTCTGTTCAGAGGTCTAGGTGGCCAAAAAAACGCACGGAATACCTGTCTGTGCGTCTCTTCTCATTCTGTCAGATGTCAATTCATAATTCTGGCTATAAGATAATTGTATTGTGTATTAAGTGCACTGTTTGTAGCGTCTTAGTTTTATTTGCGCATTAATGCACTGAATTAATTTAAAAATAATCGTCTTATTGTGGCTTTATATGTCTTATAGAAAAGTATTAGTAAAAACTGAAAAATATTACTTCTATTTGAAGATAAAAAAATATGATAAAGCCTGTTTTTTATGTAACTTGTTGAAAATTAAAGATATATTTTTTTTAAATAATTTTTACAGTAAAAAAATGAATTATTGAGGTTTTTGGGTGTAGAGATTGTTTACTGGCTTGGGTAAGATTGGTGCTGTCAATTTAATGAGCAGGCCAAAATATAAAATTCTAAGTGCCTGCAGGAATAAAAACATTGACCGATCATTATATAAAATATTCGGAGTATAGATAAGATGGCACTTGATTTATTGAATGCTGGTAAAACAGACTCATCTGACGCGATTTTTTCGCTAGTGAACATTTTGAACACCAAGGCAGTTACCGGTTATGACCAGGCGACTCCTTCGGACGATACGACAAACATCATGGATATTATCGGTGCTGTGAAAGCACTTCCTGCGGGTGATACATTGATTTCCACTCTGCATCAAATCGCTCCGGGTCCTGTTCTGATTGATAATACTGTCGCGCTACTTAAAACCCTTCCTGCATTTTCCGCTTTGCTGCCGGTTCTTGCCCCTAATACAACAGAGGGTGAACTGGGTGGTGATGCGCTTGGTGCCGTGGTGGGACATTTGAAAGCGATTCCGGCACTTGAAGGGCCTGTAACTGGAATCATCACGACCTTGCACGAAGGTCCGCTTGGTGATCAGGTCGGTATGGTGACCGGACTTCTTCACGATATTTCTCTTGGCGGAAATGCTATCGGCGGCAACATCCCGGCGGGAACGCTTTTTGCCTCGGAAAGTACGGGTGATCTAGCGGATCCGGATTCATTGGATGTCGTTGTCGGTTTTGCTAAAGGTCTACCGCTGGTTGGCGATGTCGTCGATATGGTGATTCCGGATATTTTCCCTAACGCAGGTGGTGAAAACATGGTGGCGGCCGCCGGCATTCTGCATCATGTTTTCCCTGCTTATAACGTAACGAATGCGCTACTTGGCGAAGATGGAATGATTTCCGGAGCTCTTGGCGGTCTGACAGGCGGTGACATGGGTGGTGTTCTGGACATCGCTGGATTGTTGGATCTTGGGGGTAATGATCTGCTAGACGGTCTGCTTGGTGGACTGGATTTCGGCGGTTCCGCAAGCGGCAGCGCTTCTGCTGACGGTAGTGGTGATGCGTCTTTGACCGGAAGCGTAATGAATCTTCTGTCTCTAGGGTCGGATTCTTCGCTGGATCTTGGCGGTCTGCTTTCTTTCTAAGCCCTCGTTTTTCTCGAAGTGGTAAAAAGCACCCAATGGGTGCTTTTTTATTACCTTCAAGTTAATGCCCTAATTCCTTTACTCTTCTTTTTTTGAGTGATTCTGCTATTTTTGCTTTTTTTCGTATTGTCCTTAAGGACAGTATGCAAACTTTTTAGTTTTAAGTAATATATTTTTGTAAACGATGTTTACTCTATGGGTGCAAAGTAGCGAGAGCGGAGGACGAAAAATGGAAGTGGCTAAAATCGAGTCGGCAGAGGGTGTCGTACAGATCGCCTCCGGCAGTGCTTTGCATACGGCGAAAGCGGGCGATTCGGTGCAGTTCAATGAGTTTGTCCTGACCGGAAACGATGCTGCTTGTACCGTACACTTGTCTGACGACAGAGTAATCACGCTTTTCGAAAATCAAAAACTCTTACTGGACGCCGATGTCGTTAACCTCAATGTGGATGCGCAGACAGAAGCAGTTTCCAGTAGCAGCAGCTTTATCCAGTCGGTGGTTGAATTGGCTCTGGCTAATCCTGATAACGGTTTGAATCAGGTTTTGGGTAGTCTGACAGAGTTGCTGAATCAGTCAATGGCTTCGGAAAATTTTGTTGATAGTGCTTTGCTTGACGATCATAGTCTGTTCTTAAGCTCGCAGGATGAGCATGCCTTGGCTGAGGATTTATTGGCTGAACGTTTATCTCCTTCGAAAACGGCAGAATTACTTTCACTTGAAGAGGCTTTGACGGGGGAGTCGGTTCCTGTATCGGATAATGTATCGCTTTCTGAAACGCAGACGAATAACGATGTCATCCATAGGGATCTGCAATACTTTCTTGATTATGCTTCTTTGGAGGACGGAACCATTGGAGGCCAGATTGAAGCGCTGGTACAGCAGTTGGTTCAGGCGGTTGACCTCAGTGGTTATTTCTCAGAAGACGTTTCAAATCTGCCATCTATGGCGAATTTGGAATTGAGTGCGGCACTTAACGAAGAAGACGATTTCTCACCATACGAATCCATTTAGCATCCTTGCCGTATGCAGGAGGAAGCAATGCGTAAGATCAGGCGTTGTTAATGGCGTGTCGCAGGTATTTCAGCATTCTTAAAGAAGGGTAGCCATCAGCTGGCACTTCGATCGATTTTTGGAAATCTCGTAAAGCACTGCGAGTATTCGAGCCGGCAATGCCGTCCGCTTTACCAACATTGAAGCCCAGTTGATTTAACAGGTTTTGAATTTCGGTAATTTCTTCATAACTCAGCCCCTTATCATCTTCCGGACGACTTTTACTTAGTTTCGGCTTGTTGCGGATCTGATCGGCCAGATAGCCAACGCCGATTGCGTAATTGGTCGAGTTGTTCCAGCGTTTGATCACTTTATAGTTGTCATAGGCTAGAAAGGCCGGGCCTCGGTAATCACCGGGAAGAACCAGTATCGCAGAATCAATCTTGGTACTTAAATCCTCACCATTGATCGTACGTACGCCCATTGCCTGCCAGTCTTGAATAGGGCGGCGTGTTTTTCCGTCGGCCAAAGCGTAGTCAAAGCCTTCCGGCAGTTTCACCTCTTCGCCCCATTCCTGCTGAGCCTGCCAACCAAGCTGATTGAGGAAATTGCCTGCCGAATACAGGGCGTCAGGAATGCTTTTCCATAGATTGATTTTACCGTCGCCGTCACCGTCAACCGCGTATTTCAGATAGTTGCTCGGCATGAATTGAACCTGGCCCATAGCACCTGCCCATGAACCTTTCATTTCTTCAAGCGTTACGTGTCCCTGATCGAGAATTTTCAGTGCGGCGATAAGTTCTTTAGAGAAAAAACGGCTGCGTCGCGGATCAAATGCAAGGGTGGCCAGTGATTGGATGATCGGGTCATACCCGGTGTAAGCGCCATAATTGGTTTCCATTCCCCAGAAGGCGGTCAGATAAACGCCGGGAACACCGTATTTCGCTTCGACTTGCTTTAAGAGCTCCGATTGCTGCCGGTAATTCGATTTTCCGTTCTCGATTCGGGTAGGTGAAACCGCTCTCTGCAGATATTCAAAAAAGGTACGGGTGAATTCCGGTTGTTTTCGATCCGATTGCAGGATCTTATCGCTTAGTGTCAGATTGGAAAATGCCGAATCCAGGGTCTGGCGAGAAATTCCCTGCGACAGGGCTTGCTGTTTAAACGTTTGTATCCACTCCTGAAACTGCTCCTGGTCCTGAGGACTGAAAACGATCTCTTCGGCAGAGGCCTGGTTCCAGAAAAGTGCACCGCTCAGAACGGTCAGAGCAAGCCCGCGGGCGCCTGACTTTAAGCAAAGTCGGTTTGGTTTAAACATCGAAGCCCCTCTAAAAGTTATCTCTATATATTTGAATGGATAAGTTTTCCCTATTCTACTGAAACAAAGCCAAAGTAACAGCCAAAAGCGGATAAAATGAGCAGCAATTAAAGATTGAAGGAAAAGTCATGAATAGCCAGACCATGCACTCTTGTTTTGCTACCACAGCCGGTGGTTTAAGTGAACTTTGCAGAGAGGAATTAATCGCTCTCGGCGCCAGCGAGGTCAAGGCTCAGCCGCGTGGCGTTGCATTTCAGGCAAACGAAGAAGTGCTGTATCGCTGTTGTTTATGGTCGCGCCTGGCAAACCGAATCTTTTTGACGCTTCTGGAAACGACTTTGAGTAATCAGGAAGAGTTGACGACCGAGGTCGCCAAGCTCGACTGGAGTCAGCATATGGATGCTTTCGGTTCTTTTGCAGTCTCATTTTCCGGTAAGGGAATGGGGATTGATCACAGCCATTACGGCGCGCTCAAAATCAAGGACGGAATCGTCGATCATTTCCGCGAGCGAGCTAATTCGCGGCCTAAGGTGGATACCATTAATCCTGAGTTGAGGATTCACGGGCACCTGAACCGAAACAAGCTGACTTTAAGTCTCGATCTTATCGGTTACAGCCTGCATCAGCGCGGTTATCGTGAAGGTCAGCAAGTGACTGCGCCGCTGAAAGAAAACGTGGCGGCGGCGATTCTGATGCGCGCCGGTTGGCCTGAAATCGCCAAGCAGGGCGGCTGCCTGTATGACCCTATGTGCGGTTCGGGTACTTTTTTGATTGAAGCAGCGATGATGGCTTCCGATCTGGCTCCCGGGCTGGAGAAGGCCGAACGGATGCAATTGAATTTCTGGAAACAGCATAATCGAAAACTATGGAACCAGCTGATCGCCGAAGCCGAGCAGCGTGAGTCGGAAGGTTTGCGTCATTTGCCGGATATCTATGGTTCGGATGCGTCGCATAAATCTCTGAAGATCGCGCAGGAGGCGATTGAAGCGGCCGGCTATGCCGACAGTATTGAAATCAAACAGATGACCGTCGAGCAGGGCAGTCGCTGGGGGGACTGGCAGGCCGGACTGGTAGTTTGCAACCCGCCTTATGGAGAGCGATTGGGTGAACTCGAAGAGGTCAAACAGACGTACCTGGAACTGGGTAACTATCTGAAAAACCAATTTGAGGGTTGGCATGCGGCGATTTTGACCTGTAATCCGGAACTGGGTATGTATCTGGGGATAAAGGCTAAACGCTCGCATGAATTCGCCAACGGTCCATTGAGTTGTAAGCTGTTGCGTTTTGATATCGAAGCATCAGCACACCGGGCACCGGCTTTGAAAGGCGGGATTAATCTGGCCGAACAGGTTCAACAGTTTTTCCCGGATCTGGCGCAGTCCGAAGGTGCGCAGATGGTGGCTAATCGCTTGCGCAAAAACCTGAAAACACTGCGTAAATGGGCGACGAAGAATAAAGTGCACGCTTACCGCGTGTATGATGCCGATATGCCGGAATATGCCGTAGCCATTGATTATTATCATACTCAGGAGGCCGGCGAGTGGCTGGTGGTCAATGAATATGCGCCGCCTAAGTCGGTAGACCGCGGTAGGGCCAAAAAGCGCCTGAACGAGGTAATGGCGGTTCTGCCGGAAGTGTTCGAGATTGATGCGGCAAAAATTATCTTCAAGGTGCGTGAGCGTCAGAAAGGCACGAGCCAGTATGAGAAGATGGAAGAGAATCAGGAATATTTCACGATTGCCGAAAATGGCACCAAGTTGAGAGTGAATTTTACCGATTATCTTGATACTGGTGTGTTTCTGGACCATCGCGATGTGCGCGCCAAGGTGGCTTCGCTGGCACAAGGCAAGAGCCTTTTGAATCTGTTTTGCTATACCGCGACCGCGACCGCGGAAGCAGCGGTGGCCGGAGCGAAATCCAGTTTAAGTGTTGATATGTCGAAAACCTATCTGTACTGGGCGCAGCACAATTTCTGGGCCAATCAGATTGATGACCGTAAGCACCAGCTTGAGAGAGCCGACGTGGTTGCTTGGCTGCAGGAAAAAGCTAAAGATCAATCCATGCAGAAATTCGATGTGATTTTTATGGATCCGCCGTCGTTTTCATCTTCTAAAAAGATGGAAGGAATTCTTGATATTCAACGCGATCACGGCTGGCTGATTCGCCAGGCGATGGCGTTGCTAAAAACCGACGGTGTGATGGTGTTTTCGAATAATTTGCGCAAATTTAAGCTTGATGAACTGGTGCAGATGCAGTTTGCCGTGCAAGATGTCACTCAGGAGACGATGCCTCAGGACTTCAAGCGTAACAGTAAGATTCACCAGGTTTGGTTGATCCGGTCGAAAAAGAACGACTGAAATTTGCACTAAAACCGGGTAAAACTGCGCAAAATTCGCAATAGGGTCGAGACTTTCAAAGTTAAGTGGCAGGCGCTCTTGAGCGAGAATAACTTGTTTATTTCAGCTTTCGCTTATGCTTGTCGGTCATTGAAAATTCAAAGGAGCGGATAATGCAGCAGAGTATTCAGTTTGATAGCGATTTGATTAAACGCTATAACCAGACCGGACCCCGATATACCTCCTATCCGACGGCGTTACAGTTCGACGAGAGCTTTACGCTCGAGGATTATCGTCAAGCCGCCGAGCGCAGCAATCACTCCGGTCGCGGCTTGTCGCTGTATTTCCATATTCCTTTCTGCGATACGGTCTGCTTTTTCTGTGCCTGTAACAAAGTCTGGACTCGCGACCGTTCGAAAACCACGCCTTATCTTGAACGCCTGTTCAAAGAGATTGAAATGCAGGCGGAACTCTTCGATTCTTCGCGCAAGGTCGAGCAATTGCACTGGGGCGGCGGCACGCCGACTTTTCTGAATAATGATGAAATGGCGCAGCTGATGCAGAAAACCCGTCAGCATTTCAATCTGTTCGACGATGATTCGGGAGAGTATTCAATCGAAATCGATCCGCGCGAGGCGGACAAAGAGTCGGTCAAATTGCTGCGTGATCTGGGATTCAACCGCATGAGCCTCGGGGTTCAGGATTTCGACGAGAAGGTGCAGAAAGCGGTTAACCGGATTCAGACTCAGGAGGAGACGTTTGCTGTACTGGAAGGCGCGCGCGAAGCCGGGTTCCTGTCGGTCAATGTGGATTTGATCTATGGTTTGCCGCATCAGAATGCCAAAAGCTTCATTCATACCTTGGATCGCGTTCTGGAAGCGGAGCCGGATCGCTTTTCGATCTTCAACTATGCGCATATGCCGAGCCTTTTCCCGACGCAGAAAAAGATGGATCCTGAAGCCATGCCTTCTGCGGACGAGAAACTGGCAATTCTGCATGCCGCCAGCGAGCGCCTTCTGGAGGCTGGTTACATCTATATCGGAATGGATCACTTCGCCAAGCCGGATGACGAGTTGGCTGTTGCGCAGCGCGACGAGACGCTATACCGAAATTTTCAGGGGTATTCGACGCACGCCGATTGCGATCTGGTCGGAATGGGCGCGACTTCGATCTCTTTGATCAATAACACCTATGCACAGAATCGCAAGAGTCTGCAGGAATATTATCAGGCGATCGATGAAGGTCATCTGGCAGTCTTTAGAGGCGTTCAATTGAGCGAAGATGACGAATTGCGCCGCGATGTGATTACCCGTCTGATTTCACATTTTCATCTCAATTTTGCCGTGCTGAATAAACAGTGGAATATTCGTTTTGACGAGTATTTTGCCAAAGAGTTGAAAAACCTGCAGCCGATGATCGAAGACGGTCTGATTGAAATGACCACGGACGATCTCTACGTTACCACCAAAGGACGTCTGCTGATTCGCAATATCTGTATGGTGTTTGATGCCTATTTGAAACCGGATATGCAGAACCGCTTCTCAAAGGTGATTTGATCGTTTGCACTTTTCGGCATCGCTCGATTTTGCTCCCGCTACTGGCGGGAGTTTTATTTTAGAGCGCTTAAACGGCATCAGGCTGTATTCAGGATAGCGGCTTGTCGGCGCTTTTGTCTGTCTCGCGGGCGAATTCCCTGAATTGTTCCGGGTTTTGCGGATGAATATCCAAGGTTAAGTCATGTGCCAGCGGCTTGGGAAACCAGGAGCTGGTTTTATCGGTGAAATAGTAAGCGGTTAAGCCGATCCACTCTTTCCAGGCCGGTTCCAACGCTTTAAGACGGTCATAGAAATCGATGTCGAAATAGCGGTTTTCCGCGGAGTTCGAACGGTAGTCGACCGGGTAAGGGATTACGGAGATCTGCTGTTTGCGTGCGATGCCGACGGATCTTGGTATATGGAACGCCGAGGTTATCAGCAGATAATTGCCGTTTTCTTTCGGCAGCATCGGTTTTAGATTTTTAAAATTTTCATAGGTATTGCGCGCTTTCTCATCGAAACGGATGCGCTTGAGATCCACACCCATTTGCTGAAAAATTTTCGGTGCCAGTCTGGAGACGGTTTGCGTTTTTTTATCGCGGATAGAACTGCTGCCGCCACTGAAGAAAATCGGCGCGTCCGGGTACAGAATACTCAATTCCGAAGCGGCGATAAAGCGGTCGGCTCCCTGTCCGAGCTCGGCAACTTGCCAGCTGTCCGATCGCTTAAGATCCTCGCCGCCTCCGAGGACGATAATGCCGTCGATATTATCCGGCAGTGTTTCGGGTTTATGGAAGCGGTTTTCAAGCGGTTCAATCAAATAATCGCTGATCGGGTAAACCATCAGTGAGAAAAAGAACAGGGCGGTAGGAATCAACAGTTTTTTGGCTGTTGCAATGCGGTTAATCGCCAGAAAAAAGACGCCGAGTGTCAGTATCAGAATCAGTAGATTACTCGGACTGAGAAACGCCCAGGCGATCTTGGAAAACATAAAAAACAGATTATCCATAACACTCTTTCTCTTCGCGCTTCCCTAAAATTATTCAGACTCAATTAAACCTGTTATCAAGACAGATTTCTCTATAAAAATCACGGAAATTGATTTAAGTTGCTTGAAAGGCCAATTTTCATCCCTATATCAATAGCCAAATAGAGTTTTAAGGGAGTGATCATGCAAGATAAATTTACTTCTCAATTTCAGTCGGTTTTGATGCAGGCCCAATCCTTGGCGGTAGGTAAGGATCATGCCTATATCGAACCTGTACACATTCTGTCGGTACTGCTGGATGAGCAGTCCGGGCTTCTTGAGTTGGCACAGGTCGATCTATCATTACTGAGATCGAATGTCAGCGACAAAATCGGCAAACTGCCGACCGTCAGCGGTAACGCGAATCTGCAGCTATCACCGAAAGCGGCTTCCATTCTAACCTTAATGGATAAGCAAGCACAAAAACGCGGTGACCGTTTCATTGCCAGCGAACTGTTTTTTACCGCTTTGCTGGAAGTGCAGGACGAGGCGGCCGAACTGTTTAAAAAAGCCGGTGCCGATAAAAACAAACTGGAACAAGCGATTGATAAAGTCCGTGGAGGAGAAAGCGTGCAAGACCAGCATTCAGAAGAAAACCGTCAGGCGTTGGAAAAATACACCTTGGATTTAACGGCGCGAGCCGAGGCAGGAAAACTGGATCCGGTAATCGGGCGTGATGATGAAATCCGCCGAGCGGTTCAGGTGTTGCAGCGCCGTACAAAAAACAATCCGGTGCTGATCGGTGAACCAGGAGTCGGTAAAACCGCGATTGTCGAAGGTTTGGCGCAGCGAATCGTTAACGGCGAAGTTCCTGAAGGTTTGAAAAACAAGCGTCTGCTGTCTCTGGATCTGGCCGGTCTACTGGCGGGCGCAAAGTACCGCGGCGAGTTTGAAGAACGCCTCAAATCGCTGCTTAAAGATCTTGAAAAACAGGAAGGCAGCGTAATCCTGTTTATCGACGAAATTCATACCATGGTCGGAGCCGGTAAGACTGAAGGCTCGATGGACGCCGGGAATATGCTTAAACCGGCACTGGCTCGCGGTGAACTGCACTGTATCGGAGCGACGACTCTGGACGAATATCGCGAAAACATCGAAAAGGACGCCGCTCTGGAAAGACGTTTCCAGAAGGTGCTGGTGGATGAGCCGACCGAAGAAGATACCATTGCGATTCTGCGCGGCCTGAAAGAGCGTTATGAAATTCACCACGGTGTCGCTATTACCGATCCGGCGATTGTTGCCGCGGCTAAATTGTCGCAACGTTATATTACCGATCGCCAGCTGCCGGATAAGGCGATTGACCTGATCGACGAGGCGGCTTCGCGTATTCGAATGGAGATCGATTCCAAACCGGAGGTAATGGATAAGCTTGATCGTCGTTTGATTCAGCTGAAAATCGAACAGGTCGCGCTGAAAAAAGAGAAAGATGAGGCTTCCAAAAAACGCCTTGAGAGCTTGAATGAAGAAGTGGCAACTCTGGAAAGAGAGTATGCCGATCTGGAAGAGGTCTGGAAACGCGACAAGGCGGCTCTACAGGGCGCGCAGCAGTGGAAAGAGCAGTTGGATGCGGCGCGTACCGAATTGGAAGTGGCGCAGCGTTCCGGTGATCTGGCCAAAATGTCGGAAATCCAGTACGGCAAAATTCCCGAGTTGGAAGCGAAAATCCGTGAAGCCGAAGCCGCAGAGCAGCAGGCTCAGGAAGATGGCGGCAATAAGCTGTTGCGAAACCAGGTCACGGATGCGGAAATCGCCGAAGTCGTCGCTCGCTGGACCGGAATTCCGGTCGCCAGAATGATGGAAGGCGAGCGAGACAAGCTGTTGCGTATGGAAGAGGAACTTGAACAGCATGTTGTCGGTCAAAGTGAGGCGGTGAAAGCGGTCTCGAACGCGATTCGCCGTTCGCGTGCCGGCTTGTCCGATCCGAATCGTCCAAATGGTTCTTTCCTGTTCCTGGGGCCGACAGGGGTGGGTAAAACCGAGTTGACCAAAGCTCTGGCGGATTTCCTTTTCGATACCACCGATGCGATTGTGCGTATCGATATGTCGGAGTTCATGGAGAAACATTCCGTCGCGAGACTGGTCGGTGCGCCTCCCGGATATGTCGGTTATGAGCAGGGCGGTTATCTGACCGAAGCAGTGCGTCGTAAACCGTATTCGGTGATTCTGTTGGATGAGGTGGAGAAAGCGCACCCGGATGTCTTTAACATCCTGCTTCAGGTGTTGGATGACGGACGTTTGACCGACGGTCAGGGGCGTACGGTGGATTTCAAAAATACCGTAATTGTCATGACTTCGAACCTGGGATCGCAGCTGATTCAGGAGAAGGCGCAAACAGCGAGTTACGACGAGATGAAAGCGGATGTAATGGAGGTGGTCGGTGGCTATTTCCGTCCGGAATTCATTAACCGTATTGACGATATCGTCGTCTTTCATCCGCTGGGGCGAGAGCAGATTCGTTCGATTACCTCAATTCAGTTGCAGGGCCTTAAAGCCCGACTTGGCGCAAGTGAGATCGGTTTTGAAATCAGCGATGCTGCATTGGATCTACTTGGCGAAGCCGGTTTTGATCCGTTATTCGGTGCACGCCCACTTAAACGCGTTATTCAGCAACGTCTGGAAAACCCGTTGGCGCAAGCAATTTTGCAAGGGGAGTTTGCTCAAGGGGCAACTATCCATGTGGATGTGCGGGACGGAGAGATTGTTTTAAGCTGATCAATCACGTTTTATAGCGATTGCCAATATAAAAAAGCCCGGGGTTGGAAACCAATCCCGGGCTTTTTTACGCTCTGAATCTGAACGACTGGGAATCAGCTGTTCCAAAGATCCATGGTAATGCTCTTATACCAGCCGTGAGCGTAGTTGGCTTCGTTTTTACGGAAGCCTGCGTCCGCTCCCATCGGACTGACGCCTCCGGCACCTTTGACCGGAACGATACTGCCGTCAACCAGCTGATACACAGCCGCAACCGAAATACCGTAGTCGGCACCAACCAGACTGTAGCAGGTGTTAACGTTTTTCGCGGTCGGAACGGTGTAACCGTTCAATTTAGCGACAATCGATGCCGCACACATCTTACCTTGGCTTGCCGCAGAGTGCCCGGATTTAGGCATCTTACCGGCAATCGAAGAGTCTCCCACGACATGAATGTCAGGGTGAATGGTCGATTCGAAGGTCTGCTGGTCTACCGGGCACCAACCGGAATCGTTGGTCAAACCGGCGGCAAATGCGATATTTCCAGCTTTTTGCGGCGGAATGATATTCAACACGTCAGCTTTATATTGACCAAAGTCGGTATAAACCGTTTTGGTTTTTGCATCAATATGTGAGACTTTCCCGCCGGAAGAGGCACTGATCCATTGAATCATGTCGCCGTACAGCGCTTTCCAACCTTCCTGGAAAAGTCCCTGTTTAGAGAACTTGTCTTTGGCATCAAGAATAATGATTTTTGCAGTCGGATTATTTCGCTTGAAGTAATCGGCAATCATCGATACACGTTCGTACGGACCAGGAGGACAGCGGAACGGGTTGCCTGGAGGGCACATGATAAAAGTACCGCCTTGAGGCATTTCACGAATCTGCTTATATAGAAGTTCGGTTTGCGGGCCGGCTTTATATGCGTGTGGAATTTGTTCGATGACATCTTCCGAATAACCTTCGATCGCATCGTATTTAAATTCAATCCCGGGAGATACCACCAGTTTGTCGTAATCCAGAACGCGTCCGTCATTCAATGTAACCTGTTTGGCAGCCGGGCTGACCATCGATACGGTTGAATGGATAATATTGACGCCGTGTTTATCGCGTAGCGATTCATAGGAATGAGTGATGGTTTTAGCGTCCACCAAGCCGGCCAGATACCAGTTTGAACCAGGACAGGTCATATAGCTTTTTTTAGGCTCAATTAAAGTGACATCAATTGAGCTGTCAAATCGCTTGAGATACTTGGCTACCGAAGCACCACCGAAACCACCACCGATTACTACGACGCGTGCCGCATCCGATGAGCCTTTTGTACCATTCAAAGAACAGCCAGGAAGAGTCGCCATTAGTGATCCACCGAAACCGGTGGCCGCCATCGCTTTAATTAAAGATCTACGTTTTAACATGCTTGAAGCTCCACTCGTTTAGTTAGGGTTTTAGGCTGCCAAGATACTTGGCAATGGCGCGAATTTCGTCATCACTGTAACCCAGTGCGTGACGTCCCATAACCGTTGAGGCGCGTTTACCCGATTTCATGTCCAGCAGCTGCTGAACCATCACTTTTTCAGGGTAGCCAGCCAAAGGAGGAATTGAGCCTCCGGAGGCTTTACCTTCTGCACCGTGGCACTGAAAGCATGTCGTTGCTGAAAGTTCTGCGTTGGAGATCTCCCCAGCTTGAGCTGCCGACGAAAGGGGGGCGATCGCAGCTATCGCCATAATTTTCGCCAGACGTGATAGTGTTTTTTGCATAAACAACCTCTATTGAGTAGTTTTATTTTTTATATATAAGTTAAACAGCTTAGTAAATTTCTTTAACTGTTAACCAACAGCTATTCTCCAAGGAATGTGTTTTATTTCTAATAAATTCTGTGTTGCTATGATAAGTAATTTCTATTATTAAGGTTGTTTACTGAGTCCTTAAAACTGAGAGTGAATAATATTGTTAAAATAGGGTATAAAAATACCGAAATCTCGTCGTATTAATTCAATTTAGTGAAGTATGAGTGGATTTTGTTTGGGCCTGGTTTATCCGGCAATAAAAACAATATATTTAATGAAATGGTAATGTGTTTAAAAAAGCAGGGTTTTGCGAGGGTTGAGAAGGCAGTGAGCGTTGGAAATACGAAAGTTTCTGGTGAGGGCTCGCAAGTAAAATCATCAAACGGACGATTTGTGCTTTCACTATAGAAAAATTACACCACTGGTTGTGGCGGTTCTGACGAGCTTTTCTTCGGCAGTTCGAGAATCTTCTTATAGGCTTTACGGCAGGCTTTATGCACTTTCTCTTCTATTTTGATGCGTTCTTTGGGCGTTAGGAAGAACGACATATCAATGTCATAGCGGATGTAGCGCGGCGGAATTAAGTTGAGTGCAATGCAAGCCATATCGGCAAGCAACTCGTCCTCAAGCCGATCGGAATAATGGGTTTGGACTTCTTCGATTACGAGACGTTCATAGTAGTTGTGAATACTGTCCATCATGCCCTTGGCTCCATAAGATTGTGCAGATTGATGAGACAACTTTACCGGTTTTAAGCGCATAAAAAAAGCGCGAAATCAGGGAATTGATTACGCGCTTAAGTAATATCAAGTTATTAACGCCGTCTTGAATTCGGCATGCTTTTAATCCGCTTCGCGACTGACGGCTCGATGACCGATATCGGTACGGAAATAAGCCTTGTCCCAGCTGATTTTCGCCACGCCTTCATAGGCGCGCTTCTGTGCAGCGGTAACATTTTCGCCCAATGCCGTCACGCACAGAACTCGTCCGCCGGCAGTAACGGTTTCGCCATTTTCGTTAGTTGATGTACCTGCGTGGAAGACTTTTAGATCTGCGGCATTGGCTTCGTCGATACCGGTAATAACATCGCCTTTAGGGTAGTCGTCAGGATAGCCGCCGGCAGCCATAACAACACCAAGTGCAGCGCGGGAGTCCCATTCAGCGGTTGCTTGATCCAGTTTGCCATCTAGAGCATCCAGGCAGTGCTGAACCAGATCCGATTGCAGACGCATCATAATCGGTTGCGTTTCCGGGTCGCCGAAACGGCAGTTGAATTCCAATACTTTCGGTGCACCTTGAGCATCGATCATCAAGCCGGCATACAGGAATCCGATATAAGGCAAACCGTCTTTAGCCATGCCTTCAATGGTCGGCATAATGACTTCCTGCATCGCGCGATCATGAATTTCTCGCGTGACTACTGGGGCGGGTGTATAGGCACCCATACCGCCGGTATTTGGACCTGTGTCACCATTGTCGCGGGCTTTATGGTCTTGCGAAGTGGCCATTGGCAGAACATTCTTACCGTCCGCCATAACGATAAAGCTGGCTTCTTCACCGACTAAGAATTCTTCAACAACCACGCGAGCACCGGCATCACCGAACTTGTTGCCTTCAAGCATATCTTCAACGGCGGCAATTGCCTCATCAACCGTATCGGCAAGGATTACCCCTTTACCGGCCGCAAGGCCGTCGGCCTTGATAACAATAGGTGCGCCCATTTCTTTGATGTATTCAACCGCTGGAGGGATTTCAGTGAAAACCTGATAAGCCGCTGTCGGAATATTGTGCTTGGCAAGGAAGTCTTTCGAGAAAGCCTTTGATCCTTCCAATTGAGCCGCGTCTTTGGTTGGGCCGAAACATTTCAGACCTGCTGCTTGGAAAGCGTCAACCACACCTAAAACCAGCGGAACTTCAGGGCCGACAATCGCCAGGCCGATATCGTTTTCTTGTGCGAATTTAACAAGTCCGTCTAGGTCTTCGACTTTGATGTCGACGTTTTCAAGGTTCGCTTCTAGTGCAGTACCGGTATTACCCGGAGCGACAAAGACTTGTTCAGCCAATGGCGATTGCGCTGCTTTCCACGCCAGAGCGTGCTCGCGCCCGCCACTACCAATTACTAAAATATTCATTTAATTTATTCCTATTCGTTGAATAACACACAATGCGTAAGCTCCCTTCTCCGTAATTGTTATGTCCGTCTCTTGGGCGTCCAAGTAACGAATCGAAGAAGGGACTCCTGTTGCATTTGTGAAGAGAGGTTAAGCTTAATTTTGCGCAGCTGTAACTTGTTCGTATTGCGAGCTTCGAACAGCTGCTGTTAATGCAAAATTCAGGTTAATTCTCTCCTGTCTCTCACGCCAAAGCGTGAGGAGGGTATTCATATTTCGTATTTACAAAGGAAGGAGTGCCTTGATTTTAAGCAAATAAGCCCTTCCTTCCAGAAAAATTAGTGTCTGAAGTGGCGCATTCCAGTGAACACCATGGCAATTCCATGTTCGTCCGCGGCGTCGATAACTTCCTGATCACGCATAGACCCGCCTGGGTGGATTACCGCTGTAATTCCTGCCGCAGCCGCGGCATCAATACCGTCGCGGAAAGGGAAGAAGGCATCGGATGCCATGACCGAACCTGGAACCTCAAGCCCTTCATCCGACGCTTTAATGCCGGCAATTTTCGCAGAGTAAACACGGCTCATTTGCCCGGCGCCAACACCGATGGTCATACCGTCTTTGACATACACGATCGCATTCGATTTTACGAATTTCGCTACTTTCCAGGCGAACATCAGATCTTGCATCTCTTTGTCGCTCGGAGCGCGTTTAGTGACCACTTTCAGGTCTTCCTGAGCAACAGCGCCCAAGTCGCGATCTTGAACCAGTAGGCCGCCAGTCACGCGTTTATAGTCGTAAGCCGCTTGCTGATCGGTGAATTCACCGCATTCCAGAAGACGAACGTTCTGCTTGGCCGCAACCGCTGCCTTGGCTTCATCGGACACCTTTGGCGCGATAATGACTTCAACGAACTGACGATCAACAATGGCTTGAGCAGTTTCGCCGTCCAGTTCGGTGTTGAAGGCGATAATGCCACCGAACGCCGAAGTCGGGTCGGTTTTATAGGCGCGGTCGTAAGCTTCGAATTGCGTGGCGCCGATCGACACGCCGCAAGGGTTCGCGTGTTTAACGATTACACAGGCCGTTTCTTCAAAAGTTTTCACCAGTTCAAGTGCTGCATCGGTATCGGCGATATTGTTGAATGACAGCTCTTTACCTTGAATCTGCGTTGCGGTGGAGATAGACGCTTCGCTGGCGTTGCGTTCGGTATAGAAGGCCGCTGCCTGATGCGGGTTTTCGCCATAGCGCATGGACTGCTTCTTAACAAACTGAGTGTTGTAAGTACGCGGGAAGGTGTCGCCTTCCTCGGTGTTGAACATCTTGCCGAAGTAGTTCGAGATAGCACCATCGTAACGAGCCGTCTGTTCAAAGGTTTTAATCGCCAGGTCGAAACGGGTTGCGTGCGATAGCTGACCGTTATTTGCCTGCATCTCTTCAAGAATACGTGAGTAGTCGGCCGGATCGGTTACAACGGCTACGTCGTTGTGGTTCTTTGCCGCAGAACGCAACATGGTTGGTCCGCCGATGTCGATGTTCTCGATCGCGTCTTCCAGCGAACAGTTTTCCTTGGCAACCGTTGCTTCGAATGGGTACAGATTAACCACGACCATGTCGATCGGGTCGATGCCGTGCTCTTGCATAATTGCGTCGTCCGTGCCGCGGCGACCCAGTAGTCCACCGTGGATTTTCGGGTGTAGCGTTTTTACGCGACCGTCCATCATTTCAGGGAAGCCGGTGTATTCAGATACTTCTGTTACCGGAAGCCCGGCTTCAGACAATACTTTGTAAGTCCCGCCGGTTGAAAGAATGGCAACGCCCATGTTGTTAAGCGACTGGGCAAATTCTAAAATGCCGTTTTTGTCTGACACGCTGATTAAAGCACGACGAACTGGTTTCATGGTTAATCTCCAAAATTTAGGATTCAATATTAAGATTCAATTAATTTGTATTTGAGCATTTTCTTGCGCAGGGTATTGCGGTTGATACCAAGCATCTGCGCGGACTGTGTCTGGTTGAAATCGGTTTTTTGCAACACAAATTCGATTAGCGGTTTTTCGACCTGTTGAATGACCATTTCATACAGGTCGCAGGTTGATTCTTCCTGCAGGTTATCAAAGTAGATCTCTAGGGTGCGGGTAACCTGATCGCGTAGAGAAAGTTGGCTAGTCGTTTTTATGTTCGTCATTTTTAGTCTTAAAGATAATTTGCTATGGTTGTTGGTATCGTCGCTTTAAGAGCGACTTATTTTAGAAATTGTCCGAAAAATTGTTCAATCAGGCTCTGTTGCGCGTCGGCATCACTTAGTTGATTGAACTGGCGGCGAAGCGCTATGCATGCAGCGGGTTCCAATAAGTCGCCAAGGTGTTGCGTATACCAGCCAATATGCTTGCGAGCGATGCGTGCGCCGTGTTCCGGGCCGTAAAGCCGGTACAGTCCTTCGAGGTGTCTCCGGATAGTCTGATGGAACTCGATGACTTCTACTGGAGCCGCTTTTCGGGCGTTTTTAAGATAATGATTTATCTCACGAAATATCCATGGATAGCCCTGGGAAGCGCGACCGATCATGATCCCGTCAGCACCGGTGTATTCTAATACAAAACGGGCTTGCTCGGGGGTGCAAATATCGCCATTTGCAATCACGGGCAGCGAGACCGATTGCTTGACCTTTTTTATGGTGTCGTACTCGGCCTGACCCTGGAATTTATCGGCGCGGGTTCGGCCATGAATGGTAATTGCTGAGAGTCCGCATGCTTCGGCTATCTGCGCAATCTGCAGTGCATTCTTGTGCTCTTGGTCGGTGCCGGTGCGGATTTTGACCGTGACCGGAGACGAGACCGCCGCAACGACGGCAAGGAAGATTTCGCTTACTTTATCCGGATAAGCCATAAGTGCAGAGCCCGCGGCAACACTGCAGACCTTCTTGGCAGGGCATCCCATATTCAGGTCGATAATCTGCGCGCCCTGGCTTTCCTGCCAGGCCGCTGCTTCAGCCAGCTCCTGCGGATCTGTACCGATAAGCTGAACCGCCCGGGGTTCCGGATCGTCCGGATTGACGTGCCGAGTCGATGATTTCTTCGATTCCCAGAGGTCTTTTTTGGACGCGACCATTTCCGCCAAAGTATAAGCCGCGCCGTTGTCTCGGCACAGCTGGCGGTAAATGGCATCGGTAACACCGGCCATCGGCGCCAGAACCAGAGGATTGTCAAATTGATAGGGGCCGATTTTCAGCATTGAAGTCTATCCGTTTTTGCGCCCGCTTAAACAGGCCCATTCGTCCAGAGTTTCCAGCTGATCAAGGTCGAACCCGAAGGTTTTATAGTGTTCCTGAAGCTCTTGTGCCTGCGTCTGCAGTAGCCCTGAAAGCACAAGCTGGCCACCGTTCTTGACGAGGCGCTGGAATTCTTCCGCCAGCTCTTTTAACGGCCCGGATAGAATATTGGCGACCAGTAAATCAACCGGCTCGGAATCAAAATCCTTAACTAGGGCAAAGTGAATCTGCTCGTCGTTGCGCTGCGCGTTTTGTTCAGACGCCTGAATAGCCTGCGGATCGATATCGGTGCCTTTGACTTCAGCGGCCCCGAGTTTCTGTGCGGCCAGAGCCAGCACGCCGGAACCACAGCCATAATCAATTACAGTTTTGCCCTGGGGCGGATTTTGATCCAGCCAGGTCAGGCACATAGCCGTTGTCGGATGTGTCCCGGTGCCGAAGGCCAGTCCGGGGTCCAGCATCAAGTTGACGGCGGTCGGGTCGGGTTTTTCTGACCAGCTGGGGACAATCCACAGTCTTTCGCCAAAAAGCATCGGTTTGAACTGATCCATCCATTCGCGGATCCAGTCCTTGTCCTCCAGAGCTTCGATTCTGAAATGGTGTTCAGCGACGGCCGGCAGCATGCTTTTGACCTGTTCGATAATGGCTTTGCCATTGACTTCTGCATCGAAGAGTGCGGTGACCTTGGTGTTTTGCCAGATTGGGGTGGTGCCGATTTCAGGTTCGAAAATCGGTTGATCCTCGGCATCTTCAAAGGTTACCGAAGCTGATTCGCATTCCATGAATGCGTCTGATAAAGGCTCGGCAAGCGCTTCTTCAACCGTTACGTTGATCTGAATCCAGGCCATACTGTTCTCTCTCCAAAGTCATTTTTTCTTGGCGTTCAAAAACGCAAAAAACCACACGCTGTGGCGGCATAAAATAACTGCCGCTCGGCGAGTGGTTTGGATTGACGCGACGCGTTAGCGTCGATCGTTACACTAGGTGTTCGAGGCGTTCTTCCAGGTAGTGAATATTTTGTCCACCTTCTTGGAAACCACCGTCGTTCATGATTTCACGCTGCATGTGAATATTGGTATCGATACCTTTGATGACCATTTCACTCAGTGCGCTGTCCATACGGGCAATCGCGGTGTTGCGGTCGGTACCGTAACAGATCAGCTTGCCGATCATGGAATCATAATGCGGAGGAATCGTGTAGCCGGTATAGATGTGCGAATCCCAACGTACTCCAAGACCGCCCGGAAGGTGTAAGCGCTCGATTTTACCCGGAGAAGGCATAAAGTTTCTCGCCGGGTTTTCCGCATTAACACGACACTCGATGGCATGGCCGTTCAGCTTGACGTCTTCCTGCTTGATGCTCAGCGGTTTGCCCATAGCGACTTCGATTTGCGCCTTGACCAGGTCGATACCGGTAACCATTTCGGTGACACAGTGTTCAACCTGAAGACGAGTATTCATTTCGATAAAGTAGAACTCGCCGTTTTCATATAGGAATTCAAAGGTTCCCGCCCCGCGGTAATTGATTTCCAGACAGGCGTTGACGCAAGCCTGACCGATTTTTGCGCGTTGTTCCGGAGTAATGCCCGGTGCAGGCGCTTCCTCGACCACTTTTTGATGGCGGCGCTGCATGGAGCAGTCACGTTCACCCAGGTGAACGGCACTTCCCTGGCCGTCGGCAAGCACCTGGATTTCCACGTGACGCGGGTTTTCCAGGAATTTTTCCATGTAAACCTCAGGGTTGCCGAAGAAACTTCCGGCTTCCGAGCTGGTCAGCTGGATGGATTTCAACAGGTTGGCTTCAGTGTGTACCACGCGCATTCCGCGTCCGCCACCGCCACCGGCAGCTTTGATGATCACCGGATAGCCGATTTCACGGGCGATACGCAGATTTTCCGCATCGTTTTTTCCTAGCGGGCCGCCGGAACCGGGTACGGTAGGAACGCCGGATGCCTTCATGGCTTTGATGGCCGAAACCTTATCACCCATCAGACGGATGGTCTCGGCACGCGGACCAATAAACGTAAATCCGCTTTCTTCAACGCGTTCGGCAAAGTCAGCATTTTCCGATAGAAAACCGTAACCCGGGTGAATTGCTTCGGCATCGGTTACTTCCGCTGCGGCAATAAGCGCCGGAACATTAAGGTAGCTTTCCGAAGAAGGGGCCGGGCCGATACAAACGGATTCGTCCGCCAATAGTACGTGTTTCAGGTCGGCGTCCGCTTTGGAATGGACGGCTACGGTTTTAATGCCAAGCTCCTTACAGGCACGCAAAACGCGCAGAGCAATCTCACCTCGGTTGGCAATTAGAATTTTTTCAATCATTTGCAGACCTCAGGTGGCAATTATTCAATGATAAATAGTGGCTGGTCGTATTCAACCGGTTCGCCATTGACACCCATAATCTGTTTAATGGTTCCCGCTTTATCAGCTTCGATTGGGTTCATGATTTTCATCGCTTCGATAATGCACAGAGTATCCCCGACTGCAACCGAATCGCCGACCTGTACGAATGCCGAAGCGTCCGGTGACGGTGCAGAGTAGTAGGTACCGACCATCGGCGATTTAACGGTGTGCCCGCTTACAGCAGGCGCGGCTGCTGCAGGTGCTGCTTCAACAGGAGCAGGCGCGGCAACAGGGGCCGGAGCAGCAGGAACTGGAGCGGCAACAGGTGCAGCGACCATAACCGGTTCCTGGCTACGGGTGATGCGAATATTGTGCTCGCCTTCATTGATTTCAATTTCTGCGATATCTGACTGCTCGACAATTTCAATCAGTTTACGAATTGAACGAATATCCATTTTTGATCCTTTACTCTGTTCTGCTAATGAGGCAGGTTGTTGGTGTATTTTTAGGTTTTATAAAATTTTGTCCGCTGCTGCGTGCAGTGCCAGTTCATAGCCTTTGGCTCCCAGTCCGGCAATAATACCGTCGGCCAGATCCGAGAAATAGGAGTGCGAACGAAACGGTTCGCGCTGATGAATGTTGGACAGGTGAACTTCGATAAAAGGAATTTTTACCGTTGCCAGAGCGTCGCGAATCGCCACGCTGGTGTGGGTGAATGCAGCAGGGTTAATGATAATGTAGTCAGTGCCTTCGTCCATTGCCATGTGGATGCGTTCGATAATCTCGAATTCCGCATTGCTTTGGAAGGACTGCAGGCGAATATTGTATTCGTCCGCCAGGGCTTCAAGATTTTCCAGTATATCTTCCAGGGTTTGTCGGCCATAGATCTCAGGTTCTCTGCGACCAAGCATATTCAGGTTCGGGCCGTTAATTACCAAAATCATCGCCATGAGGAAAGCCTTTTACTCATTTCATTATTCACAGTTGGCTGATTATAACTGAAAGGATGCAGGATAACTATGATAATGAGTGGAAAATGCGGAAAAAGTGTTGTGAATTGTTCTAAACGTTCGTGTTCTGACTTAAACGGTCATAAACTGACTTTTGGGGTGGATAGGTTTGATAAGTTGTATTTGTGCGCAGATTGAGAGGCCTTTAAAGCAACGGGTTTGCATTTAAAGGCCGAAAACGATCACTTGTTGAATGCTTGCTGAATTGTCTGGGTGAATTCCTCGGCTTTTTTGAAGCCAACCACTCGCTGTCCCTTGCGCTCTTGACCCTGTTCAAAAAACAGGATTGCCGGAGGACCGATGATACCGAAGCGTTTCATGAGTGCTTTATCGGTCTCGTCATTGGCGGTAACGTCCGCTTTCAGCAGTGTAACACCTTCCAGCGCTTTTTGAACCTTTGGATCGCTGAAGGTGAATTGCTCCATCTCTTTGCAGCTGACGCACCAGTCGGCATAAAAGTCCAGCATGACCGGTTTGCCTTCGGCGAGGATTTTATCCAGATCGTCAATGCTCTTGATTTTGTTGAAGGCCAATTCATTCTGCTGTTGAGTGAAAGACTGGCCGCCTCCCTGGAAGACCTTGAGCGGTTGCAGCATATCTTTCGAACCGGCCAGCATACCGAGCAGCAAAATCACGCCGTAAACGAACAAGCTCAAGCCGAAACCTTTAAAGAGTTTTGACCATCCGGATTTTTCTGCGGTGCTTTCGAAAGCTCCGAGATAAACCGCAGAGATAATCAAGAGTAGTGCCCAGGCAAGCATGGTTGCTTCCGACGGCAGGATGCGACCGGCCATCCAGATCGCGACACCGATCAGCATCACGCCGAAAACGGCTTTGACGTTATCCATCCAGGCGCCTGCGCGAGGAAGCAGTTTACCGGCTGAGGTGCCCAGTAGCAGTAATGGAGCACCCATACCGATACTCATCGCAAACAGGGCTATGCCGCCTAATAGAGCGTCGCCGGTTTGTCCGATGTAAATCAGTGCGCCGGCTAAAGGCGGTGCAACACAAGGCCCGACGATCAAGGCGGATAAGAAGCCCATAATGGCTACACCGGTCAAGGTACCGCCTTGCTGCTTGTTTGACAGGTTGGTTAATTTTGATTGCAGGGCGCTTGGTAACTGCAGTTCATAGAATCCGAACATGGATAGAGCGAGCAACAGGAATACGACACTAAAGCTGCCGATGATCCATGGGTTCTGGAAAGCGGCCTGCAGGTTTTCGCCGAATATACCCGCCAGTACACCGGCGACGGTATAGGTGACCGACATGGCCAAAACATAGACCAGCGACATAATAAACGCTTTACGCGTTGTCAGGCTTTCTCCCTGCCCGACAATAATGCTCGATAAAATTGGAATCATCGGGAAGATGCAAGGCGTCAGAGAAAGCAGAAGGCCGAAGACCAGGAAGGTCAGGATAACGATCCAGACGCTGCTGTTTTTCAAGGTATCTGCAATCAGATCGGTTTCAGAAAGCTGAGAGTTGTCCTTAACCGTTGCGCTGCCCAGTGTTGTTGTCGGGGACGGAGAGGCGCCGGCAGTGAATGCTGCCGGATTCAGACTGATGGTTTTACGCGCCGGCGGGTAGCAGACGCCGGATTCCGCCGAACAGCCCTGGTATTCGATTTCGATCTGACTATTCTGACTTAGGCTTTCAACTGCGATGCTTGCAACGAGTGTCCCGTGGAAAACTTCGGTTTTTCCGAAAAGCGGATCGTCGATTTTTTCAGCGTCCGGTAGCTGGATTGCGCCGAGTTGAACGTCGCCTGAAAGTGTTTTGACTTTAATTTTGTCTTTGTACAGATGGTAGCCGTCGGCGATCAGCCAGCTGAATTCGACTTTGTTACCGTTTTGCTGGCCGCTAAACTGAAACGCCTGGTCGGCTTCCAGAAGCTCTGGCTGATCGCTGCTGTCAGCCAGGTAGTTGTTCAGTTCTTTTAAGGAGCTTAACGATGCTGCTGCATTTTGGGTTTCTTGCGCTTGAATGCTTGGCAGGTTCAGATTGAAAGTGCGGGTCTGCGGCGGATAGCAGACGCCGATTTTATCGGCACAGCCTTGATATTTAACGCTTACTTCCGTGCTGGTCGCATCTCCCTGATATGGAATGCGAATCAATGCTTTATGCAGGAAAACTTCGGATTTTCCGAAAAGGGGGTCGTCGACGGTTTTCGCTTCCGAGAATTGCGGGGCTCCTAGCTCAATGTTGCTGGCCTGCACCGACATTTTGTCTTTATATAGTTTGTAATCGTCGGCGATTTGCCATTCAATGATAATCTGTTGGTTTTCTGTTTTTGGCTCGGCAAGCTGAAAAGCCTGGTCGACTTCAAGTAATTCTTCTGCCTGGGCAGGATGGAGAAGGGATGTAAACAGGGCGAAAAGCAGTGTCAGGAAATAGAATTGCTTTGGTAGTGTTGCACCTTGAATCATAAAATTACTCGCTTAGTAGCTTTAAAAATGGCAATAGAGCCTTATATATCTTAGATGATAGAAAACACTCGGCTGCTCATTGTATAACAATTCATTTAAAAATAAATCCGCGCTGTAACAAGCTTGGTTTATTAATGGATCAGGTTGTTTGATGTGTGTTTTAAGTTGTTGTTTTATATTGCAATACAGCTTTTATAAATAGAAAGAACGGACTATGAAGATACTTTTACTATTGTTTATTTTGGTGCCTTTAACAGAGCTTTATATATTGATACAGGTCGGCTCTGAAATCGGTGCCTTGCCGACCGTGCTGTTAACGATTGCCACGGCGATTGCCGGGGTTTTTCTAATGCGTCAGCAAGGCATGGCCACTATGCTCGAGGCGCAGTCGGAGATGGCCAGTGGTAAGCCGCCTCAAGAAGCCGTTATCGGAGGGGTTTTGATCTTTATCGGCGGGATTCTGCTGTTTATTCCGGGCCTGGTTACCGATTTCCTTGGATTTGTTTTATTGATTCCGCCAGTGCGCTCCTATCTTGTCCGACAGAGTATGAAGGGCATGACGATCCGCTCTCACGGGCATTTCCGGTATCAGAAAGACGATTCGATTATTGAGGGGGAGTGGACCGAAAAAGAGAAGCGACGCCCCGAGTCGTTGGAAGATCGCGATCCGAAATGATTGCGTTTTTCGGATCGCATTGTTTAAAGGCCGCGCGTCTGGCTGGACGTCAATTGACGGCCAGCGCGTTTAAATGAGTTCGATATAGCCGTCCTGATAGGTTGGATAGTGCATTTCATAGCCGGTTGCGCGCAGGCGGGCGTTCGAAAGACGTTTATTACTACGCATAAGGCGGGTGTTTTCGCTTGGTTCCTGGTGTTCAACCTCCGGCACGCTGAGTTGTTCGGCCAACCATTCATAGACTTCACACGACGGAGTCGGCTGGTTATCGACACCGATATAGATGTCGTCCACTTTATCCGCTGTTTGTTCATTGAGTTCCATCAGGTGTGTAAAGATGCCGACGCAGTCGGTCGAATGGATGCGGTTGCTCCAGACGTTTTCCATGCAGTGCGCCTTGCCTTCGCGAACCAGGTCGATCAGGTGTGTACGCCCCGGGCCGTAAATGCCACCAAAGCGGATAACCGTGCCGGGAATGTCGCTTTCAAGGACGAGCTGTTCGCCTTCAATCAGACGTCGGGTTGAAAAACCGTGTTCTTCGGTTGGACTGCTTTCGTCAACCCATTCCCCTTCGGACTGGCCGAAAACGGAAGTGCTGGACGTGAAGAAGAAGCGTTTGACGTGGTGATCTTGCAACGCATGGAGCAGGTTTTTAACGCCCAGTACATAAGCGTGATAGTAGTCGATATCTTTGTATTTATCGGCCGAAACAATATAAAAGACATAGTCGATTTTCTCGGGAAGGTCGCAAATAGGACGGAAGAGATTGCATTCCAGACCGGTGATTTCGTCGGGTAATGCTTCAATGTTGCGGCGAATGCCGTAAACCTGGTGTCCTTTTTGACTGAGTTGACTGCCTAACTGGCATCCTAAATCTCCGCATCCTGCTATTAAAACGGTTGCCATGCTTGCCTCCTGATTGCTAGAGCCTCTAGTATGCACAATAAACCTGGGACAAAAAAGTTCTCTTTTAAAGAGAGTGAATAAAAACTTGATTAAGATTGAGTTATAAAAAAAGCGATCTGTAAAGATCGCTTTTTTGTCGTTCAGCTTGCTTTAAAGCGTTGTTGCAGCGCTTAGTCGAAGTTGTAACGAATCATCATAGTCGCAGCGGTTTGCGAGTGTTTGGTTTCGCTGTAGTCGCCCGATGCTGCACCTGCGATCGGATAGTCGTCACCGATGCCGCTCACGCCGACGCGGGTCTTGACTTCAGGTGCGTAAACAAATGCGCCTTCGATGGTTGCTTTTTTGCTGATTGCCATGCCGCCACCAAGGGTAATATGACTTTCGGTTGTAGCAGGGAAGAAGGTGTTGTTGAAGAAGTTGATTGTAGCCCCTTCAGTCGTCGTCCCGTCCTGTTCTTTGATCGGGTTGTCGCCAGTGTTATAGCCGGCGGCTAGCCAGTAATCTTTAGTGGTGTATTTGGCTCCGATGGAAAATACATCCTGGTCTTGCCATCCGAAGTCTTTATAGCCTTTGGCTTCACCCCACATAATTCTTCGGGCATCGGCGGTAAAGGTCATGTTGCCCATATCGAAAGAGGCACCGACTTTCATTTCCGCAGGCTGTTCCAGTTTGTCGTCAAACGGCTCTGGGATCATGCCAAAGTCGGCAAAAGGCTGCGACGCAGAAGATAGCTGTCCCTTATATTCCATTTCAATGCTGGATGTGTAAGAGGCGGCCAGCGTTAATCCCGGAGCTGCGTCATAGTAACCACCGAAGGAATAACCGAAGCCAAGGCCTTGTGCCATACCGTGACCGGCATCTTCGAGGCCAAAGGTTCCGTACTGAGTTTCGGAGCCGTCATAATGAATATCCAGAGCGCCGTACTGGATGATTGGCGAGAAACCGATACCAGCGGTTTCATTATGGAAAGCCAGTGCCGGAGCAAAGCGTAGAATTTGCAGCGCAGACTGCGCTCTGAACATCTGACCGTTATCCTGATAGTCTACCCCCATACCGGATGTTCCGAACATACCGATACCATAAACCATGTTCTCGTTGATACGGCTGTTGAAAGCGGCTGATGGAACGACAAAAAGATTGGCGTCACTGCTGTCTTTACCGACTGGCTCGCCCGGATTGGCCGGTTCGCCCAGGTTGTGTTCGCTGCTGACATCCGGTGCAAAGATTGTGCCCCCGAAAATCAATTCGGTGCCTTTAGACTTACCGATCAAGGCGGGGTTGGCCAGAAGGTTTTCCGCGCCGAAATAGGCGGCAACCCCGGTTCCACCCATTGCCATGGACTGGGCGCCGATTCCAATCATGTTGGTTCCGTTTGTAGCCATTGCAGAAGAAGCAAAAACGGCTGAGGTTAATGCTAAAGCCAGTTTGGTTTTTTTCATTACTATCCACTCTCTCGATATTGTTATATAAGGATGGGTAAGAATCCTTTACAGTTTTCAAGGCTTACTATGCAGTTTTTAGAGTGAATTGAATAATCAAAAATAATTAATGGGTTATTAGTTGGGTTGATTGAAATAATCAAAAAATATATATAGCTTTTATTGTCGGGAAGGTCCGTGTAGTAAAGTATTTTTATTTTTATATATAAGTTTTGTTGATGAGGGGTTGATGTGGTGGGAAAAGCAATTTGTATCTGGAATGCTTGTTTTACGTTGAAATTTTGATTTCAAAACCTTTGATTGAAATATTTTATTGGGAGATAAAGTCCTTCGGGTTAAAGGTCGAAGACTGCCCGACAATAAAAAAAGCCGCTAATTTGCATTAGCGGCTTGCGGTGTTGTATGAGTGTTTCTAAGTGATTAGAAGTTCATACGGTATGCAACAGTAAAGCCTGTTTGCGAGTGTTTTGTGGTATGGGTAGATGCATCTGCAGCTAGGCCGTAAGGAGCTCCAGGTGCGCCCTGCATGGTTGCAATACCATCTGAAACGACACCAGTGTTAACGGTTTTAGTTACTTCGTCTGCATAAACGATTGCAAAATCCAGCGCAGAATTTTTGGTCAGATTGATACCACCACCAACAGTGAAGTGTGATTCAACAATACCAGGGAAGAAATGGTTGTTGAACATATCGATTGCTTGCGCATAGTATCCGTCCATTCCTGAAGTGACTGGAGGAGCATCTGTACCGATGACTTCGATAGGATCTTCTGCATAGTTATAACCGAACCCTAGCCAGTAACCGTTGCCAGAGTATTTAGCACCAACAGCGAAAACATTTTGGTCATCCCACTGGAAGTCTTGATAACCTTTTGCGTCTGACCATTTGATTTGCTTATAGTCAGCTGTCATCAACCAGTCACCCATGGTGTAGGCCGCACCGACTTTGATTTCTGCTGGCTGTTCCAGCTCATCGCCCATCATCCCGGCAGGGATACCTAGTCCTTCAGCGGCGGTAGAAATCTGACCGTCATATTCCATTTCAATTGCAGACTGGTATGCAAGGGCGATAGTGAATTCAGGCGTGATGTCGAAATAACCACCCAGGTTATAACCGTAACCTAGGTCGGTAGACATGCCGTTACCGACAGTTCCGTCAGCTGTGTAGTTAATGTCTAGTGCACCGTACTGAACGACAGGAGCAAAGCCGATACCGAAGTTGGCTTCGTTATAGGCCAAAGTTGGCGCAAATTTCATTAGCTGAAGATTGCTGTAGCCGTCAAATAGCTCTGGAGTACCACGGTAGTCGACACCCATACCGGCTGAACCGAACATGCCAAGACCGAAGGTCAGGTTTTCGTTGATGCGTGTAGACAGGGATACTTCCGGGATAATGTTCAGGTCATTGTCACTCTGCTCAGAAGTTGCCGTGCCAGGGCTGGCTACATCTGAAGTTGCCGTTACATCCGGCATAAAGATCGTGCCGCCGATGGAAAATTCCGAACCTTGTGACTTACCAAGCAGCGCCGGGTTGGTCAAAGCATTTTCCGAGCCGAAGAATGCCGCTGTACCGGTTCCACCAAGCGCGCGTGCTTGAGCGCCCAGTCCGATTAATACATCCCCGTTGGTTGCAAAGGCAGGTGTTGAAATAATGGTAGAGGCTGCGATTGCTAGAGCTAATTTTGTTTTTCTCATATCGTTCACTTTTTCTCTTTAGAGTTGTTGAGTATAAGCTAAGTGATTTAGCTGGGTACGGACGTTAATATGCCGCATTTTATTTATGATGAGTAATTAAAAATATTTAGTAGCAGATCAATATATTATGATGAACTTAACTAAGTGTTTGAAAAATAAATGTAAAATTTTTTCACTCTGTGGGTGGGATATTTTTTTATGTAAGTAAATATTTTTTAATTTTTTTTAAAAAACATTTTGCGATTCATAGACTTAATGCTACGCAAAAATAATTATATTGCCGGCATGAAAGAAATGCGGTGCAGGAGAACGGATAGGCAAATAAAAAACCCCGTTTTAGCAGGCGCTAAAACGGGGTCTTATTTAGGGTAATTATCAGGTGATCTGAAACGAATTAGAATTCGCCAGTTTTACCTTTTTGTAGCATTTCCCAGATAGTGTCGCGAACTGCCATAGTCGCTTCTTTAAGTTCTGGTGGCATCTTTTTACCCATTTTGATCGCCATATCCATGTTCATAGAGTAGATGTGTAGACCATCTTCTTCTTCAATGATGTTTACACGACATGGAAGGAATCCACCCATTGCAGGGGAGAAGTCAACCATCTTACGAGCAGTTTCAGGGTTACAGAAAGACATTACGTGAATGGTTTTTGATTCGATTCCGCGGGCTTTAAGCTCTTCAGATAGAGGTAGTTCACCAACGTTTTTAAGGTTGCGGTTGATACCAACAGCGTTGATGGCATCGATAACGTCTGCAAGTTCAATACCTTCGTCTACCTTAACTTCCCACATGGTTGCGTCAGCGATATCACCTTCGCTTTCAACCCACTTATCCCAAACTTGATTAAATGTATCCCAGGCGCCGTCATTTAGGTTTCCTGCAGCGTGCATAGTTCCACAACCAGAAAGGGTAGTTAGACCCGCAGCAAGAATCGCGGCTTTAAATAAGTTAGCTAGTTTCATATTCCAGATATCTCCATCGGTTTTGTATAAGTCTGTCTGATGTCTCTCAAACTTTTCACTCAAGTAGATTAAAGATTCACAAATGAAATGCAAACCAATTTTTTTGGGGAGATGATAATATTATTTTATTAAGACCTTCTGATATCTTTTTATAACAGAGGCATTAAATCGAAGCCTAAAGTCTCTAAAATCAAATTAAGTTTTTGATTTTTGGTTTTTTTTACTCCGTGAATATACCACTCTCTATGGATTGGGTAGTTTCGTCGGTAGCGTTCGAATTGATCACTGTTTTCACGGATGGCAGCATCATCATTTTTAATTAAATGGGTTTTTTGCAGTACTTCGAGTAACCCGGATTGCCAATGATCGGAATTGACGACTTCGATCGGATCTGGGGGTGAAGGGAGTTCGGCTTGCCAGTTGTCATCAATTTTCTCACTCCAGAAACGGCACAAGTTTTCATAGACCATTGTGCTTCCGGCAAGTTTGGCTTCAAACGAATGGCCGGCAATATGTGGCGTTGCCAAAAAGCTTTGTTGCAGCAGTTCCTGGTCGATATTGGGTTCGTTTTCCCAGCAGTCGATGATTTTTGCAGCAAGTTGTGTGTTTTTTAGTTCGTTTTCATCGACAATTCCGCCGCGGGCGGCATTGACTAGAATTTGCTCGGATGAAAGGCTGGCGAGTTGTGCTTTGCCGATTAACAGGTGGGTTTTATCCCTGCCGTCGAATGTTAAAGGCGTATGCACACTTATAATGTCGGCTTGCAAGGTTTCCTCTAATGAGCTGAATGCATTCGGGTTTTCCTGTCGCGCTCGCGGAGGATCATTTAACAGGCAGCGCATTCCCAGTGCTTTGGCTTTTTTCTCAAGCCGGCTGCCGACATGGCCGACGCCAATAATTCCAAGCGTTTTCTGCGATAAATCGAATCCTTGTTCTTCGGCTAAAAGGACAAGAGCATGGATGACGAATTCGGCGACCGAGTTGGCGTTGCAGCCTTGCGCGGAATAAAAGTGAATATTGTTATCTTGTAAGTAGTTCTGGTCTATATGATCCAGGCCAACAACCGTGCTGCCGACAAATTTAACTGTTGTGTCAGCTAGTAATGCGTTGTTTACTTGGGTGCGAGAACGAATGATCAAAGCATCTGCATTGAGCAGGTCTTCGCGCTGGATGTCTCGTCCAGGGCGTGTGACTACGTCTCCTAATGACGCGAAAATGGATTTTGCATAGGGGACCGCGTCGTCGACAACGATTTTGCGTTGTACAATTTGAGTCATTTTTTATCCTTAGAATCTTGGTTTTGCGGTTTATTGTAGCCAAGGCGTTGAGGTTGCGCTGAATAAAGCATCATATTAAATGCGATAAGTAATAAGGAGTCTTAATTGAAAGCGAACCATAAAGGGCTTTTGATTCCGGGGGCTGTGGGAGACATTGAGGTAGAGTTTGTTGTGCAGGACGAAAATCTTGTCATTATCAGTCATCCACATCCTCTGTACGGTGGCACTATGCATAATAAGGTTGTGACCACTTTATGGAAGGCATATCAGGAGATGGGGTTTTCAACCTTACGTTATAACTTCCGTGGTGTGGGTATGAGTGAAGGAAAGCATGACTACGCCCAGGGCGAGGTTGAGGACCTTAAGGCTGTGTTGCGTTGGGCACGAACTCAGGGTGAATTTTCCAGAGTGCACTTGGCCGGCTTTTCTTTCGGGAGTTATATTTCCATAAAAGCGGCTGGCGAGCTTAAGCCGCAAAGCCTGTGCACGGTAGCCCCGCCGGTTGGTTTATATTCTTTCGAACCTCAGGAAATCGGCAGGCTGGACTCGGCAACGCAATGGTTATTAATTCAAGGCGGGCAGGACGAAGTCGTCGCGGCAGACGGGGTTCTGCGGTGGGTGGAAACATTGAGTCATAAACCCGATATCTGCTGGCGAGAGCAGGCGACGCACTTTTTTCACGGTGAACTCCTTTGGTTGCGTAAAGCGGTTGCATTGATCAAATCGTGAGGGTCGGCCGGTTTCGAGACTGATTTGGTTTTAGGTTTTTATATTAGGAAAAACTAATGTATTCGTTGCATGCATTTTTTGAATGTCTATAATATTAGAATTTTCTAATGTTTTAATAAGCTTGTCTTATGGAAATGAACTCGCTAATGTGGGCGGGATACTGTAGAAAAGCGTTAATTGTGCAGTGTAAGGCATTGAATTTTATTGTGCTTTTCTAAGCCTGTCATAAGGTTGGCGTTGCGACGGATGTCGCTATATATAAGACAAGCAAGACGAAAACCGAATTACTTTCAAGACTCTGGAGAATTTATGTCTAAGCCTAGTTCGCTCTTTAAGTTGAGTGGGGTTGCCCTGGCGGTCGCTTTGGCAATGCCCTTGGCAGCGCAAGCCAAGACTTACACTTTGGTTGAAGCGGTACAGACCGCGATTGACGCCAACCCTGAAATGGATGTCAGCAAGGCGCGCATGATGCTTGCTGAATCGGCTCTGGCGAAAGCCAAAGCGGGGAATATGCCGCAGATTAACTTTTCGGTAACCGGGACCTATTCCAATAACCCGCTAAATGTCTTCGGCATGAAACTTCAGCAGCAACAGGCCAGTTTGTCGGACTTCGGGTTTGATGATGCAACCGCCGCCGCTTTTGGTTCCGGGGATTATGCCCATGAACCGGACTCTCTAAATAATCCGTCTCCTTACTCAGATATGAATACCCGTGTTGAGATGATGGTTCCGGTTTATAACGGCGGGCGAGTCGAAAGTTATAAACAGCAGGCCAAGTCGATGATCGAAGCGGCGCAGAGCGGAGATGTCGCGGTCAAACAGTATTTGACGTTCAGTGTTTATCAGGCCTATGAAGCCGTGCATTCTGCCCGCGCCTTTATAAAGGTTGCTGAACAGGCTAAGAAAACAGCCGACGAATATGTGCGTACCACCGAAAACCTGGTTAACCAGGGGGTGATTGTGCGCTCCGAGCTGTTGAGCGCCAGAGTTAACGCGTCAACTGCCGAAGTCGCTTTGGCAAAGGCTAAAGGACAGGAGCAGATCGCATTGGACGGTTTGCGTATTCTGATGGGCTTGAAAGCGAGCGAGCATCTGGATGTTGCCGACCGTATGGACATCGGTCTGCCTGAAGGGAGTGTTGAAGAGTTGCTTGAACGGGCTATCGATAAAAATCCTCAGTTAATGGCGCAGCGTAAGCAGGCAACTTCGTCGATTTACGCCATTGATACCGCCAAAGCAGATGAAAAACCAAGTTTCAATATGTTGTTGCGTCAGGACTGGAATGACGACCGTGTCGGTTTTGATGCTTCCAGCTATACCGTTGCCGGTGTCTTCTCCTGGAAAGTGACCGATTTCGGACTCACTAAGAACAGTATCAAAATGGCGCGTGCCTCAGCTGAGCAGCAGCAGGCCGAAACTGCGTCCATGGCGAATAAGATCCGCTTTGAAATGATGACCGCCTGGCATAGATTGCAGGTTGCCCGCGAGCAGGTTGTCTCCAGCAAATTGGCTGTTCAGCAGGCAGAGGAGGCGCAAGTTCTGGTTACCAAACGTTATGAAAACGGTGTCGCTACTTTTACCGAACTTTTGACGAGTCAGACTCAGTTGGATAAGGCGCGCGCCGATCTGGTTGCTGCCGAGTATGAGGTAAACATTCAGAAGGCCACTCTGCGTTTGGCTCTGGGCAGTATGGATATTTCCCAGCTGTAAGGCGGGTGTTGAGCAGACAAAGATAGTTAGCTTTAAAAAGGAAAGATGATGAAACAAGTTAAGCAAGTTCTAGCGATCGCAATCTTAGCAACGATCGGCTTGAATGGGTGTCAGCAGGAAGCGCCGACGGCACCGGAAACCAAGCCGCAGACATTTCAGGCCGTGATTCACAATGTCGAGTTGGGCACCGTCCCTCTGACGGCAGTCGTACCGGGCTCTGTTGTGCCGGATCAGAAAGCGCGTATCGCTTCCCGTTTGATGGGGTATATCAAAGGACTGGATGTCGAGGTCGGTGAGAAAGTCGAGCAGGGAAGTCTGCTTTTCACCATCGACTCTACCGACATCCGCAGTCAGATCGCTCAGGCGAATTCGGCTTATGCTCAAGCGCAGGCCGCGTTGAAAGACGCCAAGCTGGATTACGACCGTTTTACCCAGCTGTATAAAGATAATTCGGTTTCCAAACAGCAATACGACAAGATTCGTTTGCAGTACTCGGTTGCCCAGGAAAATCTTGCTTCCGCTAAATCGGCGCTGAATCAGGCGCGCTCTCAGTTGAATTATGCAAATGTCCGCGCTCCGTTTAGCGGTGTGGTCGTCGAGAAAATGGCGACCGCCGGTGATTTGGCCGCGCCGGGCAACCCGATTGTGGTCATTGAAAATCTGCAATCCCTGAGTGTGCAGACAGAGGTTGCCGGTGATCTTTACGCGGCTTTGCGAGTCGGGGATGAGGCGACGGTCTTTATTGACGGTCAGGATGCGCCGATGGTGGGAACCATCTATACCCTGGTGGGTGCTGCAAACCCGAAAACCCGTACGCATACGGTTAAATTGAGTTTGCCGGCCGTGAAAAATATTAATTCGGGGACTTTTGCCCGAATCAGTTTCAAACAGGGAGAGCGCCAGGCGATGATGGTGCCGCAGAGCGCCATTGTTAATCGTGCCGGAATTGATGGAATTTTCGTCGTTCAGGACGGAAAAGCGATGTTCAATATGGTTCGTACCGGGATCAATATCGGCGATATGGTTGAAATCCAGTCAGGACTTGATCTCGGTGATCAGATTGTTTTGTCTAATAATGCCAGCATGTTGAACGGTGATCTTGTCGAGCCAGTGGCTGCGCAACCTGCAACCGAAGCAGCGAAATAACGGAGAGTTTGGATGGCTGAAAATGCAAAGCAAACAAACGCTGCCGAAGCTGCTGAGCTGAATATTGCCGGTAAGCTGGCGAAAGCGTTTATTCATTCTAAAATCACGATGATGATCGTGGTTGCCATTACTTTGGCGGGGATTCTGGCTTATTTGATTACGCCGCGAGAATATAATCCGCAGATAGTCGTGCCGGCGGCCAATATTATGGTTCCTAAAGGCGGGGCGACACCGCAGGAAGTCGAGAATATGGTGGTTAAACCGCTGGAAACCATCTTGAGTTCTCTGCCGGGGGTTGATCATACCTTTGGGTATGCGACCAACGATTTCGGTGTGGTGACGGTTCAGTTCGAGGTGGGTGAAAACCAGGTGGATAGTTTGGTTAAAGTCTATAACCAGATTATGCAGAACATGGATAAGATGCCGCCGGATACACAGCAGCCTCTGGTCAAGCCGATTAACGTTGACGATGTGCCGATTATGACACTGGCCGTTACGTCTTCTGAATTATCCGGCTATGATTTACGCGATATCTCGCTGAAATTGGTTGAGAACCTTCGTAACCTGCCTGGGGTCTCTTTTACCGATGTCGTCGGTGGTAAAGAGCGCGCGATTAATGTCTGGCTGGATGCGCAGAAAATCGCTTTGACGGGATTGTCTCTGGAGCAGATCAGTGAAATGCTGAAGGGGTCGAATGTCTCGGTCCCTGTCGGTTCCCTGATTAATAATAATAAAGATCATCTGGTTCGTGTAAACGGCTACCTTGGTAATGCGGCGGATGTCGGTGACATTATTATTGGTGCCGATAACGGTCGCCCGATCTATTTGCGCGATATTGCCCGTATCGAAGATGGTCCGAAAGAAAGTGATGCGTACAGTCGTATCGGCTTCGGTCCGAACTCTGCTGTCGCATCGCATGGCGAGCAGGCAGCAGTGACCATTACGGTAGCAAAAAAGCCGGGTACGAATGCGGTTGCGGTGGCCGATGCAGTGCTGGAACAGCTGGAACAGCTGAAGAAAGCCGTTCTGCCGCATAATGTCGAAGTGGTTGTCACGCGTAATGACGGTGATAAAGCCAATGCGGCGGTAAATCTTCTGATGGAGCACTTGGGGATCGCCGTCGGTTCGGTCATCGTGATCTTGGTGCTGTTCCTAGGGTGGCGAGAAGCGGGAATTGTTACCTTGACCGTGCCACTGATCCTGTTTGTGGTGCTGTTTATCGGTCTGATCGCCGAGCAGACGATTAACCGTATTACACTATTTGCGTTGATTCTATCGCTTGGATTGCTGGTGGATGCCGCCATCGTCGTTATCGAGAACATTCACCGGCATATTCATGAGGGCTTTGATCCGGAAAAATTCGATGAAGTTCTGATTAAGGCGACCAATGAGATCGGTAATCCGACAAACGTCGCGACCGTTGCGGTTATTCTGGCGTTTATCCCGATGTTGTTTGTAACCGGTATGATGGGGCCGTTTATGGCGCCGATTCCATTTAACGTTCCGGTGGCGATGATCGCCTCTTTGGTTATTGCTTATATTCTTGTGCCTTATGTCGCTTACCGTTTCTTGGGTAAAAAGGCGATTAAGGAAATGCAGCATCGCGAAAGCACCGAGACGCATCACCCGCATCAGGAAGACTGGATGCAAAAGCTGTACGTTAAGACAATTGTTCCTTTGATTGATTCCCGTACCAAGCGAAATGTGTTCCTGTTTATTGTGCTGGGGACACTGATTGCTTCGATGATGCAGCCGGCGCTGCAATTTATCCGCGATGACGGAATGAATAATCCGCTGCATTCGGCCGGTGTCGAAGTCAAAATGCTGCCGTATGACAATACCAGCACTTTCCTGGTGCAGGTGGATATGCCGGAAGGTACGGCTGTTGAAGCGACCGACCGCGTTGTGCGTCATGTTGGGAGTATGTTGTCCGGCACCGAATTTGTCACTGATTACAGCGTTTTCCTTGGGAAGCCGGCTCCGATTGATTTTGCGGCATTGGTTCGCGGGGACTTGATTAAGCAGGGCGGTAATTTCGCGCAGATTCGTGTCAATCTGGTGAATAAAGGCATGCGTTCGATCTCTTCGCACGAAATTGTTCAGAACTTTGATCAGTCACTGGATTCTTTACGCAAAGTGTTCCCGGATGCCAATATCAAGTTGTATGAAACCCCTCCGGGACCGCCGGTAACGACACAGATTATGGCAGAGCTTTATGGACCAGACTATGACAAGCTGCGTCAGGCGGCGGGAGAAGTCAGAGAGAAATTTGATCAGATTTACGGTCTGATCAATGTGGATGACTCGGTAACCGACGACACTATGACTTACGAGGTGAATATCGATCGCGAGCAGGCGAACCTGCTTGGTGTCGCGCCTGCACAGGTCAGTAAAATGTTGCGTGACTATATCAACGGCTTCGAGTTGGGGTATATGCACCTGGATAACGTTCGTGAGCCGGTTGATATCATCGTTCGCCTGCCTCGTTCGGAAAGAACCGTTCCGGAGCAGCTATTGTCCTTGCGCGTTCAGTCGCGCTCCGGAGAAGTGGTTCCGCTTTCCGCTGTTGCGGATATCGAGGAAGTAGAGCGTGCTAAGCCGATTATGACGCGTGATCAACATCGCATGGTGATGGTTGGTGGTGAGTTGTTGGAATCAAGCCCGGTATATGCGATTCTTTCGCTGGATAAAATGCTCGACCAAGTGACTTTGCCTGAATCGAATGTGACCTTTGCAACCGGTAATCTCGGGTTTGTTCAGGCGCAGCCGAAAGATGTCATGGATTACACCTTGTTATGGGGCGGTGAAATGCGTCTGACTCTGGATGTTTTCCGTGATATGGGAAGTGCGTTCATCGTTGCGCTTATCTTTATCTATCTGATTTTGGTTGGCTACTACAAGTCCTTTATGATGCCAGTGATCGTAATGGGAGCGATTCCTCTGACAATGATCGGTGTATTTCCGGGGCATTGGGCCACTGGACAAGCCTTTACGGCGACTTCGATGATCGGGGTCATTGCTCTGGCCGGTATCGTAGTACGTAACTCCCTACTGCTGATTGACTTTATCCTTGAGTATCGCGCAGAAGGCCAGTCGCTTAAGGATGCCGTGATTCAGGCCGGTAAGGTGCGTTTCCGTCCGATCCTGCTGACTGCTCTGGCGATTATTTTCGGTTCGATGATTATGATTACCGACCCTGTATTCGGTGGTTTGGCAGTATCACTGATCTTCGGTACTCTGTCGTCTACGGTCTTAACCTTGTTGGTCATTCCTCTGATGTACTACATCTGGCAATGGCATGGCGGTGTTAAGCAGCAGGAAGAGGCTCAGAAAGCCGCGAGTTAATCGATAATATTGTTTGTTAACACAAAAAGAACCGGGCTCAAGCCCGGTTTTTTTGTGTCCGTCGGAAGAGTTAAGTAAGATCATGAAAAAACAAAAATGTATTTGTTTCCCACAAAAAGCTTCGTATACTGGTTTCTGCGAATAATTACTGAATAAACAATCTGAGTTTTTGAGGAGAAGATGGATGCTAAAAAAACTTTTTGCTGGTGCGGTACTTTCAATGGGTGTTCTGTCAACGGCTATGCCAGTTCAGGCCGAAGAGCCTATGGTTGTGAATGTTTCGATTCTGTCGTTGGATATGGCGAATAAGGCTGCGATGGCAACCATTGAAGCTTGTCGCGAAAAAGGTATCCCTGTCAGTGTGACGGTGGTTGATCGTAGTGGGATTGTTCAGGCGCAGCTGCGCGATACGATTGCCCCGGCGGTTTCATTGGGTATCAGCCAGAAAAAAGCTTATACCGCAGTGATGTTCAACGTTAAAGGTTCGCAGCTTGGCGAACGTGCCAAAAGCCCTTTGCAAACAATGGGCGCAGGGCTAGCATTCATGGCTGGTTCTACACCGATTCAGGCTGGTGGAAAGTTATACGGAGCAATTGGTGTAAGTGGTGCCCCGGATGGTATGGATGATGAGGCGTGTGCCATTAAAGGGGCAGAGTCTATTTTGGAAGACCTGGAAATGATGTAATCCCTTGTTTAAATGAATTGAAAAACCCTGGTTAAGTATGTTTACTAGGGTAAATAAAATTTATTGTTGGTTGAAGTGCATTTATCAGTAAAAATTTTATAGAATCAGAATTGCAGGCGTTATTTTTACAATTTTGAATAGTAATTTTACTTATAAGCACCCGTTTTTATATTTTAGGAAGGTAAGATGATGGAAAATCGGAATTTGGAAGTTCAGAAAACGAAGCAACTTAAGAAACAGAAAGGGGCTTCTATGATGGAGTATGCGCTGTTGATCGCTGGTGTTGCGATTATCGCTGCTCTGCTGTTCAGCGGCGATAACGGTGGGGTTGTTGGTGAAGCGATTACCAACAAAGTAGAAAGCGCCGTTAACAGTGTTAATAACCCGTAATTCAATTCGGGTTGTCGCTGAATATTTAAAATCTTCTTGAAGGAGTTTCCGGGCAATGCTTAAGCGAAAGGAATCGCAAAAAGGCGCAGTAATGCTTGAAACCGCTTATGTTCTGCCGGTTTTGCTCGGAGTTGTGCTGTTTATTGTCGAGACACTCTCTTTCGCATTGAACAGTCTGCTGGTTAATGATGTTTTAACGGATATTCATTTGACCATTGTCGATGAGGTTCAGGAAATATCCTCTCTTGAGTCAGGTGAAAGCCCGAGTAGCAGTGTGCTTTATGCATACTGCGACGGCGGATCGGTTCGATTGCCGGTCGGTGAAAACGAGTCTATGACTGCCTTGGCAGTCTCGGCACTGGAAGCCAAAGGGGTTGCCATGCTCGACTCAAATCCGGCAAAGGTGACTGTTTCCATGCAGACCGAGTCCGGCTTTGATCTTTACCTGATCCGATTTACCGGCACTGCCGATCTACTTGTTCTCCCTAATTTTCTAAATGAATTGCTGCCGATGGATGTCGATACAGTGGTCAGTATTAAAGCGAGTTGCGTAAGTTCTTAGGATGCTTGGGCGTCTTAATAACTTAAACAACATGAACCTTGTAAGGTTTGACTAAAGAAAGTACGAGTTCTCTATGAAAGTCTCCCGTAGCGATTTAATCCTCTATACCATCGCCTTTATTTCAGCAATAGCTGTCGTCGTGCTGGTTTACGCCTATATTGAAAAGCGCATTGCCGATGCCGAAGCACATCTTCCCGTAAAAACCATCAAAATAGTCGAAAAACCTGAACTTGCGCCGGTTCTGGTCGCCAGTCGAGATCTGTTCCGAGGGGAAAAAATCGAGAAAGAAGATGTTCAGGTTTTGATGATCGCCAAGGAAGGAATAAAACTTAAAGGTGTCTACAGTAAACCGGAAGACGTCGTCGGTCAGGTCGTTAAGACGGATTTATACGCGGGTGAATGGCTTGCCGGCAGAAAGTTTGTGGACAAGCTGGCGCCGGAAAAAGTTTTGTCTGAAGGAATTAAAGGACTGGTTGCGCCCGGTAAGAGAGCGATGCGTATTCCGGTGAATCCCGAAAGCGGTCTTATGGGGATTCTATCCCCCGGCGATCATGTTGATGTGGTAAGTGTTTTCTCCAGCGCCAATGGCGAGCGTACGATCAGCCGAGTCATATTGCAGAATATTGAAGTTCTTTCGATTGGTCAGGCCAGCCACTTTAAGCCGAAAACGGATATGCAGAAAGTAGAAGATTCGGGTACCAAGCAGGATGAGACGCTGGCTAAAAAATCCATGGTTGCGCTGCATGTCGATATTCAGCAGGCCGAAGAATTGGCTCTGGCGATGAGTGTCGGTTCAGTTCATTTGCTGTTGCGCAATCAGGCGGATGTCAATGTCTCCGACAGCGACGGGGTTAATGTTCAGGTTATTGAAAGTATGAAACAGAAAAAAGTGGCGCACCCTGCCAAAAATAAACGACATACCGTAGAGCTGCTGCAAGGCGGAGAGGTTGAAGAGGTGACGGTGCAATGATGAAAAAAACACTTTTAGCGTCGATTCTGTCGGCCGGCTTGTTTGTTACTCCTTTTGCTAGCGTTGTTTATTCTCCGACGGCTTTAGCGGAACAGCCGGAAAGTTTTAGCGTAAGTCATTCGGAATCCCGTTTATTGAATTTCAAACAGCCTATTAAACGGGCGATGATTGCCAATCCTGATGTGGCCAGCCTTAAGGTTGTCAGCGCGAACGAGTTGATGCTGACCGGACGCTCGCTGGGTATGACCAAACTGTTTATTAACTTCCGTAATCAGCCAAAGAAAGCGCATGAATTTGTTGTCGATGTTAAGGAAAACCCGCAGCAGCAGACGAATATCGACAAGACCATAAAAGAGTTGCTGGCCAAGCTGAACCCGCAAGGTACTGTCCAGTACGAAATTCGCAGTATCTGGGTCGATGCGAGCAACAACCTTCGTCGAGAGGTTGACGAGATCGGGAATCAGATCGACGGTAACAGCGATCTGCGCAATACAGGGCGCCAGGATCAGGAAGTTTTGCAATCCGAACAGAGTGTCGGAAGTTCCAGTATTTCGTCAACGGCAGGGAATTTCATGGTTCTGTTGACCGGTGATGTTGTCAATCAGGCGCAGAAAAAACGTATCCATTCGGTCATTTCCGCTCTGGGTGTCAGTGTGGTCAATATGATTAAAATTTCCGGGCCACAGGAGGTCAAGCTTGAGGTCCGGGTTGCCGAAGTTGTTAAAGGAAACCCTTTCCAGAGCGGCGCGGTATTTAACTATCAAGCTGCCCGCGGTAACGATCTGTTGCAAACGATCAGCAGTGTTTTGGCGACAACCGCTACCGGCTCGACACCGCTTGCTCCGATTTTAAATGAGGCTTTCCAGGTATCGGTTCAATCCGGTAACAGCAATTTCTCCGGTATCCTGACGGCTCTGGAAGAGAATAGTCTGGCAAGAGTTCTGGCCCGTCCGCAACTGATCGTGCAGTCGGGGGAGACGGCCGAGTTCCTGGTCGGTGGAGAAGTTCCGATTCCGGTCTCCCAGAATGCAGATGCGATTACCGTGCGCTATAAAGAATTCGGTGTCCGCTTACGCTTTAGCCCGGTAATTACGGAATCCGGCGAAATTCGTATGACCGTGGCCCCGGAAATTTCCAATATCGATTACAGTGCCGGCTCTGAAAGTAACGGATTAGTTCAGCCGGGCTTCCGCTCACGTCGCGCGAAAACAACGGTGACCCTGGAACCGGGACAGAGTTTCATTGTGGGCGGTCTGATTCAGGATTCTTTCCAGAGTTCGATTTCAAAAATCCCTTTCCTTGGCGATATTCCGATTTTAGGCGCGCTATTCCGTTCGACAAACTATGAAAAAGATCAGACGGAATTAGCCATAGTCGTCACCCCGACGTTCGTCGAGCCGATTGAAAAAGGCACTGAGATTTCTCTGCCAGGGGAGAATATGAAAGTGCCGTCATATGGCGAGGCTTTCTGGATGGGGAAAATTGTTGAAATGCTGCCCGAAGGCGAGAGCGCCATACCTGCGTTGTCGAGCAAAATCGGACTGGAGAAACCATAATGACCGCAACATTGAACAACAGCACAGTCAACCTCAAGCAAGCGCTCTATGTAGGCTCGGATCGAGACTTGCTGGAGGCGGTTTCGATCTCCATCCGCTCCAAGTACAACGTCGAACTGATGGTTGAGGTGCCGCATATCTGGCCGGAAGACATCAGTCTGGTATTGATTGAATATGACGGTGACAGCAAAACCGTTCTGGGGCGCATCAATCAGATTCTGACACTGGCCAAAGGCGTGTCGATCTATGCGTTATTGAAGGAGAAGGATGCGGACTTCTTGATTGAAGCGAGCCATCAGGGCGTTCAGGGGTTTATTGAATGTCCGGATGAGGTATTCAACATCCTTTCCATCCTACATATGCAGGATCGTCGTCGTTTGGGGAAAAACGGAAACGTTTCGACTTTTTTCAGTCTGAAAGGCGGGGTTGGCCGAACCGCGCTGGCGACGAATGTTGCCGCGCATATCGCCGATCTGACGCGCGGAAGAACGGTGCTGGTTGATTTGAATATGCCTCTGGGCGACACCGTGCTTTATTTGAGTATGGAGAATCAGCGGCTCTATACCTTGACCGACTTTGTGTACAACATAAATCGTTTTGACGAAGACCTTGTGTATAACTCCTTAAGCCGACATGAATCAGGGCTGTATCTACTGCCTTTACCGGCGGATATCGGTGAGCTTGACGGGCTTAATTCGGATCTGATCAAAATGATTATTCAGTCCTTAAGACGGTATTTTGACCATGTGGTGATTGACTTGTCTACGGACTTGTCGGACAGCACTTTAAGTTGTCTGGATGAAGCCGATAATGTGGTGTTGGTCGCCGAGCCTTCTCTTTCTTCTCTGCGTGCGGTGAATACGGCTATCCAGCTGGCGCAAAAGCTGGGTTATGTCAGAGAGTCTCTGAAACTGGTGATTAACCGTAGTACGCCGACCAGCGATTCCATTCTTGACGATGTTATTGATGCACTGGAAATCGATTCGGTCACGAGAGTGTCGAACGATTACCACGGATTTAACGAATCGCTAAAGGAAGGTGAGTTGATCGCCAGCTTCAAGCCGAATTCCGAAGTGAACCGCCAACTGTTCAGTCTGGCGCATATGCTGCATAACGGCATTGTGCGTCCGGAAGAGCTGACGATGCCGGATTTCAATAAGGCGGTGGAAACGCCGAGTCTGATCGAGCGGGTAAACCGTTTTTTCGATCGAGTGATGCCGGGTTTACATGCGAAACAGGCAGACAATTCAACTAAAGATTAGCAAAGTTCGCGAGCGGGATGAGAGATGGGGATTAAAGAGCGGTTACTACAAGTTGAGCAGAATCGCACGGGACACAAGGATTCTGTCTCCGAGCGTCCCTTGGAACCTGCTCCTAAAGGTGTAAAGTCACAAGAGATCGCAAAGAACTCGACTTTTGTTGAAATCAAAAAACGCTGTCAGAAAAAAGCTGCGGACGACGAAGCTTTTTATAAGGCGGAAAGTAACGAAACCCGTCAGGAGTTGCGCCCGCGGCTGGAAACCCTGGTCAGGGAAGTGGCGCATGAGATGCGCTACCCGCTTTCGGAACTGGAAGTTCGCCAGCTCGGCGTCGAGTTGTTGGACGAGATCTACGGTTTGGGGCCGATCGAACCTTTAATGGCCGATCCGACCGTTTCCGATATTCTGGTGAACGGTTATGATCAGATTTACGTCGAGCGCGCCGGTAAACTTGAACTGACTGATATCGCTTTTATCAGCGAAGAGCACCTGCGTAATAAGATCGATCGTATGCTCTATCTTACCGGACGTCGTGTTGACGAATCCTCTCCGCTTGTCGACGCGCGTTTGCCGGATGGCTCGCGTATCAATATTATCATTCCGCCACTGGCGGTCGACGGTATCTGCGTCTCGATCCGTCGCTTTCCCGATCAGCATTTACGTGCCAAGGACATGATCTCGCTGGGCACCATGACCGAACAGATGTATCAGTTTCTGGAAATGAGTGTTCGTTCCGGTCTGAATATTATCGTCTGCGGCGGTACCGGTTCTGGTAAAACGACTACCTTGAATATGCTGTCCGGTCTGATTCCCGAATATGAGCGAACCGTCACTATCGAAGACAGTGCCGAATTGAGAATGCAGCAGGCGCATGTGGTTCGTCTGGAAACCCGCCCGCCGAATGCGGAAGGTATCGGAGAAGTGACTCAGCGCGAACTGTTGAAAAACGCTCTGCGAATGCGTCCGGACCGGATTGTACTGGGGGAGGTTCGCGGCGCGGAAGTTTTGGATATGCTTCAGGCGATGAATACCGGGCATGAAGGTTCTCTGGCGACGCTGCATGCCAACTCGCCCCGGGATTGTATCGCCCGACTCGAATTGATGATTAACCTGAGTGGTGTCGATATTCCTGCCACTTCTATCCGCAAGCAAATCGCCAGTGCCATTGATCTGATTATTTTTGTCAGCCGCGGCAAGGATGGACGACGTCGTGTCGAATCGATTACCGAAGTAACCGGGGTCGAAGAGGAGAACGTTGTATTGCAGGAACTGTTTACTTTTGAAAGTCAGTTTGACGAAATTACCGGACGGGTGCGCGGTCGATTCAAAGCGACCGGGATACGTCCGAGCAGCTCGGCAAAATTTTCAGCCAGCGGCATGAAGTTACCGGCTTCACTGTTTACTTTCAGTCAGGATGTGAACTAGATGGATTGGATTACGCTGTTGTTGGCGACCCTGGTGCTGATACCAATCGTATTTGCCTTCTGGGGGTTTCGCAAAAAACATCAGATCGAATCGGAGTTGAAGGTTCGTAAACTGATGCTGCGCATCGGTGTGGCGGAAGAAAAGAAACTAAGTTTCGAGGAGTTGCTGCTGTCGCAGGGCGATCGTGGCTGGTTCCAGTTTTTTGTCGTTAAGTTTAAACAGGCGGGGATTGTCGAGCGTAACGAGATTATTCGTATCCTTCTGATTCAGGGGTTGTTAATCGCCACGTCCTTACTGCTGATTGCGGTAAACCTGCTTCATCTCAGCACCAATATTCTATTGCTTGCGCTGCTGTTGCCGATGCTGCCGACCTTATATTTGATTATTAAGGCTTCGCAGCGTCAGGCGCAACTGCGTAAAGATTTTCCGGAGATGCTGGATTCCATCGTACGTTCGCTACAGGCTGGATTCGGTATTGACGGCGCCTTGCAGAATATTGCCGAAGATTCCAAAGGGCCTTTGGCAGAAGAGATTGCCGAAATACATAAACAGCTTAAACTCGGTATCAGCCTGCGCGAGTTGTTGCGGGAATTTCAGAGTCGTGTCAGCCTTCCGGAAGCAAGTTATTTTGCGATTACGCTGATTCTTCAGCGGGAGAGCGGCGGCCAGTTAACGTCCATTTTAAAAGAGCTTTCCCGTCTGATGCGTAGAAGGGAAAACTTCCAGGCCAAGCTGCGCACCTTAACTGCCGAGTCCCGGTTTACCGCCTGGTTTATCGGCGGTATGCCGTTGGCATACCTTGGTTATAAGCTGATTTTCGACTATCCGGCCATGCATTTCTTTTTGCATGATCCGACGGGGATCAAGTTATTGAGCTTATCGGTATTTCTGATCCTGCTCGGAGCGGTGATATTGAGAAACATGTTAAGGATTCGTTTTTAATGGCGCTCTCGATCGGAATTACGCTGGCTTTTGTCACTGTTTTGATGCTGGTGATGTTTTTTTCTTTGGCGCAAGTCTTCAAAGAGAAGCACCGTTTGCAAGAGAAGAAAGACCGCTTCCGCAAGCGAGTCGGTTTGGGAATTGACTTTACCCAGAATTTTGGTGAGCCTTACGACTGCTGGTGGTGTCGGATCGGGCGCGCACTGGGAAGTAAAAATCCGAAGCAGTTGCAGATTTTGCAGACTCAGCTGGTCGGAGCCGGTTTCCGTGAAGAGTGGCATATCGGAGCCTATTTCTTCATTAAGTTCGTACTGATTTTTCTCGCGTTTTTTCTCGGCTTTGTTTCGTGGGTATTCAATGGTACCTCGCCGCTTTTGATGATTGCTTTACCATTGGTTACGATGTTTCTGCCGGAAAGAGTTCTGGTCAGACTGGGTGAGAAGCGCTTGGAGAAGATTAATAATCAGCTGCCGGATTATATCGATATGATCACTATCTGTATGAATGCGGGTCTTAGTTATCTGGTGGCGATTCGACGCGTAACCAAGGAATTGCAGAATCTTTCACCCGAGATCTGTTTTGAATTCGAGTATCTGGTTGAACAGATTCAAATCGGGGTGCCTCGCGTCGAAGCTCTGGAGCAGTTTGCTTATCGCAATCCGACGCGCGATATCCAGAATCTGGTGCAAGTGTTGATTCAGAATGAGAAACTGGGAAGTTCTATTAGCGAAGCTTTGACCAATTTTTCGCGCAGTATGTATCAGGATAGGGAAAACCTGATGGAAGAGAAGGCGGCTAAAACGTCGGCGAAAATGGCGATTGTCATACTGCCTTTTATGTTATTCCCATATGTTGTTTTGTTACTGGGAGAAAAGCTGGTGATGCTGGGGAGAGGGTTTTAAATTTGCGATCGTTTAATTTCCGGTTTTTTCGCACTATAGCTCTGTTCTGGGTGCTGACGATATCCGTTTCGGGTTGTACTACGGTTTCGAATAAGCCGGGAAGCGCCTCTTTTCCGAGTTATAAAGACTCTTCCGAGCCTTTGGTGACTTCGCTGGATGAAAAGGCCGAATATGAGCTGATGCTGGATTTGGCCGTTATGGAAATTAAAGAGCGCCGATACGATCGGGCGGAAGGCCTGTTACAAAAGCTTCGTAAAATCAATCATCAGGATATTGAAGTGTACCGGATGCTCGCCAAGGTATACGAAGGTCAGGAAAAGCGTCATCTGGCGCTTTTAGCCTGGAGACAGATCATTCAAATGCCGAACCATTCGATTGAGGATGAAAGTGAATATGCCCGTATGGCTCTTGCCGAAGACCAGTTTGCCTTGGCCGAAGCGATTTATCAGCAGTGGCTGCAAAGCGATTCTTTGGTTCGTCGTGTCAGTGCACTGAATAATCTGGGCTTTAGCCGACTGTTGCAAAAAGACTTTGCAAGCGCCAAGTCTTATTTCAATCAGGCTTTACAACTCGATCCTTTAAACAGTAAAGCATTGAATAATCTGATTTTAGTCGATGCTTTGACGGAGAAGTAGTCTATGCGCAAGGAATTACCAAACAAGTTCGGGTTGCACAGACAAAAAGGCGTGATAACTCTGATGGGGGTAGGGGGCATTGTTGCCGCCCTGTTTGCCTTTGAGCTGGTGATGCAGTACAGCAAACTCAAGATCATTGATCACGAGTTGGATAACTACGCACGAAGTGTCGCCGAAGTTGCTCTGCGTTCGGAAATGGCTCTAACCAAAAAAGGCCTTGAATCCGGCGGTATGTCTTTGGCCGCTTCCGAGGTGATGAGTAATGCCGTACTGGCGCAAGCCGGTTATGACGCCTCCTCTGACGGGTTGGATGGCGTTGATGTCGAAAGCTTGAATAAAGAGATAACTTTCGGAAATTTTGCCTCTGACGGGCATTTTTACGCGCTGGGAGAAGAAAATCCGGATTATGCCGAGAGCGTGGGTTTCAGCGCCTACAAAAGTAATCCGCGCCTTGCTCTGCAAGAAATGATCGACAGCGGCGGCACCGATGTCGACAGTTTACCGAAGTTCAATGCCGTCGCCGTTCAGCTATGGACCAACGATAACTTTATGGGCGTTTATACGCCGCAGGGTCGTGCGCTTTACGGCGCCTTGCCGAGTGATAAACAGTGTTACTGCGATGTGCGTTACGAAACTTGTGTCGGCGGAGTGCTAACCAAGGCGGATATTCTCGACGGGCTGTACCCGAACGAACCTCCGGGGCTGGTAAAAGGCTTGCTGGGCGGTTTGTTGGGGGGCGGAGTTTTTCCTGAGCACTCGCTGACCGAGGCGGAAGCCGATGCGATCGCATCGGCGATAGCGGTTCCGAACTCCGAAGCGCGCAAAAATTATTGTGAATACGGCTTTACCGCCACTCATCCATCCAGAGCGGACGAAAGTAAGTACCCTTATATTGACCTTGATCAGCGTCAGGGGATGATCGCCATTCCCCCGACCGAAGAGGATAATGGCCTGATCGGTAATTTGCTGGCGGAAAGTAATTACTCCAGAGAAGATTATTTAAGAAGTGTCGGGCAGCTGCCAATTTTTATCTATGATGGCGCGGATACGCTGTCGAATGAAGCCGGACTTTTGACTACGGTGGATGAGTTGCTGGTGCTCCTCAATCCTGAAACCGGCTCCGGTTCGGTCTTTTCTGAAAACCTGGATGCAACCAATCAAAAGGCCACCGATCTGGACAATAATGGTGAGAATTACCGTTGTTCGCTTTTGACGGCCAATGTCGATGTTTCACTCTTAGGCGGTTTAACCGATCTCTTGGGTCTGACCAACGATGCATTGGCGGCACCCTGCGACAGTTTGCTGCCGCAAGTTGGGGCGCTGCTTAATACGCTGACAGATCCTCTGTTTCAGCTGCTTGGTCCTTTGCTAAACCCGTTGGCAGCCTTACTTGACGGATTGCTTGGCGGTCTTGGCCTTTCCTCCGACGGATTGGAAGCGGTGTTAGATGACTTGCTGGATCCAAATGTACTTGTTCATGATCCTCTTTATATCGGTCGTTCCGGAAGTTGTATCTATGGTACGGACTCGACTAATGTGGCTCCGCAGCGTTGTCTGTATAACGGTAATAACGGATCCTACCAGAGCTGTAATTATTTATTGGCCGATGACGAGAGTGGTTTGCCGAGAGTTGAACCGCCCAGTCTGGTTGATCGTTTAGGTATTTTCCTTCTTGGCCCGGTAGAAGATTTTTCAGCGGGAGTCGAGAGTTTGAATTGCGAAATGCATTATTTCCGCTATTCCCCAACCGATAATTGGGGTGTTGGTGAGCCGGGGTGGCAGGAAATCAACTGAGTTGATTACGTCCGTAAAACGTGACGGGATTTTTTAAAAACTAATCGAATCTCGGGCTGGACACGGTATATGAACCTGAGTATAATTCAGCCCCTGTTCGGAGAGCTGTCTGAGTGGTTGAAGGAGCTCGCCTGGAAAGTGAGTATAGGTTAATCGCCTATCGGGGGTTCGAATCCCCCGCTCTCCGCCATATTTGAAAAAAGAACCCGTCCCAGACGGGTTTTTTTATGCCCAAATTCCGCGTAAATAAAGGCTTTAAGCCTGTTCTCACCTTCACAAGTCTTCCCGTCTTAAACCGATCTATTTCTTTACTTGCCGCTTTTTTGTGAGTATAAAAGTGAGTATGTATCTGTGTGAGTACAACAAAAGTGAGTACAAGGTGCTGAACAATACACAAATCAAAAATCTTAAGCCTAAAGACAAGTTGTATCGTGAAACGGATTCCCATGGTTTGGTGCTAGAGGTCAAGCCTAATGGTGTGAAGTCGTGGCGTTACCGTTGCCGCATAGACGGCAAGGCGACAATGCTGGCGATTGGAAATTATCCGCAGGTTTCACTAGCGGATGCACGCCGAATTCGTGATGAACTCAAAGAGCAGTTAAAGTCCGGTGTTGATCCAAGGCGTCAACCTGAACAGGTGGCGCAGGAAGTTGTCATCAAGACGTTTGGGATGATGTATCGAGAGTGGTACGAACACAACGTTGAATCGTGGACTGAGAATTATGCCAATGACCTGAATGAGCGTTGCCAAAATCATTTGCTGCCATTTCTTGAGGCGCGTGATATTTCAAAAATCACGGCTATGGATATGCTGGAGGTCTTCAAACGCATTGAGGCCAGAGGTACGCTCAATATGCTCAAAAAAGTGCGTGGCTATGCCAGTCGGGTATTTCGTTATTCGGTGGGGATGGGGGCCTGTCCATTTGATCCAACCCGTGATTTACCGCAGGATGTTTTCAAAAAAGAGGTGGTTAAGCCATTTGCGCATATAACTTCCCATGAAGAGTTAGCCAGTATTCTCAAAAAAATCGAGAGCTACAACGGTGGTTTTGCCGTCAGAATGGCGCTCAAAATGGCACCGCATGTCTTTTTGCGGCCTAGCGAATTGGTTTCAATTAAATGGGAAAACGTCGATTTTGCACAAAAGCTGATTCGTATTGAAGCATCAAGAATGAAAATGAAGCGTGAGCATTTGGTGCCTATGAGTAACTATGTTGAAGCTCTTCTAAAGCAGTGCCTCGAAGTCAGAACGGATAGCCCGTTTGTTTTTCCGAGTCAGAAATCAAAGACACGGCCAATTACGCCGGATAGCTTGCGTGTTGCTCTCAGATCAATTGATATTGGTTCGGATGTGTTGACGACTCATGGTTTTAGGCATACCGCCAGTACACTGCTTAACGAGCAGGGCTGGTCGCCTGATGCGATTGAAAAGCAGTTGTCGCATGAGGAGCGCAACAAGATTCGTGGGACTTATAATAAGGCTGAATATCTCGATCTCAGAAGAGAAATGATGGCAGCGTGGTCTGAATATTTAATTTCCATAAAGTAATAGTAAATTCTTTAGGCAATGACGGCTTTGCATACTTTTTTTATACATCCAAATATTGTTTTTAAGGTTTTGGGTTTCCCTAATGTATTCACATATGAATCACATCTAACTGCAGCCAAGGCAAGTGGAATGGAACCATTTTCTGAAAAAACGTTTAGGGAGTTTATTAAAGGGAATATCTCTTCGACTATGAGGAATAGGCTGGCATTACCCGATATTGGTAGTGCGTATGATGGCGGGTTGCCAGAAAAAGGTTTCTTTATTCACATTATTTGGAAATCTTTACTACTTGATTTTAGGCAAAAATCTCCAAGAGATTATTTCCTTCTTGAAATTGAAAGGTTATTAGCAGAAGAATCGAATCTTTTATCTAAGTGTGTAGAGCAGCAAGGGGTTGAGCTGCAACATCGGTGTTTTTGGGCTTCTAAGTACGCCTTTGATTTTGCAATTCTTCCTTATGGCGAATGTCGCATTCCATTTATTGAAGAGGTTGATCGCTTTGCTTCATTTGGAAGTCTTTCCATGCTCTTGCATATTATTGCAGCACATGAAATTTCACTAAAAGATGCCTTCGGGCTTAAGATTACAGATGAGTCAGTTGTAGATCAATTTGTGCCTGACTTTAAGGATGGACAGGTGGTTTGGCCGCTGAAAAAGTTAGCCTTGTACTGGCAAGCTAAATATGGCGTTACATCAATAGATAAATTGGCTGAAAAAATGCCAAGTTTATTTGGAACTGAGGCAGCTAATCGAACAACAAGGTTGAAAACGTGGTTATCTGGAAAACATCTTCCCAGAATAGAAACATTAACTTCGGATGACACAATTTCGTGGATAAAAGGTTTTATGGGGGATGCTAGCAAGCAAGAAGTTTTGAGCGAAATACTAAGGTTATATATTGCAATCGGTTTGCAAGGAATGTTGCGTTATATGCGAAAGCCTTATAAAGGCGCAGATGTTAAATCTTGGAAACCAGGCAAGGGGCATTCAATGGTATTCAAGAATTATTCACACTTTTATGTGCAGAACTATAAGAATTATATGAGCCAAGAACAGAATTGATTCTGTTCCTGGCTCTTAGTTTATTTGCCTTTACCTTTCGATGGCGCGTTGCCACGACCTCCGCCAGATATGCCTCCGGTAGTGCTTGGCCAATTTCCTCCATTTCCAGGATGGGATGATGGGCGACCAGATTGGTTTGCTTTAGACATAATTACCTCCAATGACTTAGTAATCCGCAGTGTTGTTACTGCGGGTTCATTATTGAAATAATTGCCATCTTGGTGAAGTGAAGTGAAACGGTAAAAAAATCAGAAATATGAAAAGGCCAATCTGATCGCTGCCTAATATATGTAACAATGATTAAGCAGGTGCGAAGCTACCGTTTTGATTATCAGCTCTTTTAAAACGCTCCATTATAGAGGTCTTGTGTTTATCAAAATAGTAGATTGCGACTAGTGATGTAAAAACAACAATTACCGAGGAAACGACGCTAGATATTTCAGAAGTAAAAACATTCACGCCTGGTATCGCAGAAAGAGCTATAGCAATTTGTTGAGTTAGATAGATTCCTAATACTGCAGATACAGATGCAAATAAAATTGATTTAATTTTATCGAGCTTACTTTCTGAGTCACTCAGATAGACCTTGAGTGATCGAACAAGAGAAAGTGTGCATTCTCTAATGATCGTCAGCGCCATTGAGGGCAGTTTGGTAATCATGGATAAAAGTAAGTTCGGGATCGTGCTTAGTGTTCCGCTTAAAAAACCCTCCATACCGAGTTTTTTGGCCTTTTCCAATACGCCACGTTCAGTAAGTCTTGTATTAAGCTTTTCACTGAATACTTTTGCTCTTTCTTGAGCAAAAGATGAATAATTTTCAGCGGATATGTCAACGCTACCGTTGTAAATTGCACTAAACTCATCAAAAAATAAATCATGGGTTTCATATACCACGTGACCAATAACCTGTTTGGCTGCCAAATGAAATCCAGGTTTAATTGCATCAAACCCGAACTGAATTAATGCATCAGTTTGAAACTGATTTTTGAGTTCTTCTGCAAGTGCACCTACAGCATCGGTATCGTTTTTATCAACGATATAACTTTTGCCATTGATCTCTATTGTAATATCGTTTTCTCCAGGACCAGGGGTGCCATTTGTTTCTAAATACGATTTTAATGGCGTTTGTCCTTTGGATCTGTTCACCGAGCTATCGGCAAATATAAGGTTGTTCTCGTCGTTAATTGCATTGATTAGCTCTTGATCAGTTGTGCCCGCTCTAGCCAAAAAAGAATTATAGTATTCGTGAGCTGAAACAACGTGTTCAATATCAGCTTGTTGGGGATTAAGGGGGGCAGAGCTGTTATAGCCATTAACAAGGGAATTGCCGTTGTTTTGAGCTTCAGCTCTGATCTTTTTCATGTTATTGAAGTTTTCGTGTTGCCTTGGATTTATACGGTTGGAAAATTCGCCATAGTCCTCAGACAAATTCTGGTATTTTCTTGAAAGGGTGTCATCATGCTGCTGAATGCTTGTGCCAAGCGCAAATACAGCAATTGCCTGTTTTGCAGCTTCTTCTTTGCATCGATCAAAGATATCCGACATGTTATCTGCTGATTGCAATGCGTTTGACTCAATTTCATTAAGCACTTCGTCGACTTCTTTATTGTATTCAAGCTTTTCAAGGGTGTATCTTTTTAAATTGTCAGAGGCTGTTTTTGTGGCAGTAGTAATGGTGGTTGATAATGAGTCAATGTCAGTTAGTGTGCCAAAATCTATTTCTGAATACTTTTGTTTTACACATTCCGCATGAATGCTAATTTGAGTTTTACCTGCTTCAAGTTTGCAGTTTAACGTTTCCGATATCTGGGATGTATGCGAATTTAACTTTGCCAATCCTTCTGAACCAAGATTCTGTGCTCTTTCCGTTAAGCCTGTTAATTTCTCCCCCAAGAAGCTAGTCTTTTTTGCAGCGGGGTGTTCAGGAGAGTTTATTTGTTCATTTGTACTTGCTTCTTCATGAGCATTTTCTTGGTCTGTTGCTTTTGTTTTAAAAAAATTTTTCATGAATCGCCTCTGATAATAAAAAATCTGTTTTTGGTATAAGGTTGATTTTCGTAATTTATGTCGAAATTATACAAATTGAATAATATTCTAATACGGCTATTTACGCACCTTTTTAGAGAGGGCAAATTGGCCGTGATATTTTAATACTAGTTTCGAAAAACGCCCCAAAATTGGGGCGTTTGTTCTTTTAAGCTGCATTCCCTCGTTGTTCACAAATGAGGTGTTCAAGCCAGTCGTCAACTTCTGACTCTATCCAGCGAGAAGTGGTTTCTCCCATTTTTACGGGGCGAGGAAAAGTCGGGTCATATAACTTTTCTTTCGGATCCATGCGACGGTAAATCGCACTTTTAGAAAGGCCTATGCGTTCGATGAGTTGGCGTAGGGTAAGTAATGTGATTTTTGGGCTGTTCATAAATTTCTCCAGTTTAAAAATATTTGGCTTTATCTTTAAAAATTAGTTTTCTAATGGGCTAAGAACCTGATGAGCTCTTGGCGAATCTTTTAAGGCTTCAGGCAAAATGCTCGGCTGCATATGTGGAATAAGGTTTATCCACGTCGTTTTATCCTCAGAAAACATCGTTATCAGGTTGTTCTGCTGCAATATGTAAAGTGCATTGTTAAGGCGATCCTTTCCTCTTAAGGAGTTAGGACCGTTTTGCAATATGAAGTTCTTCCGAATGAAACAGTTTGGAAGGTTGTTTCGGTATAAATTCAACCACCCATCCAAAAGTTGAGCGTCCATAATTACTTGCGGTGGTTTTACAAATAACCATCTATAGGTGTCTGAAAAATAAGCGACCATATTGATCGATTCTTGCAGTGTATCAAGATCAATTTCATCTTCGTGTAAGTCTGAATTTACGCAATGTAAAACCCCAGCAACGCGAGTAATGTTCTGCATTAGACGTGCGGCATGGTCAGCACATCCATGAAATCTTCCATTAGGCGTGCTTGGATTGGTCTGAAATTGAATTTCATTGTGTACCTGAAACCATTTCTGCAATGCCTGCGGAGAAAACCTTAACTGTCGTTTCTTTAATTGGCCCGTTTCTACGTTTTGTTTCAGGCGATCCAGTCCCACTGTTAGCTTGGCTTCAAACTGTTCAAGATGACGAAATTCAGGTTTTTTGTGGTTTTCCTGATGGATGCCTCCTCTATTTTCACCAATAAAGGTGAATAACGTCCGTGCAAAATAACCCGACGAACGCAATTTATCTCCCTTGCTTTCAAGCAGCTTAAAGAAGGATTGAGGTTGCACTGGTGTAAAAATATGGATGTCTGTATCCGACACTTCAAGGCTGTACGTTTTGCGAGTGACCTTAATAGGCTCATAGCTCCATGCAGCACAAAACTTTTCGATTGAGTCCAGTGTTTTAGCGTTAAAAAAATTCATACCTTCTGCACTGGTAATCGCGACTGATCTCATGCCCTGTGCCTTTTCCAGAGCGCCAAGTGGAGAGCTGTCCTCAATAATCATATCCCAGTTGTAGGGTGGGGTTGGTTTATTGGTTTCATGCAGGTAAAGTTGAATTTTTTTCGATTCGGGATCAAGAACGTATTTTCTGATTTGGTTCAGTGTGTCCTGCCAGCACATTAGTTCGGCATGGTATTCCTTTTCATATTCGCCCTGAAGAATGGACATATGTTTTAAGAATTTATTGATAGGCTTGAAGAACCTTTTGTGAGCGCGAGTTTTGCCCGTACCGGAACCGGCCAGTACAGCAAAAAACAAAATTAATGGTTCAAAATCACCGAGTGGATATTCCACCTCAACATCATGAGAAAAGGCGATTGCCGCCGAAGACAAAGCGGTGGGTATGGCCATCTCAATAGGAACATGGTCATTGTTAGCAACTTCATAACACGCATCATTGAACACTGTTCGTTTAATAAACGGGAACACGCTCCCATTTTGCGTTAGTGGAAAGTGTTCTGATTGAATGTAATTCATAATTAAAACCTCAAAAAAATTGATTTCTAAAAACGAAACAATCGCTGTTTCGCCGTCGGAATCAATTATGTTCGCTTGAACAAAAAGGACTTAATCACGACTCAAAACTGGATTTTTTTTAGTTGAAATTTGATTTATGGGATTTAATATGTTAGCGGTTTTGGGTGTGTTTTTGATGAGTCAATTCATGGAAAAAGAACCTTTTGCTGCGATTTCCGCTACGAATAGCTGAAATTGAGTCATGTTTGACGGTTTAAACACGATCTGCCTAACATGGTTTCTATGTTAGGCAGTTCTTATGCTCTTAATGTTGTTCTCCAAAGTAGGGCAACGCCAGCATCGGCGTGACCTTGTCTTTTAAATGCAGGAACTCGTTGGTCAGTTGCCAGAGCGCACGATTCAGGCGCACGTCCTCCGATACCGACTTGATAGCTCGGGTAGTGACATAACGGCCATTCGCTGAACGGCCTTGCACCCCACCCTTGATCAAGTTTTCCTGAACGCGGTTAAACACCTTCCATAAACTGGATTCCTGATCATCCCGGCGACGGGCTTGCAGTAAATCTACCGAACGTATCGGGCTTTGTTCTGGCCATTCATTGCCATAACGGATATGCAGTGCAGCACGTGCAAACAACTCCGCTTCCTCTCGTGATAACAAGGTTGAACGTAAGTGATCGACCTGTTCCGAGATATGTGGGATTTCATTGGCGAGATTCAGCGAACCTTCAATAATGTTCTCCACGATTTGCTTGCCGTGTTTGACGCGAATGCCACCCAAGTCACCAGCCGGTGTGACTAGACCATTCGAACAGGTCAGTCGGAATAGCCCTAAATCCAATTGATAGGCTGAGCTACGATCATGTGAATTGGTCAGCACCAACTCGGCAATCGAATCGCCGACATTAATTTGGCGATCCGGGTCTTGTCTAAAGCGCACCATGTGACGTGCCAGCTCCTGACGTTTTGGGTCACGCACTCTAGTTTGAAGTGCACGAACCGGATACCAGCCTTCTTCTTGTAGGGCATTGACCACTTCAATCGTGGGCACAAAACCATAACGATCGGACACGGCTTGATCAGGTGCCTCTGCAAAGATCGCCGGTGCGGCTTTGTAGAGTTTTTCTGGGGTAAGAATATTCATTGCCATTTGGGTTCTCCTTAAATGGTCGTAAAGTTGTGTAAGGGTTGGTTAGTGATTCAGTGGTTGGGTTTGTTGGACGTGCTGAACCTGTTGTTCGAGCTTTTGAACCAGTGAGGCATTAGGCAAAGAGCCGGCCTGTTGAGTTTGAGAAAGGTGTTGCGAATGGTTTAACTCGGGATAAAACTCTTCCGTAATCGCTTCAAAGTCCTCCTCGCTATCTTCAAAGCGTCCATTCCCAAAACCGCGTTGTGCCGCCAGATCCAATGCTTTCTGGTCAAAGCCCACATTGATCCGCTCCTGTTCAACCCGCTTGGCGGCTTCCAGCGTTGCATCCATACTGAGGCCGGTGCGTAAGGTCAGGTCCACGTAATAGATGGGTTGTCCAAAACTCTGCCGTGTCGATTTGCCTCTAAGCTTTAATGCCAAAGGCAAACACGCCAGTCGGTTGCCGGATAGGGCATGGAAGTAACTCAAGCGGGAGGCGAGTGTACGGATGCTGTTAAAGCCCGAGGTGCGGAAAATAAAACAGCTGATCGGGTCGGTGTCGGTTTCCGGTGCATCTGATTGCACCAGCACATTTAAGCGTCCATAAGGCTTGCAGCCGCCTTGGGCTAAATCGCAGGCTTCAGGACTAGGGCAGGGCAGTGTTTCCATGCCGTGTCCGGTATGGCGTTGACAGGTTTCCCCGTTGCCGACACACACAGGGCGTCCGGTTTGTCGGTCAAACAGACAGTATTCCGCACGCAGATTCAGTTCGGGCTGGTTGAAGATCAGCTGCACCGGAATCTCACGAAGCTTGCGCCCACTGTTCTGCCGCAGCTTTTCATCCAATGGATGTTTTATCCAGCCGTCAGAAGTTTGGATTTGTGTGGTGAGGGTAAATTGGTCATCGCGTTGTGGTAGACGCTTGCCGTTCTTTTCGACCACCTGGCCGATACTGATACGGCCAATAGTCGGTGGGGTGAGCATTAAGCCTTTTAACATGGTGTTCTCCTTTCAAAAGGGCATAAAAAAACCCAGCACTAGGCTGGGTTCTAAGGGCGGAATAAAATATGTTTCAATTGGCTTGCACCAGGAATCGTCGGCTACCGGATTTGGTGATCAGGTAGTTGTCATAGAGTTCCGGCTGGTCGGCTTTAAAGCGTTGTGTATCAAAAACGGTTGAGTCAGCCGATTGCTTCCAACTGATTTGCCCGCTGGCAAAACTTACCACACTGGCTTCTCCCATAGTTTGCTGTAGTTGATGTTTCAGTTCTGCCTCCAATGACTTGAATTGCTCCAGCTGTTCGCGCACTTCAAGCATCGCTTCAAACGAACGGTTGGCTTCCATATCCTCCGACAGATCCAGCACCTCGCCGTTATCACTCGGATAGAGAATGCGCAGGGCGGTTTCACTCGATGAACTGGCATCGGCCGGTGGCGGGGTGTCGGTTAGTACACGCTGCCAGAAGGTTTGTTCGAGTTTAATCAGTCGTTCAATTAAGGCATCATCCCGTTCGATACGGTAAATCTGTAGCTTCTGACCGCCCAGAAGGACAGCCACATCGGCGGCCTTCTGGCCTGTGACCGCCAATTGATGTTGTACCTGCAATTGCACGTACTCTGGCACGCCGTCTCGCCAGAGCTTTGAACCGAACAGGCCGGCTGTTTTACACTCCAATACCTGTACCTCGTCATCACCGACTACTTCACGATCCAAGTTGGCCAGCATCCACGGATATTCGGAATGTTGCAGAATCGCATTTACCCGTCGTACCTTGCGACCGGTACGTTTGGCATAGTGCTCTGCAACGATGGGTTCCAGCACCGTTCCCCATAACAAAGGGCTATCTTCAAGGGGGTTCGGTTGTGTTGGCGTGATCCGACCTGTTTTCTCCATCCATAGTTCTAATTGCGATTTATAGGGGTTAAGCCCGACCGCAGTGGCCGCATCCGAACTGCCGATACCTTGTAGTCTTGCCTGAAGCCATTGGTCGTTACTGAGATTACGGGTGGCAAGCATGCGCTTGGCTTGACCGTGAGCGCGTTGCGTTTTGAGATCCGTTGCAGGAAATACAACGGGGTGGGTTTGTGTTGGTAAATTTGTAGTGGTTGTCGCCATAGTATGTCTCCAAAGTGAATTTTTATTTTGATTGCGGGTTATTTCTTAGGTTTAGAAAAGGTGTGGCCGCAGTTCGAGCAGTGGTAACTTTCCAGAAAAGACTTATCGAGTTTTTCGCCGAGCTTGGCGCCGGTGACACCACCGGATGCCGCGCCCAATAAGCCGCCCAAGATGGCGCCGCCAAGTGTGCACACCGATAAACCGATCGGTCCACTGATAACGCCGACTGTGGCACCGGTTCGAGCACCATTGGCTGCGCCGACAAAACCGGCAGCAGCACCGCCGATCAGACCGATAAAGCCGCCGGTTTTCTTGCCGAGTTGTTTAGGGATGACCTGCGGTGAGCCGCAGGCAGGGCAGTGAATTGCCATAGTTTTCCTCCATTTTTGTTGAATCAGACGGAAGGGGTTCCGGCTTCATGGAGGTGGTATGTAAGTGTCTTTGATTTGGATTAGATTTTGAGGCAGGGGATTGGCGGCAGTAATTTTGTACAGGCGATGGAATGGTATGAGTAATGATTTAACTTGCTTGAAAAATGTGGCGAAATGGACAAAAGATTGCTGGATTTCCATGGGAATTTTTAATTTAAAGTTCAGTAGTTGCGGTCATCGCCTTTGTCGGTAATAGGATTTAGTAAGAATTAACTACTAACTACACCAGAACAGAAACAAAGAGCCCCCTGTCCAATGCTTGGCAATCCAAAGCCAAGCCAACTGACTAACTAGCACCGTTATTCATTACTCAATATGTATTAACCAATCCATTGAGAGTAACAGAATGAACCAAGAATCCAAGAATGAATTTGAAAGATTGAAACGCCATAAAGACAACTCGAACTTAAAGTTGCTTTGGGACTGTGTTTACATGGGATATGGCCTGATGAGTTGGGTTGTACCGTTTGTTGAGCAATATATTGAAGTGATGCTTAAGGTGATTGTGCAACATGTCTTTAATAACAACAGAACACTAGCCATTCGATTTGAACTTTGTTATCCCCCTAGTTATCAGGGGGATGTGTCAAATAAGAATATAACCCAGTTTTTCAAAGGCGTGAAATACCGAACTGCAAAACAGTGCGTTAAATCGAAGGCGGGGCGTAAGCATGAAACTGATGTGAATTACTTTTGGGTGAAGGAACAGGATGGCAGTGACTATCCCCATTATCATGTTCTCTTATTGCTTAATTATGATGCGTACAGAGGGTTGGGGAAATATGACAGCCGAGAGAGCTTATTTGGTTTTTTACGTCTAGCATGGGCGGGAGCGTTGGGTATAGAGTTTGATGAAACAAAAGGCGGCGTAGTGAGCGCAGCAAAATACAAAGGAATAGATGAATCCAGGCCTATTCACGTCCTTAAGCAGGGAGAATCCGACTTTATAGGGTTGCTTGGGGATTTAATATTTAGAGCGAGTTACATGTGTAAGGCTGCTACAAAAGTGTACAAAGGCCGAGAAAGAAGCTTTGGCAGTAGCCTGATTAATTCCCAGTGAAACAGCTTTGGACGGGTGTGTTTTTACTTATTTTTTGTGAGTTTTTGTAGTTTAATGTTTTGGTTCTGCAGTTAAAGATGCCCTCAATTAGGAAGATTGTTAAGTTTATGCAGTTAATAACCCCTTACCAAGCCAAATATTTTGCTTATGAACTCACCCGTCGCCGTCGCGGTGGGGATGAAAGTAGGCTGTCCCAATCACTTTTCGACTCTTCGGTTGATTTGAATCCGCATCAGATCGACGCGGCATTGTTTGCGTTGCAGAATCCGTTGAATAAAGGCGTGATTCTGGCCGATGAGGTGGGCCTCGGTAAGACTATTGAGGCTGCCTTGGTGATGAGTCAACTGTGGGCAGAACGTAAACGTCGTATTGTTGTGGTTTGTCCTGCCGCTTTGAGAAAGCAGTGGGCTAATGAAATGAGCGAGAAGTTCAATTTGCCTACCCAGGTAATCGATGGCCGCACGTTTAAAAAAGCACAGAAAGAAGGGGTGTATAACCCGCTTGATCAAGCGGTAATCAGTGTCATGTCCTATAACTTTGTCTCTGCGAATGAAAAGTGGTTCCAGACGATTCCATGGGATTTGGTGGTTATTGATGAAGCGCATAAACTTCGAAATGCGCATAGAGAATCGCATCAAACAGGTCAGGCCATTAAACGCGCATTTGCAGGGAGCAAAAAGCTTCTCTTAACCGCGACACCACTGCAAAACAATTTAATGGAAGTTTACGGCCTTAGCACGATTATTGATGAACATCTGTTTGGTGATCAAGTCAGTTTTAGAGCGCAATTTATGCGTAACGGTGAGGATTTTCCGGCGCTAAAGAAACGGATGCAGGAATTTACTAAGCGAACCTTGCGCTCTCAGGTATTGGAATATATTCGATATACAAAACGGATGCCCATTACCGTTCCATTTAAGCCGTCTGATGATGAGGTGCGTCTATACGACCTGATTTCAGCCTTTCTACAACGTGAAGATTCTTACGCCTTACCGGCAAGGCAAAAGCACTTGGTGTCGTTGATCGTTCGCAAGCTATTAGCTTCATCTACTGCGGCTGTGATTCAAACCTTAGACGCGATGCTTAATCGGTTACGTGATCTTGAACAAGAAGTTGAAAATGCGGAAAACTGGATCGAGCAACTCTTGGCAGAGGAAGAGCTTGATGAAGACTATCTTGATGAAGTTTTTGAAGAGGTTGAGGAAAAACGAGAAATCAATAACACTCAGCTTAGGGGCGAAATCGCTGAGCTGGAAAATTACTTGACCCTAGCGAGAACGATTCAGGTCGATGAGAAAAGTCATGCGTTAGTCAAAGCCATACGCCAAGGCTTCGACAAGATGAGCGAGTTAGGTTCACCCCAAAAAGCGGTCATCTTTACGGAATCAACACGAACGCAAGAATATCTTGCGCGTTTCTTAGAACATAATGGGTTTGCTGGAAAAGTCGTTACCTTTAGTGGCACGAACAACAGCCAATCTCTTAAGAACATTTATAAGGCTTGGTTACAACAGCATCAAGGTACAGATCGCGTAACGGGTTCGCTTGCTGTTGATAAGCGCACAGCAATTATTGATCATTTTAGAGAGTCTGCACAGATTTTAATTGCTACCGAAGCAGCGGCAGAAGGGGTGAACTTACAATTCTGTAACTTAGTCATTAACTATGATTTGCCCTGGAACCCGCAGCGGGTTGAGCAACGAATTGGTCGTTGTCATCGTTATGGACAGCAGTTTGATGTAGTAGTCGTAAACTTCTTGAATCAACGCAATGAGGCTGATCAGCGTGTGCTGGAGCTTCTTACAGATAAATTCCAGTTATTTGATGGCCTATTTGGTGCGTCCGATGAAATCCTGGGTCGAATTGAATCGGGGATTGATATTGAAAAGCGTATTGCGGCAATTTATGAACAAAGCCGAAGTCCACAGGAAATTATGGCCGCGTTTGATCAATTGCAGAAAGAGCTAGAAGAGACTATTCAAAAACGAATGGTAGAAACCGAGCAAAAGCTGTTTGAACATTTTGATCAAAATATTCACGAATTGCTAAAGGTCAGAAAGAAGCGTGCCGAAGACCAGTTGGATAAAATTAGTCGATATTTCTGGGCGCTCACCCAGTTTATTCTCGACAATAAAGCCACGTTTAACTCGCACAATTTAAGCTTTGATTTGCACACGGCATTGGGCATATCCCCTAAAGGGCACTATCGTCTTAAACAAAAAGGAGTAGATGTTCCTGAGGATGCGCATTTATATCGCTTAGGCCACCCTGTAGGTCAATATGTGCTGGAGCACGGGCGGCGACTTGATACGCCTATGGTGTCGGTTTCGTTTGACCTTTCTGGTCATTCCTATAAACTTTCAGCGCTTGAGCCCTATATAGGTAAATCTGGCTGGCTGGAGCTTAATCAACTCACTTTGCATTCTTTTCAAGATGAAGATCATCTGGTTTTTAGCTGTATGGCAGAAAACGGTGAAGTGCTAGATCAAGAGGCCTGTGAACAGCTATTTCAATTGTCCGCTAAAGTGCATGGCTCGGTTGAGCAACAAGCTCCCAATGTTTTTGAAAGCCAGGTTGAGCGCCAGTTACACGTGCAGTTAAATCGGGCGTTGGAAGAAAATAATGTGTACTTCCAGCAAGCCCGTGAAAAGCTGGAACAATGGGCCGAAGATCAAATCAAATCCGCTGAAGAAGCGCTTGTTGATACCAAACTTAAAATTCGTGATGCTAAGCGTCAATCTCGCCAAGCAGAAAGTCTTGATGAGCAAAAGAAATGGCAAGAAGAAATCAAAAAGCTCGAAAAACAGCAACGCCGCCAACGTCAGTCAATTTTTGATGTTGAAGATGAGATCGAGGAACAACGAGATCGTTTAATCGAAGCCATTGAAAACCAGTTAAACCAAAAATCGCATACTGATAAACTATTCCGCATTTATTGGAAGCTAATTTAAAGAAAACCCTCTATGTCCCAAGCCACCGAACTCAAAACCAAATTTACTACGCTTCTTAAACAAATGTTCCAGCTCGATCAGCCTGAGCTAGATTTTGGACTGTATAAAATCATGCACGCCAAGGCAGAGCGTATTAATGCCTTTTTGGATAAAGAGTTAGAGCAACAGATTGATGCGGTGTTTGCTGATGCCGACCAAGCAGATCAGCACTCAGCGATTGAAGCAGCCAAGCAGACCTTGATCACTCAATTGGGCGAAGGGGCGTTTGATGAAAAGGGCGAGTTGGTTGAGCATTTCAAAGGCGTTCCAGCCGCAAAAGACTATCTCAAAGTAGTCGATCAGGCTAAAGCGGGCAAAGGGAATTTGAGTGGTCGTGCGGTGATTTATGACCATTTGATTCGTTTCTTTAGCCGTTATTATGACGGCGGGGATTTTATGAGCCGTCGATATCATGTGGCGGAAAACAAATCCCGTGCGGCGGCTTATGCGGTGCCTTATGACGGCAGTGAAGTCTATTTGCATTGGGCGAATAAAGACCAGTACTACATCAAGACCACCGAAAGTTTTAATGAATACAGCTTTAATATTCGTGAAGCGGCGGCAAAGCAAGCCGAACAAGCCAGCAAGCAAAACAAAGCAGGCACACTAGACTTTACAGATGCCCCACAACTCGGAGACAAGCGCATTCACTTTAAATTGGTGGATGCCGAGCAAGGCGCGCAAAATAACAATAAAGAAACCGAAAAGCGTCAGTTCTTTATTCGCAAAGACAACCCGATTGCGATGAATGAAGCGGGTGAATTAGAAGTCTATTTTGAGTTTCGTGTCGCCACCAATGACGATGCCATTTCAGCAGAACAAGAGAAACAACTGAAAGCCCGTTTTGGTAAGTCTGCCAATAAAGGCGATTTACCGAATTTGTATATCACCCAAGTGATTCAAGATGCTTTATCCGCCATGCCAGAAGCGGCGGACTATTTAACCTTTGCAGAAATCTTAGCCCCTACCGATAAAATCCCTCAGCGGCCGTTATTGACTAAATACCTCAATAATTACACCAGCAAAAACACCATGGATTACTTTATCCATAAAGACCTCGGTGGTTTTTTACAGCGTGAATTGGATTTTTACATTAAAAACGAAATCATGCGTTTGGATGATGTGGAGCAGGCAGATACAGGCACGGTAGAAATTTGGTTGCAACAAGTCAAAGTATTGCGCCGCATTGCCAAAGACATTATTGCCTTTTTAGCGCAACTGGAAGACTTTCAAAAAAAGCTATGGCTAAAAAAGAAATTCGTTACCGAAACCCAATATTGCATTACGCTGGATAGACTGGAAAAATCACTAGGCCTGGTGGCAATTGCCCTTGAAAACGAAGCGCAACGCCAAGAATGGGTATCGCTTTTTGCCATTGATTTAGCGGAATTGGATTCCGTTAAAGCACAAGGCATGGAAGCGGTTTTTGCCGATGAAAAATTTAAATATCTGGTAGTCGATACCCAGTTTTTTAATGCCGCTTTTAAAGATGAACTACTGGCTGAAATTGAAGACTTAGATGAGCAAAGTAATGGCTTGCTGATTAATTCGGATAATTTTCAGGCTTTAAATATTTTGCAGAGAAAATTCAAAGCTTCAATAAACTACATATACATTGATCCACCATACAACACTAACTCGACTCCTATCCTTTATAAGAATGAATATAGAGATTCCTCATGGATGTCTTTAATGGCTAATAGGCTGGATTTGTCTTCAAACCTTATGAACGAAAAGTCAGTGAAAACAATAGCCATTGATGATGCAGAGTTTTTAAATTTATCCAAAATTTTAGAAGAAAGGTTCGTAGACAAAAGAATTACAAAAATAACCGTTGTTCACAATCCTAAAGGCTCTATTACGAAAGACTTTAACCGTGTTCATGAGTATGCAATTTTTATTACTTCTGAGGAAAATAAGACGGCAATAGCTAGGAAGTTGGAAAAAAATAAAACTCCTAGAAAAATGAGACGCTGGGGAGAGAATTCGCTTAGAACAGAGCGAAGACTCTCGTTTTATCCTATATACATAAAAAACTCACAAATAGTGAGAGTAGGTGAAGTTCCAGATGATAACTTTCACCCTCTTGGCAAGAATGTAGAACTTGATAATGGTGAAATAGAGGTTTGGCCTATTGATCAAGATGGTGTCGAAAGAAGATGGAACTTTGGACTTGATTCTATAAATGACAACATAGACAGAATTACAGTGCGAAAAGATGATGAAGGTAATTTTGATTTATTTTTAACTCATGAACTAACGGTACCTAAAACAGTTTGGTCAGGTGGACAATTTGATGCTGGTAAATACGGAAATACGTTGTTAGTAAGCTTAATGGGTAAAAAACTCTTCGATTTTCCTAAATCAATTAACCTTGTAGAAGAGTGCATATTTCTTTCAACAAACAATGCTGAAAAACCAATAATCTTAGATTACTTCGCTGGTTCAGGCACAACAGGTCATGCGGTCATTAACCTTAATCGTGAAGACCAAGGTAATCGCAAATATATCCTGTGCGAAATGGGCACTTATTTTGATTCAGTCACCAAGCCTCGTATTCAAAAAGTGGTGTATGCCAAAGATTGGAAAGACGGCAAACCTGTCTTTGACTCCGAAGGTAAAGCAGGCGGTGTGTCGCAATGTTTTAAATATATCCGTTTAGAGCAATATGAAGACACGCTAAATAATCTGGTCGATGACCGTACTTACAACACGGCTGATATGCCAAAAGACTTTATTTTGTCTTATCTGTTAGAAGCGGAAACGGCGGAAAGCCCGTCTTTATTGAATCTGAATCAATTTAGCAATCCTGCAAATTATCAGCTGAAAATCAAACGCCCCAATTCGGATGAAGCCAAACCACAAGCGGTTGATCTAATTGAAACCTTTAACTGGTTGATTGGTCTCAATGTGGTCAAGCTGGATAAATGGCGTGCTTTTGATTGCGAGTTTGAACGAGAGCATGACACCGAATTACCCAACGACCAACACACCCGCTTAAAGCTTGCCGGTCGGTTAAAACAAGTGGATGCCTATAGTGACAATGCGTCTCCTTACCAAATCCGCACCGTCGAAGGCTGGGTACGTCAACAAGCTGGCAGTGATGAATTGCGTGATTCGGTATTGGTCATTTGGCGCAAACTCACCGACGACCCAGAAAAAGATTCGGCCTTCCTAGAAGCTTATTTAGAAAAACTGGGCGTCAACCAAGCGGATACCCAATTCGACAAAATCTATATCAACGGCCCTCACGGGCTACAACTGCACGGCACTGCAAAAACGCGTCTATTTTGCCTAGAAGACACATTCATTAAGAAAATGTTCTCTTTATGAATAAAGAAATGAACTATGCGATAAGCTTATATAAGTCACTAGTTAGTACTAGTTCACTTACCAATTTGAAACAGAGTCAGAGTCATCACTTTTCAATTTTTTCTCCTAGCTCAGAGAGTAATGAGTTATATCAAGACTACCTTTCGTTTGAAAAAAAGAATTCTTCAGAAGGGTATCCTCCTCGAAAAAATGATGCAACATGCAAAAAATGCACAAAACTTACTTCTGCTAAATCTTTACAGAAAAATAGCGAGTCCAAGTCTAGTGATATTAAGCAGGCGGAGCTGTTTGAAAAGTTGTTGGGAGAATTTATTGTTTTTAGATTGAATAAAAACCTTAAAGAAAGTGATTCCAAATACACATACCAAAGAGCTGATAGTGAATTGAAAAGGATGCCTGACATTAAAATTCAATTTGGAGGGGAGGATATACTGTATTTGGAGGTTAAGGCAATATTGAAGCCTTTTGTGAAGGTTTCTGAACTAGTTAATAGAGAATATCGTTGTTATAGCCATTCTGCAACATTGGATGTTGGGGATAAATTAAAGAATCAACTTAATGAAATTGATAGAAAAGGAATTCTTCAAAAAACGATTTATGTATATTGGTATGACATTCCATGTATAAAAGGAGTTTTTTGGGAGTTCTCTTCGAATGTAAAAGACCGATACTTAGAGCAAGAATCGACTTATAAGAGATTATCTGCTCCATCTGATTTTGATAATGATAAAAAAGTCGGAAACGATAATAAGATGTATTTAAATTTATTTGAAATGAATGATTTCTTTGAACTGTTTTGTTTGATTGTATCTAAAACGAAATCACATCAAGTTAGTGATATTTGTAACTGATTACCTTCTTTTTCTTTTTGTTGAGCTCAAATATATGACTTTTAAGAAATTAAACTCTAAGTTTTTTTCGAAAAAACTAGTTCTAAATCAGTGGCTGTTGACACAATTCGACAAAATCTATATCGACGGCCCCCATGGCTTACAACAGCATGGCACTGCCAAAACCCGTCTGGAAGACACCTTTATGCAAAGAATGTGGGAAGAGGCTTTATGTCGTTCGAATCTACAAATTCAGAGGAAAATTTACGAATGAATGAACACGATACAGTAGAACAAGTAGAAGGCTTGGGTGAAACAGATCAAAGCGAATCCTGGGGAGATTACCCGTTAGATACTGTTTTTGTTCGAAAAGATGTTCGCACTGTTGGTGAAGTCATCGCTCGTATTAAAAAAGATCGATATATCTTAGACCCAGAATTTCAACGTGACTTTGTTTGGCCTCCTTTACATCAACAAAGATTAATCGAATCAGCTTTAATGAGAATCCCTCTCCCTGTTATGTATGTAGCAGAGGATGTTGATGGCAAAATTATTGTGGTCGATGGTTTGCAAAGATTGACGACCTTTCGCAGATATTTAGATGATGAGTTTGCATTAAAAGATATTGGTAAGAAAGAAGATGAAATTATCAAAAATAAAAGGTTTTCTGAATTACCTATTCATCTTCAAGAAAGGATCGAAGACACTCAGTTGACGTTGTATATTCTTGATTCAAAAGCACCTGAAAGAGCGCGTTTAGATATTTTTGAAAGGGTTAATAGTGGAGAGCCTTTGACGCGTCAACAGATGCGTAATTGCCTTTATAGTGGGCAAGCAACTCGATGGCTTAAAAAGGCTGTAGAACTGGATAGCTTTAAAATGGCTACGGATAAAGCCTTGCAAAGCAAAACTATGAGAGATAGAGAGGTTGTTAACCGCTTCTGTGCTTTTTATTTGTTAGGGATTGATAGTTATAAAGCTGAAATGGATGATTTTTTATCTGACGCACTTGTTGAGATGAATAATGTTGAAGAGAGTAAGCTTGAAAACCTTTTGGCTGTATTTGATGAAGTGATGCAGTTAAATGTTGAAATATTTGATGGTAATGCTTTCAGAAAATCTATTTGTAAGCCAAATGGTAAAAGAAGTGTTATCAATGCATCTCTGTTCGATTCTCTAGTCACATCATGGGTAAAACATATCGATAATATTAGAGCCTTGAAAAAAACTGAATTAGTTGAAAGAACTATGCAATTACTGATATTCAAACCTTTTGATGATGCTATTTCTTTATCAACGAATAATTCGATTAAAGTTCGAGCTCGACACTCTTTAACTGAAATGATGTTTGGTAGTCATATTGCCGAATCGCCATTGGTGATTTTTTATTTATTTATTTTAAGATCTCATGCAATTTATAGAGATGAAAATACCTTACGGTGGAAGGCCAATCAAATTAGATCCTTGTATGAAGAATCTTGTTTACATACCAATAAAACAGTGTTAGATAAAGTAGGGCAAAGTGATTTTAAGAAAGAGCTTGAAAGTGAATTTGGTGAAGCATTTGATGAAAAAGTGATTAAGGAGCTTATTGAGGCCACTGTGGGCTATGAAAAGGTCAATAAAATAATTAAAGATGGGAGCGGTGATGATTAATCAAATAGAAATTCAGAACTTCAAATGTTTTAAGCAACAAATCATCCCGTTAGCTTCACTGAATGTTTTTACGGGCTTTAACGCAGCGGGTAAGTCCTCTTCGATTCAGAGCTTATTGTTAGCTAGTCAAATTGAAGACAAGCAAGGTAAGTGTGATGTATTACTCAATGGTAAAAATACTCGTCTTGGTACTTCAGGGGAGGTTGTATCGCGTCATGCTGACAGCAGAGAAATAAGGTTTAAATTTGAGGGTGAAGTATCGACCTATTCAATAAGCTTGGATGCTTCAATCAGGAGTGCCTTATCCCTGCCCGTTAGTCTTAATAGTGCTTGTGAGGAAATTAAGCGTAATATTTCGAAAACGGTTTTTATCAGTGCGGCTAGGGACATCAATTTAGATCTATTTCCTATTCCAGAAAGCCCAAGTCATACTAACGCTGATGTTGGATCATTTGGGCAATATGCTGCTTGGTTGTTTGAAACTCATAAAGATGAAGAAGTACATCCTTCCAAAATGCATCCAAGTGAGTCATCACGCAGTTTTCGAAAACAGTTTTTAGCATGGATGAATGAGATTTTTCCAAATGCAGAAGCTAATACGACGGCTGTGGAAGGATTGCCTTATGTGAAGTTAGAGCTTCGCAAATCGATGCATGAAGATTGGAATCGTCCGGTGAATATCGGCTTTGGTTTGTCTTATGTTTTTCCTGTTTTGGTCGCTGGGTTATTAACGGAAGATGATCAGATTTTAATTGTTGATAGCCCTGAAGCGCATTTGCACCCAATGGGGCAATCAAAGATGGGTAGTTTTTTATCGATGGTCGCTGCTTCAGGTACACAAACAATAATTGAAACTCATAGTGATCATGTCTTGAATGGTATCCGTTTGGCGGTATCAAAACAGAAAATTGCTCCTCAAAAAGTAAATATCCATTTCTTTGACACTAAACTGGATGACAAGAATATACCGATTCCATTTTTAGTTTCTCCTCGAATCGATAGATTTGGTCAGCTTAGTGAATGGCCTGAAGGATTTTTTGATCAAACAGATAAAGATATCTCTGAAATCAACGGCTGGGATTAAAGCATGGAAGTGATTTTGAATGATTTATCTTTAGAAATTTATGGTCGTGACTTTTCGTCTTTGATTAATGATTTATTAGACTTGGTTCTATTTAATACACAAGCCAAAAAGCTTGGCAGCCCTCTAAAGTGTCATAGAAATGTACGAAATTTATTTGTTGCAGATAACAAATCCTTAATTGATGTTATTGGTAAAAATGCTTCAAAAGATCAAAGGCAAAAGATTTTTACATGGCTTGATAGGAGTGGGCCTTTTTGGTGTGAAAGCCGAGAAGAAAATCCTGATGATTATTTTGAGTTGAATGGACAGGATGTCACTAATCGAGGCTTGGGTGAGTGCGCGCGTAAACAAATTATAGATAAGCCTGTTGCTTCCTATAGTTTAGGTCAAGAAAAGGTGTTTAGAGTCAACACTCTTTGTGTTCAACATGGCCTTCCAGAAGAAATTTTAGGATTGTATGAAATTCAAAACTATTATGAATTTGAAAGTCTTAAAGCTCGGTTACATAGCCTTCTCCCTCCTCCACAGAACTGGAAGGATTTAATTTCTTATTCGAAAGCACAGTTTGAACTTCTGGTGTTTAGTGATGAATTACTAGGTCAGATAGAACAATTACCTTTCAGTGATTGTGTCGCGGAAAGATTTTTAGAGTTATGTAAAAAACTTGAAGAAATTATTCAAAGCCGAGATGAAAAGCAGCAATTTTCTAGTTCGACTCATCAATTGATTGAACAGCACTTTCATGGTGACAAAGCATGGTTTTCAGATGAGTCAGACCAAGACAAAATAGATTTTGTAAATCAATTAAAGTTTAAAAATGCCTATACAGGTGAAAAAGAATCCTTCAGTTACCATGGAAAAATCAAAACCCCTCAAATCCGTGTCTATTTTGATTGGCCTTTGACCCCAGCAATGAAACAGATTCAGATTGTGTATTTCGGCCCTAAAATAACTAAGCATTGAAGTTAACAACAATCATGGCAAAACTAAAGAAATTAGACGCAAAACATTTCAATAAAAAACTGGTACTGAATCAGTGGCTTTTGACGCAATTTGGCATTAATCCCCTAGAGAAACAGTTTCTGAAAAAGGGCGCTAAAGTTCGTGCCTTAGATGTGATTGCGGCTTCCGTAAAAAAAGCCAAACCAGGCCTAAGTCCAGATCGACATCATTATTATTTAGCTGAGTTGTTAGCCCATTGGCAACCGACTTGGGCTTACTCAGAACAGCAACTTAAACAGTTTGATGCGAATTTGGTCGCCCATTTAGATCAGATCAACGTTGGAAGAGAAAAATCAATTGAATGGAAGTATTTTCAATGGCTGAGCCTGCTGTTTGTCGAAATTTACCTGTATGAGTTTTTTAATAATCGTTTTGGTCTACTCAATAAGTTGAATCATTATGTGTCAGTGTTTAATGGGCACTATGAAGCTGAGGGTTTTGAAGCACCTGTACCAACCTATGCTTTTGAAGAGCTTAATAAACTTTGCTTACAAAATGCGACAGGAAGCGGCAAAACTCTGTTAATGCACTGCAATATTTTGCAGTTTAAGTACTATGCTAACCGTTTTGCCAAGTCAGACGATTATGGTCAGGTGATTTTAATTAGTCCAAATGAGCGTTTGAGCGAGCAGCATATTATTGAATTTTCCGAAAGTGGATTAAATCCTGAGCGTTTAACTCAAACCACTCAGCAATCGAGTGCGGATATTAAAGTAACAGAAATTACCAAATTAAGTGACGTACAGGGCGATAAGGTCATGGATGTTGCAAGTTTTGGCGATCAAAATGTTTTGTTAGTTGATGAAGGGCACCGTGGTTTGGGAACAGCGGATAGCGAAACAGGATGGTTGGCCAGTCGGCGTAAATTAGCTGGAAATGGTTTTACCTTTGAGTATTCTGCTACATTTAAAGAAGCGATTGTTGCTGCTAAAAATGATCAGGTAGAAGGCGATTATGCAAAGTCAGTTATTTTTGATTATGCCTACCGTTATTTCTATGAAGATGGCTATGGCAAAGATTACCGCATTTTCAATATTCCAAATAAGCAAGAAGATATTATTCATCAAAAGCCTTATTTAACTGCGGCTTTATTAGCATTTTATCAACAATTACGTTTGTATCAGGATCGTCATTTAGAATTTGCCAATTTTAATCTCACTATGCCGCTTTGGGTGTTTGTTGGGGCCAGCGTGGTGAAAGATGATGGTAAAAAAGAAGATGCTAAAAACTACGATGAACGTGCTTCTGATATTGCCAAAGTTCTGAAGTTTTTGGGTTGGTTTTTATCCAATCAGACTCAAGCAGTGCAGACCATTGATTCTGTTTTGAATAGTAATGCCAAGACAGCAGGCTTATTGGATGAGAAAGGCCGTGATATTTTTGGTTCGAGCTTTCCATATTTAAAAGAGCTGAAATTGTCTGCACAAGAGTTATTTGCAGATATGTGTCAACGAGTCTTTCAGTCTAGTGGCGGTGGTGCTTTGATTGTTGAGCGTATCACGGGTGATTCAGGTGAGCTGCTCTTAAAAGTTGGAGACAATACAAAGCCATTTGGATTGATTAATGTCGGTGATGCTAAAGGTCTTGCCGACCATCTAGAGTCAAGTCTTGCTGCGGATAAAGAGAGGGAAGCTTTAGATTGTGAAATCCAAATCTCTAAAACAGAGTTTGCCAACCCTTTGTTTGCTCAGTTGAATGATGTTAATTCCCCCATCAATATATTGATTGGTTCAAAGAAGTTTGTTGAGGGGTGGAACTCTTGGCGTGTATCGTCAATGGGCTTAATGAACACGGGTAAAAAAGAAGGCTCACAAATTATTCAGCTCTTTGGTCGTGGTGTGCGTCTGAAAGGTCGAGAAATGAGCTTAATGCGCTCTAGCCGTTACCAACCAACATCTGCCCCTAAATATGTGCAATTACTGGAAACCTTAAATGTATTTGGTGTTGGTTCTGACTTTATTGCAGCGTTTAAAGACTATCTATCTGAAGAAGGACTGCCTGGCAATGAGGAGACCTATATCGAAACCGTCAACTTGACCGTTTTAGAGGGTATGGGCGAGAGGCTTAAAATGCTGCGCCCTAAGGTTCGACAAGATACTCAACAAGTTTATTCTTTTGCCAAAGATGGTCCTTTAGTTTTATTGGGCGGTAAAGGTACTGCATTCAATATTCCGCCAAATATTGAGATTAAAGGGCGAAAAATCGTTATTGATCGTCGACCAGCTTTGCGTACCCTGCTAGCAGATGAAGTGCATGATGATAAGTCTATCGCAGAAGCCGAAGCGCCAGTTGGATTAACTTTTGATGGTATTCGTGCCAGTTTACTCAGATATGATCAATTGTATTTAGCCTTATCTAGATATGTGCAAAGCCGCGGTTATGCTAACTTAATCGTTCAAAAAGATCGTTTGCAATCTTTGCTATTAAAAAATAATTGGTACGAGATTTATCTACCCACCGATAAATGGGAAATGAAGGCTCAAAACTTTTTGCTGTGGCAGGAGCTTGCCTTGGAGCTATTGTCTATCTTGGCAGACAAGGTTCACAATCATCATAAACGCGCCTATCTTGAGCCTAGACTAGAAGTTGTGACGCTAAAAGATGCCAATGATAATTTACCCGTGGATTCTGAATACACCATCACTGTAGATGCTAGTGATTCAGCATTAATAGACGATATCCAACAATTAAAAGAAGCATTTGAAGTCAATGCTGCAAATTTGTTTGATTCAGGGCGTCAGTCGGTTAAAGGGATTAAGTTTGACCAACACCTGTTTAATCCGTTGTTATGTGCGACCTCTGATCGAATCAAAATCCAACCAGTTGGTTTAGAGCCTTCAGAGTATCAATTCGTTGAAGACTTAAAGATTTGGCTTAATAAAAATCAAGCATTGTTAGATCGTACAGGTGAAGAAATCTATCTGCTTCGCAACCTAGTTAGAAAAGGTATTGGTTTCTTTGAAGCGGGTGGGTTTTATCCAGACTTTATTCTGTGGCGTTTATGGCAGGATGATAAAGGACAAACCCTGCAACGAATCGTCTTTGTTGATCCTCACGGTATTCTACGAACAGGAATTGGTGATGACAAAATTGAGTTTGCCCACAAAATTAAAGATGTTCAAGCACGTTTAAATAACGAAGTAGAACTGGAAAGTCTCATTATTAGCCCTGCAAGCACCACTCGTGAAATGATCGAAGCTCAATGGCGCGTGAGTGAACAGGATTTGCATCAAAACCATGTTTTTTTCATGTCTGATAAAGATGTGTATATAGGTCAGGTGATGGGCCTTGTTAGAAAGTAAAGAGCAAGGCGTATTGAGAAAGTTTTGATAGGAAGGTAATGAACTCAGAACACCAAAAAAATTTAGAAGCTCTAATGTTGGATCTTCTTTTTAAGTCGAATATCCAGGTAACGCAAGATAGTGCTCATGAGACTGGTTCAGCAGAGGGCTCTATTGATGAGTTGAATGCTGAATTAAGTTTTAGAAAGGCGTTAGGTCGTGGCACGGGCTTGAGAGAAGATAAAAGCTTCGATTTTGAGGATAACTTGCTTTTACAGTTTTATCGCTTGGCACACATCAATGGCTATCCAAGCGTTATTAATGCGTTTAGAAACGATCCAGCTGAATCTGATGTCGAAAGTACCGAGAATTCAGTGTTTTCATCACACCCATCTTTACTTGGATTGAAAAGTATTTTGCTGAATTATGCAGAAAACTTTGAATTGTGGCTTTTGGATGAAAGCCTTGATTCTGATAACTTGCTAAAAGAAATTGAGGATAGAGTCGTTGGAGTGAATCTCCCCATGTATCATCAGCTGAAAAACATGCCGAGACGAATGGATTTTATCGGAACACTGTTTGATACATCGGTAGAGATGGCTGTTTGTGCCTACACAGCCCATAAACTTAATGCGCTTGGAATTGCTTGGAATGCTCTTATGAAATCTAGAGAGCTATTAGGCGGCTATATGGGGGCAAGATCCGTTTTTGAAAATAAGTTTGCCAATTCCATTTCAACCTCTAAAGCCAAATTTATGATAGCTTTCCGGGATGATGTATTGAGAACAAAGGTCGTAAGGTATTTATATCGAGAGCGAATACATCTCTTGAAGCCGCCTGTTGCAAAAAGCCATAGGCATAATACGACATTGACTAGTAGAGACAGAGAAAGGGTGCGTGAGGCTCTTTTCAATGATTTGTCAACTAAACTGGTGCAGTTATTTAATCTGGAGTCGGATCGGATATTTTGGGATTCAAATATTCCTCAACAGTCTGTTGACTCAAATGTTGAAATGTTTGAAGGATGGCTTAAATTTCCAAATTTTAAAGAGGCGGTTGAGCGATACATTGATGCATCATTGGGCATTGTAGGTAAAGAAGAACTAGAGCAGAAGGCTGAGGACTCAGAATCTAATTATGTTTTAAAAAGTGATGTAGAGACTCTTTTAGAGAATATTGATCGCACGGTCAATTTGCATCTCAGTGCATATCATCAGCAGTGCCCTAAAAAGAAATGCCCTATGAATAGAGCAAGGGAAGCAAGTACAAAAAAGCTGAAAACTTACTTAGCTGATCCTCTTTTTTCAGGGGTGAAAAACATTAAAAATAGGAAGGACAAAGAAGTCAAATTGCGTAAATCCCTTATTAAGCTTAAGTTGAATCCAGGAACAGATTGACTGACTATTGTGAAAATTGCGCAAGATTTCATGGTGATTTGAAGGCAGAGTTTTTCGTACACTTAAGGCATGTTAAAAGATTGCTGGTTTAAACGGCTGGATTAAGAGCCTTGTCCTGTGTATAATCCCGTTCAGTTTCGGAATGACTTTTCTGAAAGTGAGTACAAAAGTGAGTATGTTTTTCGTGTTGTGCTCTATATGCTAGGAAAGACGGGCTTCTTCTAATCCCCCGCTCTCCGCCAAATCCGACAAAACCCGCTTTTATAGCGGGTTTTTTTATGCCTGCAAAAAACCGTTCAAAGTGTTTATGCCATGCTCATGTTTGGATAAACGCGCAGTTTGCGCTAAAACGCCTTTCATATTTTCGCGCCTTTAATTATGCGTCGATAGGTCTAACTGCAGAAGGGTGATACCGTGAAACGGCTTTTCGGCTTTTTTTGATTCTGTTAGTTTGAATTAAATTGTCCATAATGGGGCGGAGGGGCATATTTTGGGGCACTGATCTTGGCATTTTCCCCCTCGTAATTATCAATATCTAAGCTGTATTACTGCATAAAAACCGCTTTTTGGTCTTGGCATCGTCATTGCTTATTACATTTTCAGTAAAGCGTAATAATTTTTTGGCTAGGTAATGTCGAGGCTGCATATGTCCATAAACTTTTCAACATGGTTCACGCCCAGAACTCCGCTGGATAAGCCTTCCAAACGTCTGTTGACGTTCGGAAGCTTCGCGATTCCACTTTTGCTGTGGTGTCTATTCAGCTACGCACCTTTTCTATGGCATCCGCAGGTAGAAATTACACAGTCTGGCGGGGTCAGTTATTTCCGCGAGGGAACACTGGTCGATAAAGAAGTTTTCCAGAAGGTTGTCGATAAAAAAGTCGCCGAAAACCCGGGTATCGATGTCTCTGAATTACCGCAGGGGATTCCTTCCAATCCGGTTTACCTTCCTGCTCCACACGAAGTCGCCACGGCCTTTTACACCGCATTTACCACACCGCCTAAAAGAAGTAACGAACCCTGGTTGCACGAAAGCCTGTGGCATTCGATACAGGTGATTGCCTGGGGCTTTTTCTGGGCCATGCTTTTCGGGGTGCCTTTAGGCGTCTTGGCGGGAACCTATGCTTCAGCGTCGCACATTATAGAGCCGTTTACCGAATTCTTCCGTTATCTGCCTGCTCCGGCCTTCGGGGCCCTGGCGGTGGCAATTCTCGGAATCTACGATGCGCCGAAAATCGCAATTATTTTTATCGGTACCTTTTTCCAAATGGTACTGATTGTCGCGGCGACCACTCGTAAATTGAATATTGCACTGGTCGAAGCGTCATTGACTCTCGGCTGCAAAGGTTTGCGAATGATCCGACGCGTGATTCTGCCGGGCATTCTGCCGGACCTTTATCGCGATATGCGTATTCTGCTGGGCTGGGCCTGGACTTATCTGATCGTTGCCGAACTGATCGGCACCAGTTCTGGGATTACCTGGTTCATTACGCAGCAGGCGCGTTACAAGAATTTCGACAATGTGTTTGCAGCGATTCTGATTATCGGGATTATCGGACTGGTAACCGACATCATTCTTGCCCGTCTCGGCAAGCGTCTGTTCCCTTGGCACAACAGTAAATAAGGAAGGTTTTTGTGAATAGTCACCCTCTGAACGAATGGATTACGCCCGAAATTCAGGATAGAAATGAACGTATTCTGAAACGTCCGCCGGTACTGGATATCCAGAAACTGCACAAATCTTTCGAGCATAAAGGCAAGCCGGTCGAAGTTCTGCGCGAGATCGATTTCACCGCCTACAAAAGAGAATTTATCTGCGTTGTCGGGCCTTCCGGCTGCGGTAAGTCAACGCTGGCCAGATTGGTGGCCGGTCTGGAAACCATCGACGACGGACAGATTTTAATGGACGGCGAAGCGGTCAAAGCGCCGGGGCCGGATCGCGGGATGGTATTCCAAAGCTATTCGCTGTTCCCGTGGATGACGGTGAAAGATAACGTTATGTTCGGACTGGTTGAGTCGGGAATGTCGAAACTGACGGCGGAATCGGAGGCTTTGCAATGGATTGATCTGGTCGGTCTTGAGAAGTTTGCCGATTCCTATCCGCATCAGCTTTCCGGTGGTATGAAACAGCGTGTAGCGATTATCCGCGCTCTGGCGAATCAGCCGAAGGTTTTATTGATGGATGAGCCCTTTGCGGCACTGGATCCGAAGAACCGTTTGAAAATGCAGCAGTATCTTTTGGAGATCTGGCAGAACATCGATATCACGATTTTCTTTATCACTCACGATTTGGACGAAGCCATCTATCTGGCCGACCGGATTCTGGTTCTCGATGCGCACCCGGGACGCGTTAAGGAGGTCGTGAATGTTCCTCTGCCAAGACCGAGAGAGGAGGAGACCTTTTTGAGTCCGGCTTTCATGGCGACCAAAGTCTACCTTGAAAGCCTGGTGCACCATGAAGACGAAGAAGTCGAAGATATGGAAGACAAGCTGAAAATGGTGCGGATGGTATCGGTTAATTCTGACGTACCGGATATTTTTTAAGATGAAACGACCTAGCAACCTAATCAGAACCAGCGCTTCGCTACCGGAAGAGGTTCTTAATGAGCTTGAGTGGCTGACCGGTCAGCGCAAGCTAAAAAATCGTTCGGCTTTGCTGGTCGATCTGATCCGTAAGGAAGCATCGGCTTTCCGCCAGGATCATACCAATGAAGTCATGGCGGGCACTTGCACATTGGTTTATGACCACTCGATTGCTGGTTTGCAGCAAAGTCTTAATCAGTTAAAGCATAAATATGTCGCGGAAATTATTTCCACCACACAGGTTCAGCTGATGGACCAACATACGCTGGAGGTCAATCTGATGCAGGGCCCTGCGCAATTACTTAAACGGATCAGCGACGAGATGATGTCTTTCAAAGGCGTCAAAAACAGCAATCTCTATCTGACCCATTCGGCGTTGCCGCCGATTCATACGACGACGGATGTCAGTCGTTTAACACAGGAGAAAAAACATGCCTGAGGCACCTTCATACAACGGTTTTGTTTGGAAAGAATTGATTCCGGCAGGGGCTCACTGGTCGGGTGTCATTCGCCGCGGTACGTTGCTGCGTATGACTGATCTGCAGGGCGGAGCGAATGTTTCGATGCTGATCAATAATCTGGAAGTGAAAAATGAACGTTACAACATGCCGGATACCTTGAAAGCGCAGAAAACCGCTTTTTTGACCACGCCGAATATGTGTTTCAGCGATATGGGCCGCGTAATGTGTTCGGTGATCGCCGACACCTGCGGTTGGCATGACACCATCGGCGGACTGTCCAATGCGAGTATGCTGCAGAAAAAGTATGGTACGAAAACTTACCAGGAAGCGCATAACGACTATTTCAAAAACGGTCACGACAGTTTGATCAACGAACTTGAGAAGTGGGGCTTGAACGAAAGCGACATTATGCCGAACCTGAACTGGTTCAGTAAGGTGCGCGTCGAAGACGACGGCACCATGACGTTTGTCGAAAACAACTCTGCGGCTGGCGACTATGTTGATCTTCGTTTCGAAATGGATTGCATCGTCTGTCTGTCGACGGCGCAGCATCCGATGGATCCAAGCCCGGAATACAATCCGAAGCCGGTCGAATTAAGTGTCTATGAAGCCATGAAAGTCGAGCAGGACGATCCTTGTCGTCTGCATCGTGGAGAGAACGAGCGCGCTTACTACAACACTAAAGTTTTTTACGGAGAGAACCCAAATGACTAAGTTTGACGAAAATCGAATCGTTTACCGCGAAGTGGTAAAAGCCGGCGATCCGTGGATGCACGAAGTCAAAGCCGGGCAGTATTTCCGTATTGTCGATCTGGAAGGGAATCAGGCGGTCGACACGCTTTTCTATAACGCGGCAGATCAGGCCGAACGCTATTCGGCTACCGACACCATTCGTGAGCAGGGCAAAATTTATCTGACGACCGGCAGCGAACTGATGTCCAACCGCGGCAATAAGATGCTGACGATTGTCGATGACACCTGCGGTCGCCACGATACCATCGGCGGAGCTTGTTCGGCGGAAAGTAACACCGTCCGTTATGCGATCGAAAAGCGTCATATGCATTCGTGCCGCGACTCCTTCCTGATGGCTTTGGGAAGCTGCAGCTGCAACCACGGTAAAACCATGAAAAAAGAAGACCTGTCGAGCAACATCAACTTCTTTATGAACGTGCCGGTTTCGCCGGACGGACATCTGGATTTCGATGACGGTATTTCCGCTCCGGGCCGCTATGTCGAGATGAAAGCGGATATGGACGTGCTGGTGCTGGTGTCCAACTGTCCGCAGTTGAATAACCCGTGTAATGGGTATAACCCGACGCCGGTCGAAATGATTATCTGGGAGTAAATCGTCATTAGTGGCTCAACTGCGTTGTTGCGTCCTCGAAAACTTCTCGCCTATCTAAACGATATGTCTCGAATTTTTCTTGCGGTGCGCCTTGCATTTGAACCACTACTAACAATTTAAAGGCTAGAGAGCGATAGCCAATTAAGAAGACTCTCACAAGACAAAACAGACACTGAATAACAAAAAATCTAGGACGACCTAGTTGAAATAAATTGCCTCGGAACGATCCGAAAAAAGGACACTCAATGTTTAACAAAGTACTCATTGCCAACCGTGGCGCCATCGCCACTCGCATTATCCGCACTCTGAAACAGATGAATATTCAGTCTGTGGTGCTGGCATCCGATGCCGATCGCGCATCGCTTCATGTACGCGAGGCGGACGAAGTGATTTTTCTGCCGGGCAATGTGGCCACCGAGACCTATTTGAATGTGCCGTTTATCCTTGAAGAGGCGCAGCGTTTGGGCGTGGAAGCGGTGCATCCCGGTTACGGTTTCCTGAGTGAAAATACCGGTTTTGCGGATGCCTGTGAAGCCGTCGGTATCCGTTTTATCGGACCGCGTGCGGAGCATATCCGTGATTTCGGTTTGAAACATACGGCACGCGAACTGGCGATTCAGGCCGGTGTACCGCTTCTGCCGGGTTCCGGTCTGCTGGATTCGATTGAGCATGCCTTGCAAGAAGCGGAACAGATCGGTTATCCGGTCATGCTGAAAAGTACCGCCGGGGGCGGAGGAATCGGTATGCAGCGCTGTAATAATGCGCAGGAACTGAGTGACGCCTACGAACAGGTCGAACGTCTCAGTCAGAACTCTTTCGGTCAGTCGGGACTGTTTCTTGAGAAATTTGTCGTTAATGCGCGTCATATCGAAATTCAGATTTTCGGTGACGGACGCGGTGAAGTTGTGTCCTTCGGTGAGCGCGACTGTTCACTGCAGCGCCGAAACCAGAAGGTAGTCGAAGAGACGCCGGCCGTCGGCATCAGCCGCGAACAGGTCGCGGAAATGGAAGCGCATGCGGTCAGGCTCGGAAAGGTAGTCGATTATAAATCTGCCGGAACGGTCGAATATGTGTACGACGCGGATCAGCAGGCGTATTACTTCCTGGAAGTGAATACACGTCTTCAGGTCGAACATGGTATTACCGAAGCGGTGCGTGGCGTTGATCTGGTCGAATGGATGATTCGCGTTGCTTACGATGAAACCTTACCGCTTTCCGCCGAGCAGATTCCGGCTGCGCAGGGACACGCGATTGAAGTACGTGTCTATGCCGAGGACCCATTTAAGAATTTCCAGCCGAGTACCGGTAAGTTGACCGGTTGGGAAATGCCAGAAGACTGTCGTGTCGATACCTGGTGCGAACGCGGCGTCGAGGTCAGTTCATTCTATGACCCAATGCTGGCGAAGATCATTGTCAAAGGGGCGGATCGCGAAGATGCGGTGACTCGCATGCAAGCCGCTCTGGAAAACACCCGTATCGACGGTTTTGAAACCAATGCCGCTTATCTTGAAGCTTTGTGCGGCAATGATGCGTTCAGACAGGCGGAAGGGCTTTACACGCATTTCCTGAACAGTTTTATGCACACACCGAATACGGTGGAAGTGACGCAGCCTGGGACGCATTCGATGATCGTCAGTTATCCGGGACGCGTCGGTTACTGGGATATCGGTGTACCGCCTTCCGGGCCGATGGATGCGTTGTCGCACCGTCTGGCTAACCGTTGTCTAAATAATGCGTTGGATGCGGCGACGATTGAAATGACGGTGTCCGGTGTCGGTTTGACTTTTGACGTCGATACGGTGATCTGTATTACGGGGGCGAATGTTCAACCGACGCTGGATAAAGAGCCGATTCCACAGTGGCAAGCGGTCAAAGTGCAAGCCGGCCAGCAACTGAAAACCAAAGTAATCAAGGATGCCGGGCAGCGCGCTTATCTGGCCGTATTGGGCGGTTTCGACGTGCCGGATTACATGGGCAGTAAAACGACTTTCTCGCTGGGCGGTTTCGGTGGTCATGGCGGCCGTCTGCTTAGAGCGGGGGATGTTCTGCGCGTGCCTGACCTTCCGATTCCGGAAGAACTTCTTACATTGCCGCAGCAGACGATTCCGACCTTCGGCAATGAGTTCGAAATCGGCGTTATCTACGGGCCGCAGGGGACACCGGATTTCTTTACCGAAGAGGACATTGAGAAATTCTTCAGCTGCGATTGGGAAGTGCATTACAACTCCAGTCGTACCGGGATTCGTCTGGTCGGGCCTAAGCCGCAATGGGCGCGTAAGGACGGTGGGGAAGCCGGTCTTCATCCGTCGAATATTCACGATAACCCTTATGCGATCGGTGCCATCGATTTTACCGGGGATATGCCGGTGATTCTGGCGCAGGACGGCCCGAGTCTGGGAGGCTTTGTCTGTCCGGCGACGATTATCGAAGCCGAACAATGGAAGATGGGGCAGTTGCGCCCGGGCGATAAGATCCGTTTCAAACCGGTGACCATTGAACAGGCCGAGCAGGCGTTGAAAGATCAGGAAGCGGCTATCGATTTACTGCAAACGCCGACCGTTGCGGAACTGTCTTTCCTTGCTTCGCCGACCGAACAGTCGTGCATTGCGCACGAGGTTTCAGCCGATGCGCATGAATTCGGCGTTAAATACCGCCGTTCCGGTGACAGTCATGTCTTGATCGAATACGGCAGAATGGAACTGGATCTAGCGCTGCGTTTCCGTATTCAGGTATTGTTCGAGCGCCTCAAAGAGAATCGCGATAATCAAGCGGATTGGGCGTTTTTGAAGGATCTGACGCCGGGGATTCGTTCCTTGCAGGTGCATTATGATCCGCGAAAAATTTCTCAGAACGAACTGATCGATAAACTGATCGCGCTGGAAGAAGAGATCTCTTCTGGTAAGGATCTGACGGTGAAAAGCCGTATTGTTCGCCTGCCGTTGTCGTGGGACGATCCGAGCACGCGTCTGGCGATCGAGAAATATATGACCACAGTGCGTCCGAACGCGCCATGGTGTCCGAGCAATATCGAATTCATTCGCCGCATTAATGGTTTGGACTCTATCGAAGACGTCAAACGTATTGTTTTTGACGCCAAATATCTGGTTATGGGGCTAGGTGATGTGTATCTGGGCGCGCCTGTGGCGACGCCGCTGGATCCGCGTCACCGTCTGGTGACCACTAAATACAACCCGGCGCGTACTTGGACGCCGGAAAATGCCGTCGGTATCGGCGGCGCCTATATGTGTGTTTACGGTATGGAAGGGCCGGGCGGTTACCAGTTCGTCGGCCGTACCATTCAGATGTGGAATGCCTATCATCGCACCCGCTTCTTTACCGAAGAGAAACCGTGGCTGCTGGATTTCTTCGACCAGATTCAGTTCTATCCGGTTTCCGAGGAAGAGCTGGCGCAGGCGCGTCTGGACTTCCCTCTGGGACGCTTCAGTATCGACATCGAAGAGACCGAATTGTCGTTGAACGCTTATCAGGCTTTCCTGGAAGAAAATCGCTCCAGCATCGATGAATTTAAACAGACCCAGGGTGCTGCCTTTGAGGCGGAGCGTCTGTACTGGGAAGAATCCGGGCTGGCGAATTTCGAAGCCGAAACGGCGCAGGATGAAATTCAAAGTGAAGGTTTGGGTGAACTGCCGGATGGTTTCGAAGCCGCCTTGTCGCCTATTACCGGCAGTGTCTGGAAACTGCAGGTCAAACCGGGCGATAAGGTAGAAGAGGGCGATACCATCGCCATACTGGAAACCATGAAAATCGAGGTGGCCGTCGAAGCGGAAATTGCCGGAACCGTGACCGAAATACTGGTCAACGAAGGTGACCTGATTCAAACCGGACAGGCGTTGATGGTACTGGAGGAGAATGAAAATGTCTGAGATCGATTTACGCCTGGAAGCTTTGAAAAACGCCTATCAGGAGAAAACCCTGACGCCACGCCAGGTCGTATCGCACCTGCTGGATAAAGCGGCGGCTTATAAAGAACACAATATTTTCATTACGCTGCTCGACGAAAGCGATTTGGAACCATATCTGAGCAAGCTTGAGCAGAGCGATCCGCAGAGTTTGCCTTTGTGGGGGGTGCCGTTTGTTATTAAGGACAATATCGATCTGGCCGGCATTCCAACCACGGCGGCCTGTCGCGAATACACCTACAAGGCACAGCAGTCGGCCAAGGTGGTTGAGCTGTTAATTAATGCCGGGGCCATTCCGATCGGTAAAGCCAATATGGATCAGTTTGCGACCGGTCTGGTCGGGACGCGTTCGCCTTATGGGGTCTGTCATAACGCCTTCGATTTCGAGATGATCTCCGGCGGTTCCAGTTCCGGGTCGGCAGTCGCTTTGGCGTTGAACCTGTGCAGTTTCTCGCTCGGAACCGATACTGCCGGTTCGGGTCGTGTGCCCGCGGCGTTCAATAACCTGGTCGGTTTAAAGCCGACCAAAGGCCTGCTCAGTGCAAGCGGATTGATCCCGGCGGTGCGTTCGCAGGATGTCATCAGCGTATTTGCTTTAAATGCGCAGGATGCGGCACAGGTATTCGATGTGGTGGCGCAGTTTGACGAAGCGGATGAATTCAGCCGTGAATTGAGTGATCTGACCCCGCCTGTCTGGAATAAACAGCCGGTGATCGGAATTCCTGATGCGGCGAGTCTGATCTTTGATGGCGATAAAGCCGCGCAGGCGAACTTCGAACAGGCTGTGGCGACTTTGCGTTCGGAAGGCTATCGGCTGGTGGAAGTACCGTTTGCCGAGTGGCTGGAAACCGCAAAACTGCTGTATGGCGGCGCCTGGGTGGCGGAACGTTATGTGGCGATCGAGGAATTTATCGAACAGCATGAAGCGGAAATGGATCCGACCGTAGCGACGATTATTGCCGGTGCGCGTTCTTTGAGTGCTGCGGATGCTTACAAAGGCAGTTATAAATTGCAGCAAGCGCAGCGCAAGACCGCGCTGCTTTGGAAGGCGTCAGGTATTGATTGCATGATGACGCCGACTACACCGACGATCTATTCGATCAAGCAACTCGAAGAACAGCCGATCGAGCATAACTCTATGCTCGGTACCTATACCAATTTTATGAACCTTCTGGATTATGCGGCGGTGGCCATGCCGACCGGTTTCCGTGACGATAAACTGCCGTGCGGTGTGACGCTGTTTGCCCCGGCCGGCAGCGACAAGGCGCTCTTGCAGCTAACCGATGCGCTGCACGGGAAGTTTGTATCCACTTCCGGCGCCAAGGGATTACCGGTTCCTGCAGCGAACAGTGACGGCTTTGCCGATAGTCGGATGATTCCTTTGGCGGTTGTCGGCGCACATTTAAGCGGTTTTCCGCTTAATCAGCAGTTGATCGCGCGCGGCGCCAAGCTACTCGAAGAGACCAAGACCGCGGCGAAATACCGCCTCTACGAGTTGAACGAACGTCCGATTCTGAAACCGGGACTGGTTAAACAGGCTGAAGGTGGTGAATCGATCGCTCTGGAAGTCTGGGCGATGCCGAAAGAGCATCTCGGCAGCTTTCAGGCCTTGATTCCGTCGCCGTTAGGTTTAGGGAAAGTCGAATTGATCGACGGCCGCGAAGTTGTCGGTTTTATCTGTGAGCCATACGGAATCGAAGGCGCCAAAGAAATTACCGAAACCGGTGGTTGGCGCAATTGGATGGCGCAACGGCCGCAGGAGGAGTGATTCGCCGCTCAAATTTCAGCTATTGATTCCACCAGGCGGATTGACCGGCCGGATCCTGTAGCGAGGTGACCTCTCCCATTATCGGAAAGGTTGCCTTTACGTCTTTTTCGGCTGCTGCCTTTGAGACGCGTTCAAAAGGTTCTTTCCATGGATGCATGGAAAGTTTGAAACTTCCATTATGAATCGGAAATAGCCATTTTCCACCCAGATCCAGATGCGCTTGAACGGTTTCTTCCGGCATCATATGGATTTTGCGCCATCTTTGATTGTAGGCGCCGTTTTCCAGAAAGGTCATATCAAAAGGCCCAAGCCGTTCTCCTATCTCTTTGAAACCGTCAAAGTAGCCGCTATCGGCTCCAAAATACAGATTGTATTGCGCGCTCTCAATTACCCAGGAAGCCCAGAGTGTTTTATTTCGGTCAAACAGCCCGCGTCCGGAAAAATGCTGCGCCGGCGTAGCGGTAATCTTCAGGGATTCATTCTCAATCGCTTCCCACCAGTCCAGTTCGGTGATTTGCGATGAGTCGTAACCCAGACTCAAGAGGTGAGACTTTATGCCTAAGGTGGTATACACATGACCGATTCTATCTTTGAGAGCGCGCAGTGTCGGTTCATCCAGATGATCGTAATGGTTGTGCGACAGGATGAGTATGTCGATAAACGGCATTTCGTCAAGCGGGATCGGCAGTTCGTGAAACCGCTTCGGTCCAAAGAAAGGCACCGGCGAGGTTCGTTCCGAGAAGACCGGATCGGTCAGAACGAAACGGTTGTCCAAACGGAACAGCAGGGTCGAATGCACAAAGCGCACTACGGAACCTTCCGGCATGGCCAGTAGGTCCTCCCGACTCAGCTTTCGTACCGGGATCTGCCCGTTTTCGGGTTCCAGCCCCTGGGTATCCTGCACGAAGAGCTCCCAAAGGATTTTGCCGGTTTCGGTAAAACCCAGATTCTGCTGATCCATTGCACTGGCAAAAACACCGTCCTGATAAAATGAGGCGCTGTAGCGCGGGTTCACTTCCCGGTTCGCACAGCCCGCCAATACTAAGGGGGCCAGACTCAGCGCCAGGATTCTTGTGCACAGTTTTTTCATTACAGGTGTCCGTTTCTTTTGAATATTCATTCAGTGATCATAAACAGGAATGGAAAAACAGTGAACAACCCTTTCTACGATTTATTTGCCTGATACTCCAAAGTTGGCAGGCGGATTAATTTACCGACTGTTTTGGCGCAACCTGCATTGCATCGGCTTTGGGGGATAAGCCATACATCCTTGAATACTCCCGGCTGAATTGCGAAGGGCTTTCGTAACCGACTTTGAAGGCGGTTTCATTGACCGGAAGATTGTGCAGCGTTAATAACCGTTTTGCCGTTTGCAGACGTAATGTTTTCTGAAACTGCAGAGGGCTCATGGTGGTCATTTTCTTGAACATCGAATACAGTGACGACTCGCTCATCCCGACGTTTTCGGCCAATTCTTTTACATTCAGGTTCTGGGTAAAGCGGTCTTTTATCAGGGATATGGCCTGCACGACTTTTTGTGCGGAATTTCCTGCCTTCATATACTGGCGAATAAACTTGCCACCTTCGGCCTTTAATAAAAAATACAGAATTTCTCGGATATGACCCGGTGCCAGAACGCGCACCTCTTCCGGGGAGTCAAGCGTGTTGATCAGTCGCAGAACCGAATCCAGAAGTTTGCCTTCCATCTGTCCAAAATAGAGGCCGCCATGTGCCTCCACAGGCTCCTCTTCGAGCGGTTCCATATCTTTCAACACTTCAAGAATCTGCTCCATCGTGAAAGTAATGGTAAACCCCATATAAGGCCTTTCAGGCGAAGCGTCGGTGATGCGAACCTGTGCTGGCGTATGGACCGATGCGAGAAGATACATGTCTGGCGTGTAGCGGATCAGCTCGTTATTGATTCCGACCTCTTTTTCCCCTTGCACTATGACGCATAGAGAGGGTTCATAGAGGATCGAGAGCATCTCTGTCGGCTTGTCGTTGACAAAAAAACTTAAAGGCTCAAAAGCGGTTTGAATATTGGATTCGCCGTGGTAGGAAGCGCCAATGTATTCAATCAAAGCGTGTCGGGTCTGATCAATGTCCACTGTATTTCCTTGTTAATTGTACGGAATTGGAGAATCAGGCAGACATTTTCGAGAATCGTTCTACCGTTAATTCCGATGAAAACTGTAAATTAATTTTTAGGGTTTAGGAGTGGTTCGGCAAAAAAACTCTTAAACCGCTTCAAGAAGGAGTGAATTTGTCGCAGTACTTTTGTTCGCACTTTCCTTGGCTACTTTCTTGGGCTCAAGTCGGTTCTGACTTGTGATACTACCAGAAAAATAACCGGAAGTATCAATCGGAGGTTCAATATGCAAATCAAAAGCTTCAACCCGAAAATATTACTGATTGCGCTGAAAAGTGCCTTGGCTTCTCTGGGGTTTTCAGCCAATGCCGCGGAAGTCGTGCAAATCCATTATCCGCTGAATTCTCAAGCCTCTTTTGTCGGTCCTGCGGAGTTGTTTACCGGAGACGTTAAGGTCGACATGCTGTTTCCCGCAAACGATACGGCTCATTATTCAGGTGCCTACGTGACTTTCCAGCCGGGGGCAAGAACGGCATGGCACCAGCACCCGGCGGGACAACATATGGTGGTCACCGAAGGTACGGCTTTGACCGGCACGCGTGACGGAAGAATTATCGAGTTCCATAAAGGTGAAACCGTCTGGTGCCCGAAAGACCTTGACCACTGGCATGGTGCGACGCCGGACAAAAGTATGACGCATCTGGTTATCACTGGAAGTCTGAATGGTGAGAACGTCGTCTGGAAAGAGAAAGTGTCCGATGAAGCGTATTTCGCCGGTCGACAGCCGCAGACAACCCCGGAAGTTTCTCTTGATGCATTGACTTCGAAGCAGCAGGCAATGGTTCCGGTCGCAGCCTTTACCGCCAGCGGTGACTTGAGCGGTTTAAAGAAAGCCGTGTCCGATGGTCTGGATATGGGACTTACCGTGAATGAGATCAAAGAAATCCAGATGCATCTATACGCTTATTCCGGTTTTCCGCGCAGCCTGAATGCATTGGCGACCACCATGACTGTCGTTGAAGAACGTAAAGCCAGAGGAGTTAACGACCCTGTCGGAAAAGAGATTGCAGCGTCCGTAGCGCCGGGAGACAGCCAGGCTCAGGGAATCAAAGTACAGACAGAACTGGTCGGTAAGCCGGTAACGGGTCCGTTATTCGATTTCGCGCCTTACAGCAATGTGCTGTTACAGAAACATCTGTTTGGCGACTTGTTTGCGCGCAATATCCTGGATTTTCAAGAACGTGAGCTCAGTACGGTTGCTGCTTTGGCCAATATGGAAAACGTCGCCCCGCAGCTTAAGTCTCATATCGGTATTGCGCTGAATGTGGGGTTGAGTCTCCAACAGCTTCAGGCGATCAGCACCATGCTGGACAAGTTTGTAAATCAACGGGCGGCTGGTCGTCTTGAGCAGGCGATACAACAAACCGTGAAGGAAACCGTGAAAGATTCGGCAAATTAAGAGGATGAAGCCATGTGCAATAAATGCAACAGCAAAGAAATTACTCGACGTGAATTTATTCAAACCACAACACTCGCAGGAGCAGGTCTAATGTTAGCGAATTCAAACAATGCGTCCGCAGACGAAAAAAATACTCAAAACATCAAATCCCGTGGTTATGCAGCCACCGACGAATCCGGCACTTTGACTCCGTGGGAGTTCGAACGCAGACCGGTCGGCGACGATGACGTGCTGATCGATATTACTTATGCCAGTATCTGTCACTCGGACATTCATCAGATGAAAGGTCACTGGGGGCCGCAGCAGTATCCACAGGTTCCGGGGCATGAGATTGTCGGTGTGGTTGCCGCTGTTGGAAAAAACGTAACCAAGTTTAAAGTCGGCGATCGTGCCGGTGTCGGTTGTATGGTGGACAGCTGTCTGGAATGCGATCACTGTCAGGATCAAGGGGAGCAATATTGCCCTGAAACGGTTTTCACCTACGGTTATCCTGAAAAAAGTTCCCCGACAGGGATTTCTCAAGGCGGGTACTCGAATAATATTGTCGTCAGGGATCACTTTGCGGTGCATATCCCGGACAATATTTCCGATCAGCAGGCGGCACCGCTATTGTGTGCCGGGATTACCACCTATTCGCCGCTAATGAAATTCGATCTGAAAAAAGGCGATAAGGTCGGGGTAGCCGGAATTGGCGGCCTGGGACATATGGCCGTCAAACTGGCGGTTTCCAAAGGGGCGGAAGTCTATGCCTTCACGACTTCGCCGGACAAGGTCGAGGATATTCTGAGCTTCGGTGCCAAGGAAGCGATTGTCGTCGATGACCTGAGCAAGCTGGCACCCTATAAAGGAAAACTGGATTATATGATTACCACGATTCCGGTGGATTACGATATTGCTGCCTACTCTTCGGTGGTCAGACCTTTTGGTTTTTATACTCAGGTCGGAATGCCGAAAGGGTTTGAACTGACGTTGAGTGCCATTGGTTTGTCGATCAGTCGTGTTAACTTCAATGTCTCACTGATCGGTGACATGCAGGAAACTCAGGATGTGATTAATTATTGCGCGAATAACAAAGTCTTTCCGCAGATTCAGATCATAAAGGCAGAGCAGGTCAATGAAGCCTGGAAGAGTGTGGTCGATAAAAAAGCGCGTTATCGTTACGTGATTGATGCCGCAACAATCTAAAAGAGCACAAATAACAGAGCGTTGATACAACGCAGGAAAACCGCTGTTAAACAGATAGCCGATCGAGCAGAAGTTTCTGCCGGTCGGTTTTGCATTGTTAGCCGATTAAGGTGATAAATGAATGCTGAAAATTTTTGCTACAAAACTTTTTCTTGCCGTTTTGCCGGTATTTTACTCGGCGTTTGTTGTGGCGGATGCCGGGGAGGTCGTAATGGGGAAGAGTATGAAAGTACGTTTGCTTGTCGGTGACGCTGTTTTGAATGCCACTCTTGAGAATAACGCCGCCAGTCGGGATTTTATGGCGCTATTGCCATTGGAATTGACGCTGTCCGACTATCACAGTACCGAAAAGATCGCCGATTTGCCGGTCCGGCTCTCCACTCAGGGGGCTCCCGACGGAATCGATCCTGAAATCGGTGATATCACTTATTACAGCCCATGGGGGAATCTGGCGATTTTTTATCGCGACTTTCCTTATGCGAAAGGTCTGATTCGTCTCGGTCGAATGGATGAGGCGCCCAGTTTGTTATCGGGGTCGGAAAGTCTGCGGGTCCGGATTGAAAAAATACAATGACCCGTTTTAGAGGGAACTCAGCTTTAAAGGGCTCATCCCGTTTGTTTTGATGCATAGTGTGCAGCGCCGAGCAGCGGCGCTTCCGGGTTGTCGACAATGCGCAGCGGAATGTGTTCGATGGCGTGCGTCATGCGTCCCTTGTCGAGAAAGCCTTCGAGAAAACCGCCGGATTCGAGTGCCGGGCGGATTTTGGGGGCGATGCCGCCGGCGATATAGACACCGCTGCGTGGCAGAGATTTCAAGGCCAGATTACCGGCCTCGGCACCGTAAATGCGACAGAAAAGCCGCATCACTTCGCTGCACAGCGCATCTTCTTGCCGCAGGCCTGCGCGGCTGATGACGGCATTGCGATCGGTTTGCTGCATTTGCGCTTCCAGTTCTGCATTGGCTTCGGCGAAGTCGATGCTTTTGAGAAAGTCATACAGGTTGCCGAAACCGTCGCCGGCGAGAATCCGTTCCATACTGACATGGCCATTGAAGCGTTGGCGTAAAAAGACCAGCAGCTGGTCTTGCAGCGCATCTTGCGGTGCGAACTCGCAATGGCCGCCTTCGGTCGGCATGGCATGGTAGTCCTGACCGTCGAAAAACAGAATCGCTTCACCGAGGCCGGTACCGGCAGCAATCACGGCAATATGTCCGGTTTCCTCGCGGGCGTCCGGGTTTAATTCGTGAAAATGGTCGAGTCGCAAAATGCCATAAGCGGCGGCTTCCAGATCATTGAGCAGATGTACCTGCGGGATATGCAATTCGTCGGCGATTTCTGCGGCATCGATGACCCACGGCAGGTTAGTAGTAATGCAACGCTGAGACTTAATCGGGCCGGCGATTCCAAAGGTGGCTGCGTCGATCTGCGCATCGGAACCGAGAAACTCCAGCAGCAGGTCTTCAAAACGCGTATGGCGTCCGCTGGCATAGGTTTCCTTACGGATTTCGGTCAATTCTCCTTGGTCACTCTGGTAGAGCGCGAGTACGGTTTTGGTACCGCCGACATCGCCAGCAAGAATTCGAGCCATAGTGTTTATCTCCTCTAAAAGATCTCGAACGGCTAAGGTTCCCGATGAAGGTTATTTTTCGCTTTTGCCTTTATGCAGGAAGCGGAAAGCATTGACGATTGCATTGGCCGTCTCATGCGGCGGGCAATAGTAGAAATCTTGCCACGCCTGCTCGCGTTGACCGTCATAAGCGATGATTTCGTTGCCTGTCTGCGATAGCCAGCGTAAGCGCACAGCGTGCCCGAGAATAACATCGAGAATCATGACATCGTTCGAGCGTAGATCCGGGTTCGCGCGCATAATCATGCCCAGTACCATAAGGGCTTCGTAGTAGAGGCGGCGGACTTCCGGTACCGGCGTTTTATTGAGCAGGTGATCGACCTTATCCTGGAAAAGCTTTTCGCCGCGAGTCATATTGGCGCTGAGCGAATGGTCAAGACGACGTTTCGGATTCCACTGATCGCCGATAATCACACCGGCGGTCTGATTGACGACGTCCCAGACGCCTTCGTAGAAACCGTCCGGATAGCGACCGATACTGCCGTTGATTTTACGCCAGTGATGCCAGTCGTCCGCCTGACCCTGATCCGGATCCATATTGGGTTCGAACTTAGGCAGTTTCAGATCCCGGTCACTGTTGTCGAACTTCATCTGTTCTTGCTGATAAAGCTCTTCCTGAACGTCCGCATAGTGTTCCAGAACGTATTCCAGCGCCAGAGCGATTTCGAACGGAGCCTTGGTCATCAGCAGATCCATGGCATCGCTGGCGCTGTAATTTGTTTCGGCATGGCGAATATGGCCGGCGAGAAGCTGCAGAAGCTGACCGGTACGGATAAGCGTCATATTGCTGAGCAGTTCAGGTCGGGAGCGGATCAGTAATCCAAGATTGAGAATCAGTTCCTGAGTCAGAATCTGCGCGCGCTGATCGTCCGGATTGAACTCTTTGATAATGCGGATGATCTCATCCGCGCCGGCCGGTTGTCTGAAGGTGGAGTGTTTGCTGTATTGGCGCGACACGCTCAGGGCGATTTTTCGCACCAGAATTTCGGTGACCGCACCTTCGAGGTTGATGTCGTGCTTATCCAGCCACGCTGCGGCGCGACGGGTAATGTCCCAGTTGTTCAGTTCGCCGGCGGCCAGATAGATTTCATCCATCAGTTTGCGCAGGCTGCAGGGGTTGCCTTCGGAATCGGTCAGGCCGCTGTCGAAGTCGCCGTTATGGCGTGCGAACAGAATCTGCAACAGAGTGAACTGGTCTTGCAGATTACCGGTGTGGATCAGCTGTGCGATCAGTGCATCATCGTTCAATTGGTTACAGGTGTCGATATTCAGTGTCGAGGCGACTTCATCTCCGCTTGCCTGAAGCACCAGACAAGGTTTTGCCTGTGCGAGTTGTTCGTCGTTGTCGCCCGGCGCCTGTTCGAGATAGTGCAAGCTGCGTTTGGCCGAGGTCGGCAGGAAGTTTTTCAAAGTGCCCAGTTTCACCGGAATGTCATCGAAGCTGCCGTGGCGACACTCTTCCATAAATTCGAGCAATGCCCGGCTGCCGCCTTTACTCAGCATAGTTTGGTTGACCACCATTGCAACCAGAGGGCGGCCGGGTAAATTCCATTGTCGGTAGATATAGCCCATTTCCATCTTCAAACGTCGCACCAGCATGCGGTTGTCCTGAGTGAGATAAAAATCGTGGCGGCTGAGAAACTGCGGCTGGAAAATAAAGCGGTTGCCTTCATACTCGTATACGCAGGAAGTTGTCAGACCTCTGGGGTTGCGATGCGGGCGGCCGCTCAACTCCAAACGCTTCGAACGCCCGAGCCATTCAAAGGCGTCGGCCAGCGAACTGGCCTGCAAAACCTGTATCGGTTTGAGCTCTTGCAGCGTTTGCGTAACCAGTCCGTACTCATCCAATTTATTCTGGACCTGATCGTTTTCGGCGATCAGCGTAAACTGAATCTGTTTGCCGAGATTTTTGCCGATGCAGTTGTGCCGTCCAAGCGGATCAATGTCGGTAATATCCAGCAAGCCGTCCTGAATCAGGGCGCCCAGAATATACAAGCTCTGCGCCCAGACCAGCGGAACGTTTTCATTAGCTTCGCGCTGTTGCGAACCAGGGTTTTTCCGTTCCGCTTCAATTTTATCCAGCGGGACATAGTACAGTTCCGGAAGCAGCTTCTGGCCGTCCCGTTCAACCAAAAGACCTTCGAGCTTCTCACGGTACTCTCGGGCTTGGTCGGGTTGATCGGTAAACAGATAGTGCAACAGAAGATAGGTGAAAAACAGCGGCCATTCGCATTCGATGTGCTCGAACTGTTTCATCTCTTCGGGTTCGTAGTGTAGGCGGTTGGCGTCTTCGTTGGCGGCCTGATGACCATCGCGAAGAAAGCGTTTGCAGCCGTAGCGGCCGGATAATTTGTCAATCACTTCATCCAGAGTCTGCTCGACCAATTCGGCGTCCTCGACGGCAAAAGCCGGAAAGCCGGTGATGCTTAACGTCGCGGCGTCCACTTCTTTGGACAGGGATTCTGAGGGCAGGGCGGCTTCCAGTGTAATACGTGCCCGGGCGATTTCATCCGGGATAACGTGAATCACGCTGCTTTCGCCACCTTCGGAGCCGAAACAATTAAAGCCGTCCATCGCCTCCAGAGCCGCTTTAGCCATGCCGACCGAGCTGCTGTTGACCTCGGCGATACCGTGATTGATTTTATTGCCGCGTTCCCAGATACCGTAATCCGGCGTACGGTATGCGCGACCGATATAGTGAACCAGATTTTGAATGAAATGCACTTCGTCCATCGAGAAGACGATCCGCAGGCCCGAAGCGGTCATTTGCGCGAGCATCAGCAGAAAAAGACTGGTTGCATCCAGTTGCAGATGTCCCCATTCGTCATCGCCCACGACAGGGTCGCCGGTCGAAGTGGCGTATTTGGCATGCAGGGCATCCAGTGGGTCTTGGGAGTATTTAAAGGCTTCAACTTTGTGCGCCTGCTTCATCATGGCAATTAACAGGCCGCGCATCAGTTTTACGACGTTCTGTTCCAGCAACACCGCTCGACCTTGGGTATCGTCGACCCGGCGGTAGGCCAGTCCCAATCCCCAGGCTGCCAGAATGCTGTAGACGTTGTCGCGTACCCAGGCATCGGTATAGTCGCCATGGGCGGTGATAGCGGTACTGGCCGGCAGAAGGCCGGTAATCGGATTTTGTCGGGCGAGAATAATGTCCGACACCTGTTGATAGTAACGGTCTAATGTTTGCCGGGCGTCTTTTTTCATGTAACTTCCCTGTCGATTCGGTTTTGGGACTTGGCTTTCCCTGAATAGAAGCAGTTTCCATTCCTTTTCGGCGGTTTCGAATGAAATCGCGGAGCACGAAATATTTTCACCGTTCGCCGGTAACCTTGGCAACCGTTATCTCATAGACCGATGCGGATTAGAGACGGCTTAAAAATTTCATAACAATCTTATTTGAATCATAGCAGAGAGCCGTGGTTAAAAGTCTCTATTTGTATAAAAGAAACGTTTCGCCGTAACCGGATCCAACAGGCCATGAAAACAGGGGGGGCGAGGAGACGTAGCGGAGTTTAAGTCTGGGTTGGTATCGGATAGAAGGCGGGTGTACAAAGGGAAGGCTATAGAGATGGGAGTTGCCTGCGATTGCAGGCAACTCGTTTTTTAAGCGGTAAGTTAGGCCGTCTTAGAACAGGTGGCTGTAGCGTTTGATTTCCCAGGCGGAAATGGTTTCGTGGTATTCACGCCATTCGCGTCTTTTGTAGGTAATAAACTCGTCACGCAACTCTTTGCCCAGAACTTCTTCGACAAACGGATCGGCTTCGAAAGCTTCAACCGCTTCCAGAAGGTTTTGCGGTAGGAACTCAATGCCTCTGGCCATGCGTTCTTCTTCGCTCAATTCGTACAGGTTGTCTTCCTGTGCGTGGCCCGGATCCAGTTTTTCGCGAATCCCTTGCAGACCGGCAGCCAATACCAGTGCCGCGGCAAGATACGGGTTGACCGAACCGTCGGCATTACGCGATTCGAAGCGTCCGCCGCCCATAGGAACGCGGATCGAGTTGGTACGGTTGTTGGAGCCGAAAGAGTTGAAGACCGGTGCCCATGAGAAGGTCTTCATATCCCCTTGACGTACCAGACGTTTATAACTGTTGACCGTTGGCGAGAAGACGGCGCACAGTGCCGGTCCGTGTTTGATGACGCCGGCGATGAACTGGTAACCCAGCTCGGTCAGGCCGAGTCCGCGTGGATCGTCCTTCGGATCACATTTAAAGACGTTTTCACCGGTCTCTTTGTCGAACAGCGACATATTGAAGTGCGCGCCGTTACCGGTTTTGTCGGCATAAGGTTTCGGCATGAAGGTCGCCAGCAGGCCTTCTTCCTGAGCGTAGTGTTTAGCCATATAACGGAAGAAAATGAAACGGTCGCACATGGTCAAGGCGTCGCTGTACTGGAAGTCGAATTCGAACTGGCCATTCGCGTCTTCATGATCGAAGGAGTACAGATCCCAGCCTAGGTCGTTAATGGTGGTCGCCATTTTATCCAACCAGGTAAAACGGTTCATGAAGCCGCGTACGTCGTAGCAAGGCTTGATCAGTCTGTCGTCCGGATCCGGAACCGAAAGGCTGCCGTCTTCCTCTTCTTTCAATACAAACAGTTCGCATTCGATTCCCAGATTGAATCCGAATCCCATCTCTTCGGCTTCGGCGAGAACTTTTTTCAGAGCAACACGGGTATTAATTTCATAAGGTTCGCCGTGCAGAGTGTTGTCTGCGGCCATCCACATGACTTCTGGCTGCCAAGGCAATTGGATCGCGCTGTCCAGATCGGGTACCGAGGCGATTTCGTCATCGTTCGGACTCTGTCCCAAACCGTCCAGCGCATAACCTGTGTAAAGTTCGGAGCCTTCAACCATGTGCTCCAAATGGTCGATCGGAACGACTTTCCCTTTCGGAATGCCGTGAATATCGACATAGGCGCCAAGGCAGTATTTGACACCGCTGTTTTTCCATTCTTTTTTAAGTTGTTTTACATCCATTTCAACGTTCATTTAAGCTCTCCTAAATTCGATGGCGTTGTGTATTCGGCCGACAGACGATTCAATTGTTGTCGGTAAAAGGGGGGTGATAACTGTGGGGCAGCGGGGGCTGCTCTTTTAGTCCTTGTTCGATCTTGCTTGCCAGATCCTGCTGCATCCAGGTAAAGAGCTCTTCGCCTTTTTCGACGGTTGCCAGGCTGGGCTTGCCGGTGACACCGTTGAGACTGGTGCGATTGACAGGATGCGAGAAAACGCAGTTTTCCGTTCTGTCCGGATCGTCGGAATCCTGAAGGCGTTCGGGGCGGACGATTTCCGGAGCCAAAGCCATCATCAAAGAGGTCTCGGCTTCATTGGCGTGCCAGTCGTCGGCATCTTCAAAGTGACGTGCCTTGACGCGTTCGCTGACGGTGGCCGAGTTAATCAGGGCGACCATTAAATCGTCGTGTTCGGCACGCAGCATTTCCAGAGCACAACGCAGAGGGGCAAAATTGGAAACATGGCTGTTTAAAATAAACAGTCGCTTGATTCCGCTGTAAGCGACCCAATCGCCGATTTCCTTGACGACATCGATCAGCGTTTTCGGTTGCAGGGCAATGGTGCCCGGCCAGCGCTTCGAGTGACCGATGGAACAACCGTAAGGCAGGGTCGGCAGAACGGCGATATCGGTCAGGTCTCCTGCCGCTTTTGCCAGTTGGTCGGCGATTTCCGAATCCATACCGCAGCCGAGATGCGGGCCATGTTGTTCGGTTGCTCCAATCGGCAGTAAAGCCGCACAGCTTTCGCTTCGGGCGTATTCTGCGATTTCCGGCCAGGTCATTTGATGCCACTGCATAATTTATTTCCCATTATTAAAAAGGCTTTCCGTTCCGGGGCATTGGCGTAAGTTGCCCGGCTCGAATCCGTTGGGTATTACCTTTTTTAAAAAAAGTAATACTTATTTAGCAAAAGAAAACTCAATAATGGTTTTTTATTGAGTTATCAATCAGTTAGTTATTTTTAGGCTGTTTTTGTGCCGCGCTTGTCGTTGCTTATGTTTATTACAGAGCGGAAATTTCGCCATTTTGGTGCGTTTGCATCTTTCTTTTTTGCGGCAGTGTTTCCAGCAGGGCTGCGATTAATATCAGGGCGCCGCCGAGCATTTCGAGGCCGCTCATGGTTTCACCGAGAATCAGGCTGGCCGAAACTACGGCGGTAACCAGTTCGAGAATCAGGATGATCGAAGATTTGCCGGCCTCCATTTGAGTGACCGCCCATTGCGTCCCAAGATTGGCCAGTAACATCCAGAAAATCGCAAAAGCTAGTAATATTCCCCAAGTGCCGGTTGACACCTGAGGTATTACTTCGTCACCCATCTGGCTCAGAACCACCGCAGAGAGGCCTGCTGCGCCCAGAAACATAACGTTCAGTTTGAGCATGATCGGAATCTTCGGTGAGGCGCGGAAAACAATGTTGTTCATAGCGAACAGGAAACCGGATAACAGGGCCAAACCATCGATCCAGCTCGGTGGTGCATAGAAGGCGTTCATGCCGCCGACCACGAAAAAGGCGCCGATAATGGAAAAGCCCATGCCAAGCCAGCGGAATGGGGTAATCCGTTCGCTCAGAAAGAGTCGTCCGCCGAGTACGCCCCATAGAGGAACCAGATAGAAAAGCACCATAACCCGGATAACATCGCCGAAGATCATCGAGGTGTTAAATGCCAGCTGAGCGCCGCCGCCGAGAAGCAGGATGCCCAATAATGCCAAGCCGTTTCCGGCAATCTGCTTTCGGAAGCGCCAGATTGTCGGCAGGGTGACGGCAAACATAATTACGTACACTAAGAAGGTGATAGCGATGCCGTTGAATCCCTGTTCGTGCAGGAATTTCAACGGCAGCCAGGTCAACCCCCATAAAATCGAGGCGCCCAGTAAAGTGAAAACAGCGATGGATTGCATAGTGTTTATTTCCTGAAGGGGTTACGGCGTCGCGAGACAGTCCGAATAGGCTTGTCTGACCCAGATGTTCATCCATTGATTGATTTCCCACAGATCAACTACCGGCATTTGTGTGTAGGGTTGTAAATGGCAGTAGCCATCCGGACCAAACTCCGGCGTCATAGTGGTGGTATCGGCCTGGTTTTTTTGTCGGTACAGCCAGATCTGACGCCAGAAAGCGAGATGGGATTCGACGGCACTTTGATATTCAGGAGCGCGCGGATCGGGAACTTGCGGTCCCTGGTCGTAACCGATTCGGGCGTGGATGTGGTGGATCTGCGGAATCAGTTGTAGCAGGGTTTCCATTTCCGAATCCATCTGTCTTTCGCACACCACGCACCAGTGACTGATGTCGACAGTCAGTTTGAGATCCGGTAAAGCCTGGGCAATACGTAGCGTTGTCCAGGGGTTAAAGGTTGGTCGGCTGCGATGGGTTTCGAAACTTAATTGCAGGCCAAACTCTTCTTGCAGGCGCATCGCCTGTTCGAAAAACGCGATAGCTTCGGGTTCACTCCAGGCGTCGCAGCCGACAATACAGGTGGCGAAAAGCGGCTTGAGCGGTAGCGATTGTTCCATTTGCCGTCTGATGTCATCCAAGTGCTGTTCGCTGGACCAGCTGCGATCCGGCACATAATCTCCGCCGGAAACAATCTCGGCGATATAGTCGCACTGGTGTCTGTGCAGAGCCTCTTGCCATGCGACACTTTGAGAAAGCTCGGGAGCCCGGCCTTCGATGCCGTCGAAACCAGCGGTTTTTGCTTCGGCGCAGGCGTCTTCGATCTGCAGGGTATTGCCCCACAGGGTTTTAAAGGTTTTCAGTTGCATGACTGAGTCGGCTCTTTATTCAAAGTAGTTAGGAAAACGATTGGTTTTCAGGTAGAACTGCCAGTCGTGATTCGGCCAAAGGTCGGCCTTCTCTTTTTCACTGAGTGATTTCAGCTTACGGATGCTGTCGATTGCCAGCGCTTCGTTGTCCTGCCAGCAAAGCCCCGGAGCGACTTCGTCGCGAATATTTTCCGTCAGATCGGCGGCGTCACCGGCGAGAATGATTGGCGGGCCTTTGGGCATTTCAATCATCATCGACATGTGGCCCGCCGTATGGCCCGGGGTTTCAATGGCATTGACGCCGGGCACCAGTTCGTATTCGCCGGTTTGAATTTTCCAGTTTACCGGCAGCTCGAAATCGCTGGCGAAATAGGCGTCGTCGGCTGGTTCTTTGGCGGCTTTCATCTCTCGCTGATGGACATGGACTTCCGCGCCGCAAAATTCGCACAATCCACCGGCATGGTCGAAATGCAGATGACTGCAAAATACCATATCGATATCTTCCGGCTGCAAGCCGAGAATTTGCAGTTTATTCGGCAAGCGCTGTTCTTCGGTCATGTCTGGCGGGCCGAAAGGAAAGCCGTCGTGTTCGTAATATTTTGCACGCAGATCCGGCTGCTTGATTTTCTGATAGTCGCAGCCGACATCGAACAGGATTCGTCCGTTATCGGTTTCAATCAGATACGCGAGAATCGGTGCCTTAATGATTTCTCCCTGGCCGCGGCCACGTGTTGAAAGGGTTTTCTCGTAGGTGTGTTCACCGGTGAGAATCGACCAGAATTTTTTTACTTGGGTCATGCGGTTACTCCGTTCAAGTTAGTGTGCGGTCAGAAAAGAGACTCCGTCGACACCGATGAAACTCTCGCCTTCGTCATGTTTAACGGGCAGGTCGATCGGGTCGCCGTTGAGAATTCGCGGTATCCGGTATTTATGGAAGCTTTTGATTAGGTGGCGGAAAGTCAAAACCTGCTGATCATCATCGCCATACATCTGTTGATGCAGTTTCGGCAGTCGATACCAGGGTTGAAGCTGTTGGTGATGGTGGACGTTGTGGTAGCAGAAATTCAGAACCAGCAGATTGATCCAGGGGTATTTCACCGACAACAGGTTCGAATAGGTGTTGTGTTCTTCAAAATCGCGGTCTCTTAGGCGAGCTTCCGGGCCGCGCGGCGAGTCGAGTGTTTCGTAAACTTCGTAGGTGTGCTGATGGACGTCCATAAAGCGCATAACGGTCAAAAACAGCAGATACGCCAGCGCATAAAGCCATAGAAAGTGAATCGAAATCGACGCCAGCCAAGCGAAAAGGGCAAGACGTACGAATAAGACCGACAGAACGCGCAGACGTCGTTGACGGCGATTGGTTTTAACGAAAGGTAAAATGATCACCAGTGTGTGCATGAGAATTTCCAAAGCGGGAATGTACGCCCACTCCAGAATTTGCAGGGTTTTGAGGAAAAACGGGTGTTTTTCCAGAATCGGTCGGAAGTCGAAACTGACGATATCCGCCCGGTCCGAATGGTGGCGGTTGTGTTTGTGGACGATGTCGTTAAAGTCCGAATAGCTGCTGCCGGTAATCCATAAAAGCAATTCGCCGTACCAGCGGTTGGCCTGCTTTTTACGGAAGACGCTTTGATGGGCCGCCTCATGAATAAGGTAGGCGGCAATAACCATAGAATGGGCAAACCACAAGACCCCCGGTAGATTGAAGTACCAGCCGTCAATCAACATCCAGTATCCGCCGACCAGATAGCCGCTCAGCGCATAGCCTGTCGCCAATAGAGTCGGCAGTAGTGCATCATCGTGTCTGAATGTTTTCGTAGTCGAAGGCATTGTGGGTTACTCACTTTCAGGTGAAGAATAAAATGCAGCAACCTTAGGCAAGGTTGCTGCGTCCTAGAGGATTCGAAGGGTTACTTCGAAACGGTATTTACTGAACTTTACAAACCGTTGGTTAGACTGCCGTCAAAGTAAGCGTCGACATCCTGAGGCGCGTCATACACTTTGTTATTGACGTTAAAGTCATCAGAAATTTTTGAAGAACCGTAGATCGAATCCAGACCAGAACCTTTTTTGTAAGCCGCTTTTGCTTCTTCCAAAGTCAATAGCTTGGTACCTTTCAAGAAAGGTGCATACTCTGCTGCAGTCAGGCCAACGCGGGATGACATGATTTCCAAAGCGTCGTTACGCGTTTTAGGATCATTGATGTAATCCACTGCCTGATACCAGACTTTCAATACTTTTTCCCAGTCAGCACCGCGGGAAGCCAGGCTGGCAGGGTTGACGGATAGACCGTCATAAATGATTCCCGGTTTGTCCGCTGAGGTGAACACCGCTGATGATCCTGGAACCAGGTTCAGGGCTTGACCGGAGCTTGGCTGCCAGGCAACAATTGCGTCAACTTCGCCAGAAGCCAGAACTTGAGGGGTTTCGTTGGTCGGTACATTAACCAGAGTGACGTCAGACTCGCTCATGCCGTTTTCTTCAAGAGCGGTTAGCAGTAAAAGATGGCCGACAAAACCGACTTCAACACCGATTTTTTTGCCTTTCAATTCTTTAATGGATGAGATGCCAGGTTGCGCTACAACCATGTCGTTCCCGTTTGAATAGTCGTTGATGGCAATCATCACGCTTGGCGCACCGGTAGAGCCGGTAACAAGAGCGTCACCGTTGGTCATGCCGACCGCATCCAGCTGACCGGCTGCGAAAGCTTCCATTGATGCGACGTAGTCGAACCATTCGAATTGAACGTCAACGCCTTCTTTTTCAAACATTTTCTTTTCAATCGCAACTTCCCAGGCTACCCAGCCAGGCCAGTCGCTGTAACCGATTTTCAAAGGTTCGGCCGCATTGGCAATCCAGGAAAGGCTACTTAAAGACAAAACCGCAGCAAATTTAGCCGCTTTCTTAAATACATTTAGTTTCATAGGAGGTACTCCGCTGTTGGCTGTTGGTTATTACGAATTAATACAAGTGTAATAACCTAATTAAGCAAGAAGTGAATTTAACTTTTTAAAAATCTTTTAATATCAATTGCTTAGTTTTAAATTAGTGGGTTTTTAGCGTGTTTTCGAAAGGCGTGTTGATTTATTTTGGTTTGTTTGTGTTTTATTGTGGTGCATAAGTGCTGCTTTTCCGGATCGGCTTTGAACGATTTTTTCAGTTTGTCGAATATTTGAATTCTTACGCCGCCATGTTTTGTCGTTTTGGTGTCGCAGTTTCAAGGGCGTTTTTTAAGTTCAATGAGTACGTAATGCTTGGCGATACCTTTTTAAGGAAGCTTGAATTATGATGCGCAAATGTCCGCGCGATTTCCGCTAGGATGAAAAGTCTGGAATTTTTTAAGGGTATAGAATGAGAAAACATACGATCATGCTTGCGGCGACTTGTCTGCTGACTACCGGAAGCGTTCAGGCGGTGGATACAACCGATTACAGTCAGCCGGGTATGAAACAGATGGCTCTGGCGATGAATAAAATGCAGGATTGTATCGGGCAGGTCGATGAATTGGAGCAGAATCGGTATGAGGTTGCAATTAATCGCATGCAGAATGAGTTGCTTGATCTTTGTCGCAGCGGAAAAACAGAAGCTGCCCAGTCCAAAGCATTGGTGTTCAGCCGGGAAGCGCAAACTTCGCACTCTTTTCAACAGATGATGGCGTGTTCGAAAACGATGCGCGATCAAGGTTTTATGCCGCAATTGCCGGTGCTGTCGCTGGATCAGGACGGCAACAGTTCAGAAGCGGTATGCGATCGTTATAACTATTAAGGACTGCTGTCATCTTTTACCAGACGACTCTTTTTCTGCCTGTCCGGCGAAAGTACGACGGTTTACTGTTTTTTTGAATAGCGTGGGACGGTCATGTCGAAAATAACACCGCCGAATCGTTCAATCGGGTTGTTGGGGGCGATTGCCATCGGCGTCGGAGGAATGGTCGGCGGCGGTATTTTTGCGGTACTTGGCGAAGCGATCTCTTTTGCCGGCGGTGCCACTCCGCTTGCTTTTGTTTTCGCCGGATTGATCGCCATTCTGACGGCATACTCTTATGTGAAGTTTAGCGTGTATTTCCAGAGTCGCGGCGGCACGGTGTTTTTTGTCGATCAGGCTTTTAACCACAACCTGCTTTCCGGTAGTTTGAATCTATTTCTGTGGCTGTGCTATCTGGTGACTATTGCACTTTATGCCAAGGCCTTTGCTTCTTACGGACTGACCTTCGTCGAGTCGCCGTCTTCTTTTTTGGCGCACTTTCTGATCAGTCTGGCTATTGTGGTGCCGATGTTGATTAACTTAATCAGCAGCGGGTTTGTCAGTCGTTCGGAAACGCTGATTGTTGCGATTAAGCTGCTTTTGCTGTTATTGATTATGGTTTTTGGCGTCGGGACAGTGGAAGGTGAGCGACTGTCGACGCAGCACTGGATGCCGGCGTTTAATGTTTTTATTGCGGGCATGATTATTTTTGTCGCTTATGAAGGGTTTGAATTGATTTCCAATGCGGCCGAAGAGATCAAGCAGCCGGAACGCAATTTGCCTCGGGCCTTTTATGTTTCGGTGGTCGGTGTGCTACTGCTGTATGTCGGTATTGCAATAATCGCCATCGGCAGTGTTCCTGAAGAAAAATTACTCGACGCGAAAGATTATGTCTTGGCAATCGCGGCCGAACCGGCGCTCGGGACCGTCGGTTTTCAGTTGGTCGCGGTGGCGGCATTATTGGCGACATTTTCGGCAATTAACGCGACGATTTACGGTAACGCGCGTTTGGGATACTTGATTGCCAAGGAAGGGGAGCTGCCAGAGGCGTTGGATCATGAAACGCGTGCAATTCCGGTGAACGGTGTTATGACGATCGCTGCGATCAGTTTGTTGTTGGCCAATAGCATAGATTTAACCGAAATCGCAATTCTTGGCAGTGCCGGTTTTTTATTGATTTTTACCGTTATTAACTTCGGCGCTTTTCGCCTGAGGAATAAGATCGGCGCGTCGGGTGTCATTACGTTGTTAGCCGCAATTATCAGTGCGCTTGCTTTGCTTACATTGCTTTACCAGACGGTTTTGAGTAATCCAATTGCCGTAGCGGTTTTTGCAGGGTTTATTTGCGTTGCCGGGTTGTTTGAATGGTTTTATGGTCGAATGATCCGCAAGCATTGGTTTCGCCGTCGTTATGCTTGAATACCCGGTTAAGTCTGACTCTTTTCGCGAGGCAGTGGGCGTCGGCAGCAAGCGGTTTTGAAGATTTCAGGCCTCAGGAGTGGTTTTTGACGATTTGACAATAAAGATCGTTCCCATTAGAATCCCCACACTCATTCGGAACTGAAGGTTTATGGTGTTAAACGCCGGCGACGGCTTCGGTTTTCTTAAACGGCAGTCAAGTGGCTGTTGTTGATGTTTAAGACGGAATTTTGTTGTTAATTATTTCGTTATTATCCGAATATTCCCAATATGGTAACTCTGTTCGTCCCCTCGCGACGCTAAGTTGGAAACCCCGCCAGGTCCGGAAGGAAGCAACGGTACCTTCTGATGCGTGCGCCGAGGTAAGGCGGGCAGGGTTGCCTCCATTTCCAATCTGAATTTCTCCCCATTTTGTTAGCCTTAACGGTAAAATAGCAGGCAATTTGCGACCTGATTCTGGCATTCTTTTTCGCCGGTCCTCAGTGGTTTTTCTTTACAGGCATGAACAAGGTTTAAGCATGAGTTATAGCGTTTTAGCGAGAAAGTGGCGTCCGAAAAACTTTTCCGAGCTGGTTGGTCAACAACATGTCATGCAAGCTCTAGCGAATGCACTTGATCAGCAGCGTCTGCACCATGCTTATCTTTTTACCGGAACCCGTGGGGTCGGTAAAACCACGATTGCCCGAATATTCGCCAAAGCGCTCAATTGCGAAACCGGAATCAGTTCTACGCCTTGCGGTCATTGTGAAGTGTGTCGTTCGATCGATGAAGGACGTTTTATTGATCTGATCGAGGTTGATGCCGCATCGAAGACGAAAGTGGACGATACCCGCGAAATTCTCGAAAACGTTCAGTTTGCGCCGACTCAAGGGCGTTTTAAAGTTTATCTGATCGATGAAGTGCATATGCTTTCCAAGAGCAGTTTCAATGCATTGCTGAAAACCCTGGAAGAGCCACCCGAGCACGTAAAATTCCTGCTGGCGACGACCGATCCGCATAAGCTTCTGAATACTGTTTTGTCCCGCTGTCTGCAGTTTAATCTGATGCGATTGACCCAGGTGCAGATACAGAATCACCTGCAGTATATTTTGCAGCAGGAAAATATTCCGTATGAAGAGAGCGCTCTGGCATTGATCGCCAAAAGCGCCGATGGTTCGGCGCGAGACGCTTTGAGTCTGCTTGATCAGGCGATCGCATACGGAGCCGGTAAGATTGAGTTTCAGCCGGTGCAAACCATGCTGGGGCTGGTCGATCAACAATTTGTATTACGTATTCTGCAGGCGCTGGCCGAGGATAGCTCCGCTGCAATCAAAGACGTGATGCAGGAACTGGCGATGATGGGTGTAGACTATGATGCTCTGTTGGCCAGTTTGAGTGAAACCTTGCATGAAATCACTTATTTCCAATTGTTCGGCGAGGCGGCAAATTTCGATAGCCTTCCGCAGGAACTTTTGCAGGCGCTGTCCCAGGCTCTCAGTCCCGAAAGAGTCCAGACACTTTATCAGATCAGCCTTTTGACCAAGCAGGATATGCAGTTGGCTCCGGATAGCCGTATCGGTTTCGAGATGGGGCTGATGCGTATGTTTGCTTTTGATCCGCAGCAGCTTGCGACCTCGGCTGTAAAGGATGGGGGGGCTGTTGAGACGGTTACTCCGGTTTCCGAGGTAGATCCTTCTGCGGCCTTGGCTTCGTTGAAGAGTGGCTTGCAAAATTTTACCGAACAGAAGTCGAGCGCAGCCCCTGAAGTCAAAGCACAAGTGTTAAGTCCGTCTGTTGAGCAAAGCGCCAATTCGGCAGCACCAGTTGCTTCGGAAACGGCTCAGCAAGTCTCGCCGCAAAGCGAGCAGGACTTTGGGCTTAGCAGCGGGGATGTCGATCCGCAGGAGAGTGTTCTCGAGACGCTTGATCCTCAGGTTGCGGTAGCGCAAATGTCGTCGGCACGTAATCTGGTTGGAAAAGAGATTACACCTAAAAAACCGGTAGTGCCGGAATCGAATGAGGTTCAGATGCCGCAAGAGAATGGGCCGTCGTTGGCGGAGCAGATGCTTGCGGGGTTTGATTCGCTGGGAAAGCCTGATGCGCCGCAAAACGCGGAGCCGGTAGAGCAGCCGAAATCGGATTTGGAAAAACAGGTTGCCCAGATGGGGATGGGGGCAATGGAAAGATCTGCTCCTGTCGCGGATAACCAAGCAGATTTTTCCCCGATTTCGAATCAACCGGAAATACCTGCTTCGTCGCATACCGAATTGTCGGCGCCGGTCGATGTGTTTTCAGAGGTTCCGCCGTGGGTGAACGAACCGATTATCGAGCCTTCTGCCGGACATTCTTTTGACGAAGTTTCCCAGTCATTCGCTGATAATGCTGCCGGTTTCGGCTCTGCGGCGCCTTTTGAACCGACCTATGCAGAAAATTCGTCGGATGCTGCAATTCAAAACGATCCTTCGCTTGACATGCCGTCTGCCTCTATGCCTTCTGACGATACGCAGAATTTATCAAATCCGCATGAAACTGCCTTTGAGATGAGCAGTGTGCCTGCGGTGCAGATTAGTGCCTCGGCGCAGGAAAAAATGCAATTATGGCAGGAGCTGATCGAAGGGATGCAGTTAAAAGGCATGGTGCTGGAAATTGCATCGCAGTCGGTTCTGCTTTCTAAAGATGCGTCCCAGTTGCAGATTGCGGTCAATCCCGAGCAGGATTTCTCCCGGCAGCACGTCGCCATGCAACAGTTTAATGATGAGGTCGGCAGTCGGTTGGGTCTGGAATTACAGGTTCTGGACGGCTCGATGTTTGATCGTGAGCAGCTTACGCCTCGGCAGCTTGAGGCGAGACGAATTGAAGAGCGGCAGAAGCAGGCGGAAAACGCGATTGCTCAAGACCCTGTTTTGCATAATTTAATGTCTTTGTTGAATTTACAGGTGTTGCCGGATTCGGTAAAACCTTTGTAATGTGTTTAATTTATATTGTTTGAGAGGTGAAAAATGTTTGGTGGTAAAGGTGGTTTAGGTAACCTAATGAAGCAGGCGCAGGAAATGCAGGAAAATATGCAGAAAGCGCAGGAAGAAATCGCCAAAATGGAAGTCTCCGGCGAAGCGGGCGGTGGCCTGGTTAAAGTTATCATGACCGGAAAGCACGAGTTGGTGAAGGTTGAATTGGATGATTCCCTGATGGATGACCGTGAAATGCTTGAAGATCTTGTCGCCGCTGCGGTCAATAGTGCAAGCCGTATGGTTGAAGAGAAGTCTCAGGAAAAGATGGGCTCCTTGACCGCGGGTGTCAACTTGCCCCCTGGCATGAAAATGCCTTTTTGATAAGGAAGATCAATGCAAACGCCTTTAATTGATGATTTAATTGCAACATTGAAGGTTCTACCCGGTGTTGGCGCAAAATCTGCTCAACGCATGGCATATCATCTTTTAGAGCGTGACCGAAAAGGCGGTTTACGTTTGGCCAAAGCTCTGGAAACGGCAATGGAAAATGTCGGGCACTGTAAAGAGTGTCGGACGTTTTCGGAAACCGAGTTTTGTCCGATATGCGCATCGCACAAACGTATTCGTTCCGAAATCTGTGTTGTCGAATCTCCCGCGGATATCGCGGTTATTGAACAGTCAGGGATTTTTAAAGGGGTTTATTTTGTCTTGATGGGGCGTTTGTCCCCTATTGACGGCATAGGACCCGATGAAATCGCTCTGCCACAACTGGAAGAGCGTCTACAGAGCGGTGGGATTGATGAGATGATCATTGCCACCAACCCGACGGTAGAAGGAGAGGCCACGGCGCATTATTTGCAGCAGATGGCTAAAAACAGTGGGATCAAGGTGTCTCGTCTGGCTCAGGGAATTCCTCTGGGCGGCGAATTAGAATACTTAGATTCGGGCACGCTCGCCCAAGCATTTATTTCAAGAAAAGAGGTATAGTCTCATGAAAATGTCAGTCTCCGGTCTCTTATTGGCTTTCTGGATTGCGTTGTTAACCGGGTGTGGAGGGCCGGGGAGTTCTGATAATTTTGAGTCTCCAGTGGTTGGGCTGAATGCCAAAATGACCGTTGACTCGGTTGAAACTACGGATATTCCTGCCGGAGGCACTGCAGATGTCTATCTACTTCTTCTCGATGAAGAAGGTTTTCCTATTTCAAATGTGGCTGTTGTTCTTGAAGCTTCTTCCGGAACTTTATCTGACAGTAGTGTTGTGACCGGATCCAATGGTGAGGCTATGGTGACACTGTCAGCTCCTGCGACTGGAGAAGCGGGGTCGCTGACAGCATCTGCCGCTACGGGTGATAGCGCTTCTATCAGCTATGTTGTTATTGATAACGGCTCTTCCGGTGGAACGACAATTACCAACTCTGCCGGTATTAATTTAACTTTGACAGTTGCATCAACCGGTGAGGAGTCATTTTCATCGACTGAAGATTTCAGAGTCAATATTCTTTTGTTGGATTCCAACGGAGATCCTGTTCCTCAATCAATTGTGAATGTGTCTGCAACTTCCGGTTCTTTGGTTCAAAACCAGCTTTTGACGGATGCGAATGGTGAAGCTTCGATTGATATTAATGCACCTGAAAGCTTGACGGTGGGCACGGCACCGGGCACTTTTACGGCTTCTTCCGAGACCGGCTATAGCGCAAAGGTAAATTATGAATTCGTGGCAACCGGCACTGTTGGCGAGGGTGAAGTGCCGCCTGCAGCATCTATTCAGTTCATTGCGCCGTCAACGCCTATTATTATGTCCCTAAAAGGGACAGGTGGTTATGGCTATGGAGAAACGGCTCAAGTCAGTTTTAAAGTTGTCGATGATGCAGGGAATCCTGTGCAGGGAGCCACAATTGAATTTGGCTTGACGACTGAAGTAGGTGGTTTGTCATTGTCAGCTCTTGAAGCAGTTTCAAATGCTGCGGGAGAGGTTTCGACTACCGTTCAGGCCGGAACTATTGCGACACCGGTTCGTGTTACTGCGACAATGACGCTGGATAGTGGTGAGGTGGTATTCGTACAATCTGACTTACTGACGGTCACAACCGGTATTCCGGATCAGAATAGTATGAGCCTGTCTCTAGAGACATTTGCTCCAGAGTCTCTTGGGATAGACGGGGTTACAGTTCCGGTAACCATTCGTTTGGCTGATCGAAACAACAATCCTGTACCGGACGGGACTGTGGTGAATTTTACAACCGAAGGCGGACGTATCGGGGATGCTGGTTCTGACGGTTCATGCGTAACATCAGACAGCGAGTGTTCGGTGACTTGGACAAGTCAGAACCCTCGTCCAGCTGATCATCGTGTACAGATTATTGCCTATGCTATCGGGCATGAGAGTTATTATGATCGAAATGCAGATGGCATCTTTAACGATGGCGATGTTTTTGATGATATGAAAGAAGCTTATCGCGATGATGATGAAAGCGGACATTTTGATGCAACGGCAACGGAAGCCTTTGTTAATGATTTTGCCCGAGATGAGCGCTTTATCGATTACAACAGTAATCAGGTATTTGATCACGAGGACGGTGCTTTCAATGGTGTTCCATGTGAGCACACCACTGATTGTGTGGTTGATCCGCAAACGACCTTAACCAATGTTCGTGCGCAAGCGACTTTGATTATGGCGGGTTCATTTGCTACACCGCACTTGTTAGCGACTACAGCTGGAAGCTGTTTGGATGGAAACGGCAAACTGAAAACTGATGGGAGTTGTTCGTCGAATATTACTTTCGGTACAGGTGCGGATTTTGCGGTTCTTTGGGTGATGGCAGAAGATAGTGCTGCTTTGTGTCACGATGGTACAGGGAACGGAATGCAGGATCCTGTGACTCCGTTACCTTATGTACGTGTGGATACAGTAGATCCTGAGGATGTAGCTTGTACTGCGGCGATTCGTCAATCTCCTGCAACGGGATCCAGTATTGAGGTGACGTCTGATATAGGTGATCTTTCGGAGATTCCGGTTGACACTGTTGATAATCAGCTTGGCGCGGTCGAGTTCTATATGGTGCTTGCTTCCAGCCCTGATAATGCTACAACAGAAGTTGGAACTGTTGAGTTGGTGGTGACTTCTCCGTCAGGTAAAAAATCGACGACTTATATTACGGTGACAGACCCGGCGAATTAATCGATAACAGGCATAAAAAAACCCGCTTTAAGCGGGTTTTTTTATGGGGTCTGGAAATAGTAATGTCTTAGGATTTCGCCATTAGGAATTCCAACAGTGCCTTTTGTGCATGCAGGCGGTTTTCAGCTTCGTCCCAGATAACGGACTGTTTGCCGTCGATCACCTCTGCAGTGACTTCTTCGCCGCGATGCGCTGGCAGGCAGTGCATGAACAGGGCGGTATCTTTGGCGCAGGCCATCAGCTCTTCGTTGACCTGATAGTCGGCAAAGGCCTTTTCTCGTAAACGCTGTTCTTCTTCCTGTCCCATGCTGGCCCAGACGTCGGTTACGATGAGATCGGCATTGGCTGCAGCATCTTTGCTGTTGCGAACGATTTCGACGCGATCGGCGTGCTGTTCAACTAGTTCAGGATTCGGATCGTAGCCTTCAGGACAGGCGATACGCAGTTTGAAGTCGTATTGTTCGGCCGCATTGATATAGGAGTGGCACATGTTATTGCCGTCACCGATCCAGGCAACCGTTTTACCGGCGATACTGCCGCGGTGCTCGTAATAAGTCTGCATGTCCGCCAGTAGCTGACATGGATGGAAGTCATCGGTCAGAGCGTTGATGATCGGAACTTTAGAGTATTCCGCCATTTTTTGAATGACATCATGTCCGAAGGTACGGATCATAATGGCATCCGCCATGCTGGAGATGACGCGCGCTGAATCTTCGATCGGCTCGCCGCGACCAAGTTGACTGTCTCGCGGCGATAGAAAAATCGCATGTCCGCCCAGTTGAGTCATGCCGATCTCAAAAGAGAGTCGGGTACGTGTCGAGGATTTTTCAAAAATCATCGCCAGCGTTTGATTCTTCAGGGGTTCGTAGATTTCACCATCCTTCTGGCGTTTCTTAAGTTCGATGCCGCGCTGCAGTACAATCTGCAACTCGTCTTTGCTTAAGTCCTTTAAGGTCAAAAAGTGTCTTACAGTCATAATAAAATTTTTTAGTTGTTAATTTGTTTGAGTAAAGTCTTTGACAAGCTGGCTGACAACCGTGATTAACTGTTGTGTTTGCTCTTGTGTCATGACAAATGGCGGCAGCAGACGGATTGTGTCTCCGCGGGTAACGTTAATCAGCACGCCTTTTTCCAGTGCTTGGGCAACCAGTTCCCCACAGGGTTTGTTTAGTTGAATGCCGATCATATAGCCCTTGCCGCGAATATTGGTGACGGCATCAATGCCTTGTAAAGCGTCTTTGAAGTCCAGGAGCAGTTGCTCGCCTTTCTGCGCGACATGTTCGATATAGTTGTGAACTTCCAGTGTGTTGATTACTGCGGAAGCTGCCGAGCAGGCCAATAGGTTGCCGCCGAAAGTCGTTCCGTGATTTCCGGGAACCAGAATGTCGGTGGCTTTCTTAGCGGCTACGGTGGCGCCGATAGGCATGCCGTTTCCTAAAGCTTTTGCCAGGCTAAGGACGTCCGGGATAATATCTTCGTGCTGATAGGCAAACCATTTTCCGGTACGGCCGATTCCGGTCTGGATTTCATCAATCATCAGTAGCCAGTCGTTGCGGTCGCAGATTTCCCGTAAGGTTTTCAGGTAACCGGCTTGAGGAACGTGAACACCACCTTCTCCCTGTACGGGTTCAACCAGAATGGCGACGATATCCGAGTCTTTTTCCAGGGCTTCGACGGCGCCGATATTATCGAAAGGTACGCGTTCAAAGCCTTCGACCAGAGGATAGAAGCCTTCGTGAACTTTAGGGTTGCCGGTTGCGCTTAAGGTTGCCAGAGTACGCCCGTGAAAACTGTTTTCCATGACGATAATTTTGGGATGTGTAATCCCTTTTTGGTTGGCGTATTTGCGGGCGATTTTAATGGCCGCTTCGTTGGCCTCGGCTCCTGAATTGCAGAAAAATACCTGCTCCATTCCCGACAGGTCGCATAGCTTTTCGGCAAGTTGTTGTTGTTTGTCGATCTGATACAGGTTCGAGGTGTGCAGAAGCGTCTGGCTCTGCTCGCAGATCGCTTCGGCGATTGCCGGGTGCGCATGTCCCAAGCTGCAGACGGCGATGCCGCTGACCGCGTCAAGATAGCTTTTCCCTTCCGTATCCTGCAATAATGCCCCTTGTCCTTTGACAAAGCTAACCGGTAGGCGGGCATAGGTGTTCATTAGTTTTGACATCGAGGTTTCCTTTCTCTTGTTCTCCGGCAGTGTGTTTTTGCTATTGAGTGCCGGGTGACGCCATTTAAGTTCTGTTTTTGTTATCTAATTCGTTGCGATTCGCGCGCTGCATAAATAAAAAAAGCAACCGTGAAAGGCATTTTTCAACGATTTCTGGTGCAAGGACTTCTCTTTAAAGAGCCCAGCGTTGAAACTCGGTTCAAAAATACATTCCAAATATGGTTGCTTTTCTTGTTGAATCCGTTGTGTTGTCGGAACAGCAAATAGATGATTTTATCTGTTGCAGAGTAAATTTCAAGTTATTGGCTGTGTTTTTCTTTTTTTAAGTCTAAGGAATTGATGTTTAACAATATTTTGTCGCAGTAAATTTTTCGCGAGTGGAAAATTATTTATACACCATTTCCTTATATTCGTTAAAATACTTGGTCATATTTTCAATGTTGGCGGGATGATGTTTTCGCCATCGCAATTCACTGTTTTTTGGAGTAAGAATTCAATGCAAACAATGGCAGATAGAGACGGCCTGATCTGGCTGGACGGAGAAATGGTTCCTTGGCGTGAGGCGAAAGTTCACGTCCTAACGCATACGCTTCATTACGGTATGGGTGTCTTTGAAGGTGTCCGAGCCTATGAGGCGGAGCAAGGAACTTCTATTTTTCGTCTTGACGCTCACACGCAGCGTCTGATTAATTCTGCCAAAATCATGAATATGCCAATGCCGTACGATAAAGAAACGCTTGATGAAGCTCAGCGTATGGCCGTTCGTGAAAATAATTTGAAATCGGCTTATATCCGACCAATGGCTTTTTACGGTTCCGAAGGTATGGGATTGCGTGCGGATAATCTGAAGGTGCATGTAATGGTCGCTGCTTGGGAATGGGGCGCCTATATGGGTGAAGAGAACCTGACCAAAGGAATTAAGATTGCGACCTCTTCGTACACGCGTCACCATGTCAACGTTACCATGACCAAAGCAAAATCCAACGGTCAGTACATGAACTCGATGCTTGCCTTGCAGGAAGCGGTTGCGCATGGCTGCGACGAAGCGCTGCTGTTGGATGTCGACGGTTATGTGTCCGAAGGTTCCGGTGAGAACTTCTTTATGGTTAAAGACGGTGTTCTTTACACGCCTGAGCTGACCTCGTGTCTGGACGGCATTACCCGTAAAACCATTATGCAGCTGGCTAAGGAAAATGGTCTGGAAGTCCGTGAGAAACGCATTACCCGTGATGAAGTGTATATCGCAGATGAAGCTTTCTTTACTGGTACTGCGGCGGAAGTGACGCCTATCCGTGAGTTGGATAACCGTCCGATCGGTTGTGGATCGCGTGGTCCGATTACCGAAAAGCTACAGTCGCAGTATTTTGATATTGTTCACGGCCGTTCACCGTCTCATATGGATTGGTTGACGCCGGTCGCTTAATTCAGGCTAAAAAAGGAGAGCCAGATGTCATCAAACTCAACCAATAGCCAAAAGCAGTATGAAGTAACGCATAAAGATCTTCCGTTGCACTGCCCGACACCGGATATGAGTAAATGGAATTCGCATCCTCGTGTTTATCTGCCGATCGAAAAAACCGGTAAGGCGAAATGTCCTTACTGTGGCGCAGATTACATTCTGACGGATTTTGATCCGAGTGCGCCAACAGGACATTAAGTTGTGTTCTGAAGGATAAGAAAAAACCGCCGAATGGCGGTTTTTTTGTATTTAACGGAAGTTATAGCTTCAAGTCCCAGCGGTTATGTACCCACAGGTATTGTTCAGGTGCCTGTCGTATGGCGTCTTCATAGAGGTGATGCAGTCGTAATGTGTCCTGATAATCGTCGCCGCTTGGAAAGTTTTCCAGTGCCGGCAAAAAGGTGACTTCGTAGTGAATGCCTGAGTCGTCTTCAATTCGCCGGGTAAAAGTCGGCACTACGGCGCAACCGGTTAATTTGGCAATTTTGGATGTGGCCGGATTGCTTGGACATTCTTTGCCGAACAAGGGCACCATGATCGAACCTTTGGAACGATACTTCTGGTCCGGTAAAAAGGTCATGGCGCCGCCTTTTTTTAATACTTTGAGCATTAAACGTGTATTGGCGTTGGATACCGGTTCCACCTTGTCGCCATTGTCGAATTCAATACTGCGGCCCTGCGCGATCAGGTAATCCATAAAAGGGTTGTCGTGTGGGCGGTAGACTGCGTGGTAGTTGGTTAAAAACGAAACAAACAGGCCGGTAACTTCCAGAGTGGTGAAGTGCGGAGCCAGTATAAGCACGCCCTTGCCTTGTTCAATGGTGTCTAATAAGTTTTGTTCGCCTTGATAGCGAATGATGGATCTTTCAAAGGCATTTTTGTGGTTGCGTTTGTGGTCGCCATGCCAGATGATTGCCATTTCGGCAAAGCTCATACCCAAGCTGGCGAAATGCGCCTTTAGAAGAGCTTTCTGTTCGACGACGGTTTTTTCGGGAAAGGCGATTTTGATGTTTTCCAGAGCGATTTTCCGGCGCTTGAAGGCCAGCAGATACATCAGTTTTCCAAGTGCGCTGCCGACTTTGAATTTGTATCGGTAAGGCAATAGGCTCAATAAACGTAAAATGCCTACGCCAAACCAAATTCCCCAATATTTCGGGTGATAAAAGGCGGTCTGTAATTTGGATGGCGTTTTAACCTTTCTGGCCATCTTCCAAATCTCCTTGTTGGTATAAGCTGGCATAGAGTCCGTTTTCAGCCAGAAGCTGATGATGACTGCCGCATTCGATCAGTCTTCCATGTTCCAAAACGACAATTTGATCGGCATTTTCAATGGTACTGAGGCGGTGCGCGATAATAATCACGGTTCGATTCTGGCGTAATTCTTCCATCGCTTGCTGAATCATTTTCTCGCTTTGGTTGTCGAGAGCAGAGGTGGCCTCGTCCATAATCAATACCGGAGCGTCCTTCAGAAAGGCGCGTGCCAGCGCAATGCGCTGCCGCTGTCCTCCGGAAAGAAGACTTCCGTTGTCGCCGATATTGGTGTTTAAGCCTTCAGGCAGTTTTTCGATAAACTCCCAAGCGTGCGCTTTTTTGGCCGCGGCAATGATCTTCTCTTGGTCGAAATCACTGTGCCCGTAAGCGATATTGGCAGCGATGGTATCATTGAAAAGCACAATATTCTGGCTGACGAAAGCGATGTTGTCACGGTAGTGGTTAAGCTCAATTTCGTGCAGAGGGTGGCCGTCTAAAGTAATAACACCGGAGCTTGGTTCATAAAAACGCGCGACGAGGTTGGCGATCGTCGATTTTCCGCTTCCGGATTGCCCGACCAAGGCGGTGGTTTGCTTGGCGGGAATGGTCAGGTTGAAATTTTCAAAGGTTTTGTTTTCGCTGTTCGGATAGCGGAAGCCGAGCTGATTGAATTGTATTTCACCGCGGATTGCGTCCAAAGTCGTTGTACCCTTGTTGGTTTCGTCCGGCTGATCGAGCAGTTCGAAAATACTTTCGGCCGCGGCCATACCTTTCTGAACTGTTTCGTTGATATTCGTCAGGCGGCGAATCGGTTCGAAGGTCAGTGCCATAGCCGTAATGTAGGAAAGCAATTCCCCCGGAGTAAACATGTCCTGAGCCGACATCTGCATCGCAATATAGACCACAATGGAGAGCGCAATGGCCGCCAGTATCTGAACCAGAGGAACGTTTAACGCCGAGACTTTTGTGACATTCAAGGTGTTTTTCAGGAGGCTTCTGGCGGTATTCTGGAAGCGTTCCTGTTCATAAGATTCCGCGCCATAGATTTTAATGTCCTGATAGGCGTTTAGTCCTTCTTCAAGCTGGTGAGTCATCTGGCCCATGTCGGATTGCATGTTACGGCTGGACTGGCGCATCAGTTTACTGGCCTTGTCGATGATAATGGCGACAATCGGGCCGATAATCAGCATAAGCAGGGTCAGTTGCCACGAGATATAGAGCAGATAGGCGAAGAGCGCCAGAACCGTCAGGGTGTCGCGGATGATAATAACCCAGGCCGTCGAAAGTGCATTGCTCGCCTGTGGCACGTCATAAGTGATTTTCGACATCAGTTTGCCGGTCGAATAAGACTGAAATTGGCTGAAGGGCAGGGATTGCATTTTCCGGTACATTGCCGAGCGGATGTCGAGAATGGCGTTTTGTGCAATCCATTGGCTGAATACCTTGCTGAAGTATTCGGCAACCCCTTTGATTATAAAGACTCCGGCCAGCAGCAACGGCATCAAAATAAACGAGTCCGGGTTTTTGGCAATCAGGCTTTCGTCGACCAGGTCTTTCAGGATCATCGCCGTGGCAGGTTCCATTGCTGCTATGACAAGTAATGAGACAAGGGTGACGGCGATCAGTTTCTTGTACGGGAAGATATAGCCGAGCAGTCGTCTGTATAGCCGTAATGTTTGCTTATCGAGCATGAGGGAACCGTAATCCTCTATATTTTATCTGTTCAGCAGCCATTGACGTGATAGTGTTTACACGTTTCTTAAAGCGCCTGTTATTATGGGCGACGCCAAGAGTAATCCATGCTGTTAAGTGTGGCAAATGGTTTATACTAACAAGTTTTCAGTAGTTTACTGCGGAATACTCTTGCCGTTTGTTTAATTTGGGGTCGGTCATCCGTGAAGATTTGTTTTGTCAGTCTTTCCAGAAAAAGAAAACGTTATTTTACTTTACTGGCCGACAGCGCGCCGAAGGAATGTGAAGCGAGTGTTATTCCGGGGATCAGGCTTGATTTCACTTTACTGAAAAGCCTGTTTCATTTTCCTAAGAGACTTGGCTTTGAAGAGATTCATGCCCGCCGCCAAGTCATTAATTATCCGGCCCTGCATAAGTTCAAACCACTGTCTGCGTTGCTCCGCGCTATAGACGCCTATGTGGAAACCGTTCGGTATTATTATTTCAAAAGTCTTTTCATGCAACAGCAGTGCGATGCTTTGGGTATATGGAACGGTCAGAAACCGCCTTATTCCACGATAGCTAAAGCCGCTATGGATTGCGCTATGCAGATCACCTATTTCGAAAACGGCGGTTTGCCGGATACGACCACGGCGGATAATAAGGGCGTGAATGCCTGGAATAGCCTGCCGAGAAATATCGATTTTTATTTGCAGTATGCTTCGGATAACTCGAAGAGCCCGGTAAGTGAAGAACCGAAGGCAATAGAAAATGCTTCTCAGTCATATATTTTTGTTCCTTTGCAAGTCGAGTCAGATACTCAGGTTGTGTTGCAAACAACATGGGTAAAGAGCAATATTGCTTTGTTGGAAGCGGTTGCCGAGGCTTTTCGCCCCTATATCGAAAAAGGCTGGAAGGTATTGGTTAAAGAGCACCCTAAGGCGAGAACCTCAAGCAAGGATTTTCAGCATAATGGATTTGAGTTCGTCGGCAGCGGCGATGTAGCGACCTATATTAAAGATGCATCAGCGGTAGTGACCATTAACTCAACGGTTGGGCTTGAAGCATTGCAAATGAATAAGAATGTCGTCGTCGTTGGCAATGCGTTGTACGGTATTGAAGGACTGAGTTTCGTTGCCACAAACCCGTTGACATTAAAATCGGCGATTGATTCTGCGGTTACGTTGCCTTTTGATACAGCAGCTAAGGAGGCATTTTTCCGTTTCCTAGATGAAGTTTATTACATTCCAGGCGATTGGCGCCGGTTTGATGAGCTGGAAGAAATACATTTTCGTGCCTTATGGATGCGTATTCTCAAGCAAGATATGATGGCCAAATTGGCAAACGATAAAGCTGAAGGATCAGTTTGATGTTAAAAAGGTTGTTTTACGTTTTATTGGTTCAAATTCAGTGGTTTTTTCGATCTTTGCTTGCAGATCGAGAACATCGTTTTGTGAAGCCAGTGATCATTAACCTGACGTCTTTCCCTCCACGATTCAAGACTTTGCACCTCACGCTTAAGACGCTGCTACTGCAGAGAGTCAAACCGGACGAAGTCGTGCTGTGGTTGTATGCCGAGGATATTGAGCAATTACCGCAATCGGTATTGGTGTTGAAAAAGGACGGCCTGACAATCAAAGCAGTCGAAAAAGATATCCGTTCTTACAAAAAACTGATTCCGGCACTGAATGAATTTCCGGATGCGTTTCATGTTACCGTTGACGATGATGTCTATTACCCTCGGGATCTGTTGCTGGGGTTTGAGCGAGAATATCAGCCTGAGGCAAAAGAAATCCTCTGTTACAGAGCTAATCGAATGACATTTGATGCGGATGGGCGGGTCAAGCCTTATATTGAGTGGGATTTCAATATTGGTGGCGGTTCGGCATCCGATAAGATTTTGTTCACCGGTGTTGGGGGCGTGCTTTACTCGCCTCAGTGTATGGATGAGCGTGTTCTGACGGAAGACTATATGTCTCTTGCACCATATTCCGATGACCTTTGGTTCTACTGGATGATCAGAATCAATGGTTATCAGGTTCGAAAAATAGGTCAGGCTAAGAAATATGTTACCTGGAAAGGAACTCAGGCACAGTCGCTTTGGCGGACCGCGAATAATCTTCAATCCGAAAATCAGAACGATTTGACCATTGAAAGACTGAACCGACGTTTCCCATTACTTTAAAAGACTTAACGGCGTAGTGAAAAGATGATCAATGTAATCAATATCGGCGGTTGGAATGTAGGCAACGGAGCCATTGTCGAATGGCTGGATAGTATTGATCAGGTGGCGCGAATCCAAGGTGAGTTTAATATAACCCGTGCGCCAGGTGGCGTTTTAGATCTGCTTGCGGAACAGGATTCTGAACGAAAAGAGCGGCTGATTAAAGCACTCTCCGCACAGTGTAACAAGGGAATGCTGAGAGGGTTTAAAAGAAAAGTTCGCGGCCTGCTTTTCACGCGAAAAAGGGATTTGGAATATAAAAACCTGTACGAATTCCATCGAGGCCTAAAGACGACTTTGCTTGAGCATCAGGCGCTTTTAAAAAGCGGCGCAGTTTTTGACGAGTTCGATCTGTGGAGAAAGTGGTTGGCTTCACTGGCGGAGCTTTATCCGAGTGATCAGAAAAGGAAGGTGTTGCTCTTTCAAAACCCTTTTTTCTATGATGAAACGTTTGATCTTCATTCCAAGGTTTGGCCGGAACTGTTTAATCCCTACAAATTGATTTTTGTTCATCGGGATCCACTCGACCAATGGTCCGATATCGTGACCAAAAAAGAGCACTTAATGACCAGAAGTACGATTACCGGCTCCCGTCCTTTCAAAGGGACTGAGGAAATGCATCCTGCTGATCGTTTCCTGCATATTGCCAAAAATAACTATCTGGCCCGTTTAAGAATGGCAAAAGAATATACCAGAGATAATCTGATTGTTTTCTCATTCGAGGACTTTATTAACAGCCATGATTTTGTAACGCGTGAGTTGCTGCATTTCTTGGACGTTGAGCAATCGCCGCGTAGACAATCTTCCTTTGATCTATCCGTTTCTCGAAAGAATATCGGAATAGGTAAAAATAATGCCGAAGCTCTGCAGCTTCTGGAAGGCAAAGATTATGTTTTGGAAGAGTTGTATGAGTTACGTGACCAACTTATTAATACGGAACAGTCTATTAAGGCTTTGTAAAATGAGAAAAGGAGTTGTGCAGTGTTAAAAGTTGTTGGGTTTTATACCGATGATCCACTCTATTCTGAGCATGCAAAGCTGTTTAAAGCCTCTTTGGAGCGGTTTGGGATAGAGCCCTATCTGCAAAAATATTCTCAGGATGAATGGCAGAATATCATCGCGCTTAAGCCTTCCTTTATCAAAGGCGTGATGGATGAGTTTGATTGCCCGGTTTTATATGTTGATGTAGACGCCTTTGTTCACGAGGATATCACCCCTTTTTTCTCCGCAATTGAGGAAGATGTTGCTTTTCACCTGTTTAAAGGCGAAGAGTTGTTATCCGGGACATTGTTTTTCAATAACTCCGAGAGAGCAAAGCAACTGATTAATTATTGGTTGAAAGAGCAAAGCGAACACCCGGATGACTGGGATCAGAAGACTCTACAGAGAGCAGTGGAGAGAATGAAAAAAGATGCGGGGCTGAGTATTTATTTGCTCGGTGAGGAATACACGCAAATTTTCGACTCCAGTACCAAAGAGGGGAAGACGGTTATTGAACATCTTCAAGCAAGCCGTGATCGGAGGTTCGAGAAGGTAATTAATCGAAAAAATGTTGTCGAACGCTTTTTTAAACTGATTCCAATCTTCAATGTTTCTTATCGAAAGATTCTCAAGAGACGAAAATATGTCGAGGAATTGGCTAATTCGGTTGGTTTAACCCTTAAATTCGAAAGTTTCAGGTAGGTAATGATTGTGAGCAGAGATGTGGCCAGGTTTGTTACCGTAATTATTCCAACTTACCGCGACTGGGATCGCTTAAAACTCTGTTTTGACGCTTTGCAGAAACAGAGTTATCCGTCCGATTTGTTTGAGGTTATTGCCGTCAATAATGATCCCCAGAACCCTGTTCCGGAATGGAATCTTCCAGAGAACTTCAAGGTTTTGGTTGAATCGAAAGTTGGCTCTTATGCAGCGCGTAATAAAGGCGTTGCGAATGCGCTTGCGACAGACGCGGAATCAGTTCTTGCATTTACCGACTCGGATTGCATACCGAGTGAAAAATGGCTTGAAGCTTCGGTTGAAGCGATTGAAGCGGGCGCGGATCGGGTCGCAGGTAGGGTGGAATTATTCTATCTTGATGATCAAAAGCTGACGGCGGCTGAGAAATATGAAAAAGCCTTTATGTTCGATCAGAAAAAAAGTGCCAAGAGAGGTTTGACGGCTACTGCGAATCTTGTTGTGCGCAGAGGCGCCTTTGATTATGTCGGAGAATTTAACTCAACAATGGTTTCCGGTGGCGATACCGAATGGAGTCGCAGAGCGACCAAGAAAGGCGTTAATATCGTTTATTCCGAGGGCGCTATGGTTAAACATCCGGCGAGAAGTTCATTACAGGCAATTTTCAAGAAAGCGAAGCGGGTTGCCGGCGGTTCGGTGTTCATGAAAGACGGCCGCAGAAGGCTGAAAGTATTTTCTCTTTTCAGAAGTCTGATTCCGCCGGTAATAAAATATATCCGTTTGCTGTTTACACGCAAAGACTTGAGTTTTAACGAAGCCTCGGTTGCCTGTCTGGTTTTGTATTTCTTGAATATCTATAAGGGATACATCAAATTCGGTGTATCGACCGGTTTAATGAAACCGGAGCGAGAGTAATTCTGCCTTCCGAAGAGGTTATTCTCGTCTGAGCAGCTTGTCTACAAGGGTACTCGCCCACCAGCTGTCACTGAAATTTTGTTTCGTCCGGTTTCGATCGTATTTGGTTTCAACCCATTCCATAAAATCCATCGGTTCCTGGTCGATATCTTTCTGATAGGTTGCAAACAGGTGGTCAAGCATACCGGTTTTTGATTGCTTTATATGGCCATATTTTAAGCTGAGCTGTTTTACCGCATCTTCAACCGGTTTGTTCTGAACCATTATCTGGTAAAACGTCGAAACAATTCCTGCGCGGTCTGCACCGGACTTGCAATGAAGTGCGAGCGGATACTCTGCTGTATCGAAGATGTGCTTGAGGTTTCTGATCACGTCCTTGGTCGGCAGATCTCGAGAGTAGATGCCCTGAATATCAATCATCTTAACGCCATATTTTTTGCAGGCCTCAATTTCCAGAGGGTAGGAGCCGTATGGGTTCTTGCCTCTCAGGTTGAGGATGGTTTTGATGCCTTTCTTGGACAGATTGCGGATTTCAGCCGGCGAAGGTTGTGACATGCGCAAGGCTTGATTATCAATCCAGTATTTATTGAAAAATGTCATCGCTCTTAAAAAGCCGTGGTCGGTAAAGTACATACTTAAGTAAGCTTTTATTCTGTTCCCGAGCGTTTTGAGATGGTATTTATGCATCAGTTTTTCCAGTTGCCTTCTAATGTCGTCCAGTAGATTGTGTGTTTTATGCCCGGAAGAAATTTGTATTCGGTCGTGTGAGATTTGTAGGTCAATTTTGTCACATCGATATTTCGTTTCTGCAGCCAGTCGGCAAAGCGGTTTTCTTTGCAGTTTTCAGATTCGCAGACCAGTAGTAGCGTGCCTTTATGGTTAACCATATCGACGTATTTGCTCCCATTGCTGATTGCGGCATCAGGGAAATAGATGCGCAGGTTTCCGGCCAGAACATAGCTGTCGGCAAAGACAACTGCCGGTTCAGTTTCAAGCTGGCTTTTTATGTGAGTCAGTTGTTCGGGGAATGGCAGATTCGGTCGACTGACTTTTTCCGTGTATTGTGCCAGAGGCGTTCGCATTGGCAGCACAAACATCATTACCGCCAAAAAGAAGATACCGATGTTCCTAAAGGTTTTATAGGCGCGATCCGATGGGTTGATCGTCATGGCTAGCAGAATCGGTACAAACGGCAAGAGAGGATGGAACCAGCGGTCTTTAACATGCTGAGCGCCGGAGGCAATGACAAAGATGATGAGAATCAGCCAGACAAAGAAGAATAAAGTCAAAAGCAGGTTTTTATCATCTTTCTCAATCAGGTTTTCCCCCTGATCTTTTTTATTGATCAAAAGGGTTAATGCGAAAAGCCATAACGGGGACAGGAATACCAAGCCGGCCATCAGTGTTGCGCCGAGACTTTGTATCAGTCCCGAGGATTCGCCCATTTGCAGTTTATTGGTGCCGGAGGTGGCTGCCTGCAAGTGGTCGAGCATCCAGAGAGCGTGTGGAAGGAAAACTACAAGGGCGGCCAAAATGCTGACGATCAGGTATTTGTTAAACAGTATTGCTCTGTGCTTGGAAAGCAAAATAGTCAGAATCAGTGCCGAGACAAACAGCACGATATTGTATTTGCTCATCATACCGAGTCCGACGGCAATTCCGAGAAGCAGATAGTTTGTCAGGCTGGCGTCACGGGTGACGCGTAGCGTTTGCCATAGAATAAGCAGTGCCATTAGCCCCGACAGCGAAGAGTGGCTTAAATCACGCTGTGACTCAAAGACATATTGCGGGATCAATGCCATCGCAATGACGGCAACGACAAGCTGCTTGGAGGACAGTTTGAAGAATTCGCCGATCTGCAGAATCGTCCATACCATCAAGGTCAGAATACCTACCTTGATGGCTCCGGTTGCAAACAAGCTTGGGCCGAAAACTTGTGCCACCGGATAGATCAACCAGCTGTATAGCGGCGGTTGCGGGCCATATCCCAGCAGCAAATATTGACTGGCCAGAAGCTGTTCCGCTTGATCGTAATCGGCAGTACCCGAAACCAGGTATTGCGTAATTTGGTTGATTGTGAAAAACAGAAAAGCCAATAGAGTGATTTTGGCTTTTAAGTCCAGTTGATTCTGCATCGGTTCTAGCCTTTATTGAAGAGTGCTATTTGCTTTTATTAAAGTCGCTATCATCCAGATTCTTGGTATCTCTTACCGTGTAATGACGTCTGTCCGCCGAGGAGTAATAGGTTCTGGAGATCATTTCGCCTAAAACACCAGTAAGCAGGAACTGTACGGACATCACCATAAACAGTACTGAGATAGTCAATAGAGGGCGGGTTCCGATATCTTCGCCCATCAGTTTGAGAATAAGAAGGTAAGCCAGCCCGATCGAGCCGATGGCGCCGAATCCCAGACCGATTTGGCCGAAAAAGTGCGCCGGACGGGCGCGGAATTTCATAAAGAAGAAGACCGACAGCAGATCGATCAAAACACGGAAAGTACGGGTAATGCCGTATTTGGATTCGCCGTGCTGTCTCGCATGGTGGGTGACAACTTCTTCTTTGATCTTGGTCGGCAGTGTTTCAGTCGCCATCCACGCTGGAATAAAGCGATGCATTTCGCCATACAGAGCGATATTTTTGATAATTGACGCTCGGTAGACTTTCAGGCTGCAGCCGTAATCGTTCAGAGTGACGCCGGTGATTTTGGCGATCAGCTTGTTCGCGATGCGCGAAGGGATTTTTCTCAGAACCAGAGCGTCCTTTCGGTCTTTACGCCAGCCGGCAACCAGATCCAGGTCTTCGTCGATCAAGCGTTGAACCATTCTTGGAATGTCTTTAGGGTCGTTTTGCAGATCGCCGTCCAGCGTGGCGATAATCTCGCCCGATGCGGCATCGATACCGGCCTGCATGGCGGCGGTCTGACCGTAGTTGCGTTGCAGGTTGATTACCTTGATGCGATCGCCGATCTTCTCAGCCTGTTCCGCCAGATAGTTTGCGGTTCGATCGACACTGCCGTCATTGGCAACAATCAACTCCCAGTCGTTAGGATAGTCGCTCATGGCGGCGGTAACGGCTTCAATCATAGGTTCAACATTGTCTTCCTCGTTATACATCGGGATTACAATCGAAAGTTTATGTTCCATCATGGCGGAGTCCTTAAAGTTTAATCAGGGCCCATTTTAAGACAAATGGGCGTGTTTTATCTAAATCAAAGTATTGGGTCGAGGTATTCAATTGCTCGTGCCATTTTATGGGCTTTTCAAAGTAACCATCGACATAGTTTCGGAAAGCATCCGAGCAAGAGGTTGTGCACACAATTAACACCCGTTGCGATCCTTTGATGTGTGAAGGGGTGCGATGGCTTAAGTAAGTCACTGTTTTGCTGGATTGAAAGTATTCTTTAAGGTTGCCGGCTGTAAATTTTGTATCGGCAATGACCAGATCCGGCGCTGTGATGCCCCAGCTGGAAAAGTGCGCTTTATAGGGGTACACCGAACGATCGTATTTTAACTCAATGTGTTGGCTGATAATTGTTCTGCCCGGTAACAGTAAGGCCGCAACGACAATGAAGAAAATGCCTATTCCGATAAACGACTTATTGAATCGTTTCTGCGAAAAATGCGCGATGATTAAAGGGACAAAGAACAGTAACGGCATATACCAGCGGTCATTGAACTCCGATGCGCTCGTGCCAATAACGAAGGCCAGCACAATAATAACGATCATCAGCAAGAGGATAAGCAAAAAGCGGCTTTCGGTCGTTAATTTCGCTTTATAGGTTTTCAAGTGATAAGGGAGTATCAGTAGGGCCAGTATCCAGAGCGGATTTAGAAAATGCTGGAAAAGATAGGCTGCCTGATATACGCCGTCGAAAACACTGCTGCCCATGTCCAGTTTTGATGCGCTTTTAGTGGCGAACTCCAGATTTTGCAATACCCATAATAGATGCGGCGCTATGATCAGGAGAGAGATAAAGATAGCGACAATCAGGTTGCGGTTCAAGATAACTTGGCGCGATTCCCTGTGCATTAGCAGGGCAAGTACGGATGCCGTAATTAACAGGATAAGGTTGTACTTCGAGATAAGACCAAGGCCGGATAAAAGACCGATCATGACGTAACTTTGAAGCGATGAAGGATTGTGCATCGCTTTTAGGACCCAAAAAAGTAACCAGGCAGCAATGACCGATGCTAAAACCGAGTGGGACAGATCTCTTTGCGACTCCCACAGAAAAAACGGGATCATTAATACGCCGATGACGGCAATAACCTGTTTCCTGTCGTCAAATCCTAACTGTTCGCCTGTTTTGAGCAAAGCCAGAATAAAGAGGCTGAATAGCGTCGCTTTCATTAGCAGCAGAACAATCAGCTTTTCTCCGAAAACCTGGAATAAAGCAAACGCGATCCATGAATAGAGCGGGGGCTGGGGCCCGTAGCCTAATAAAAAGTCTTGGGCAAAAAGTAACTGTTCGGCCTGATCTTTGTCAGCGACGCCGGAAATTAAATATTGTGTGACGGCGTTGAACGAGAAATAAATCAGACTGAGTAAAAACAGTTTGCTTGTAGTGTCCGAACCGAAATTATTTTTGAGCGTTTTCATTTTTCTTGCTAGGGAATATTAGATAAACCAATGCAGCGGCTAACAAGCTGCTACCGAATAATATGAGATGCAAGTTGACGGCGGCAACCAGTAAATCATCAAGCTGGGTAAAGCCGTCGCCGAAACCGATGATAACGCCTGCTTCATAGGACCCCATTCCTGCAACACCGTGAATGGGCAGGACGCTACTGAATTCACCGCCAATGACTCCCATTAAAAGCTGCTGTATGGGGAGTTGGATAAACCAGCTCAAAACCCAGGCTAAAACGGCAATTTTGATGAGCCAGTTGAAGACTGTCCAGAAAAGCCCCCAGCCAATATGGCGGATACTGTCCGGGAGTCCGGCAAAAATTTTAATCAGTATCGGAGGAAGGTCTTGTCGCTTTCTCAGCCAGTGATGGTACACCCAAAAAAGCATAAACGGTGCACTTAGCCCGGCGATGGCGAACGCTATAATCCAACCGATGGAAAGCCAGATGGATCCGAGGGTCAGTAATGCAATCAGAAGCAGGACTTGTAAATCCATCAGGCGCATCCAGAGTAACGCCGGGACAGAAGTAGATACCGGCATTCCGAAATTCGTTTTCATCAGTAGTGGAAAAGACGCTTCACCGGAACGCATCGGGAGAAGGTTGTTCCAGAAATTGTGCAGAACCATCAGGCGGGCGGAAATCAGGAAATCTCTAATGCCGTGCATATAAAAGTGCTGGTAAATGCGCGTCGCTCTAATCGCATAGCTGGAAATCAGCAGAGAGAGCGCCAGCAGAGCATCGAATGCGGAAAGAGAGGCCCAGGGCGCAACAAGTTTTGACCAGCCTAAAAAGTAATCGATTGCCCAGATGAGTCCTGCGGAGACCAGAAGGCTAAGACTGAGTAGTAGTGTTTTTTTTGTTGTCATTTTAGCGAGTCACATCGTGTGGCGATAACGAACTGAATGTGAAATTGCATCACGAGGTTGTTTTCATTTAACTGAGTTACTTAAATGTTGTTGTGCAGAAAATGCTGAATCTGCTTGCCCAGCGTTTCGGCCTGATCCGGGTTTGAAGTCAACGGCTCATGACACCAGATAGGATCCGGCCAGGCTTCATCCTCTTCAGAGCGGAATACCAGGTGCAAGTGCAGCCATTTATTTTTATTGCCGATTTTAGCGATATTATAGTGGCCGTAACCTTGCTCCTGCAGAGCCGCTGCAAGTTTATGCAGCTGAGGATATAGGTTTAATACAACATCGTTGTTATCCAAGCAGCCTTTGGGGATGAACAGAATCCAGGGAATGGTCGTTTCTTTTACCAAAATCGAGTAGAAGGGGCGTTCCGCAATGTGTTTGGCCTGAAAAAGGTTTTCAAGATTTTCCGGACTGTGATCATCCACGATCTGGTCTAAATTCATATATTCGTCTCTGGTTGCCTGTGCAATGGTGAATAAGTCGTGTGCAATTCGCCCATTTTACAAAATGTCACGGTAGAATGAGTTACTAAAATTCACTAGACCCTTAATTAATCTGTATGAACTCGAAAACGGTATTTTTAGCGTCGTCTTCGCCGCGGCGCCAGGAGCTGCTTGCACAGATGGGCGTTGCATTCTCGGTACTGGACGCCCCGATTGATGAAACTCCGTTTGAGACAGAAGATGCTGCGCAGTTTGTCACGCGCATGGCACGAGAAAAAGTGCAGAAAGGTGCCCAACAGCTTAGGAATGATGCTTTCTGGGTTATCGCGGGGGATACGGCTATCGTGATGGATGGAGAAATCATCGGCAAGCCTGAAGATCCTTCTGATGCCCAGCGAATGCTGAGGGCATTGTCGGGCAGGACTCATCAAGTATATTCTTCGGTGGCAGTGTGGCATAAAGGCGTGTTGGAAGTGGAGCTCAATATTACCGATGTAGTTTTTTCCGAGCTCGCAGATATCGAAATTAAAGATTATGTCGCTAGCGGCGAGCCTCTGGATAAAGCCGGGGCTTACGCGATACAGGGTGAGGCGGCGAAATGGATTGCGGCGATTAATGGCAGCTACTATGGAGTCATGGGGTTGCCGATTTACGAGCTGAACCGAATTTTACAGAAAATGGGATTTTACGATCCCGTATAAATCATCACGCTACAAAATTTAGATAACTGACTAACCGATTAAAGGCCAGATTCATGCATAACGAAGAAAAAATTCTTGTCAATGTCACTCCAAACGAAACCCGAGTTGCCTGGGTGGAGAATGGTGTGCTGCAAGAGGTCTGGGTTGAGCGTTCCAACAAGCGCGGTCTGGTCGGCAATATCTATATGGGTAAGGTAGACCGTGTTTTGCCGGGCATGCAGGCCGCCTTTGTAAATATCGGGCTTGAGCGAGCGGCTTTTTTACATGTGTCGGATGTCTGTCATAAAGCCATCGGGTCGGATGATGAGCAGTGTGACGATATCGCCAAGTTACTACGTTGCGGTCAGAAAATCATGGTGCAGGTGGTCAAAGATCCTTTAGGGACTAAAGGGGCGCGCGTGACCATGCAGGTAACGATTCCGTCGCGCATGCTGGTCTATATGCCGACCGAAAAAACCTTGGGGGTGTCGCAAAAAATCGATTCCAACGAAGAACGTGAACGTTTAAGAGAAATGGTTAAGCAGATACCCGAATATTCCGATGCCGAAGGGGGGTATATTGTCAGAACGGTTGCCGAAGGGGTTGATTTCCATGAAATGCGTGCCGATATGATCTATCTTCAACGATTATGGTCAGGCATTCAGGAAAAGGCGCGAACCTCGCGCAAGCCGGCGGTGATTTATGAGGATCTGCCGCTGTACCTGCGAATTCTCAGGGATATTCCGATCGAGCGGATCGAGAAGATTCGCGTAGACTCTACCGAAACCTATAAAAAGATGCAGCACTTTGTCGATCAGTATGTCATGGAGCTGGCGGATCGTCTCGGACTGTATCAGGGAGAGCGGCCGATTTTCGATCTATACAATATCGAAGAAGAGATTCAGGCGGCCTTGCATAAGCGTGTCAACCTCAAGTCCGGCGGTTATCTGATTATCGATCAGACGGAAGCGATGACGACGATTGACGTCAATACCGGGGCTTTTGTCGGCCACCGTAACCTTGAAGAAACCATTTATCGTACGAATCTGGAAGCAACTCAGGCAATTGCCCGTCAACTGCGCTTGCGTAATCTGGGCGGAATCATTATTCTCGACTTTATCGACATGGAAGATAAAACGCATCAGGATCATGTGTTATCCGCTCTGGATAAAGAACTCAGCCGAGATCGGGTGAAGACCTCGATCAGTAGTATCTCCAGTTTGGGATTAGTTGAGATGACGCGTAAGCGAACCCGAGAGAGTCTGGAACGTACTTTGTGTGAAGCTTGTCCAGTCTGTAGTGGACGCGGTTCGGTGAAAACGGCGGAGACCGTTGCTTATGAAATATTCCGCGAAATTACCCGTATGGCACGTTCTTTTGAAGCCAAACAATATCGGGTTATTGCCGCTGAATCGGTGGTTTCGCGAATTATGGACGAGGAATCGAGCAGCGTTGCCGAGTTGGAAGCGTTTTTGGATAAGAGTATCCGCTTTCAGGCCGAGAGTGCCTATACGGCAGAACAATATGATGTGGTGATGATCTAGAATTTAACGTATTTCGAATTTAACGTATTTCGGATTTGGTGGGCGAATGTTAATTAAAAGGACGCATCTGTTTTTGGAAGTCATGCTGGGCCTGTTTGTCGCCTACTTGCTGATTATGCGTCTGTTTATTATCGGTTTGCAGTCCTATCCGCAACAAAGTCTTTCCTTCTTCAAAAACATAACCGGCTGGCAGGTTGAGCTTTCGACAATCGAGTTGGAGCAGACCTGGCTTGGTGCTAGGTTCAATCTTCAGGGAGTCAGTCTATCGAACCAACAGTTTGACCTCCAGGCCGATAAAATCGTCGGCGACATCAATATTTTTGCTCCTATGATTCCCGTTCTGAGCTTCGGGGACTCCCTTCGATTCGAACAGCTCAGTGTTCGAAATCTTCAGCCTCAAGATGAACCGGTTGTCGCCAATGTGCCGGATATTGCCGAGCTGTCGTCAGCCTATCAGGGGGCGATGGACTTTTTACGCTCGCAAAAATTTACCAAACGGATGTGGCAGAAGGTTTCCGTCGATTCTTTGATTATGAACGGCTTTTTGAATTCCGCGACGAGTGTGATTCAAATTGATAGGCTGGATCTGGTTAAGGCGAGTCAAATCAACCTCGTCGCTGAGTTTTCCGTTCGTTATAAAGAAGCGTTGAATTTCGAGCGTTTCAGTACGAACCTGGCTTTTACGCCGAACTCATGGGGGGGCTTGAGTCACGGTTCCGTTCGCGTTATTTCTTATCAGCCCTTAAGCGTAAAGCGTCTGGCTGCGTTGCTGCCTTCAAAGTGGGTCGAAGTGCTTCCTAAGGGCGAAGTACTTCTTGATTGGCAAACAGATTTCAAAGATTCCAAAGTGAGCCACTCGGTCGTGCATTTGAATGCTCAGGCGCTCGATTGGCGGGAAAACAACGAGGTCTTGCCGAAAAGTGTCGGCTTGGAGCTGAGTTGGAACCCGGCGTTGGATCAAGTGCTGGGAAAAAACTTGGCAAATTTTCATTTGACCAAGGTGCAGTTGGATAATCAGTTTGTCGAAACCTTGTCTCCGATTAAGTTGACGGTCGCCAATGAAAAGGAATTGGTGCTAAGCGCGGAAAAATTCGATATTCAGCCGTTTAAAGAGATGTTGCGGGTATTTGTTGAAACCCGTTACTTGAGCGACCTGTTAAGTAAAGCGGTTGAGTTGCAGGTTTCGGATTTTGCATTACGGCTGAACTGGCGGACACTGGATGTGCCTATGTTGAAAATGCATCTCGCCAGGCTTGGTATTCCGTTAACGGAGTTTCCCGGTGTTGCCGCTCAGGATGTTACGCTAGTCAAATTCGATAAGCAGTTCAGGTTGGAAACAACAGAACCCGTCTGGGTGTTGGAGCCTAAGATCTACCCGCTTCCGATGCGAGTCAGTCTGCCGCCCGCAGTCCAGTCGCACTATGTCGATCAGCAGTATGACTTTGATCCTTTTGATTTTCAGCTTAACGACTTCGATCTTAAACTGGAACGCTTCCGTTATCAGCAAGGGGAGTGGGATATCGAGGCTTCGCTGACCGTCGATGAGGCCGAGCAGATTTTGCCCTACCTTCCGCATAAGTTGATGGGGGCGTCGCTGAATAAATGGCTCGAAGATGCGGATATTAAAGGTGGGAAAACTGCCGTCAAGGTGGTTTATCAATCTTCGCCGCAAGAGGTCGATTCTGCTGGGCAGACGCCTTTGGCAGAGTATTTGAAAGGGTTGCGTTTGCATGGTGTGATCGAAAATGCACAATTTGAATTTAATTCGAAATGGCCGGCTGTCGCCAACACCGATCTGACATTTGAATTCAAAGATAACCGTATCGCTTTTGAAAGCAAGGCGGTTGGTTTTGCCGGCGTTTCCGCACCAATCAAGGCCAAAGCAGTTATTAGCGATGTCACTGAAGACGATATCGGTTTGCAGGTTTCCGGAACCGTTTCGACTTCTCTGACAGAAATGGCTGCGTTTGCCAAGAAAACGCCTTTGCCCGAGAAGCTAGGGTTGCAAAGTTATCTGCAGCAGCCGGAGAAGCTGCAAGGGGCAGCGGCACTTGAATTAAAAAGGATCTGGATACCTCTTTTTGGACATGGGCGAAAGGATGAACAGGTTAGTGGTCGTTTGCATTTAAAAAACGCGCGACTTGATCTTCCCGATCTTCCTGAGTTGCAGAGGGTTAGAGGGACACTGGAGTTTAGCGAAAAGGCGTTGAGCGCAAAAAATGTCAAGCTCACTGTGTATGAAAGTCCGGCCGTATTGGGAATTGAAACGGATCAGAAGCGTAAGCAGCTGGTTTTCGATTTGGCGGGTGAAAGCCAGTACCGGAGCGAACCTTATTTTTCTAAACCGATCCCATATCAGTTGCGTTTTTCCGTGCCGACCGACGAATCTGGGCGGCCGGTTCAATTCAGCGGAAATGTGTTTGTAAACCAGGCCGAAAGCAAAATGCCGCAACCGTTTTCCACTAAGGATATTATTCGACCCTTGGAGTTGACGGGGCAAATTGACGATCAGTTGCTGTCTGCCAATCTTATCTCTCGGGATATTGTGCAAGCGGATTTTATCTGGAGCTTGGATAAAGAGAAGTTTCTTAAGCTACAGGGGTATGTCGGCGATATGGTTGACGCTCAGCGTGACTGGGGAGGTCGGGATTCATTTGTTCGTGGACAACTGAAGAGTTTGGATGCCTTTGCTTGGTGGCGTTTGTGGGAAGGAATTCCGGATTCAGGGCAAGAGAAGAATCCGCTTGACGAGATTGAATGGCAGAATACGGAGTTTTTTGTTAAAGCACTTAATTATAAAGAGCAGCAGTTTAATAATGCCCGAGTTGTCGTTCAGAGTCTGGATGCTAATTTAGATAAGATTACCTTGCAGAGCGATGAGGTTGATGCTGCAGTTTTGATTCCTGAAGAGGGGGTAATTGAAGTTACCGCGGATAAACTGTATTTAAAGTCGAAGTCCGAAAATGCCTTTGCACAAGGCAGTAGCGATATCTGTCCGCTCGAAACAAGTGATGTTGATTATCCTGAGTTGAAGTTCAATGCGCGCAATGTGCATTTTGGTGAATATTTATTTGACCAGCTCGGTTTTGATGTTGTGCCGATAGCAGAGGGATATGAGGCTAAGAATCTGCAGGCACAAATGCATAATAATGCCGGGCAGATTAGTGGTAATTACCGGTTTGACCAGGTTAAGAATCTGAGTGCTGCACGATTGAATCTGCAGTCCAAGAATATCGTCGAACTTTTAAAGACTCTCGGAATTAGTCAGGGGATAAAGGCCAAAGAGGCTTGGTTGCATTCCGAAGTATCATGGTTTGGCGGGGTTGATTGTTTTTCGATTAAGGATCTGTTCGGAAAAATGGATTTTAGATTGGAAGATGGAGTGGTAAAAGATGTTGAGCCCGGGTTTGCGCGTTTATTAGGGTTGCTGAGTGTAGATTCTCTGGCCAGGCGCTTGCGACTGCAGTTGGATGATGTGACGAATAAAGGACTGGTCTTTGATGATATTAAAGGTCAGGGGTTGCTTAATGAAAGTCGACTTCAGCTGCAATCTTTTAAATTGAGTGCCCCGGCCGCTAAAGTAGATATGCAGGGTGATATCCTGCTGGATGAAGAAAGATTTGATCTTCGAGCGAATGTTACGCCTTCGGTTGGCTCGTCACTGCCGACAATCGCCGCGCTTGCCGGAATGGCAAATCCGATCACCGCTTTAGCAGTCTATACATTAATGAAAGTAATTCCGGATATTAACGAAAACCTGATTACTTATGAATATGAGATTTCGGGGCCATGGAAAGAGCCTCGAATCGAACTGAAAGAAAAGGCGTCAAAAAAATAGCCTAGTCCAGTCCACTTTAAAGTAAGAAGCCGCTTATCGTTAAGCGGCTTTTTTTGTTTTTGGGGTTTGGAAAGAGAGAAGTTAAGGGTCAAAACAGGTGTAAATGTGGATAAGT
>NZ_JAGETW010000002.1 GCF_017571475.1 Thiomicrorhabdus sp. 6S3-12 | reverse complement strand
TGTGGGAGGTCCCATGTGAGAGTAGGTCATCGCCAAGCTTATATCCCGAAAGCCCGCTAGGTTAATCCAGCGGGCTTTTTTTATGCCTGAAATAATCTCTGTATTTTATTTCGATTGCTTTTGTTTCTATCTGAAACACAGTACTATAGCCCATACGAAGAGAATGGAATATTCGTATGTATCGACCTTATTTTGGTTTGTCGCAATTGCCTTTCAAAACAACTCCTGAATTGGAGATGTTCTATAACGAGGGATCCAGAGAAGAGATCCTTCAAGCCTTGAAATATACCGTAGAGAGAGGGGACGGAATACTCAAGGTTGTCGGCGAGGTTGGTTGCGGTAAGACGATGATCCTTCGCCTGCTTGCAAATACACTGGCGGATAACTTCAAGCTTATCTATGTTAATTCTCCAAATCTGTCCTCTAAAGATATTCTGTTATTTATCTGTACCGAACTGGGACTTGAGGTTACTGAAAGCTCGCAAAAGTTTACCCTGATTAACCGATTGCAGAACCGGTTGTTAGAACTTTATGCACAGGGCTCTCGGGTTGTTATGCTGATTGATGAAGCGCAGGCTATGACTTTGGACGGTTTGGAAGAGATTCGTCTGTTAAGCAATCTTGAAACGGATAGCGATAAGCTTCTGCAAATAGTTCTATTCGGCCAACCCGAGCTTGACAGAGCTCTGGATAACCCCAATATCCGTCAATTGAAAAGCCGCATAACCTATAGCATCTATATCCCGCCATTTTCCGTAGATGACGTTTTGTCTTATCTGAATTTCAGAATGCGCAGAAGCGGCTATTCTGGAATTGATGTTTTCACCAAACCAGTGGCCAAACGTATTTTTGATATGACAAACGGTTATCCACGAGGAATAAACGTCTTGGCGGATAAACTTCTGATGGTGGTTTATAGCCAGCAGGATAAGGTTGCTAAAACCAAACATTTTAGGTCTCTGGATTCTTACGAGAATTCGCAAAGCAGTTCTTTCAAAATGCTGTATTTGACATCCGCGATATTCATTTTTGCGGCACTTGCGGCGGTTTATTTTTTCGTATATGACAGTAAGCCCCTTTTTTCCGACGTTAATGTAGAGGCGAGTACGGAGAAAAGTGTTATAAAAGATGATATAGATAAAGTAGAAGAAGTGCAGAATGATTATACTGGTACTCAAATCGCTGCAAAAGTGGAAAGCTTTGAGCAACCAGTGAAAGCCGATGAAGCCTCCCTGAATAATAATGAAATACAGATCCAACCGACGATCTCGGAAAAGCCGGAAATTCAGTTGGTCTCTGAAAATAATGCGATTGAAAAGGAACCCGTAACGCCTGTAGATCTTGATGGTTATTATGAAACTTCAAGAATATGGGTGGACTCATTAGAGGGTAAAGGTTACACGATTCAGTTGGCAACCATTGCATTTAGCAGCCTGCCAAAATTTAAATCAGATATTCAAAGGTCCGGCCTTTCTCAAGATAGTGTGAATTATGTGCTGGATTATAAAGTTGAAGATTCGGTTTTTAGAATAAAAGTCTATTATTCGGAAGTGGTAAGCTATGATGAAGCAAAAAGAAAGTACCAGGCATTACCAAAGCGCTTTCTTTCATCAAAGCCTTTCATTACTCCCTTTTCAGTTGTTCGTAAAAGCCTAGATCAAGCAGTTAAGTACCTTAATAATGGTGGTGGATCAGATGTTAGTTAGAAACAAAACTTTTAAAGTCATTACGTTAACGAGTTCGATCATTGCTCTGTTAATGATTTCCGGTTGTGAGACATCAGCAGTCAAGCGTGATCCGCCGGCGCCTCCGGTTGCAGAAGATTTTATTCCGAAAGGTCACATTGATTCGCCGCAGCAAATGGCCGAACAACAACCTGATATTAATGCTATCCCTGGTATTTCGACCGCGTCTACAGCCAAATTGCCACCATTAGATCTGACTCAAAAAGAGTTGTATTCCATCACTGCAATTAAAGTTCCTGTAACTGAACTGCTTTTCCAGATTTCTCAAGATTCGGCAAAAGAAATCGATATCAGTAATGGTGTTGAAGGCACTGTCACTATTAACGCTATCAATCAGCCGCTTGAACAGATTCTAGATCGCATGTCGGAACAGGCTAATTTCGTCTTCGAAATGCGTGATAACGTCATTAAAATCCGTCCGGATGTACCTGAGTGGCGCAACTATAAAGTGGATTATGTCAATATTACTAAAACCAGTACGGATAGTATTGATATGAAAATGAATGTTTCGTCCTCTGTGGACGGGGCAAGTTCAACTCTCGGTAAGGGAAGTTCTTCTCAGGTGAAAGTCGAGTCCAAGCACGATTTCTGGGTTCAGTTGGATAATAATATCCAGAAACTTGCTCAATTGGACCCTTATTCGATTTCAGAAGTAGTTGCTGAAACGGAAAAGGATAAAAAAGGCGGCAGTCAGAAAGTTTCTCAGAATACCGTTGTGAACCCAGAAGCTGGTGTGATCTCGGTCTTTACGACAGATAAAAAACACCGCGCGATCAAGAAATATATTGAACAGGTCACTCAAAGAGCCGAGAAACAGGTGTTAATCGAAGCAACGGTTGTCGAAGTAACGCTTAACGATCAATATCAGGCTGGTATTGATTGGTCCATGATTAACAGCAGTGCATTTGGTTCCAGTGGTGGGATCAGTTTCTCTTCACCATTTTCCGGTCCATCAGACGGTTTCTCGATTGGTACGGTTAACCCTTTAGGGGCGGCCGGTTCTGTTGCATCTGGCGACTGGAATATCTTGGCTAACTTGAAATTACTGAAACAGTTTGGTGATTCCAAAGTTCTTTCCAGCCCTAAAATCATGGCGATCAACAACCAGACGGCGCTTCTTAAGGTCGTTAACAACCTAGTCTATTTTACCGTTGATGTGAATACCACAACGGGAACTCAGACTTCGCAAACAACCTACGAAACAGAAGTCCAGACAGTTCCGGTTGGTTTTACGATGAGCGTAACGCCTTTCGTAAGCGACGAGGGGACAGTGACTTTGAATGTCCGTCCGACGCTTTCCCGTCTAATTGGCCAAGTAGCTGATCCTAACCCGGCCTTAGTGAATTCTGGGGTTGAGAGTCTTATTCCGATCATTCAGGAAAAAGAGATGTCATCCGTCTTGCGTCTGCAGGACCGTCAGGTCGCGATTATTGGAGGTTTGATCGAAGATGAAAACTCCAATAACAGAAATGGTATTCCTTGGTTAAGCGATACGCCTTATGTCGGTGATCTTTTCTCTGCCCGTGATGACCAGGCGACTAAGAGCGAGTTAGTTATCTTTATTCGTCCAATTATTATTGATAACCCGGATGTTTATAACGGCGATTTGCGATCAGTGAGTCAATTCCTCAAAACTCAAAGCATGTAACCGGCAATGAGGGTTGAAATGTGAGTGTATTACTTGAAGCTTTAAAAAAAGCAGCTGAAGAAAAGAACAAGTTAGCTGCCAAGGAGTCTGAGGTTGAGTCCTCTCCAAGTGAAAAAGACCCCTCGGAAACGAACAGCTCATTTTCTTCAGAAGGCGTTCCGGGAGAGATTGATAGCGCTCCTGAGACTGCTTCTTCTGCACCGGAAACCGGAGAACCCTCTGTGCCTGAGGCTACGGTTTCTTTGAAACTCGAGCCAGCAACACCTGTACAAACAAGTGGCTCGCGAGATCTTGATGAACTTATTCAGGAACCTGAATCGGCGGCAACCCCGGTGAGAGGTAATATCTACTCAGCTCAGGAAAGCAATTCGATCGATGATGTTGAGTTGGAAGCCCGTCAGCAAACGCCTCCTGCGACTAAGCTTAATTTTTCCATCCCTACTGAAGACGTGTCTGATTCTGAAGTGGAAAAATTATCACAGCCTACAAGCGCAAATCCAGAATCAAGCAAATCTACAGATTTACCGGTAATTGAAACTGGTTCGCTTGATGAAGATTCTTTGCCTGAACCTGATTTGTCACCTGTTATGAACTCTGCTAAACCCGCTTCAGCTGAAAAGGAAACGACTGCAAAGCAGGTTGATGACAGCAAGGTTAAAGAGGCCAAATCTGAGGACGACAGTTTCGAGTGGGGTCTTGAGCAGCTTCCTGCTTATGTTCCCGATGGAGAGGCGAGTAAGAAAGAAGTTGCGGCTAGTGCCGTAAATCAGGGAGCTGAGAGTAGCGAGGAAGAACGAAAACTCGCCAAGAACTCTGTATTGACCAAAAATGCGCATAGTAAACCTTACTCAACAGGCGGTTTATTGAGCAATCCGAAAACGTTGCTGGCTTTAACTTCCTTAACGGCATTTGTTTGTATCGGTCTATACACGGCTTTCTATTTCGATCAGCAAAACCAGGCGCTTGAAGCAAGTTTTGATAAATATAAAATTACGCCGATTCAAGTTGAGCTGCCTAAAATTCCTGAACAGGTTGATACTGAATCGGATAAGGTGGATGGCTTAAACGGTGACACTGTTATGGCCGATTCTACAATGGAACCGGCTTCAAATGAAACACAGGAAACCACGGCGATTGATAGTCAAACTTCTGATCAGTCGATTGCATCTACGAATGCTGTCAAACCAGCCCGATCGGTGACAAAAGCGACCAGTTCGAGTGGCGTATCGAAATCTTCTAAAGCGGTTTCGACAAAATCTGAGCCTAAAGCGAAGCCGCTGAGAACAACTGACAAGGTATTGGTCCTCAATACTGTCAACTCAACGATTATTCAGCCTAAGCCTGCTGCCAAAGCGGCTATGATTACGCGTTCAAAAGCACTGACGCCTTCACAACAGCAGCTGGTGCAGGGGTATGAATATTATCAGCGGGGCGAATGGCAAAATGCGCAAGATGCTTTTAAGGCTGTTTCGGAGCGTGATCCGCAAAATATCAAAGCGCTAATCGGGTTGGCGGCTTCGCAAAATGCACTTGGGGATCCGTCCACGTCCGTTGAAACCTATTTGCAGGTTCTTAAGCTCGCTCCAGGCAATCCGTTTGCTCTAGAAGCGGTCGCAGAAATTGCAAATTCTGTTACGGCTCCGACCGATGATTGGTTGCAGCAATTGACAGAGCTTGCGGAAAGAAATCCTAAATCTGCTGTCCTGCAAAATGCTTTAGGAAACTTCATGGCTCGCAAACAAGATTGGTTCAAGGCTCAGGAGTCGTATTTCAATGCTGTTTCAATTGAATCGAATCAAGCGGTGTATTTGATGAATCTGGCGATTAGTCTGGATCATCTGAACAAGTATAAATTGGCTGCGGATTACTATACCCAGGCTCTTGTTTATGCAAATAGCACGACAGCGATTGACCAGTCTGCAATTAAAGAGCGTTTGGTCATTCTGAAACAGCACAGTTTGATGGAGCCTTGATGCAATATCCGGAGCGTCTCGGTGAGCGTTTAATACGCGATGGCTACATTACTCGCGATCAGTTAAATATCGCTTTAACTGAACAGAAGCGAAACGGTCAAAAGCTGGGCGAAACACTGGTCGGTATGGGCTTTATCAGTGTTGATACACTGCGTGAAGTCGTAGGGACCTATGGCGGTTTTACCGCCATGAGCTTAAAGGATGTTGTTCCGGATCCAAAAGCGATTTCGCTGGTTTCAGAAACCTTTGCCCACAACTACACATTAATGCCGATCAGTTTATCCGACAATGTACTTAAGGTCGGTATGTCGAACCCGGGCGATATTCTGGTTCTGGACAAATTGAGACGTCATCTGCAACGCAGTGATGTGCGTATTGAACCGGTACTGGTTGTAGAGGCGGAAATACAAAATGCGATTGATAACTATTATGGCTATGAGTTATCGATCGAGGGCATATTAAAGGAGCTTGAGACCGGTCAAGTCGATATGACGGCGACCAGCAACTCGAACGAGTATGCCCAACCAATGGTCCGACTTGTGGATAACCTGTTGACAGATGCGGTTAAGCGCAATGCCTCGGATATCCACTTTGAGCCTGAAGAAGACTATATTCGCATCCGTTACCGTATTGATGGCGTACTGCAGGAGATCCGCCTGCTGCATAAGATGTTCTGGTCCGGCTTAGTCGTACGTTTGAAAGTTATGTCCAATCTGGATTTGACCGAGCAGAGGCTACCTCAAGATGGTCGAATGACTCTGGTGGTTCAAGGGAGAAGAATCGATTTCCGTGTCTCCTCTCTGCCCTGTACTCACGGTGAGAACTTCGTGTTACGTATCCTCGACCGTGAAAAGGGGATTGTTCCTCTTGATAAACTAGGACTGGCCGAAGAAGCCTATCACGACTTGAAATTAATGATCGCTCGTCCGACGGGAATATTCCTGGTTACAGGGCCGACCGGTTCCGGTAAAACGACGACGCTTTATTCGATTTTGAATGAGTTGAATGATATGGGCGTCAATATCATGACTTTGGAAGATCCTGTCGAATACCCGATGTCGTTGATACGTCAGACGCCTGTTAATGAAGAGATCGGGATGGATTTTGCCGCAGGGATACGTTCGCTGTTGCGTCAGGATCCGGATATTATTCTGATCGGTGAGATTCGAGACGGGGAAACCGCGGAAATGGCCTTGCGTGCGGCGATGACGGGGCACCAGGTATTCGCGACTTTGCATACTAACTCGGCCATTGGTGCGATTCCCCGTCTTTTGGATATTGGTGTATCGCGTTCGATTCTATCCGGAAATATTATCGGTATTGTCGCTCAGCGATTGGTACGTAAACTCTGCAGTCAGTGCAAAGAACCATACCAGCCCGAGTCGTTCGAGAAAAAGCTATTGGGCCTTGAGCCGGATGAAGACATTACTCTGTATCACCCGAAAGGCTGCACCAAGTGTAATGGTGTCGGATATAAAGGCCGTTTGGCTCTGTTGGAAACCATGCGTTTTAACGGTGAAATGGATGATCTCTTATTGGAAGGTGCTTCACAGCACGCCATTTTAAATAAGGCAAAGGAAAAAGGGTTTATCGATATGGCACATGCCGGCATTAACTGGGTCAAGAAAGGAGACACGACTTTGGATGAAGTCAGCCGTGTTGTTGACTTGACTGAGCTGTTGTAAGGAGCAATCGATGCAAAACTATAATTACACAGGGATCAATCAGCTTGGTAAGCGTGTCTCGGGCGTCATGCCGGCGAACAATGAGCAGGATCTTGAGCAAAAGCTGAAAAAGTCGCAAATTGACCTCTTGAGTTACCGTCAACAGGGTAAAGGCTTATCGCTTTCTTTTGGGTCTAAAATCAAGAAACGCGACATTATCACGATTACTTTCCAGCTTGAGCAGATGCTTGAAGCGGGTGTTCCTCTGATGGAAATCATCGAGGATATGAAAGACTCCTTTGAAAATGACGCAGCTAAAGAGATGCTGGCCAATATTTACGAGTCGATGGAAGGGGGGAATACCTTTTCCGAGTCACTGGCTGATTTCGAAAAAGAATTTGGTCAGGTGTATATCTCTCTAGTCTCGGTGGGTGAAAAAACCGGTAAGCTGGAAGACATTCTGCGCGATCTCGGTAATATGATGAAGTGGGAAGACGAACTGGCTTCCAAGGCGAAGAAGGTCATGATCTACCCGGCCATTGTGGCTACCGTTGTTATCGCGGTTGTTATCCTGATGATGTTGTTTGTGGTACCGGAGCTATTGGGCTTTATTACCTCAATGGGTGGGGAAATCGGTTTTGCGACAGTCGCTTTGATTGCCACTTCAGACTTTATCCAAACATATATTCTTGAGCTGATGATGGCGCCGGTAATCTTCGTATTTGTCTATTCCTGGTGGCGCAAACAATCTCCGGAATTCAAGCTCAAATCGGACGAGTTTCATTTGAAGATTCCCATTATCGGCGTCGTCTTGCATAAATTGAAACTGGCACGCGTAGCCAACTCTCTGTCGGTTATGTACGGTGCCGGTGTCAGCTTTCCTGAAAGTCTGCGAATGGCCAGTATGACCGCGGGTAATAAGTTTCTGGAAACGAATTTCCTGAATGCCGTCAATATGATCGAGGACGGTAAAGAGATCTGGGTTTCATTCCGGGATTCCGATGCCTTCCCTATGATGGCAGTGCGTATGATCAAGTCCGGAGAGTTAACCGGTAAGATGGATGTCGCTTTAAAGAACGTCAGTTATTTCTATGACCGTGAAGCGAAAGAACTGATTGAAAAAATCGAGCCAACAATTGAACCGCTTTTGACCGTGATCATGGGATTTATTGTAGGTTGGATTATGATTGCAGTACTAGGTCCGATTTACGACACGATTTCTCAGGTTCAACTATGATCGTCGGACAATACCACGGGTCATATTTGGCATGATGATCGAACTATTTTTAACCATTATCATCGGCTTTATCGTTGGCTGGGTCTTAATTGCCGTTCTCGGTCCGATTTACGATACTATTTCGCAGGTACAATAATATGCAATATGTACTTTATGTTACTGAATCCGGCTTTAAGGCTTACAAAAATGTAAGGGAAGTCGGAGAGGAAGTCGAAACATTTGAATGGGACGATATCGCGCAGATTGATCTCTTCATTTCCGGGCTTTCTGCCAAAAGCGAGGTGATGCTTCTGCTTGATCTGGTGGATGAAGACCTTTTCTTCGAATGGGTTCCGAAAGTGATGCCTTGGGAGAAGAGCGCGCTTCTGAAACGTCGCCGCGAACGTTTGATGGGCGAGAATATCGCGCTCTCCGAAGTTCATTCAACGAATCAGAATCGTAAATCGGACGAAGGGCGTAAAGAGGAGTTGATTCTTTCTGCTACCATCAGCGATTCGTTCAAGCTAACACGTTTTTTGAACAGTCTTGAAGCCGCACAGGTTTTAATTAAAGGGATTTATTCCAAACCGTTCCTGCTGCAGGAGTATTTCCGCAGTGTCGTTAAGCCTGAACTTAAATTATCTAAAGAACAGGAACAGCTTCCTTTTCTGATTATTTCCCGTCACTCAGAAAGAAATTACCGACAGACTTTCTTCCACGGCGGCCAGATGCGTTTAAGTCGCCCGGTACAGATTGAAGAGGAGTTTAAGCAGGCGGACGAGATTCATAAAGCGCTTCTTGAAGAGACCAAGTTGGCGATTACCTATGTGTACAACCAGAAAATTATCCCGTTCAATCATCCTATTGGTCTGATCTTTCTTGATGAGAATGAGGCCGTTTTAAAGGATATCGAAGAAGATTGTCGTGAAAACGGGATCATTCGCGGTTCATGGGGTAATAACTTCTACTTTGCGAAAAAGACCTACAAAGAGTTGGGCGGAGGGCTGCAATATTGCAATGAAGAAGCCCGCTGCTATTCCGAACAGGCGGCGGTTGATTTCCTTTTCAACCATTCACTCAAAGGCTTTTATAGCACGCCTTATATTGAACGCTTGCAAAACTTCCAGCTGGCGCGTAAAAGTCTGTATGCGGTTAATATAGCGCTTCTTCTCGGTGGGCTGGCGTTTGTCTTAGTGAATTCGGTTGATAACTATCTGAACTGGCAAAAACTGGGATTGCTTGATCAAAATATCGTGGCGCACGAGAGAGAAAAGCAGCGTTTGACCGAGCTGGTCAAGCTCCAGGACGACGCCCAGCAGATCAAAGCTTCGGTTGAGTTTTCAGAAGCGGTTCTGAGTCTGCGTGTCGACAGACTGGTTGGTTTTAATATTCAGGATTTCAGCGAAACCTTAAAACGCCATCCGAATATTCAACTCAAAGACATGAATTGGAAAAACCTTCAGGCAATGGACAGCCAACGGCATGAAATCGCCATCGAAGGCTGGGTTTTCCCGTTTTATGAAACCTACAGAAAGCCGGTTTACTGGGTGGATGCTCTGGTCGATGACCTCAAAAAATTGAAAAACATTGAGTCGGTTTCCTTGGATGAAGAACCATTGAACCGTAATTTGAAGCAGGCAACCAAAATTAATACGGATGAAGGTGAAGTCGAAGCTCTGCCTTTCAGCATAACTTTGAGGGTTAAAGATGGCGAGTCTAAATAATATTGTCCAAGATCCCTTTTTTAAGCGTTTCTTTCGGAACCTGTTGATTGTCCTCGTTCTTTTGGTCGCAGCAATCGGTGGGGCCTGGTACGGTTTTGACGAGTTAAGCAAGGATCTTAAAGCGCAAGCGCAGCCGAAAATTGCCAAGCTTAATCAGTTGAAGAGCGAAGTGACCTTTTTGGAACAGCAGGTTCGCCTCTTCCAGCAGTATGGTGAGAAATATGCCGAGCTGATGAAAAAAGGTCTGGTGAAGAAACAGGATCGCGTTTTCTGGGCGGATAACCTGATTAAGCTCAAACAGGGATATCTGATGCCTAAGTTCAGTTTTGAATTTTTGCCGGAAAAACCTCTGAGCAGCTCGTTATTCAAAACCATTCAGGTCCCGCAGAAAATGTTCTATTTCAGCCGTATCAAGCTGACCATGGAACTTCAGCATGAAGAAGATTTATTGCGTTTGTTCGAATCAATCAATGAACGGGTATCTCCTCTGTATTTGATTGAATCTTGTAATAACGAATTACGTTCTGACGACCATAAGGTTAACGCGAACTTTAACTTGACCGAAGGAAACGTTAAAAGCGTCTGTACCATCGTTGTTTTCCATACGCATTTGAATCTGGGTAAGAAGAAAGACCCGAAAGAAACCAAAGTCGTGGCAAGTCGATAATTTGAACCTAAGGCTGCTTGTGAGCGAGACATAGAAGATGTCTGCCGGAAGCCTGAGAGTAGATAAATAAAAAGGGGTTCTGTATGAAATTTTTAACGAGTTGTGCAACATTGCTGGTCGCATCGCTTGTACCGATCATGGGGACGGCGGCCGATCCGGCTCCGGTACAAAATGTACCGCAGAATGTGCCTCAAAGTGCCGATGTGATTGTGCTGGAAAGAGGGCAGGACGGTAAGCTGAAGGTTCGAACCGAAACGCCAACGGATCAGGCGGAAACGCAGAAAGCGGCACCAGAGCAGAAAAAACCGCAAATATCCGGGGCCGGAAACGATGTTCTGAATAAACCTCTGAATCTTCAGACGATTCTTCTGGATAAACCGACCCGAGAAAAAATCGACCGACAAAGAGCGGCCTATATCAATCCTCCTGAGGCTCAGGATGTGGAAAAAATTCCTCCACCACCGCCTCCGGGTAAAGGAACAGGTACCGGAAAAGCAAAGAAAAAACGTATCTATCTGCCATACAAGCTTGCCGTTTCCGCTTTGGTCATTAAACCGAACGGAGACTCTTTAGCCCGCGTGAACGGTAAATATAACCGTACCTACTCCAAGCATATTTCAATCAATAAAGAACATACGACAGAGAAAGGCGTCGCATTCGATATCTTGGGGAAAGAGCAGGTCGTTCCGGTAGGAAGCACACTGTTGCCAAGAAAACCGAAAGTCATTCCGACCTATCAGCTGGTTCAGAAAGAAAAAGCGAAAGGTAAAGCGCTGCCGAAAACCAAAGAAAGGGTTGCGAAAGACACGCTGGAACAGGTTAAAATTCTTACTTCACAACCGACAGCAACGAAACCGAATTCTCAATAGATATGAATATCAGCGAACTCTTTTGGCCCGCACTGACTGTTGCGGGCTTTTTCATTTTAATTCTGGGGTATTTATTTGTTCAGCAGCGTCATCGTATTGAGGCGTTGGACAACTATCGCCAGGAAGTGCAGCCGTCATTATATGAGCTGGAAACTCTGCGCCAGAGTCAGCAAAAATGGCTACAGGATCAGCAAGAACTGGAACAGCAGCTGCGGCAGCTGAATGCGATACAGGGACAATTCGGCCAGATTGAACAGCAATTGCAGGCGGCACAGGAAACGCTGAAAGATAAAGAACGGAAGCTTGAGGCCTTGAATCAGGTACTGGCCCAGGAACAGGCCAGAGTAGCCACGCTTGAGACCTCTTTGGAGCTTCAGCAGAAAAATGCCGAGGAAAAACTGTTGTTTCAGCGGGAAGCTAAGCAACAGCTGGAAAACGAGTTTAAGAACCTGGCTAACCATATTTTCGAGACTAAACAACAAGAATTTTCCCGCTTGAATAAGGAATCCCTGGGGGCAATTCTCCAGCCGATGCAAACGACTCTAGAGAGCTTTAAACAAAGGGTTGAGACCACGCATAAAGAGAGCCTGGAAGGACGGGCCAGTCTTCAGCAGCAGCTTAAACAACTGCAGGAACTCAATTCGCAAATGACTGAGGAGACTAAAAACCTGACTCAAGCACTGAAAGGCGACAGTAAAACGCAGGGGAATTGGGGGGAACTGGTTCTCGAGCGGTTACTTGAGCGTTCGGGGCTTAGAGAAGGAGAAGAGTTTGAGCGGGAAAAAAGTTTTTCTCAGCAGGACGGTAGCCGCTTGAGACCGGATGTCATTCTAAACCTGCCCGGCAATAAGCACATTATTATCGACTCCAAAGTATCGTTGAAACACTATGAGCAGGCGCTCAACAGCGATAACGCCCAGCATCAGCAGATTGCCCTGAAATCCCATTTGCAGAGCCTGCGCAAGCATATCGATGCACTGGCGAGTAAACGCTACGACCACCTGGAACTGTTAAACGCTCCGGATTTTGTATTGATGTTTATACCGGTTGAAGGGGCATATCTGATGGCTATTGAAGCCGAGCCGAGGATTTTCGAGGAAGCCTTCGATAAACGGGTGGCCGTGGTGACTCCGACGACGCTCTTCACAACCTTAAAAACCATAGAACAGCTTTGGCGTTATGAACGACAGAGTGAGAACACCGTCAAACTGATCAAACGTGCCGCCGAAGTGCATGATAAGTTTGTCGGTTTCGTCGAATCTTTTGAAAAGGTCGGCAAGCAGCTGGATGCGGTCAATAACAGTTATCATCAGGCCAAAACGCGCATGATGGAAGGCAACGGTAATCTGGTGCGCCAGGCAGAAATGCTTAAGGAGTTAGCCGGTAAGACCAAGAAAGAGATCCCGGAACATTTGTTGCAAGAAGCGCATGGTGCGCCGCTTTTACAGGACCCGGATTAACGACAGACTTGGTGTAAAGCTTTGTGCAGTAGCAGCCAGCTTTTTCCGCTTTCCTGCGCTTGGCGAAAACGTGTATGCAGGTGCGGATCGATGTTCTGCAGTTGCGATTCGTCAAGTGGCTGATAGCCGAGTCGTCGGTAAAAGTGTTCTAAATGCGCCAGTGCAAAACAGATAACCTGTCCACTTTCGGTTGCCGCTAAAGCATTTTCGGCGTTGCGGATCAGTGCGCTAGCGACTCCCTGTTTACGCCATTGCGGATCGACATAGAGTCCGCGCAGCCAAAAAGCGCCGTTCTCCTGAGGGACTATGCGTGCATAGCCGATAACGCTGTTTTGATGCACAACGAGAAAAACCTGATCGCTCTGTTGCCAGTTTTTTTGCTGAGCCTGTTTCAGGAAGTGTTTGAGTTTATAGATCAGGGCACTGTCGAGAGGTTGTTTTGACATATCCACAAATGCGCAGTTTGCTAAAATGGTCACAATGTATTTTGCCGCTTGAGTGAGTCGAACGAAAAATGGCACGAACAATTTGCCAAGGCTGCGTAAGGCCTGTCAATGCCTGCTGGTGCCATTGTAGCAGAGCGGTCGCTAACCGGATCGAAATCGGTATTTTGCAACATCCCGATGAAGCCAAACAGGCCAAATCAACCGTTCCTTTACTGGTTAAATGTCTGAATCGGGTTCAACTCTGGAAGGGCGAGACGGTTTCAGACGCTCAGATTTGTGCACTGGTGTTGCAAGATAGCGCGATGGAACTGAATCGCTGGTTGGTAAATGGCAAGCACACTTACCTTTTATATCCGAAAACCGAAGACGATTCGCCAACCTTGCCGCTTGTCACAGTTGAGTCTTTGCGGCCAAATCTGCAAGACAGTCAGATACTGGTGCTTGACGGAACCTGGCGGAAAACCTATAAGATGCTTATGTTAAACCCGCAGCTGCAAAGTCTGCCGCGGATTAGCGTTGAACCGCGCAAGGCTTCTCAGTATTTCATCCGCAAACAGAAAAACAGCGACAGTCTGTCTACGCTTGAAGCGGTCGGTGAACTGCTCGCTCAGTTGCAGGAGGATGGTTGCATTTACACCGAGCTAAACGAAGCATTTGACTGTTTTCAGAAGTCGGTGTTTCATAAGCGACACTCAAGAGAATAATCCGGTTTGTTGAATTTGAAATACGCTTTGCCTTCCCTATCCGTGGCGCAACTGTCTGCGCTGATGCTATTCACCGCCTTAAAGCTGGTGCTTTTATGGCAGCTTCCTCTAACCGGCGATGAAGCCTATTTTATTGTCTGGGGGCAGCAGCTGGCTTCCGGATATTACGATCATCCTCCCGCCGTGGGGTGGATTCTCGGCTTAATGAGTCTACTGTCCGAAAATCTGGCCTGGTATCGCAGTTTTGCTTTTGCGACCTCGCTTGTGGTGGCCTACCTGCTCTATCAATGGTTATGTATGTTTGCCGAAGTCGCACGGGATAAGGCGTTTTGGGCGGCGATGATCTTCTGGGTTTCTCCGGTTTCATTGATGTTTGTCCTGACCGCCAACGACACCGTTCTGGTTTTTTTTGCTGCTCTCGGGTTTTACTGGTTTTCGCGTGCGCTGAAAGACGATTCGACGCTTTTTGCCGTATTGGCCGGTGTGATGCTCGGGATGGCTTTTCTTTCCAAGTATTTTGCGGTTTTTCTGCTGTTCGGGCTGCTTTTATATGTGCTGTCTTTCACGCGGCGCAAACCCTTAGGTCATGCTCCGGTCAATTGGCGTTTAATTACGTTGATGATCGTTATCGTTGTGCTTTTTATTGCTCAAAATCTGTGGTTTAACTACCAGCACTGCTGGAACAATATTTTGTTCAACTTTTTCTCCCGAACTCAGGACAGTACTCTGGGGTGGGTGTATCTGCTGTCTTACCTACTGATGCTGGTGTTGATGCTTTCCCCCCTGGGTCTCTATTATCTGTATCGTCAGAGACGTGAATTGGGACGGCTTCCGGTATTGCTGTGGTATTCCAGCCTGCCGTTGTTATTGGTTCTGCTGGTTGTCAGTCTCAGTAATCAGGTGGGTCTGCATTGGCCGCTGATCTCGGTGGTTTGGTTGTACGCCTCCTATGCTGTGCTGGATGAGCGCCAGCAGATCAGACTATTCTGGTTTAATGCGCTGCTATCGGTTTTGGCCGCTGTAACCTTGCTGTTGTTACTTGCCAATGCGATGGACTTTTTAAAGGGAACGGCCAAGTTGCGTGCGCCGTTGTATCTTGAGCCACAGGCGCTCTGCGAGCAACTTCCTGCCGATACACTGTTTACCCTCGGATACAGTTCTCAGGCGACGCTGAGTCAGCATTGCCGCCGTAGCGATCTGCATGTCTTTGCCAGTACTTCGAAGTTTGGTCGTGAAGACGATAAGCGGATCAATTTCGCCGATTTCGCTGGCAGCCAGATGCGAATCCTGCTGGTCAAAAGTTCGGATCTGCAATTGGTAACGCCTTATTTCAAAAACTACCGGCTTAAACCTTTGCGCAAAGTTGCCGGACAGACCTATATGCTCTTTATCGGAGAAGACTTCAACTATCGCCTCTACCGGGAAAAAATCCTCGAAACGGTGTACCGGAATTATTACCTGCCGCCGGAATGGTTACCGAAGGGGCATTGCGGCTTTAAAGAGAAGTATCAATTGGGCGAATAACGCCTTAGGTCAGGCGGTGAAGGAGGTTCAAGGCGTCAAAGGCGTTTTATAGGGCTCGCCGGCGATTTCCCTCACCAGTTTCGGAACCAGATAGCCAGGTAGCCTCTGTCGCAACTGCTCGTGAAGATTTAACGCCAGCCGATCTTCAACTTCGAAATGGCTGGCACCGTTCACCTTATCCAGTTGATGCAGATAGTAGGGTAGGATGCCTTGAGCAAAAAGCTTATGACTCAGCGCTTCCAGAACCTCGATTGAGTCGTTGACGCCTTTGAGCAGCACGCTCTGATTCAGTAATGTCATACCCGCCTCACGGTAAGAGCGGAACAGTTCGGCAGTCTCCTCGCTGAGTTCATTGGCGTGGTTGCTGTGCACAACCATTACGACATTCAGGCGGGTTTCCCGCGTCCATGCCAGCCACTGGTTTTGCGCCGCTTTATCCGGGGCGACTACCGGTGTTCTGCTATGGACTCGCAGGGTGCTAATCTGCTCGATCGCTTCGATTTGTCGGCACAGTTTTAACAGGGCGTTTTCGCTTAAACTCATCGGATCGCCACCGCTGAGAATCACTTCATGCAGTGTTGGATCAGCGCTTATGGTTTCCAATGCTTTTTGCCAATGGCGCTGATTGGCGTGATTCTCGTACGGGAAATGGCGGCGGAAACAGTAACGGCAATGAATATCGCATTTCGGGCTGGCAATCAGCAGCACACGACCGTGGTATTTATGAATCAGCGACGGTTGCGGGTTTTTAAGGTGATCGCCGACCGGATCGGTCTGGTATCCCTCCGGTGAGTGATTTTCGGCTTGAAGCGGCAGAACCTGTTTAAGTAGTGGGTCCTCGGCATCCGCAGTTTTGATCTGCGCTATGAAGTGGCGCGGCGCTTTGAAGGCAAACGCGCTTTCGGTCAGTTCCTGTTGCAAAGCGTCCTGAAGACCTAGATCGGTAATAAGAGATTGGGCTGTGGCGGACGGTTTGCGCATAAATGGGCTCGATAGCAAGTGAATAAAATCGGACTATTTTAAACCGAAGCGGTTTTGCGGTAAAATGCGACCAAAATTTTATTATAGGATCATGGTCATTCGGAAAACCCGTTTGTCCAGATCTGCAAATACTTCTGGAAAAAATTATGGCAACAGTAAGCACAAACGAATTTAAAAACGGTCTGAAATTCCTGATGGACGGCCAGCCTTGTACCATCGTTGATAATACCATCGTTCAGCCGGGTAAAGGTCAGGCGTTTAACCGCGTTAAGTACCGTAACCTGATGACCGGGCGCGTTTTGGAAAAAACCTTTAAGTCGGGTGAAAAGGTTGAAGCGGCTGACGTTATGGATACCGAACTGCAGTATCTGTATACCGACGGTGAATTCTGGCACTTTATGGATGCGGAATCTTTCGAACAGTATCAGGCGCCTGAGTCTGCCGTGGCTGATGTTGCCAAATGGTTGATTGAACAGGATATGTGTGTGGTTACTCTCTTCAACGGTCAGCCTATTTCGGTTATTCCGCCTAAGCAGGTAACGCTGGAAATTGTTGAAACCGATCCGGGTCTGAAAGGCGATACGGCGGGAACCGGCGGTAAACCGGCGACTCTATCGACCGGTGCAGTTGTCCAGGTTCCGCTATTTGTACAGATCGGTGAAAAGGTAATCGTCAACACTGAAAAAGGCGAATACGTTTCTCGTGCGAAATAAATGATGAACGATTTTTCGACAGTTTCAAAAACTTCGGATCGTCGGCTTCAATTGGAAAAACGCTCGCAGTTTCTGCAAAGACTGCGGGCGTTTTTTTATCAGCGTCAGGTACTCGAAGTCGATACACCGATGTTGTCTCAGGGGGCGACGCCGGATGTGCATCTGCGTTCGCTCAGCAGCTGGCTGCAGGTTCCGGGCGAACGCGAGCGGCAGGAATATTTCTGGCATACATCGCCGGAGTATCCTATGAAACGCTTGTTGTGCGAAGGGTCCGGAGATATTTTCTATCTCGGCAAGGTGTTTCGTGACGGGGATTTGAGCCCGCGACACCAGATCGAGTTTACGATGCTGGAGTGGTACCGTGTCGGTTTTTCTCTACAGGAACTGATCGACGAGGTGTTGGAACTGATTAATCAGCTTCTTCCGAAGCCGCGCAGTGTGCAGCAGTTAAGCTACCGACAGGCGTTTGCGGAATTTGCCGGGGTCGAGGATATTTTTCGAGCCAACGCCGAGCAGTGTCGGACCTGCCTGCAACTGAACAAGGTGCCGGAAATTGTCGGCGTCGATGAAGATGATAAACCGCTTTGGGAGCAGCTGATTCTGACCGAAGTCATTGAGCCGCAGCTCGGTCAGGGCGTCATTACAGTGCTCAAGGATTTTCCGGCCCGCGATGCTGCTCTGGCGTTGATTGATCCGCAGAATCCGGAGGTTGCCGAACGTTTTGAGGTTTTTGTCGATGCCATGGAGTTGGCTAACGGTTATCACGAACTGGCCGATGCCGGTCTTTATCGGCAGCGCTTCGAGGAGAGTTTAGCTCAGCGCTCGCAGCTGGGCTTGCCGCCAGTGCCGCTGGATGAAAAGCTGTTGCAGACGCTGACGGAAAAATCGCTCCCCGACTGTTGCGGGGTGGCGCTCGGCGTTGACCGGCTGTTAATGCTGCAGCAGGGTGAGCGGCAGATTGAGGCGGTTATTCCGTTTGGCGTTCAGCAGGCATGATCTCCGTTATTGACTGATTTCCCTGAGTTTTTCCAGCATATCGGGGCTGTCCCAGATTGCACCGGCGTTTATGGAGTAGCGAATGACTCCGTGACGGTCGACTAAGAAGCTGCTTGGAAAGGCGAATACTTTCCATTGCGCGGAAACACGACCTTCATAGTCCATGAGAATCGGAAAATCGACCTGTATTTCCCGGGTGAACTGACGCATGATCTCGGCGGTATCTTTATAGGAGATGGAGATCATGGCAAAGCGGTCCTGATCCAGTTGAGCCAGCGCACGATTCATCGACGGAATCTCTTCCACACAGTGCGGACACCAGGTTGCCCAGAAATTAATCAGTAGCGCTTTTCCCGCGTGTTCAGCCAGAACGTCAATCGCATTGCCTTGTAAATCATGCAGCTTGATATCGGGCATTTGGGCCGTGCCGTCCAGCTTAATCAGGCCGGAGACGATTTCGCTTTTTGGTGAGTCGCTCGCGTCGAATCGTGCCACCGGCAGAACCTGATAATTAATTGTCTGGCGGAGTTGGCGCATTTTCTTTTCACTGCGATCAATCATATCCGAGCAGATCTTCGCCATTGCACGGATATCCTGAAATTTATAGATACCGTCGGTCGCGTCAGCGATTTTTTCCAGCTGAACAAAACTGCCGCCGCGACGCAGTGCTATAACCGATTCATCAATGTAATTGGCCTGGGCGCCAAGTTGTGGCTGAAAAACGCTGATCGGTAAGGCGCTGCGTTCTACGATCGGAAACAGTTCTCTTTCTCGTCCTGCAGCCGGTGTATTGACGTACAGACTGGGGTAGAGCAGGATCAGTTGCGACAGTTTGCTCAAGTGGGCTTGATCGGTTTGTGACTGCCATTGATTCAAACCGCGCAGAACCGGGACGCTGACAATGTCCATCGTGATCAGGGTAATCGACGCGAAGGTTTGCGTGATCTGCTGCATAATCGGCAGCATGAAATCGCCTGCGTTATTGCGCATACCGGTGCGTTCCCGTTCGATAAACAACGCATCCGGCGTATCGATAAACCAGATTTCGCTATGCGGATTTTTTTCGGCCAGATGCTGCATGACCAGGGCATCGCCGTTATTCGGCACGGCGGTTTCACCGATAAACAGGAACAGGTGTGAACCGTCCGCTTCGGGCTGGTCGATTTTTCGCAGGGTGAGCGCTTCGCCGGCGAAATCGTAGTCCGTCTGTGGCAGGCTGGCCCACAGATCGCGGTCACTATACCGGTAGGCTTTAAGTTCCTTTTCTTTAACGCCGTCAGCAGCGGTTTTTTGAGCGCTCTGTTGAAAGTTTTCTTGCAAACTGTCTTGTTCGGGTTGCTGCGCATTCGAGCCGCACGCGAAGGCCGCCGTTAAAACGAATATCAGCACCGGCGTGTTGTTAGCCGGCCGTTGGCAAAAAAAATCAAACATGGGAAGCAAGAGCCTTGTTGGGAGTTGCTTGCAATCTTACCAAATAATCGGTTGCGATCATTTGCTTGTATTTGTTTGTAAATGGGTAAGGTGTTGTTTTTATTTGCGCTCTTGCGCTTTTAGGGCTTTTAGAGGGCTTGACAAGGTGGTGTATAATAATTAATTCACTGTACCAAACGATGACAGGCTCTGCATGGTGCCGATGCCGGTTCATTTTGGATTGGATTAAGGAGTTAATTAATGAGTGATGTACCTGTGACCAAGCGTTCACAAATGGTTTTATTTTCTGATTCAAAAAGTCCTAGCTGCCATCGCGTGCGCCTGGTTGCCAAAGAAAAAGATATCCCGATGGATATTATTGAAGTCGACCAGGACAGCCTGCCTGAAGACCTGTTGGAACTGAACCCTTACGGCACCTTGCCGACTCTGGTTGATCGCGAATTGGTTCTTTACGATCCGCAAGTGATTATCGAGTATCTGGACGAGCGTTTCCCGCATCCGCCGTTGATGTCGGTTGACCCGATTTCCAAAGCGCGTGCGCGTCAGATGCTGCGTCAGATTGAAACCGAGTGGTATCCGCTGGTCGAAACCATCACTCACTCCGGCGACGAAGAAGCGATTAAAACCGCTCGCCGCGACCTTCAGGAACGTTTGATTCAGCTGATTCCGGTTTTTGCGCATAAAGACTTCTTTATGAGCGACGACTATTCTCTGGTCGATATTTCCATGTCGGTTCTGTTGTGGCGTCTGCCGTATCTTGGAATTGATCTGCCAAAGAGCGCCAAGCCGATTATGGATTACGCAGAGAAAGTATTGAATCGCGAAATGTTCGGCGAGAGTCTTTCGGACGATGAACTGGACATGCGAGACTAAGCTATGACTTCAAGCCGTCCTTATCTGGTTCGCGCCATCTATGACTGGATTGTCGATAATGGCTGGACGCCGCATATGCAGGTGGATGCAAACTATCCTGGAACCTATGTTCCGCAGCAGTTTGTACAGGAAGGCATGATTGTTCTCAACACCAGTCCGACCGCGGTTGTCGGTTTGGAAATGGGCAACGAAGAGATCTCTTTCAGCGCCCGTTTTCAGGGGATGGAACAGAGCGTGTCGTTTCCGCCTGAGGCGGTTCTGGCGGTTTTCGCCCGTGAAAACGGGCAGGGGATGCCGTTCCCGGCCGAGCCATATCCTGAAGAGGCTACGACCGAGGAGGGCGGTGAGTCGCAAGCCAGCTCGCCTCTGAAAGCGGTTGAACCTGCTTCTAAAGGTGCTAAAGCGGAAAAAAGCGATAACGCCGAGAGTGGCAGCGATAAGAAAAAGCGTCCGACCTTGTCGATCGTAAAATAAAAGTTTGTTCGTCTGCGATTCAAACAAACCCCGAAGCGGAATGCCGCTTCGGGGTTTTTTATTGTGCTTTTTACAGTGGGCCGGTTTCGTACTTAACAGAAATTCGACTAACCTTAACCGGAAAACGGGTGCAGAAATTCGATACCGATACCGCGTTCCTGAAACGCCTTTTGTACCGCGGCGCGATCTTTTTCCTGTAGAAGCAGCTTCAAGTTCGGACCGGCGTCCATTGTGAAATAGACTTCGATATTCTGCTCGCGCAGAGACCATACCAGCTGCATGGCCGAGAGCGACTCCGGCTGCCAGTAGACAATCGGCGGCCAGGTGGCGATCATGGTGGCATGCATGCTCAGTGCATTATGCTCGGCGGTTTTTCCCATGGTGCTGAAGTCGTTGGATTTGATCGCGTTGATAATGGTTTGCAGGTCGCGTTCTGCCTGTTGCGGCCAGGATTGGTAGAGGTCGCAGGTTTCTACGGTCTGTTGCATTCCGGCGGTTGAACCGACCGGTTTTTCTCCGGTATTCACTTTGACCAGTCCGATCGTCAGATCCGGCCATTCGACCTGTAGCGGCTCGGCAAAACTATCGAGGCCGTCTTCGCGGCTCCCTCTGTGCCAGATGGCAAAGCCGTTGAAAAGCGAACGGCTCGCGCTTCCGCTGCCGAACCGCGCCAGCAGGGAAAGGGTTTCTTTCGGCAGTTGCCAGTCGAAAAGATCATCCAGTGCCAGAACCAGCGCCGCATAGCCCGATGCCGAGGAGGCCAGGCCCGCGGCGGTCGGTACCGTATTATGAGTTTCCACTTCGAAAGCGCTCTCGCGGTCATCGCGGAACCAGTCCAGAAAGCGGCTAAGACGTTCGGCAAAAACGGCGTTGTCGGCAAGTGGTTTTCCGTTAAGGGAAATTCGATCTTTTCCGGCGTTAATCGGTTTCAGTCTGGTTTCCGTGCCCAGTCCGGGAAGACTGATCGAAACACTGCCGTTAATCGGCAGATTAAGTGCCTTGTCACGTTTTCCCCAGTACTTGCTAAGAGCGATATTAACCGGTGCTGTACCGACGCCACAGGCTTTCTGTGGCGTGAGCGGACTGCTGTTTTTGCTGGATTGAAGAAGGTGGCGTATGAATGCCGCTTGTCTTTTTTGATCGTTGTTCATGCTTGCTGTACAGGTTCGTTTTTAATATGTGTGCCGATAGGGCTGATCGGCAGCTGGAGCTGTAAATAATTTTTGACGACTTCCGGTTCGGGACATTCGTGCAACAGCGGTTTTTTCTCGCGCTGAGGCCGGTGTTTCGAATAGACTTCGCCTATCGCGAGTACACAGTCGCCGAGGCCGGAACCGGATATTTTGCTGGCCCAGATTAGCGGGCAGGCACGCAGTTGGGCGATCAGGAAATCCAGCGTCATGTCGCTGACGCCGAGACGTTCCATCAATGTCTGGTATTGCTCGAAACTGTGGTAAAAAACCGGCCAGTTGTGTTCTGTCAGCGCCTGGTAGGCGCCTTGGGTGATCTGTCCCATCTCCCGATAGAGCGCATCGAGCATTTCAGGTTGCGTTTTCCAGTTCTGCGCAACGATCTCCAGAACTTCGGCGGTTGGAGTCTTATAGCCGCTGTATACAAGAAGAATATCCATATTGACCGGGAGAGATTCGATTTTCAGTGCGTGTTTTTCCGTCGGCGGTTGAATAAATACCACGCCGCCAAAAAGGCTGGCGGCCAGATCCGTTGCCGAACCGCGGCCCTGAATTTCGACAATGATCTCTTTGCCGATCTGCCAGAGTTCAAGCTTGGAGAGCTTATCTCCGGTAATCTGATTCAGACCGGCCAGGGTCGCAGCGAGAACTGCGGCGGAACTGCCGAGGCCGATGGTGGATGGAAATTCGCTGAGCACGCGTAACTCCCAGCCGTGTCCAATTTGCAAGAGCGCATTCTGAAAATGCTTCAGGGCCAGTCCGATGAATTGCAGTTTAGGATGTACTTCGAGTTGTTGCAGGTCGCAGGTGTGCTGAGCAATTTCCGAAAAAATCAGAATCTGCTTATCTTCCCGTGGCTGCCATTCAATTTCAATCCATTGATCCAGAGCGCATGCCAGAGCCGGTTGGCCGTAAACCACGCTGTGTTCGCCCAGTAGCATCGTATTAGCCGGAGCTTTTGAGATGAATCTTTGCATGGTCATTTCTACCTTCTGATACTCTTTTTAGTCATGGATGGACGAGTTCAAGTGGTCGGCTCTTAAAGCCCATCGAATGGCATAATTTATCCGGGGCTTGCTCGCCGAAATAGACGACCACTCCGGCGGCATCTCCCGTCACGGCACCTGCGCCGCAGACTTTGGCGCAGGCGTGTTCGCTCAAGCTGTCCAGTTTGCGGATAAATGTGCGAATCCTTGCCGGAACAACGCCAATCTGCTCCAAAAGACGTTGATTATGCCGTATGCCTTCGACAAACTCAGTTTGTTGATTGCGCTGCCAGGCGAATTTAATTTGTTGTACCACCTGCGCAAACTCATGCCACAGGGCATCATTATCGGCAAACTGTTCTCTCACCTGCAGGACGCACTGTCCTGTATTGCTGATGGGCTGTCCGGTATCGATCAGCCAAGCCTGCAATGGAAATTCGGATAAATTCAGCGGCTCAAGCAGTCCGGGAATCTTATATTCAATCACAGTCTTTGCCAGCAGGGTGGCCGGATCCAATCCGCTGGAGCGCCCGTGCTGATAGCATTCGACTTCGGTCGCCATTTGCAGAAGCCGTTCCCGGCTTAACTCAAGTTGCACGATTTGGGCGATACCCTGAAGAGTTGCCAGTATAACTGCTGCTGAACTGCCCATACCACGTCCGAGCCAGTTTTCTGAATGAATCTTGATCTGCCACAGTCCCGATGGTAAGGGATGAATCTGATCGATTTGGTACAGGCACAGCAAAATCAACTGTTGCGGATGTGTCAGAGGGGCGGGAACCTGCTCCGGTGCCGATTGGAATGCACGGTAGCGTTTATCGATCTCCTGAAGTTCCTGACGCCACTGTTTTTCGTCGGTTTCGCCGTGGACGTTCAGATCAGGGAGGGCGATTGTAAAGCGCTGAAGGGGAGGCGAATCGTTTTGCTCAGCGGCGCTGAATTCAATCCGGCAAGTGGTTGGCATATCGATTGCCAGACTTAGGGCTGTAGAGCCGTAGAGAACGGAGTGCTCGCCGCAGAGAATCAATTTACTGGGCACTTGGCAGAAAGCAGTAAGAGGTTGACTCATCTCAGTATCGCATCGACTATTACCGGTATTGAGCGATTATAGCCGAGGGGCGCTTAATCTTGCTGACTGTTTTGCTTGGTAGCGCAATAGATGCGTTTATCGTCCTCAATGCCGCAGAAGCGATAAGGGCCTTTATTGTGTTGCGGCAGAGTCAGATTGGACTGGGAAAAGTCGGTCTGATAGTAAAATTCCAGATAGGTCTGGTAATCGAGTTCTTCGCGCTCTTCGATCTGTTTGCGGTGACTTTCGCTCATCAGAACTTTGTCGTAGCCCGGTTGAACGATGCCGGTAAAGAATTCGGCGACGCAGCCGGAACCGTAGCTGAAAAAGCTGACGCGCTTATTGTCCAGACGGTCTTTGACATTATCCAATAGCGAGATAAAGCCGACAAACAGGGACGCACTGTAGCTGTTACCGACAATGCGGTTGTAGATCTGCCCCGGAAGCGTTTTGGCATCGGCCTGCGCCTTTTCCAGTTTGGCTCCGACTTTGCGGATCAGTGTATGGTGTGCCTTTTCCGCCATTTTGGTGAACGGAATGTGGTAACAGAAGTAATCGATGTCATCAAACACGCGGCCGGTCTGCTCGGTAAAGTGCTCCCACGCCTGTTTGAGGCTGTTCAGATACACTTTGGTCGAATATTTTCCGTCCACAAGCGCGGTCGTACGATGGTTCGGGCGCCAGAAATCCATGACGTCATCGGTAAAATAACCGGAGCCCGGTTCGATTTCGATAATCCGCGGATTGGCGGTGATCAGCATGCCGACGGCACCGCAGCCCTGAGTCGCTTCGCCGGACGAATTCTGATCGTATTTGGCAATGTCCGCGGCGATGACCAGAATCTTTTCCTGCGGGTTCGCCTTAACCATTGCGGTTGCCATTTGCAGTCCGGCTGCTCCGGCGTAGCAGGCGTGTTTCAGTTCAACCATACGGCATCGGCTGGACAGGTTGAGCAGCTTATGCAGATAGACGCCCGCTGACTTGGACTGGTCAATTCCGGTTTCCGTTGCGAACAGAACCGCGGTCACTTCCTGGCGGTCGATCTGTTGCAGAATCGGTTCAACGGCCTTGGCAGCCAGAGTAACGATATCTTCGTCCGGCGGAGCAATGGACATTTTTTCTTGGCCGATACCGATATAGAACTTATTCACATCGATGCCTTTTTCCCGAGCAAAGGTATCCATGCCTAGGAAGTAGTCAGATGTTGCAAAATGGATTAAATCAATACCAACTTTCATAATGTCCAGTTAAATTTGAAATCTCTATCAAAAGTGAGTAGAGAATTATATCGGTTTATTACGGCTTTATCTTGTGCTTTTATTTTATGTCCCTGCTGCACCGAAAAGGGGCCAGGGTGATTATCCGCTACGCTTTTTCGACAGGCTATGCCATGGCGACTGTAAAATAAGGTCGCTATTAAAGTGCAAATCCGCAAATTTTTCAATACCCAGAAGGAATTGTCCGGCCGTAAACTCTTGATGAAACTGTGCTATTTTGGCTGCGACTTCGTCACTTGAGGTCATTGCCGGCTGTAGCAGGGGGGCGGCCACACCCGCCAGGCGTGCGCCCATTACAACCGATTTGAGCATATCAATTCCGCTGCGGATTCCGCCGCTGGCGATAAGTTTGGCCTGCGGGATAAAAGGCTGAGCCAGATAGAGGCTTTCGCAAGTGCTTAAGCCCCAGTCCTGAAGCAGGATACCAAGATCGTTGTCCGAGCGGTGCGCTTCGATTCGGCTCCACGAGGTACCGCCGTGGCCGGCCAGGTCAAACCACTCTATACCGGCATCCAAACCGAGCTGTATGTCCTGAGGACTTAAACCGGAACCGACTTCCTTAAGAATAATCGGCTGTTCGATCTGTGCGGCCAGCTTGGCGATTTTATCCGCCAGCGCGGAGAAGTTGCTGTCGCCCTCCGGCTGAATGATCTCCTGCAGCGGATTCAAATGCAGATAGATCGCATCGGCCTGCAGGATATCGACAGCCCGACGGATTTCGTCCGCTCCGAAACCATAGTTCAACTGCACCGCACCGATATTGGCAATCAGCGGAATGCTCGGCGCATATTGGCGAATCTTAAAGCTTTCTTCGGCGGAAGCATTGCGAATCATGGTGCGCTGCGAGCCGACCGCCATCGCGACCTGACTGCTTTCAGCGGCTTCAGCCAGATGGCGGTTGATCTGCTGAAGGTTCTGCGCGGCGCCTCCGGTCATCGACGAGATCAAAAACGGGAAGCGCAGTTTTTTACCGAGAAATTCGCAGGAGGTGTCGACCTGAGCATAGTCGATCTCCGGAAGCGCACGGTGCATCAGGCGGATCTGTTCGAAGTCGCTGTGACGTTCGATCTGCGGATCCTCAAGAATCGCCCGGATATGATCCTGCTTGCGCTGGGTAATTTGCTGTTGCTGGTTTGGCTCTTTGCTCATGCACTGCTTCGCTTACGGTTATGAATGTTGTGCGCGTTCGAGTTTGATGTGCGCCTGCATCAGTTCGCCCGGATTGGTTTGCGCCGCCAGAAGGGAGAGTTCTCCGCAGAAAGCGGTCGCCCCGGCAATGCAGGCCAGACGGCGGGCATTGGCTCCCGGTTCCGCGTCGCGATCATTGCAGCCGAGCAGTTCCAGATTTTCCAGTACAAAATCCAGCCCTTTACCGTTACCGACCGTGCCGACAATCAGATTCGGCAGGGTGGTCGAGAAGTAGAGATCGCCCTCAGGCGTGACTTCGGCGTGGTTGATCGCCTGCGAACCTTCAACGATATTCGCCGCATCCTGACCGGTCGCCAGATAGAAGCCGAGCAGCATATTGGCAACATGCGCGTTGGCACTGCGCAGACCGCCGGAGACGATGCTGCCGATCAGGTCTTTTTTGATATGCAGATCAACCAGAGCCTGAGGTGTGGTTTTCAGGAAGCGTTTACAGAATTTTTCCGGAATCGTACATTCGCAGACCACATATTTCCCGCGACCGAGAATGCCGTTGACCGCCGACACTTTTTTGTCGGTACAGTAGTTGGCAGAGATCGAAACATATTCCAGATCGGAATAGTTTTCAAGAATCCACGGGATCAGCTTGTCGGCGGCATTGGTCGCCATATTATGTCCGGAAGCATCGCCGGTATGGAACTCCAGACGCAGGTAGATCAGATTGCCGACCACCTGAAAATGCGTATCGATCAGTTTGGCAAAGCGGCTCGACTGGCTGACGACATCCTGCATCTCGCCTTGGCGGTTCTGCAAAGAGGCCAGGTGTCTGGCGGCAATACCGGCGTGCGGAGCCTGAAGCAGGATGGATCGGGTCATGCGTTCGTCGATGACCGTGACGCGAATTCCACCCGAGTGCGCAGCAACGCGCGCGCCGCGGGCGACCGATGGCCACAGCGGCGTTTCATAGGTCGCCATAGGAACCATTAAATTATCGGTTTCAACATCGCCGATCAGTTTGAACGGACCGACGGCCTGCATCGGAATTGAGGCGAAGGTCTGGGTAGAGGTTTCAGTGTTATTTTTCATAGGCGCTATTATAAAAGCTGACTCAAATTTTGGGTAAAAGAATTGTTTATGGAATCTGCGCGCCGGAAGATTTGCTTAGGAACAGGCTTGAAAAAAAGTGCTTTGTCCTTATATTGATCCTGAAAGCGTTCAACGATATAAAAATCGGCGATCACTGACCAATAACAAAAGAGACAAAGGAAAAACTATGGCCTTAGCAACCGCACGCCACATTCTGGTAGACAGCGAAGAAAAATGTAATGAATTAAAGCAGCAGATTCTTGACGGAGCAGACTTCGCGGAAGTGGCCAAAGCCAATTCTCAGTGTCCGTCCGGTCAAAACGGTGGCGACCTTGGACAGTTCGGTCCGGGCATGATGGTTCCGGAATTCGATAAGGTTGTGTTTAGCGCCGATATCGGTTCAGTGGAAGGGCCGGTTAAAACTCAGTTCGGCTATCATTTGGTTGAAGTGACCAGCCGCAGTTAATTGAGATTGCCTTCAGAAAAAGAAAAGCCGCTTAAATGCGGCTTTTTTGTTTTCGGCTGATTTTGCTTAGTGAGCCGGGTCGAAACTGAATTTCTGACCGCTGATTGCCGCTTCGTACATCAGACCGGCTTTGACCAGATTAAATACGGCCATGCCTTTGTAGTACTGACCGTCGGCGGCGACGTATTTGTCTCCGGCATTAGCGGTTGCGGAAGTCCCTTTGGTTGAGGCTTCTCCGGAAACACCGGCGGTAATGACCACCGCAGAGGCTTGAGCGCCGAATTCAAAGCTGCCGCTGACGAATTCGTCATAAGCGCGCTGATCCTGGAAAAAGATGATTTCGCTGTACGCCTGTCCGCCGAACTGAAAGCCGAGTGAAGCCTGAGTCAATTTCGTCATACCGGTAAAGTTGCCCTGTTTATAGACGCGTCCTTCGCCGTAAGCACCGCCGATGACAAAACCGACCTTACCGACAACTGGAAAAATAGCATAGCCGTAGGCGTGATCGAAAAATGCCGCGGATTTAGGGGCGTTCTTAAAGGCGCGGATGGTTTCATCATAATCCTTGTCCGTGGTGCGCTTGATGAACTGGCCGTCGGAGTCGGCTGAATCGACATCGTCTTCGGCCATGACCGGAGTCTGGGCGCCAAGGGAACAGACCGTTACCAGAAGAGCACTTTGAATCCATGATTTTAATTTCATTGCGTTGATCCTTTTTCAAGTTGAAAACTGCGTTTGTCACATTCTAATATGAAGCCTGTCCGGTTTGCGCACTTTTAAGCATGACTATTCGCTTAAGACTTTAGGTAGTCGGGGGTGTGTACAAGTTGCGCCAGACCAACTTTTCGAGCGGGGGTGCTTGTGAATTTCCATGCCGTTGAGTATTCTGATTTGAATTGAAAAATGTTAAGAATATGAGGCGCTTATGACAACCTTGCTGGTGATTCTTTTTATTATTATCGCGATCGCTCTGTACCTGATCGTGATCTACAATCAGCTGGTCAAACTGAAAAACCGTTATCAGAATGCGTTCGCGCAAATTGATGTGCAGATGAAACGTCGCTACGACCTGATTCCCAATCTGATCGAAGTGGCCAAGCAGGCGATGCAGCACGAGCGCCAGACGCTGACGGAAGTGATTGCGGCGCGTAATCTCGCGCACGCCGCGCTGCAGCAGGCCGCCAACAATCCCGGTGATGCAAAGGCGATGCAGAACTTCCAGCAGGCCGAAGCGAAACTGCAAAGTTCCCTGAGCGGCTTTAATGTTCTGGTTGAAGCCTATCCCGATTTGAAAACCAACCAGACCATGATGCAGCTCAATGAAGAACTCTCTTCCACCGAAAACCGCATCGCTTTTGCCCGACAGGCGTTCAATGACGCGGTGATGTTCTATAACGCCTATCGTCAGAGTTTTCCGCCGATTCTGTTTGCGGCGACTTTCGGTCATCCGCTCGATGCCACGCTTTTGGAATTTGTCGATAAGGAACAGATTCAGCAGGCACCGAAAGTTCAGTTCTAGCCTTCAGTTGCTGAAAGTGTAAAGCATGGATTTTTTCGGCGCACAGGATCAGGCCCGAAGCCGGACACGCTGGCTGGTGTTCTGGTATGTCATGATCCTGCTGTTTATTTCCGTTCTCAGTTCTCTGGTATTGATGCTGCTGATTCCGCTTTTTACCGGCGCGCATGCAATCCGGCTCGATTCGCAGTATCTGGCGGGTTCAGTTTATACCTTGGATAACTGGCCGATCTTGCTTGGCATGAGCGGATTCATTTTCTTCGGCGCGGCGCTGAGTTCCTATCTTAAAGGGCGTGAATTATCCAAAGGAGGGGAGGCGGTCGCCGTTCAGCTCGGAGCACGTCTGGTGCCGCAGAACAGCCAGCATCCGCTGCAGCGACGGGCGTTAAATATCGTTCAGGAAATGGCGATTGCCGCCAATATGCCAGTGCCGCAGCTCTATCTGCTGCCCGAGGAAACCTCCATCAACGCCTTTGCCGCAGGTCTGTACCCCTCGGATGCAGTCATTACCGTGACCCGCGGCGCTCTGGAACGGCTTAACCGCGATCAGTTGCAAGGCGTTATCGGGCACGAGTTCAGCCATATTCTCAATGGCGATATGCGTCTTAATCTTCGTCTGATTATGCTGTTGCACGGTATCGAGTTTATCGGCTCGGTCGGGCGCTTTCTGTCGCCGGGGCGACGACGTTACCACTCGTCGCGCAGAAGTAACCGCAGCGGCGGGGTGATTGTTCTGGTCGGTTTGCTGCTGCGTTTTCTGGGTTGGTTCGGCGAAATTTTCTCGCGTCTTCTGCAGGCGGGAATCAGCCGTCAGAGGGAGTTTCTGGCCGATGCCAGCTCTTTGCAGTTTACCCGCAACCCGGATGGCATCGGCGGGGCTTTAAAAGTCCTGGCTCATGCTCAGGGGCGCTCTTATCTGCGGGCGGATAATCTCGAAGAAGTGGCGCACCTGTTTTTTGCTCAGGCGTTATTCAAACGTTTTCACTGGTATGCGACCCATCCGCCGCTTGAAGAACGTTTACAGCGTATTTACCCGAACTGGAACGGCGAAACGCTGGAAGGGCTTCCGCTGCATGAAACCAATACGCACTTCGATGCAGAACAGAGTGATGACGATTCATCCTCAGCCGCCGCCAAAGCTTTAACAGGAAATCCGCTCACAGACCTGCAGCTGGAGTCTGTGCAGAATCTGGCGCTGCTTTTACCTTTGCTGACACAGAACGGAAAAGAACCCGGAACCTCGCAAAAAGCGCAGCTCGAAGCACTTTTGGCCTCGCTCAATGAACCCTTGGATGCGATGGCACTGGTTTTTGCGGTGTTGCTCGCCAGACAATATGGCGCACTGCATGATAAAGCTTATTCGGCGCCGTCTTTAGTCGCAGAGTTTGCAGCCCAGTTGAATGCTGAAAATAAGCAACATTGGCGTTCGATTGACGGGTTGGATTCGCTGGTCATTCAGCAACTACAGCGTTTGCAGTCGCTTGGACAAATCAACCGCCTGCTGTTAATCGAACTTGGGATGCCGGCGCTAAAAGTACTGTCCGAGGTTCAGTACCGGCAGTTTGCTGAACTGCTTGATGAAACGGTGGCGTTTGACCGCAAGGTGACCCTCTTTGAAACGGCGTTACTCGGATTGATTAATCACTATCTGCAGGCTAATCTGGGATTAAAGCAAGTTGCACGCAGTCGTATTCGCCGCTGGCGCATTGTGCAGCCTGAATTGCAGTTGCTGTTTTCCTATATGAGCCGACGGATTGCTCTAAGCGCCGTTCCGGAAAACGATTATCGGCACGCACTATCTCTGCTCGGTATTCATGATATCGAAGCGATACCGCTGATCCCCACCGAGCAACTTGACGAGCAACAGGTCCAACGGGCCGTGAATCGCCTTCAACAGCTGGATTGGACGCTGAAAGGCGAACTGCTTAAGGCGATGGTGGCGCTGGTGGAAAAAGACGGAGTCCTGACCGAAGCGGAAGAAGAACTGATTCTGGCCATTGCCCTTAATCTCGAAGCGCCATTGCCCCGATTCACTTTGCAAACCACACTTGAACAGAGACCTTCCTCTTCACACTAGATTCCCTTTGCAGGGCGCCTTATTGGCCGTTTTATCCCCGGCTTGAAAAACAGCCATTTTTCGATTCGATTTTTATTGCCAAAACAGTGGCTTAGGCGCATAATTCGCGCACTTTTTATAATCGGGTTAGGCGGAAAATGGAAGCTTTTGATTGGCAGTGGCAAGAGTCTCTGTTAAATGAGATGCTCGACTCTCTGGTGGAGCAGGGGTTTTATATCTGGGATGATGCTATTCCGCAAGCTCTGTGTCTGGCTCTGTTGAACGAAGTTCAACAGCTCGAACAGGAAGGTGAGATGTACAAAGCCGGCATCGGGCGCGGTGACGATCATCAACTGAAAAGCGACGTTCGCCGCGATAAGATTAAATGGCTGGACGGTAATACCACCTCGCAGATTCTCTATCTGAAAATGATGGCCGAACTGCAGTTTCAGATCAACCGGGCGCTTTTCCTCGGCCTGTTTGAATACGAGGCGCATTTTGCGCTGTACGATAAAGGCGATTTTTATAAGCGTCACAGAGACAGCTTTAAAGGCGCGGCCAACCGTATCCTGACGACGGTACTGTATCTTAATCCTGAATGGGATAAACAGTGGGGCGGAGAGCTGCTTCTTTATCCGGACGATGATCAGCAGCAAACCGTTCTGGCCAGTGTCACGCCGCAAATTGGGCGTCTGGCGATCTTTATGAGTGAAAACCTTCCGCACGAAGTCTTGCCGACACAACAGCCGCGTGTCAGTATTGCCGGCTGGTTCCGCTGCAATAACAGTCTCGGCGGACAGATCGATCCGGCAAAATAAGCCGCACAGTTTTCTTAATTGTTTAATCAAACTGTCATCTGCTCTCGCTAAGCTGAACCCAATTTATTAATTGAGTTCAGCGCCCTATGCTTAATTCAAGATTTTTCGCTCCTGACGAAACCTTTACGCTTTCTGCCGTAGCGGCGTCGGATAAAACAATCCGCAGACTGCTTCTGGTGACGGATGCCTGGTACCCTCAGGTCAACGGGGTCGTCACGACTTTATCGCATCTGATCGAAGAACTGCGTCTTCAGGGTATGGCCGTCGAGGTCATCAATCCGGAAAACTATAAGACCTTTCCTCTGCCGACCTATCCGGAAATCCGTCTGGTGACGCGCGCGCCGGATCTGGAAGCGCGCATTCGCGCTTTTCAGCCGGATGCGATTCATATCGCGACCGAAGGCACGCTGGGATGGAAAGTACGCGCGCTGGCGTTGAAAAATAACTGGCCTTTTACCACCGCCTACCACACCAAATATCCCCAGTATATCCGTCAGCGTTTACCGTTTATTTCCGAAAAATGGATTTACAAACTGCTATACCGTTTTCACCAACCGGCGCAGACCACCTTTGTTCCGGCGCTATCGATTCGCGAAGAGCTTGAAGAGCAGGGTTTTTCTCCGGTGGAGATTATGAGCAGAGGGGTTGATCGCCAGATTTTCCGGCTGTATGAGGTGGATGAACTTGAGGCGGACTTTCCGTTCGACGGCAATTGGTCGCGACCTTTTCTGCTGTATGTCGGCCGCGTTGCGCCGGAAAAAAACATTCAGGCTTTTCTTGATCTGGATATTCCCGGAACTAAAATTGTTGTCGGCGACGGCCCGCTGTTATCCGAGTTACAAACAACTTATCCACAGGTTAAGTTTCTGGGGAAAAAGAAAGGAGCCGAGTTGGCGAAATGCTATGCGGCAGCGGATGTTTTTGTTTTTCCGTCGCTGACCGATACTTTCGGCGTCGTCAATATCGAGGCCATGGCCTGCGGTACGCCGGTTGCGGCGTTTAATGTGACCGGCCCGAAAGACAGCGTCCGCAATGGGGTGAACGGTTTTCTCGATGACGATCTGCACTACGCCATTGAGCAGGCTCTGCGACTCAAAGATACTCACAGGATTGCGCAATCGGTGGATAACTTTAACTGGCGTTCGGCCAGCGAACAATTCACCGCACATCTGGCAAAGATTACCGATGTTTTTTGAGCATAAGGTTTGGCAATTGTCCGGCAAGCGTGAATAATGGGCAACGTCTGTTAACCGAATATTGTTGCTATGAAAATCTCCTCATTACCAAATCAAAAACCTCTGCCGACCGGATTCTTTGCTCTGCTGACTTCCGCTGTTGCATCCGCTGCTCTGGCGACCGCCTTGTCGCTGTCTTCCTTGAGCGTTCATGCTCAGGATCTGATGTCTGTGCCCTCCAAATTCCAGCAAACGTCAGAGACGCGGGTCAATCACTCCGCATCGACCGTGCAAAAAGGTGTTTTTAAAGGCGCCTATGCGATGCCGGACACTTACAGTGCGCAGGTGGTCGAGAAGGTTTTTGCCGACGGCGGGAATGCCGTTGATGCCGCGGTAGCAGCCGGCTTTATGCTGGCCGTGACCTATCCGGAAGCGGGCAACCTTGGCGGGGGCGGCTTTATGACTCTGGCGATGGGACAGGGCGAAAGTAAGCAGCCGTGGTTTCTGGATTACCGTGAAATGGCTCCTCAGGCGGCTTTTCGCGATCTTTATCTGGACGAAAAGGGCGAAGTGATACCTTATAAGTCTCTTGTGGGTTATGCGGCTTCCGGTGTTCCGGGCACGGTAATGGGATTGTGGCAGGCGCATAGCAAATTCGGTTCTCTGTCGTGGCAACGACTTTTGCAGCCGGCGATCGATGCGGCCGCCAACGGTTTTGTCGTCTCCGAACATCTGGCAAAAACCCGAGCATGGTATCAGCAATGGGTAGCAGATAAGAGTCAGGAACCGCTTAACTTCAATCGCTACTTTGCTCAGCTTGAAGCCGGGAAAACATTCAAGCAGCCGGAGCTGGCGCAGACATTACAGCGAATTGCCGATAAAGGCGCGCAGGGGTTTTATCAGGGAAAAACGGCCGAGCTGATGGCAAAACAGTATCAGGCCAACGGCGGTTTGATTACCTTAGAGGATTTGAATGCCTATCAGGCGAAATGGCGTGAGCCGGTGAAGGTCGAGTGGTTCGGTCGAGAAGTCGTCTCCGCGCCGCCGCCGAGTTCCGGCGGAATCGCCATCGGCCAGCTGTTGAAAATGTATGAATTTCTACAGCCCGAATATCAGGACGCTTTGGCCCACGCCGAGCATGCCGGGCTTCCGAAAACGGTCGTTAAAGCGCATTTTTACGCCGAGCTGGAAAAACGGGTGTACGCCGACCGTGCCGAATATCTCGGCGATAGCGACTTTTTCGAAGTGCCGATTGACACGCTGTTATCCGCCGACTATCTGAAAAACCGGGCACAGGAAGTTAATTTCGAAGCCATTTCCAAAACCGAAGCGATCCGTCCGGGAAAAATCGAATCGCCGGAAACGACGCACTTTTCGATTATTGACCCATACGGGAATGCGGTTTCCAATACCTATACTTTGAATATGCCGTTCGGCAACGGCGTAGTCATTGACGGGGCCGGGTTCTTAATGAATAACGAAATGGACGATTTCTCGACCAAACCGGGGGTGGCTAATCTGTTTGGCGTGGTTGGCGGCAAGGCCAACGAAGTTGCGCCGCAGAAACGCATGCTCTCTTCGATGTCTCCGACGCTGGTGCTCAAAAACGGTAAAGTCGAAACGGTCGTCGGTACGCCGGGCGGTTCGACGATTATTACCTCAGTCTTCCAGACGCTGATTAATCTGTATCACGAAAACATGAACGCTCAGCAGGCGGTCGATGCACCGCGGGTGCATCATCAATTGCTGCCGAAAGACCTGATTGTTTATCACCCGGATCTTGCCGATGAGGTTAAAGAGGACCTGGCGCTGATGGGCTATCAGCTTAAGCGCAATAACTATCTCGGCGATGTACAGCTGATCTGGCGTGGCGAAGATGGCTGGCAGGCGGCGGCCGACTGGCGCGGCCGCGGTCAGGCAAAAGTGCTTGAATAAAAAGGAAAGACTATGAAATCACCGCACAGCGGTTTCAAACGGGTTGTTCACGCCGCAGGTTATTCCTGGAAAGGGTTTAAATCGACCTGGAAACATGAGGCGGCTTTCCGTCAGGAGGTGATCCTGTTTGTACTGCTGCTGCCGCTGGCTTTCTGGATCGGCGAAAGCGCCTTTGAACGAGCCATTCTGATCGCGGTACTGATGATCGTTTTACTGGTAGAGCTGCTCAATACCGCCATTGAGTCGACCGTCGATCGGATCGGCGACGATTATCACAAGCTCTCGGGCAGGGCGAAAGATCAGGCTTCGGCGGCGGTCTTTCTGTCGTTCTTTATCGCCGCCGTTGTCTGGGCGGGCTTTTTGATTTCGAAAATCATGGGCGGTTTATAGCGACCCGATGCCTGTCTATGCCGATCTCTGTCGCCTTCTCAGATTATGACCATTTGGTCAGTCTGCTTTTGCGGGCCGGAATTTATTTCCACAGCATGCGACGCAGGACATCGTCGCGCAGAATGTAGTGGTGCCACAGCGCTGCCAGAGCGTGAATCCCGATAATAAAATAGCCCAGGTTTCCGACCAGCTCGTGCACCTCTTCAAAGAATTCCGCAGCATTATGACTCTCGCCGATTAAATTCGGCAGCTGGGAACCGAAAATCATAACCTGTTCGCCTTCGGCACTGATAATCAGCCAGCCAAAAAGCGGCATAAGCACCATAAACAGATACAGACCGATATGTACGCCGCCGGCAGCCTTGGTTTGCATGGAATTCGGATCGCCCGGGAGCACCGGCGATTGCTGCAGCCATTTAACCAGCAGGCGGAATAAGACCAGAGTCAGTACCGAGAGGCCGATGACAAAATGGCTGTACTCCATAAACTCTCTGCCCGCAGAGCCTTTATCGAAGATATCTTCGAGTTCGATCGACAGATACGCCAGTGCAATCAAAACAACCATGACCCAGTGCAGAAAAATCGACAGGAGTCCATAACGCTCCAGATTGTTTAACCACTGCATATAACTTCTCCCTGTCATTTAAGGTTCTGTTATTTGGCGCCACTTTACGGCGAAAAGCAATCGACAAATAGCCTAGTGAAAGGCATTCTTAAGCGTGCTCAAGAGATATGGGACTTATGTCCCGTGTGAGGATCGGTCGGGTTTTGCGAGAGGCGGTAAAGATATCGCCTCTCCGGGATTGGCGGCACGCTTGCCAGCAGGAAAGGGCTATTGCGCGCGAATCGAGAAGGTATCGGTCGCTTTAAGTTTGTTGATCGTCGGATTCGGGGTCGAGTTTTCCGCCAGCCAGACGGTTTCTGTCTCCAATTGATCGTCGTCAATCAGCTTTTTCCACACTCTTAAACTGGCATCCCAGCGGTAACCGCGACTGCGCAGCTGATCCTTGATATCGAAAGGCGCGCCGGTTGCCTGAATAATCGATTTGGCAACGCGGATTTTTTTCAGCAGATAGTGGAAGGCCGGCATTTTCGCTTCGCCGACCGCTTGCGAAAGCAGTTCGGAAAGCGCCTGAACGTCGTCCAGTGCACGGTGCGCTCCGTAGAAAAACTGGCCGATCTTCCAGCACAGAAATTCCTGCGAGCGCGAACCGACATCGGTCAGTGCTTCCCAGTCAATCTGTACTACCGAGCAGCCCCAGATTTTGTCGACAAAAACATCGTGGTAGCGTTCCAGCACCGGACGGTCGAAAGCGGCATTATGCGCCACGCACAGTTGCGCTTGGGCGATGTCGTCGGCGACCTGATCCCAGGGAATCTGATGTCCGGCAACGTCTTCCATGGTCAAGCCGGTGACCTTAGTGACTTCCGGGGTGATTTCACCTTCCGGTTCGTTAAGGAAGTTTTTGGCGGCCAGTACGCGGTAGAAGTGCCCCTGACTGTCAAACTCGATAATCTGATAACCGAGCTCGATAATTTCGCACTCGGCCGTATTCAGACCGGTGGTTTCGGTATCAATGACGCAGACGCGATGATAGTTTTCCTGTTGCGGAACATTGAACTGTTCGGTTGCTTTGAGTTTGCGCAGAACCTGATAATCATCGGACTGGTTTAACAGTTGGGCACATTGTGCGAGTGAGGCGTTATCGCTCATTTGGAATCTCTTGATTTACAAAAATTATGCGGTGAATTGTTGCAGATTCACGCAGGCTTCGTAAAGTCATTAGCGACTTTTCTTGCGACGAAAGCGCTGCCACTGGTGTTTTTTGCGCAGCCACAGCGACAGCAGAACCGATTCCAAGGCCTTATGCCACGGAAGGTCGAGCGTCATTTGCAGTTCGATTTCCTGCCATTTTCCCTGTTGCCACAGAAAGCTGATGCGGTTGTCGAGATTTTCGATCTCGTTGGCGCTGTAGATCTGCGCGAGGATTTTAGCCAGTTGTCGCGGAATATAGCCGATCAGCGCACTTGTTTCCGAGGTTCGCCACAGCAGTTGTACCGCATTGGCATCGTAAGGATTGTCCGGTTCGGTCTGTATTTTGAAGTGTTTCCCAGTGCTAAAATGCGGCCAGAGCGCGTCGGCGGCGTAGTAATACAGTCCTTTAATTGGAAAGCGCAGAGTCAATCGCATTGGCAATCACTGTGGTTATCGGAGTGATAACTACTTTAAAACCGCGGTTAAATAATTGCAAATATGCAATGGTTGAGGCGCTGGCTGAAAGGCAAAATCCGCTTTGCGTTAGTCGATCAACGTCAGGAGTTCGTCGGAAAGCTGGATGGTTTGTTCGTCATGATTAATCGGACAGATCCAACGCAGTTTATAGGCGCTCAGTTGCAGATCAAAATCGTATTGCTTATTCAATTGTGCATTGCCGTACAGGCGGTCGCCGATAATCGGCAGATTCGCCGAGGCCAGATGTTTGCGGATCTGGTGCTTGCGGCCGGTTTCGATAGCTATCTCGATACGACTGACCGCTTGTCCATCGATTTGCGAACGGCTGATCAGTTTGAAATGACTGATCGCTTTTTTGCCGTCGATCGGTTCGAGGCAACTCCATTCGGATTGCTCCGGTGCGCCCCAGACATTGGCCAGATAGGTTTTGTGAATCTGCTTTTCTTCAAACAGTCGAGTCAGAGCCGCCGCGGTTTTTTTATTGTGCGCAATCAGCATCAGCCCTTCGGTCGCGCGGTCCAGACGGTGAATCTGCCAGCATTGGCGAATCTGCCCAAACAGTAACTCCGAGCGCAGTTCGATCCAGCGCGGAAGACTCTGAAAATCGCCGTATTTACTGCCCTGCGACAGCATGCCGCGCGGTTTAAACCAGACCGAATAAGCGCCGAAATCCTTGATCAGTGTCGCCTGAAACTCCTCGCCGAGCAGAGGCTGTTGCAACAGTTTTGGGTTGTAGTATAGGTCAAGCTGCTGACCGAGTTTTAAGGTGCGCTTCAAGCGGCGAATCGCTTCGGCCTTTTTACCGCCGTGACTGAGCCAGATCGCGCCTTTCTGCGCAAAGTCTTTCAGTTTCGCCTTACTGAAAGGGCAGGCTTGTGCCAACAACTCCAGAGCGCTTGCTTCGTGATCGGCAGTTACCTGAAAATGCCGGTTATCGGAAACCGTATTTTCAGACAGGTGGACGTTTTTTGCATCGGTCATAAGGTAATATAGTCAGGCGTCAGTTTGAATGAAGTTAGCGTAACGGATTACACAGAGTTTTGAATGTCACATTTTGCCAGAAAATTAGTCGACAAACTTGCCAATAAGGCGGCTCCGCAAGAGGAATATCCGCAACACTGGCCGATGCAGGTTAATAACGAGCCGACGCAGGTCACCATTAAATATACCCGTCGCAACCGCTCGATCGGCCTGAAATATCTGCAAGAGGGCTGGAAGCTCTATTGTCCGCAAAACGTCTCGCCGAAAAAAGTGCGTTCCATGCTGCAAAGTCATCACGCCGATCTGCAGGCTTTTATTGATCGCCACGAACCGAAAATTCACAACCGGGTGCAACAGCAAGAAAACGTACCGCTGCAGCAAGGTTCGGAATTTTTCTGGCTCGGTCAGAAACGCCGGATTGAATGCGAACTCGCAGAACTGGAAAGCGGACTGATCAAAGAAGCGCAAGCTTATCTGCATCCGAAAGTGGCCTTCTATGCCGAGCAGATGCAGCTGGCGCCCAAACAGATCAAGGTAAAAAACTATAAATCCTGCTGGGGCAACTGCTACCACCGGCGCGGGCTGGTGCAATTCAACTGGAAACTGCTGCAAGCCCCCGAATGGGTGGTGGACTATGTCATCGTCCATGAACTCGCCCATCTCGTTCACCCCAACCACTCTCGCGACTTCTGGTCGCTGGTGCAATCCCATTATCCCAAAACCCCGCAAGCCAAAACCTATCTAAAACAAAATGGTGGGCAAATGATGTTGTTTTTGGCTGAGTAAACTAAGGAAGGAATATTTTCTTCATTCTTCCTTTCCGCTTATTACCTAGACGAATTAGTAAAATGATTTAGAATCTCTTTCTGCACTTCGTTAACTCGCTTTAGGAAATCGATGACTCTGTCAGAATCCAGCCAAAACACTCTCCATCTCTGCGCCAATAACCGTTTGGCGATGTCGCTCAAGCAGCAGGCCGTGCAGGCACAGGCCGAAACCGCTTCGGGAACCTATCGCAAGGTTGCACCGAGTCTGCAGGCGCTGACGATTGCCAACTGGTGGCAGCAGTGGCGCGACAGTGTCGCTTTCAGCGGTTTGGGAACGGTTGATTACCAGCGGCTGTTAAGCGATTTCGAAGCGGTGTGGTGGTTTGAACAGGCACTGATGGAAGTACTTAAACGCAGTGAAAAACAGGGCGAGGAGATCGCGCTGTTGAATCCGCAGCAGACGGCCAAACAGCTCTATCAGGCGTGGCAGCTGAGCAATGAATTTCTGCCCGAAGGCTGGCAGGATGAGTCGTTTCTTAATCCGGAAAATCAACTCTATAAAGAGGTCAGCGAACTCTATCAATCGCAGATGCAAAAGCGCGACTGGCTGGATTCAGTTTTGCTGCAGAAAGCGTCGCTCTCATTGCTGGAGGGCTTATTAAATAACCAGCCGGAAGCACTTAAATCGCTGTTGCCTGAATGCATTCAACTGCACGGTTTCGATGACTACACGCCGTTTCTCAAACAGTGGCTGGAGATCATGACGCAGGCGGGCGTGGAAGTAATCGAAGAAACGCCGGGCGACAAACAGCCGCAAAGCACACTGCTTTTCGCCGCGCAGGATATTCGTGACGAAGCGCAGCAGGCCGCCGCCTGGGCGTGGCAGTCACTTGAAGCGCTACAAGCCGTGCAAGGCAGAGACAATATCAAAATCGGTATTATTGCACCCGACATGCAGCTCTATAAACAGCCGTTGCAGAACGCGCTCGACGAGTATCTGGTTTTACAGGGTGTGCAGAAATTCGATCTGCTCAAAGAAGACAATAAACTCTATAACCTGTCTCTGGGTCAGCCTCTGAATACCGTACCGCTGGTGCAGAACGCTCTGTTGAGTCTGCAGCTGTTTCTGCAGCCGCATAAGCCGTACCGTTTTGCTGACTGGAGTCAGTGGCTGATTTCGCCCTATACGCAGGGTGATCTGACCAAACGCCAGCAGGCGGATTTGCAGCTGCGTCGTCTGCAATGGTCACAGATCAGCTTGCCGCGACTGCTGAACGAGTGTGTTGATTATCTCGAAGACGAAGAACGTCTGCTGCCGCTGATTTTGCCTAAAGGTCTGCTTGAAGCGCTGGAAGCGCAAGCCGGCGTTCAGTACTCCGGCAAACTGTCGCAGCAGGCGTTTATCGATGCCTGTCAACAGACGCTGAACCGTATGGGCTGGCCGGGAAGCCGCACGCTGAGCAGCAGCGAATACCAGCAACAGCAGGCGTTCTGGGACGCGCTGAACAGTTTCGCTTCCATGCAAGGGCTGGTGCGCGAGCAGACGGTGGCGCAGTGGTTGCCGCTGTTGCAGAGTTATATTGCTGAACAGCTGCACCAGCCGCAGACCAAGGGCGATCGTCCGATTCAGATTATGGGGATGCTGGAAGCTGGCGGTCAGCAGTTTGACGCCTTGTGGGTGCTCGGCCTGAGCGATCAGGCGTGGCCGCGCGCTTCCAATCCGAATCCGTTTATTCCGATGCACCTGCAACGTGAACATAAACTGCCGCGCGCCGACGGTCATCGCGAGCTGCTGTACGCTCGGCAGATCAATCAGCGTCTGCAGAATGCTGCCGAGCAGCTGGTATTAAGCTATCCGCGTTTTTCCGGTGAAGCGGAGCTGCTGCCGTCGCCGTTGCTGGCCGAGTTTGACGGCGAGCCGTGGCAGATGCTTGAATTTATCTCTCTGGCTCAGACAGTGTTCAGTGCGCAAAATGCTGACAGACAAAATGATGGCTTCTGGCCCGACAACTCTCTGATTGAATGGCAGCTGGATGATCGCGGGCCGGAAGTGCCTGAAGGCGAAAGCGCGCCGGGCGGCAGCGGCATTCTGCAGGCACAGAGTAAATGCCCGTTGATGGCGTTTCTGGATTATCGTCTCGGTGCCAAATACGGTTTACAGCAGGTCGAAGAGACGTTGCAGTCCACCAATCAGGGCTCGATGCTGCATCGTGTTCTGGAATTGGTTTGGGATGAGCTGAAAACCCAGACGGCGCTGATTGCATTAAGTGAGGATGAACTGAGCGAACTGCTCGACCGACATTTGCAGACGGTTTTCGACGAAGTGCATAACACCCTGAGCGAGAGTTTGCTACAGCTGGAAATGGCACGTATTAAACAGCTGTGCCGGGACTGGCTTGAGCTGGAAAAAACGCGCGCCAGTTTTGCCAACTTTTCCACCGAGCAGGAAGTCTATATTACGCTGGCGGGCATTCAGTTCAAGGTGATTGTCGATCGTATCGATCAGGTGGACGGCAGGGCGCTGATTATCGATTACAAGAGCGGTAAGGCGTCGATCAATGATCTGCTGAAAACGCCGCTGCAGGCACCACAGTTGGCAGTTTATCTGCACGCCTTGGAACAGATCGGAGAGGAATCGCAGGATAAGTTTGTGGCGCAATTGAGTGAGCAGATCTGCGGCATCGGCTATGGTCTGTTGCACTCCGACGACGGCGTCAGTTTCAGTGCCTTGACCGAGGAGGGCGATCTGCTTCCGGGGCGCGGCATCAAGGTGTTCAGCAAACTGGCGGAAAACGAAAAGAGCGAGTTCTATCAGGTGCAATGGGAGGATCTGTTGCAGTCGTTAAAAGAGGAAGTGGAAACCTTGGCCCGACAGATTCAGCAGGGTGATGCGCGTATGCAGTTTGCCAAAGAGACCGATGTTCAATATGCGCAGGCCTATCTGGCTTTGCGTCTGCCGGAGGTACGTCAGCAATTGAAGTTGCAGGCAGAGGAGACGAACGAATGAGTTTAGAAGCTTCTGTTTACCCAAGTCCGCAGCAGCTATTCGGCCTGGAACTGGACAGCCAGTTGGCGGATGCGCAGCCTCGCTTGCAGGCGATTGACCCGTTTCACTCTTTTATTGTGCAGGCTCCGGCCGGTTCGGGAAAAACCTCGCTGCTGACTCAGCGCTATCTGGGACTCTTGTCGCAGGTCAAAGCGCCGGAACAGATTATCGCCATGACCTTTACCAAAAAGGCAGCGGCGGAAATGCGCGAGCGGATTATGAAAGCGCTGGTTTTCGGTTCCCGTCCGCTTGCATCGGATGCTTCTCTGGTGGATCGCAATACCTGGAAGCTAGCGCAGAAAGCGCTGCAGCGCGATGCCGAAATGGACTGGCAGCTGCTGAATAACCCGAACCGCTTGCGGATCAAGACGATCGACGGCTTTAACAGTTTTCTGGTCGGACAGATGCCGCTGTTGTCGAAGATGGGGGCGCAACTGAATCTCAGCGACAAACCGCATCAGGCTTATCTGGAAGCGGTGCGCCAGGTATTGCAGGATGAGAATTTTGCGCCGCTGGTCGAACAGCTCTTGGACTTGGTCAATGGACGTTATTCGCGCGCGCAGAATCTGCTCAGCGATATGCTCGCCAAACGTGACCAGTGGATGGATTATCTGCCTTATGCCGACTCGGATCAGCGCCACGCGCTAGAGCAGTCTCTGCAGGAAATTGTTTTCAGCGAACTGCGTCAGCATCGTAAAAGTCTGAGCAAGGTCAGCGACTTGTTAAGAGAAGTCTGCGACATTGCCGACTATGCCCAGCATAACGATCAGCCTGACCTGTCCAGAATCGCTGGAGCCTGGCCGTTTGCCGAAGAAGATACCGAATCCTGGCGTATTCTTGCCTCCTGGGTCTTGACCAAAGACGGCAAGAAACTGCGCGGTCGCCTGACTAAAAACGAAGGTTTTCCGGCCGGAAAGGGCGAAGCCAAAGAGCGCAAGGACCAGATGGCGCAGGTCATTCAGGGAATTGCCGATGCCGACGACCGTCAGGGTTCCTTGGTGACGGCGCTGGCTTCGTTAAAAGATCTGCCCGATCCGCATTACAGCGATGACCAATGGTTGAAACTGCAAAGCCTGATGCAACTGCTCAAGGTGTGCGCGGCTTATCTTAAGGTGGTTTTCCAGAGTCGTTCCGAAGCGGATTTCATCGAGATCGCGCAGGCTGCTTCGCAGGCACTGGGAGAAAAAGAGGAGCCGACCGATCTGGCGCTGCAACTCGATTATCAGATTCAGCATCTGCTGATTGACGAATTTCAGGACACCAGCTCCAAGCAGTTTGAACTGGTCAATAAACTGGTTGCCGGCTGGCAGCCGGACGATGCTCGTACTCTGTTTATCGTCGGTGACCCGATGCAATCGATCTACCGTTTCCGCGAAGCGGAGGTGGCTAACTTTCTGAAGGCGTGGCAAGGAACTTTCGGGCCGGTAAGCCTGCAACCGTTGAATCTGACGGTCAACTTTCGCTCGCAGAAACAGGTGGTGGAGTGGGTCAACCAGACCTTTAAACAGGTGCTGCCGAAAGAAGACGATATGGCCAAGGGGGCAGTTAAGTTCAGCCATGCGCTGACCCCGCGCGAGGATACCGAGCCAGCGGTCTTTAACCATTGGGAATTTCACGGCGACGGCGATCAGAGCCGGAGTGTTGTCGATTTTATTGTTGAGCGTCTGGAGCAACAGCGTCAACAGGAGCGCAGTTACGAAGAAGCGATCTACAGTCGCAAAATTGCCGTGCTCGGGCGTTCGCGTTCGCATCTTCTGGCCATCGCTACGGAGCTGAAAAAGTCGGCCATCCCTTTCCGGGCGGTAGAGCTGGAAACCTTGCAGGAGCGTCAGGAGGTACAGGATTGTCTGGCCTTAAGCCGGGCACTGCTGCATTTGGGCGACCGTGCCGCGTGGATCGCGCTTTTGCGTTCGCCTCTGGTCGGTTTGAATCTGCATGATTTGCACGCGCTGATCGCCTCTAAACCCTATAAAACCGTTGCTTTCTGTGTCGAGCAGGCATTGCACAGCGACGGCCTGATTGATTTGGGCGAGTTGAGTCTTGAGGGGCAGCAGCGCATCCAAAAGGCATGGCCGGTGTTGCAGACGGCGATTGCTCAGCTGGGCATTTATCCGTTTTCAAAACTGCTCAAAGAGTGCTGGCTGATGCTGGATGGCGCTTTGAGTGTGGAAAGCCCGGTGGCCTTGCAAAATGTCGCCGCCTATTTTGATGTTCTCGGCGAATTTGATCACGAAGCGCTGGATCTGGAACGTCTCGAAGAGCTGGTGGAAACGCTTTTCGCCAGCGCCGATGCCTCTGAGCCGAGTCAGCAGATTGAGCTGATGACCATGCATAAATCCAAGGGGCTGGAGTTCGATACCGTCATTCTGCCGGGGCTGGCGAAAAAGGCTCGCAATGATGATCCGGAACTGGTGTCCTGGTTCCAGTTTATGGATTCGGCCGGGCAGGAACATCTGGTGCTCGCGCCGATCGACCAGAAAGGGCAGGATAAATCCTATCTGAGCCGGCTGTTAAACCAGTTCGAATCGCAGAAACAGGGCTTTGAGCTGGGGCGTCTGCTGTATGTCGCCTGTACGCGCGCCAAAGCGCAGTTGCATCTGTTTGCGGAACTGAAAATTGACGAAAAAACCGACGAAGAGAGTTATAGCACGCCGAAAGGTTCGATGCTGGAAGCGCTGTGGCCGGCTTTGGGCGGGTCGGTGCAGGAAGCGATCTGCGAGCGCCTGACTCAGGAGTTGCCGTCTGGCGAGGACGTCGGTGAGCATGAGGAAGCTATTTTGGTTTCCCGTCTGCCGCTGGAGCGCGCGGGACTGTTCGATTATTTGGCGCACTTGCCTAGGCCGGCTTTATCCCCCCCGGAAGCGAAAGAGAAAACGACCAAGTCGGTCGATACGACTCCGGCGGATGAGAATCTGGAGCCGGATTACTGGCAGGGCGCCAATCTGGTCAGCAAAGCGTCTGGGAATCTGGTGCACAATGTTCTTGAGCAATGGGCGCGGATCGGCATAGAAACGGTTGCCGATAATTTCCTGAAGACCCAGCAGGCGTTTTATTTGCGCTGGCTGCAACAGCAGGGATTAAACGCTTCTCAGGTGGACAAGGCATGGGATAAGGTGCAACGCTGTCTGCAAAACGCTTATCGAAACCCGAAGGTGCGCTGGGCGCTGTCGAACAGCCAGTCACAGGCGATGAGCGAGTATGAGTTGCAGTCAATCAATGCGCAAGGCGAGATTGAGCTGCATATTATCGACCGGACACTGGTCGATCAAGACGGTGTGCGCTGGATTATCGATTACAAGACCAGCGCCTGCGATGATTGCGATCAACCGCAGAAACGCAACACATTTATTCAGCAGCAGAGCGAATATTATCGTTCGCAGCTGAATCGTTACGCAGAACTTTTCTCGGCTCAAGAATCCAGAACGCAAAAGCTTGTACTCTATCTGGCAGAGATTGACGCCTGGGTGGAAGTCGATTAACGAACGATTTAAACTGCCACCTTTCAGTGCGCCTTCTCAGGCAAGGTAAAGGAGAGAGCAGATGGAAAAAACACAGCAGCAGATACTCCGTCACCACGGCGGAGACGGTGAACATGCCAGAGAGATGATCACCCAAAGTTACGAGCGGCGGCATGATTGCGAGTTCTGGGAGTTCTGGAATCAGCAGATGGCGGGCGCAATCCAGCCGGATGATGTCTTGCTCGATCTGGGCGCCGGTATCGGCCAGTTCGTCAATGATCTGGCGTTGCGTTATCCGCAGAACCGCGCCATCGGTATCGAAGCGGCCGAATATATGCTGGTCGCCGGTTTGAAACTGCCGGAAAACGGTCGTCTGTTGCGCGGGGATCTGTTAGCGCCGCAAAACTGGGTCGATCATGGAAGTGCCGCAGCGGTGATGGCCAATATGCTTCTGCATGAATTGCCGCAGCCGGTGACGCTGATCAAAGCGGTCTATCAATGGTTGAAGCCGGGCGGACGCTGGTGCATTATCGATCTGGTTCGCCAGCCGTTGCAGGTGTATCTGGATTATAAATTTCCCGATAAACGTCTGTGGGACGATGCGGTCGAGAAAGAAGAGATCGAAGAGGTCTTCGAGCATTTTCTCGAGCACAACCGCTATCACGCCGAGGACTTGATCTATATGCTCGAACAGGCCGGTTTCGAACTGGTGGAACAGACGCCGATGGGGCGAATGACCCGGTTGGTTGTCGAAAAACCGCTTCACTCTTAACTCCTGTCTTAAGCGCTTGCGGCGCGCCAAGGTTTTACTTTTTACCTTTGAATCAACGCTTTTTCGATCTCTCTTAAGCGAGATCAAAAAAGCGTTTTTCTTACCGAAAAAACACTTTCTTCTTTGCGCGAAGTGCGTAACCTGTAAGCTTCTTCAACAAATTTCAGCAGAGCGTGAGCCAGGAGTGTTTTATGGCCGGTGTGACCCCTAAATTTCAATATATACGTTTTTTCGATGAACTGCGTATCGAGGATATCCCTTTAGTCGGAGGGAAGAACGCTTCTCTTGGCGAGATGTATCAGGAGTTGGTTCCGAAAGGGGTGCCGGTGCCGAACGGCTTTGCCATTACCGCCGAAGCTTACCGTTATGTCATTGAACACAATGATCTATGGCCGAAACTGCATGAATATCTGGATGCTTTGAATCCGGAAGACCCGCGCGATCTGCAGATGCGCGGAGCCCTGGTGCGGGATGCGATCTACGGCGCACAGATTCCGGACGAGTTGTTTCATGAAATGGTCGAAGCCTATAACGCTTTGGTCGATGAGTACGGTTCAGAAGTTTCGTTTGCCGTTCGCAGTTCGGCGACGGCCGAAGATCTGCCGACCGCCAGTTTTGCCGGGCAGCAGGATACCTATCTGAATATCAGCGGACTTTCCTCTTTTATCGATGCCTGTAAACGCTGTTTCGCCAGCCTGTTTACCGACCGCGCGATTCACTACCGGATCGATCAGGGGTTCGATCACTTCGAAGTGGCGCTGTCGATCGGGGTGCAGCTGATGGTGCGCTCGGATCTGGCGTCGTCCGGGGTTATGTTTACAATCGACACCGAGACCGGTTTTAAGGATGTAATGCTGATCACCGGCGCTTACGGTCTGGGTGAAAACGTCGTTCAGGGGGTCGTCGATCCGGACGAGTTTTATGTGCATAAGCCGACTTTCGATCAGGGATACCGCAAGGTTCTGAAACGCCATATCGGCGCGAAAAAAATCAAAATGGTCTATTCTTCCGATTCCAATCAGCGCAATCCGGTGCGCAACGTTCCGACCAGTAATTTCGAACGTCAGAAATTCTGTATCAGCGATAAGGAAGTGCTGCAGCTGGCCGGTTATGCGGGCATTATCGAGAAACATTACAGTGCCAAGGCCGGTAAGCTGCGTCCGATGGATATCGAGTGGGCCAAAGATGGTCAGACCGGTGAACTGTTTATCGTTCAGGCGCGTCCGGAAACGGTCGCTTCGCAGAAGCGTCAGCAGGTGCTGGAACAATATAAAATCTGCGATGAAGCCGATTTGATGACGCCGATTGTCACCGGCCGTTCGGTCGGGGCCAAAATCGCATTCGGTCGCGCCCGCGTGATTGAATCGATTGAACATCTGAATGAATTTAAGCCCGGCGAAGTGCTGGTCTCCGATATCACTACGCCGGACTGGGAACCGGTGATGAAGATCGCCTCGGCGCTGGTGACCAATCGTGGCGGGCGTACCTGCCATGCGGCGATTATCGCCCGCGAGTTGGGAATTCCGGCGGTGGTTGGTACCGAATCGGGAACCGAGAAGATAAAAACCGGTGAGATGGTCACTATCTCCTGTGCGCAAGGCGATCTCGGACGGGTCTACAACGGACAGCTGCGCTATGAAGTCGAAGAGACGGATTTGAGCAGTTTGGAAGAGCCGGAAACAGAGGTGATGTTGAATGTCGGTAATCCGGAGATCGCATTTCAGGTGAATACGATTCCAAACGCCGGAGTCGGTTTGGCGCGTATGGAATTCATTATTAATAACGAGATCAAGGTGCATCCGCTGGCACTGCTGCAACCGGACAAGGTTACTTCTTCAAAGATTGCGGGTAAGATCGATAAGCTCACCGAAGGCTATGCCAACGGTTCTGAATATTTTGTACGCAAACTTTCCGAAGGGATCGGCACCCTAGCAGCCGGTTTTTATCCGAAGCCGGTTGTCTTGCGTCTGTCGGATTTCAAATCGAACGAATATGCCAATCTGATCGGCGGCAAGTTCTTTGAAGAGCGGGAGGAGAATCCGATGATCGGTTTCCGCGGCGCTTCACGCTATAACGATGAAGAGTTTGCGCCGGCCTTCGCGCTGGAATGTCAGGCGATCAAGCAGGTTCGCGAACAGATGGGAATGGATAATGTCATTGTTATGGTGCCGTTCTGCCGTCGTGTCGAGGAGGCCAAGGCGGTAATCGATAATTTGTCCGCTAACGGGCTGGTACGCGGTCAGAACGGTCTTAAAGTTTATATGATGTGCGAGATTCCGAACAATGTACTAATGATTGACGAATTTTCCGAATATTTCGATGGCTTCTCGATCGGGACTAACGATCTGACTCAGCTGGTGCTCGGTGTCGACCGGGATTCCGGAAAGGTCGCTTACGACTACGATGAGCGCGACCCGGGGGTCAAGAAAATGGTGCGTTGGGCGGTTGAAGGCGCCAAGCGCAACGGCAAACATATCAGTCTGTGCGGTCAGGCACCGTCGGATTTTCCGGATTTTGCCGAGTTTTTGGTTGAATTGGGGATTGATGCGATGAGTCTGAATCCGGATTCGGTTTTGAAAACCCTGCCGTTGATTCTTCAGGCGGAGAGCAAAGGGGGCGGGGCCAAGGCTCGCAAACTTTCACCAAGCGAAATGGTGATTCCATAGCACGCACGTTCCGGGCGGATTAAAAGGCGTTTTTAATCCACTCCGGATCGTCATCGGCAGTGAAGCTTATGACGTCGAAGCGGCAGTCGCTGGTTTGATATTGCGGATGTTTTTGCAGAAAGACTTCCGCACAACGACGGATTCGAGCCTGCTGGCCGGACGTGATAAATTCCAGCGGGTGGCCGAAGTCGCAGTTCTTGCGGTATTTCACTTCGAAAAAGATCAACGTCTGATGGTCTTTTTCCATTCCGATCAGATCGATTTCGCCTTTTTTGAAGCGGTCACAGCGGAAGTTACGTTCCAGTATCTTGATGTTCTGTGCTTGCAGCCAGCGTTCTGCCTGCTGCTCTTTCTGCTGCCCGATCAGTTTGCTGACAAGATCCGGCAGCTTCGGGAGTTTGCGACGCTGAGAATTACTCACCCTCCACTCCCATGCCGCCTTTAAGGCGATACGCTTTCCATGTCGCTGGATTTCAATTCATCCCGCAGACGCTGCTGGAGCGCTTCTTCAGCGTCTGATTGCGGAGCCATCTCTTCTTCAAGGATCTGTTGCGGTGCAATATGCGGCAAGCGATACGGGGTGAGTTGCCCCTTATCGTCGAACTTTGCCCATACCAGCGTCTGCTGGACCTGATTGTCTACGATCCGCAAATAACCGGTTTTGGTATTGCTCAGGCAGGCACCTTTTTTAAGTTTGGGCAGGTTGGCCGCAACTTGCAGACTGTCCCAGCCGAACGCTTCGAAAGTTCCTTGAAGGTCTTCCGGGTTCAGGGTCACCGGTTGCGTTAAAAGTTCCACTTCTTTCAGGTCGTGGTTGTTCTTAAGAGCCTTGAGGTTCTGCTGGTTCAGCTCTGTCGCTGTGTACACCGGGGTCTTCAGCAGATAGAGCCCTTTCTGCGGATTAATGACCGCCAGACGGTTGGCGCTGTCAAAAACGACGATAGCATTCAGATCTTCGCGCACGCGTGGATAGAATTCGACCTTCTCGCCGATCGTCCATCTCAGAGTGTTTTTGCGTTCGATACTGTTGCTGGCGTTGACCAGCTGATCAAATGCTTTGCGTAACTCCGGCTTTTCATCGGAATAAGAGACCTGAACCAGAGACTGTTGCGGCGGCTGGTTCCACACGCTGGCCAGAAGCGCAGCATTAAGCGCGTTTTCTTTCTCGTCGCTGTTGAGGATGCCGAGCATACGGTACTGCTGCTGGGCAAAACCTTCCGCCAGTTGTTGAATTTTGTCGCTGGATTTCAGACTGAACTGGGTGAAGGAGGTGATTCCGTCAATGGTGTTAAGCGCAACGATATTGCGATCGTCGAATCCCTGTAACTGTTCGACGGCGTTTTTACGCAAAGGACCGATAATCACGTCGGCACCTTCCTGCTTGGCCTGAAAGTACAGACTGCTGACCTGAGTAATGTCGGTACTGTCATAGAAGTTCAGGCGCAATTTTCGGTTCAGATTCTCGTTCCGGTAGTAGGCTTTGAGAATACCGTTCTGGATCTGCTCGGCAACCGGTTTGAATTTGCTCTGCATCGGTAAAAAGACGGCGACATTGCGAATCTCTTCTTCCGGTGGAAGCTGGCTCAGCAGTTTGGGAAGCAGGTGCGAACGATAGATGGCATCGCTTTCGAAAAGTTGCAGATCGGAAAGTGCGTGTTCGAAAGGGAGTCCCTGCAAACGGAAAACCTGAATCAGGTGCGACCAGGCATTGACCCGAGGATCGCTGTTGTCGTCAAGCTGCTGCAACGTCATGTCGTCCAGCGGCAGCAGGGCTTCCCAGGCCTGATCTTCGATTTCCGCCTGTCTGGCCGGCGGAGATTCCTGCCACAGGTCGTAGCTGAATTGCAGATATGCAGGCCAGTCGCGATTTTCAAACGCTTTTTGGCGCTCCAATTCCGGATCGATGGAAACCAGCAGTTCAGGCTGTTTGACAGCGCTGATTTCCACTATCGGTTGTTCCGGTTTAACCGCTTCGGGAGCGGTTTTCTCCGCTTGCGGTTGCGGACTCGAACAGCCATGCAGAAGACTGGCCGAGGCTAAGGCAACCGCCAGAGATTTTAATGCGGTTTTCGATTGAGCCCTGCCGGCGGGCAAAAAGGAAAAGGGGAAAACACGGGACAGAAAGTAAAACGACATATGCAAGCGAAAAATTTAGTTAGAATAGCCAAAATTATAAGCGATTTATCCGTTAGGCACAGGGCATTATCGCAACGATTGCGTATGCGTATGCGTATTCGTATTCGTATTCGTATTCGTATTCGTATTCGTTAATGTAACCGTCCGCTGCCCATCGACAATTAAAAAAGCAGGTTATTTATTTTGCTATTGAGTTCAAACCAGTTACAACCGGGAAGCGGCACACTTTATGTAGTCGCAACCCCGATCGGAAATTTGCAGGATATCACGCACAGGGCTTTGGAAGTCTTAGCCGCCGTTGATTGGGTGGCGGCCGAAGATACCCGGCATACCAGACCGTTGTTACAGAACTTCGCGATCAACCAGAACCTGATCAGTCTGCATGAACATAACGAGAGTGAACGCAGCGAACAGTTGTTGCAAAGACTTCTGGCTGGAGAAAACGGCGCCTTGGTTTCGGACGCAGGAACACCTTTGATCAACGATCCTGGGTATGTGCTGGTTAAACGGTTGCGCCAGGCCGGTGTAGCCGTAGTTCCGGTTCCGGGTGCCAGTGCGGTGATTACCGCTTTGTCTGCGGCCGGTTTGCCGACCGACCGCTTTACCTATGAAGGTTTCCTGCCGGCAAAATCTTCCAAGCGTATTCAACAGCTGACCTTATTGGCCGAAGAGTCTCGAACGCTGGTGTTTTATGAGTCTCCGCACAGGCTGCTGGATTCCTTGGCGGATATGACGCAGGTCTTTGGCGAATCGCGCCAGATCGTGGTCGCCCGGGAACTGAGTAAACAGTTCGAGCAATTTGTTTCCGGCGAGTTTCATGAGGTCGTCGAGTATTTTTCCGCCAATCGCGATAAGGTGCGCGGCGAATTTGTTTTGATGGTTCAGGGCTTCGAGCAGAGTTCGCAGCCGTCGCAACAGAGCGATTATGACCCTTTGATCGAGTCTTTGATGAAGCAAGGGCTTCCGGTCAAGCAGATTTCGGAAATTGTCGCCGATTATTTCTCGGTGAAAAAGAAAGCGGTCTATCAGCGGGTGCTGGAATTAAAGGATGCGTGACTTCTAAGCCTGACGCTCTTCAATCACCTTATGGATGATCTTCAGGATACCGTGTGGTGAAAAGGGTTTTTTCATCCAGGCATTGACGCCGAGCTGTTTGGCTTCGGCTTTATGTTCCGGCATGGCTTCGGCGCTGAGCATAATCACCGGCGTCGAGACGTTTACCGTCTGTTGCAGGTGGGAAACGAGCTGCAAGCCATTCTCTTCCCGGCCCAGCATATAGTCGGCAATAACCAGATCGAACAATTCCTTATCGGCAATTTCTTGCGCGTCATGCAGGTTTTTCATGACTTGCACCTGATGACCGTCACTCTGCAGAGTCAGTTTCAGGAGTGAGCAGATTACGTCCGAATCATCGACGACTAAAATACGATACATGCGTTTACCTTTGCCTTAAATCTCCTACATTATAAGGGGATTAAAGATATTGTTAGCGGCTTTGAACGCTAAATTTGAACAAGGTTGATTTTAAATAAAATTTCCGCTGTTTTATCGCTTCAGGGTTTTAATGACATAGATGTCATAACGGGTGTTTGGGCTTTGTACCGCAGTGGTCGGCTGGATTTCGTGAGCGATCGGTTCGGCGCCTTTCGGGCGCTTGACCACTACACGGTAAATGGCTTTATTCAGAGCGGCATCCAGCAGATCCGAACTGTCCATATCCGGGCCGAGCAACTGTTGCAGGGCGGCCATCTCTTTTTTGGTCGCCGCTTTCTTTCTCTTTTCCGGGTACATCGGGTCAAGGTAGATGGTTTCCAGTTCCTGTTCGCAGTGGCGGATAATCTCGGCACTGTCTCCGTTCGTCAGTTTCAGGCGTTCGATAATCCCGCGGGTTTCGGGTTCGAGGTCGTCGGCGTTCTGCGCCCGTTGCAGGGCGTCCTGCAAAAGCGCATGCACAATCGGGCTGCGTTCATTCATCCAGACATTGAAACCGAGGCTGGCGAGGACAAAACTATCGCCGCCCATACCGGCGGTGGCATCGAAAACTTCAGGCAATCGTTCTTCCAGCGATCCCATAGCTCGGATCAGGGGCTGACCTTTGCCGCCGCCAAACTGGCGGCGGTGCGCTTTTTTGCCGCCGAGGAAGTCAATGCTGATGGCTCCGGTATTCGGTGGGATAAGGGTAAGCTGCTGCGTTACGGACTTTTTCGGCGTCTGCCAACTGAGAAGAGCGTCCTTTTCCGGGTCGTAAGAATGTTCTGCGGAAGCTTCGCTCAAGAGAGGGAGGCCAAGTCGGGTGTGCAGGGTTTTGGCGCTATCGCTGTAATGACGGTCGTCTATCCAGGTCAGCATCGGTTCGGTGGTCGGTTTACTCAATCGTCGCTCTCTTCATGTAGGCAGTAAGTCAGCATCGGGCGCTTAAAACGATTATGATAAAAGAAATTTTCTTTCCCGCCAAAAACCTTCGTTACCAAGGAGCGGGAAATTTTGTTAAGCCGACGGGTTTTGAATGAGATCGATATTGCGCATTTTCAGACAGGCAGCCGTAAGCAGTGTTCTGCTTTTAAGTCTTGCCGCCTGTGCTTCTACAGACAAGCTGCATTTTTCCGGTAAAGAGTACGCCTTGTATAAAACGCTTGATCCGGCGGCGCTGCTGATAGCTACGCCAGACGGCGAGCCGCTTTTTGCCGACCATGTCGATCAACCGCTGATTCCCGCATCGACGACCAAATTGATTACCGCGTTGCTGGCTTTGCGTCACTGGGGGGAAGGGTTCCGTTTTTATACCGATTTCTCGGTGCGCCAGTCGTCGGCTGGAGCGACGCCGGTTTTGCAGATCAGCGCCTACGGCGACCCTTTTCTGGTGTCCGAAGAAATGGCGTTGCTGGCCGGAAATCTGGCTCAACGTCTGAAAGCGCAAGGTATCGAGCGTATTTCACGGATCGAACTGGTGAATCAGTGGTTCGAAAAGGATATCCGTCTGCCGGGTACCGGAGAAAGCCTGAATCCGTATGATGCGGTAAATGGCGCCTTTGCGGTCAATTTCAATAGCATCAAATTGCGTAAAGATGCCGATGGCTGGTCTTCCGCTGAAGAGCAGACGCCTATGACGGCAACTTCTATGCGTATTGCCCAACAGTCGGGGTTAAAGCTTAAGGTCGGACAGAGCGAAAGGATCAATATCGGCAAGGACGACATGCTTAACCGACAGTATGCCGTGGAAATCCTGATCGCTTTTTTGCAGCGGGAGGGAATTGAAGTCGAGCACGCCGAATTGCAAAGTACTCCGCTTTCCGACCAGGACTCTGCGCTGGAAATACTCAGCTACCGGCACTATAACAGTCGTACGCTGGCGGAGATTATCCGTCCGATGATGAAATATTCGACAAATTTCATCGCCAACCAGATCGCGTTAAACCTCTGCGCAGAAATTTACGGGGCACCGGCTTCTGCGCTCAAACTGCAAAAGCTGTACGCCGAGCAGTTACCAGCTATTTTCGGTTGGAAGCGTAATGACGTCCGTTTTCTGGATGGTGCCGGTCTTTCCCGGGATAACAGTATCAGTGCGTTTCAGTTGATGGCGGTTCTGCAGGCATTTGAACCGTGGCGCCATCTGCTGCCGGAAGTCGAAGAGGGGGTTTATGCCAAGTCCGGCTCTCTAATCGGTGTCAGTACTTTGGCAGGTTATCTGCATCATCAGCAGCAATGGCTTCCTTTTGTCTTCCTTAGTAATCAGCGGGTGCCGTATCATTTCCGCAACCGTCTGGCCAAATCGCTTAGGGCACAGTTGCCTCGTCAACGGATTCTGAGTCAACAACAGCAGTGAACCGAGTTGAAGGAATTCTTCGCTGATGAGCGGCCGGAATTTATTTAAGTCGTTTTTTGTCGGCGAATAAGGTAAGATGCGCGCCGAAGTGAGTCGGACAATCGCGCAGAGCAATCTTCGAGGAAAGTCCGGGCACCATAGAGCAGAATGCCAGCTAACGGCTGGGCGGTGGAAGCCGACGGACAGTGCAGCAGAGAGTAGACCGCCGATGGCGCTTAGGCGTACAGGTAAGGGTGAAAGGGTGCGGTAAGAGCGCACCGCGCAACTGGCAACAGTTTGTGGCATGGTAAACCCCATTCGGTGCAAGACCAAATAGGAAAACATGAGGATCGGGCTTGTCCCGGTTCCGCTCTGTTGCTCGCAGGGGTTTTCGGGTAGGTCGCTTGAGGCTGGTAGTGATGCCAGCCCTAGATGAATGGTTGTCGCTCGCAAGAGTACAGAACCCGGCTTATAGACTCACTTCTTTTTTCTTCTTTCTTGTTCCCGGTCTGAGTCTTTTTTCGACTCGTTTCTCCCGATCGGTTTACTTCATCAGAAGCCGTCAATTTTTAAGTTTCAATCGCCACTTTTCTCCAAAAGTAATCTTTTTAGGGAAAATTCCCCACCGTTCTTATCAGTGCTCCGATTTTGTTCATCGATTTAGCCTTAAAGCGGGTGTTTTCAGGTTTTTTTCCGGTTTTCTCCGCCATTCTCTATCGGCTTGTATTTTTGTCTTATTTAAACTTGAAAATTGTATCAAAAATTAAATTGTTAACTCCTGAAAAAAAATAAAAAAAAGTTGAAAAAAAACGTGGGTTTTTCTACTTACCACTATATGTTGTTTTTATTTTATTTTAAGTAACTATATAGGCTGTTTTTTCCCTTTAGAAAACAGGGTATTTAGAGCATGGTATAAGAGGCGTTATTTGTAAGGTTTGTTTAAGGTTGTTTTTTGAATTTATTCATAAGTCAATGAAAAGGCAGGGGAATTTTTTATTTAAGTTCTCTTAAGGGGGTGATTATTGCTCTCTAAGTTGTTGTCATATAAAAGAATTTTAGAGTAGGCACTATGTTGACACTGATGAGGCGGATGAATATAGTTAGTTACGAATGTGGGGTAAAGTGGTGAAAAGTGGTGAATTAGGTGTTTTTTCGCGGAAATTACAATTTGAGCGTTGATGCCAAAGGGCGGATCGCAATTCCGAAAAAATTCCGTGAATACTTGGTGGAAGAACACAAGTCGACCCTAATTATTGCCCTGGACCTGAATGCAAAGTGTCTGGCGCTCTATCCATATCAGGAATGGCGCGCGGTTGAAGACAAAATTATGGCGCTGCCGAACTCGTCCAAATCCGTACGCGCGTTACAGAGAATCTTCGTTGGTCGCGCGGTTGAGCAGGTCATGGATGGTCAGGGGCGCATTCTGGTCACCAAAGAACAGCTCGGTTATGCGGAAATCGCTAAGGAATCGACGCTGGTCGGTCAGGGCAAGAAATTCGAACTTTGGGATAGAGCGGCTTGGGATGCGACCTGTGATGACATTCTGGAAGAGATTGATCTGGAAGAGATGTCCGAACTGCTTGGCGACCTGAGTTTTTAATAAATGCTGATTTAAAAGAAGCGATCCATCCCATGAGTGAAAATTTTAACCAGCATTTTTCCGTTCTTTTACAAGAATCCATTGATGCTCTCAATATTAAACCGGACGGTATCTATTTCGATTGTACCTTCGGGAGAGGCGGGCACTCTCGGGCGATTTTGGATCGTCTGGGAGAAAACGGTAAGCTTTACGCGATCGATCAGGATCCGCAGGCCGTCGCCTATGCGCATGAGCATTTTCAGGACCCGCGGTTTGAAATTATTCATGGCAGTTTCGAACATTTGGACGCTTACTGCCGGCAGCGCGATCTGCTGGGTAAGGTAGATGGTGTTTTGATGGATCTGGGCGTGTCCTCGCCGCAACTTGACGATGCGCAGCGCGGTTTCAGTTTTATGCGTGAAGGGCCTCTGGATATGCGGATGAATCCGCAGGAAGGGGTCAGTGCAAAAGAGTGGTTGCAAGAGGTTGACGAGAAAACGCTGAAGCTGGTCTTGCAGAATTACGGCGAAGAGCGGTTTTCCGGACGGGTCGCCAGAGTCATAAAAGAAGCAGCCGATGCCGGAGAGCTGAATACCACGAAAGATCTGGCTGAAGTCGTTGAGCGGGTGCTACCGAAAAAAGAAAAAAACAAACATCCTGCAACGCGAACTTTTCAGGCAATCCGTATTGCCGTTAACCGCGAACTGGATGTATTGAAAAATGTATTACAAGGCTCTCTGGATGTTCTCGCTCCAGGTGGCCGACTGGCCGTGATCAGTTTCCATTCTTTGGAGGATCGGATCGCCAAGGTGTTTATCCGCGACCAGTCAAAAATTCGGGATCTTTTCCCGGACTCACCGGTGCAAATAGAGGTAATTGAACCGGTGTTAAAAAGAATCGGTAAGCCGATTTTTCCCAGCAAGGATGAGTGTGAGTTGAATGCCCGGTCGCGCAGCGCGGTCCTAAGAATCGCGGAAAGGCTTACACAGTAAAAGTAATTGGATTACAAAACGCAGTAAAAAAGTTTCAGAAAGACAGAGGATAGAGACATGAAATTCATTTCAGATGATGCAGCAAGCGATATTCGCGAAGCCGGCATGCCGGTAATCAAGGTCATCGGCCTTGGCGGCGGTGGCGGTAATGCCGTTAACTTTATGATGGAAAATACCATCGAAGGTGTCGACTTTATTGTCGCCAATACCGATGCGCAGGCTTTGGCGCATTCCCGTGTTCAGAACCGTATCCAGCTGGGTGAGAAAGGTTTAGGTGCCGGTGCTGATCCGGAAAAGGGTCGCATGGCAACCAGAGATTCGATGGAAGCGATTAAAGGCGAAATCGAAGGTGCGGATATGTTGTTCTTGGCTGCCGGTATGGGTGGTGGTACCGGTACCGGTTCCGCTCCGGTTGTGGCACAGCTTGCGCGTGAAATGGGTATTCTGGTCGTCGGTGTTGTCAGTAAGCCGTTTTCATACGAGCGTCGCGGTGCGGCAGCTCAGGCGGGTATTGATGAACTGACTCAGCATGTCGATTCTCTGATTACGATTCCTAACGATAAGTTGCAGGAAATCGTTGGCGATGACTTTACGCTAAGCAACGCTTTCAACTATGCCAACGAAATCCTGTTGAGTGCCGTGCAGGGGATTACCGAGCTGGTTACTCGTCCTGGTCTGATTAACGTTGACTTTGAAGATTTGCGTACCGTTATGTCCGAGCGCGGAATGGCGTTGATGGGTGTCGGTTATGCGACCGGTGACGATCGTGCGATCAAGGCAACCAAAAAAGCGATTGCTCACCCTCTGCTTGACGATATCGAAGTCTCTGGCGCCAAAGGAATTCTGATTAATGTAACGAGTGGTCCGAATCTGACAATCAGCGAATTCAATGCGGTCGGTGACGTAATCGATCAGGTTGCGGCTCCGGATGCCAAAGTCATTATCGGTAACTCTCTGGACGAGAGCATGAATGACGAAATTCGTGTTACTGTCGTTGCGACAGGTCTGTCGCGTCGCGAAGATACTGCTCCGCAACCACAGCAGGTTCGCAATATGGGGCTTAATAGTGCGGTAAATCAGATGCAGCAGTCTGTGCAGTATTCTACTCAAGCGACTCAGGAACAGACAGCACCTGCTCAACCGTCTCATCAGCAGCCGAATTACACTATGCACCAGAGTTCATCTGAAATGAACTATTCCGCGCAACAGGCTCCGCAGGCGGTTCAGCAACCAGTTCAGGAAGCTGCGCCAGCTGCCCAGCCGGTCCAGATGTCAGCCGAGAATTTTAATGCTCAGGCAGGTGTTGCTCAACCTCAGAGCGGTGCCATGACGATGCAGGATGTCGAAACTCAGGCGGCCGCACAAACAACGATGGCCAGTCTGGTAAACGATAAATACGGTAAACGTGATCTGTTGGATATTCCGGCTTTCCTACGCCGCCAGAAAGATTAAAAAACTGCTGTAAATCCCGCCCGGCCAAGTTCCTCTGTCTGCTTGGTCGGGTCTTTAGGAGGATTGATGTCTCAATCGTCGAAGCCCGCAAACTTGAGTTATTCAAAGTCTGGTGGGCTTTTTTTATTGATTTTTTTAGTCCTGTTTTTGTTTGCTTTGCTGTTCGGCAATATCTATTTGTCGCATCAGATCAGAGGCATTCAAAAAGAGTATTACAAAAATGTCGACCAACTTGTGGCGGCGCGGCACGAGTGGGGGGAGTTGATGCTGGAAAAAATGCATCTGACTTCACCGGCCAATGTCGAACGCATCGCTAAAGAAGAACTCAAGATGGTCAGTAGCCAGAAGCAGAAGCAGACGGTCTATATTGTCGATAAGGAAATGGATAGTGAATAGATTTCTAAACCGGGAAATTGTGATCTTTTTTCTTATCGTGATGATGATGTCGGCTCTGGTCGCCAAAGCTTTCATTACCCAAATCGTCAAAGCGGACGAATATCAGGAGAAGGCTGACGACCGGCATATCCGCAGCTATAACGTTCCCGGTGTCCGCGGTCAGATTTACGACCGAAACGGCAACCTGCTGGCAATGAGCACGCCGATGGTCGCGGTGGAACTGGATCCGAAGCAGATCGTTAAAAATGAAGCCAATTATCACGAGTTTTTACAGCTTATCGGGCTGAAGAACAATCAGCTTCTGCAACGGGCGCGCGAGAACCGTGATCGTAATCTAAGCTTTATCCGCTATATCAAAACCCCTGAGCTTAAAGAGAAAATCGAACAGCTTTCCTTGCCCGGCGTTCATATCAAAAAGACCGAGCACAGCTACGTATCCGAGTATCAAGGTCTGCAGCGACAAGTTTCGGTAAAAAAAGAGTATCACTCTCTGTGGATCAACGAGAAAGAACTGGATCGCATTATCTATACCTTTGACCGTCTGGCAAAGGTTTTGGGAATTTCGGCCACTGAGCTGCGCAAGCGCGCCTATGCCAATCAGAAACGCCGCCACATGTATGTTAAACGCAGTCTGACGCCGGATTTCAGAGACAAGATTGAAGCGCTTCGCCTGCCGCATGTGTATGTCAGTACCGAATATAAACGCTATTACCCGAACGGCGAAAGCATGGCCAATCTGCTCGGTTACACGAATGTCGACGGTAAGGGGATCGAAGGCATTGAGTTGGCTTACAACAAACACCTGAGCGGCCGCAGCGGCAAAAAAATTGTCGTTAAGGACGTTAAAGGTAATGTCATTAATCTGCTGAAAACAAAAAAGCAGGAGCAGGACGGCAATCCTCTAGTGTTGAGTATTGATCAGAATATTCAGTATTTGACCTATAAAGCGCTGAAACAGGTGATGTATAAGCATCAGCCGAAGAGCGCCAGTGCGGTGGTCTTAGATGCCAAAACCGGTGAGGTTCTGGCAATGGCCAGTCTGCCGAGTTTTAACGTAAATGACACGGCGCAGCGCAGAGGCCCGGGTATTCGAAATCGTGTTGTCGCCGACGTGCTGGAACCGGGATCAACCATGAAACCGTTCGTGATTGCCAAAGCGCTCGACGAAGGGGTGGTTGATCTGCAATCCGAGATCGATACCGGTCGAGGTTTTATGCGCGTTCAGGGCAAGTTGATTAAAGATACCTCACGCCACGGTGTACTGACGCCGGAAGAAATTATTCAGAAATCCAGTAACGTCGGAACGGCCAAGATCGCTTTTCGTATGCCGGCGGAAGTACAGTACGATCTGTTCAAACAGCTCGGATTCAAAGAGGGAACGCATACCTATCTGCCGGGCGAGACAGCGGGGCGCCTGAAAGATGTTTCTCTATGGAGCGAGATCGATCAGGCGACAACATCGTACGGTTACGGTTTGAGTGTGAACCTGCTGACCCTGGCGCGAGCCTATACGGTTTTCGCCAATCAGGGACGAATGTTGGAAGCGCAGCTGTTTAAAATGGGCGAAAACGAGGTTCCTGCTTCAACGCCTATATTCAGTCCGCAGGCGAGCCAGAAAGTTCTGGATATGATGAATAAGGTGGTTGCGCCCGGCGGCACAGCGCCTCTGGCCATGATTCCGGGGTATCAGGTTGCCGGTAAAACCGGAACGTCGCACAAGGTTTCCCGTGAAGGGGGCTATGAAGACAATACCTATCTTTCACTTTTTGCCGGTATGGTTCCGGCTTCCGATCCGGATATGGTAATGGTTGTCGCGGTCAACGAACCTTCGCGCGGCAAGTATTACGGCGGTTTGGTAGCAGCCCCGGTTTTCAAGGAAGTCATGCAGAATGCTTTGCGTTTGCGTAAGGTGAAACCGGACTGGCAGGAATTGCCGAATCTGCCATTGCCGGCTTCCGATCCGCGTTTTGCCGGACAGATTGCCCGGGGGGGGATGTAGTGAAGTCCCTCGGCGAATTGAGCGTTTATCTCCAGCGCAAGATGTCGCTGGAGCAGTTTATTCATTCTCACGAGGATGTTTCGAAAGCGGGACAGACACTTGAGTTGCGTTCCCTTACCAACGATTCCCGTCAGGTTGAAAGGGGGACGGTTTTTGTCGCCGTACAGGGACAGCGCAGTCACGGGCTTGATTATCTGCCTCAGGTGGTCGAAAAAGGGGCTGCCGTTGTTCTGGCAGACCGTCTGCCGTCGGAATCCGAGCGCCAGCTGTGCGCGCAGTTGCAGGTAGACTTTATCTACTGCGCCGCTTTAAAAGACGAACTGGCCGGATTGGCGGACTGGTTTTATGACTCTCCGAGTTCCAAGCTTAGGGTGATCGGCGTTACCGGTACCAATGGTAAAACCTCGACAGCATTTTATTGCGCACAGATGCTACAAAGCCTGGATGTCAAAGTCGGTGTGATCGGCACTTTGGGATACGGGGTTTTCGGTCAGCTGCATAAAGGGCGGAATACCACTCCCGATGTGCTTCAAGTGCATCGACTTCTGGCGCAGTTTGTTGCCCAGGGTGTGCATTATGTGGTGATGGAAGTCAGCTCGCATGCGATTGAACTCGGGCGGATTGATAAGGTGCGGTTCGCGACCTTGGCACTGACTCAGGTCAGCAGCGATCATCTCGATTTTCACGGTTCTCAGGAAGCCTACGAGGCGGCTAAAGTAAAGCTGTTTCATGATTTTCCGGCCGAGCACAAAATATTGAACCTGAACGATGCGGTCGGCCAATCTCTGGTGAACCGCAGTCATCCGTACTGCATTAGACAGCACGATTGCGTTTTCTGGGGCTACCAGCTGAAACACGCTGAGCTGGAGGACGAGGTGCAGCCGAAAGAGTGGCTCAACCTGTGTGTCAATCTTGGCATTGATTTGCAGCTCACACCGCAAGGAATGACATTTATCTTGTTGCATGCACAACGCAAGCTGCCGATTCATGTGCCTTTGCTCGGCGCTTTCAATGCCGAAAACCTGCTTTGTGCACTCAGTTGCGTAATGGCCAACGGTTTTGAGCCGGATGAAGTGGTTGAAGCGGCCAGAACCGTCGAATCGGTGGAGGGACGGATGCAGATTGTTCACCAGCGTCCTACCGTTGTGGTCGATTTTGCTCATACTCATGATGCCTTGGAAAAACTGCTTGAGTCGGTTCGACAGCATCAACAGGAGGCAAGTGATGCACAGAAAGATCCGTTTTATATTGATAAAAGCGTTCATGAAGGACGGGTTTGGGTGGTATTCGGTTGCGGCGGAGACCGCGACCAAAAAAAACGTCCGTTAATGGGCGCGGTTGCCGAACGCTTTGCGGATAAGGTAATCGTGACTTCGGATAACCCTCGTAACGAGGAACCGGAAAAGATTATCGAGCAGGTGCTGAAGGGTATGCAGTCGCCACAGGACGTCGAAGTGATCGTCGATCGACAACAGGCTATAGAGGTGGCTTTACAGCAGGCTAGTGGTGAACAGCGGGAAAACAATCTGGTCGTCATCGCCGGAAAAGGGCATGAGGACTATCAGGAAATAGCCGGCAAACGCTATCCGTTTCATGATGCAAGCGTGGTCAGAAAGTGGTTTGCCGACGAATCATTGACCAATAAGGTGTAAGGGTAAATTTTGCAACAGGATTTTTTTTGGACTGACGCACAGTTACAGAGTGCGGTTGAAGGAAAAAGGCTGAACCCGCAAGCCGGAACTAGACGTTTTTGCGAAGTGGTTACCGATTCGCGTGAGGTGACGCAGAAGAGTCTGTTTATCGCTATCTGCGGCCAGCGCTTTGACGCGCATCATTTTTTGCAGCAGGTGGTGGACGCTCAGGCAGCGGTGATTCTGATCTCGCAGGAAGAGGCTTGGCAGACGCTGGCCGATGAGCTTCAAGAGGACCAGCAGCCGGCAGTCATTTTGGTTGCGGACACGCGTCTGGCTCTGGCCGCTTTTGCTCGCTGGCACCGCCAGCAGATGCCTTTGAAAAAACTGATTGCGATTACCGGGAGCAACGGTAAAACCAGCAATAAAACCCTGTTGGCGGAAATCTTCTCTAAAGCAGGCAAAACGCTGGCGACGCAGGGGAATCTCAATAATGACTTCGGGGTGCCGCGGACACTGCTGCAGCTCCGCCCGGAGGATGAATATGCGATTATCGAAATGGGTGCTAACCATCCGGGCGAGATTCGTTATCTGACCGAAATTGCCAAACCGGATATGACGTTGATTACCAATGCTGCCGGTGCGCATCTTGAAGGATTCGGCAGTTTACAAGGGGTTATCGACACCAAAGGCGAGATTGTCGAAGGATTGGATCCGCGTGAAGGTGTTGCGATTTTCAACCATGACTCGGCCGGGCTTGAGGACTGGCTGAAAAAATGTTCCGCACTCGGAATCGGCAAGGTCGGCCTGTTTGCCAGAGCTTCTCAGGAAACGGTCACACTGCCGAATGTCACTTTCGGCGAAGTCGCCACACATAATCATGGAATCGAATTTGTGCTAACCGCCGAGCTTGCCGATGGCAGTCGTTTTTCGGATAGCGTTCGTATGCCGGTTCTTGGCGAACACCACGCAGCTAATGCTGCTGCCTGCACTCTGCTGGCTCTGTGGGCGGGCGTGGCATGGGATGCGGTTAAAGCCGCGATTGAGGCGTACGGCGGCGTGCCGGGGCGTTTGCAAAAAACACAAATTCGTTGCGGTTATTTACTGGATGACAGTTATAATGCCAACCCGGAATCAATCAAGGCCGGATTAAGCGCTTTGATGACGCTTCCAGGCTGTCATATCGCCTGTATCGGGGCGATGGGGGAACTGGGCGACTATAGTGTTCAAGCGCATCAGGAAGTGGCCGAATATGCGGCCCATATCGGTCTTGACGCTCTGTTGGTTTATGGTGAAGCGGCACAGGATATGCCTCGGATTTTTGCGGCTAATATACATGCCTCGCCGCGCATTCCGCAGATCTTCAGCGCCGCTTTTCTTGAACATGACAGCCTGAGCAGAAGCCTCAACGAACTCGTGAATAAATGGTTTGTCGAGGACGAAGTGTGTCCGCAAATCAACATTCTTGTTAAGGGATCGCGCAGTTCCCGGATGGAAACGATCGCCTGCGCCGTACAGCAAAGCTGGGGTTAAGAGTACAGGCCTTCCCGAGGGATAAGCGGGAAGGCGAAAGATATCAATATATTAAAAGAGTTTTCGAATGCTAGTTTATCTAACCGAATATCTGCAACAGTATATTTCCGGTTTTGCCGTATTCAGCTACATCACGATGCGCACCATTATGAGTGTGCTCACCGCGTTGCTGTTGTCATTCATTATCGGCCCGGGAATGATTCGCTGGTTGACACGCCTCAAGGTCGGTCAGGCGATTCGCAGTGACGGCCCTCAGACCCATCTGGTCAAAAAAGGGACGCCGACCATGGGCGGAACCATGATTCTGTTTTCGGTTGCGGTTTCCGTGATTCTGTGGGGTGACCTGACTAACCATTACCTGCTGATTGTGACTTTGACCATGCTGGCATTCGGTGTGATCGGCTTTATCGATGACTATAAGAAAGTCGTGTACCGCGATCCGAAAGGAATGAGTGCCAAGCAAAAATATCTGCTGCAATCGTTGATCGGCTTTATCGCCGCTTATGCGTTGTTTGCGATGGCAACGGTGCCGGCCGAAACTGATCTGCTGATCCCGTATATGAAAGATACGGTAATCCATTTGGGCGCCTGGAGCATTCTGCTCAGTTATTTCGTGATTGTTGGAACCTCGAATGCGGTTAACCTGACTGATGGTCTTGATGGTTTGGCGATTATGCCGACGGTGATGATTTCGGGCGCTTTAGGTGTTTTCGCGTATCTTTCCGGCAACTCGGTATTTTCCAATTATCTGAATATCCCTTACATTCCCGGCGTCAGTGAAATTACCATTTTTGCCGCCGCTCTGGTTGGTGCTGGACTAGGTTTTCTCTGGTATAACGCACACCCGGCTCAGGTTTTTATGGGGGACGTCGGCTCACTGTCAATCGGTGCGGCGCTGGGCGTCATGGCGATCGCAGTCAAGCAGGAACTGGTGCTGGTTATTATGGGCGGTGTGTTTGTCGCTGAAACCCTGTCGGTGATTTTACAGGTCGGTTCCTATAAGTTGCGTGGAAAAAGAATTTTCCTGATGGCGCCGCTGCACCATCATTTTGAGCAGAAAGGGTGGCACGAGTCGACTGTCATTGTCCGTTTCTGGATTGTCACGATTATTCTGGTACTGGTCGGTTTGGCCTCGCTGAAAATTCGATAAAGGAATAGCATTAGATGATTTTAGTCGCCGGTTTAGGGGTTACAGGTCAGTCGGTATTACGCTTTTTGCAGGTGCAGAAAGAAGCTTGCTGTGCCTTCGATACGCGCGTTGATTTCGATTGTTCGGCGCTTCAGGAACAGTTTCCCGAGGTGCCGTTCGCGACCGGAGAGCTGCCTGTAAAATGGCGTGCACAGATCAAAACGCTGGTATTGAGTCCGGGGATTGCCGTGCGTGAGCCCTGGGTGCAGGAGCTGGTTGCCAATGGTGTGGAAGTAATTGGTGATATCGAACTTTTTGCACGGGCTGTCGGCGTGCCGGTGATTGCCATTACCGGATCGAACGGTAAAAGTACGGTGACCACCCTGATCGGCGAAGTGTTGCGGACAGCCGGTTTCGAGGTCTCCGTGGCGGGTAATATCGGGCTGCCGGCGCTGGATGCGCTGCTTGACGATGTCGAATATGAAATTTATGTTCTGGAGCTGTCGAGTTTTCAGCTGGAAACAACCTATTCCCTGCACTGTATTTCCGCGACGGTTCTGAATATCAGCGAAGATCATATGGATCGCTATGATGATCTTGCTGCCTATGTTCATGCCAAATACAAAATCTTTTCCGATACTGAGCTGGCGGTTTTACCAACGGATCTCAAAGATCTGACTTCGATGAAAGACCGAATCGTGCGTTTTGGACCGGGTGTCCCGCAGAGCAGTCGCGATTACGGAATTATTGAGATGGATAACCAAAGATTCCTTGCCAAGGGGGAGGAGCCTTTAATCAATACCGCTGAAATGCTGCTGAAAGGTAAGCATCATCAGCTTAACGCTCTGGCGATGATGGCGTTGTGCGAACCTTTTCAGATTTCTAAACAGGTTTTTTCGCAGGTGCTGACGAATTTTGCCGGTCTGCCGCACCGCACACAGCTGGTTGCTGAAGTTAACGGCGTTCAATGGATCAACGATTCCAAAGGAACCAATGTCGGCGCAACCCTGACCGCGCTTGAGACGTTTGGCGCCGAAATCGACGGGCGGATTATTCTGCTGGCCGGAGGCGTCAGTAAGGATGCCGATTTTTCGCCTCTGACCGAAGCGGTTCAAGCCTACTGTTCGGCGGTGATTCTCTTCGGACGCGATCGCGGCATTATCGAACAGGCGCTTTTACAGAACGGTTTTGATCAGATCAAGCAGGTTGAAACGCTTGCGGATGCGGTCTCGCTTGCCGCCGGACTGGTCGAAAGCGGCGACTGCGTACTGTTTTCACCGGCCTGCGCCAGCTTTGACCAGTTTTCGAATTATGTCGAAAGGGGGGAAGTCTTCAAGCGTATTGTCAAAGAACAGTTTGCCATGAGCAGTGTTCCTCATTCGACAGCTGTCGAGAACGCTCAGAACCTATAATCCGATTAGTTTGATATGGAGGCGTATGGCCATGCAGAGAGCACAAAGCAATCAGCCTAAGATCGACCTGACATTGGTCGGACTGCTGGGAACGGTGGTCTTTATCGGCTTGGTTATGCTGTTTTCCGCATCGATCGCCTACGCTGAAGAACGTTATGCGAATGAATTTTTCTTTGTCATTCGCCAAACCATCGCCTTGGGACTGGGGTTGGTGGCGGCCTATGTCGTCTATCAGATTCCGCTCTCGACCTGGATTCACCGGCGGGGCGGACTGCTTCTGCTCAGTCTGTTGTTGCTGGTGGCGGTACTGATTGTAGGAATGGAGATCAACGGTTCCAAACGCTGGCTGCCGCTGGGAGTGTTTAATTTCCAACCTTCGGAGTTGATGAAGTTTTCGGTCATTGTCTTTATGGCCGCGTATCTGACTTTGCACAAGAGCGAAGTTTCCGAAAGTTTTACCGCGGTGCTGCGACTGGCGCTGCCTTTCGGGTTTATGGCGCTGTTACTGATTCTGGAACCGGATTTCGGGAGCGTCATGGTTATCACCATGATTATTGTCGGCATGCTGCTGATATCGGGCGCACCTTATCGTTTCTTCGTCTACACCATTATTCCGATGATCGGTATTCTGGCGGCATTGCTGCTGCTTGAACCTTATCGAATCGCGCGATTGACCTCTTTTTTCGATCCCTGGCAGGATCCGTACGGCACCGGTTATCAGCTGATCCAGGCGATACTGGCGCAAGGCTCCGGAGGCTGGACCGGCGTCGGACTGGGCAACAGCGTGCAGAAAATGCTTTATCTGCCGGATGCGCATACCGACTTTATCTTCTCGATCTTTGCCGAGGAATTTGGTTTTCTCGGTGTTCTCGGGCTGGTGGTGCTTTATCTGGCAGTGATCTATCGTCTGTTCCGCATCGCCTATCAGGCCAAACAGGCGAATTACAATTTTGGCGCACTGTATGTCTATGGGGTCAGTTTCTGGTTTGTTCTGCAGGTCGGGATCAATATGGGCGCCAACCTCGGAGTGATTCCGACCAAAGGCTTGACGCTGCCGCTGTTCAGTTACGGCGGCAGTAGTATGATTCTGTTTTTGATCGCGTTTGCGCTGGTGTTGAAAGTTGAGCATGTCTCGCGTTTCTATCCGGATCCGAAAAACAGTGATGACTACGACCTGAAAACCGATCAGGAATTTGCGGCAGAGGCTGAAGAAAAGAAAGCCGAAAAAGCAGCCAAGAAAACGCGCAAAGTACGCAGAGAGCCGAAAACGAGAACTGCTTAATGCCGTTTGCTCACCCTATAAGCCAAGCGTTCAGGCGCTTGGCTTTTTTGTGTACGATCTGTTTAAATTGAGCCATTTCAAAGAGTATTCAAGAAGCGAACAATGAGTTCAGAAAAGAGAAAAAAAATCATGGTAATGGCCGGCGGAACCGGCGGGCATGTCTTTCCCGGTATTGCCATTGCACATGAATTGCAGAAGCATGAGGTGCAGGTTCACTGGTTGGGAACGGCCGGCGGCATGGAGAAAAACTGGGTCGACAATGCCGGAATTCCGTTTTCCCAGATTCAGATCCGCGGGCTGCGCGGTAACGGGCTTCTCGGATGGATTAAAGCGCCGTTGAATGTCTGGAAAGCGTACCGTCAGGCGAAAAAAATCATGCAACAGCAAAAGCCGGATCTGGTTCTGGGGATGGGTGGTTTCGTCTGCGGCCCTGGAGGACTGGCGGCAAAAAGTTTGAAGATTCCCTTGGTTCTGCATGAGCAGAATGCGATTCCCGGGTTGACCAATCGTTTGCTGGCCAAGATTGCAGACCTGGTCATGCTGGCGTTTCCGGTGGCAGCAGACAGTCCGAAGCAGTTTTCCGCCAAGGCGAATTGTAAACTCTTCGGAAATCCGGTGCGCGAAGGTCTGGAGCAGATTGAAACGCTGAAGGAGGGTGAACCATGCCGGTTACTGGTATTAGGCGGCAGTCGCGGCGCTCAGGCATTGAATCTGACGGTGCCTCTGGCTCTGGCCAAACTGCCGGAATCACAGCGCCCTGAAGTCTTGCATCAGACCGGTGAGAAAACACTCGCCGAAGCGCAAAAGGCGTATCAGGACGCCGGGGTCAATGTGCAGATAGTGCCTTTTATCGACGATATGCAACAGGCCTACCGCAATGCGACCATGCTGGTCTGTCGTTCCGGTGCACTGACCGTCAGCGAATTGATGGCCGTCGCACGTCCGGCGATTATGGTGCCTTATCCGCATGCCGTGGATGATCATCAAACGGCGAATGCTCAGGCGTTAGTAAATCTTGGCGGTGGTCAGATCATTCCTCAGAGCGCGTTGACCGCCGACACTCTGCTGGCCGCTTTGCAGCCATGGTGTGCGCAAGGCGATAAACGTGCCGCCGCTTCGGCAAGAATTCGCAACGAGGCCGCACGGCAGGCGCGCGAGAAGATTACCGCCGAGTTGTTGCAACGATTGAAATAGAGTATACGGAGGCGTTATGAAAGGGTTAGCGGGTAAACGCGTTTTGATTACCGGTGCTTCGAGCGGAATCGGTGCCGGAATGGCCAGAGTGTTGGCCGGGTATGGCTGCAAGCTGGTTTTGCACTACTGTCATAATCAATCCGGAATCGAGAAAACGCTGGCGGATGTTGAAGCGCTCGGCGCCGAGGCCGGCGTGTTGCGCTGCGATTTCACCCGTCTCGATACGCTGGAAGCTTTTTTCGAACAGGCTTGGGCTCAGTTCGACGGGTTGGATGCGCTGGTGAATAATGCCGGGATTGTTTCCAAGGTGACAGCACTTAAAGACCCCAAAGGCGAGCAGTTCAATCAGACCTTGGCGGTTAATCTGCAGGCTCCTTATCAGTTGAGTTGCTGTTTTGCACAGAAGTGCATCGCGGCGAAACAGCCGGGTCGAATCGTTAATAACTCCAGTATCCACGGCCAGCAGACCTGTGAATGGTTTTCCGCCTATGCGGCTTCCAAGGCTGCATTGGACGCTGTGTCTAAAGTTCAGGCGGTCGAGTGGGGGCAGTACGGTATCAACGTCAATGTTTTGGCACCGGGGGTAGTGCCGGTGGAGAGAACCGATCGAATCCTCTCTCAGGAAGAGATGAAGCAAAAATGGACGGGTGCAATGCCGGTTGGCCGCTATGGAACCACGCAAGAAATGGGAGAGGCGACGGCGTATCTTTTATCCGATTTGACTTCCTGGATGAGCGGCTCGGTTCTGACTTTGGACGGCGGTCTGATTGCCAGAGGCAATTATCCCCAGCGCTAAATAAAGTAATTGGTTTTAATATTATTTTCAGACGCCGCTATACAGCGGCGTTTTTTTATTTTGCGCGAACCCCTTATGAATAGAGGGTTTAAGGCATAAGTAGCTTTTTATGTAAGTCCGGGTTTAGTAAGTTTTTTAAAATTGGTCTATATTTTGCATTCAGTCATGTTAATGATGATTTTAAAAGTTAAGAGCGGCAAAAATGGATAAGTTACTTAAGAAATTAAGTCTTAAACAGAAAATGAAATTCGGTTTTGGTGTGATTTGGGCGGCACTGGCAATTATTACCATCCAGGCCGTCATAAATCTGTCAATGGTTCGTTCCAATGTCAATGAGCTGGTGACCAAAATCCAGCCACTTGAGAGCGCCTCGCAGGAGCTTGCAATTCAGCTTGAGCATAATATGACGCTGTTGAATGCTTATATCCTCAGCGGGAATTTGCAGGAGCTCCAGCAGTATCTTGATCAGAGCGACCATGCCGAGAAAAAACTGTCCAAGTTGACCGAGCAGCTTGAAGGCAACGCCTATTCACCGGAATTCATGGAGCAGGCGGAAATCATTAAGCAGGAACTGGACAAATTGCCACCTCTGGTTCTGCGTATTCAGCAGTTGCAGAGTTCACCGAATCAGAAATATCCGGCTTTTACCTATGCTCAGGAAAACGTCCTGCCATTGAGTCGTCAGATTCTGCAATCCCTGTTATTGATGCGCTATTCGGAAATGGAAGCGATCAGTGCGCAGCGACAGCAGAGCTTGCAGATTGTTCTGGAGATGGAAGCCGCCTGGCTTAATGTGGTCAGCAATCTGCGCGGTTATTTGGCATTTCGAAGTGATGAAATGGCGCAGCAGACCGAACAGTATCTGAACCGATTTCAATCCCAGTTGGAAACTCTTAAGGCTTATTCGCAAAAGCAGGATCTTATTCCGGGCGCGCAATTGACGCTTGAAGAAGAGATTGCTCTGGAGCAAATCGAACAGGCGTATGAAGATTACCGCAATAACTATATGACCCTCAAAATGATTCATCAGGGTGATCAATGGCGTCAGGATCTGGTTCTGATGGAACAGCAGATTCAGCCTATTTACAGTAACTTGTATGCCAGTTTCGAACGGATTCAGTTTTTGGCGCAGCAGCAGACCCGGGATTCCGGACAGGATGTCGCAATTGGAAGCCTGTGGAATATCTTTTTCCTGTTGCTGTTTTCGATTACTGGGCAGCTTATCGGGATGCTGATCTCCAGACGCGTGACTAAGGCGGTTGTTGAACCGGTCGAGCAGATCTCGAATGCGATGGGTGAAATTGCTCGCGGTTCGGGGGATCTGACCCAGAGACTACCGATTCAGAGCAGTGACGAGATCGGGGCTCTGGCGAAACATTTCAATCAGTTTATCAGTCGAATTCAAGTGTTGCTTGGTGAAATCAGCACCACTGTCAGTCAGCTGGAAAACTCGTCCGAGCACCTGCAGCAGATTACCGTTTCCATGAAAGAGGGGGTCGAGCAGCAGGCTAAGGCGACTTCCGGTTTGAATCAATCCATGTTGGAGATGACTCAGCAGGCGCAAAGCGTTGAGGATCATTCGAGCAACACTACCCGAGCCACCCAGCAGGCGACTCAACGAGTATTGGAAGGCGGCGAGACCGTTGTCGAGAGCGTACAGGAAATGGAGAGTCTGAGTTCGACCATGCAACAGATGATCGATTCGGTGACTCAGTTGCGCAAAGACGGTCAGTCAATCGGTTCGGTGGTGAATGTTATCCAGGAAATCGCCGAGCAGACCAATCTTCTGGCATTGAACGCAGCAATTGAGGCCGCGCGTGCCGGGGAACACGGGCGCGGCTTTGCCGTGGTTGCGGATCAGGTACGCTCGCTGGCCAAACGAACTCAGGATTCGACCAGCCAGATCGAAGAGATTGTCGACAAGATTCTTAAGGCGACTGAATCCACGGTGATTGTCGTCGGGCAGGGGCAGGATGCCGTGAAAAACAGTATGCAGACGGTTACCGAGTCGAAAAACACGCTGCAACCGGTAACGCTTCTGATGCAGGATATCAGTCAAATGTCCGATCAGATGCTGAATGCAGCGCATTCCCAGACGCAACTGGCGCAGCAGATCAATAACAATATTCATGAAATTCATCAAGTAACCGAGCGAGCTCTGCAAGGTGCCAATATGACACGACAATCGGGACAGGATCTGCAACAGCTCTCGCAGCGTCTTGAAGTGATCGTGGGACAGTTCAAGTTTTAACCGTGGAGCCGAGGTCAAATAAAGTTCACGATTCGTCAAACGTGTTTTGGTATGATTCCACTGAATTTTTAAAACTGAGATGATCTATGTGGGCATATCCTGAAATTGACCCGGTCGCACTGTCGCTCGGCCCTCTGCAAATTCACTGGTACGGTCTGATGTACCTGCTGGCTTTTGCCGGCGGCTGGGCGCTTGGTGTTTATCGCGCCAAGAGCCGTCCGCCGTGGAACGGTGAAATGGTCGGCGACCTGTTGTTTTACGTCGCTTTAGGGGTGATCCTCGGCGGGCGTCTCGGTTATGTTCTGTTTTATGATCTTTCCCATTATCTGGCGAATCCGCTCGACATTGTGCAAACCTGGAATGGCGGCATGTCATTCCACGGCGGTCTTATTGGGGTGTCGATTGCCCTGATCCTGTTTGCCCGCAAAACCCAGCAGTCGATTTTTGCAGTCGGTGATTTTGTCGCACCGCTGGTGCCGATCGGGCTGTTGACCGGAAGAATCGGCAACTTCATTAATGGTGAGCTGTGGGGCAAAACCACCGAGTCTTCGCTCGGTATGGCCGTTTACGACCCGCAGTTGCAGATGACCGTAGTGAAATATCCGACTCAGCTTCTGGAAGCATTGCTGGAAGGGGGGGTGTTGCTTATTATTCTGCTTTGGTATGCACGTAAACCGCGTCCTACCGGAAGCGTCACCGGCTTGTTCCTTCTCGGATACGGGGTGTTCCGTTTCATCGTTGAATTCTGGCGTATGCCGGATGTCCAGTTGGGGTATCTGTTGTGGGGCTGGGTCACGATGGGGCAGATTCTCTCCACGCCAATGATCCTTATCGGTCTTGGATTGATGTGGTATAGCCATAATCGCGCTAAGACATAAAATCTTATGTCAATTCCCTTATAATGCTTGCCATGATTTTCGGATTTAGGGAAGTGTTATGAGAGCCTATCTTGATTTACTGCAGCATATATTGGACAACGGAACCGACAAAGGGGACCGTACCGGTACCGGAACCCGTTCGGTTTTCGGCTATCAGATGCGTTTTGATCTGCAAGAGGGTTTTCCGCTCCTAACCACCAAGAAACTGCATCTGCGCTCGATTATTCACGAGTTGCTGTGGTTCCTGTCCGGCGATACCAATATCAAATACCTGAAAGATAACGGGGTGCGGATCTGGGACGAATGGGCGACCGAAGAGGGGGATCTCGGCCCGCTTTACGGTAAGCAGTGGGTCGCCTGGGAGAAGCCGAACGGCGAAACTATCAACCAGATTGCTGAAGTGATCGAAACGCTGAAAAACAACCCGAACAGCCGGCGCATGATCGTCAGCGCCTGGAATCCTGCCGATTTGCCGGATGAGTCGATCAGCCCTCAGGAAAACGTTAAGCAGGGCCGTATGGCGCTGGCCACCTGTCACGCTTTCTTCCAGTTCTATGTGGCAAACAACCGTCTTTCCTGCCAGCTGTATCAGCGCAGTGCCGACACCTTTTTGGGCGTGCCGTTCAACATCGCTTCCTATTCGTTGCTGGTGCATATGATTGCTCAGCAGACGGGCTATGAAGTCGGCGATTTTATCTGGACCGGCGGTGATGTGCATCTGTATAACAACACTATCGAACAGGCAAAAATTCAGTTGCAGAGAGAGCCTTTGCCGTTGCCGAAATTAAAGATCGGTCGTAAGCCGGAGTCGATTTTCGATTACCGCTTTGAAGATTTCGAAATTGTCGACTATCAGTCGCATCCGCATATCAAAGCCGAGGTTTCGGTATGAACGAAGAGCAAATGAAACTCTCGATGATTGTCGCCATGAGTAAAAACCGCGTGATCGGACGGGATAATGATATGCCATGGCATCTGCCAGACGACTTACAGTGGTTTAAGAAAAATACTCTGGGCAAGCCGGTGATTATGGGGCGCAAGACGTTCGAGTCTTTGGGATGCCGCCCTTTACCCAAACGTGCCAATCTGGTGATCAGCCGTCAGACCGACTTGGATTATGCGGCTCCGGTTTATGCTTCCGTTGAGGCGGCTCTGGAAGACATTAAACTTGATCATCCCGATGAGGTGGTGATTATGGGCGGCGGGCAACTGTATGCCCAGATGCTGCCAAAGGTAGACCGTCTCTATCTGACGTTGATTGACGCCGAACTTGATGGTGACACCCACTTTCCGGATTGGACGCAAGCGGGGCAGTGGTTTGAGGTTTATCGCGAACACCATCCGGCCGACGAACGGCATGAGTACGCGTTCGATTACGTCATTCTTGAAAAGGCGGACACTTAACCTTTTATAAAATTCGAAGATGGATTGAGTCATTTTTAATCGAGGCGGCAAACGGCGAAAGTCGATGAAATGCCGCCTTTTTTATTTCCCCCGCCGCTTTTCATAACGCTTTCTTTAGCCCCGGTTTTTTCCCAGATTTATCTCCTGATTTTTCCCCGATTTTTACTTATGCGGCGATATAGATGATTAGTGCTGATGGGTGTTAATTATCCAGAAAACCACTGTTAGAATGGGGAAACTATAAAAAATAATAATATCCAAGCTGAGGAGTGTTTAGTGTCCATTAAATTGAAAATGGCGGGGGCGATTATTGCCGCTTTGTCATTGTTATTTATCAGTAATCTCGCTACGCAGTTTCTTATAGCGCAAACCAATCAGGCGATTGATCGCATCGTCAACGAAAACGACAAAAAAGTCGCTCTAATCAATAGTTTGAAGCACAGCGCCGATGAGCGTGAACTGATTCTTTTGGATATGGTGCTGATCGAAGAAGATGACGAGGGTTACGAGCAAAAAATGGACGGCTTTAAAAAAGGCTTGGAACGCACCGCCAAAGAAATTTTTGATATTTTCGAGGCTTTGAATGCCTCTAATCTGCAGCCCAAGGAAGAAGACATCTATCAGCGTTTGCGGACGAATGTCTCCGGAGCCAATCTGGTCTACGCCAGTTTCAATACCGCGATCAGTGAAGGCTTCCGTGAAGAGGCTATCGATATTCTGCATAACGAATTCCGCCCCAAGTATAAAGATTTTGCTTCGATCGTCAGCGAGTTTCTCGAGTACGAAAACCAGCAGAATGCGATGGCCGTTGCCGAGTTGAAACAGCAACAGAGTGACAGCAGTCTCTACCTGTGGACAGGGTTGATTATCAGTATGCTGATGTTTGCCGTAGTCGGGGGGATTGTGGCGCGAAGCCTTCTGATTCCGATTAACGGTATGCGCAATACGCTGTTGTCCGTTGCCGAAAACGGTGATCTTAAACAGCGTGTAGAGATCAAGGGCAAAGACGAACTGGCCGAGACCGGGCATGCTTTGAACAAGCTGCTGGAAACGGTTCAGCAATCAACGGACAGCGTCAATAAGGTACTGGTCGATATGGCGGCCGGAGATTGTTCCGGTCGAGTGGAAGGTGATCTGCGCGGCGACTTTGCTTCAATGAAAGAGCAGGTCAACCGCGGTGTCGAACAGATGTCGGCGGTGGTTCGGCTGCTGCAGACTACCGCGCACAATTTTCGCGAAGGCGTTTTGGAAACTGCCGACCATCGCTCGGTCAATCTTTCGGGCGCTTTTTTGGATGTGGTTACCGATCTGGATGCTTCGGCGCAGTTGATCCGCCAGACGGTCGATTCGATTTCGGACACGCTAGGGGATCTGGCGCGCGGGAACTTCTCGGTGCGCAATACCAAAGAAGTGGTGGGAGACTTTGTTCCCTTGCAGAGCAGCCTTAACCGCACTCTGAACGATCTGGAAAACTTTGTTAATGAAGTCTCGCAGGTTCAGGCAAAAATCAGCGAAGGCGATCTGACGCAGTTGGTGGAAGGTGTATATCAGGGCAAGATGGCGTTGCTCAAGGATTCACTGAACAGCTCTGTGCGTAATACCGCCAGTATGGTAGCCAAGGTCGGTGCCGTGACCGAATCGGTTGTTCAGGGCGTCAGCAATATGGCGGCTGGGAATGCGGATATTTCCGACCGGGTGCGCGATCAAGCGCAAGCACTGGTCAGCGCTTCGAGTTCCATGGAACAGATGACGCAGAGCGTGCGTCAGAATGCCGACAGTGCCCAGCAGGCCAATCAGGTCACGATTCAGGCGCGCGATAAGCTGACTAACGGTCTGCAATCGATGCAGCAAGCGCTCAAGTCAACCGAAACGATGGCGGAAGCGAATCAGAAAATCAGTGACATTATCACGATGATCGACAGCATCGCCTTCCAGACTAACCTGTTAGCCTTGAACGCGGCTGTCGAAGCGGCGCGCGCCGGTGAGCACGGACGCGGTTTTGCGGTGGTTGCCGGAGAAGTTCGCAATCTGGCTGCAAAATCGGCAGAAGCAGCCGGAGAGATTAAAAAGCTGATTGAGAATTCGGTGGCGATTTCCGAGCAGAGTAGTAATTATGTCGCGCAAACCAGTGATGCGCTGCAGGTGATTAATCATTCCATCGGCGAAATGGCCGAGATGATCGAGGATATTTCAACGGCCAGTTCCGAGCAGACGCAAGGTATCGAACAGGTTAACCAGTCGGTATCAAGCATGGATCAGAGTACGCAGCGTAACGCTTCGTTGATCGAACAGGCTGCCGAGGAAAGTCAGAAAGTGCTTGATAATGCGCATTCTCTGCAGCAGCAGGTATTGATGTTTAAGGTCGACTCTCAGGTACAGGCGCGAATGCTGAAAATCGCCGATTCCCGCAATGGTGAACAATTCGAAAAAATGGTCGAAGCGCATCTGGCCTGGAAAGCGAAAATCCGCGCCTTTGTCGACGGGGAGAATATCGGCGTGAGTTACGACGCGGCGACCGACCATACGGCCTGTGTTCTCGGAAAGTGGTATTACGGTGAAGGGCAGGCGCTAATGCATCTGCCTTTGATGAAAGACCTCGGAGAAGAGCATATGCAGATGCATCAGGCGATCAAGCGTGTAATGGATGCCAAATCGATCGAAGATTATGAAACCGTCGATCAAGGGCTCGCCGACGTGGACCGCCAGAGCGAGAAAGTGGTTAACCTGCTTTATCAGTTAATGGATCAAGCAGATTAAAGATTAAGATTACTGTTTCTTAAACAGCAGCAGCCCGAAAATCAGGGTTGCCATCATTACGATTGCCGGGCCGGTTGGCAGATCATACCAATAGGATCCGGCAATTCCTGTCAATACCGATAGCACGCCCAATATCAGACTCCAACCGAGCATCTGCTCAGGGGTGTGGGATAAGCGCCGTGCCGCTGCCGCCGGGATGATCAGCAGAGAGGTGACCAGCAGGACGCCGACCATTTTCATTGACAGCGCAATCATAAATGCCAGTAGCAGAATAAACTGTAACTGCACCTTTTTTACCTCAGTCCCCTCGACCTGCGCCAGTTCGCTATTAAGCGTGATGTTGAGCATATCCCGCCAGTGCTTCCAGTAAAACAGCGCGATCAGCACGCCGGTTACCGCGATCAGTATCAGGTCGTTTTGGTTCAGGCTCAGGATATCCCCGAACAGATAGCCCATAAGGTCAATCTGCACCGAGTCCTGCAGGCTGATCAAAATCAGGCCCAGCGCCAGAGAACTGTGCGCGAGGATGCCCAGTAAAGTGTCGGACGAAAGCTGCTGCGTATGGTTCAGGGTGAAAATTCCCCAGGCGATCAGCAGCGAGACGACAATGATCGTGCCGCTCAGATTGGTTTGCATGAGTAGCGCCAGGCTGACGCCGAGAAGGGCCGAGTGTGCCAGAGTTGCGCCGAAATACGACTGTCTCTGCCAGACGACAAAAACGCCGAGCGGAGCGGAAATCAGTGCCAGTCCAATGCCGCCGATCAATGCCGTTGCCAGAAAAGGTGAAAACTCGAACATAGGGTATCTGCTTCCTTTAGTTTATTTGCTATCGCTTTCTTGATCCGGATGGTGCAGGTGTATATGACCGTCTCCGTGAGAATGCCCGCAAACATGCGGGTTATGGTGGTGTTCATACACCGCGATAGCTGGGTCGTGCTCGCCGAACAGCGTGATGAAGTCTTCGGATTGACTGACTTCCTGTGGATGTCCGGAACAGCAGATGTGCCGGTTCAGGCACAAGACCTGATCGGTATGCTTCATTACGATGTGCAGATCGTGGCTGACCATTAAAATGCCGTACTGGTATTCATTGCGGATTTGATTGATGTATTGGTATATTTCCGATTGCCCCTGAATATCAACCCCTTGCACGGGTTCGTCGAGAACCAATAGCTGCGGTCGGGTACAGAGTGCTCTGGCCAGCAGAACCCGCTGCATTTCGCCGCCGGATATTTTCTGGATCGGTTTGTTTAATAAAGCCTGCAGGTTCAGGTCTTCGAGAATCTGTTGGCTGGAGATTGTGGTATCATCCGCATCCGGTTTTAAATTTGCCTGTTTTCCGAGTGCCAAAAATCTTTCCACCGTCATGGGCAGGGTTGGATCGATCTGGATCTTCTGGGGCATAAAGCCGATGCGGAGATTCGGGCGGCGCCAGACTTCTCCGGAAGACGGTTTCAGCAAGCCAAGCAGGATTTTCAGAAGTGTCGACTTACCGGCGCCGTTCGGACCGATCAGGGTGATGATTTCACCGCGATGCAGCGTCAGTGAGATGTCTTGCAGGACGTCCTGATCACCGAAGCTGTGACACAGATTAATGGCTTCGATGAGTTGCGTATTCTGTGAGGGAGACTTTTCGGGTTCAGCCGGCTCGCGTAAAGAATTTGCCTTATGCATTTGGGGTTTTGCTACCTTTTGCTAAACTGGAAGATTAATGAGTCGAACCGGTATTATCATAAACCGCTCTGTACTCTGGTTTGTGAAAGAGTAAGACATTATGTGGCATGAGAGAAGTCTTTAAGGTGCTTTTTGCCTAATTTTGCTCGATCACCGTTAAAAAAATCAAAGTGTGTCCGTATAGGACGTGATGCCGTGCTTGATTATGCACGCTGCTTTTAAGGAATTTACAAAAATGAGATTTGCCCGATTTTTTCAACTGCTTCTGCTTCTCACGGTTTCACTTGTCGTTGTTCCCGCTCAGGCTTTACAGGTGACCGTAACCATCCCGCCTTTGGCCGGAATGATTGCCCCTCTGTTGGATGAGGACGACAAGATTGAGGTTTTGCTTAAGCCTGGCGTCAGTCCGCACGGTTTTCAGCTTAAACCGTCGCACCTGCGTATTCTGTCGCAGAGCGATTTGCTGATCACCGTCGGCAGTCCGGTTGATGCCTGGGTAAACAAGTATGCACAGAGAGTTGAAGCCAACAAAATCCGTCTGGCGGATTTGGCCGCTATCGAAAAACTACCTGTCCGTAAGGGCGGACTCTGGGAAAGAAAACCGGGCAAAGCGGTGATGGATGACGACCACGATGATCATGATGATCACGATCCGCATGAACATCACGGCCATGATGAGCTGAGTTACGACGGACACATCTGGATGTCGATGAACAATGCCCGTTTGAGCGTCCGAGCCGTATCCGACTGGCTGCAAAAGCAGCAACCGCAGAAAGCGGCCGTTTATCGCCAGCGCGAAGCGGATTGGCTGGCCAAACTGGATCAGCAGGATCGCATCAATCGTCAGCGTCTGCAAACCGTACAGAATAATGCGTTTTTTGTGTTGCATGACGCTTTCCAGTATTTCGAAAATCATTATCAGCTCAAGGGTGTCGGTTCGGTACGCCTGAATCCGGAGATTCCGCCAAGTTTGAAGCGGCTTTCGGAGTTACGGGAAAAGATTCAGAAGAATCAGGTCAAATGTGTTTTCCAGGAACCGCAGTTTCCTTCGAAGCAGATGCAGCGTCTGACAGAAGGGACCGACACTAAAATCGGTTCTCTGGATCCGATGGGAACCAGTTATCTTCTGGCCGAAAAAGGTTCGCAGAAAAACTATCTGCTGTATGACCGTTTCAGTGCCTATCTGACCGACTCGTTCATGCAGTGTCTGGCGGATTGAGCATACAAGGGAGATAGCATGCAATCTCGGGTGTTGCTCTATGGTTTGCCGGGAAGCGGCAAGCATCGTCTTGCCGAACAGTGGCGTAAATCATCTGATGATGCAATAGATATTGTTGATCTAGAGGCGTTGGATGAAATCTATAGCAGGGAGTCCGGACATAAATGCCTGGTGATCGATAGCCGTTCGTTTTGGCTGATGCCGAGGGATCTGTGGCTGGAAGAGATTTTGCAGCAGCTGATTACGGCTGCGGATTCAATCGTGCTGAATTTTTTGGAAGCATCGGAATTATCGGTTCAGATGGCGTGGAAAAACTGGTTACGTGACAACGCCGCGGATACGCCGGTGTTAATGAGTCTGCAACAGACCGTGCCGCAGGGATTGAGCGCCCTGTTAGAACGGACTCCGCAAAAGCGTTCGCTGCCGCAGAATCGGTTTGCCGATCTGCAGAGCTTCGAGTTCAGATTGAATCGGGTCAGTTTGGAGCATCTGCTGATGGTATTGGATAATGCAAAAACTGCACTTGGAATGAAATTGATCCGGGTTCAGGGCGTATTGGAGACTTTAGAATATGACAACCGGGTCGCGCTCGAAGGGGCGGCGTACCGCTGGGATACCTTTGCTGCGGACGAACGGGAAATTGCCTTGCGGGACAAACAGTTACGCCTGCAGGGCTTTGAGCTCGATGAGGCTTGGCTGCAACAAATGCTTGAAGCATGCAATCAATGATACAATTAACTGTATGAATTTTAATAAAAAATAACCCTTTTATTCGCAGGGTTGAGATCGTTTTTTCATACCGGAAAAAGGCGCTCAAAATGGACTTTGCGGTAATAACCCACTAAAATGCTCCGAAATTAAAATATTAGGCGTTAGTAATATGGCTGAAGCAAATCAAATGCTCGATTTGACCCGACAAGGGCAGGTCGAGTCCGAATACGAAGAAATCAATGAGATTCTGAAAAAGAAATTCAATTATCGCGAGGGGTTTGAAACCAGAACCCAGGTCGAGACTTTTGAAAAAGGAATCAATGAAGAAGTGGTTCGTGCGATTTCGGCCAAGAAAAACGAGCCGGAATGGATGCTTGAGTTCCGCCTTAAGGCTTTCAGACATTGGGAAAAAATGCGGGAACCGCACTGGGCCAAAGCGAAGTACGAACCGTTGGACTATCAGGACTACTCCTATTACTCGGCTCCGGAATGCGGAAGCTGCGGTGGCGCCTGTTCGACCGAAGAGGGTGGCGAGCCGGAAATCGATCCGGAAGTAGCTAAGGCTTTTGCCGAGCTGGGTGTGCCGATTGCCGGTGACGACGCTAATGTTGCGGTCGATGCGATTTTTGACTCGATTTCCGTTTCGACGACCAAGCGTGAAGAACTGGCAAAATACGGGATTATTTTCTGCTCCTTCTCGGAAGCGGTTCAAGACCATCCGGAATTGGTGCAGAAGTATCTCGGTACGGTTGTGCCGTACCACGATAACTATTTCGCTGCGCTTAACTCGGCAGTCGCCTCCGATGGAACCTTTGTGTATATCCCGGAAAATGTCCGCTGCCCGATTGATCTGTCGACCTATTTCCGTATCAATGAAGCGAAAACCGGTCAGTTCGAACGTACCATTCTGATTGCCGAAAAAGGCAGTTATGTCAGTTATCTGGAAGGCTGTTCGGCGCCGGTTCGCGATACTTACCAGTTGCACGCCGCGGTGGTTGAGGTAATCGTACACGAAGATGCCGAAGTCAAATACTCGACGGTGCAGAACTGGTATCCGGGCGACGAAGACTGCGAAGGCGGGATTCTGAATTTTGTAACCAAACGCGGTATCTGTGAAGGTAAGAACTCGAAACTTTCCTGGACGCAGGCGGAAACCGGTTCGGCGATTACCTGGAAATATCCGAGTTGTATCCTGAAAGGTGATAACTCAATCGGTGAGTTCTATTCGGTCGCCTTGACCAACCGACGTCAGCAGGCGGATACCGGAACCAAGATGATCCATATCGGTAAAAATACTCGCAGCACGATTATCTCCAAAGGGCTGTCCGCCGGAAAGAGCGATAACACTTACCGCGGTGAAGTGAAAATCATGCCGTCGGCGGAAGGCGCGCGTAACTTTACCCAGTGTGATTCGATGTTGATCGGCGACCAGTGTGGGGCGCATACGTTCCCTTATATCGAAGTGGAAAACTCGACGGCTCAGATCGAACATGAGGCGACGACTTCGCGAATCGGAGAAGATCAGCTGTTCTACTGTCAGCAGCGCGGGATTTCCGAGCAGGATGCGATCTCTATGATCGTCAACGGCTTCTGTAAAGAGGTCTTTTCCGAGCTGCCGCTGGAATTTGCCCAGGAAGCGGAAGAGCTTCTGGCGATCTCTCTGGAAGGCTCGGTCGGTTAAAGACAGATACAGTTCCGAAGGATCTATAAACCTTATTCAGCCGCAATGGCCTGTAACGGCGCCTTGCGGACAAGCTAATTTAAAAATTTTGAAGTGAAAATATCATGCTACTAAAAGTTGAAAATCTACAGGCGGAAATCGAAGAAAAGCAGATTTTGAAAGGCTTGAACCTTGAAGTGAAGCCAGGTGAAGTGCATGCCATTATGGGGCCGAACGGTGCCGGTAAAAGTACTCTGGCGAGTGTTCTGGCCGGACGTGAAGATTATGAAGTGACCGGCGGTGAAGTCGAGTTCAACGGTGAAGATCTGCTTGACCTTGACCCGGAAGAGCGTGCGCGCAAAGGTCTGTTTCTGGCCTTCCAGTATCCGGTAGAAATTCCGGGAGTCAGTAACAAACTGTTTATGCAGACGGCGGTCAATGCGATGCGCGAAGAACGCGGTTTGGCGCCTCTGGATATGTTCGACTTTGACGAATATGCCAAAGAGAAGATCGAATTGCTGGATATGCGTGCCGACCTGTTGGAGCGTTCCGTAAACGTCGGTTTCTCCGGTGGTGAGAAAAAACGTAACGATATTTTCCAGATGGCGTTGTTGGAACCGAAACTGTGCATTATGGATGAAACCGATTCCGGTCTGGATATCGATGCTTTGCGTCAGGTTGCCAACGGGGTCAATGCTTTGCGTTCCGACGAGCGCAGTTTCATTGTCGTAACCCACTATCAGCGTCTTCTGGACTACATCAAACCGGACCATGTTCATGTTTTGTATGATGGCCGAATCATCAAGTCCGGTGGTTTCGAACTGGCGCTGGAGCTGGAAGAAAACGGCTACGATGAGATTGTTCAGCAGTATAAAAACGCGTAATCGAGAGGGGATTAAGCAATGGCGAAAAAACTCTCTCCGGTCGCGCAGCAAGCGCGCGATTTTTATTTGCAGCAGGCGCAGGCCAAAAGTACTGCAGAAAACGGTTTTTTAAAGCAGGTTCGCGAAAACGCTCAGGCAAAGTTTGCAGCGGAAGCATTCCCGACTGCGAAAGACGAAGATTGGAAATACACTAAGCTGACCGGTTTTATTCAGCACCACTTTACGACCGTAGGAACTTCCGAAGCGGTTGCAGACAAGATCCAAGGGTATATGCCGGGCTTTCCGGTCATTAAGCTGGTTTTCGTTGACGGCTGGTTCAGCGAATCCTTGTCGGACGACCTGTCCGAGTTGCCGAAAGGCATCAGCCTGGAATCCTTTTCCGATACGCTGAGCATGAACAGCGAACTGGATCAGCTGTTTGCCGATGAAGAACGAATTCTGTCGGAACCTTTCGGTTGCATGAACTCCATGTTGATGAGCGATGGTTTCAGTCTGCAGTTAGCGGCCAATACGACTTTGGAACTGCCGTTGTTTATTCTGCATCTGCAAACCAAGGCCGAGCATCTGAGTGCGGTTCGCAACCGTATCGATGTCGGCCAGAATGCGGAGGTGACTCTGGTCGAGCGCTATGTCTCTCTGCATTCGGAAGGTGCCGGGTGCAACAACATCGTTACCGAAATCAATGTTGCCAAGCATGCACGCGTCAAGCAGGTCATTCTGCAGCAACAGAACGGCGAAAGTTATTACTTTAACAACCAGTTCATTACTCAGGCACAGGAAAGTCATTTCAATACGTTCTTCGCTTCTAGCGGCTGCGTTGTCACTCGTCACCAGAACCATCTTTATATGGACGGCGAGCGTATTGAAAACAGTCAGAACAGCGCTTGTATCGCAAGTGGAAAACAGACGGTCGATTCACGTACCTATACCGAGCACAACCAGGAGTGGGGCTTTAGCCGTCAGTTGCATAAGTATGTTCTGGACGACGATGCGATCGGTGTTTTCGACGGTATGATCCGTGTCGATCAGCAGGCGCAGAAGACCGACGGTCAGATGGATAACAAAAACCTGCTCCTTTCCGATAAGGCGAAAATGGACGCCAAGCCAAAGTTGGAGATTTATGCGGACGACGTTCAATGCTCGCACGGTTCGGCAACCGGTCAGATCGACAAGAACCAGATTTTCTATCTTCAGGCCCGTGGTATCGATAAGGCGAATGCGATGCGCATGATCACCAAAGCGTTTCTGCTGGAACCGGCCGAAGAGATTGCCGATCAGCAGATCCGTCACTGGGTGATGAGCGAGCTGGAAACGGCGCTGGAAAAAACGCATCTGGCCTAAGCACGCCATAGAGTCGAATTTAAGAGGTTTTTAATGAAAGCAAAGTTTGCTGAAATTCGCGAACAGTTTCCGATTCTGCGGCAGGAAGAGAACGGGCAGTCGCTTGTTTATCTGGACAATGGTGCCACTTCGCAAAAGCCGGAACGGGTTATCAAAGCGGTGGAAGATTACTATCGCTGGCAGAATGCCAACGTACACCGCGGTGTGTATGGATTGAGCGAACGTGCCACGGAGCTTTATGAAGGCGCCCGTGAAACGGCGCGTCAATTCCTGAATGCGAAATCGACGCGCGAAATCGTTTTCGTGCGCGGTGTCACCGAAGCGATCAACCTGGTTGCTCAATCCTGGGCGCGCTCCAATCTGAAAGCCGGTGATGAGGTCATTATCACGGAAATGGAACACCACTCGAATATTGTTCCGTGGCAGCTGTTACGCGATCAGATCGGTATCCGTCTGTCGGTGCTGCGCATCAATCAGAAAGGTGAAGTTTGCCTGAATGCATTGAAAGGTATGGTTTCGGAAAAAACCAAACTGCTGGCCGTGACTCAGATGTCGAACGCTTTGGGAACCATTAACCCGGTGAAGGAAATGGCGGAAATCGCCCGTTCGGTCGGCGCGAAAGTTTTGGTTGACGGCGCTCAGGCGACACCGCATATGCAGGTTGACGTACAGGATATCGATTGCGATTTTTATGCGCTGTCCGGGCATAAGATGTATGGCCCGACCGGTATCGGCGTATTGTATGCCAAGGAAGAACTTCTGGAAGCCATGCCGCCTTATCAGGGCGGCGGGGATATGATCTATTCGGTCACCTTCGATAAGACCGAATACAATGTGTTGCCTTACAAGTTCGAGGCCGGCACACCGCATATTGAAGGGGCGATCGGTCTGGGCGAGGCGATGAAATTCCTGCAGGATATTGGTCTGGATGAGATTGCCGCCTATGAAGCCGAGTTATTGGGTTATGCGACCGAGCGTCTTAAAGAGATCGACGGCTTGAAGGTGATCGGCGAAGCGGACAATAAAGGCGGCGTGGTCTCTTTTGTGATTGACGGTGTTCATCCGCATGATATGGCGACGCTGATGGATCAGGACGGAATTGCCGTACGTGCCAGTCACCACTGTGCCATGCCGGTGATGCAGCACTTTAACGTGCCTGCGACGATCCGCGCTTCTTTCGGTGTCTACAATAACTTTGCAGACATTGACCGTTTGATCGATTCTTTGAATGAAGCCAAGGACATGCTGTTGTAAAGGCGCGATTTGCTGTAAATTTAGCTAACAGTCATAAAACCTCTGTCGAAGTTTTTCGCAGAGGTTTTTTGCTTTTAGGCATTACCGGAAAGGGATTTTGCTAGAATGGTTTGAAATACATTCAACCAAACAATGCAGGTGCTTGATGACAACCGAATCTAAACAGGGGAATCCGCCGCTGGAGTGGATTTTTCTGGAACTGGAACCGCTGCCGCATATTTCGGATCGCGAAAAACTCCGGCTCTGGTGGAATCCGGAGCGTAAAGAGCTGCTCGGCGACGGCGTGGAAACGATTCTTTCGATTATTGATCAGGCGCTGCAGAAGGGAACGGTCGGCGGAGGAAATTCGCAATACGAAATCACCGATCCACTTGCCAAGCCTTCCGAGTTGGCGGTCATACTGGCGCAATTCTATTGGGTAATCCCGCAACCGGTTTCACAGCCGGGTGAAATCGCCGAAAACGAAAGTCCGGAGAGTACGGAAGCCGATAACTCCGCTGCGACGCTGCAATAAACATCGTTCTTCCTTTCGGGGCAATTGCATTGCGCGAGTCTGTCTTTGTGTCTGTCCGTGTCGGCTCATTAACGCCTTTTCCCGCCGATACGCTTTTCCTTATTTTTTCCTTATTTCTCGAAGCACTGTTGAGCGTTGCTGTTTTATAGTATCTCTTAGTGGCCCTTTCTGGCGCCTCGGTTTGGCTGAACACGCCTCTTAACCTCTAACTACTCCCATAGAAAACGAGTGTTTCGGGCTGGAATTTGCAATCGAACCGGTTCATGAAAAGGAGATAAAGCATGAAACTCCCTTTAATAAGCGGCGCACTTGCCGTTTGTTTATTGTCCGCCTGCTCCGCACCGCAGGTTCGGGAAGTGCCGCGGGAGAAGGCGCCCGAACAGTGGCAGGCAAATAAAGAGGGTGCTGAGGTTTCGCATGGCTTTATCCAGAATGAAAGCCCCGAAGTGAACTCGCGTCTGCCGTGGTGGCAAACATTGCAGGAGCCGCTGCTGAATAGACTGATTGAAGAAGCGATCCGAGCCAATCCGGATGTGCTTTCGGCACAGTCGGCCATTCGCCAGGCCCGAGCTTATCGCAAGCAGGCCAATGCGGCGCTGTTGCCGACGGTAAGCGCCAGCGGCGCCTTCAGTACCAGCCGTAATCATGATACCAATGTTACGACGGATGCCTATTCGGCCGTTGTTGATGCTTCATGGGAACCGGATGTTTTTGGCGCGAACCGCAGTTCTCTTTCGGCGGCGGATGCCGAGTTGTCGGCGGCACAAGCCGATTTCGCCGATACGCTGGTTTCGTTGAGTGCCGAAGTGGCCAAATATTATATTTCCTTACGCAGTACTCAGGCGCAGTTGGCGATTACCGAAGAATCTTTGTCAAGTTGGCGGGAAGCGCTGCAAATGACGACCTGGCAGGCGGACGCGGGACAGGTTTCGCAGCTGGACGTTGAGCAGGCTCGGCGCAGTTATCAGCAGACGATAGCGACGCTTCCTCCGTTGCGTCAGAGCATCCTGGAATCGCAGCATCAGCTGGCCGTTTTATTGGGGCGACAGCCGGGTGACCTGCCGACAGGTTTAAGCGATATTTCCGCGTTGCCGGCAACGCCCGATTCAATCTTTCTACCGCTGCCTTCCGAAGTGTTACGCCAAAGACCGGATGTCAGAGCGGCCGAGCAGAGAGTGCTTGCCGCTATGGCGCAAACCGACGTGGCCAAAGCCAATCTTTTGCCGAGTTTTGCACTCGGCGGCCGTTTAGGTTGGGGGGCGAGCAATTTGAGCGATCTGTTTAACATCGGTTCACTGGTGTCGTCGCTGTCGGCCAGTGTGGCGCAAACCCTGTTTGACGGCGAGTTGCGACAAGGACAGCTTGACGCCCAGCAGGAAACTGAAGCACAGGCGGTTCTGCAATATCGCAAAACGGTATTGAGCGCTTTGCAGGAGACCGAAAATGCACTAGCCAATTTGCAGCACAGCCGGGAAACCTATCTGGCGTTGGAGTCTGCACTACAAACTTCTCGGGAAGAGGAGAAACTGGCATTGATCCAGTATCAGGCCGGGGAACTCGATTTTTCCGATGTCATGGATGCGCAAAGAACCCGATTGTCACTGCGCAAGCAAAGTGTCGAGGCGCATGCATCCGAGCTGGCCCAGGTGATTACTTTGTCCAAAGCGATCGCCGGACACTGGGCAATGCAGCAAGCCGATGAGACGGAAGATAGCAAGAACACGACAGAAAATTATGCCGCTTCAGTACACAAAACGGCAGAAGTGGAAGAGGTAAGCCATGCAAAACGATAATCAAGCCAGTAATGATACGGAACGTCTGAAGCAGGAGCTGCAGTTGGATCGTACAACCAAGTCGAAAAAATGGCGTTGGGCGCTTACGGTTTTGTTCGCGGCAGCGGTTGTGTATGGCTTTTGGCTCTATGTGCAAAGTACGCCGACGAGCGGTCAGCCGATATACGAACTCGGGAAGGCCTCTAAGGGCGATATTCGGGTGACGGTTTCGGCGACCGGAACTTTACAACCTACCAATGAGGTCGAAGTGGGCAGTGAATTATCCGGGAAGATTGATGAAGTTCTGGTCGACTATAACGACCGGGTCGAAGTGGGTCAGCTGTTGGCGAAATTGAATACCGATAAACTGCAAGCCCAGGTGCTGCAGTCGAAAGCGTCTCTTAAAGTTGCCGAAGCCGGTGTTCTTGAGGCTCAGGCGACGCTTCAAGAGGCGGAAGCTCAATATCAGCGCCTGCAAAATATCCGTAAAATGAGTGCCGGTAAACTACCGTCGCAGGCAGATTTGCTGGCTGCGCAGGCCAGTATGCAGCGCGCCCGGGCGGCAACGCAAACCGCCGCCGCTCAGGTGGAGCAGGCTAAGGCCAGTCTTGAACAGTATCTGACCGATATCAAAAAATCCGCAATTGTGTCGCCGATCAACGGAATCGTGCTGATCCGTTCGATAGAGGTCGGTCAGACGGTAGCGGCTTCCATGACCGCGCCGGTGCTTTTCACCCTGGCCGAAGATTTAACCAAGATGGAATTGCAGGTGGATGTGGACGAAGCGGATGTTGGTCTGGTGGATGCCGGGCAAAGAGCGAGTTTTACCGTCGATGCCTACCCGAATCAGAAATTTCCGGCGACCATTAAACAGGTTCGCTTCGGTTCCGAAAGCACCGACGGCGTGGTGACTTATACGACTTTGCTTGAAGTCGATAATCCGGATTTGAAACTACGCCCGGGCATGACGGCGACCTCGGATATTCTGGTCAAGGAACGTCTGAACACCTTGATGATTCCGATCGCCGCGACTCGGTTTACGCCGGAGTTGCTTGGCAACGGTCAGGAAGTTCAGGATAAAAGCGTGCTGGATTCCTTAATGCCGCGTCCACGCAGTCGCAGCAATATGACAGTGAAAAAAGAGTCGGTTCCGCAGGGTTATCAGCGGGTATGGCGCCTGAATCAAGGGCTGCCTGAAGCACTGTTGGTCAAGACCGGCGAAAGCAGCGGGCGAATGGTTGAAGTGCTGGAAGGGGAACTTGCGGAAGGAGATGAGCTGATTGTCGGTGTCGAGGTGCCTTTGCAATGAAATCTCGGGAAGCGCCTCTGATTGAATTCAAAGGGGTTGTCAAAGCCTACGGTAAGGGCGGGTCGGAGTTTCTGGCTCTGAAAGGGGTCGATTTTCAGATTCATCAGGGTGAGTTTGTCGCTATTATGGGGCCGAGCGGTTCGGGCAAATCGACGGTAATGAATGTTCTTGGCTGTCTGGATACGCCGACCTCCGGAGAGTATCTGTTTCACGGCGTTCATGTGGAAACGTTGAACCGCGACCAACGTGCGCTTTTAAGACGCAACTACCTCGGTTTTGTGTTTCAGGGGTTTAACCTGCTGGCCCGAACCTCGGCGCTGGAAAATGTCGAGCTGCCTTTGGTGTATCGTGGTTTAAAGCGCAGTGAAAGACATGCGGCGGCGCGCAAGGCGCTGGAACTGGTCGGCCTGCAAGGTTGGGAAGATCACGCGCCGGGAGAGCTTTCGGGCGGTCAGCAACAGAGGGTGGCGATTGCCCGGGCACTGGTGACCAATCCTAAAGTTCTGCTGGCCGACGAACCGACCGGGAATCTGGATACGGCGCGCAGTGAAGAGATTATGGCGCTGCTCAGTCGGCTTAATTCCGATCTGGGGATTACCGTTCTGATGGTGACGCATGAGCCGGAGATGGCTGCCTACGCCAATCGCTTGATTCACTTCGTTGACGGCAAGGTCGAACGCGATCAATATCAGGAGGCGAAGCAATGATCTGGAATGCATTTCTACTGGCCGTGCGAGAGATTCGACGCAATCTTATGCGCTCTATTTTGACCATGCTGGGGATTATTATCGGGGTCGCGGCGGTCATTACCATGGTGACTCTGGGGAACGGTGCGACCGCTCAGGTGGCGGCGGAAATTTCCGGCCTCGGCAGCAATCTGCTGATGGTGCGTCCCGGGCAGCGTATGGGGCCTGGTCAGCGTTCCGGCGGGAAAAGCTTCAATCTGGAGGATGCCGAAGCCATTCGTCAGCAGGTGGCGTCGATTGTTGCCGTGGCGCCGACGGCCAATGCATCCGTAACCGCTGTTTACGGCAATGAAAACTGGTCCAGTTCGGTTGTCGGCAGCAATAACGACTACTTTATTACCGGGAACTGGGAGCTGGCTGCGGGGCGCAAATTTTCCGACAGCGAACTCAAGTCCGGCAAAAACCGTTGCGTAATCGGTAATACCATCGCCAAAGAGCTGCTCAGCGGAGAAGATGTTTTGGGTAAAAAGCTGCGTTTGGGCAGTTTTTCCTGTGAGGTGATCGGGCTGTTGAAAAGCAAAGGGCAGTCGATGATGGGCAGTGATCAGGACGATACGATTATTATGCCGATCAAAACGGTTCAACGTCGATTGAGCGGTAATCAGGATGTCAGCATGATCCGCATTTCGGTGAAACCCAATATCGATACCGATGTGGTGAACCGCGCAATTACTATGCTGTTGCGTGATCGACGTCACTTGAGCGACAACGAAAAGAACGATTTCTCGGTTATGGACACCCGGGAGATAACCAATACTCTGACCGGAACCACCAAAGTAATGACCATGCTGTTGGGAGCTGTGGCGGCGGTCAGTCTGATTGTCGGCGGCATCGGGATTATGAATATCATGCTGGTCTCGGTGACTGAACGAACGCGTGAAATCGGCATACGCATGGCGATCGGGGCTTTGGAGAAGGAAGTTCTGCTGCAGTTTCTGGTCGAGGCGGTGGTGCTGTCGTCTCTGGGCGGAATAATCGGAATTCTGCTCGCCTTGCTGGCGTCCTCCGTCGGCAGCGCTCTGATGGGCATTCCCTTTATGCTTGATTACAGCATTATCGCTTTGGCGTTTGTCTTTTCGGCGATGGTGGGCGTGCTGTTCGGATATTTTCCGGCGCGAAATGCGGCGCGCCTTAACCCGATCGACGCTTTACGGCACGAGTAGGCGTTTACAGGATTTTGCAACAAGGAGAGAGAAAACTCTAAAAGCACAAATAAACGCATATAAAGTAGAGGGAAAATCTCAAATTCCTCTGCGGGGCATTGTATGATATGCGCAGATAGAGTTTTGGAAATAGATCTTTTCGGGAATGAAAGAACAAGTTAAACAGATTCATTTTGTCGGAATCGGCGGCGTCGGCATGGCCGGCATTGCTGAAGTTTGTCTGAATTTAGGCTATACCGTCAGCGGTTCCGATATTCGTAAGAATGCCACAGTTGAGCATCTTATCTCCTTAGGCGCCCTGATACAGATCGGGCACAATGCCGAGCATGTCAAACATTCCGATGTGGTTGTCGTCTCGACAGCGATAGGCAAGGATAATCCCGAGGTCGAATGGGCTCGTGAAGCGCGTATTCCGGTGATCCCTCGTGCCGAAATGCTGGCGGAGCTGATGCGAGTGCGTTTTGGTATCGCGATTGCCGGAACCCACGGGAAAACCACGACCACCAGCCTGACTGCCGCGGTATTGACGCAGGGCGGTATCGACCCGACGTATGTGATCGGCGGAAAGCTTAATCAGATCGGCTCCAATGCCCGTCTCGGCGCCAGCCAGTATCTGGTTGCCGAAGCAGACGAATCCGACGCTTCTTTCCTGCATCTGACGCCGATGCTTTCGGTGATTACCAATATCGATCAGGATCACATGGAAACCTATCAAGGTGATTACCGCAATCTGGAAAACACCTTTATCGAATTCATTCAGCGTCTGCCGTTTTATGGCAAGGTCATCGTCTGTCTGGACGACGACAATATCCGCGAAATCCTGCCGAAAATCAGTCGTAAATTCGTCAGTTACGGTTTTAGCGAAGATGCCGATATCCGTGCGGTAAATGTCCGTGCGGACGGCATGACCATGCGCTTTGACGTCAAACTTCCCGATCAGGAAACGCTGCTGCCGGTGTGTCTGAATATTCCGGGCGAACATAATGTTCTGAACGCCTTGGCCGCAATATGCGTCGCGCTCGAACTGGATGTTGATTTTTCGTCTATTCAGCAGGCATTGCAGGAGTTTGCCGGAGTGGGGCGCCGCTTTGAAGTCTATCCGCAGCGCGCGATCGGCGGTCACAAGGTCACACTGGTCGATGACTACGGACACCATCCGACGGAATTAAAGGCGACGTTGCAGACCGCGCGTAACGCTTTTGAAGATAAACGTCTGGTTCTGCTTTTCCAGCCGCACCGCTACAGCCGCACACGCGATCTGTTCGATGATTTTGTACAGGCATTGCTGATGGCCGATCTGGTGATCTTGAGCGAGGTTTATCCGGCTGGTGAAAAGCCGCTGGCAAACTTCGATTCCAAAGCGCTTTTGCAGGCATTGCGTACCCGTGGCGGGCATGGAATCTATGCCGAAAGTCTCGACGAACTCGATACGCTTTGCTCGGAAGTGCTAACCGACGACGATCTGTTGCTGGTGATGGGCGCCGGTGATATCGGGCAGTTGGCGAAAAAATGGGCGGATAACGTCCAGAGTTAGAAAGTTTCCAGCGGAACCGTCGCGATAAGAATAAAACAAGGGATTGAGAGTGTTATTCGAGTTAAATGAACAAAGTAAAGTTGCCGTCTTAATGGGCGGCGTCGCTGCGGAAAGAGAAATTTCGCTGCGCAGCGGTCAGGCGGTAACCGAAGCCTTGCAAGCGCAGGGAATCGACGCCACGGGGATTGACGTTTCCAGTCTGTCGCAGCTGCAGCAAGTCGCCAGCGAATATGACGTTGCCTTTATCGCTCTGCACGGGCGCTGGGGCGAAGACGGTACGGTTCAGGCCATTCTTGAAGATTTGAAAATGCCTTTTACCGGCAGCCGAATGGCGGCTTCCGCAATTGCCATGGATAAATTGCGCACTAAATGGCTGTGGCGCGGTGCAGATCTGCCGACACCGAACTTTGTCTGGGTAAACGAGCATAGACCACTGAATACTGAGAACTTTCCGCTGCAGTTCCCGGTGATCGTCAAGCCGGTTCATGAGGGATCGAGCATTGGAATGCAGAAAGTCGATTCAATGCAGCAGTTGCAGGCGGCGGTCGATGAAGCGCAGAAATTCGATAAAGAAGTACTGATCGAACAATGGATTACCGGCCGTGAATTTACCTGTGCGGTTCTTGACGGTGAAGCTTTGCCGTTAATCGAGTTAAAGACCAACAATGTCTTTTACGATTTCGAAGCAAAATATCAGTCCAACGATACACAATATCTTTGTCCGGCGGAGCTGGATTCCGCTTTGACGGAATCGATCCAAAAAATCGTTCTCCAGGCGTTTTCTGTTGTCGGCTCCGACACTTGGGGGCGCGTCGACCTGATGCTGGATGAAAATAACCAGCCGTGGCTGATCGAATTGAACTCCGTGCCGGGAATGACCGATCATAGTCTGGTGCCGATGGCGGCGAAGGCGCAGAGTATCGATTTCCAGCAGTTGGTAAAACGTATTCTGCAGTGCGCGAAATAGCTTAGCTTTTAAAAGGGTATCCGCTTTTATGATTCCAGAACAAGCCGAAGTCGAGCAGGGAAGAACAGGTCAGGGCGCGGAGCCGTCCAAGTTACCCAAGGTTGCTTTCTGGCTTCTGGTTACGGCGCTGGCTCTGGTCTTCAGTGCCTGGTTAATGCTGCCGAATAAAGGCGGAGATCACTGGTTTTCCAAAGGCATCAGTTCGTATCAGGTGCAATCGCAGTTGAATGAAGTTCGGCCGGAAGACATTGACCGGGTTTTAAAAAGTTATCTGGGTGTCTCTTTCTGGGACGTGCCGATCGACGAGATTCAGGGGCGTCTGACACAGCTTGACTGGGTGGTTAAAGCCGAAGTCAGCCGGATCTGGCCGGATAAGTTGGATGTTCAGGTGTTCGAGCAGAAACCGGTTGCCCGTTGGGGCGAAAACGGTTTGATTAATCATCAGGGGCAGGTGTTTTTCCCTTACAGTATCGAAGGCTATCGGGATCTTGTAGTTCTTGACGGCAGTCTTGATTCCAGCCAGTTGGTATTGCAGCGCTGGGTCGAAATTAACGAACTGTTTCAGAAACATAATCTGGCACTGGTCGGCCTGGCGTACAAACCGGGCAAAATCTGGCAGATCTACCTGGCTGGCGGTCAGAGCGTGATACTGGAAGACGAGCAGTGGCAGCGTAAACTGCGTCTCTTTTTTCAGGCCTATAAGCAATTATCGCAAGACCTGATAAAATCCGCAGAGACCTTTGATTTACGCTATAGTAATGGTTTTGTGGTCGGTAAGAAAACACCGTAACCATGGCGAAATAACAAAAGAAATATAAACATTAGAAAGATTAGACCTTAAGCTTAAAGCAGGGTGGAGTGGCACGGATGGCGAACATGCAAAGTAGTCCAAATATTATTGTCGGTTTAGATATCGGAACCTCAAAAATCAAGGCGGTGATCGGGGAACTTTCTCCAGGCCAGATTGAAGTTCGCGGATACAGTATTGTTCCGACTAAAGGACTGCGAAACGGTGTGGTGATTAATATCGAGGAAACCAAACGCTCGATTAAAACCGCGATTGAAGAAGCCGAAGATTTTGCTGGTTGTGAAGTGGATTCCGCTTATATTGGGATTACCGGCGGCCACATCAAGAGCATCAACTCGCACGGTGTCGTGACCATTAATAACGAAGTTTCGCCGGAAGATGTTCAGCGCGTGACCGATCAGGCGCATGCCGGTAAATATTCGCCGTCCGAAGAGCGTATGCTGCATGTTCTGCCGCAGGAATTCACCCTGGATATGCAGGAAGGCATTCTTGAACCGGTCGGTATGGCCGGCAAGCGCCTTGAGGTCAAAACGCACATTATTACCGCCAGCCAGAGCGCGGTACGTAATATCGAAAAATGCGTCCATTCCGCCGGACTGCACGACAGTACGCCGGTACTGGCGCAGTTAGCGGCCAGTGAAGCGGTTCTCAGCGAAGACGAAAAAGAGCTGGGCGTCTGTGTCGTCGATATTGGTGGCGGAACCACGGATATTACGGTTTATCGCAATGGCTCTATGCAATATACGGCGGTTCTGCCGATTGCCGGTAACTATGTCACCAACGATGTGGCCATCGCTTTCAACACCCCGACCGACTCGGCGGAAAAAATCAAAGTTCAGTACGGCTGCGCCATGCCGAGCCTGATTAAGGAAGATTTCAAATTCGACGTTCAGCGCGTCGGCGAACGCGAGCCTTTTGCCTTAAGTCAGCGCCTGTTGTCCGAAGTGATTCGTCCGCGTATGGAAGAGATTTATGAAAGCGTCGAAGCGCGTCTTAAGCAAGACGGCTTTTCCAAGGAGATGTTCGGCGCCGGAATCGTGATTACCGGCGGTTCCTCAATGATTTTCGGCAGCGTGCCTTTGGCGGAAGAAATTTTTGATATGCCGGTGCGCATCGGTTTGCCGAAAAGCGATTACCTGAGCGGTGGTCTGGTCAACGAGATCAACCACTCCGAACTTTCGACGGCAATCGGTCTGTTACTGTATGCGCAGCAGAATTTCGATCTGGATCATCCCGGCTACGAATTCACCGTTGAAGACCACGAAAGTTTTCTGGAAAGAACAACCGACCGATTCCGTCGTTTCAAAAACTGGTTATCTTCCAGCTTCTAATCCGGTTTCAGTTTCTCAAATCGTCAAATTGAAAAGCGGCTGTAACCCTCCTGTCATTCTTTGACGAATTATGCGGCTTTTCCAGATAGTTTTATTAACGATTTCTCAATCGCCTCTGCTTTATGCTTTAGCAGAGGTCAACTTATGATAATATTCCTCTTTGCTTAAATATAAGCCTGCCTGACAACAAGCAGATTTTGATAATTACCAATATACCAAGCAGGATTAAACTTCGGATGAGCGCAGAAGCGTTCTTATGTATTCTGTCCCAGAAGTAAAGCGTTGTTGAATAAAAACGCTTGGGCGGAAGGTTTAATCAAGCGCAGTTTGACTGCGCCTACAAATGAATAAACGAGTTTGACATTGAATCAAAGAACCTTAGTAAATTCGATTAAGGCGAAGGGCATCGGGCTACATACTGGACACGAGTCGGTCATGACTTTGCGCCCTGCGCCGGTGGATACCGGAATCGTTTTCCGCCGAATCGATGTGGATCCGGTCGTGGAATTCAAAGTGTCGCCGCAGATTGTCGGTGAAACCACTTTGTGTACCACGATCGTCAATGAACAATTGAAAATCGCTACGATTGAACACCTGATGTCCGCACTGGCCGGCGTCGGAATCGATAACGTCTATATTGATATCAGTTCGGATGAAGTTCCGATTATGGACGGCAGTTCGTCGCATTTCGTGTTCCTGTTGCAGGCCGCCGGTATTCAGCTACAGGACGCTCCGAAACGTTTTGTGCGTATTCTTAAGCCGGTTCGCGTCGAAAACGATCAGGGCGGTTGGGCGGAATTCGTTCCTTATGACGGTTATCGCCTGAACTTCTCAATCGCTTTCTCGCATCCGGCCTTTGAAAATACCGCGGAAAAAATGACGCTGGAATTTTCTGCGACAGCCTATTTCAAAGAAGTGTCGCGTGCGCGTACTTTCGGGTTTATGAAAGATATGGATATGCTGCGTGCCAAGAACCTTGGATTGGGTGCGAGCCTGAAAAATGCAATCGGTCTTGGCGATGAAGGCGTTGTCAACGCCGAAGGTCTGCGCGACAAGGATGAGTTTGTCCGCCACAAGATTCTGGATGCGGTCGGTGATCTTTATATGCTTGGTCATCCGGTGATCGGCGAGTTCAACGCCCACAAGTCGGGACACGCACTGAATAACCAGTTGATTCGTGCCTTGCTTGAACAGCCGGATGCGTTTGAACTGGTCGAGTATGAAGGCTCGAATCCTCCGGTCAGCTACTCTTCCAGTCTGGTCGTTTAAGCTTTAAGACAAAACCCCGGTAGTCATTGATTATCGGGGTTTTTTGCTCTTTGGCTGAGCTTCAACAGCGCCTGACTCAGTTCCGGGGATTCCACTTCCTGACTCAATTGACGCATTCTCTGAGCATCCAACTCGCTCGGGTGACTGCTCACATTCCGTTTTTTGGCAGGGGGCTCTTGTTGCGGCAAGATGCTGACTTTGACCCGATTTAACTCCAGATGCGGAAAATCCTGCTGGAAACTCCCGAGAATCGACGGTTCGTAGAAACGCAGCTGTGTCGCCCAGATGGACGCATCAAGCTGCAAAACCAGCGTCCGTTCTTCAAAACTGACGCCGACTAAATGTGCCTGCAATTCGCCCGGTAAATGGTCACGACCGGTTTCCAGAAGCAGCTGAAAAAACTGGGCGCTTTCCAATAAGTTTTTTAAATTACCTTGCGCTTGAGTTAGTAAAGGTTTCACTCGGTGCTTATCTTTGATTGTGCTAGAATATCCGCTTCATTTTACCGCATAATTTCGGCAAAATAGATGAGCAAAAAGGTTTATCTGCAGTTTAACGGAATGACAGCTATTGAAAAGTCATCCGTCAGGCATTAGATAAAACGGGAAGTCACTCAGAATTCAACTAATTGAAAAGCAAGAAACAATCGGAATTGATTAACCAATGGCGTTTAATATCTTCAAGAAAATCTTTGGTAGCCGCAACGAACGACTGCTGAAACAGTATCGAAAAATTGTGCAGCAAATTAATGCTTTAGAACCGGGGCTGGAAGCACTCAGTGACGAAAAACTGAAAGCAAAAACCGAAGCGTTCAAAGCGGCTCTGGAAAACGGAAAAACTCTTGACGATATTCTACCGGAAGCGTTTGCGGTGGTTCGTGAAGCCGGTAAGCGTGTCTTCGGTATGCGCCATTACGATGTGCAGATGGTCGGTGGGATTACCCTGCATCAGGGCAAAATCGCCGAGATGCGCACCGGTGAAGGGAAAACGCTGGTCGCGACTCTGCCGGCCTATTTGAACGCCCTGAGCGGAAAAGGCGTTCACATCATCACCGTAAACGATTACCTGGCCAAGCGTGACGCCGAATGGATGGGGCAGCTTTTCGGATTTCTGGGACTGAGCACCGGTGTTGTCGTATCGGGTCAGAGCCAGCAGGAAAAGCAGATGGCCTATGCAATGGACATCACCTACGGAACCAATAACGAATTCGGTTTCGATTATCTGCGCGACAATATGGCGATCTTTGCCGAAGAGCGTGTTATGCGCGATCAGCACTTTGCCGTTATCGATGAAGTGGATTCGATTCTGATCGATGAAGCGCGTACGCCGTTGATTATTTCCGGCCCGGCCGAGGACAAAGCGGAACTGTATCAGAAGATCAATCCGCTGGTTGCGCATCTGGAACAAGGTGAAGAAGATCCTGAGACCAAAGAGACAACCGGCGATTTTATTATTGACGCCAAATCGCGTCAGGTATTCCTGACCGACGACGGTCACGCCAAGGTCGAACAGATGCTGGTTGACGTCGAGCTTCTCGGGGAAGAAGACTCTCTGTACGATGCCACCAATATCGGTCTGATGATTCACATCAATGCCGCTTTGCGCGCGCACCTGTTATTCGAGAAAGATCGCGACTATATCGTCGAAGACGGTCAGGTGGTGATCATCGATGAATTTACCGGTCGTAAAATGCAGGGACGTCGCTGGAGCGAAGGTCTGCATCAGGCTATGGAAGCCAAAGAGGGTGTGAAAATCCAGCAGGAGAGTCAGACTTTCGCTTCGATCACTTTCCAGAACCTGTTCCGACAGTATGCAAAACTTTCCGGTATGACCGGTACCGCCGATACCGAAGCGGGCGAATTCCTGTCGACCTATAATCTTGAAGTTGTGGTCATTCCGCCGAACAAGACGCCGCAGCGTCAAGATCTGTCGGATCTGGTCTTCCTGGATATGGATGGCAAGTTCGCTGCGATCGTCGAAGATATTCGCGAGACCACCAAAACCGGTCAGCCGATTCTGGTCGGGACGGCGTCGATTGAGATGTCGGAACTGCTGTCGCGTTTGTTGACGCAGGAAAAAATCAAACACAGCGTTCTGAATGCTAAACACCACGAACAGGAAGCAAGCATTATCGCCGATGCAGGTCGTCCGGGCGCCGTTACCATCGCAACCAATATGGCCGGTCGTGGTACCGATATCGTATTGGGTGGTAACCTTGAGATGGAACTTGAAGAGCTAGGGGAAAATGCCAGCGAAGAGAAGATTGCTCAAGTTAAAGCCGAATGGCAGGAACGCCACAATAAAGTATTGGAACTTGGCGGTCTGAAAGTGATCGGTTCCGAACGTCATGAATCGCGTCGTATCGATAACCAGCTGCGTGGTCGTTCAGGTCGTCAGGGGGATGTCGGTGTTACCCGTTTCTATCTGTCTCTGGATGATGATCTGATGCGTCGTTTTGCTTCCGATCGTGTTAAAGGAATGATGAAACGCCTTGGTATGACGTCAAATGAAGCGATCGAGCATAAAATGGTTACCAAGTCGATCGAACGTGCTCAGAAGCAGGTTGAACGTATGCATCAGGACGAGCGTGCCAACCTGTTGAAGTTCGACGATATCGCCAACGAACAGCGTAAAGTGGTGTACACCCAGCGTAACGAGTTGATGTCGTCCGACGCCGAAGAGGTTACCGATGTACTGGATGGCCTTCGCGAACAGGTGGTTGAACAGATCGTTGCAACCTACGTGCCTCCTGGTTCTCTGCACGAACAGTGGGATATTCCGAATCTGGAAAAAGCGTTGCACGAAGAGCTGGGTACGGAGCTGCCTATCGAACAGTGGCTTGAAGAAGACAAGAACCTGTATGAAGAGACGCTGATCGAAAAAATCGTTACCGAGCTTAAAGAGCGTTATCAGGAGAAGATGGCTGTGGTTGATGAAGACACTCGCCATCATTTCGAGAAAGAAGTTTTGCTGCGTACCATCGATAAGCAATGGCGCGCGCATCTGGCGGAGATGGATTATCTGCGTCGCGGTATTCACCTGCGCGGCTATGCACAGAAAGATCCTTTCCAGGAATACCGTCGCGAGTCGGGCGAACTTTTCAAAGGCTTCCTGTATGAAGTGACTCTGGAAACCGTTAAGATCCTGTCTCTGGTTCAGATCGGCGGTCAGCAGGATGTTGCCGAATATGAAGAGCAGGCGCATCAGCCTGAGCATCTGGAAGCGACGCATCCAGCCGCTGCGGGCATTGCCGATGCAATGAACAACGCGATGGAGCAGGAAACGGCCGAAGCGTCCGAAGACGAGAACGGCGAAAGCACTTTCCGTCGCGATACGCCGAAGGTCGGCCGTAATGATCCTTGTCCTTGTGGCTCGGGCAAAAAATATAAACAGTGCTGCGGAAAATTAAGCTAAGATAGCGCTTAAACCGCGACAAACAGCCCACTGACGAGTCTTCGCAGATTTCTCTCAGTGGGTTTTTTAATTGGTCATTCACAATGGGCGCGTTCCAAGTCGCGCCTTAAAACGATTTCAAGTTGAAGGAATTATCATGAGTTCTCAACAGGTATTGAACATTCATCCGGTCGCCGGTGTTTATCTGGGTACGACCGCCGCTAAAATCAAGAAAAACGGTAAGTCGGATCTGGTGGTTATCGAACTGGCCGCAGGCACGCTGACGGCGGCGACTTTTACCCAAAATGCATTTTGTGCGGCTCCGGTCACGGTCGCCAAAGAAAATCTTGCCAAGAGTGCTCCGCGCGCTCTGGTGATTAACGCCGGAAACGCCAATGCCGGAACCGGCGAGCAGGGGATGCGTGATGCATTGGAAACCTGTGCGCTGGTGGCCAAGGAGTTGGGCTGTTCGTCTGAAGAGGTTCTTCCGTTTTCGACCGGTGTCATCGGTGAAAATCTGCCGATGGCAAAGTTCGAGGCGGGGATTCCGGATGCCATGGCGAACCTGAAGATTGACGGCTGGAAAGAGGCCGGGCACGCGATTATGACTACCGATCTGGTGCCTAAAATGGTCAGCCGCGTGATCGATATTAACGGTGCCAGTGTGACCTTGACCGGGATGGCCAAAGGTTCGGGTATGATTCACCCGAATATGGCGACCATGCTCGGCTTTGTCGCGACAGATGCGAAAATTTCGCAGGAATGTCTGCACAAAGCGCTGAGCGATGCGGTCAATGTCAGCTTTAACCGCATTACCGTCGACGGCGATACTTCGACTAATGACGCCTGTACGCTGAGCGCGACGCAGCAAGCCGATATGGAAGAGATCACCGATCCGAATACGCTGAATTATCATGTGTTTGCCGAAGCGGTGAGTGAAATCATGACCGAACTGGCGCAGATGATTGTCCGTGACGGTGAAGGGGCGACCAAGTTTGTTTCGGTGATTGTCGAAGAAGCCAAAACGCAAGAAGAAGCTCTGAAAGTTGCGCATGCAGTAGCGCTATCTCCGCTGGTCAAAACTGCGCTGTTTGCTTCGGACCCGAACTGGGGACGTATCCTGGCGGCAGTCGGGCGTGCCGGCGTTGAAGATCTGGATATTAACGCTCTGGAGATTTATCTGGGCGACGTTTGTATCGTCAGAAACGGCGGTCGTGCGGAAGAGTATACCGAGGCGCAAGGACAGGCGGTGATGGATAAAACCGATATCGACATCACCATCTGGTTGAATCGCGGTCCGGTGTATGAAACGGTGTGGACCACGGACTTCTCATACGACTATGTGAAGATCAATGCCGAGTATCGTTCTTAATATTTTCGTTTTTAACCTTTGTACCGCAATTCAGCGGATTTGATATTTTCTTTCGATCTTTTCTTCCTTTCTTGCTTGTCCAAGAAAGGAAGCGAAAGAAAGACACCCCTGATCCATTCATTAAGAGTGACGAGCACTTAATTTTGCGCGGCTTTAACTTGCTCGCTATGCGAGCTTCGAACAGTCACCGCCGCTCATGCAAAATTTTCGTTAAGTCACTGTAAAATTCATTTCAAAGGGGCCCATTGGCGTTTGCGGTAGGTCTTTGTGAATAAAGTAAAAAAGGGAGCCGGTTTTAAACCTGGCTCCCTTTTTTTATTGCTTGAATACTGGTTGAGAAAGATTAACCGATAATCTCTTTCAAGGCTGCAATCAAGGCATCGTTTTCGGCATCGGTGCCGATGGTAATACGCAGGTATTGGTCGATACGCGGTTTATTGAAGTAGCGTACGATAATCTTGCGTTCGCGCAGAGCCAGTGCGATCTCTTCGGCATCCTTGTTCGGATGGCTGGCAAAGATAAAATTCGCCGCCGACGGGATCACTTTAAAGCCCATTCCGCTCATGGCCGACACCAGCGTTTCACGCGTATTGATAATCTTCTGGCAAGCATCCTGGAAATATTCTTCATCGGCAAAAGAAGCGCTTGCGCCGTACAGCGCCAGACGGTCGATCGGATAGGAGTTAAAGCTGTTTTTAACGCGCTCCAGCGCTTCGATCAGATGCGCCTGTCCAATGGCAAAGCCGACACGAATTCCGGCCAGAGAACGCGATTTGGATAGCGTCTGGATAACCAGCAGGTTAGGGTGCTCATTAACCAGCGCGATTGCGCTTTCGCCGCCGAAATCGATATAGGCTTCATCCACCACGACAACTCGGTTCGGGTGCATCTCCAGCAGCTGCTTAATGACATCCAGAGCCAAAAGGCGGCCGGTCGGTGCGTTCGGATTCGGGAAAATAATCCCGCCGCAATCGCGCTGATAATCTTCGGCAACGATCTCGAAATCGTCATTCAGCGGAATGGTTTCGTAATCGATATCGTACAGCCCGCAATACACCGGATAAAAACTGTAAGTGATATCCGGATAAAGCAGCGGCGCGTCCTGTTTTAGCAAGCCTTGAAAGCAGTGCGCCAGCACTTCATCGGAGCCGTTACCGACAAACACCTGATCGGTCTGCATGCCGTGGTAGTCGGCAATCGCCTGTTTCAGCAGATCGGAATTCGGATCCGGGTACAGACGCAGCTTTTCGTTGGTCTGCTCGTTAATTGCCGCCAAAACCATCGGAGAAGGAGGGTAAGGATTCTCGTTGGTATTCAGTTTAATCAGGTTATCGACCTTAGGCTGTTCACCGGGAACATAAGGGGTGAGGCTGTGGACCAGCTGACTCCAGTATTGACTCATAAAATTCGGCTTTCGTTATGTTGGAAATGCTGCTTATTTTAGCCGAAAAAAATGCCTTACAATAGCGCTAGACAAAATGAATGGGATCTTAGTTCAATGCAAAAAACGTTTCTGGATATTGCCGTCGGTGTTCTGCGCTGTGAAAACGAAATCTGTCTAAGCTTACGGCAGAAGCATCAAAGCCATGCCGACCACTGGGAATTCCCTGGCGGCAAGGTCGAAGCCGGCGAGTCGATTGAACAAGCCATACAGCGTGAATTCATTGAAGAGCTCGGCGTTGAGACCGATAACTGGGAACCGCTGATCGAGATTCCGTGGCACTATGAAAAGGTTTCCGTTCGTTTGCATGTCTATCAGAGCTACGACTTTGACGGCACGCCGCACGGAAAAGAGGGGCAGAAGGTGCGCTGGTTTAATCAAACGGAGCTGAAAGCACTGACATTCCCTGAGGCTAATCACGGCATACTGACCGCTCTGGAACTGGGCGACCGTTATGCGATCAGCGGCAAGTTTTCCGATGCCGAGGATTTCTCTAGCAAACTGGCTAAAGTCTTGAAAGACGGCATTAAATTGATTCAACTGCGCGCCAAAGGGCTGGACGAAGCGCAAGTGCTAAAACTGGCGCAGGAAAATATCGACGCGGTTCATCAGGCGGGCGCGAAACTGATGCTTAACGGCACGCCGGAAATGCTGGCACAGACTCAGGCGGACGGCATTCAACTGGCTTCCAACCAACTGTTTGCTTACGATGAGCGCCCGATTGCAAAAGACAAGCTACTCGGTGCATCGACGCATAATACTGATGAGATCAAACAGGCTCTGAAAATCGGTGCCGATTTTATTCTGCTCTCGCCGGTGCTGCCGACCGCGACCCATCCGGATATGGAAGCGCTCGGCTGGGATGCCTTCCGGGAAATGGTTAAAGCCATTCCGGTGCCGGTGTTTGCTTTGGGCGGGATGAAAACCGAACTGTTAAATTCGGCAAAGCAAAACGGCGCTCAAGGCATCGCCGCGATTTCCGAGTTTTGGAAATAAGCTGTTGGCGTTATTGGCGACGCATTTGATTGCAAACGGAATTAGAAAAAAATAAAGTTAATAAAGAACGGAATATTAAAAGATGACAAACGAAAATCTACATGAAATTGCGACCGAAGCTGTTGCCACTTTCTTGAAATTAAATACACAAGCCGTGGTAAGCGCGGGGGCTTTTAAAGACAAACCGGATATGTGTACCATCGACTGTGCGCTTTCAAAGAAACGTATCGTTCTGGGTTTTAATTCACTCGCAACACCACAGGCGATACATCTTGTGGTCGGAAGTTCCGAGACGGGTAATGTTGATGATGAGTACAAGTTCAATCCGCAAGAATTCACTGCGGACGACATTTTAAAACTGATGGAAGCGCATTTTACTGCTTAATGAGGTTTGTTTATTTGGATGGGGCGGGTTGATCGGCTGGCTTGTTGCGATAAGCGATAATCATGGCAACGATAATGAAATCCAGCACCGCAGTGACCAGCAAGCCCAGTATCGATTGCACTTCGAAATACTTCTCGGTATAAACATACAGGCCCAGATTGGCAAAGCCGAATAACAGCCAGGTCGAAAGGCTGACGCCGACCGCCGAGCGAACGACCGCAAGCCGCACAAGCTGAATAAAGGTCGCGGTCGGCAGTATCACCGCCGGAATCCATCCGGCTATGTCAGTCACTAATTCATTCAAATCCGTAATCCTTTTCTATTGAGCTCCGTTGCAACGGCTTGCCTCAATGAGTGTTTTCTTGCTAATCGCTATTGAAGCCTGTTTCATGATTCATGGCGATTTACTCTTCATTGGGCAAACGCTGATATTTTGGTACCGTTTCCAACGCTTCGTCCCAGTTAGCCTTACTTGAAATAAATAAATGCCCATCAGGTCGTTTGTCCAATGTGCAATCCAAACTTCCCGCGGGAACGACCAGAAGCCTTCCTTCCATTTGTACATTGGGAACTGCAGAGCCACATGTCATACAGAATGCTTTGATATGATTGGATTTCTTTACTTGAAATACTCGTACATTATTTTCGCCCTTTATCCATTCAAGTTTAGCTGTTGATGAAAACAAATTGGCAGCATGTGCAGAGCCCGTATCTTTCTGGCAGTACCGACAATGGCATAAATAGAAACTCTCAAATTCTCCTTCAACTTTGAATTGAACCGCTCCACACAAGCAGGATCCCGAATATTCCACTCTAATAAATCTCCAAAAAAAACAGTTTAGCCTGAAGTCTCCGAATCCGGCTAGCGCTACTTTGAAAAAGCTAAGCTGTATTTAGTGTTTGGCACTACAAAGCGTTTGTCGCCGATCTGTAAAACACTACTGCTACCCAAGCCACTGTATAAAATTCTAGCCTCATATGTTTTTTGAGATTTTTCTTTTAGTATTTCATTAACAAATAATTGGTAATCTTTATCAAACTGAACAATAGCAGTATCACTACGCACACCAATTAATCTCATAGTTTGGTCTAAAACATTACCTTGAAATTTACCAATAGCAATAGGAATTAAGTAGATAACAAATACGAAAATGAGCTGAACTTTCTTTTTAGATTTTTTTTGAGACTCAGTATCATCTTCTGATGTATTTAATGAGTTATAGAAAAGGTAGCAAATAGCAATTAAAAATACAGAGCTAGCTAAACCCAAGAATACTTCTGGATCATTGTTGTAGCTAAGAAAGATAAAATATAGACCAATAAAGCCAATGAATGCTATGCCTAGGCTATCACTAGTTAAAGGAGGAAATTTAAACTCTTCTGGTTGACGTGTACTTCGTTTTATTTTTAGCCATAGTTTATATATTTCGAGTACAGCGAATTGTCCGACCCGCCAGAAGGGAGTTAATAACACAGCCGTACAAAATAAAACCAAAACAACAATAGAGTAAGATAAGCCAAAGCTCAGTGCTACAGCAATAAAAAGTAACCCATCACCAATTGTTAGTCCACTTGGGTAATAACCAACTTTTCCTGAATATATGATAATGATTAAAGCCCCAACGCCTATTCCAAGTTGCAAGGCAACTTTAAGTATCTTAGGGATAATTTCTAACTGCTTTTCTAAGTTTTGATAATTGCTGCTCAACTCATACTCCTTGTAGCACTAACGCAGCGCAGCGGAAAACCAGTCCGACAACATGCGCTTGTTAGATTCTTTACCAATCATCCGTGATTCCCCTCTCCCTTTTCTCTATTGCTTTTTGGAATGCATCCAAGGCTTCTCTTGCATCGGGATCAAGTTTGCCTTCATCAACTTCTCTTAACTTTTCTTGGATTGGTGCAATTTCCAAAAAGTTTTCAATATTCTCTAGTTTAATGTATGTAGTAATCTTAACCACGTAATCACCCATACCCTGAGATGATGACTTTCCTACAAAGCTTTTCAATAAAGAGATGCAGCCTTCAGCTGTTTGGATCTGAAGTTTTAACCAGTCAATAACCTTATTTTCATCACCCCAGCGCTTCCATCTATACAAAAAGGAAATCAAATGCTCGTGAGAAAGCAATTCATCAGAATTACTTTCCGACATTTCGTCAAGCTTTCTAACAAATTCTTGTTTAAGTAATTCAAACTCTTCATCTCGCAGTATTTGGTCTGCATCCGACTTTTCTCTTCGATTTTCCTCACCTTGTAATATATGCTCTACAATAGAAATACCACTTGATGCCTTGAAGCTTTCAAGCAATAGTTTTCCTCTCTCTTCCGCATCATCAATGCGACGAAGAAACCAAACAACAAGTCTTACAGCATGTGTGTTAGAGCTAAACATGGTGAAGCCAATTGATTCATGATCGACTTGATCCCCAATATCTAAAATCCCTTTTATGTAAGAGCGTCCGTTTTCTAGCGGAATTTCGTCTGTAAATGATTCAAATTGCGCAAGCGCATTTTTCAAAATTTCACGTTCTTTTAGAGAGAGAATAAATGAAGAAAACCCCGCAGAATCCGCCGTTAGACTAAGCATTTCCTGTAGGTCTGAATTTGAGAGTTCACCGCTCGGAATTGAGAATTGGAAATATTTGTCAAAATTAGAAGGATGGCAAACACGCATTTCTCTCAGCCATGTACTGGCAAATTCACCATTATAGTGCATGCCACCTAGAGCCCACTCAATAGTTGGGAATAGTTGCTCAACCATCTCCTTAACGGACTCTCGCTTATTTGAGGTGGCTTTATCCAAAATTCTATTGATTAAGGCAGCTGTAGCATCCTCTCTTCCTACATATCTACCTGATCCGTTTTTGGTAAAGATTTCTTTTGAGCGGGCAATTTCCTTATAAATATCAGGCTCAAAAACTCTTAGGCACTCAATAGCTATCAGATCTACGGGGTTGACCTCAAAAGCGCTTTTCCCTTTAAGCAAAGTGAAATGGAAAGATAATGTGGACGTGAATCTGTAGACGCTTCGCAAATTATCAAAATAAGCGCTCAATGAACCATGAAATAGATTACCCCAACGGCCAGAGTCAAACATCTTGGTAGCTGATGCATCTTGTTCGATAATTTTGTCTAGCTTATTAAACAATAGGCTGTGAAGACGTGTAGTTTCAATCTGAGGAATATCAAAAGGAACCTGAATAATTTTTTCTAAGTAATCTCGACCTTGTTGCGCTCCATCATTCAATTTATCCTCTACCAAATCCCTCTGAAATAAAAGAAGGAACACCACATTTGGAAATTCTAGGTTTGCTTTTATAAGTTGAAAAACCATCCTTAATTGAGATGAAGTTAATCTATCTAAGTCATCCATTACAACAATAAAAGGGGCTTTTCTTTTTCGAAGCAATCCTGATAGCTCTCGCCTTATATCGCTCAAACTCTGTTCTTTTTCTTTTGCTGTTGCTTCAACATTTCCAGTCAATTTATCAAGAAATGTTTTCCCCCATTTTAATGCTGCTGCCCAACTAGCTAAAACAAGCAATATGGAAGTGCTAGCACCCTTAACCCACGCATCATCGGAAAAATTCCCACCAACGCCTATGAGTGTGGCAAGCACAAAGAGTGTAGGTAGAGCCGTCGAGAGACCCGTGACGACCGTTTCACCTGTATTTAAATACCGTCCATACTTTTTTAGAGTTGCCGCTAGTTTCTTTCCTGACTTGCTTCTGTCTGTACGACCAACAGATTTTGATATCTCCTGGAAAAATGAAGCAGTTATTTTTTCTTGGGCAGCCCATTCCCATGGAGAAAACTCTATGACATCTGGTTTGTCTTCGGAAATTTCTTCCAATCGTGATAGAGCCATATTTTTAATTGAAGACTTCCCTGACCCCCAATCGCCGTGTAATGCGACGACCAGACTATCCTTTCCATGCCAACTAGCCATAGCATTTGCTAAGTCAGTGGAAAATCCTGACCGACACAACAAATCTTCTTCTACTCTTGTTATGGGTCTATCGGAAGAAAATCCGTGTAAATCTTTTGGTTCCATATGAAATCTCTGACGCGAATCTAACTATTATTAGATATCCTAAATAATACTTATTGCGTGTGTCAATTGACTTCAATTCAGTTCTTGATGCAAATGATAGGGGCTTCTTTGCGCGGTCGGCATCATATCGACTTTCTGGATATTCACATGGGCTGGTGCATTTAAAATGTAGACGATCATATCGGCGACGTCTTCGGCCAGTAGCGGCTGAAAGCCCTGATAAACCGAATCGGCCTTGTCTCGGTCGCCGTGAAAGCGCACTTCGGAGAATTCGGTATTGGCCGCGCCGGGGGCGAGGGTGCAGACGCGGATGCCGGTGCCGGTCAGATCGATATTCATAGCCTGCCCCAGCGTATGCACCGCCGATTTGGTGGCGCAATAGACATTGCCGTTGAGATAGGTGGTGTTGCCGGCCATAGAGCCGATATTGATAATATGTCCCTGATTGCGTTCCTGCATTTTCGGCAGCACGGTGCGGCTGACATACAGCAAGCCTTTGAGGTTGGTGTCGATCATCTTTTCCCAGTCTTCCAGATCGCCGTCGACAATCGACCCCAGCCCAGAAGCCAGCCCGGCATTGTTAATCAGAATATCCACCGGCGTTTGCTGCATGATTTTTTCCAGCTCGCTTTTTACCCCATCATACTTTCTGACATCCAAAGCGAGGGTCTGAATGGTCAGTTCCGGGTACTGTTGGCTTAACTCTTCTGACAAGGCTTGAAGGCGTTCTTCTCTGCGTCCAAGAAGGATCAGATTGACTTGCATTTCGGCCAGTGCGTGTGCGGTCGCCAGTCCGAAGCCGGAGGTTGCGCCGGTAATCAGAGCGGTTTTGTTTTGAATGCGGTTTTTCATGCGTCGGTTTCTTTAGTCGATTTGTGTAATGGGTTTTCTGTGCGTATTACTGAATTATCGATAGCTGTCGCCATCTTGCAAGTCCGTTGCGGGTGGTGGTTGGGTTAGGGTGAGAAATAAAAAAGCCTCCGGCAGATATCCTGCGGAGGCGAACTTAGCGAAAACTCGGGAACGACTCCCGAAAGAGATGAATAATGAAACTGTAAATAGGGCGCTTAAGCGACGGCATTCCCCATCCGGGTACGGTATTTTTTCACCAATTCCGGCTCGCTCTGCGAAAGGCTGGATAGCAGATAGCTGATCATTTCACGTGCCGCACCGTCTTTGTAATTTGGTTCCTGATCGAAAATAGCGAACAGCGATTCCAAAGCGCCCTGGTAGTCGTATTCGGTCACCAGGCAGATCGACAGATCAAAATAGGCATCGAAATCCAGTGGATCTTTATCCAATCGCGCCAGCAGTGCATCGCGACCGTCAGTCTTGGCGGCCAGCTCTTTAAAGGTAATTTGACCGACGATGATTCGACCGGTATCGCTGGCGCGATCCTTTTCCGGCAGACGATTAAACAGCGCTTTGGCTTCTTCGACTTCGTCAATATCCAGCATCACCTGCACCATATCCAGAGCAACTTGCGTATTGCCCGGGTCGGCTTGAATGGCTTGGGTCAGCAATTGAATCGCGCCGGCAAAATCGCCGGTCGAGTGTTTTTCGCGCGCCTGCTCACGCAGTTCGTCGGAAGCACGGGAAATGCCCAGACTTTTGAGCATTTCCAGCTGCTCTTCTTTGGTCATCTTACCTTCTTCGGTACGAATCAACTGACCGTCTTTAAAGACCTTGATCGTCGGCAGGTTGGTGATCTCGTACTCTTTGACCAGCTCCGGTTGTTCGTCGATATCCACCTTGGCAAAAATAAACTGTCCGGCATAGTAATGAGCAAGTTCCGTTAATTCCTGTTCCAGGCTGATACACGGACCGGAATAGACGCCTAAGAATTCCACTATGACCGGAATCTTGTGCGAGTTAAGCAATACCAACTCGTTGAATTTCTGTTGGTTTACCTCAAAAACGTAACCTTGACTCATCTTCTTACCTCGTTAAACCAAATGAATGTTTGAAGAGAATTATAGAGATTGGAAGGCAAATTTGGATAAGGAGTTATTAAGCTGAATATAACGATTTATTATGATTTAGGCGTTATTCATTTACTTGAATAGATATTTGTAATGATTTTGCAGAGGGCATAAAAAATGCCGCATCCGAAAAACCGGACACGGCATCTTTAACCGTCGCAGAAACTGCTGGAGCAGCTGGGCGATTAGTTTCGATTACTTGCGATTATTTGCCTAGTACTGCTTTCAGTGCCGCAATACAGAACAGCACTTTTTCTTTCTTACAGGTTTCACCCATCAGACCGATACGCCAGACTTTACCGGCAAAATCGCCCAGACCGGCACCGATTTCAAGGTTGTATTCGTTAAGCAGCTTGCCGCGGATTTCCGCATCGTCAAAACCTTCCGGAATCCATACCGAGTTCAACTGCGGCAGACGCTGATCTTCCGGAACAACAAAGTTGATGCCCATTGGTTCAAGACCGGCTTTAAGTTCCTGATGCAGGTCGGCGTGACGTTTCCACGCATTCTCCAGACCTTCGTCTTTCAGCATAACCAGAGACTCATGCAGCGCATACAGGGTGTTAACCGGCGCAGTGTGGTGGTAAGCACGCTTCTGACCGCCGCCCCAGTAACCCATAACCAGGTTCAGATCCATGAACCAGCTAGGAACTTTGCTTGCACGGTTGCGGACTTTATCCAAGGCTTTCTCGGAGAAAGAGATCGGCGAGATACCCGGTACGCAAGACAGGCATTTCTGAGTTCCGGAGTAGATGGCATCGATTCCCCACTCGTCAACGCGCAGTTCAACACCACCCAGTGACGTCACAGCATCAACGATGGTCAGGCAGTCGTGCTTGCGAGCGATTTCGCAGATGGTTTTAGCATCGGAGCAGGCACCGGTTGAGGTTTCGGCGTGGACGAAAGCGACGATTTTCGCATCCGGGTTGGCCGCACAGGCTTCTTCGACTTTAGCCGGAGTGACAGCCGTTCCCCAGTCGTCGGCGACGACAATCGCTTCACCGCCGAAACGCTCGATGTTCTCTTTCATACGCATACCGAAAACACCGTTGATACAAACGATGACTTTGTCGCCCGGCTCAACCAGGTTAACAAAACAGGTTTCCATCCCGGCAGAACCCGGAGCCGAAACCGGCATAGTCAGTTCGTTTTCAGTCTGGAACGCGTATTTCAGCAACTCTTTAACCTCATCCATCATGCCGACAAAGGCCGGATCAAGGTGACCAATCGTTGGGCGAGCCATGGCTTGCAGTACACGAGGGTGGATATCCGATGGGCCGGGGCCCATGAGTGTACGAATAGGTGGGTTAAATGATTGCATAGATAATCCTCTATAGGAAATTAAAAAATGTTATGAGAAAGTTGATTGGTCTCAATTATAATGGCATTCCTTGAAGAGATACAAGAGATAAAAATGCGCGTTGTTGAAGCCCTAAAAAATGCCCTGCCAAAGGGGTGTGTGCTGGCCTCGGACGAGGAGTGCCGCCCCTATGAGTGCGACGCTCTCTCTGCTTACCGAGAGAAGCCTCTTGCGGTTGCTTTGCCGGAAACGGTCGAGCAGGTGAAAGAGGTTTTGCGTATCTGTAAAGCGCACGGCACGCCGGTGATTACCCGCGGTTCCGGAACCGGACTGGCTGGTGGCACCTTGCCGTTGCAGGACGGAATTATTCTCGGCCTTTCTAAATTGAATAAGATCCTCAAAGTTGACCCCTTGCAGCGTATCGCCGTCGTTCAGCCGGGCGTGCGCAATATTCAGGTCTCCGAAGCGGTCGAACCGCACGGACTGTATTATGCGCCGGACCCGTCGTCGCAGATCGCCTGTTCGATCGGCGGCAACGTCGCGGAAAACTCCGGCGGTGTGCACTGTCTTAAATATGGTCTTACTGTGCATAACGTAACTTCGATCCGGGTTTTGAATATGGACGGCGAAGAGTATGTCTTCGACGAAAAAGACGACGGCGTCGATCTGTTGGCGTTGCTGAACGGTTCGGAAGGGCTGTTGGGGGTGATCGTTGAAATCAAGCTGAAACTGCTGCCGAAACCGGATGCGGCGCAGCTGGTTATGGCTGCTTTCCAATCGGTGACCGAATGTGCCGACGCGGTAACCGCCGTGCTGGAGCAGGGGATTATTCCGGCCGGTCTGGAGATGATGGACAAGTTCTCGATCCAAGCGGCGGAAGATTTTGCCAAGGTTGGTTATCCGACCGACGCCGAAGCGCTGTTGTTGTGCGAAGTGGACGGCAGCTTCGATCAGGTTCAGGTTGATGCCAAGCGTGTCGCCGATATTCTGACTTCCAAAGGGGCTTACGAAATCAAGGTGTCGCAGAGTGAGCGCGAGCGTATCGCTTTGTGGCAGGGGCGCAAGAACGCTTTCCCGGCAGTCGGGCGCTATTCGCCGGACTACTATTGTATGGATGGCACCATTCCACGCAGCAAACTGGCGTATGTTCTGGAAGAGATTAAGAAGATGTCGGAAAGATACGGGTTGCGTGTGGCGAATGTTTTTCACGCCGGTGACGGTAATCTGCACCCGCTGATTCTGTATGATGCGAATAAGCCGGGCGAGTTGGAGCAGACTGAGAAATTCGGTGGCGAGATTTTGAATCTGTGTGTCGATGTCGGCGGAACCATTACCGGCGAGCACGGTGTCGGCGTGGAGAAACTGAACTCCATGTGTCACCAGTATCACGGTCACGAACTGGAAATCTTCCACGGGATTAAAGAGGTGTTTGACGACACCGGTCTGCTTAATCCGGGCAAAGCGGTGCCGACGCTGCACCGCTGTGCGGAACTGGGGCATATGCATGTGCATAACGGACAACTGCCGTTTGGTCATCTGGAGCGTTTTTAATGGAACAGAGATTTAAGCAAATGGCCGAGCAGATCAAGGATGCGGCGGCCGAGAATAAAACTTTGCAGATTGTCGGCGGCGGCTCGAAAGTGCCTTTGTACGATGACGCCGAAGTGTTGTCGATGGAAGGCTACTCCGGAGTCCTTTCGTATGAACCGTCCGAGCTGGTGATTACGGTTCGCGCCGGAACGACGCTGGAAGAATTGCATCAGGTGCTGGCGGAAAAGAACCAGATGGTTGCTTTCGAACCGCCGGAATACGGTAATTCGACGATCGGCGGGACCTATGCCTGCGCGTTGACCGGCCCGGCCAAACCGTTCCGCGGCAAGCTGCGCGACTACGTACTGGGTACCAAACTGCTCGACGGTCAGGGGCGCGAACTGAACTTCGGCGGCAAAATGATTAAGAATGTTGCCGGTTACGATGTCTCGCGTATGCTGGCAGGGTCGAAAGGATCTATGGCGCTGGTGACGGAAATGAGTCTGAAGGTGATGCCGCTGGTCGAAGAGGTGACTTATCGCATCGAGATGCCGGAGTGTGACGCGATTGTCTTAATGAATAAGATGGCCGGAACCTCTCTGCCGATGTCGGGCGGCGCTTATTATCAAGGGCATTTCTACTATCGCGTTATGGGCGAGCATCCGAAGCAGACCAACCGTGTCGGCGTGGAAGCGGTCGATAATTCGATCTGGAAAATCCTCAACCCGTTTAAGCCTAAACTGGAGCCGGGGCAGAAACTGTGGCGCCTTGATGTCGAAAGCACCAACCCTTGTATCGATGGCACCATCGCCGTCGGTATGGGGGGGACACGACGCTGGGTGGCCAGTGAACACAAGCCGGATCACCCTTATGTTACCCTTTGGGATGACCGTTTCTTGCCGCGCCATAACGACGGCAAGGGTGTGAAGAAGATCAAGCAGGGCTTAAAGAAAGTCTTTGACCCGCATCATGTGTTTAAGGACTTGTAGAGAACTATGCAAACGAATTTGCCTAAAGATTTACTGGCGACCGAGACCGGGAAGACCGCCGATAAGATTCTGCGTAACTGCGTGCATTGCGGATTCTGTCTTTCGGCCTGTCCGACTTACGGGCTGATCGGTGATGAACTGGATTCGCCGCGCGGACGTATCTATCTGATTAAGAGTGCGCTGGAAGGTAACGGGATTTCGGCCAACTCGCTCGATCATCTGGATCGCTGTCTGACGTGTCGCTCCTGCGAGACGACCTGTCCGTCCGGCGTGGAGTACGGGCATCTGCTGGATATCGGCCGCGAGGTGATTGAGGAGGCGAGTCCGCGTAAACCCTGGGAGCGTCTGATCCGTTACGCCGTGCGCAAAAGTCTGACGACTCCGTGGTTCTTCAATCTGAGCATTAAGATGATGCCGTTTCTACGTCACTCCAAAGCGGTCAAGTTTACCGTCGAAGAGCTGGCGTTGAAACAGGAACTGCAGGATCGGGCGGATGCGATTGAGCATTCGGTTCTGCTGGTTTCGGGGTGCGTTCAGCCGGCGTTGGCGCCGAATATCAATCAGGCCAGTATCAAGGTGCTGAACAAGCTCGGATTCAATGTCATCGAAACCCCGCAGTCGCAGTGTTGCGGCGCAGTCGAGCACCATCTTTCCGGACATAAGGATGCCTTGGAGCAGGTGAAAACCAATGTCGACGCCTGGTGCGCCTATCTGGATAAAGGAGCCAAGGCGATCATCTCCAATGCCAGCGGTTGTGGTGTGATGATCAAAGACTATGCGCACCTGCTACGAGAAGATCAGGATTATGCGGCAAAAGCCCGCCGAGTGGTCGAGGCGACGCATGACATATCGGAATTTTTATTGAAACAGGATCTGTCGATTTTCACCCATTTCGACAACCAGAAAATTACCTTTCACTCTCCGTGCACTTTGCAACACGGCCAAAAGCTCCAGGGAGTGGTGGAAGAGACTCTGCGTAAACTGGGCTATCGCGTTAACCACGTTCAGGATGCCCATTTATGCTGCGGTTCGGCGGGAACCTATTCTATTTTCCAGCCGGAACTGTCTAAAAAACTAAGAAACAACAAGCTAGAGAATCTGTTGGCACATAAACCGGAACTGGTTGTTACCGCCAATATCGGCTGTCTGATGCATCTGCAGAAGGGCACGAAAACACCGGTTAAACACTGGATAGAACTCTTTAGCGAGTAAATTTACGAGGAGCTTTTAATTATGTCGGATATTGAAATTGCCCAAGCGGCGAAAATGCAACCGATTATCCAACTGGCAGAGGAAAAATTCGGGATTCCGGCTGAGCATCTGGACCCTTACGGGCACTATAAGGCGAAACTCTCATTGGAGTATTTTGACGACCTGTCGCATCAGCACGGCGAAGAAGGCAAGCTGATTCTGGTCACTGCGATCAGTCCGACCCCGGCTGGGGAAGGAAAAACCACCACCACGGTCGGTCTGGGCGATGCATTGAACCGTCTCGGTAAAAAAACCATGATCTGTTTGCGCGAACCGTCATTGGGGCCATGTTTCGGTATGAAAGGCGGGGCGGCCGGCGGTGGTTATTCGCAGGTAGTTCCGATGGAAGACATTAACCTGCACTTTACCGGCGATTTCCATGCCATCGGCGTAGCGCATAACCTGCTGGCGGCGATGATTGACAATCATATCAATCACGGCAATGCGCTGGATATCGACCCGCGTCGCATCAAGTGGAAGCGCGTCGTGGATATGAACGACCGTGCCTTGCGTGAAATCACCGTCGGTCAGGGCGGCCCGGCTAACGGCTATCTGCGCGAGGACGGGTTTGATATTGTGGTCGCTTCCGAAGTCATGGCGATTTTGTGTCTGGCGACCAACCGCGCCGATCTGAAAGAGCGTCTGGGACGAATCATTATCGGTTACAAAACCGACCGCGTAACGCCGGTTTATGCCAGCGACCTGAAAGCGCACGGCGCGATGGCGGCACTTTTGAAAGACGCCATTAAGCCGAACATCGTACAGACGCTGGAAAACAATCTGGCGATCGTGCATGGCGGCCCTTTCGCCAATATCGCGCACGGCTGTAACTCGGTTACGGCGACCAAAACCGCTCTGAAACTGGCGGATTATGCGGTTACCGAAGCCGGTTTCGGAGCCGATCTGGGAGCGGAAAAATTCCTCAGCATCAAATGTCGCTCGGCGAAATTGAAGCCTTCGGCGGTAGTGCTGGTGGCAACCGTTCGCGCTTTGAAATACCACGGCGGCATTGAGAAAGATCACCTGAATCAGGAAAATCTGGCGGCCTTGGAGAAAGGTTTTGTCAATCTTGAGCGCCATATTCATAATGTGACGGTGAATTACGGTCTGCCGGCGGTAGTGTGTATCAACCACTTTACTTACGACTCGGACGATGAAACCGATCTGTTGATCAAGAAGTGCGAAGCTTTGGGCGTTAAGTGTGTGGTGTCCAAGCATTGGGCTGAAGGCGGTGCCGGGGCGGAAGAGCTGGCCGAAGCGGTGTTGAATATCGTCGATAACCGCGAGCCGGGCTTCGAGTATGTATACGATATCAATACGCCGATCTGGGATAAGATTGAGACCATTGCAACTAAGCTGTACGGCGCAGCGGGGATTTCTGCCAATACCAAGGTGAAAGCGGAAATCGATCGTCTTCAGGAACACTACGGTGATCTGCCGATCTGTATGGCCAAGACGCAAATGTCTTTCTCGACCGAACCGTCCGCTAAAGGCGCGCCTTCCGGACATACCGTTGAAATTACCGATATCAAACTGGAAAACGGTGCTGGTTTTATTGTCGCTATTGCCGGCAATATGATGACCATGCCGGGCTTGCCGAAAGTTCCGACGGCGGAGAAGATTGATATTGATGATCTGGGCGTGATTACCGGACTTTTCTGACGCACTCTGTGCAAATGCTGTGCTGAAAAGAGCGTTTCCGATAATTAAATTTGAAGTTACTTAAGACGCACTTTAAAAAAAGCCTCATAACTTTTGGGTTATGGGGTTTTTTTATTTGCTGATGTTGCTGTCAGGACTGTTTATTAGACGGTTATTGTAACGGCGCGATTCGTCTATCTTCACCCGACAGGATTGAATGCATCTCTATTGCATCACAGGGTTTGTGATAGTAGTAGCCTTGCGCTTCATAGCAGCTGTTATCGGTTAAGAAGGCGATCTGTTCTTCGGTTTCGACTCCCTCGGCAATGACTTTTAGGTTCAGATTATTGGCCATCGCGATGATGGTCTTGGTTAAATTCATATCCTCTTCGTCATGAGGGATATCCCGAATAAATGACTGATCGATTTTGATTTTATCCACCGGTAATTTTTTCAGATAAGAGAGTGACGATAACCCCGTCCCGAAATCATCCAGCCCCAAGCCAAAACCGAGCTGTTTAAGTTTGTTTAGAATTTCCATAGCTTGTTCCGGAGAGCGCATAATGGCGGTCTCGGTGACTTCGAACATGAGTTTATTCGGTGCTATGTCATGACGCTTAACGGCTTGTTCCACAAAGGGGATAAAATCTTTTTGAGTTAGTTGAATGGCGGACAGGTTGACAGAGATGACCCCGACATTTAAACCTTCCTTTATCCAGCGCTGGTATTGAGCGAGCGCCTCTTCCAAAACCCAGCGATCTATTGCAATAATCAGACCGGTCTCTTCTGCCAAGCCGATAAATTTATCGGGCGGGATAATGCCTTCATTTTCACGGTGCCAGCGAACCAGACATTCGGCGCCGATTAAACGGTTGCTGCGCATATCCGTCTGCGCTTGATAGAAAAGCTTAAATTCGTTATTGCGAATTGCGATTCGCAGGTTATTCTCCAGCATTAGACGTTCGTAGGCCAGATGTGTCATATCTTTTGTATAAAACTGATAATTGTTGCGCCCCTCGTCTTTTGCCTTGTACATGGCGGCATCGGCATTGCGCAGCAGTTCTTCGGCATTGTTACCATTATCCGGGAAAATTGCAACGCCGATACTGCAGGTGGTGTAGATCTGTCGATGATGCAAATTAAAAGGTTCACCGAATATCTGCAGAATTTTTTCCAAAACGAAAGCAATATCGGCTTCATGCTCGATATGATCCAGCAGTACGGCAAATTCGTCGCCGCCCAATCTGGCGATAGAATCACTCGCGCGCAGCGTTTTAACGATGTTATCGCTGACTACCTGCAATAAGGCGTCACCGGTATCATGGCCGAAGGAATCATTGACCTCTTTGAATCGATCCAAATCGATAAACAACACAGCCAGCTTTTTCTTGGAACGCTGACTGAGTTTTATTGCCTGCTGCAATCGATCAAGGAAAAGTACTCTGTTGGGGAGTTCCGTCAGAGAATCATGTTCAGCTTGGTGCTGCAGCTCCAGTGTGCGTTCGTCAAAGGCTTTGGCAAGGTCTTCAAGTTCATCATCTGTACCAATCGGACTACAGAAGATATTTCTGTTCTTTTTCGATGCTTCAACTCGGCTGTTTAATTCCAAAATGGGGTTTACGATGCGAGAGCCGGCTCTCAAGGCAAAGTAGGCACCGGCAATAATAAATAAAATCCCTAATACCATTAAAGGAAGAATCGCTTGACGGACTTGTGAATTGAATACGGATACAGGAAGCCCAATCTCGAGCTTGATGTTCAACTGATTAAACAGTGTATCTTGGCTTATATTGTGGTGCGTGTAGGTAACGTAATTCAGCGCAGAGTTGAAATTATGCTGGTAGATTTCTCCTCCTTTGCTCAGCAGACGAATATAGCTCGCTTCATCTTTGCCCAGATGGCGATTTACGATGGCCGCCAGATCGAACACGACCACCACAGCGCCTTGGGTTGTGGCGTAATATTCGATCGGGCTGATTACCTCTATGTTGTGATCGCCTTTGCGGAGATGATAGGCCATTTTGCGATAGGCAAGAGCCTGACGCAGTTCGGAAGAATCGTTATATTGTGGGAGTGAACTCAGGGTTTGGTAAATGGCGTTACCAGCATAATCCAGGACATTGATTGACAACACATCCTTGCCCTTTTGAAAATTGCTGACCAGTGAAGGGAGGTATCTTTCTCGTCCCTCGCTATCGGTAAGTGCATTGATCATCAGCTGATTGCTGGACAACAGGTTGGAGTTTTCGAGCAGATACTGAAGATGCTGTTCAATTTTTTCCTGCAGCACCTGGGCCCGGTTTTCCAGCATGGTCTGAGTTGAGTTGAGCGCCTGTTCTCTGACCAGATACAGCATTGCCAATAAATTGGCCGTCAGTGCCAGAGTCAACAAGAAAATGATTTGGAAACTGACTCTGCGACGAATACTTCCGTGTTTAAAAAACTTATTCATTCAGGCTTGCCTATTCACTCACCGGTACAATGAAGCCCTTGTCATCAAAGCGAGCCATGAAATATTGATTGTCGCTCAAGGCATCGTGATTATCAGGGCGGAACGCCTGTTGATAATATTTAATGGCGCCATTAAAGGGTTTCAGATGCTCCAGAGCCAGTTTTACATTGCTTCGATCCGTTCTTCCAGCCTGTGTGATTGCCAAGGCCAGCAAGTGAGTGAGATCATACGCTCGAGCAGTCGCTAGTGGAGAATTAATCGGTTTATTTTTGGGTACGGCATACACCTGGCGGTAAAGGCTCAGAAGTGCCTCTAGTTCCGGGCGGTTATTGGTTGTCGAATAAGCCTGAAAGAACTTTAAATCGATGCGTGGCAACACATTATGTACTCGCTGATAAAAATCGCCACCCGCAATACTCCAATGAGAAACCACGGGAAGCGGGGATGGATGATTGGCCAGTTGAGTCACAAAATTGGCTGCCTCATTACTGTCGGCAACGAGAATGATCGAGTCGCATTTTGCATCGGTGATTTTCTTTAGTTCATTGCTTAAATCACCTTGCCCGCGATTCAGTGTAATGATGACGCCAGGCGCGACGCCTTTATCATTCATGTACTTGGAGATACGTTGCATATTGCCTCGACCCCAAATGGTATTTTCTACCACTATAGCAGGATGCTTATGATGTTTAAGCAGGTATTTTGCAATAAATGGCGAGACGAGGCGGTCATTGACCGCTATGCGAAATACATAGTTATCTGCGTAATTGTTCTCTGTAAGCTCCGATAATGCTGCCCAAGGGATCAGATAGGGAATCCGGGCCTGGTTGATAAGGGCAAGTTCTTCCATAATGACTGCGCTGTGTTTACCGCCGATAACCGCTACAACGTCATCACGATCAATGAAATATTGCAGATTGCGAACCCCCATGCTGGCGGTCATACGGTGATCTCTTGCGATCAGTCTTAAGGGCTTTCCGAGCACTCCTCCGGCTGTATTGATCTCATCCAGCGCCAATTCGATCCCCCGTTTAATGGATAAACCAACCACGCCGCCATCAAGAGACAGGTCTGCATCAAGACCGATGACAATTTGTTCTTTAAGTTCCGGAGCGGGACCATATTTATTCAGTAAATATTCTTCCGTCTTGGAGATGATTTCGGGGCCGATTACCGGTTCAGAGGCTTTTGCTATCCATGAGACTTTGCTGGCAAAAGCCTGACGCTGCTCTGCCGTCAGTTTGTGGATTTGTACGCCAGCCTTGCGGATCTGTTCGAGAAGCATCTGTTCACGTCGTTGTGTCTCATTTCGTTCCCAGGGAGTTATCTCTTTTGCGGTTTCGATCAGAACCGTCCGCACATCCTGGGGTAAATTGTCGAAGACTTTCTTGCTGATAGAGAAGACATAACCCAAATAGGCATGTTCGCTGAGAACTAAGTCTGACTGCACTTCATGAAATCCCATACTGACGATTGCGACCAGAGGATTCTCTTCGCCGTCGACAACATTATCGGCAAGTGCCTGCCGGGTGGAATGAAAGTCGATCGGTACCGGCTCGGCTCCCAAGGCGCGGAATTGATCCATAATGATACGGCTCTTCATGACGCGAATTTTCTTTCCGGTAAAGTCGGAAGGCTGCAGAAAAGGTTGGTTGCCGGTGAAATGTTTAAAGCCGTTTTCCCAGAAAGTCACCCCGACCAGATCAATCTGATTCAACTTGTCGAGCAGCAACCGACCCGGTTCTCCATCCAGTAAGGCATAAGCATCTTCGCGAGACGGAAAGAAAAAGGGGAGATCCGCATATTGCATAGCCGGAAGTGGGACGCTCATTTTTGCAGTGGGCGTTAAAAGAATATCGAGGGTTCCTTCGCGCGCCATCTCAACCATTTCATGGTCATTGCCCAGTTGCTGCGAGGGGAATACCTCGATGATAACCCGGTTGCGGGTCTTTTGCTTAACCTGCTCGGCAAAGCGTAATGCCGCCAGATGCAGAGCGCTGTTTTCTGGCGTATTGTGGCCAAAGCGCAGATGAATTTGTTCATTTTCAATTGTCATCGCGCTAGGTGGCGTCTTCTCTGGAGTCGGTATCAAAAAGTTTTTTTCAAACCCGATAAGTAGTGCTATGACGATAAAAATGAATACGAATATTGAAAATTTGCGCATTCGGAATCCAGCTCCAATTTTATAAAATAAATAGTTTTAGACGCCCCATCGGACAGGATTTCTTTGCACACACAAGAGAACGCTTTAGGTCAATGTTTTGTGCCGTTGGCAGAGAACTATAAGATATCGCCTGATCTCACCTAATGGCTCATACGACTCATGATGTTGGCATTTTAGCAGTCTTCCTATAGCCCGGATATAATCGTCCTCAAGTTTTGAATGGCAAAAGAAAAAAGGCGCAAAATTCTTTTTCGTCAAAGGGTTAGGAGAATACTCATTCAGAATAATGAGTTAATACTCAGACTTTATTTATATCTTCACATGATTGTCTGGGGTCAACAGAAAAGCAGTGAATGAAGAATTTCAGTTAAAAGAGTTGAAATGGCTGGTTTATATGGATTTTACGCGCTTGTATAGAATTTAATTATCTGATTTATAAGAAGTTTTATCTGGTTTTGGCAGACGGTTGTTGAATAGACGATTACTATTGTTTAGTGTGGTTATTGAGTTTTTATTTAATATCCATAAGTGTTTATTCGGCAAGATGGCAGTCATCGCGGCTGAGCGAGCATGGAAGTTTTGCCATAGTGAATAACGGTATTGAGTGGGCAGTGACCTATTTTCTAATGTTGCTGGCGCTCTTTATGGTCGGTGGCGGACGCTATTTCAGTCTGGATTACTGGATAAGACGGCGTTTTATGCGGGATTGATTGAATTTAACAACGGTTTAATGGCCTTAAAGGCAAATCATAGGAGAAATGACATGAATACTCGTAGAGGTTTTATTCGGCAACTTGCGGCTGTAGCGGCGACTGTAATGGGTGGCTCGGCGATGGCGGCAGAAAACCCGTTTATCCTGTTGGATGAAGAACAGGATAAATCAAAACTGTTGGCGGATGCTAAATGCGGTCAGGGCAAATGCGGAGGCAACCCTAACCAGCCTCAAGGAAAATGTGGCGGAAATCCATACCCGCAACAGGGACGATGCGGCGGAAACCAGAATGCTCCGCAGGGCAAATGCGGCGGTAATCAGTACCAGCAACGCGGACAGTGCGGCGGAAGCCCGAATATGCCGCAAGGTAAATGCGGTCAGGGAAAATGCGGTGGCAACCAGTATCAGCAACGTGGACAGTGTGGCGGCAGTCCGAATATGCCGCAAGGTGCTCAAGGTAAGTGCGGAGGGAATCCGAACGCGTCTCAGTGACCATGCGGCGTGAAGTCGAATAATTCTTGATATCACCGGTTCGGCAGGGTTTCCGGCGCGTTATAGGCTTCTCTGAAGATTTTGCGCGAGGTTATTGACTAAGGCCTTAGTAGGAGTTCGATCTGACGTTCGAGTTCCTCGAGGCCTTTTTCATTGTCAATAACTCTATCGGCGTGCTGCAGACGCTGCTGGCGAGAAGCTTGATTGGCGAGGATGTTCTTGATTTGGTTTAGACTGCTTTGGTCTCTGCTGCAAGCGCGTTGTATCTGCGTTTGTTGCGAACAATCCAATACCCAGATCTGATCAATGTAATCCGGTTTGCGGCCTGTTTTGAGTATCCCTTCGACCAATAACGGAATCGCGACCAGAAGATAGGGGTGTTTGTAGTCGGCATTTTGTCGGTAAGAGTCTATCTGCCGCAGGGTTTCTTCGCGAATCAGCGGGTGCAGAATCGCTTCAAGCTTTTCTCTGGGTTGACGATCCTTCGGGTCTGCAAAAATAATATCCCGCAATCGTGGACGATTAAGCGAGCCGTCGGCATTCAGTATTTCTTTACCAAATGTTGCAACCACCGATTTTAAGCCCGGTGAACCCGGTACGACGACCTGCCGGGCAATCTGATCGCTGTCGATGAAAGCAATACCATGTTGCTGCATTAAGTTGCAGAAGGTCGATTTTCCGGAACCGATACCGCCGGTCAGTCCAATGACTTGCATCTTCAATTTCTCTTGATTTAAGGGCTAATTTCCGTTCATTTTAAAGAGTCAGCCTGAAAAATGCGTCAAAATGATTAAAATAGCCGGATTGGTTATAAAATTCGGACTGAACCGAAAACTGGGAGCGAAATTCTATGTGCGGCATTTGCGGTGAAATCTACTTTGACGGCCAACAGGCAAGCGAACAGCGCCTTAAGCCGATGTTGGCTGCGATGCAGAATCGCGGGCCGGACGACGAGGGGATCTGGATAGACGAACATGTCGGTCTCGGTCATAAGCGTCTGTCGATCATCGATCTTTCCGCGTGCGGGCACCAGCCGATGCTGGATAAAGAGTTAAGTCTGGTTTTCAACGGTTGTATTTATAACTACGTCGAGCTGCGCGAACAGTTGACGGAGTTAGGACATGAATTTGTGTCGCACTCCGATACCGAGGTGATTTTGAAAGCCTACCGTCAATGGGGGATGGAGTGTGTTCAGTATTTCGAGGGCATGTTTGCGTTTGCGATCTGGGACGACGATCATCATCAGCTTCTGCTGGCGCGAGACCGTATGGGAATTAAACCGCTGTATTACGCTCCGGTTGAAGGCGGCGTACGTTTTGCCTCTAATACTCAGGCCTTGCTTGCGGAAGGCGATATCGATAGTGAGATTGATCCGGTGGGGCTGCATTTTCAATTAACCCTGCACGCAGTCATTCCCGCGCCGTATACGATCCTTAAAGGGATTCGTAAACTGGAACCGGGTCACTGGATGATCGTCAACCCGGATGGGCAGATTTTTAAAAAACGTTACTGGCATCTGGAAGCCAAGCGTCCGACAGGCGAAGCCTTTAAGGGCGAAGCGGTACCGCAGAGCGAACAGGAGTGGGTGGATGCGATTCACAAGCAGCTTAAGCAGGCGGTGCACAAGCGCCTGACGGCGGCCGATGTTCCGGTCGGCGTTCTGCTCTCAGGTGGTCTGGATTCAAGTTTGCTGGTGGCGATGCTGGCGGAAGCCGGAGTCGAGAACATCAAAACTTACTCGATCGGATTTGAAGACGCGCCGGAAGAGAAAGGCAACGAGTTCGAGTTTTCCGATATGGTGGCCGAACGTTATAAAACCGATCACAAGAAATTTCATATCCCGAATGAAACCGTACTGCCGCGATTGCATGAAGCGGTGGAGTCGATGGCCGAACCAATGGTGGGGCAGGATGCGGTTGCGTTTTACCTGCTCTCCGAACAGGTTTCCAAGGAAGTTAAAGTGGTGCTTTCCGGTCAGGGTGCGGACGAAGTTTTCGGCGGGTATTTCTGGTATCCGTTAATGGCCGACGCCGGTAAAAAGATTGATCTTCAGGATCGTGATCAGGCGTTACAGGCCTTTGCTCCCTACTATTTCGACCGTTCTCACGAGGAGTGGCTCGAAGTGATTAACCCGCAATATCATGTGCATAATGCGACCGGTGAGTATGTCGCCGACCATTTGACCGAAGAAGGTGCGGATGAATTCCTGGATCAGGTGTTGCGTCTGGATGTGACTACACTGATTGTCGATGATCCGGTGAAGCGAGTCGATAATATGACCATGGCCTGGAGCCTGGAGGCGCGGGTGCCGTTCCTGGATCATGATCTGGTCGAATGGGCCATGGCCGCGCCGCCCGAAATGAAAACCGGCGGCAAACATATCCTGAAAGCGATCGGTCGCGGAATCGTACCGGATGAAATTATCGACCGTCCGAAAGTGGCGTTTCCGATGCCGGCGCTGAAATACGTACGCGGTGACTTCTATGAGTTTATGAAAAGTCTGCTGACTTCGGAAGCGGCGAAAAAACGCGGTATCTTCAATCAGCAGAAATTGGCAGAGTTGCTGGAAAATCCGGAGGCGGATAACGCCTTTACCGCGATTCAGGGTTCCAAGCTGTGGCATGCGGCATTATTGGAATTCTGGTTGCAGAAGCATGTAGATAAGACGCTTTAAAAGGAAAATTCCCTATAACGGACATATAACCGAGTCGTTTACTGGGAATTTTTCTGAATATAAGTACAATGGTCATTCAATTAAAAAATCGTTTATAAAAGTTACAAGCATTAAGGGGGCCCTTATGGAAAACCAGGATCAAGTTGTTAAAGAAACTTTAGATCGAATTCACGACCAGGTCAGCAATAACCCGGTGGTTCTGTATATGAAAGGTACGCCGCAGATGCCTTCTTGCGGTTTCTCAAGCCGTGCGGCTCAGGCGTTGGTGGAAACCGGCGAGAAGTTCGCTTTTGTGAATGTTTTGGCGGACGCGCAGATTTTTGAACATCTTCCGAAATATCAGGATTGGCCGACTTTCCCGCAGCTGTACATCGGCGGAGAGTTGCAGGGTGGTTGCGATATCACGCTTGAACTTGCCGAGTCTGGCGAGCTGAAGAAAATGATGGCGGAAGCCAACGCGAAAGCAAGCGCTTAAGCTCGAAAACAGCCGTAAATAAAAAAGCACCAGAGAGCCTGAACGGTTCCTGGTGCTTTTTTATTGCCTGAAGAAAGCGAAGAAAGTTCGCGGCTATTCGCCAAGCATCGGCATCTGGTTGATAATCTGACAGAAAAGATCGGCGGTTTTTTCCGTGTCATACACCGCGGAGTGCGCCATGGCGTTATCCCATTCGATTCCGGCTTTGACCATTGCTTTGGCCAGTACGGTTTGGCCGAAAGCCAATCCGGCCAGACTGACGGTGTCGAAGGTGCTGAATTTATGGAAAGGGCATTTCACATGGTTGCGTTCCGCCGCGGCCAGTATGAAGTTCAGGTCGAAAAACGCGTTATGTCCGACCAGAATGGCTCTTGTACAGCCGGTCTGCTGGATTTCGCGGTTGATCGGTTCAAACAGTTCCAGCAGCGCCTGTTTTTCGTTAACGGCTCCGCGAAAAGGGTGAAACGGGTCGTCCATGCCGATAAATTTCAGTGCGCTTTCTTCGAGATTAGCGCCTTCGAAAGGCAGAATATTGCGGTCGAAGGTCTCTTTACGCTGGAGCTGGCCGTATTCATCCATCTCCAAGGTGACGACAGCGACTTCGAGAAGGGCGTCGGTCTGAGGGTTGAAGCCCCCGGTTTCAACATCGACCACAACCGGTAAAAAGCCGCGAAAGCGGTCTTTCATTTGTTGGACTTCGTATTCGGTCGAGTTTTCGGCGGCTTGTGTGTTTTGCGTCATGAAGTTGTCTTTAGCTATGCGTTAGCGTTTTAATCAGTACTTTGGAATTTCGCTGGTAATTATATAGCTGCTGCTTCTGCATTGGCAGTTCATTTGGACTTGCCAGATAAAACCCGTGCTCAATAAACCAGTGGTGGGTGTGCGTCGTCAGCAGAAAAAGCTGTTGCAAACGTTTCTGTTTTGCCAGTTGTTCGATCTCTTCAAGCAGCTGTTCGCCCAGTTCCTGACCTTGGTAATCCGGATGCACCGCCAGACAGGCGAGTTCCCCGCTGTCATGATAATCGGCGTAGAGTGCGGCACAACCGATAATGCGCTGGTCACGTTCGATAACGATAAAGTTGTCGATTTCGAGTTCCAGTCGTTCCCGTGAACGCTTGACCAGAATGCCGTTTTGTTCGAGAGGAGCGATAACTTCCAGTATGCCGCCGACATCTTCGATGGTTGCCTGACGGATCTGGTGATAACGGTCGCTGAAAATCATCGTCCCCGAACCGTCTCGAGTGAACAGTTCCAGCAACAGGCTTGAAGGGTCTTCCTGATTTAGCAGGTGAATGCGCTTGACTGCATTGCTCAGTGTTTGCAAACGTTCGAACAGAGGTTGCTGCGACTCTGGCAGTTCGGAGGTTAATTGCGCCAGTTGAACCTGATTTAGAGCGGCAGGAAGATTCTGTAAAAGGTTTTCCGGCTGGAATACCATTAATTTGTCGGCACGCAGTAATTTGGCGACTTCGCAGGCCTGTTCCAGCGTATTGAGGTTGAACACTTCGCCGGTCAGGGAGTAGGCCAGAGGCGTCAGGAGAACGATCTGTTTGCTTTCTAGACACGCCTGTATCGCCTCGTGATTCATTTTGCGCAGCTGACCGGTGTGCTGGTAGTCAATACCGTCGACAACGCCTTTAGGACGGGCGATTACCCAGTTTCCTGAGACTAGACTGATCGGTTTCTGCTGCTGGTTGGAGGCTTGGCAGAAAGCGGCTTCAAGTTGCGAGCGTACCTGGCCGATGGTCTGTTGGAATGTCGGCAGTATTTCCGTCGGCGTGATTCGACACTGGTGATGGTGTTGCCATGCAATTCCCTGCGCTTGTAACGCCTCGTTAATCTGTGGCGTAGCTCCCATCGCCAGAACCAATTTGAGTCCCAGAGAATGGAGCAGGGTAATGTCTCTGCTCAAGGTCTGAATCCGTTCGTCATTCCGCAGAAGCTCTCCCGGAATATAGAGGACACAGGTTTTGCCGCGATGCTGCTCAATATAGTGAGAGGATTGACGCAGGCTTTGGATAAAATCTAATTCAGATTGCTGCATGAATGTGCGAAAATACCAAGATTAATTTTTAAGGGAATTTGCGAAAAAGTTTTTGGTCTTTTGGTTGCCTTACGGTTATCCGGTCGGGGCGACGATTTGCTTATTGGCCTGTAAGGCATCGACTTTACGATGCGTCGTACATGCAGCAGCAACATTTACCACCATGACTGATTCGCTGAAACCTAAGTATAACAGTCAAAAGAGCAAAGTCGAATAGCAAAGGAATCGATTCCGCCGAGCATAATAATCACTGTGCCGGTGACGTATTGAAACCCGTTTGTCGTATCGCGAACCTTTGTTTTGTCAATAAGGAGCCTATCCATGCCTCAATATCGTTCCAAAACCAGTACCCACGGCCGCAATATGGCCGGTGCCCGTGCTTTATGGCGTGCAACGGGGATGCAATCTGAAGATTTCGGTAAGCCGATTATCGCAATTGCCAACTCATTCACCCAGTTCGTTCCAGGGCACGTCCATCTGAAAGATATGGGTCAGCTGGTGGCGCGCGTCATTGAGGAAGCCGGTGGTGTCGCAAAAGAGTTCAACACCATTGCCGTCGATGACGGTATTGCCATGGGGCATGATGGGATGCTGTATTCCCTGCCTTCGCGCGATCTGATCGCCGATTCGGTCGAATATATGTGTAACGCACACTGCGCCGATGCACTGGTCTGTATCTCGAACTGTGACAAAATCACTCCGGGTATGATGATGGCGGCAATGCGTTTGAATATTCCGACGATCTTTGTCACCGGTGGCCCGATGGAATCCGGTAAAACAGTATTGGGCGGTGAAGGCATTAAGCTGGATCTTGTCGATGCGATGGTTATGGCGGCGGATGATCACTGTTCCGACAGCGATGTCGAAGAAGTTGAAATTTCTGCGTGTCCGACCTGCGGTTCCTGTTCAGGGATGTTCACCGCCAACTCGATGAACTGCCTGGCTGAAGCTTTGGGTATTGCTTTACCGGGGAACGGTACGACTCTGGCAACGCACGCTGACCGTAAGCATCTGTTTGAAGAAGCCGGTCGTCGCATTGTAGAGCTGGCAAAACAGTATTATGAAAAAGACGACGCATCAGTATTGCCTCGTTCGATTGCCACTTATGAAGCTTTTGAAAACGCGATGGCGTTGGATGTTGCCATGGGTGGTTCGACGAATACGGTCCTGCATCTGCTTGCAATTGCGCGTGAAGCGGAAGTGCCGTTTACCATGGCGGATATGGATCGCATCTCACGCCAGATTCCTTGTCTGGTTAAGGTCGCGCCGAACTCGAAAATTTTCCATATGGAAGATGTTCACCGTGCCGGTGGTATTATGCGTATCCTTGGTGAGCTGGATCGCGGTGGTCTGATTAATCGCGATGTACATACGGTCCATGCCTCAAGCATGGGCGCGGCAATCGATCTGTGGGATATTCGCCGCACCGATGATGAAGCGATCAATACCTTCTTTAGAGCTGCGCCGGGTAATGTGCGTACAACCGAAGCTTTCAGCCAGAATAAACGCTGGAAGAGCGTAGACAGTGATCCGGTTGAAGGTTGTGTACGCGATCTGGAACATGCTTATACCAAAGAAGGTGGTCTGGCGGTGCTTTACGGCAATATCGCGCAGGACGGCTGTATTGTTAAAACGGCCGGTGTAGATGAGTCGATTTTCAAATTCTCCGGTTCTGCCCGTATTTATGAATCTCAGGATGCGGCGGTAGCCGGTATTCTTGGTGATGAAGTCAAAGCCGGCGAAGTGGTTATTATTCGTTATGAAGGGCCGAAGGGTGGTCCGGGTATGCAGGAAATGCTGTATCCGACCAGCTATCTGAAATCGAAAGGGCTGGGTAAAGAGTGTGCGCTTCTTACCGACGGTCGTTTCTCCGGAGGGACTTCCGGTCTTTCGATCGGTCACGCGTCGCCTGAAGCGGCCGAGGGCGGAAATATCGGTCTGGTCGAAGACGGTGATATGATTGAAATTGATATTCCAAACCGTACAATCAATGTACAGCTGACTGACGAACAGTTGGCGGAGCGCCGTCAGGCAATGGTAGCGAAAGGGAAGGATGCCTGGAAGCCGGTTAAACCGCGCGAGCGTAAAGTCAGTGCCGCTCTTCGCGCTTATGCCGCTATGACGACCAGTGCCGCTTTCGGTGCTGTGCGTAATGTCGATCAGATCGAACACAATAAATTTTAATTTAAGGAGTTGCGCATATGTTTGCCGATCAATTAACCGAAGAACAGCGTCAGGTGGTATTTGACCTTGCGGCTAACTTAGCTGCAGCTGACAATGACGTTTCCGACGAAGAAATTCAGTATCTTAAGGACTTTAGTGTTGCTTATGGTATTGAGTTCGATTTGGATAAGTCTGAACTGGATATCAATGATGCCCTAAGTAAGCTGGATACCAAGAAGGCGCGTGTGATTACGCTACAGGAGCTTATTAAGCTTTCCTATAAAGACGGTCACTTCGGTAAAGAAGAACAGGACAAGGTCTTTCTACTGGCGCAGAAGATGGGGTTGAATAATACCGATCTGCTGATGCGCATCGAGGCTTGGGTTCGTCAAGGTTTCGACTGGGTGTATGAAGGTGAGCAGATGCTTAACGAAGAGTAACTCTCGGCCTTAAAGCAAGACATAAAAAAACCGGCGTATGCCGGTTTTTTTATGTCCTCTTTTTACCTAAAGAGATTAGTAAATAATGATTTTCTGATTTTCTTTAGGCAATAAAAAAGCTCAGTAAAAAACTGAGCTTAAGTTGGAGGATAAATTCAGATTACTGACGGTAACCTGGACCGTTGATCTCCAAACCGTTTGAAATATAGGCTTGGAAGAATTCTAGGTTACGGTACTCTTCACTTTGCGGCTTGAATGGATTAGCACGCATGTTTTGGTGACATCCACCATAACGACGGTGTAGGGTACCTAGTTCCTGCCATTTCGCACGGAAAACCGGGAAGTGGGTAGTGTGACCTAGAGTCGGAGAAAGTAAATCTGCACGTGCATAGCGACCTGCGTTGTATGCGTGACACTTGGCACATGATAGGCCTAGCTGACCAACTGGCTTGATGAACATGTCACGGCCTTTATTGTAGGCTTCGCGAGCGCCATCGCTGTCAATTTTAACGTCAACTTTCTGACCACGTGATTGATACGCGAAATAAGCGCTTAGCTTGGCGATGTCGCCTTTTTTATATTTAAACGGCTTAAGTCCGGCGTCTTCACGACAGATATTGATTGCCCACTCAAGTGTTACCACCTGCTGGGTCTTCTCATCAAAGTAAGGGTAGTGCGGACGAACGTTTGCCGGATCATCACCGAAACATTTTTCGTAAACCGCTTGATCTTGCTGATACAGTTCTTCACCGGCATCAACAGAATCTAAATATGGAGGGAATTCTTCAACTGCTTCCCATTGAGCACGCTTGTCAGCGCTGTAGATATAACCACCGTCTTTGTAATCTTCAAAGGCGATTTTTGGGCTTTTTGACTTGAAAAAATCAACCAGGTTCTGACGATCTTGTTCTGGATCTACTGCAAATGCTGCAGGGCTGGTTGCGATCATTGTCACGCCTAAGGCAAGTGAGCCTAGTAAGGTCTTCTTCATTCCAATCCTCCTATGGAGAGCGTATTATATTTTTTATTATTTTTATAGTGTATGGCATTCACCCGAAAGTGAATGCCACGAATCAAGCTAAATTATTTTAGTTTGATTGAGTCTTCACCAGTTGCACCAGTGTTGTCTTTTAGGCTAACTTTAACTTCATCGCCAGCGTTAGCTTTAACTTTAACAGCCATGTATGGGTTAGCTGAAACTGCACCAGACCATTGAGCGTCAATCGCTTTAGTACCGTTAACAGAAACTTCAACCATGTCGATGTACTTAGCTGGGTATGGTTTACCGGTAGCTTTGTTCATACGAGCACCAGATTCCATAGGGTGCTTGATTAGAGCTTTAATTTCAGCTACGCCACCTTTTGACTTACCACGCATACGGATTTTGATAGACATAATATTTCCTTTTAAAAAGTATGAATCTAAAGTATTAAACGGTTAGGAGTGTGGATTAACCACCACAACCACCGATAGTTACTTTAACTTCTTGTTCTGCTTTAAGAAGCTTACCGCCAGCGTTAACAACAGCAATAACGTTCATTGTTTCACCCATTTTGATACGAGTAGATACATAACCTACTGCACCAGCGCCGAATGTGTATTCACAAACCATTGGCATTGGGTTTTTGCTAGCTAGGATAGCGATAGATTCAACACCATCGATACCAGAAGCATCAACAGTAACTGGAGTAACAGCACCGTTTTCCGCGATAGCTGGCGCTTTTAGTTGTACGTCGCCTGAAGCTGTAGCGTTAGCAGAACCGAAAACTGCGTTTAGAGCGTCATCAGTTGTTTTAGCGCCGAATGCTTTTGCATTCCAGTCAGCAGCTAGAACAGTGCTAGGCGTTAGAAGACCAGCGTTAACAGCTACAGCTGCAGCACCAGTGGCTAGAGTACCTTTAAGGAAAGATCTACGTTTCATAAGGTTTAAAACTCCCGGTTAAGGTTTAATAAAAATTTTTTTTACAGCGTATAGATGTAGTCAACGACTTTACGGATTTCGTCATCGGTAAGAATTCCGTGCAATCCGAATTCAGGCATCATGCTGTTAGGTACTTTCATTGAATCTGAAGTACCCCAAACTTTGTTGTACAACTTTTGCTTGTCAGGGTAACGTAACTTCATCGCAACAAGTGCTGGCCCGATATTACCCGGTTGGGCTCCGTCACCAGCCATATGGCAGGCTAGGCAGTTCCCTTTGGAACGGCTGAAGGCAAGTTTTTTACCTTCTTCAATATCAGAGGCAGCTGGCTTGTCCGCAGCTTGAACGCTAACTGGCGCTGTCATTACGGCACACGAGACGGCGAAAGCAGTCAACAGTTGCTTCATTTTTAAATTCATTATTCTTCTCCTCCAAAAGTGTCTTTCGACGTCCCCATTATATGTTGGGTTTTATATTATTCGAGCGGTTTCGCTCTTAGGGTTGTTAGCTTACTCAGTTACTTTGCAAACGCAAGGATTTTAAATGGGGTTTGCTATAGTATTATTTAATCAACTTGTAATATTTTTTTATGTAATCTACTGAACACTCTCCTTTTGATCGTTTTCCTGTAAATTTTGCGTATATTTTGCATTGAAAAAATCGATTTGCTTATCAATGCCCTCATTTCTTTGATTGTTTATTCTTTTGGCTTCATCAATAAAGTGTCTGGCTCTGGCGTAGTTGCCGACAGAGATCTGTGCGCGTGCCTGGTAGTAATTGGCGAGCGCTTCCTTGTTTTGCTCACGGGCAAACTGCGCCAGATAATTATTTATCTGATACTGGTTATGTCCGTTTTCACTTCCGTTGGCCAGCACCTGCATTGCTTTCTGGTACTCGCCGGTTAATTCCAATAACTGTGCATGCCGAAGCTGAACGGCAAGGTTGTTTGGCCATAACTCTTGCTGATAGCTGATCAGCTTTAAAGCTTCGCTGATCGGCTGCGTCAGGTCGCTGTGGCTTTTACGCTCTTTGAATTGTTTGATGCGTTCAATCAGAAGCGTGCTGTAAAGCGGCTGCATAGTGTTCTCATTGGCTTGTTTGAGAAGACAGTCCAATTGTGTGCGGCTTCTTAGCAGTTGTTTTTCCGTTTGCTTCCGATTGAGCTCCTGCAAATTGCGCAGATAACATTGTTCAGCGGGCGTCAAACCTTTGGTTTCAAGTTTAGAAAAATCCTCTTTTTCGGCGGCGATACGCATTTTTATTAATATCAGATCGTTGCTTTCTGCAGCCGCTTTTAACGGAGGCATTATTTGCGCCCGGTTTTCTGCAGCCGCCAACCGGCTCAAGGTAACAGGGTGCGTTCGCAGAATTTCCGGAACCTGATGGGTGTTAAACTGACCGGATTTAGCCAGTCTGCCGAAAAAATCGCCCATCGCGTGCGGGTCATAACCTGATTCGTGCAGAATCTGGATGCCGACGTTATCTGCTTCCTGTTCATGCTGCCGCGAATTTTTTAGCTGGTCCTGCATATTCATTCCCATGCCGCCCATGAGTGCAGCCATTCCCGCGTTCGGATTGTAAATCCCGACAAGCACCGCAGCCAATAAAGTGGCAAAGCTGGTGATGCTGCCCTGAGTACTGTTGTACTCATAAGTTCGCGAAAGGTGCTGCTGGGTGACGTGAGCAATTTCATGCGCAATCACCGATGCGAGTTCCGATTCGCTGTGAACCGTTTCGATTAACCCTGTATGGACACCGATTACGCCGTTCGGTCCCGCAAAAGCGTTAATCGTGTTATTCCGGATTACATAAAAATCGAAGTTCCGGTTCTGCCCGCTGTTGCCGGCAATCTTATAACCGATCTGGCGGATGTAATTCAGTGTTTCCGGATCCTCTTGCAGATCGAACTGCGTCATAAGGGATTCGGTAAAAGCTCTTCCCAAACGTTCTTCGGTTTTTCGGTCATACTCGACCAGGTCCGGAGCACCCAGGTCAGGTAGGTTGTCCAGCGCAATGGCGCTTGAAGAACTGCTTGCAGTGAATGATCCGATCAAGATAGCCAGTACTGTCTGGCGAAGCCGTTTCATTCTTGTTGCGCTTGTGTAGCCATTTTGTGTGCGTTTTTTTGTCATTTTGTTTTTTTGCATCGCTGCATATGTACCTTGATGTCACCTTGCCACACTATAATAAATGTTCGTGATTTAGCCAATTATCTAATTGGCGGAGTCGGCAATGGAGTTTATCGTGCGAGTTCTCAGCGACGGTCTTTCTCAGACTCGGTTTTAGTCTAGTGGAATTACCAGTCAAGAAAAAAGCCCTAAAATTGGAAAGACTGTGGATAAAAATTGAATGGTGCTTACCATTTTCAGTGAATATTGGATAATAGTCACCTTTAACAGGATTTCTTAAATATATGTATAAACTCGACTGCAGTGCACTGGCTTGTCCAATGCCGATTATTAAGTTAAAGAAAGTCTTGCATGAAAATGCGCAAGAGAATGTGTTTCGAATTCAGCTTAAAGATAAAGGAGGGCTGAAAGATATTCCTGCATTCTGCCGGCAACAGGGGCTGCATTGCTCTTTGTTATCAGAGGAGCCGGTCATTGAATTTGAAATCAGAAGATAAAGGTCTCTAGTGATGGAACGACAGCAACTCAGCATTATTCATACGAAAGGCTCGCTTGACTGGGCGTATCCGACTTTTATTCTCGCCAGTACAGCGGCGGCGATGGATAAACAGGTTGAAGTCTTTTTTACTTTTTACGGTCTGCAGTGTGCGCTTAAGGAAACGCGGCATCTTCGCGTTTCTCCTGTAGGGAATCCCGGGATGAAAATGCATCTGCCGGTCGGGCCGGACTGGCTTAGACAGATTGATATGAATCGTTCGCTTCCGGGATTTTTATGGCAGCTTCCGGGAATGGAGGCGCTGGCAACCTGGGGGTTTAAAAAGCAGTTGCTGGCACACGGCCAAGTTCCCATTGAAGAACTGCGGGCGCTTTGTGTTGAACTGGGTGTGCAAATGACGGCGTGTCAGATGAGTGTTGATCTGATGGGGTTTCGCGAGGAAGAATTTATCGAATCCATGCAATTTGCCGGGGCGGCAACTTACTTTGCCGTTTCGCCGGAGCAGCAGTCGCTCTTTATATAAATAAGAGAGCCGATAAAATGGCCAATTGGCTAAGGAAATTTTCTGTCGGCAAAATTTATCTTGTTAGAATAGCCTGAATTATTATGTTGAGGCGCGAAGCGAGGGTGTCGCTGGGCGCCGGTTTTTCCGCCAGAGGTTTAAAACAGTTTATGAAAAAGCCATTTGAACGCGGCATCTATCTGCTGCCTAATCTTATGACGACCGCAGCACTGTTTGCCGGTTTTTATGCGGTAATCGCCGGTATGCAGGGGAATTTCGAGCAGGGGGCTATTGCGATCTTTATTGCGATGGTTTTTGACGGGCTTGATGGCCGTATTGCCCGGATGACCAATTCCTCAAGTGCTTTTGGCGCAGAGTACGACAGTTTGTCGGATATGGTGTCGTTTGGTTTGGCACCGGCTCTTCTGATGTATCAGTGGGCATTGACGGATTTTGGTAAGCTCGGTTGGCTGGCCGCCTTTATCTATACCGCCGGGGCGGCATTGCGATTGGCACGTTTCAATACTCAAGTCGGAGTGGCGGATAAACGCTATTTTCAAGGTCTGCCAAGCCCGGCCGCAGCGGCTGTGCTTGCCGGACTAGTGTGGATGGTGGAAAACGACCATATGCATGACACCTATATTCCGGTCTTGGCGCTGTTTTTAACAGTTTTTACCGGTTTGATGATGGTCAGTAATTTCCGTTTCCACTCTTTTAAAGAGGTGAATCTGAAAGGCAAGGTTTCTTTCCTGACGCTTCTGGTCGGGGTTTTGGTACTGGTGGTTGTCAGTCTTAAACCCGCGATGATCCTGTTTTCGACGCTCTTCCTGTATGCTTTTTCGGGGCCGATTCTGACTTTGGCTACCTTGCGGGTAAGGCGTGAAGAAAGGCGTCAGCAGCGCGAGGCCGAAGAGTTGTCTAAGGTGTTTTCCGAGTCCGAAGAGGTTGCGGACGAAACAAAATCATCCTCTACTAAAGAATCCAATTAATTGCTTGAATTGAGAAAATTATGAAAGACCATCTAGTTATTTTTGATACGACTCTGCGTGACGGTGAACAGAGTCCCGGCGCTTCCATGACCAAGGAAGAGAAAATTCGTATTGCCAAGCAGTTAGAGAAGTTGCGTGTCGACGTAATCGAGGCCGGTTTTCCCGCTGCCAGTATCGGAGATTTTGAGTCGGTTCAAGCGGTTGCGGCAACGGTTAAAGATTCAACGATTTGCGGTCTGGCGCGTGCGGTGGAAAATGATATTCGTCGTGCCGGAGAGGCGATTAAGCCGGCTAATTCCGGTCGTATTCATACGTTTATCGCGACTTCGCCGATTCATATGGAGAAAAAACTCCGCATGAGTCCGGACGAGGTGGTGGAGCGCGCGGTCTGGGCGGTTAAGCTGGCCCGTCAGTTTACCGATAATGTCGAGTTCTCTCCGGAAGATGCCGGCCGTTCCGATCCGGATTTTCTGTGCCGCGTGATTGAAGCGGTTATCGATGCCGGGGCGGGAACCATTAATATTCCGGACACGGTCGGTTACAACGTACCGGAGCAGTTCGGTTCCTTATTTAACGATCTGCTGACGCGTATTCCGAATTCCGATAAAGCGATTTTCTCGGCGCATTGCCATAATGACTTGGGATTGGCGGTTGCGAATTCGTTGGCAGCGGTGCAGAACGGTGCCCGCCAGGTTGAGTGTACGATCAACGGTCTTGGTGAGCGCGCCGGGAATACTGCGCTGGAAGAAGTGGTAATGGCGATTAAGACCCGTCAGGATGTATTTGACGTTGATACCCGAATTAATACCCAGGAAATTGTTCCGGCGTCGCGTTTGGTCGCGAATATTACCGGTTTTGCCGTGCAGCCGAATAAAGCGATTGTCGGTGCCAATGCCTTTGCTCACGAGTCGGGCATCCATCAGGACGGTGTTCTGAAACATCGCGAAACCTATGAAATTATGCGCGCTCAGGATGTAGGCTGGAGCGACAATAAGATGGTTTTGGGGAAACACTCGGGGCGTAATGCATTCAAGACCCGTTTGCAGGAGTTGGGAATTGAATTTGAAACCGAGCAGGAACTGAACGACGCTTTTGTTCGCTTTAAAGAGCTGGCTGACCGCAAGCATGAAATTTACGACGAAGATCTGCAGTCTCTGGTTACCGATAACAATATTATGCGTGTCGAGAATGAAACTTACCGTCTGGTTTCGTTGAAAGTTTCGACCGAGACGGGAGAGTCTCCGGAAGCGGAAGTAACTTTGTGGATCGAAGGACAGGAGCAGACGGCCAAGGCTCAAGGTGGTGGAGTCGTTGATGCGACCTTTAAAGCGATCGAATCCATGGTGCATTCCGGCGCATCCTTATTGCTGTACTCGGTGAGTAATGTCACCAACGGTACTGACGCTCTGGGCGAGACGGCTGTGCGCATGGAAAAGGCCGGCCGTATCGTCAACGGTCAAGGGGCGGATACTGATATTGTGACCGCTTCGGCTAAGGCCTATGTCAACGCTTTGAATAAGCTTAAGGATGCGCCTGTCAAAGCGCATCCTCAGGCAGATGTGTAATAGATTGTTTTATAGGAAGTCCTGCATTGTCAGTTAAATTTTCGGCAGCGCTTTTCCAACAGCTGGGTGTTGCTCACTGGACGGCAAGAGATTCGGTGTTTCACGCCTCGCCAGAAGTGATGCATGCGATGGGATCGCCGGTGTCCGAAGATCACGAGGGATCCGGTGAATCGGATGTTTCGAACAGTGAAAGTCACCCCGAGCCGAAAATGAATAAAGCCAGTGAGCTCAAAGCTTCTCAAGCTTCGAAGCTCAAAGAGGTTGCCCCTTTGCGTCAGGTGGCTTTGGTCGGTCAAGGATTGCAGTCCCTGTGGCAGGACGAGAGTAAGGCGGAATGGCAGTTGTGGAGTCAGATCATGCTTGCTATGGGGTGGTCCGAAGAGGAAATCCTGTTTGTGGATACTTCGCTTCTGATCAGCGAAGAGCAGGTATATAGTTCGGTCGAGGAAATTATCGATTCTGGTGTGGACTGTCTGCTGAGTATGGATCCTGAACATGTCATTAATGAAGTTTTGAGCGAAGGCAGTGAGGTGCTTCCGGTGCCGGATTTTGACCTGATGCTCAGTGATCCACATGCCAAAAAATCTTTTTATCAGCAGGCTCTGCGGCTAGATGCGCAGCTTCGTTAGCGGAGTGTACTGTGCTCTCTTTCGGATAATTTTCTACTCATGTCCTTGGAAAAAATAAGCTACCTTCGTTCCATGAACGAGACCGATCTTGATGAGGTGTTGCTGATCGAGCAGCAGGCGTACGATTTCCCCTGGAGCAGAAGGGGGTTTGAGAATAGTCTGGATCAGGGGGTGAATTATGTTTTTTGCGATATTGATGGTCGGATTCAGGGATATAGCTGTTTTTTGACGGTACTGGATGAAGCGCATCTGTTAAATTTTTGCATTCGTCCCGAAAGTCAGGGGCGAGGGATGGCTACTCTGGCGTTTTCCAAGCTCCTTGAGCAGTTGCTTGCGGCGGATTTTAATATAGTGTTGTTGGAGGTTCGCGAGTCGAATCAGCGTGCACGGGCTTTGTATCGTAAACTGGGTTTTCGTGAAGACGGTGTTCGCAAGGATTATTATCAGTCTAAAGACTGGGATGATGTTCTTAATGACTATGTTGAAAGCAGAGAAGATGCGGTTCTGATGTCGTTGCCTTTGCAAGAGGGCGACTAAAAGCGTTTTGTTTCCTTTAGTCGCCATTTCTGGTCGCTAAGAATTATCGACGTCGCTCTTTGGAAACGGTTTTGCCGATAACCTGTGCCATCTCTTTGTAGAGTTTCGGGTTGGCTGCCATGATGTTTCCGCTTTCAAGGTAGTCTTCACCACCGTTGAAGTCTGTTACCAGGCCGCCGGCTTCTTTAATCAGCAGGGCTCCGGCAGCGATATCCCAAGGTTTGAGGTTGAATTCCCAGAAACCGTCAACACGACCGCAGGCGACATAAGCCAGATCCAATGCAGCGGAACCTGCGCGGCGAATTCCGGCTGTACTGGTCATGAAAGCTTTGAAGCTTGCCAGATAGTCGTCGATATAGGTGAAATCATGGTACGGAAATCCGGTGGCCAGTAGAGAGTCTGTGAGCGATTTCTGATCGGTGACGCGAATGCGGAATTTATTCAGATAGGCTCCGGCACCGCGTGAGGCGGTAAACAGTTCGTCGGCAACCGGGTCGTAGATGGCGGCATGCGTCAGTTTGCCGTTTTCGCGTACGGCGATTGAAACCGCATACTGTGGGAACTGGTGGAGGAAATTGGTCGTACCGTCCAAAGGGTCAATAATCCACTCGACTTTTGAGGTGTTGTCCCCTTTTTGTCTCCCAGTCTCCTCGGCGAGAACGGCGTGGTTCGGATGGTATTTGCGAATGGTTTTGATGATTGCCTGCTCCGCTTCCAGATCGCATTGGCTGACATAGTCGTTGCGGCCTTTGTGTTCTACGCTGATCTGATCGAAGCGCTCCTGATAATAGCGAATAACTTTACCAGCTGCTTGAGCGGCTTCGGTGGCGATGTTTAGATAAGGGTGCATAAAGATCCTTTTAGGGCTGTGTTTGCTTTAATTGCCGGCCTTTCTGCACTCGGGCTGATATGCTTGCCTGGAAAAGGGTACAATATTTGCCCCAAAATGCCGGCGGCGTTATAGGTGTTGTCAGATGCTGCCGATTATAACCAAATAGCACAGAGAATTGAGATGATTGAAGACTACTGCCTTGATCCGCGTCTAGCGAAAATCCGTATCGTACTGGTTGAAACCTCTCATCCAGGGAATATTGGCGGTGTGGCGCGTGCTATGAAAAATATGGGATTAAGTCAGTTGGTTCTGGTCAATCCCCGCAGCTATCCGTCTCAGGAGGCTTCCTCCAGGGCTTCCAGTGCTACGGATGTATTGACGGCGGCCAAGGTAGTACCGACGCTTGAAGAAGCGTTGCATGGTGTGCAACTGGTTTTTGGTGCCAGTGCCCGTTTACGTAAGGTTTCCTGGCCACAACTGGATGTACGGCAAACCGCGGAGTTGGCCTTAAAAACCGTTCAGGCAGACGGTGCGGCGCCGGTCGCCATTGTTTTCGGTCGCGAGGATTCTGGGTTGAGTAATTCCGAGATGGATTTGTGTAACTATCTGTCTCATATCCCGAGTAACCCGACTTACAGCTCGCTCAATATCAGTGCGGCAGTGCAGGTTTTCTCTTACGAGTGCCTGATGGCGACCGAAATTGAGTCGGTTAAACGTAACGGTTACCGTCACCAATTGGCGACCAATGATCAGTTGGAAGGGTTTTACGATCATTTGTTTGTTGCTTTGCAGGATATCGGTTTTCTCGATCCGGCTAAAAATGCACGTTTTATGCGCCGTATGCGTCGCCTCTTCAACCGCGCCGAGCTGGATGTGAAAGAAGTGGATATTTTACGTGGAATTCTCAGTGCAACCCAACGAAAACTGGGTGATGAGCCCAAGAAGTAAGGGGGAAGGATAAGAAGTCATGTTTAAACGTTTAAAATCGGATATTAACTGCGTTTTCGACCGTGATCCGGCGGCACGTAATACTTTTGAAGTTTTGACTACCTATCCCGGGTTGCATGCGATTCTTTTTTACCGCTTGGCGCATACCTTTTGGGGGTGGCGTTTAAAGTGGTTGGCTCGCTGGCTTTCGGGTTTTGCCCGGTGGTTGACCGGGATCGAAATTCATCCGGCTGCGAAGATCGGTGACCGTTTTTTTATCGATCACGGTATGGGAGTCGTCATCGGGGAAACGGCTGAAATCGGCGATGACTGCACACTTTATCACGGCGTGACTCTCGGCGGAACGTCGTGGCAGCCGGGCAAGCGCCACCCGACTTTGGGGAATGGCGTGGTTGTCGGGGCGGGCGCCAAAGTGCTTGGTCCGATTGTTGTTGGCGATGATGTTCGAATCGGTTCTAATGCGGTAGTGCTCAAGCCGGTCGAAGCCGGACAGACCGTGGTCGGAATTCCGGGGCGCATAGTTAATGCCAAGAGCGAAGATGTGAAAGAACGACGCCAGAAAATGGCGCAGAAGATCGGTTTTGATGCTTACGGCGTCAGTCAGGAGATGTCGGATCCGGTCGAGAAAGCAATCTATAGCCTGTTGGATCATATTCAGGTTCAGGACGAGAAGCTGGAGAAAATGGCGCAAGAGTTAGCTCGTCTCGGCGGTACCGAAATTGATATGGAGTTGCCGAAGCTGGATGATGCGGTGCTGGAGCCGAGCGATCCGGAACAGGCTGCGCACCTGAAGCATAAAGACTAGTCACTTAAATATCTGTTTAATTAAAGCCCCGGCTCTATTTCTGAATGTTTTCAGTGATATAGCCGGGGTTTTTTATTTGTACCTCATAAGATGTAAAGGGTTGGGTGGTACTTGTCTTTTTGGTTTAAGTAAAAATATTGAGGTTGCATTCAGCTAATGGTCGAGGAGATTTTTAGTGGCTGCAAAATAGTTGTATAATTTTCATGGTTATTGTAGGATTTCATTCTCATATTAAAAATATTTTACTCCCGACCAATTGGATCGGCGAGATAGATAAAGGTGCTACAACGATGAAAATTACTTCCAAAGGCCGTTATGCGGTAACGGCAATGATCGACATTGCATTGAATCAGGAAAAGGGCGCAGTAACCCTTTCATTGATCTCAGAACGTCAAGGGATTTCTCTATCCTATCTGGAGCAGCTTTTTGCAAAATTGAAGCGTGCCCAGCTTGTCTCTTCAGCTCGTGGTCCGGGAGGCGGTTACCGCCTGAGCCGTCACGCTCGTGAAATTTCAGTCAGCCAGATTATCCATGCGGTGGATGAGCATGTTGATGCGCGTAAGTGTAAAGGCAAACAGAATTGTCACGATGGCGATATGTGTCTGTCGCACGAATTGTGGACAGAGCTGAGCGAGACCATTGACTCTTTCCTTAAAGGTATTTCCATTCAATCCATCATTGATCAGAAGCAAACCAATATTGCCGAAGTGAAATTTGGTTAACAGCTGTGTTTGCCGTTGACTGCAATTTGCTATAATTACTCGCTCGACTTACCGAAAACTGTCTGAAGGAGTAATTATGGCGGTCACCTTAACCGAAGCGGCGGCGGAACGTGTCAACACTATGCTTGCCAAGCGTGGAAGCGGATTGGGTCTTCGAGTCGCGACAAAGGTAAGCGGTTGTGCTGGTTTTGCCTATGTTGTTGATTATGCGGATGAAATTAACGGCGATGATCAGGTGTTTGAAAGTCACGGCGTAAAAGTGGTGGTCGACTCCAAAAGTCTTGGTAACATTGATGGCATGGAGATTGACTACGTTCGCGAAAGTTTGCTCAATGAGGGGTTTGAGTTTAATAACCCGAATGTGAAGGACAGCTGCGGTTGCGGAGAGTCTTTTACGGTTTAAATCGCATATCTGTGATTGTCAAAGCCTCAGCATGGACTGGGGCTTTTGTTTTTCTGCATCCGATGGCAATCCCTGTTAAAATACGGCAATTCAAATTTCTAAGGTGAAGATGATGGAAAGGACTTTTTCGATTATTAAACCCGATGCGGTAAAACGTAATTTAATCGGTGAGATTTTGCAGCGTTTCGAACGTAACGGACTGAGAGTGGTTGCTTCCAAAATGATTCGTTTAAGCCGTGAGCAGGCGGAAGGTTTCTACGCGGAACATAAAGGCCGGGATTTCTACGAGCCTTTGATTGAGTATATGATTTCCGCTCCTGTTATTGTTCAGGTTCTCGAAGGGGAAGATGCGATCGCCAAAAACCGTGAGATCATGGGCGCGACCGATCCGGCTAAAGCAGTAGAAGGGACGATTCGTGCAGATTACGCGCTGTCGGTCCGTGAAAATTCTGCACATGGCTCGGATTCTCCAGAAAGTGCAGCCCGTGAAATTGCCTACTTCTTTAGCACGATCGAGATTTGTGGCTAACGTAAATGACCCAGCAAAATTCTGAACAAGTCACCGAGTTACAGCATTCCGATTCAAAGCTTGATCTGCTTGGTATGGATCGTGAAGCGATGGAGACCTTCTTCAAGGAAGCGGGCGAGAAGCCTTTTCGTGCCGGACAGGTAATGAAATGGATTCATCAGTTCGGGGTCAGTGATTTCGATGAAATGACCAACTTGAGCAAGTCTCTGCGTGAAAAGCTCAAAAAGATAGCGCTTATCCGCACGCCTAAAATTGTTGCCGAGCAGCACTCCAATGACGGTACGATTAAGTGGCTTCTGGAAGTGGATCATCACAACTCGATCGAGACAGTGTTTATTCCTGAAAAAAACCGCGGAACTCTGTGTATCTCTTCACAGGTCGGTTGTGCGCTGGATTGCAGTTTTTGCTCGACCGGAAAGCAAGGCTTTAACCGCAATCTAGAGAACTGGGAAATCGTTGCTCAGATGTGGGTTGCCAACAAAGCATTAGGCTGTCTTCCGAAAGAAGAGCGCCGCATTACCAATGTAGTCTTCATGGGAATGGGTGAGCCGCTGCTGAATGTCACTCATGTTTTTCCAGCGGCACGCATCTTGATGGATGATTTTGCCTACGGCTTGTCAAAACGCCGTGTAACGATCAGTACCGCCGGTGTGGTACCGGCAATCGACCGCATCAAGCATGAGCTTGATGTCTCTTTGGCGATTTCGCTGCATGCTCCGAATAACGAGCTGCGCGATATTCTGGTGCCGATCAATAAAAAATATCCGCTCGAAGTTCTGATGCCGAGTCTGTATCGTTTTGTTGAAGGCGGGCACAGTAAAAAACACGTTACGGTTGAGTATGTCATGATCGATAAATTGAACGATCGTGTCGAACATGCGCAACAGTTGGTTGATCTTCTGGGGGATCTGCCGTGTAAGGTGAACTTGATTCCTTTTAACCCTTTCCCGAACACCGATTACCAGCGCTCATCGAATAATGCCATTCACCGTTTCCGAGAAGTTCTGGAAGAGGGTGGGCTGAACGTGACGGTTCGTAAAACCCGTGGTGACGACATTGATGCGGCATGCGGGCAACTCGCGGGTAAGGTAAGCGATCGCACCAAGCGAACGGTGCATCGGGTGGAATTGAATTTAAATAAAACTGCCAACTAAAGATAGAAAAGAGGTTCTTGCGGTATGACACAGGTTGACAATGCTGCGGCTGAAAAAACCATTGAAACGATTCAATTGCACGAGTTGCTCAAAGAGACACGAGAGTCGCAGCACTTGACGCTGGAAATGGCGTCCAGTCAATTGAATATGTCGCTGGATCAGTTGAACTTCCTGGAAAGCGCTGAATTAGATCCGCTGAACCTGACACCGTTCGAACGTGGTTATGTGCGCAACTATGCGGCCATGCTTGAAATTCCTTCAGAGAAAGTTGAAAGTTATTTTCCGTCGAATACTACCGTAGTCAGCGATTTGCATTCGGTGCAGCGTTATTACAGCTACGATGACCAGAAACCGTTTTTTGCGCGGGCGATTGGACGACTGCTGATCTATACGCTGGGTCTGGCAGTCATTGCAGCGATTCTCTGGCTGGTATGGCCGGAATCGACGCCGACGCTTAATGCTGAAGAGCCGGCGCAACAACTTTTGACTCCGCAGTTACCGAACGCTTCCGAGTCGAGTACCCCTTAAACAACAACCTTAAATTAAAATTACATCGTTTTAGTAGAGATTGACCCCATATGGCCAACAAAATTACCGCGATTCGCGGCATGAATGATATTTTTGCAGACAATGCGGAAGCTTTTGATTATTTAGTAAAAACGTCGGAAAACGTTTTACATCAATACGGTTATCATTCGATTCGTTTGCCTTTGGTGGAAAAGACCGAATTGTTTGCCCGCTCCATCGGCGAAGTGACGGATATTGTCGAAAAAGAGATGTACACTTTTGCCGACCGTAACGGTGATAGCCTGACGCTGCGCCCGGAAGGGACGGCCGGTTGCGTGCGAGCGGTAATCCAAAACGGCCTGACGCATAATCAGGTCCAGAAACTGTATTACACCGGTCCTATGTTCCGTTACGAGCGTCCGCAAAAAGGACGTTACCGTCAGTTCCATCAGTTTGGTGTGGAAGTGTTCGGATTGCCAGAAGGTCAAATCGACGCAGAATTGATTATTTTGAGCGCCCGTTTATGGGAGCAACTTGGGCTGGAAAATCTCGAGTTGCAGATCAATACGCTCGGATCCAATGAAGCGCGTATGGCGTACCGTCAGATTTTAGTCGATTATTTCAGCGAACATAAAGAGCAGTTGGATGAAGATTCTCTGCGCCGACTCGATTCTAATCCGTTGCGTATTCTCGACAGCAAAAATCCTGAGATGAAAGACCTGATCGAACAGGCTCCAAAACTGATCGATCATCTGGATGAGGATTGTCTGCAGCACTTTGAAGAAGTTAAGGCACATCTTGACGACTGCGGAATCGAGTATGTCGTTAATCCGAATCTGGTGCGCGGTCTGGATTACTACAATCGCACGGTTTTTGAGTGGGTTACCACCGAACTGGGTGCTCAAGGTACGGTCTGTGCCGGCGGCCGTTACGATGGGTTGGTCGAACAGATCGGCGGCAAGGCGACTCCGGCTGTCGGCTTTGCAATGGGCATCGAACGTCTGGTCGCTTTGCTGATGGATAAAAACCTGGTTCCGCCGCAGCGTCAGGCGGATATTTTCCTGGTGTTGCTGGGCGAAAAAGTTACCCGTCCGGGAATGGTTCTGGCAGAATCACTGCGTGAAGCGTTTCCGCAGGCCAATGTGCAGATGAATATCGGTGGCGGCAGCTTCAAAAGTCAGTTTAAGAAAGCGGATAAATCCGGCGCGGCCTATGCAATCGTATTGGGCGATCAGGAAGTCGAACAGCAGGTGGCGGCAGTGAAGCCTCTGCGTGAGGAAGGCGAGCAAAAGACTGTCGCCTGGGATGAGCTGGTCGATTACATGCAGCCGCTTCTGGATATGTAAATTGATCCGCTGAGCGCTATTACTGTTAATTATTACTTACTAGAATGAATCTAATTGAGAAAGAGGACTTTTCATGAGCCGTTATGAGACTGAAGAAGAGCAGATTGATGCGATAAAGGCCTGGTGGAAAAAGAATGGCACTACTTTGTTGATCGCGGTTCTACTGGCGGTGCTGGCTGCATCCGGATGGCGTTACTGGAGTAACACTCAGTATGTTTCTGCGGCGAATGCTTCTGTTACTTTTGAAGCTTTGCAGATCAATGCCGAAAGAGGTTCGTTTGGCGAGGTTTCGCGTGAGGCTCTGAAATTGATGCAGGAAGAGCCACAAAGCCCATACGCGGCGGCAGCGGCATTAATGTACGCCAAGTTTGAACTGGAGCAGGGGAAGCAGGAAAGTGCGATCGAAAAGTTTAACTGGGTTGAGCAAAATGCAACCGATGCCGAGGTGAAAGCGATTGCTAAACTGCGTCTGGCGCGTGTTTATCTGGACCAGAAAAATTACAGTGCAGCGCAAAAGGCGTTGGATGAGTTGAAATCGGCCAAAGTTTCCCTGTCGGAACAAGCGAATGTGGATTATTATGCCGGTATTCTGGCCTTGGCCGAAGGAAACAGCGATAAGGCAACCGAGGCCTTTAATGCGGTGATCGGTAACGAAAGTGCTGATGACAATTTACGCGGCTTAGCGCAGATTCAATTGGATGACTTGGCCCAGTAAGAGGAACTGGCCGAGTTATTGCAGACAGCAGAGTGACTGCTTAAAAGGAATAGGATGAAATTTAAAAAGACTCAACTCCTTTCTGTCGTTTTATTGAGTGGCGCGGTCGCTCTGATGAGCGGTTGTTCTTCAACTATTAAGAAGGAAGAGCCGCCTAAAGAACAGATCGATTCTGCTCTGACAATGGATCTGCAGTGGAGCGTGAAACAGTCGGCGATGCCTAACGGAGATACTCGCGGGCTGGCAATCGCTCACGATCAGCAGCAACTGGTGGTTGCCAATTCGCAAGGTTATGTGAGCAAGTTGAGCAAAAATCCGCAAAGCCGATGGACTGATCAAGTGGTGTGGGAAGTGCGTTTTGACGAAGCGATTACTTCCGGACCGACGCTGGATAGCGATAATGGTCGTATTCTTATCGGTACTGCAAAAGGCCGCTTGAAAGCGATTGATGCTGATAACGGTGGGGTTTTGTGGCAGAAACAACTTTCCAGTGAGGTGCTTGGCAAACCGACACTCAATGGAAACTTCATTTTTACCCGTACAGTCGATGGTAAAGTTTATGCCCTGAATCGTGACAGTGGAGAGACTGTCTGGGTGTCCGAGCATCAGATGCCGAGTTTGAGTCTGCGCGGTTCGCCGCAGGTTTTGCCGACCGATGAATTGGTTTTCGTTGCTTGGGAAACAGGAATGATTCAGGCGCTTTCCGCCAGCTCTGGGGAGTTGATCTGGGAAACCCGAATCGCGATTCCTTCCGGACGTACCGATCTTGAACGAATGGTCGATATTCAGGCGAATCTTCAATATAAAGACGGCGTTCTTTATGCGCTCGGCTTTCATGGTAAATTAGCTGCGATCAATCCGGAAAACGGTAACTTTATTTTTGTCACCGAACTTTCCGGTTATCGCGATTTTGTCGTCGATGAGAATGCGCTTTACGTCGTTGATGACGAAGACGTTCTGTACGCTTTTGACGCGAAAAGCGGTGCGCCTTTATGGAAACAGGAATCCATGAAAGGACGGACAATCGGCGATTTGGCGTTTTATAAAGAAGATTTGCTGCTTACCGACGAGTGGGGCTATGTGCACTGGGTGAGCAAGTTGCAGGGAACCGAGTCGTCGCGCTTTAAACACAGTAATGATTACGGCGACGGCAATAAGATCGTTCGCGTTGAAGTCGAAGGCGATTCAATCTATCTTTTCGACGGACAAGGCAGTATCAGTCGTTATCAGGTTCGCCCCTCGGATAGAGCCGAATTTGTCAAAGAATACGGCGATTCCTGGTTTTAATCGCTTTAAATTAAATCAATTCAGAATTCAGATAACACCACTCGGTTGAGTGGTGTTTTAACTTTAGGTTATGCTAAATGAGTAAGCCGATTATCGCTCTTGTCGGGCGTCCAAATGTTGGAAAATCGACACTTTTCAATCGTCTGACCCGCAGTCGTGATGCAATTGTCGCCGACTATCCCGGCCTGACGCGAGATCGTCAGTACGGAACCGGTCGACTGGGTAAAAGACCCTACATTGTAGTAGATACCGGCGGTCTGAGCGGAGAAACAGAGGGTGTTGATCCTCTAATGGCCGGTCAGGTTCGAGCGGCGTTGGACGAAGCCGATGCCGTTCTGTTTCTGGTCGACGGCCGCCAAGGCATTTTGCCGGCGGACGAAGTGATTGCGAACTATGTCCGTCTTTTCGATAAACCGGTTCAGGTATTGGTCAATAAGGCCGAAGGTTATGACCATGATCTGGCGAAAGCAGAGTTCTTTCAGCTTGGTTTGGGCGATCCGATAGCGATCTCCTCGGCACACGGCGATAACGTCGAAAAAGCGATTGACCATGTCATCGAACAGCTGCCTGAAAAAGAAGAGGAAGACGAACTGGAGCTGGATGCCCAGCCAGGTATCCGGGTTGCAGTTATTGGCCGTCCGAATGTCGGCAAGTCAACCTTGATCAACCGCATGATCGGCGAAGAGCGTGTAGTTGCTTTCGATATGCCGGGAACAACACGTGACAGTATTTTCGTTCCTTTCGAGCGTGACGGCAAAGAGTACACGCTGATCGATACGGCCGGAGTTCGTCGTCGTAAAAACATCAAAGAGAAAATCGAAAAATTCAGTATCGTCAAAGCGATCGAGGCGATGGAACAGTCGCATGTGGTGATTCTGGTAATCGACGGTTCGGAAGGCTTGACCGATCAGGATCTGACCTTGCTGGGTCTGGCGATCGAGTCGGGGCGCGGTCTGGTATTGGCGGTTAATAAGTGGGATAACCTTACTACCTATCAGCGTGAGCAGGTGAAACACGAGTTGGATAGCCGTCTGCAGTTTGTCGAGTACGCCAAAAAACATTTGATTTCGGCTCTGCACGGCAGCGGTGTCGGCGAACTGTTCAAAACCGTCCAGCAAGTTCATGAGGCCGCCTTTAAAAAGGTTTCGACTTCGGATCTTAACCGCGTTCTCGAGCAGGCGGTTCTGGAGCATCAGCCGCCTCTGATCGCCGGACGTCGTGTCAAACTGCGTTACGCGCACCTGGGCGGTTTGAATCCGCCGCGAGTGATTGTTCACGGAAATCAGGTGGACAAGTTGCCGGAAGCCTATACCCGTTATTTAACGAATGTATTCCGTAAAGCATTCAAGTGGATTGGAACACCGGTAACCATCGAGTATAAAGCGACGCAAAACCCGTTTGAAGGTCGTAAATCCAAACCGAAAGTCAAAGATGACCGGCAAAAGATCGATGCCATGATGCGGCAAAGAAAGAAAAAGAAAAAAATGCAGAAAAAAAGAGTGCAGTAACCGAGGGCTTACTGCCTAAAGTAGTGTAAGTTTACATAGGGCGTTTAGTTTGGGCTAAGCGCCCTGTACCGTTTAAATAGCGGTTTATAAGTTGATCCTTAACATAGGCTATAACAGATGATTCCGAAGAAGCGTATTCGTGAAATTCCCTACAATTACACCTCATTCTCAGACAAGGAGATCGTGCTAAGGTTCCTCGGCGAATCTTGTTGGCAGACGATCGAGACCCTGCGTGAGTGTCGTAATACCGGGCGTTCGGCGCGTATGCTGTTTGAGGTTCTGGGCGATATGTGGGTGGTCAGTCGCAACCCGTACATTCAGAACGACCTGATCGACAATGCAAAACGTCGTCAGGCGTTGATCGATGCGCTGAATCATCGTCTGCAAGAGGTGGAAAAACGTCTTGACGGGAATCAGACGGCAGCCGAGCTGACCGAAGAAGTTAAGAAAGCGGTGCAGAAATTTGCTGCCTGGTTTCCTGAACAGATCGAAATCCGCGGCAAGGTTCAGAAGCGCCTGAAAAAAATTACCCGCGACGATAATGTCGACTTCAGTGGTCTGGCGCGTGTTTCTCATGCTACGGATGCGACCGACTGGCGTGTGGAATTGCCGCTGGTAGTGATTTCTCCGGATACCGAAGCGGAAATTGTCGATATTGTCGAAGCGTGTATCGAACTGGGCTTGACCATTATTCCGCGTGGAGGCGGTACCGGTTATACCGGTGGGGCGATTCCGCTGCATGAGCATACCGCGGTGATCAATACCGAGAAGCTGGAGTTCATGAGCCTGGTCGAGCAGGAAGAGCTGCCGATGATCGGTAAGGTTCCGACAATCCGTACCGGTGCTGGTGTGGTAACGCGTCGTGTCTCCGAGCAGGCGGAACGTTTCGGTTATACCTTTGCGGTCGACCCGACCTCTCAGGACGCCTCGACCATCGGCGGTAACATTTCCATGAACGCCGGTGGTAAAAAGGCGGTTCTGTGGGGAACGACACTGGATAACCTGGCGTCCTGGAAAATGGTCACGCCGGATGCCAAATGGTTGGAAGTGCATCGAATTAACCACAACCTGGGTAAACTTCAGGATCAGCATACGGTTATTTTTGATATCAAGCGTTTCGAAAAAGACGGTCAGACGCAGATCGGCGAAACCGAGCGTCTGGAAATTCCCGGCTCGGCTTTCCGTCAGGCCGGACTCGGTAAGGATGTTACCGATAAATTCCTTAGTGGATTGCCGGGGGTTCAGAAAGAAGGGTGCGACGGTCTGATTACGTCGGCGCGTTTTATTGTGCATCGCATGCCGAGCCATACGCGTACCATCTGTCTTGAATTCTTCGGTACTGATCTGAGCAATGCCGTACCGGCGATTGTCGAGGTCATCGACTATGTCGAGCAGAAGAAACCCGAAGGAATCCTGCTGGCCGGTCTGGAACATTTGGACGAGCGTTATATTCGCGCCGTTAAATACAACACCAAAGCGGATCGCAAAGAACTGCCGAAAATGCTGCTTCTGGCAGATATTTGCGGTGAAAACGGTTTCGAGGTGGCCAATACCTGTAAAGAAATTGTCGAGCTGGCGAAAAAACGTAACGCCGAAGGCTTTATCGCAGTAACCGACGAAGCCCGTAAACGTTTCTGGCTGGACCGTTCACGTACCGCGGCGATTTCGGCGCATACCAACGCCTTCAAGATCAACGAAGACGTGGTTATTCCGCTTGAGCGCCTGAATGAGTACAACAGCGAAATCGAGATGATCAATATCGAGATGTCGATTCGCAACAAGCTGGAAATTCTCGAAGCTTTCCAAGAGTACTTCAATGGAGATATTCCTGAATTTACCCAGGAAGACGACTTCGAAAACGCCGAAGGCACCAATGCCGATTACTTTAAAAATCGTCTGACCACGATCCAGACTCATCTGCACAATGTCAGAACGCGCTGGAAGTCTCTGCTGATTAATCTGTACAAACCGGCGACACAGGCTCTGGATCTGTTCGCCGAACTGGATCAGGACAAAGTACGAGACAACGATCGGATTGTTGACCTGTTCCTGCGTCGTGATGTGCGTATGAGCTATCGCAATGAAGTGAAGGATTTCATCGAGCAGACATTGATGGGCTACGACTTTGAAGCGCTGATTAAACGCCTGGATGACATTCATGCTGAAATCCGTACCGCGCGACTGTTTGTCGCACTGCATATGCACGCCGGTGACGGAAATATTCATACCAATATTCCGGTGCATTCCGGTAACTATGTGATGGTGCATCAGGCGGATCGTCTGGTGGATCGCATTATGGAAATTGCTCATAAGCTTGGCGGTGTGATTTCCGGTGAACACGGTATTGGTCTGACCAAAATTCAGTATCTGGAACAGGCGAAGATCGAAGACTTTGTGAACTACAAAAAAGAAGTCGATCCGAACGGTCACTTCAATAAAGGCAAGCTGATGCCGGGTTCTGGTCTGAGCAATGCCTATACGCCGTCTTTGAGTCTGGTGCAGCAGGAAGCGATTATTCTCGAGGCCAGTGAACTGGATGAGTTGAATAACGATATCAAAGACTGTCTGCGCTGCGGTAAGTGTAAGCCTGTCTGTCAGACGCACATTCCACGCGCTAACCTGTTGTATTCGCCGCGTAACAAAATTCTGGCGACCGGCCAGGTGATCGAGGCGTTCCTGTACGAAGAACAGACACGTCGCGGTATTTCGCTGCAGCATTTCGAAGCGATGAACGATGTGGCCGACCATTGTACGACCTGTCACAAGTGTGAAACGCCGTGTCCGGTCGATATCGATTTTGGGGATGTTTCCATCCGTATGCGTAATATCTTGACCAATATGGGCAAGAAGCGTTTTTCATTGACGACAAAAGCGGCGCTGTTCTTCCTGAATACCAAAAACCCGACCAATATCAATCTGATGCGTAAGGCGATGATCGGTTGGAGCGCCAATATGATTACGCTGGGTCACAAGGTGGCGAAATCTTTCGGGCTGGTGAAGGAATCCCTGGATGAGATTCCGCACAAGTCTTCGAAAATCGCGCCGGTACAGCAGCAGGTCATTAACTTTGTCCGCAAGCCGTTGAATACCGGGCCGAATCAGCCGACGATGCGAAAATTACTGGCTTTGGAAGACAGCACTATGGTGCCGATTATCTCCAATCCGGATAAGGTTAACGACGATTCGGATGCGGTGTTCTACTTCCCGGGTTGTGGTTCGGAACGTCTGTTCAGCGATATCAGTATGGCTACCTTGGCGATGTTGTCGGAAACAGGGGCTCAGACCATTCTTCCTCCGGGGTATCTGTGCTGCGGTTATCCGCAGACGGCTGCCGGTCAGGCGGATAAAGGGGCGCAGATTACGGCGGAAAACCGCGCGCTCTTCCACCGGGTTGCGAACACCTTGAATTATCTGGATATCAAAACGGTAATTGTTTCCTGTGGTACCTGTCTGGATCAGTTGCTGAAATATGAATTCAGCCGGATTTTCCCAGGTTGTCGTCTGATGGATATTCACGAATATCTGCAGGAGAAAGGGGTCTCGCTGGATAATGCGACCGGAACCAAGTATCTGTATCATGCACCTTGTCACGATCCGATGAAACTCAAGGATGGAACATCGGTTGCCAAGGATCTTCTCAAAACCGAAGAAGTTCTGTTAAACGACCGTTGCTGTTCGGAAGCGGGTACTCTGGCGACGGCTCGTCCGGATATTTCGACTCAGCTGCGTTTCCGTAAAGCGATCGAGTTGAAGAAAGGCATTCAGGATCTGACCGGTGAGGATAAGGCTCGCGATGGTAACGTCAAGGTCTTGACCAGCTGTCCTGCCTGCCAGCAGGGGTTGAATCGCTATGAAGGTGAAACCGGCTTGAAAACCGACTATATCGTGGTTGAGTTGGCTAAGAATCGTATGGGCGATGACTGGAAAGCGCTGTTTGTCGAGCAGTTGAAAAACGGTGGTATCGAAAAAGTGCTTCTGTAATATGACTTAAGACTTCTTTCTCTGCCGTGTGCGGAGAAAGAGGGTCTAGCAACATAAAAAAACGCCGGTATTCGTATGAATTCCGGCGTTTTTTTATGGCTGACGAAAAACTCTAAGATTAATTAGAGCCTTCGGTACAAGGCTTTGTTGTGAAATTATTTAGGCGCTTGTGCCGCGTAGAAGTCTGCCAGCTCCTTAATTTCAGCATCGGTCAACCCTTTAGCGAAAGGCTGCATGGTCGCATCTTTACGAAAACCGTCGCGGAAGTCTTTTAGCTGCTTTTCAAGGTAGGAAGCATGCTGTCCAGCCAGTTTTGGAAAATTCGGGACAACACTGTTACCATCCGCGCCGTGACAACCGACACAAGTTGCCGCTTTCGCCGGTGCTGCTTGAGCTCCGAAAGATGCCGAGACAAGTAGTCCTGTTGAAAGAGCTGCAATCATCATTTTTTTCATAGGAAAATCCTTATATTGGAACTTGCTGATTAAAACGCTTTAAAATTTATAGCGAATGGCTTGGCAAATCAAGTTGTAAAGCCGATTAGTTGCCGTCAGCTGCGATAAATTTTTCTATAGGTATAAAAAAACCGCCCTAAGAAAATCTTAAGGGCGGTTCTTTACAGAAACTGACTATAAATTATAGACCAGAAACGTAAGCAGCGATGTTTTCCATGTCTGCGTCAGAAAGACCAGCAGCCATTGGAGCCATCATAGAAGTCATAGGACCTACTTGCTCACCAGCTTTATACTTCTGTAGCTTAGCAACGATATCAGCAGCGTTCTGACCAGCTAGTTTAGGACCAACACCACCTTCACCAGCACCACCGTGACAACCAGCACAAGTTGCGTATGAAGCTTGACCAGCAGTTGCATCACCAGCTTGAGCAGCTGCACCAAAAGAAACAAGACCAGCCGCAGCTAGAGCAATTACAGTTTTTTTCATAGTACTCTCCTAAAAGCACGATTTAAAAAAGGTCGGGAAATTTCCCTAGGTGCAAATTACATACGAAAAGGATATTTGAGTCAAGGTAAGAGACTTGAGCAAACCTTAATAATCGATAAAAAACTTAAGCGAATTCTTATAAGTGCGTAGAAGCCTTGAGTAAAGCCGGATGATTTTCTGTAAAAGTCTGTCTTTTGTCGTTGAGAGGCGTGCGATTTTTTTCGCGAAAAAGGTCTTAAAATGGAAAATCCATGATTCGAAAAGCGCGGGATTTGCTCTGTAAATTTGCCAAAAAGCCAGCATTCAGGACAATAATACGTATATCATTCAGTCGCTAATACGATAAAGAGGTGTAATGTGATCGCGATTTTACGTTTATGGGTCGTTGTGCTGATACTGACAGTTTTGAGCTGGCTGCTTCTGAAATATATCGGTAAGCGGCAATCTTTCTGGCTGGTACTGCTTTTCTGGGTGGTCGCAGTTTTCGGAAGCATTGGGCTGATGTACGGCCTGTCTGTATGGGTAGCCGGTCAATAATAATGAGCGGATATTATTATCCGCTCAGTTGTTCTCTGAGCTGAATTCCTCGAGCAGGCGGCGGAAGCTCTGATAACGGGTAAAAGCGATCTCTCCGTCTTCGACAGCCTGTTTGACAGCGCAATCCGGTTCATGTCCGTGGGTACAGTTATTGAATTTGCACTGACCCAGAAAGGGGGCGAAATCGGGATAATAAGTTTCCAGCTCGCTCAGAGAGCAGGGAGCAGGATTAAACTGACGTACGCCCGGCGAGTCGATCAGATTCCCTTCATAAATACTGTCGTCTTCTTTCAGATTCAAATGATACAGAATGCTGTTGGTCGTGGTGTGCTTACCGAGGCCGGTGGCATCGGAAAGGGCGCCGACGCGGATGTCCAGATCAGGAATCAGCGCGTTAATCAGCGACGATTTACCTGCTCCGGACGGGCCGACAAAGACCGAGTTCTTATCGTGCATAAAGTCCAACAGTTCGTCCAGGCCTTGCTGAGAAACGGTCGAGGCCGGGATTAGCGGAATTTCCATTTCATCGTAAGGTGCCAGCAACTCGGCAACCGCCTCCCAGTCTTCATCGCTTTCCAGAAGATCGGTTTTATTGAGAATAATGATCGCGGGAATTCCCAATTGGGCCGCCCCGACCAGATAACGGTCGATCATGTCCGGATGGATGCCGGGAACCACCGGCGCCACAATACCGATAAAATCGATATTAGCCGCGACCATTCGGGTCTGGCCGCGAAATCCGGGGCGACTCAACTCATGCGTGCGCGGTAAAACGCTGACGACGACGCCGGTTCCCGCTTCGATGTCGGAGCGCCAGATAACCTTGTCGCCGGCGACCAGTTTGCCCAGATGCTGGCGGATGGCACAGTTATAACTCTGCCGATCCTCGCCCTCGACCAGAACACGTTTTCCGAAACTGGTGATGACCAGGCCGTTGCGCTCTTCTCCGAGATGGCCGCTCTCCTGTTTGAGATCTTGTTCGCCGGTCTCTTTCTTCCGCTGACGGCTGACACGGCGGCTCTGTTGTTTGGTTAAGCGGCGTTTTGACATAAGTTACCTTTAAATAGAGAGAAACGCTTCAGTTAGACTCAGTCTTCCAGCAGCGCATTGATTTTAGCGGCCATAATCATGTCATTCATGCTCAGGCCTTTAATGTCATGCGTACTCAGACTGATATCGCAGTGGTTATAACCGAAGCAGACGGTCGGGTGGTGTCCTTCTTTCTGCGCCAGCCAGGTGACGGCATTCACAAAGGCAACGGTTTGATAGTAGTTTTTGAACTGGAAGCGCTTTTTCAATTCCGCGTAGTTCAGCGGAACTTCCCAGCCGCTCAGGTGGCTGATGTTACTCTCGATGCTCGGAATGATCAGCGGCTTGTCTTTTGGGCTGATTTCGCTGCAGCGTGAGTTCAGAAGGGTTTGTAGAATTTCGCTTTTTTCACTCATTTTTTATCCTTAAGCGTTTTATTTTGCTAATTGTTTTAAATGATCAATACGGATTTTGGCCGGCGGGTGGCTGTCGTGATAGGCGGAGTACGCCGGATCCGGAGTCAGAGTGCTGGCATTGTCGCGATACAGCTTGAGCAGCGCCGAAATCAGGTGTTCGGAGCCGACATGTTCGGCGGCAAAAGCATCGGCTTCGAATTCGTGTTTACGGCTTTTAATCGCCATGATCGGTCCGATAAAGAAAAACAGCAGCGGGACCACGGTCATAAACAGCAGCAGTGCGATGGCAGGGGATTGTTCGCTCATTCCCAAACCGCTGTAGAAAACCGGTTGCTGTATCAGCCAGCCAAGCAGAGCCAGAGCGGCCAGCGTCATTAATGACATCTCCAGCATGCGTTTTTTGATATGGCCGTGTTTGAAATGCCCGAGTTCATGCGCCAGAACCGCTTCAACTTCGTCCGGAGAGAGTTTTTCCAGAAGCGTGTCGAAAAAGACGATGCGTTTGTTTTTACCGAAGCCGGTGAAATAGGCGTTACCATGCCCGCTGCGCGAGGAACCGTCCATCACGAATACGCCGTTGGATTCAAAACCGGTACGCGCCAGCAGTGCTTCAATGCGCTGTTTCATTTCGCCGTCTTCAAGCGGGGTGAACTTGTTGAAAATTGGCGCGATCCATTTCGGGTAGGCCCACATCAGTACCAGCTGAAAGCCCATCCAGATCAACCAGGTGTATAGCCACCACAAGTCATTAATAAAGGTGCTCATAACGGAAACGAATACCCAGGCCAAAGGTAATCCCAGGGCGAGTCCCAGAGCCCATTGTTTGAACAAGTCGCTAATGAATTTGCCCGGGGTCGTGCGGTTGAAACCGAACTGAGCCTCGATTTTGAAAGTGCTCATGATCGTGAACGGCAGATGCAGAACGGAGAGGAACCACAGGGTGGAGACCAGAAAAGCGACATCGCGCCAGATCGGATCCAGCGAGCTGTTCGCCCATAAGGTGTAGATATCCTGAAATCCTCCGCCCAGAGTCATAAACAAAAGAATGGCGGCATCGTAAAAAAGGCCGAGTCGAGCCAGTTGCAGTTTGGCGCGACTGTAATCGGCGGCTTTCTGGTGGTCTTCGAGCTTGACGACCGAAGAAAAGTCTGCCGGAACTTTTTCCCGATTGATGCCGATATGAAACTGGTTTTTAATGTTCAACCACAATTCGATCAGCAGGTTTAAAATCAGGGCAAATAGAAATATCGATGTTATCCAGTTGGTCATGCGCTAAGGATTCTCAATTTATTAGGTTAAGATAGGGGCCTATTTTAGGGAAAAGAGCCAGAAGTATGAAGTCAGATAACAACTTAATTTGGATTGATTTGGAAATGACGGGGTTGGATCCGAAAGAACATACCATTATTGAGATCGCCACGGTGGTCACCGACAGTCAGTTAAATGTGCTTGCCGAAGGCCCGGTGATCGCGATCCAGACTGCTCAGGAAGAGCTCGATAAAATGGATAACTGGTGTGTCACGCATCATGGGAATTCCGGGCTGACGGCTCGTGTGCAAGCCAGTGCGATCGATCTGGCGCAGGCCGAACAGCAGACGATCGAATTTTTAAGTCAGTATGTTCCTTCCGGTAAATCGCCGATGTGCGGTAATTCGATCTGTCAGGACCGCCGCTTTATGGTGGAGCATATGCCGAAATTGGAACAGTTTTTTCATTATCGCAACCTCGATGTCAGTACCCTTAAAGAGCTGGCGCGTCGCTGGGCGCCGAATGTTTACGCCTCTCACGAGAAGAAGGGCGCGCATCTGGCATTGGACGACATCCACGAATCCATTGATGAGCTAAAGCATTATCGACGAGAGCTATTTGCCGAAAACTATCGGCAGAATGACTGAATTTCTCCTTTCATAACCTCTGTCAATGCAGGGGTTTTTGTATTTGCTGCTCGGCTTATCCCTGTCGATTAGCACCTTCTATTGAAAATGGGCGAAAAAAGAACTGCTTACGGTTCTCATGCCCGTTGCTTTCCGTTATAATTTCCTGTTTACCGCTCGGACTTCCGAGTGTTTAATTTTTTGTTTTTGTCGGGGCGATTTTCAGCTATCCAAAATGAAAATCGTTCCGGCCTAAAATTAAGAGGACCATTGTTGTGGAAATGACTGGTGCCCAGATTCTTGTAAATTACTTGCAAGATGAGGGCGTAGAGCACATTTGGGGGTATCCGGGTGGAGCGGTTCTGCCGATCTACGATGCCCTGGATACTGACGCTAAAACGTTAAATCATATTTTAGTCCGTCACGAACAAGCGGCTGTCCACGCGGCAGACGGTTATGCGCGCTCTACAGGCAAACCAGGAGTGGTCTTGGTAACTTCCGGCCCTGGCGCGACCAATGCGGTCACCGGTATTGCAACCGCCTATATGGATTCGATTCCTATGGTGTGCATTACCGGCCAGGTGCCAACCGGTTTGATCGGTCTGGATGCGTTCCAGGAGATCGATACCGTCGGGATTACCAGACCAATCGTAAAACACAACTTCTTGGTCAAGGATGTTAATGATCTGGCCGATACGCTCAAAAAAGCATTTTATCTGGCCACAACAGGTCGACCTGGCCCAGTTGTCGTTGATATTCCGAAAGATGTTCAAAACGCCAAAAGCAACTATGTCTATCCACAAGAAGTTGATATTCGCTCCTACTTGCCTGTAACAAAGGGCCATAGCGGACAGATCAAGAAAGCGGTGGAAATGATGCTTTCTGCGAAGCGTCCTATCCTGTACACCGGTGGTGGTGTCGTTCTGGGTGACGCTTCGGCTGAATTGACGGAATTGACTCGTAAGTTAGGTTTCCCGATTACCCAGACCCTGATGGGCTTGGGCGCTTTCCCTGCGTCTGACTCGCAATCGGTCGGTATGCTGGGGATGCACGGAACCTATGAAGCCAACTTGTCGATGCATCACTCTGATGTGATTATCGCGATTGGTGCGCGTTTTGATGACCGCGTAACCGGTAATCTGGAAAAATTCTGCCCGGATGCCAAGATCATTCATATCGATATCGACCCTGCGTCGATTTCGAAAAACGTGATCGTGGATATACCGATTGTCGGACCGGTTAAACAGGTTCTGACGGAAATGAACCAGGTTCTGGATGATACCAAACAGAAGAAAGACGAAAAAGCGCTGGCTGATTGGTGGAAGCAGATTGAAGAGTGGCGTGCGACCAAGTGTCTGCGTTACGACACAACCGGCTCCAAAATTAAGCCTCAGGCGGCAATGGAAGCGGTGTGGCGTGTCACCAATGGTGACGCTTATGTCGCTTCCGATGTTGGTCAGCATCAGATGTATGCGGCGCAATACTATCCGTTTGACAAGCCGCGTCGCTGGATCAACTCCGGTGGTCTGGGGACCATGGGCTTCGGTCTGCCGGCGGCAATGGGAGCGCAGATGGCGCATCCGGATGCAACGGTTGTCTGTGTGACTGGTGAAGGTTCGATTCAGATGAATATCCAGGAACTTTCAACCTGTCTGCAGTACGGTCTTCCGGTTAAGATCATTTGCCTGAACAACGGTTTCCTGGGAATGGTTCGCCAGTGGCAGGAGTTCTTCTATGAGCGTCGTTATTCGATGTCTTATATGGAATCCTTGCCGGATTTCGTTAAGTTGGCGGAATCTTACGGTCATGTCGGTGTTCGTATCGAAGACCCAGCGACCATGGAAGCCGAATTGGAAAAAGTGTTCTCCGAAGAGCTTAAAGATCGTTTGGTGTTCGTTGACATTATTACCGATCAGCAGGAAAACGTTTATCCAATGATTCCGGCCGGTGCAGGTCTGAACGAAATGATTTTGGTATAAGGATAGGCAAAAGATGAAACATATTATTTCAATGCTAATTGAAAATGAGTCTGGCGCTTTATCCCGTGTTGCCGGTCTTTTCTCGGCGCGCGGCTATAATATTCAGGCTTTGACGGTTGCACCGACGGAAGACGAATCGCTTTCGCGTCTGACTCTGGTGACAAGTGGTACCGATCAGCAGATCGAGCAGATCGTCAAACACCTTAACCGTCTGATCGATGTGGTTAAGGTATTGGATCTGACCGAAGGCGTGCATATTGAACGCGAACTGATGCTGATCAAAGTATCTGCGACCGGCGATATGCGCGAAGAGTACAAGCGTCTGGCGGATATTTTCCGCGCCGATATTATTGATGTGACCTCGACTACCTATACCATCCAGATGGTCGGTGACAGCAATAAACTGGACGCTTTTATCAATACTTTGGATTCAGGATTGATTCTGGAGACGGTTCGTTCGGGTACGATGGGTATTCTGCGCGGCGAAAAATGCCTGCAGCTGAACTAAAAGCGGCTGCTATAGAATTTTAATTTCATTTTTATGTAACTTACGGCGGAAGAGATTCCGCCTTTGATTTAAGGATAAAACATGCAAGCTTATTACGATAAAGACTGCGATCTATCAATCATCCAAGGCAAAAAAGTTGCCGTTATCGGTTTCGGTTCTCAAGGTCACGCGCACGCGGCGAACCTTAAAGATTCTGGTGTTGACGTTGTTGTAGGTCTTCGTCCAGGTTCTTCTTCTGTTAAGAAAGCGGAAGGTTACGGTCTTAAAACTGCTGATGTTCCTACTGCGGTTAAAGGCGCTGACGTAGTAATGATCTTGACTCCGGATGAGTTCCAGGCAGATCTTTACAAAAACGAAATCGAGCCGAACATCAAAGAAGGTGCGGCACTTGCATTCGCTCACGGTTTCGCAATCATCTACAACCAGGTTACTCCTCGTAAAGACCTGGACGTTATCATGATCGCGCCGAAAGCGCCTGGTCACACTGTACGTTCTGAGTTCGAAAACGGTCGTGGTATTCCTGACCTGATCGCGATCGAGCAAGACGCTTCAGGTAACGCGAAAGCGATCGCGCTATCTTACGCTTCTGCAATCGGTGGTGGTCGTACTGGTATCCTGGAAACGACTTTCCGTGAAGAGTGTGAAACTGACCTATTCGGTGAGCAAGCAGTACTTTGTGGTGGTGCGGTTGACCTGGTTAAAATGGGCTTCGAAACTCTGGTTGAAGCTGGATACGAGCCAGAGATGGCATACTTCGAGTGTCTACACGAGCTTAAGCTGATCGTTGACCTAATGTTCGAAGGCGGTATCGCGAACATGAACTACTCAATCTCAAACAACGCTGAGTACGGTGAGTACGTTACTGGTCCTCGCGTAATCAACGATGAGTCTCGTGCAGCGATGCGTCAAGCGCTTAAGAACATCCAGACTGGTGAGTACGCTAAACAATTCATCCTTGAAGGTCAGGCGGGTTACCCATCAATGACTGCACGTCGTCGTCAAGACGCTGAGCACCCAATCGAGCAGGTTGGTGCGAAACTACGTGCGATGATGCCTTGGATTCAAGCGAATAAGATCATCGACCAAGACAAAAACTAAAATTTGTAAGGGCTTGTTTTCCTGATTTCTTTGTTGGAAGTTAGCTCGTTTACGAAGTGTAAACGTCGCCAACTTCCGCCGCGAACTCAGAAAAAACGCTCCTTAAAATTGATGTTTTAAAGAACCGGCTATATGCCGGTTTTTTTATTTCACTAATTTTGAGCTAGATGTATTCTTGTAGGATTTTACAAACAATGGTTTTAAGCAAGTTTTATTCGTATTCTTTTATAGTTGAGAGTAATTCGTCACTGTAGTTGAAAATGTCATCCATTCTTTCGATGGGAACTCTGGTCTCAGTTTTATTTTTCATTAGGCCTAGATATTTCTGTTTGGTATTAAAATGGAATCTACATATTGGCTTTCGGTTGTTATCGTCAAGCAATACACCAAAGTAAGATTTAGTATCTCGCATTGCTATGCGAATAGAATCTACATCCCTTCTTAGAATTGCCTTTACAATGTTATAAGCTTCAATTTCCTCTTCAGTTGTGACGACACCTCCATCATCTTCTTTTTGAGATTCTTCAGTTGTTTCTATCGAAATGCTGGATTGGTCATTATGTGATAGCGCACTTTCTAAGCGATCATTGATTTTCTCACTGATTAGTTTTTTAGCAGCTTTTTTTACTATTTCTGAGAACTGTTCCATAACCGGTTGCGTGAGTCTGCCTGAGTAAATTTGTGAGGCAAAAAATCGAACGAAATCGTTTGATGGTGTTGTCATTTCATTGTTGAGTAATTTTTTGACCTCGTTTGTGTATTTTAGGTCGCTGGCTGTATTTAAGATGTTTTCTAAATCAAATGAAGATTTAGTGAATTTTTTTAACTCTTCAATATCATGCTTTTCAAAATTTTGCATATCAAAACTAAAAAATGGCTTAGAGTCCATTTGGTTGGGTTTTTCTAAGTCACTAAAAAACATGTATTCTTTACCATTGGTTAAAACGCCAAAACGAGCATCAGAAACGGAGAAGTAACGAAACAGCTGGCTAGCATGATCAGGAGATAGTTTAGAATCAAATTTTTTACACTCAAAAAGCATGATAAATTCGTTATCCTTTTTGACTGCATAGTCTACTTTCTCTCCTTTTTTTACTCCGTGATCAGTCGTAAACTCAGGCACTACTTCAAGAGGGTTAAATACATCGTAACCTAGGGCTTGAATGAATGGCATTATTAGTGCATTTTTAGTTGCTTCTTCGGTTTCAAGAGATTCTCCGACTATATCAATTCGTTTTGAAAGCTCCAATATTCTATCTATCAAGTCCATTATTTTATCCTCATGATTGTTTTTTATATGTTTATATAGGGAATTCTCCTGATAAAGGAGAATTTTAATACTATCGAATTTATTTTGTTTTATGAACTATTTTTCTCTAGTTGATAATACAATTACTTTCATACCCTGCGTGTAAATGCATATACAAGCCAGCTAAATGCTGGCTTTTTTAGTTTTTATGTGTTGCGTGTTGCGCTACAATAGTCAAATGATTAAGTCTTTTAAGCATAAAGGGCTAGAGAAGTTCTTTTTATCGGGTAACCGAAAAGGCATTCATCCGGAGCACGCTAGGAAATTGCAGATGCGCTTAGCGGTGATTCACTCGGCTACCGAGATAGAGGATATTGATTTACCCGGTTATCGTTTACATTCTCTGAGAGGCGGCAGGGAAGGAATTTGGTCAATTTCGGTGAATGGTAATTGGCGCATCACTTTTGAGTTTGTAGATGGCAATGCTTATATTTTGAATTACGAGGATTATCACTAATGTTAATGTTTGAACCGCCGCATCCCGGTGAATTTATTGCAGAAACTTATTTAGAGCCTCTGAATCTAACCACTCGTGCTTTAGCGCGACACTTAAATGTATCGGCTTCGACACTGAATCGAATCATTAAAGGACAAAGCGGCATTTCACCTGAAATGGCATTGCGTTTGTCTAAGGTCTTGGGACGTACCCCTGAGAGCTGGCTAAATTTACAAGATCAGTACGACCTTTGGAATGCACGTCAAAAAGTGGATTTAGAGAGTTTGCAGGCAGTGGCAATGTAACAAATAGAATCGGAGTAATCGCTTATCTCATTTTTACTACTGTCTTAAAGAGCCGGCTTTATGCCGGTTTTTTGTTTATAGGTATTGGAGAATACTTTGCTAATGACGGGTGAGTTCAATTTGATTGAGCGCCATTAGCGGTTCGAGATCTTTGGTTTTAATCACTTTTATGTCATCGCTTTCTAAGCGGCTTTGTAGTTCTTTTTCGATGCTTTGCGTAATAAACGCATTGATTCCTGTGAGTGGGTGATCGGAAGAATCTGAAATTGGGCTGCTGAGTCGTTTCAGAGTTTGTGCTCTTGAAAGCTCAATGTACGTTTGATGAACAGTCTGGTTTTTACTGATTTCATAGATTAAAAACCCCTGACAGCTTCCGGCATCGCCACAGATGGTTTTGCCGTCGGTGCTGCTTATCGCTATTTTCATATTTTTCCCTAAAAAGAATACTTTGCTGGAGTAAATTGTAGAATTATTTGTATTGCTTGGGTATAAATAAATATATTTAATGGATATAAGCGAATTTAAGGTGAAAACGACTTTTCTCTTCTTACAGAATCCTATTGCGAGGTCATTTACAGAAGTTGAGCGAATGGCTGATTTTTGAAGGAGGGTGCTGTTGTCGGCAGGAGTATAGCGGAAAGAGGTTGTTGTACATTATGTTGACGTGTTCTATCGCTAAAGGGGGTCGCAAAAATATAACGCTCCGCTGAAACAGAAGCCGTTATTGTATAGAGGAAGTATTCAGAAGATTCGGAGAATGAGAGATTGGGATCTCTCGTTCTCCGACAAGTGTGATTAGGCAAGTCCGACCGGAACGGCCAGTGTAATCAGCACTTTTATTGAAGCTGGGATGCTTGATGCAATCGCTGCAGAAATTCCTAAAAAACGGTGACCAGATTTACTTTTGGATTTTAGAGCGGCTCGGTTCATTTTGTTTCTCCATGTGTTTATTAACTGAGTTGATCTTATTATAAGATATATTTATTTGCGAATATGAGAAACTTATGAAGAGTGTATTAAGCAAATCTGAACCTGAGTGAGTTACCGGTCATTCCCTAACCGCAGATTGGTGAAATCAGAGCCGGTAACTTCACCGGCTTTTTATTGTTATCCTGCTTGCCTGAATTTCGGTAAACTGATCCGGTTTCTTGTCTGAATTTCTAGGATCTTGCCGCATAAGATGATTTCAATTCGAGTGTTACTGCTGGCGGCTTTGGCCATGATCGCTTTTGCCGCGAATTCGCTTTTCTGTCGCATCGCCTTGACGGAAACGATGATTGATGCCGCGTCTTTTACGACGATTCGCCTGGTGTCCGGCGCGGTGACGTTATTTATTTTGTGGCAGTTGCTGAATTATCGCCGGAAAATCTCTCCCTCTGTCGAGAAGACCAAATTAGGCGGAAATTCCTGGTCGGCTCTGGCATTGTTTGTCTATGCCGCCGGTTTCTCGTTTGCTTATATCGAATTATCTGCCGCGACGGGAGCGCTGTTATTGTTCGGAGCTGTGCAGCTTACAATGATCGGTTATGGTTTATATAAGGGTGAGAGATTGAACGTTGTGCAGTTGGTTGCACTTGCACTGGCGGTAATCGGTATGCTGGTTCTGCTTTTGCCGGGCGCGTCGTCACCGTCACTTTCGGGAGCCGTGCTGATGACGGTTGCCGGGATTGCCTGGGGCATTTATTCGCTGCGTGGAAGAAATGCGCAAAATGCTCATCACGATACCAGCGGTAATTTCATTCGTTCAGTGCCGTTGGCCGTGCTGTTGAGTTTACTCTGGATTGAAAGCAGCCGTCTTGACCAAACCGGTGTTGTTTTAGCGATCGCTTCTGGGGCTTTGGCGTCGGGAATCGGTTATGCCGTCTGGTATGCGGTGGTGCCTTTTTTAAGTGCCGCCAGCGCGGCGATTCTGCAGTTGAGTGTGCCGCCTTTGACTGCCTTGGGGGCGGTACTGTTTCTGGACGAGTCGATTACCTTGCGCTTGGCAGTGGCTTCGGTCACGATTCTTGGCGGGGTCGCGTTGTTTATTGTCAGCAAAAATCGGATTTCAGCCCGATAGCCAGGCGTTTCCTGTATATGAAGAGTGGATAGAACAAAGCCAGCATTTAGCTGGCTTTTGTCATTTTGACAAGGAGAGGATCAGGCGGCTTTTTTAACGGCTTTCTTGACCGCGGTTTTCATTTTCTTTTTACTCGTCAGGCCTTTTTTGGCGACTTTCTTGGTTGCTTTCTTAATGACTCCGGCGGCTTTTTTCTTTTTAAGGTCGTTTTTCTTAACAAGTTTCATAGCGGCCTTGGTTGAGGCTTTCTTGATCGCTTTTTTCTTGATTTCTTTCGCCATTTTTAGCTTCCTTAAATTGCTTTTAAAAAGGATTTATCGCCTGTGATGGCAATAAATCACTACCAATAGTAATGACTTGAAGTCGATTCTGCAAACCGCGTTCGGGGATAAGCGGCGGCAAAAATTGTTCTGCAACCATTTTCACAGGTTTCCTTGTGAGTACTGAAAACGGGCGCTTGTGAAGCGCCGACAGGTGATGTTTCAGGCTTTTTTCGGCGATTCTTCCGGTGTTTCTGTTGGCGGTTTGCTTTGCGGTGGAATCGGGAAGAAATAACCGACGGTGATCAGGATTCCGCCGACACCGATAAAGCTGATGATTCTGGCAACGGTGCCGGAGTTGGCGAGATCGAAGATAAACAGTTTAATGACCACCAGTGCTAACAGAGCCGAACCGGCCAGCCACAACGTGCGGTTGGCGGATTTTTGCGCCAGTTTCATAATTGCGACGCCGAGCAGACTCCAGAAGATGGCAAGTGTTGTTTGCGTGGTCGAGGAATTCAGCCAGGTATGCAGCGAGTAATAGATGTCGTACCAATGGTACAACAGGCGCAAAATGACCGCATTGGCAAAGGCAAACAGCGCAATACCGAAGAGATACCATGCGCCTTTATCAATCATCAAGCGTGCGTTTTGCGTATCGCTCTTGAGCCACTGATACAGTACGCTGAAACCGGCCAGTGCAATCAGATCGACATAGTTGAGCAGAGGTAAATACAGCGGCCCCAAAGCTTCTCCGGCGGAGGCGAGATTAAAACTGATCAGCCACGCAAATATTATCAATAACAGCGGCAGTGCAAGGGTGTTGAGATACAGTTCGGCATGCGCCTTGAACGGCCAGAATCTTCGCTGATTGATCAGACTTTGTCCGAGAATAACCGGCAACATAAACAGCAACAGACTGGTCGAAATCCAATCCAGATAATGGTGGATGGCATAGTGCTGTCCTTCCAGAGCGAGAATTCCCACAAACAGATACAGGCTCAGAGCGTGGAGCTGCTTGCCAAAGACGATGTTCTCCGGCGCATGGTTTTCCAGCCATTTGAGAATAGCGTAGAAAGCGGCACCGTTGAACAGCCACATGATCCAGGCGTGATGGGCAAACGGATGGCTGTTATGGTCGAAAGTATAAAGCGCATACAGAAGCAAAAAGATAAGCCACAGTGGGCGGTAATAACGAAGATCTTGCCAGTTAAAACGCACTTCGATGGCGGTTACGAGCACAGAGGTGATCAGCAAATGCGCAAGGATAGCGAAGGTTTGCCAGTCGTAGGAGACAAAGCGTTCGATCTCGAGCCAGTGGACGCTGAACCACCAGAGGGTGCCGATGACCAGCAGGAGAATAGAAGCCGCGCGAATCTCCAGCGATTGCAGGCTTCGACTTTTATAGAGCATGAAACTGCTCAACAGATTGGCAAGGCCGACCAGCAGGCCGCCCAAGTAAAACGCGTTGAAGATGGCCGTTTCGGCCGAACCGATAAGGGCGAATTGCGCAATATAAAAGAACTGCGAGGCGAGCAGTTGCAACAGGATACCGAAGAAGAGCCCGAAACTTTGTCGCTGGCGCAAGGCAAGCCAGATGATTCCGCTGGCTTCAATCGACCAGATTGCCGAGACGACATGGTCGTCGAAGAACAGCGGCACGGTAATGGTTAGAAAGATAACGCCGAGCGCAAAAAATGCCTGATACAGCAGTTTGAGATTACTGCCGGCCTTTTTCATTAGGCCGAATCCCAGTGTCAGATAAAACAGGCCGAGGACAAGACTGCTGGTTGCCAGACCGTCTTCAAACGGGCGCATCAAATCCGTCTGGATAACAAAGCTGATGATCGGGGTTCCGAATACGATCGTACCGTCCACCATACCTTTCAGATTGGGCGGTTGTTTGAGTGCAAAAAGCACGGCAATTGCCGTATACAGCAGGAAAAAGGCGATCAGGAACAGCTGAACGCTGAGATAATCCTCCGGCGTATAGCGGAACCAGCCCCAGAAGATAGCAATCCAGAAGGTCATGACAAAACCGAGCAGATTGAGATGGCGCCAGGCTTTGAACCAGGCGATGGCAAAAATACTCAGGTTTAAAACGATGTAATAGCTGAACAGGATGATGTGGCTGCCTTGTCCGGTCGAGGCTAAGATCGGGGCGAGGAATCCGCCGAGAGCGCCCATAAAGGCCAACGGCTGTGCATCCTGTTTTACCGCCAGATAGATAGAACTCGCCATCACCAGCAGGAGAATAAAAAAGCCGGCGCTCAGCGGAATAACATTGTAAAACTTAAAGGCGAAATAGGTGGTCAGATAAAGGATGCCTATCCCGCCACCCTGGAGCAGAAGAGCGAAGTTTTGTTGCTTCTGTTTAGTGAATAATTTGAGGCCGATAAGCAACAGTATGAGGCCAAGTAGCGCGATTGTCATCAGGCGCAGCTCGATCGGCAGCAGCCCCTCGTCGGCGGCGTATTTGAGCAGAAACCCCAGTCCGAAAAAGAGCACAAACAGTCCGATTTTGGTGGTGACGTTACTCTCGATAAACCAGTTAAGCCAAGGCGGCAAGCTGCCGGAACTCAAGTATTGTTGAAGCGAGGTGATAAGCGGTTTTGCATTGGCCGACCGCTGGCCGTCGGAGTTCTTGTTCCATGGAGAGACGCTTCTCCATGCGCCCAGTGGCGCAGAGGTTTGGTTTTGTGCCGCTTGCGGTTCACGGTTTGCATCCGCTTCTACCGAACTCGTCGGTTGGATAGCGGCGTGGCTTGCAGCCTCTTTGGAGGATTTTCTGTGCGGCGAATCCTTTTTGTCGAACTGATCGGGATGATTTGCTGATTGCTTAAAAGTTTCGAATTCGGCCAGTAATTTATCCAACTGATTCTGTAACTGGTTATTCTTCTGCAACAGTATCCATATGATGATTCCGGCCAGCAGGGTTGCGAAAAACTCCTCTGAATAGAGTCCGAAAATGATGAGGGTGAGAAACAGAACCAGCTCCGCCATAAGTATTCCTCGAATCTTAGCCGTATTGCGTATTCAAGATCATACCGCCATCTTCGTATGCTGTTTAGTGTTTTATTCTGGTGTCTCTACGTCGCAGACTGAATGGTTCAATGAAACACCATGCCGGCTTCAGGTACGGAGAAAGCCCTTGGTTACTCCTTATGAGGGTGTAAGAATTACTGGTTCGAAATGTTACGCCGCTCTATGGACAGAGGGGGTGTTTTCTACGATATTGTGTCTCGGTAACTTCTATACAATTTCAGACAATTTCACAGGACGAAGGACTCTATATGGGAAAAAATAGATGGCTGATGGCCTTGGCGGCTGTAGGCGTTCATATCTGTATCGGTTCAGTTTATGCTTGGAGCGTGTACGTTAATCCGATTAAAGAAACGATGAACTGGACTTTGACGGATGTCACTATTGCGTTCAGTATTGCGATTTTCTTCTTGGGGCTTTCGGCGGCTCTGATGGGAAAATTTGTCGAGCGTAACGGCCCGAAAGCTTCTGCGATTATCGCGGCGGTTCTGTTCGGATTGGGTACGGCCGGTTCCGGTTTGGCGATTATGATGGAATCGAAACTGTTGCTGTATTTCTTCTACGGCGTTTTAGGCGGTTGCGGTCTGGGGATCGGTTATATTTCGCCGGTATCGACACTGGTGCAATGGTTCCCGGACAAACGCGGTATGGCGACCGGTCTGGCGATTATGGGATTCGGTTTTGCTTCGGCCATCTGGGGGCCGACAATCAAGGTTCTGATCTCCGAGGTCGGTGTAGCGTCAACCTTTATGATTCTGGGTGCGGCCTACTTTGTCATTATGTTCTCGTCGGCTCTGTATCTGCAAAAACCCGAAGAAGGTTATCTGCCGGAAGGCTTTAAGAAAAAGGTCGAAGCCGGGCACAAGAAAATTAAACCGGATTTGGCCATGCTGGGCGTGCATGAAGCAGTCAAAACTCCGCGTTTCTATGGTCTGTGGCTGATGCTGTTCATTAACGTAACCTGCGGGATTGCGATAATCGGTGTGGCTTCTCCGTTATTGCAAGAGGTCTTGGGCTTATCTGCGATTGCAGCGGCTGCGGCAGTAGGCCTTATGGGGATTTTCAATGGCGCAGGGCGTATTTTCTGGGCTTCGCTGTCAGATTACATGACCCGTCCGATCGTGTATATCACCTTCTTCGCGACGCAGGCGGTCGCTTTTTATATGTTGCCGTCGATCACTGAAATTATCATTTTCCAGATTATTTTGTATTTCATTATGTCGTGCTACGGCGGTGGTTTTTCTTCAATTCCGGCCTATATCGGCGATATTTTCGGAACCAAAGAGCTGGGGGCGATTCACGGTTATATTCTGACCGCATGGGCCGCGGCCGGTCTGGTTGGACCGCTGATTATCTCGATGGTTAAAGACGCAACCGGTTCTTATGCCGAAACCCTGTATGTTTTTTCCGGTTTCTTTGTGGTGGCGCTGGTGATTTCCATTGCGATGCTGGCAAATATTAAAACCATTCAGAAAAAACAGCTCGCAACTGAGTCATGAAGTGGATCATGATAACCCCGAAACTGCGCTAAATTGACGTAGTCAGTGAGCTTGAAGACGAAGCTCGCGAGAAGGGAAAGAGGCGGTGAAGGATTTCACCGCCTCTTTTTTGGGCTTGTTTTAATGTTTTTGGACGCGATTAACCATAGGCAAGCAGGTAAGGAGAGTCGTCCACTCTTCCCGCAGAGTTTTGTTCAAACAGCGCCAGATCCAGTGATCTTAAGGATTCATCAAGCTGGTCGGAAATGACCACAAGTTGATCCATTAAGTAGTCCTTATCTTTCAAGTGTTCCAGATCTTCGGAAGAACCGTGCATCAGTTCGAGTACATTTTTAACCAGCTGGTGTTGCTGCTGGTGTAAGTGTTGAGTGCGAGTGAACTCTTTTAAATATTGAATTTGCGGATTGTGCTGCTGCATTTGCGCTAGAGCACGTCCCAGGTCGGATCTTGCAGAGTCCGTCAGTTTATCCTGCTCAATCGGGACATTGACGCCGTTAAGGAATGATTGCGCATTGGCACGCCAGATACGCATCGATTGGCGCAGGTCGTTCATGCGAATGCCGCCGATTTCACTGAAATTTTGCACCAGCTGTTCGGTTTTGCGTTCATCGATGCTGAACTTATTGGTTTCCCGGGCCAGAAGTTCGGCCTGTTCTTTCAAGGATTGTGCAGCGGCAGAGGTCTGTTCAACCAGAGTGGCATTGCTCTGGATGTTTTGGTCGAGGTGACCAATCGCCGAAGCGGTATTGGAGATCGCTTCCTGTTGATCCTGAATCGAGTGTTCAATGTGCTTCAAGGCTTCGCCGATCTTAACAACGCTGTGGTTAACCGTTTCAAAAGCCTGATCAGTTTGTTGTACCTGTTCGACACCTTCGTGTACCTTTTGTACGGATTCATCGATCAGATCCTTAATCTCTTTAGCAGCTTCCGCAGATTTCTGCGCCAGGCTGCGTACTTCTCCGGCGACGACGGCAAAGCCGCGCCCGTGTTCTCCGGCGCGGGCGGCCTCGACGGCTGCATTGAGCGCCAGCAAGTTGGTCTGGAATGAGATGCCATCAATAAGTGAAATAATGCTGGCGATTTTCTCCGAGGTGCTGCGAATCTCGTCAATCGCGGTGACGGTTTTATCCAGCGACGATTTCGCACGACGGTTTTCGGTAATGGTCTGCTCGGAGAGTTGACTGATTTCGATCAGTTCGTGAGTGTTTTGGGTTTGCTGCGAGTGAACTTCCTGCATGGTTGCATTGATTTCTTGCAGAGTCGCTGCTGCCTGCTGGGTACGTTCCGAGAGATCGTGAGAGGCTTTGGCCGATTCATTGACCGAGGTGTTGACCGAATCCACGGCCTGTTTGATATAGAACACAATCGTACACAGGTTATCCAGAGAAACGTTGGTCGAGCCTTTCATAGCCGCTAAAGCCCCTTGAAGATCCTGATCGATACGGCCTTTCAAGTCGCCGGTAGCCAGTCTTGTCATCACCAGAACCATGCTTTCGATAATCTGGTTAATTTCGGTTAACAGAGCATTGATGTTTTGTGAGGTGTCCAGATAGAAGCCGCTTAATTCTCGGGTTTCAATTTTCAATGCGGTATGACCTTGCGCCGCCATGGCCAAAGTCGCTTTGAGATTGCTCTCGATTTTATGTTCCTGCGTGATGTCGTTCCATTCAATGACCGTACCGATGCGTTGCTGATGATTGTTCAGAACCGGTTTGATTTTGAATACGATATGCAGATTGGCAATATTCTCTTGTGTTGTCGTCGCTTCGTTAAGATTCTCGAAACTGGCAAGCGGGAAGATTGCGTGCAGCGGCTGCTGAATCAGGTTGTGCATATCGAACAGCGGACAACTCTGAACCAGGGCGGCATGATTGGATTCAAAAAACGCTTTGAGTTCGTCGTTGCAATACAGAATCGATCCTTTTGGGTCGATCATCATTACTTTGGCCGAAGCGCTGTCCAACGCGGATTTCAAGCGTGTGCTGCGGTTAAGGTCGGCAATCGACTTTTCGACTTCGGCGCCAAGTTGTACCTGCATCATTTTTACCGCGGCAACCAGACGGCTGAGCGAGTGATTACCGTAAAAGGGCAGGTTGCCGGTAAAGTCGGATTGGCGCATTTTATCGATCAGCACTTTGGCTTTCCCTAAACGGTTGAAGGCATATTTTCGGCCGGCAAGTGCATACAGGAACAGCGCGGCTGCCAGCAATCCCGCAACGGGAACGGGCAGAGTGAGAATCTGCGCTTGAATAAGCGTCATAAGAACGCCCAGTAAGGCAATTGTGCTGACCATGAGATTGATCGGGTGGATGCGATGGAAGACGCAGAAGCGTTCCCGGAAATTCATTACGACCCCGTTTTTCAACGAACGCTTCCTGTTGCGTATTTGCTGGTAGAGTAAGGCCGCTTGTTGTTTCTGCTCGTTGGAAATCGGGCGGCGAACGGAAAGAAAGCCGACAATCTGATTTTTTTGCAGGATCGGCGTGACGTGCGACTCGACCCAGTAGAACTGTCCGTTTTTGCGACGGTTTTTTACGGTCTGCACCCAAGGGTTTCCCTGTTGCAGGGTGTGCCACATATCGGCAAATACTTCTTTGGGAACATCCGGGTGGCGAATGATGTTATGCGGTTGTCCAATCAGCTCTTCCCGAGAATAGCCGCTTGCCGCGACAAAGGCGTCATTGGCTTCCAGAATCGTACCCTGTAAGTCTGTTTTTGAAACCAGAGTGGTCAGGTGTGAAATATCAAATTCATTCGATTCTTGTATTGATGAAGAGTCATTCATTCTTAGTGCCCCCGAAAATAAGTGATGAACCATAATTTTTGAAATACGGGCTATTTAACAATTTTGATTCCGTATCAAATAAATTTATTCATATGAATAAGTTATGTATTTATTGCCTTTTGAGCGAGGGTAATAGGTTCGCGTTTTTCGCCAAAATGGTGCATGGAGTGGTGCAAAGGCTGATGCCTGAAGTAAGGTGCACTCGTGTGGCCGAAGTAAAAGAAGACCGGATCGGAGTCGTTGAGCTCTATTCTGTCTGCTACAGGGCGTCTTTTTCGTTTGCTATCTGGATTGGGCTGTGGCTACAATAAAAACACGCTGTTTTCAACTAACAATGAGGTGTTAATAATGAGACTATCGCAAAGGTTTACCAAACTGGTTTCTTTTCTGTCCCTGTTTGCTTTTTTAAACGGTTACGTTGGTTATGCTTATGCCGGGATGGTAACTAATGATCAATTGGTCGCCGAAGTCAGTCACGATCTGACGGTGCAGGAAATCCTTGCCGGACTGGATCGAAGTGATGTACAGGATCAGCTGGTTGCAATGGGCGTTGACCCGGAAGATGCCAAGTCGCGCGTCAGCCAAATGACCGATCAGGAGCTGGTTGCGCTGAATCATAAACTGGATGAGTTACCGGCCGGAAGCGGTATTGTTAGCGCGCTGTTATTTGTTTTTGTGGTGCTGGTGATTACCGATATGCTGGGCGCTACCGATGTATTCCCGTTTGTGAATAACATTAATAAATAATCCTCTCTAAGCAATGTTTGATCGAATCTGCGCCAGGCTTTTGTCTGGCGTTGTTTTTTTCCTGACTCTCAGCGGCTGTTCAAGTACGCCGCAAACTAACGCCTTGTCGAAACTTGTGGATGTCTCGATTGCCCGGCATATGGAATTATCGGAGGTGCCGTTTTTCCCTCAGCGGGAATACCAGTGCGGCCCGGCAGCTTTGGCCACCATCTTGTCTTATCGGGATATTGACGTTGCGGATGAGGCATTGGCAAACCAAGTCTATTTACCGCATCGTCAAGGAAGTCTGCAGATTGAAATGCTTGCCGCGGCACGCAGTTACGGTATGTTGAGCTATCCGCTCGAAGCAGATCTTAAAAATATTCTTCTGGAACTCAATCGGGGCAATCCGGTGCTGGTCTTTCAGAATCTTTCGCTTGCCGCCTGGCCGCAATGGCATTATGCGGTCGTGGTCGGTTACGACCTTGATCAAAAGCATTTGATTTTGCGCTCTGGCGAGATTGAACGCCATCTGATCAGTATGGCGACTTTCGAAAGAACCTGGCAGCGCGCGAAATATTGGGCTTATGTCATTGTGAAGCCGGGCGAGATTCCGGCAACGGCTGATGCGGCGTCCTATGTATTGGCAAATCATGCGCTTGAAGAGGTCGGTTTCTCAAACGAGGCTCTTCAAGGTTATCGTTCCGCAGTCAAGCGCTGGCCTAAAAACTCGATTGTTCTGATGGCACTGGCAAACAGCGAATATGCCGCCAAGCATTTTCAGGCGGCGGAAAGGTTTTATAAGCGCGAAATCGAGCTCAGACCGGAGAATGCCGATGCATGGAATAATCTGGCCTATAATTTTGTGGCCAGAAAATGTTCTGCGCAGGCTAGGCAGGCAATCCGGTGCGCTTTAAAGTTAAATCCTGACAGCGAAAATATCCGCCAGAGTTTCCAGGAAATTCAAGCACTTGGACAGGACAGCGGAACGGATTGTCGGGTTCCGTCCTGTCCGTAACCGGGTGAATCTTACTCAGGAGAGGGCTAGTAAGAGTGATAAAGTGCTTTCTGCAGAGCATCTGATCGCCGAGAACAGAAGGACTTTGGAAATGCGGTGCGGGTTTCCGTCCGCTAAATACAGAAAAACCCCAGGTCGGTTTCCCGATCTGGGGTTTTTGAATATGGTGCGAGCGGAGAGACTCGAACTCTCACACCAAAGGCACCAGAACCTAAATCTGGCGTGTCTACCAATTCCACCACGCTCGCTTGGTGCGGTGAATTTTAGACATTTCTGCGCCGTCGTCAATAGCTGATAATGAATTTTTTTCACTCTATGCGAAAAAAATCTTCAGGGGCTCATCTTTACGGGTTTTCGGGGGCTGTTTTAAGCAGACTGTTGAAGCATAAAAAACTTTCATACGGCGTTACGCATATTGCGGATTGAGGCAGTTTATAATTTTTATCGACGTCATTGAATTCAAAGCGAGGTGAATCATGCTGTTTTTAAGATTATTTTCGGTGCTTTTTCTGAGTTTTATCCTGGCTTCTTGCGCCTCTATGGGCAGCGGCTCTAAAGCCGATAAGCAGCAGGCGATCCTCAAAATGAAAAGCGAAACGCTGACGCAACTCTATTCGATCAAGCCGCATGCCCGGACGCAAATCAATGCGTCGCCTGGCTATGCTGTCTTCTCTAACGCAAATGTAAATCTGTTTTTGCTGGCGGCCGGAACCGGTTACGGAGTGGTGACAAATCGTCACAGCGGTCAAAGAACCTATATGAATATGGCTGAAGGCGGCGTCGGTTTAGGGTTGGGGGTGAAAGATTATCGGATTGTGATGGTTTTTCATACCCCGGAAGCGATGAAGCGCTTTATCGACAGCGGCTGGACGTTCGGCGGCAATGCTGATGCGGCGGCTAAAGTGACCGATAAAGGCGCTTCGGTGGAAGGCGAGGCCTACTTCGGCGATGTAACCGTGTATACCTTTACCAAAAGCGGCTTAGCTTTACAGGCGACGGTTAAGGGTACCAAGTTCTGGAAAGATGACGAACTCAATTGAGTTCACAGGAGGCGTTTCTCGTGAACTCCTTTGACGGCTCCTGCCCGATCGGAAAAGTATTGTTCCATCCGGTTTTTTTACACTGAAAGAGGTGCGGTCGAAGGCGTAAGCGGATTATGGTTTCTCGTCTTGTCGGATCTGCTCTTTCAGTTGTCTGGCAGCCAGGGCGTAACCGCCTTTTGAGCTGTCGATAAAGTGAGTATGTTTGCTGTGGTTTTGCGAAACCAGACAGGTCACGATTGCGGCGTCGCTTTGGTGCAGACCGTAATAGAGTTTTCCCTGTCGGTGGGCATTCTCAAGCCATCCGATTAACTGTTTCAGTTCCTTTTTGTCTGCGCTCATTACGCAGCGATAAATATCGTCCAGTTTTTCGTAGTCGGCATTTTCGATTAACTCTTTGCGGTAATTTCCCCAATTGTATCCGTTGATACTGACATGCTTTCGCATCCAGTACTCGCCGATCATATTTTCCAAACGGATTTTTATTCCGATCCAGAAGCGCTTCAGAGGCGAAGCATGCAGTCCTTTGGCAGCGACTTCGGCGCGAAGTTTGTCTGTCCGGTAAGACATGGTCAGTTCCCCGCTTGCGAGCGGGTGGTGTTCGGACTCGGCGCCGATCAGTTCATCCAGCTTGCCGGTTAATGTTCTAAACAGCGCCAGAGAGTCGGGTTGTTCCGGCAGGCGCGATTGAACCAGTAGACTGAATGTGATCTCCTTGGCGGACGGAACCAGATTCCAGCGGCATTCAAATCCGGTAAAATCGGCATTGGCTTGAATGTTTTCCGGCAAAAGATAGCGTTGATCCTGTTTGGTTTTGTGTTCGGCTTCCTGCAAACCGTTACCGATAAAGAAAAACTGCGTTAGATGATCGGCTCGCTGCAGACGACAGACACGGACCGGTAAGCTCAGGTCGGAACAGGGTACCAGCCCTGCGCGCAGCTGCAGTTGAAGGTTTTCCTCAGCCAGTTCCTGACATCCTTTTAATGCCTGTTTTACTTGATCCAGCATTTGCGGAGGAACGCAGAAGCTGGCGCCGTCTCCGCCGAATACAAAAGGAATCTGTCTCGGTTTGGCGGCGTTTAAAACGGCGGCGATAATACTGCCGCCAAGGGCGTTGATGTCACGGTAGCGTCCTTCCTGGATGGCACGCGTTGAATCGATTACGTCGGCAATAACGATTGTCCAGTCTGCCGGGATGTCGACATAGGATTGCGCTGACAGCGTCTCTTCAAGGCGTTTGAAAACAGGGATTTGTTCTTCGAAAAAAGTCGCCATCGGAAGGAGCCTTTAGTTCAGTTTTAATTCGAAATCGGTCAGCTGTTCCGGATTCAGTTCCGCGTTGTAGTCCTGATAGGTTCCGCTTTCGAAGAAGAAGCGCAGTAGCGTTTTGTCGATTTCTCCGTGGTTGGCCATGGCGCCGAGAATATCGGCGATTTGTCGCAGGCTTAAAGGCTGTTTGTATGGGCGCTGCGGTGACGAAAGCGCCTCGTACAGATCCGCCAGAATCATAATATGATCTTCCAGAGTCAGTTCACTGGCGGTCAGTCCGCGCGGATAACCGCTACCGTCGAGTTTTTCATGATGGTTGGCGGCAATGTCGACAATTCGTTCGTACTGTTCGGGAAACGGTAAAGTCTGCAGAATATCAAGCGAGATGCGCGCGTGATCCATAATCGTCTCGCGTTCGGCGTCATTCAAGGTTCCTCGTTGGATGCTCAGGTTGATCACCTCGTCTTCACTCAGTAGCGGGTGCTGCTTGCCATCCAACTCGAAAGAGATCTGAGCCAGTTGCTGGATTCTTTGCAGATGATCCGGTTCCAGAAACTCTCGACCGGTATTCATGCTCTTGAGAAAGTCGAACTGGTCTTGCAGTTCCTGAATTCCGGCGTGTAGTTCCTGCTCATCTCTGTCAGGAGTCTGTTCGGGGTTTTCAATTCGTTTGTGCAAGGCTTGCAGGTGCAGATCGCGTTCCAGAATGGCAAAACGCAGACGCACGCTTTCGATACGGTCGTAAATCGCTTCCAGTTTTGTCGCTTTCTGCAGAATCGATTCCGGTGTCGCGATTTTACCGACATCATGAACCAGAGCGGCGATCTTGATGGTGTGGTGCATTTCCGGCGTATAGTTGATGTCTTTGTAGATCGTATCATCTTCGTCAATCGCTTTGGCGATCAGAGTGGCGAGTTTTGCGACCTGACGGATATGGATACCGGTGAAACTGCTTTTCTCGTCAAACGCTTTTGTGATGGCGTGGGCGAAAGCTTCAAACAGCTCTTCCATTCGTTTGATCAATAAGCTGTTGTTCAGAGAGATCGCGGCTTGCGATGCCAGCGCCATACTGTTTTGCTGATCCTGCTGATTAAAGGGCTGTACCTGTCCTGATTTGTCGTGTTTATTAATTAATTGCAGTACACCGAGCAGCCGCTGATCCCGGTCCAGAAGAGGAATTACCAGCATAGACTGCGAGTGGTAGCCGGTTTTGTCGTCAAACGCTCGGGTTCCGCTGAAATCAAAATCGGTATTGGAATAGGCGTCGGGGATATTGATCGGTTCCTTGCTCAGGGCGCACAGAACGGCCGCCATTTTGCAGTTCGGCGTGCCGTCGTGATGATATAACGGCAGCGGCTCCCAACTTATGGGGTTTTGCGTGCCGCCCATTTTGATCTTCAGGGAGCGGTTTTGCACGACGGTAAACTGCAGCTTTTGTTTGTCTTCCGACAGAGTGTACAGGGTTCCGGCATCGGCACCCGAGAAGTCCATCGCCTCCTTAAGGATCGACTCGATCAGACGGTCGGTGTTGGTCTGGGCCGAAAGGGATTGTGCGATACGAAGCAGGGAGCGCAACTGTTTCTTTTCACTGCTCTCCGAGAAGATCCGTTCGCGAAAAGTGCTCTGTTGTGCAAATGGGCTGAAGCTGTCACCGGTCGCGAGAATTTTGCCGATTGGCAGCCCTTGGTTTTGCAGTTCCTGACGGATCTGGGTTTCATGGGCCGGTTTAAGGTGGTACAGATATATGGCTAAAGGGCGGTTCAGGTCGTTGAGTTGCTGTTTTAACAAGTCGGGCGTCAGGTGCAGACTTCTTTCGGCAATCGTATTCAGGCTGGAAGGGAAAGAGGTTTCGATAAGCAGACTGTTTATTTCCGGGTCACGGTTGATACGTTGTGTCAGAGCCGGATTTAAATAGGTATCACCGCTGATCACGCAGCCTCGTTTGCCTTTTTTTATGATGAATCCGAACGTGGGCACTGTGTGTTTGGCGGCAACTGGCGTAAATTGGTAGGCGCCGATCCGAAAGGAGACATCTTCCTCGATTTCCACGAATTCGAGCATAGGTGTTTTATGCTTGGGATGCTCGATGGTTTGAAACGCCGGCCAGATTATGCCATTGAAAAGATGTTCTTTAACCGCTTGCAGGGTATCGCGGGAAGCGTACAGTTTTACCGGTCGGCGACGTTCTGCAAAATGGGTTTCGATCAGGAAAGGAAGGTCCGCAATATGATCGAAATGAGAGTGGGTCAGCAGAACATGTTCGATACGCAGGCTCTTTTTGCCCAAGGGCTGCATTACGCTGCCGGCATCGATCAGAATATGTTCTCCCACAAGGAAAGAGGTACAGCTTCGGCCCTGATCCAGACTGCCGGAAGCCCCTAGTACGGTTAGCATAATGGTCTCCTTGCACATCGATAATGACCGCTTTCACGAAAAAGTGAGAAGGGGGTATTTGGAACATCGATAGGATTACTATACAGAAATTTGCGCGATAAATTATTTTGATTCGAACCGTGTTTGCGGCTTGCGTCCGGCCAATCAAAGCCGGGGGAACTGATTGATCGTCGAGCTCCCGGTAAAACGGCGTGTGCTTTGTGAAGGGATGATGGAAAACGTAATAATTTTGATATTATTCAGTTGTTTTATATACATAACATTATGTTTTTGATTGAATTATCCTTTAAGGCTGATAATATTGGGTGCATATTCAGTAACACTGACAACTCCGAGGGTAATTCGATCGATGATTTTTCCTGTAAAAAAAGCCCTGCTGGCGGTATTTGCTTTTTCAATTGTCGCAGCGCCTGCCTTTGCCGCCGATATTAATGCCCCTAAACATTCATGCGTCAAACCGATGAAGCCGGCGAAGTTCGACTCCGTGACGGAATGGGGGGAGTTCAATTACGCCAAGCAAAAATATCACAAGTGCATCAGTGATTATGTCAAAGCGCAGAATGCCGCTATCGATGTCCATCAGCAGGCAGCAGCCAGTGCCATCAGAGAATGGAACAGTTTCGTACAGAATGAGCTGAATTGATTTAAATGGTGTAGTGCCATACATCTTTGAATCATGAGCGATGTGATCGAGTTGAAAGCCGGCCTTGAGCCGGCTTTTTGCTTTGCGACGAAATTCGGTTGGTCTCAATAATCCGGTTATAAAGGCGAATTTGAAAGGTGTAACAGAAAACTTCGTGGTAGACTTATCCGGCACTAAGCGGGCTATAGTTTTTTAACAACACTAAGTTGGATTTCAATTAGAGGTAAAAACATGAAGAAGAAGTTAATTCTGGCAGCTTTTTTGTCAGCGGCCACCCTGGCGGGTTCGGCGCAGGCTGACGCTACTTTTATGGTCGGAGTTTCTTATACGTTTAGTGGAGAGTTAGGCTTTACCGGAAAAATTCTTTCCAATGATAAAGAAGAAGAGGTGGTGGCGACTATAGGTGCGACCTATTACCCTTATTCTTATGGGCAACAGGTCGGGATTGATTTGGGTGGCGCTTTTACCTTTGATAATGCGGCAATCGGTGCCAGCTATGATTTGATTAAAGCGACGCCTCAGCTGAGCGCAGGTTTCGCGGATATTGATTAAGATCCTTTTGGCGTAAATTAAGCCGGCGCTTTGCCGGCTTTTTTATTTCCCAGCCGCTCTTGCAGAAAGTCGAGAAAAGCACGGGTTTTGGCGGGCACGTATTCGCGGTTAGGGTAAGTGCACCAGATCTGATTGTCGGCTTGCAGATAGAGAACATCGTGTTCCGGAAAAACTTCCAGTAAACGTTCGCTTTGCAGCTCTTCCTGCACCAGCCAATCCGGAAGCAGGGCGACGCCTTCCCCGGCCAGACAGAGACTCTTGGCGGCCTGTTCGTGGGTTGCCAGAAGCACTTGATTGATCCAGATGGTTTCGGTTTTTCCGCTGTGACGGTGATGAAAACGCCATTGTTTAGCTTCGGCCTTAGCTATGAAATTCAGGCATGGCAGCCGTTCAAGCGCATCGGGTTCAGAGATCGGGTGATTTTGTAAGAACTGAGGGCTGGCGCAGGCCACGAAACGTAGCGTTTTTAATGGTCTGGCGACCCAGTTTTCTTCGGAGACTTTTCCGATGCGCACGCCCATATCGATTTTTTCCTGAACCAGATCGAGACATTCGTCGGTAATCAGAAGTTCGAGTTTCAATTCCGGATGGTCTCGGCGAAACTCCGGGATAAGCGGAACGACCTGAGCTTCGGCGAAGCCCAGCGGCAAGGTGACCCGTAAAGTTCCTTTGAGTTCCTGTTTAATATCCAGAGCTTTATGTCTGGCTTGGTCGAGATGATCCAGAATGGGAAGTATCTGCTGGTAATAGGTGTCGCCCGCCTCGGTAAGATCCAGTTTACGGGTACTGCGCTGTAACAGTTTGACGCCAAGTTCTGTTTCCAATGCTTGAATGCTGCGGGAAATTGATGTGGCGTTGAGTTGGCGTTTTTCGGCTACAGCGGCAAAACTGCCAAGACGGACAACTTCGGTGAAAATTTCCAGTTGCTCAATTTGCATTTCAGTCTTCTTTGGTTGCAATCAGCTGTACTACCGCCGCCATTCCGTTGTGCAGTACGCCTTCATTCACTTCGCGTTCCAGTTCACACAGATGGCGATGTTCCAAATCGGCCAGTTCATTTTTAAGGCCTTCAAGCGTCATCATCAGTTCGACCTGAGGTGGCCCGCCAGTGGCGAAGAGCAATTGTTCGGGTCGGTAGGCTTCGAGAATAAATACGCCTTGCGGTTTAAGTGCCAGAGCGACTTTCTGATGCAGATTCAGACGCAGGGCTTCGGGCAGATGGCAGAAAATCGAGATAATGCCGTCCCAGCGGTTTGTTCCCAAGTCATAATTCGCCAAGTCGGCAACCTGGGTAGAAATCCTGACGCCTCGGGATTCTGCCAGCGCCAGAGCTTTCTGCAAACCGATTTCGGAAGCATCAACTGCAGTGACGTCAAACCCCTGTTCGGCAAGAAAGACCGCATTACGGCCTTCTCCTTCGCCTAAGCAGAGGATTTTGCCTGTACCGGTTTGCGGCAGGTGGTGTACGCTCTGTTTAAGGAAGTCGTTGGCTTCGGTTCCATATTGATACTCTTCGCTTGAATACCGTTTGTCCCATATTGTGGCCACTGCGCAAACTCCGCTAAAGGTTATTGTGTTTGGGATAATTTTACGCGAATATAAATTGCTTATTGCTGCAAATTACGCAGTATTTAGATGCGTCTAACCTGCTTTTTATTCATCTACGCTCTGTTTAGACTGAAACTGTCACCGAATTAAACAGGAGAGTGAAAATGAACAATATTATGCGCATCGATGCCAGTCTACAGCCGGTTGAACAGTCCAGTTCAAAACAGTTGGGAGATTTTTTGACGGCTTATCTTGCTCCGAAGGAACTTAATCATCTGGATTTGGCGCAATCCTCTATTCGGCCGATTGATTCCGAATATCTTGCGGCGGCGTTCAACCCAGAACCGACACCGGAACAACTGGATCTTTTGAGTCTTTCGGACCGCTTGATTGAACAGCTCAAGGCGGCGGATGCCGTCATCATTACGGCGCCTATGTATAATTTCGGGGTGCCAGCCAATTTAAAAAGCTTTTTTGATCAGGTGCTTAGAGCCGGAAAGACCTTCCGCTATACTGAACAGGGACCGCAAGGACTAGTCGAGGATAAACCGGTCTTTATTATTCTGAGTTCCGGCGGAGATTATCGACAGGGCGAAGCGCAGACGATGAATTATCTTGACGGGCATTTGAAAACCATGCTGAATTTTATCGGTTTGAAAGAGCTGTATTTTATTCATGCCGCCGGTCTGGCTCAAGGCGATGCAGAGCAGATCGTTCAGCAGGCGAAAGACGATATCCTGACGGTTTTGCCGCAATTAAGGAGGGAACAGCATGCTTAGAAAAATTCGACAAGTGACTCTGGCTCGACCAGCGATGGACGGCGAGGGTGTCGCTTTGCAGCGTAATGCATTATTCGACGGGCGTCTGGATCCGTTTTTAATGTTAGATGAGCTAAAGGCTTCTCCACAGGATGACGTCGGCGCTTTTCCGGTGCATCCGCATAGAGGAATTCAGACTTTGAGTTATCTTATCGACGGCGGTATGGCGCATAAAGATTCGATGGGTAATGCTTCTGAAGTCCTGTCCGGAGGTTTGCAGTGGATGCATACCGGACAGGGGATCGAACATGCGGAAATCCCGAAAGTCGATGCGAACGGGCTTTGGGGTTTTCAGTTCTGGTTGAATGTACCGCGTGAAGAGAAATATCAGGCGCCGCAGTATCAGGATATGGACGCGTCGCGTCTGCCATGGCTACAGCTTGACGATCTGGCGGTCAAAGTCGTTGCCGGAAACTGGCAGTTCAACGGTCAGGAATATCGTTCTGAATTTCAAAAGCTCAGTGGCAACGCCGCTTTGGCGGATTTGAAATGGCAGGGGGCGGCAACGCTTTCGGTCACGGCAAATGAAGCCAGTCTGGCATTGTATGTGATTGGTGGTAAAGTGCTGGTTAACGGTGACAGTGAAATCCCTGCGGGGCAGTTGGTGCAGTTTTCCGATGTTGTTGCCGGTGACGGCGAAATAAGCCTTTCGGGAGAAGCTTCCAGCCGGGCCTTGCTTTTCAAAGGGAAGCCGGTCGGTGAGCCGATTGTCCATCGCGGGCCTTTCGTCATGACCAGTAATCAGGAGATCGAGGAGACGTTGCAGGCTTACCGGGACGGTACTCTGGTTAAATCCTGAAACACCGTATATCCAGAAATAAAAAAAAGCACCTGAGGAAATATTCCAAAGGTGCTTTTTTGTAAGTTGCCGAGGGTAACTTAGTTAACCACGGTAATAGTGCTTAATAACCACATGAGTGCTACGGAGCCAAAAGTCAGGATTAGCCCCCAAATAATTGCTGTTTTACCATTCATTATTCCACTCCTCTTGGTTTAAGCTGTGCGTAGTAATCAGCCAGTCCCTGAATTTCTTCATCCGTCAGGTCTTTGGCAAACTGCGCCATGCCCGAAACCACGTCGTTATGACGTGAACCGTCACGGTAAGCTTCCATGTAGCGTACAAACATGCGTGGGCTCAGATTGGTCAGGGCAGGCGTTTCGTTCAAGCCGCCTTCACCGTGAGCACCGTGACATGAAGCACATGGAACGATCATACGTGAGTTGTCGCCTTTGTTTGCCAAGCGAACAATGCCCGGCTCTACTTCGGTGTCTTTAGTCACATAGTTTGCATAAGGCAGAGGTTGCGCCGCATAGTAAGCCGCCATGTCCGCCATCTGCTGATCGCTATAGATCTGCATCAGGTGAACCATGACATCCGATTTATGATCGACATTGAAACGGCCTGATTTATAGTCTTTCAACATTTTGTAGGTATAAACCGGGTTCTGTCCCGCAAGACTTGGCGTCGCCTGAGTCATGTTTTTACCTTCAACGCCGTGACAGGTATAGCAGTAACCCTGTTCGACCAGTTTTTGACCGGCTTCAACACTGCCTTCAGGCATCTGGTTTTTCGTATCCAACCACTCTTTCATTGTCCAAGGTTCCGACTGTGGACCATGTCCACTCGCAAATGCCGTACTGACACTTAGAACACTTAATCCAGTGGCGATTAATAAAGCTTTAATTTTCATGAATCGTCTCCTGTACCATTATTCAAAGATGTCGCGACGGAAAGCGCGCTGCCAGTTCATGGCCAGTGATGCACGGATGTGGTGAAGTGCATCGTTGTCTAGTTCAGTCGACTGGTGTCCATACTGTTTGATAATCTTGCCGTCCTTAACACGGAAAGTATCGGTAATGGTCATACCGTAGTCTTCACCCGTCAAAGCGACACAGTTATTGGTATACAGAGGCTGAACAGGCGGCTTGCCTGCAAGCTCGTTAACAATCGATTGTGCAACCGCTTTGGCGTGGTTAGATGCCAGATAACCGGTTTTAACCATTGGCGAGGACTCGGTCGCGTCACCGACAACAAATACATCTTTATCAAGGGTGGAGCGATAATCCATAGGATCGATCGGTACCCATTCATTGCCTTGAGTCAGGCCGGTGGCATGTGCGAATTTACCCGCCGTATGCGCCGGAATGATATTGATTACATCGGCTTTGATGCGTTCACCGTCAGCGGTCACAAGCGTATTGTTCGCGGCGTCCAGTTGAGTTACCTTGCCGCCTTTTTCCATTGGAATCCACTCAATCATGGCATCTTTGGTTCCGTAACCGCGGGCTTTGGTCCAGTAGTCCAGATAGTGTTTACGGAAGGTAAAGCTGTTTTTGGAATCCAAGATCAGGATTTTTGCCGTCGGGTTATGACGTGTCAGCCACTCAGAGATGAAGCTGGCGCGCTCATAAGGTGCCGGCGGACAACGATACGGCATCGGAGGCGAGGAGATTGCAACAACACCACCTTGCGGCATAGAGTGAATCTGCTCACGCAGTTTCAGAGTCTGCGGACCGGCTTTCCATGCATGCGGGAAATCACCTTCCGCCAAGTCTTTGCTGTAACCTTCGATATCGCTGAACTTATAGTCAGGCCCCGGTGCAACAATCAGCTTGTCATAAGCGATTGTGCCGGAGTTTTTGGTCTTGACCTTTTTCGCGCTGTAATCGATGTCTGTTGCCAGATCTTCGATAACATTGACGGCGTAACGGGACTTAATGTTTTCGTAGTTCACCGTTAGTTCTTCGATCGACGTGAAGTCGTTCAAAACTTCATTTGAACCCGGGCAGAAGATATATTCTTTATTCGGTTCGATAATGGTGATCTTGACGTTCTTGTCCAAGATACGCAGATATTTAGCGGCCGAAACCCCACCGATACCGCCACCAACGATGACGATATGCGGAGCCGATTTTGACCAGGCTTCTTTTGATGCCCCGAACAGTCCTAAGCTCAGACCTGCAGCACCAAAACGCTTCATTAATTCACGGCGTGTTAGGTTATTCATTACTGGCCTCCTTTAAGGACATCTTCTTCTTTCCATGGGCGGTCTGTTTGCGCTGCGAAATAATCCGCCATGCGCTCGATTTCAGCATCCGTAAAGACTTTAGCAACGTGGTTCATAACAATGGATGGACGAACTTCGTTTTTGAAGTCCTGCATCAACTTGATAAAAACATCACGAGGAATCCCTGCTAGAGGTGGCATGGATTCATCATAGAAACGTCCAAGCGTACCGTGACAGGCTGAACAGTTGTCGCCCAGCATTTTTCCAGGAATCTGTGGATCACTTGCAAATTCTTCCGGGGGAATCAGTGCTCCAGAAGCCTGGGCTGATGTCACACCGAAGAATGCTGAAGCAGTGATGAGTCCGATCATTAGCGATTTTTTCATGTATTTGCTCCTTTATTGTGCCCAGACGTAGAAACCGACTACGAAGAACTGAACGATCCATAGTGCTACGATCCAGATAGAAAGGGTACCCAGTTTGTTAACCGTTGCACCTGGTGTATAGACGCCGACGGTCTGTCCGGATTTCCATGCGATGGTCAGGAAGTAGCTAAGTACAACACCGCCAACGATCGCGAAAGTCAGGAAGAACAGGCCGGTGGAATACCAGTCCATAACAATCTTGTAGTCCATGAAGTTGTAGTTAAAGAAGCCGTTAAGAATGTCGTAACGAAGCATCTCGCGGGAGATTGCGACAATAAGGCCGATAACCAGCGCCATAGGTAGAGCCATGTAGCTGCAGAATCGCGCTTCGCCTTTCAGACGCAGTTGAGCCCATAGTGCGTAACCGATTACGGCAACGCCACCCAGGATGCCCCATACAGAAGTTGCGAAGTTACCTGCTGTTTCAGGCAGTGTCGCCATCCATGCAACATACAGAACCGTTGAGATAACAGAACCGACTTTGATCCATTTTTTACCGACTTCAGCGGCCCAGTTCAGGTAGTCGTGATCGGCATCTTCACGAACCGACTTAAAGCGACGGTAAGTAACCAGCATTGCTCCTGTTACCGGAATTGCCATGCTGATGAAGAACGCATAACGCCAGATATTGTAGGCATGCAGTTGGGTACCGGAATAGTCCAGTTTACCGTTTTGCATGTACCACTCTTTCCACAGTTCAGGGTGCAGGATCTGCGAAGTCAGGCTGTGCATAATGAAACCGACGACCAACATCAGAATCAGGCTGGTAATCATCGACCAGCGAGATTTAGGTTGAAGCGTTTTATCCTGGTTTTTACCGTTCTGGAAATAGTAGTAGTACATTGCCCAGTAGGCCAGAATCAGAATAACGATAAAGGCGATAACCCAGTCTGCAGACAGTACGTTTGAGGTGTACCAGTGCGGATCGTAGACAACCTGAACAAACAGCAGGGGTGCAACACCGACGACGATGGCAACGGAAACCGATACTTTCGAGATTTCCAGCATAGCTGCACCCAGGCGACGCCAGTATGCATTGTTATTGAAAGCGCCATATAGCGTAATGGCAGAGGTTCCCAGCATTAACTGCACAAACAGAATATGCAGGGCAAAGGTTAGAACACCTAGACCGATAAAGATAATCGGAAAGGTCGGGATCCCTGCAGGGTTGCGCAGGGCATACATCATCTCAGTAACTTGAGCGACTTGTTGAGCATCCATTATTTGCCCTCCTGTAGATCAACGGCAGCAACTTTGTCTTGAGCTTTTTGCTCGGCCAGAGCGCGTTCGCGTTGTTCAATTTCAGTATCGATAGCTGCGGTTACTGCCGCTTGACCACCGTCATTGTTCAGTACCAGATAGGCGGCTAAAGCTTCCGCTTCGGAATCCAGCATCGGCATTTTCGGCATATAAGCGATATTACCGGTTGTCAGAACACCTTTAACGTACTGTGCAACACGTTCCTGAGATACGCCTTCAGGGAAGTAGCGGTGTAACGGACGAATACCGGTTTCGCTTGGAGAGTGACAGTTCGAGCAGTAGGTCATCGCGATGAATTCACCTGCCTGAATCATATTGCCGTTGTTCACTTCTTTCAGGTGGTCAGGGGTAAATGGATGTGCTTTCAGAATACCGACTTTCTCGATTGTCGGAAGCTGAGATTTGATATCCATACCTGGAACGTCTTTACCGATTACCTGGTTTGAGTACACATATTGACCAGCGACCCAAGGCTTACGCATAGATTCACGTGCGGTCTCTTCAGGCCATAGACCTGCGACCAGGATAATGATAGTCATCGCGCCGGCAAAACCTTGAACGATCATTTGCGGACGAAGCATGGTGATAATGAAATAAGCAAGCGTACCGGCAAGCACAATCATGATGCTTGGTACGAAGTAATCCGGCAGACGGTTTTCCATAACCAGTAGTGCCTGATCCGGAACGGAAGTCAGATACCACTGGAACATCGCGGCACCGATCAGGGTTGAGATAATCCCCAGCCAACCCAGTTTACGCGCCATCTCTTTCTTGAAAGCAGGGTCTTTGATGCCGGCAATGACGATACCACCGACAACTGCTGTCATGGTGAACATGAATGCCATACGCATACCCAGTTGTGCGAAGGTGTTAGTGCCGTAGAAACCGTTCAGATAACCGCCGTCTGCGAACCATTGTTCTTTACCAGGTACCATCATGAACGACAGGATACCGACGATAATCAACATGGTTGCCAGTGACGCCATACCGAAAATCACGGAGATTTTCATGTGCGTGCGTTTGTCGACGCGGCCAACCAGGTAAACAATCATGTAGACCCCGACAACCTCGATCACGAAGAAGACCCACTCAGTCGCCCATTTCCATACAAATGAGTGAATTAGAGCGCCGATTCCGTTCGGGCTGGCGACGGTTGTAGAGTACCAGATCCCCGGACCGGTAATGGAACCGGCAACATAGGTGAAGACCAGTAAGAAAAGACCGTATTTCTTAACGAAGTCCAGAAGGTCTTCACGGTCTTCGCGGTAGGCTTTATGAGAAAGATAAGCGAAGAGCATGGCTGCGCCAACAGAAGTGTGGGAGGCCAGTACGTGGAAAGTTGCAATCAATGCAACAACCCAACCGGATCCCACTGTTGGTTCATACCAAGTCGGATAGAGGCTAATCAAGTCCATGATATTTATCCTTGAGTCAAAGTTTACAATTTAGTGCAAAGTGCACTATTGAGGAGGCTATTGTAAAAGTGCTGTACCTAGTTTTTAAAACTAAAAAGTTTTATTGATGCGCATATAAGTAAACTTATATGGTAGGCATTACTTACGTAAATGCGTAAAATTACGACACTTTAAGGCCTGAGTTTAGACAAAAGTATCTGATTTATGCAATACAGGAAGAGAGAGTAATTGAGTTGTTGCGAATAAATCGGAGAGAAACCTGTGTCAGGTCAAAAAAAAAGGTATTTTTTAAGGGTTTTTGCTAAGTAAATTTAGTTTACTTGGCAAAAGACCCCGGTTTATCAGGGTCTTTTTGCGAGGAAGGCGTTTAGAAATTAAAAGATTTTTTCGGCTGGCTGTTGCTTAAATATTGCATATCCGTTTCGAAAAGCGATTCCGTGTTGAACTGGTTGTCGCTGACACGGGTAATGACAACGGCTTCCATCGCTGGAGATTTACCGCTGATAACAGCCAGACGACCGCCGATATTCAGTTTCTGTTTGAAGGTTTCCGGAACCTCTGCAACCGCACCGGTTAAAACAATGACATCGTATTGTTTGTTGTCGGCCCAGTCCTGACTGGCGTCGCCGATATGGAAATTGATGTTGTCGAATTCTTTAAGACGGGTCTTTGCGGTTTCCTGCAGTGATTTATGCAGTTCAACGGTGGTGACTTCTCGGCCCAGAGAGGCCAGAAGAGCGGTCAGGTAACCGCTGCCGGTACCAATTTCCAGAATTCTGTCGTCTTCATTGATTTCAAGGGCTTGAAGAATTTTTCCTTCCACTTTAGGCGCCATCATGAATTCGCCTTCGCCGATCGGAAGTTCGATGTCGCTGTAAGCCAGGGCTTGCTGCGACTCGCTGACGAAATGGTGGCGAGGAGTGTCCATCAACAGATCAAGAACTTTAGGGTCTAAGACGTCCCATGGACGGATTTGCTGTTCAACCATAAAAAAACGGGCTTGATCTAAATTCATAAGAAAGTCCTTTAAGTTACGTCGCTAGCGCTGGCTTTCAAGCGTATCCAGATTCGCTACGACCGAAAAATTTAACTGCAAGATTATAGCGAATTATTTGGATTTAATAAAAAGATTTTGCCTAAGCCGATGCCTGGCTTATTGGCAAAACGGAGAAGTTTGCGCCTGTAGGGCGTGTCTAATCGAATCGAAGTCGCAAAAAACGCTACACTATATCTCTTATTGAAATTACACCTACTTAAAGTGTCATGCCGCCTAATCTAAGTAATCCATGTTTCTCTGCCGACAAAAACGCTTTGTCTTCTCTTCGTTTACAACTGATCAATGCCGACGACAGCTGTTTGCAGGGTGCGGTTTCGGCCAGGCTGATGCCGGCACTTTTTGAAGACAGTACGCATCAGATTTGGTCGATTGCCTACCGCGATCTTAGTCAGAAAGTGCTTAAGCTGTGTCAGTGTGGCGAAGTGGAAAATGCCGGCTTCTGGAGTGCGATGCAGGCGCTGTTTGATGCCTCCTTGACCAGGGACTATCAGGCTTTGGCGGGGGCGTATCGTTATTTCAGCCGTTTTTCCGTTTTTGAGGTACCGGATCTTGAGGCGATCAGCGAGTCTCAGGAAAGTCCGGTGCGCTGGATACTGACGCAGACCGTTAATGGCAAAGATCTGTGCGCTGAAACGGTTACCCGTGACATCTGCGCTCAGTTGGCCGCGCACTTGGATTCGATGCACGCCGAGACGGGAAAGGGGGTGTCTTATTTGGCCGGAGCGCTTGACCAAAGCGAACTGCTACCAGGCCGGGTATTGGATGTTTCCCAGTTCAGGCAGAAGATCGAGGCATTTTTAAATCGGCATCCGCGTATTCGACAACTTCGCGAGTGTCATCCGCAGGATTTTCAGCAGATTCGACAGCAATTGCAATGTCTCGAGTGGCACAAAATTGTACCGATGCTGATCGACTTCCGCTGGGACCAGTTGAGAATTGACGAAGATGGAAGGCTGTATTTGCTGGATCTGGATGCGGCTCTGTTTGCGCCGATTGAAATGGATTGGCTGATGTTGGAGCTGGTGCTTACGCCGCAACAACTGGAATGGGTGATGGATTCCTACCGGGGGACGATTCCGCGGGTTTCACAGAGCCGCGAATTATATCGGGCACTGTTTTATGCCATGGAATTGCTGGGCGATCAGCCGTGGGCCTGGTGGGCGTCTCGGCCGATCCGCTTGCCTTAGTCGCTAAAGCTTACCTGTTGGCTAGAAGCTTCCACTCGCGATAGCCGTACAGTGCCAGTACCAGATAGAGGCCGAACATCACAATCGTGACGTAGAAGCCGCTCTCCCAGTACAGATAGATGGCTAGGGAGTCGATAACAATCCAGTACAGCCAGTTTTCAATGACTTTGCGCGCCATTAACACGGTATTCATGACCGAAAATACCGTGACAAACGCATCCAGATAAGGCAGTTGACTGTAGTTATTGGTTTGCAGGTAGATGCCGGCCAGAGCGCTCAAGGTTATGCCGATCGCAATAAACGAGAGGTGGAAAAACAGCGATTTACGATGAATGCTGACACTGTCTGCGGTTTGTTTGCTTGATGGATGCTTTTCCGAATGGTTCCAGAGCCAGAATCCATACACCGCCATAAGCAGGTAGTAGGCATTGAGCAGTGCCTGCATCGGCAGTTGACCATCCCAGAACAGAAACGTATAAATCAAGGTGCTGAAGAAGGCGCTCGGCCAAGCCCATTTACTGTTGTTAGCCGCCAGTATTACGTAGCCGATGCCTAGAGCGACGGCAAGCCACTCCCATCCGGACTGAGCCAGAAGCGCGTAGAATGCCTGTTCAAGCCAATGGGTTTCAAGTGGTTCAGCAGGCATGGATATTCGCTTTCTCGCGATCGGTTCCGATCAATTTGATCACAAAAACCGTTTCCGGAAGTTTTTGCAAAACCTGCTCGACTTCCGAGTTCATTGCACTCATGACATCGGCGTATTGACCGTAAATTTGCGTGCTCATGCTGTTACGTTGGATGGAAACCGAGTCGATTTTATCCAGCGCTTCAATAAAATCGATAATCGGTTGGCAATAATCCTCGTTAAGGGGATACATGCTGATATCAACGGAAATTTTCATAGCTTCTCCTGAGGTTACAGTGCCTTCTCTGCCTTGACGACAATGAATGTGCCTTTGTCATGTCCGGGAAGAATGTCATTGGTGTCGTGCCCGGAGGTTTCCGGAAGAACTGTTTGTACGCTTTGAATATTAGCGAAACCGGCCTGGGTCAGCATGGATTCGATTTCTTCGAAAGTGTAAAAGGTCGCGTCGCAATAGAACGGGCTTTCATGCTTGTGTTTTTCGTACACTTGTCCCAGTTCGGAATTGCGTTCCAGATAGGCGACGACAATGGAGCCGTTCTCTTTTGTCACCCGAGCCGCTTCTTTATAGGCTTTGGCCGGATCGTCCAGAAAGCAGGTCGAGGTAATAAAGGCGGCAAAATCAAACAGGCCTTCTGCAAACGGCAGGGCTTCGGCAACGCCTTCAATCATTTCCAGATCGCGTTCCTGTCTGGCGCGTTCGCGCATGGCTTTGGCCGGTTCGACGCCGGTATCGATGGCCAACGGTTTGGTGAAACGCCCGCTGCCTGCACCGATTTCGATCCCTTTACCTTGCGGCAGAAGTTGTTTGATCGCGGCGATTTCCGCCTGGTAGGCGTGCGGATTTTCGTCAAACCATTGATCGTAAGTATCCGCGTGGGATTCGTATCCTTGTGTTTTAGGCATGTTGCGTATCCTTTACTGTTCGCGACAACCGCCGGACAATTTGATAATAAAGACGCTTTTCGGCAATGCGTGAAGCGTCGTCGCGATCTCTTTCTCCAGCATGGACATAATCTCGGCATAGTCGCCGTAAACGACGGTGCTCATGCTGCCGTAAGAGATTTCCAAGTCGGTATAGGAACTCAGACGGTCGATAAACTCTTTAATCGGTTCCCGGTAAGAACTCTTAAGAGGGTAGAGACTGATATCGACGGAAACGTTCATCCGTAAACTCCTTGTAAAAAGGGCTCGAAGATTTTCTCCGAGCCCGATTTTATTATGGCTTAAAAGTAGACTCGAGCGGTCACGCCGATCTGACGCGGGCTGCCTAATCCATAGAATTTATCGTTTAAGTTATCGCCATCCATATCGAAATAGAAGCCACGCACCGCGTAGTTTTTATCGGTCAGATTTTTGCCCCACAAGTAGATTTCATAATCATCCGTTTCGTAACCGAGACGGGCATTAACCAGTTCGTAAGCGTCCGATTCAAAGTTATGAACATTGTCGAAATAGAAGCTGTCGACGGCAGTCACGTCGGCTTGCGCATAGAAACCGGTCGGGTTGCGATACTTGAAGCCAAGGTTCAGCTGATAACTCGGAGCATGAGCCTGTTCACGACCGGAAACGACATAATAGTTCGTACTGGTGCCGTCGACCTCGGTTTTAATCAGACCCAGGGAGCCGTACAGTTTCCAGTTTGCCGCGGCCTGCCAGTCAAAACTTCCTTCCAAACCATAGTTTTGCGCACGGTCAAAGTTCTCGGTATAGAAAAGCCAAGGGTCAAGATCCGTCTCCGGTGCGGTGTATCCGTCAAACTGCGCGTCGTAGCGATCCATATAGAAGGCGACCAGTGACGTTTTCAGACCGAACTGACGGTAATCGGATTTAAGTCCGATCTCATAGTTGTACAGGGTTTCGGAGTCGAACTGTTCATTTGACTCTCCGGCAAAGTCCGCATTGAAACCGCCGGCTTTAAACCCTCGGGTGACGCCGGTATAGGCGGTATGGGTATTATTGTAGCGATAGCTGTAGGTAAGATGTGCGCCCCAAAGCGTTTCGTTTGGAGTGAAGTTGTTGACCTGATTGTCGTAATCCAGCTTGTTGTGCTCGACACGCAAACCGGTGGAAATTGTGGTTTTCGGCGTGCTGTGGAAATCCAGCTGCGCAAAACCGGCCAGTTTATTATGCGTGAAATCGCTACGCGTACCGTAAGAGGTATTCTCATTCGATTCGTTTAGCGATGAGGCATAAACCCCCGACAGCCAGTCGGTAGAATCATTGAAAAGACGACTGTTTTCGGTTGATGTCCAGCGGATTTCCTGATCCAGAGTCTGGCGCTCTTTGAAGTTCTGATAGAACCAGTCCCATGCTCCGGAATCATTCCAGTCACCGTCGTAGCTTTTTTCCATTTTGCTGATGGCCAAACTGGTTTTGGACATAAAGGTGAAATTAGGGTTGGCTTGAGAAGCGACTTTCAATGACAGACCGTCTGTTTTCAGGGTGTCTTTACCCGGCTGATTGCTATAAACATCATAATCGTTGTCAGTGGCCCACATGTCGTAGCCGTTGTTGTAATTCGCGTGCAGCAGTTTCAGGTCGACGGTGGTTTTATCATCCGGGAAAAGGCGCAGGGCGGCCTTCGCGGTGAATTCGTCCTTGCCATTGGTATCGTTACGATCAAGGGTCCAGTTTTTGCGGAAGCCATCGCTCGAATGTTTGAAAAGGGAGAAGCGATATTGCGGTGCCAAGGGTTCCGAACCGAGAGGTCCGCTCTGAACCAGACCGACTTCGGTCAGATTGTCTGAGGCGCGGGACGCTTCTACCATGCCTTCTCTGTGCGCAGTCGGATCATTGCTCTCTACCAGAATCAAACCGCCGATGGCGCTCTGTCCGTAACGGACGTTCTGCGGACCTTTTAAGACTTCGACCTGTTTAACGTCAAACAGGCTGGCCGCCATTCCGATTCCGCTGTAATCGATGCCGTCGATTGCAAATCCGACACTGGCATTCGGTGCGCCGGTATATTCTTCGCGTTCACCCAGGCCGCGAATTTGAATATGGCGTGGGCGGGAGGTTTCCCCTGAAAAATTGACGTTTGGCGTTTTTAGTAGGATGTCGTCAAAATGCGTCGCACCCTGATCCTGAAGTTCGCTTTGTGTCTGAATCGCAACGCTGGCGGCAACGTCCTGCACTTCGGCATTACGAAGGTCGGCATTAACGGTAACGGTTTCCAATTCTTCGGCGGCCATCGCGCTGGCGGCCAGTGAAGAGAGCAGGGCGCTGATAAGGAGTTTCTTTTGCATCTTGTCTTTCCCAAATTATCAAGGTTGATCGGGAGACGTGTGAATGCAACTTAAAAAGACGGGAAGATTAAAGCCCCATGAACAATTTCGATTGCCATCCCTACGCCAGTATTACCCGGATCAGGTGCAAAGGGTTTATCTTGATATCTCAAGAAATCTCAGGCCGAAATAAATGGCCACCCCTAGGCATGATTTGAATTAATTAAATGTTAAACTGTTAAAAATCTGCGGTGATTTTACTCTGATTTGTGACAAAATTGAAATTTGTCTGACAAGTGTGCATTAAAGTCATGTAATGCATTATGAATTGTATCTTATGCCCCTCGCTAGTTAAAAAGTGGGGCTCATTGAGAAAGTAAAGGTCTGGTTTTGTCTGAGGCGAGTGTAACGAAAGAAATTGTTGAGCGTTTAGCTGAGCTTGGTGATCTTCCCCATGTTCCGGATGCGTTGATTAAGTTGGAAAAGCTTCTGGCGGATGATTCGCAGGCCGAGATTACCGATATCGTTAATTTGATCGCGATGGATTCTCGCCTGACGGCGGGGATTATCTTTATGGCCAATTCGGCTAAATACTCCTTGGGTTCAAAAGTAACCGATCTGTTTGAAGCGGTCATTCGTATCGGCCTGCACGATGTCAGAATGCTCGCTTACGCGATCAGTTACCAGCAGACCTTTAACCGTAAACCTCCGTTTAGTGAAGAGCGTTTTATGCAGCAGGCGATGCTCAGTGCGCTTATCGGTCACAATATCGCGTCGGCCTGTGGTCTTCGAGTCGGTGAAGGTTTTTTGTGCGGTTTGTTGAGAGACATCGGGATTTACCTGCTGGCGCTTGAAAGCCGCGAAAAGTATCAGGAAGTTTTAACCAAAGTCGATTTTAATATTCTGAAACTGGCCGTGATGGAAAACAAATATTTCGGTACCTATCACGCCTTGATGAGCGCGCGTCTTCTGCAACTTTGGAACTTCTCGCAAGAGGTGATTATGGGCGTGGCCTATCACCATATTCCGGACAAGATGAAAGGCGACTTCAAAGGTTATGCCTATCTGACCTATTTAAGCGAAGTAGGGGCATTTAAACTTGGTCTGGATAATGGAATCGGCGAAGTTCCGCCGGATAAATGGCCGTTGGTCGATCAGAAAATCAATGAGTCTCTGGCTGAATTGAAGATCGCTCAGGGCGAGTTTGAAGAGATTTTGGAAAAATCCATGACCGAATACACTCATCTAACAAGCTCGCCTTCCGCTTAAAAGCCGTCAGGCTGATTTCTGTTTCAGTCAGAATATCGCCCCTTGAAACGCTTGCAAGGGGCTGAAAGACCTGTCGATTCAGTTTTTCGTGATAGACAAATCCTATCGATTCAATATGAAATATCTTTTTCCTCAAGGTAAGAAAATGCTAATATTATGTGTTTCCAATTTTAAACGCATAATTTTATAAAGAGATTACCTTTTATGCCAATCATTACTTTACCTGACGGGTCTAAGAAAGAGTTTGATCAAGCGGTTTCGGTGATGCAGGTTGCCGAAAGCATCGGTGCCGGTCTTGCCAAAGCAACGGTAGCGGGTCGTGTTAACGGCACGCTGAAAGACGCCAGTGATTTAATCACGGAAGATGCGACGCTTGAGATCGTGACCATGAAGGATGAAGACGGCATTCACATTATGCGCCACTCCTGCGCGCACCTGTTGGGGCATGCGTTAAAACAGCTGTATCCGGATGTTAAAATGGCGATCGGTCCGGTTATCGATAACGGTTTCTACTACGACATCGATATGGAGTACAAAATTACGCCGGAAGATCTGAAAAAGATCGAAAAGCGCATGCAGGAGTTGGCTAAAACCAAATATCCGGTCATCAAAAAAATGCTTCCGCGCGACGAAGCAGTCAAGACGTTTGAAGAGCGTGGCGAAGATTATAAGCTGGAATTGATTCGTGACCTTCCGGATGAAACGCAGTTCGGTTTCTATTTCCATGAAGAGTATGTCGATATGTGTGTCGGACCGCATGTACCGAATATGTCTTTCACTAAAGCCTTCAAGCTGACCCATGTTGCCGGTGCATACTGGCGCGGGAATTCAGATAATAAAATGCTGCAGCGTATCTACGGGGTCGCTTTTGCCAATAAAGATGACTTGAAAGCCTATCTGAAAATGATGGAAGAGGCCGAAAAGCGTGATCACCGTAAACTCGGTAAAATGCTGGATCTGTTCCATGTCGACGAAGTCGCTCCGGGGATGGCTTTCTGGCATCCGAAAGGGACTACTCTATACCGCGTGGTAGAAGAGTATATGCGCAGTCAGTTGGTTGCCAACGACTACGATGAGATTCGTACGCCGTTTATTATGGATCGTTCTTTGTGGGAGAAGTCGGGGCACTGGGATAAGTTCAAAGAGAACATGTTTACTACCGCAACCGATAACCGCGACTACGCCGTTAAGCCAATGAACTGTCCGGGGCATATTCAGGTTTATAACCAGCACTTGCGTTCGTACCGCGATCTTCCGGCGCGTATCGCCGAATTCGGTACCGTACACCGTAACGAGCCGTCTGGAACTCTGCACGGTTTGATGCGTGTGCGCTCCTTTACTCAGGATGATGCGCATATCTTCTGTACACCTGAGCAGATTAAAGCCGAAGTACAAGGCTGTATCGACTTGGTTTATGAAACCTACAACGATTTCGGTTTCGATAATATCGCGGTTAAATTCTCGACCCGCCCTGAAATGCGCGTCGGTTCCGACGAAGTTTGGGATCTGGCCGAAGCGGCCCTGGAAGAGACGTTGAAAGATGCCGGTCTTGAGTATGCGTTACAGCCGGGTGAAGGGGCATTCTACGGTCCTAAGATTGAATTCCAGTTGAAAGACTGTATCGGTCGTGTCTGGCAGTGCGGAACTATTCAGCTGGACTTCTCGATGACTCAGGAAGAGCGTTTGAATGCGGTTTACGTGGATTCGGATAACGAGAAGAAGCACCCTGTGATGATTCACCGTGCGATTCTTGGTTCTCTGGAACGTTTTGTCGGTATTCTGGTCGAACATTACGAAGGCAAATTCCCGACTTGGCTGGCGCCGACCCAGGTGGTAATCGCATCGATTTCTGAAGTTCACAACGAATATGTGGCTGATTTTGCGAAAAAATTGAAAAAACATGGGTTTAGAGTCGAAACAGACTTGAGAAATGAAAAGGTTGGGTTTAAAATTCGCGAGCATACTATGCAGCGCGTTCCATACATTCTGGTTGTTGGTGATCAAGAGATGGAACAGGGCACAATCAACGTGCGCGCTCGTGGCGGTAATAACTTAGGGTCATTTGACATGGATCAAATGGTGAAATTGCTACAGGATGACGTAGCAAACCTTGGTCGAGTTGTTGAATCACCTGATGTACAAAATAATTAACTGGAGGAATTTGCTATCGCAATTCGTAGAGGTCGAGGCAGACCACAACAACCTGAAGCACCTAAAGATCGTATTAACAAAGCAATCACAGGAACACCTGAAGTAAGATTAATTGATGCCGAAGGTGAGCAAGCTGGTGTTGTATCTATTCAAGATGCTTTAGCACAGGCAGCCGATGCGGGGTTAGATTTGGTTGAAATCACTGCCAAAGCAAATCCTCCGGTTTGTAAAATCATGGACTACGGCAAGTATCTGTACCAACAACAGAAAAAGCAGCATGAAGCGAAGAAAAAGCAGAAGCAAGTCCAGGTAAAAGAAGTTAAGTTTCGCCCAGGAACTGAGGAAGGAGATTATCAGGTCAAACTACGCAACCTGGTGAAATTCTTGGAAAAAGGGGATCGCGTCAAGGTAACCATCTGGTTCCGTGGTCGTGAGATTACCCATAAGGAACTGGGATTGAAAGTATTGGAGCGCGTTCGCGAGGATATCCAGGAATTTGGTACTGTTGAACAGATGCCGAAAATGGAAGGTCGTCAAATGCAAATGATGGTCGCTCCAATCAAAAAGAAATAAGCCCTAAAAGACTTATTTCAAACACAACAGCTGGGGCGTTCGTGTAAGCGTCGCTTCCGGTGCAGCTCCCTCAGTGCTGTTCGTTGTTTCCCGGTGGCCTCCCGATTTTCGGGGGGCTGATAGAGAAATCAAGTGATGCATTAAAGCAATCACTTAAATGCGGAGTTTTATTTCATGCCAAAGATGAAATCTAACAGCAGCGCTCTTAAGCGCTTCAAGAAAACCGGTTCAGGCCGTTTTAAGTGCAAACAGTCTCACCTTCGTCACATTCTGACCAAGAAAACGACTAAGCGTAAACGTCAGCTACGTTCTGGTAGCATGATTCACGATAACGATGTGGCAATGGTTCGCCGCATGTTGCCTTACGCTTAATTAGGGGAGATTGAAAGATGGCAAGAGTTAAAAGAGGCGTAATCGCACGTCGTCGTCATAACAAAGTACTTAAACAAGCGAAAGGTTACTACGGTGCTCGTCGCAAGATCTTCCGCGTTGCTCGTCAAGCGGTGATCAAAGCTGGTCAATATGCATACCGTGACCGTCGTCAACGTAAACGTCAATTCCGTCGTCTATGGATCGCTCGTATCAACGCAGCGGCTCGTATGAACGGTATGACTTACAGCCGTTTCATCAACGGTGTGAGCAAAGCAGGTATCGAAGTAGACCGTAAGGTTCTTGCGGATATCGCGGTTCACGACGCAGCAGCATTTGCGGCGATTGCTGAAAAAGCAAAAGCGGCTCTAGCGTAAGCGTATTCTTAACTGCGCAAGCAGTTATCTAAATAGGGGGCTTAGGTCCCCTATTTTTTTCGTCTTATTTCTTTCCGAACCAATCCGTTATAAAAGAACAGATTAATCTGTTTTTGTAAGATTATCGCCGGGGATGTGCGATATAATCTGTTGTTTTATAACGAATTTTAAGCTGTTTTAGGACTCAATACATCATGCAAGAACAATTGCAATCGATTATCGCTCAAGCTAAAGAAGCGGTACAAGACGTTCAAGATTTAGGCAAACTCGACGAACTCCGTGTCCAGTTCCTGGGCAAAAAAGGTGCTTTGACCGAGATGATGAAAACACTTGGCAAGCTCTCTCCGGAAGAGCGTCCTAAGGCAGGTCAGGTGATCAACGAAGCCAAACAGACTGTTCAGGCGTTGTTGAATGAGAAAAAAAGACAGCTGGACGAAGCGAAGCTGGCTCAGCAGTTAGCGGAAGAGACCGTAGATGTTACCTTGCCGGGTCGTGGTGTCGATCTGGGCAGCCTGCATCCGGTTACCCGTACCCTGAACCGTATCGAAACGTTGTTCTCCAAAGCGGGCTTTACGGTTGAAACCGGGCCGGAAATCGAAGACAACTGGCATAACTTCGAAGCGCTGAATATTCCGGAAACGCATCCTGCACGTGCGATGCACGATACTTTCTATATCAATGAAAACACCGTGTTGCGTACACACACTTCCGGCGTTCAGATCCGTACCATGGAAAACAAGCAGCCACCATTGCGTATTATTGCGCCGGGGCGCGTTTACCGCTGTGACTCCGATCAAACGCACACGCCGATGTTCCATCAGGTCGAAGGCCTGATTGTCGAAAAAAATGCCAGCTTTGCACAGCTGCGCAGTCTTCTGATTCAGTTCCTGCGTGAATTTTTCGAAGATGAAAACCTGCAGACGCGCTTTAGACCGTCTTATTTCCCGTTCACCGAACCATCGGCCGAAGTGGATATTTCCACGGATCTGTTTGGCGAAGGTCGCTGGCTGGAAGTACTTGGTTGCGGAATGGTGCACCCGAAAGTACTGGAAAACGTCGGTATCGATCCGAATGAATACACCGGTCTGGCTTTTGGCCTGGGTGTCGAGCGTCTGGCGATGCTGCGTTATAACGTCAAAGACTTGCGTCAGTTCTTCGAGAACGACCTGCGTTTCCTGAAACAATTTAAATAATTTCTGCTCCGAGCGACTAAGAAAAAAGGCACTGAAAAGATGAAATTTAGTGAAAATTGGTTACGCCAATGGACCAACCCTGAATGGAACACCAACGAATTGGCCGAGGCATTGAGCCTAGCCGGTCTGGAAGTTGACGATGTCGAGCCGGTAGCAGGGGACTTTAATAATGTTGTTGTCGGTAAAGTAATCTCGGTGGAAAAACACCCGGATGCCGACAAACTGAATGTCACTCAGGTGGATGTCGGTGAAATCGAACCGCTGCAGATCGTTTGCGGCGCGAAAAACGTCGTTGAAGGCATGAAAGCTTGCTGCGCCAAAGTTGGTGCAGTCCTGCCGGGCGATTTCAAAATCAAAAAAGCCAAACTACGCGGCGTTCCATCCAACGGTATGTTGTGTGGGGCAACTGAAATCGGTTTGCCGGATGACGGTGTAGACGGTCTGCATGTTTTGCCGGAAGATGCGCCGATCGGTATGGATGTCCGTGAATATCTGCAACTGAACGATATGTCGATCGATGTCGACTTGACGCCTAACCGTGCGGACTGCTTCAGCGTGATGGGAATTGCGCGTGACGTACACGCCATCAGCGGTGCGGACCTTAAGGTTCCGTTTACAGAGGAGAGCATGGCTGGAAATACGCCTTGCTCGGTGCAGATCGAGATCACCGAACCACAGGCGTGCCCTAAATACCTAGGCTGCGTTGTGACCGGTTTCAATGCCAAGGCGGAAACGCCGCTGTGGATGAAACAGCGTCTTGAACGTTCCGGGTTGCGTCCGTTGAGTTTGACGGTCGATATAACCAACTATGTTTTGTTGGAAATGGGCCAGCCGATGCATGCGTTTGATCTGGATAAGCTTCAGGGCGGAATTCAGGTGCGCATGGCTAAGGACGGCGAGAAACTGGTCACTCTGGACGAGAAAGAAGTCTCCCTTAAAGACGGTACTCTGGTCATCGCCGATGATTCCGGAGCGATCGCTCTGGCCGGCGTCATGGGCGGACTTTCGACTTCCGTTACCGATGAAACAACTTCCATCTTCTTTGAGTGTGCGCATTTTGCGCCGCTGGCAATTACCGGTAAAGCGCGCCTATACGGGCTGCACACGGATTCTTCGATGCGTTTTGAACGTGGTGTCGATCCGCAGCTTCCGGAACGTGCATTAAATCGCGCCTTGAGCCTGCTGGTCGAAATCGCCGGCGGTGAGGTCAGTGCGATCGAAGAGAAAGTCAGTGAGCAGCATATGCCTGAGTCTGCGCAAATCGAATTACGAGCAAAAACCGTTGGTGACAAGCTCGGTGTTGCGGTTGAAAATGCGCAGATTGAAGACATCTTTACACGTCTTGGTTTTGGCGTTGAACAAAACGCTTCCGGCTGGGTGATGAGTGCGCCTTCGTACCGTTTCGATATGGAAATCGAAATGGATCTGGTTGAAGAAGTCGGTCGTATCTACGGTTATAACAATCTGCCGGAAGATCCGGTTATGGCGCCGATAACTTTGCGCGAATTGCCTGAATCCGAACAGGAGTTGATGGCGCTTAAAAATGCTTTGGTGCAACGTGGTTATAACGAGGTAGTGACCTATTCGTTTGTCGAAGAGAAGAAGCAGAATGCTTTGGCTCCGGATCTGCCGTATGTTTTATTGCAGAACCCTATCTCGGAAGATATGAAAGCGATGCGTACCACTTTGTTCCCGGGCTTATTGCAAGCGATCGCTTACAACCAGAACCGTCAGCAGTCGCGTGTTCGATTGTTTGAATCCGGTCTGGTGTTCTACAAGAACGAACAGGATCCGACCGGGGCGACTCAGGTTCCAATGCTGGCCGGTGCGATTGTCGGTTCGGTGGCGGCATCCGGTTGGGACGAAGAGAGTCGTAATGTCGATTTCTTCGACCTTAAAGGCGATGTCGAAACCTTGCTGCGTATGAGCCATCAGTTGGGCAAAATTCGCTTTGAAGCCAGTAGCAATCCAGCGTTGCATCCGGGCCAGGCGGCGTCTTTAATTAAAGACGGCAAAGAGGTCGGGATTATGGGACAACTGCATCCGCAACTGGTTAAAACGCTCGGTGTTTCCGGCAGCATCTTCATGTTCCAGATTCGTCAGGATGCGATTTTAACAATGGATATTCCGGCCGCGCAGGCAATTTCGAAATTCCCTGAAGTACAGCGAGACTTGGCCTTTGTTGTCGATCAGGCGTTGCCTGTACAGAAGCTGTTGGATGCGATTGATGTCGAGGCAGACATTTTACAGTCGATTGAGATTTTTGATATTTATCGCGGGCAAGGAATCGAACCTGACCAGAAGAGTATCGCTCTGACGCTGAAAATTCAGCATCAGGCGCGTACTTTGGAAGACGCTGAAGTCGACGCTCTGGTCGAACAGATTCTGGAATCCGCGAAAACTGCAGTGAATGCTGTTTTACGTTAAAACAATAAAATTAAAATAGGGTAGGAAGTAACTATGACTGTGGATGCAGCTGAAGGCTATACCTTAACAAAGGCGCATATTGCGCAGCAACTTTCAGATACATTCGGGTTTAATAAGCGCGAGTCTAAAGAGCTGGTCGAACAGTTCTATGACGAGATTAGCGATGTATTGGTGTCAGGTGAGCAGATCAAGCTTTCCGGTTTCGGGAATTTTGAACTGCGCGACAAGGCTTCACGCCCTGGGCGTAATCCGCGAACCGGAGAAGATGTTCCCATTTCCGCGCGAAGAGTGGTAACATTTAAGCCAGGTCAAAAATTACGCGCACAGATAGACAGCTTCGATGGTGACAACTAAAAATAAAGTTATCGATATCGATTCGATTCCGGCAAAAAAATACCTCACCATCGGTGAGGTGTCTCGCTGTACCGGAATCAAAGACCATGTACTGCGTTACTGGGAACAGCATTTTGATCAGCTGACGCCGAGTAAACGCAGCGGTCGCCGTTACTATCAGCGGGAAGACGTTCTATTGATTATCGAAATCAACCGTCTGCTCAACGAAGAAGGGCTGACGATTCCCGGTGCGCAGAACCGTCTGGCCAAGAAATCCAAAAGCAAGCCAGAATCTTCTTCCGATTCGCTTCAGCAAACTCTGCAACTCGATAAGGTTGAAGAGCCTTCCGATATCTCTGTTCAAGAACTTCAGCAAGCCCTGCAGATCGCCGATGTTATCTGCCATCAGCTTGACGCTTTCCAGAAGCATCTTAAAGACAACTACTAAGTAGCCGCCATTATCCCATCAGCAAATTGTTTTTCTTCCTGTGAAGCGGTAAATCGCTGTTTTCAAGCGACGATTTTTTCTTATAATAGTCACTCTTCCGAATTCGGGGTGTAGCGCAGTCTGGTAGCGCACCACACTGGGGGTGTGGTGGTCGCAGGTTCAAATCCTGTCACTCCGACCAATTTCTTTTTGTATCCCCTTTAAATCCCCTTCTACAGAGAAGTGCCTTTTCAGACCTGTAACTCGATTGTAATCAGGTATGTAGGTTGTTTCGCCAGCTCTTAAAAGAGCCTGATGAGATCCTTGTGAAAATTATTTCCAGTATTTACGGATAAGTTCGCCGGCATGATAGGCGAAAAACTGTTTGCTCGACGGGCAGAGCTGTTCACGCGATGGATTCGGCATTTCCGGAAAAAGGGTGTAAAGCACCTGGGCAGGGATCATGTAGTAAAGATCGGCGATATCGTCATATCGTCTGAAACGGGCCTGCATCAGAGATTGTTCAAGCTCGCTCGGAATATCTGTCAATGCATAGTTGCCTTCTTCACCATGCATTTCGAAGAGTCGGCATCCTGAGTAGAAGAGGTCGATCTGTTGCGGAATTTCGGGTAGAGCTTCGAGCACAAAAAAATGCAGGTACTGCTTTTCTTCTTCCAAATACAGGCCGAGAAACTTTTCTTCGGTTTCCTGTTTAAGATTTTCTGTGGCTTCTCGAAAATTCATATGGGCTATCCGCTGTGTGCTTTGACAAGATGTCTTGTCCTATAAAGCGATTTTACATGAGCGGATAAGAGAAAGGGGGCTTTAGGAGGACAGAAAAAGCGGTACTTTTTCTGTCCGGACTTTACTAAGCATTGATCGAGTAGGTGTTACCCGAATGTTTGCATTTTAAGACCAGTTGTTTTTGCATGTCTGCCTTGATGAGGTTGATTGGTTTCAAAGCCAGTTCACCGCCTGCTTTTTCGACCGCCTGGACCAGTTTTGCAGAGTTTGGGCGTTCAATAAAACCGGCATGAATTTCATCAATGACTGAAAAGTTTTCAATATTTTGTTTTGTTACTTTCATTTGTTTATTCCCAATTTGTAGCCGAGAAATTTAAAAACCTAGCAAAGGCGTATGTTTTTAGGGTTTTGACGATTATAGCGAGAGCGAAATTAAAATTCACTTAGTAATTTTACTCAGGTTGGGAGAGTGATCTTTCAGTGACGGGTCTATTCCAGGAACTTCTGGTGGAGAGAAGATTGATCAGAAAATTCTCTAAGAAGAGGCCGAAGTTCCCGATATTCAGAGGAACTTCGGAAACTGCATCCTAGTCACTCAAAAACTGGTAACGATAGGTTTCAGCCGCTAAACGACAGCCTCCGGCAAGCAGAGATACCGACCAGGCGCTGATGGCGCTTAAGGCGATCAGAGCGATTCCTTGCATCAGGTCGTGCGTAATCAAGGTGTGAACACCGAACAAAAACAGACCTAGTACACTTAAGCCGCCGAAATATTTTATAAAACGTCCAAGTTTAAAAAAGAATGTTGCTGTCATGAGGTTACTCCTCAATTATTTTGTAAATTAAATTTACTATACCAGACTCATTCAAAAGAGTAATAACGATCTGCAATTTTGTCTATTTGTCATGCTTATGCTTCTTAGGAGGTTAAGTGGCGCTTTAGCTGATTGGCGGACATTTTCAGGTACGGCTTTTGCGAAAACCAGCCGACCGAAAACAGAATGCCGATACTGAGAATAAAGGTTCCCAGCCAGAGTGGCCACGAGAATTGCGGCGTGGTTTCCAAAAGCTGGTAGCCAACCAGAAAACTGACCAGCTGGGCAAAGCTGGCGGCGAGTATTCCCGAAAGAAGGCCGAGCAGAATAAATTCCGTCAATCCGATCAGTCGTATCTGACGATTAGTCGCGCCGATTGTCCGCAGCAGTAACCAGGTTTGGATTCGAGCTTCCTGACTGGCGAGCGTTGCGCTGAAGAGTACGGCAATACTGGCGATCAGGGTGAAGAGGAACAGAGCGCTGACGCCGCTGGCGGCCTGCTGCATAATTTGCCGGATCTGCTGGATGATTTGTTCGACATCAATCAACAGCGCGCCGGAAGCCTGTTGTGCCATCTGTTGGGTAAGCGTGCCGGTTACCTGCTTGTTGTCGATATACAGACTGCTGATATAGCTGATATTCAGGGGCGAGGATGGATCGGGCTCGACAATAAAGAAGAAGTTCAAACGGAAGCTCTGCCAGTTCACTTTTCTAAGGGAACGAACCTGATAAGTTTTTGTTGCTCCGGCAAAGTTGAAGGTCAGTTTGTCGCCGATCTGGATCCCGAAAAGCTGGGCGATCTCCTCTTCAACCGACACTCCAAGTCCCTGATATTTTTCCTTTTCCAGCTGCCGGGTGATCTGGGTGTAAGGCGGCAGTTCCCCGGTAACGGCAATATTAGCTTCCCTTTGCAGTAGGCGTTTGGCTCTTTGCGTTGCCATCGTCGCCGGATCCAGGTCTTTGGCATTTTTCTGAAGCAGACGACCGCGAGCCATAGGGACAAAATCCGGCTGTAATGTCTGTTCGGCGAAAAGGGATGTGACGGTGTTCAGTTGATATGGCTGAACATTAACAATAAAGGTATTCGGGGTTTTGGCGGGCAAGCTTTGCTGCCAGGCATTCAGCAGATCCTGACGGACAAACGTCATCAACATCAGGACAAACAGAACCAGACCGATCGAAATCAGCTGAATCTTGATCAGTTCGGGTTGTTTCAGAATGCCGGCAATACTGATGCGCAGCCAGCCACGGGTTTGCGCATGGCTTTTTTTCAATACCGACAGCAGCAGGGTGGCGCACAGGTAGAAAGTCACGCTTAAAGCAATGCCGACCAGGCAAACCCATAGCAGAAATTCCAATTGCACGATCATGCCGATCAGCACAAGAATCAGGATAAAAGAGACAAACCAGTGTGCGACGGAGGTTTTTTGGCTGACGCTCTTGAACACCTGTAACGGAGATGTGCCCATCGCTTCTTGAAAAGCTTGCCAGGCAAAACTCCAAAGTACCAGGATTCCGCTGATAAAACCAAGCGCCAGCGGCGAAAATAGCGGGGCCGATACATAAGGTGTAAAAAGGGATTCGAGCCACGGAATAATCAGTTGAACCAGCAATACGCCCAAGATCAGGCCGAGCAAACTGCTGCTGATACCGATCCATAAAAATTGCCAGGCAAACAGACGTCTGAGTTGTCGGTCTTCGCCGCCGAAAGCGCGCAGCAGAGCCAGACTGCTGCGCCAGTGACTCAAGTAAAAACGACTGGCGATAAGAATGCTCAGACCAGCAACGAATACGGCCGAGAGTGCCGCCAGATCGAGAAACAGCCAGGCTCGATCGAGGGTTTTTTCAAGATCTTCGGAAGGTGCTTTGGCAGAAATTAATTCGATAAAGGATGGATCCCGGTCGTGGAAATAAGCGGCGAAAGCCTCGATATTCTTCTGGCTACCGGCCAGAGCCAATTCATAGGTAACTCGGCTTCCGGGACCGATCAGCCGGGTCTCATGCAGATCCTCAAGAAGCATGGTCACCTGAGGCGCAAATTGCGTCATCGGATTAATCAGACTGCTCGACTGGACGCTGCCGGTAAGGCTGAAATGACGCTCTCCAAGCAGTAATTCACTGTGCTCGTTAAGGGACATCAAATCAATCAATTTAGGCTCGATCCAGACGGCGCCTTTGTGTAGAGTCGCAAAAGGCAGTTCGTCGCCTTGAGTTATCTGTCCGCGCAGCGGCTGTGCTTTTTCAACCGCTTTGAGATTGATCAGTTGAAAGACTTCCTTGGGATTTTCGCTCAAGGCCATGGTAACCAGGTTTAAACTGCGGTTGCTCTGTAAGTCGAATACTTTGGCTTGGTTTTCCCATTCCTGCTCAATCGGTCGGCTCGAGCGCAGAACCAGATCGGCGCCAAGGTTATTGGCCGCTTTCTGCAGCATGCTATGTTTAATGCTGTCGCCGAGGTAGGTGATGGTCGTGACGCTGGCGCTGGCAATGGTAATCGCGATAAACAGCCATAACCAGTCGCCGTTGCGGAAACTGCGGATAAACCAGCGCCAGGCGGTCAAGCTTTCAAGCAAACGTTCTTTCATACAGCTACTCCGTCGTTTACTCTGCCTGCCACGGGAGTAGAGTACCGTGCTGCAGATGCCAGAGCTGATCGCAGGACTTGGCGTAGTTCATATCATGCGTGACCAGGATCAGACTGGTGTTGTGCGTCTCTTTCAGATCGAACAGCAGATTCTGTATCTGCATGGCGGTTGTCTCATCCAGATTGCCGGTCGGTTCGTCGGCAAACAGAATCTTCGGCGTGGTTACAAAGGCGCGCGCGATGGCCACGCGTTGCTGCTCACCGCCGGAGAGCTGGGATGGCAAGTGATCGGCTCGGTTGCTTAAACCGACTTTGTCGAGGGCGTCGAGCGCTTTTTCTCGGGCGAACTCTATTTGGAAAAGTTCCAGCGGCATAAGAATGTTCTCCAACGCATTCATACTCGGCAGCAGCTGAAAATTCTGGAAGACAAAACCGACTTGCCGCGCCCGAATCCGGGCGCATTCGTCTTCGGAGAGGCGGGATATCTCTTCGCCAAGCAGGCGGATAGAGCCTGATGTCGGTTTTTCCAGTCCGGCCATAATCGAGAGCAGCGTGGATTTTCCGGAACCGGAACGTCCGACGATGGCGATGCTTTGCTGTTGCTGGACACTGAGAGTACAGCCATTCAGGATAGACAGCTTCTGTCCATCATTCGGGACTTGATAATGGATATCCTGTAAATCGATAATGGGGGATGAAGAATTTTCTTGCGGCATGGAAGACCTTGATTAAATGACGAATAATTCCAATAAGTTACCTGTAAAAGCAAACAGCTTTTATTATCTGCTTTTCAGCCTATGGCTAGGCTTTCATCCTAATTTACTCTGGGCGCAACAGCAAGCGCCGATCACCGTAGAGGTCAAGCCGATTTCTGCACCGGCGACAATTCTCGTTCTGGGCGATAGCCTGAGCGCCGCCTACGGCATTGATGCCGAGTCCGGTTGGGTGAATCTGCTGCGCCGTCAACTGCAAGCGAGCTTTCCGGACAAGGCGTTGTCGGTGGTGAATGCCAGTATCAGCGGGGAGACCACTTCCGGCGGATTGCAGCGTCTGCCGAAACTGCTGCAGGAGCATCGTCCGAGCCTGCTGATTTTGGAGTTGGGGGCGAACGACGCCTTGCGCGGACAGAATCTGCTGCAGAGTAAGGCCAATCTTGAACGGATGATTCATCTTTGCCGCGACTCGTCGTTCGGGTGTCAGACGATGCTCTTGGGCATCCGTCTGCCGACCAATTACGGTCCGGCCTACGAGCGTCTGCTGATGAAGGTTTACCGTGATTTGGCGCAAGAGTATAAGCTTAATTTTGACCCTTTCTTTCTGCAGGATGTCGCTTTGGATCCGGACTTGATGCAGGACGATGCGCTGCATCCTAACGAGCAGGGACAGCCCCCGATTCTAGAACGTCTCTGGCCGCTAGTGGAGCGCTATTTTTCAACCGCTTCGTAAATTTATAACGATGCCGGTCAATTTTATGGCCTTTTTACGCACTCTTTACAGGGGTTCTGCTATATTCTCTGCATTGTTGAGTTGAGGGTCCCTTCATGCAAGAGCAGTTACGTGCCGCTTTGAATGCTATCCGCGGTATAAAAATTCCGGAATTTCCCCAGGAAGTGATTGAACTGGAACGAGAGATCAACAGTGCGCTGTCGAATACGCAAAGAATTGTTGAGATTCTCGAACAGAACGTGACGCTTTCAGGTGAGGTCATGCGGCTGGTGAATTCTCCGGTAATCAAACTCAGAGAACCGGTGAACGGCATTCGCGAAGCGGTGTTCGCGATGGGGTTGGATAACCTCTATAACCTGGTCGTAGCGGCCGCTTTCCAGCGCCTGTTCAGCAGTAAGGGGCTGCATCGGGATATTCTCGATCACAGTGTCGATGTGGCTTTCTGCATGGCGTATCTGACCGAGTTCGTTCATGGTGTGACCCGCGATCAGGCGTATATGCTGGGACTGTTTCATAATGCCGGTTCCCTGATGCTGACGGCAAAAGACGAAGAAGCTTATGATGCGCTGTTTCGTGCCAGCCTGGCCAACCCTTTTTCGGTTATGCTCAAGGAGCGCGAAATTTTGGGTGCGGATCACTGTATGGTCGGTGTACTGGTCGCCAAAAAGTGGCAGTTACCGACGGTAATGATCAACGCCATTATGTTGCACCATACTCAGCGGCCGGGAAATATCAGTAATGAAGAAGTGCGTCTGATGGTCGCCATGCTGCAGCTGTCGAATGCGGTTGTGGCGGAAATTTCGTTGGGAGCTTATCGCGGCGAAGAGATGCGTATGATGGAAAAAACGGCGATGGAAGAACTGATGCTGGACGAAGACGTTGTTGCCGAATTAAGGGCCAATCTGATTACCTATAACCAGAAACTTTAAACGACAGTTTTTTAGTTAGAGCCTGTAAAAAGAAAAGCCGCATTATGCGGCTTTTTTGTTGTCACGGAATCAGTGGTGGGTACTGAGCTCGATTTCCGACTCTTTTTGCGCCAGATAGGTTTTAAGCGCATTGGATTTCGAGCGGATATTGAATGTCAGACGAGCCACTTCGTCGAACTGTTTGGCAAAATGGACGTTCATCCCTTCGCGCAGGTAGTCCGGCAGTTCCAGATAGTCCTTGCGGTTGTCTTCCGGCAGAATCAGTTCTTTGATGCCGAGACGTCGCGCCGCGATGACTTTTTCGCGAATACCGCCGACCGGCAGAACCTGACCGGTCAGACTCAGTTCGCCGGTCATGGCCAGCGGCGTTTTGACCGATTCGTTGCGCGCCAGAGAAAGCAGGGCGGTTGCCATGGTAATCCCGGCGCTCGGCCCGTCTTTCGGCGTCGCCCCGTCCGGAACATGCAGATGGACAAAGGCTTTGTCGAAGAACTCCGGATCGGCTTTGTATTTCTCCAGGTTGGAGCTGATAAAGCTGTAAGCGATTCCGGCAGACTCCTGCATGACATCACCCAGCTGACCGGAAAGCTTGAAACCGCGGTTATGGGTGTGAACCCGGCTGGCTTCGATGGTCAGAGTCGCTCCGCCCATGGATGTCCAGGCCAGGCCGGTGACCGTCCCGATCTGTTGGTTGATTTTTTCCGGGTGGAAGCGCGGCTGACCGAGCATCTGCTCCAGTTCATTGACATGGATTTTGGTTTCCTGCAATTCGCCGGTGACGAACTTGATTGCCAGTTTACGCACCAGTTTTGCGAGCTGTTTTTTCAGGTTGCGTACCCCGGATTCGCGGGCATAGCCTTCGATCACATGACGAATCGCCGGTGCGGTGATTTGCACCTGATCTTTATTCAGGCCGGATTCTTCCAGCAGTTGCGGCCACAAATGATGTTTGGCGATCTGCATTTTTTCTTCGGTGATGTAACCCGAAAGGCGGATCACTTCCATTCGGTCAAGCAGCGGTCCGGGAATCGAGTCCAGAGTATTGGCGGTACAGACAAACAGCGCTTTGGACAGATCGAAACGCAGATCCATAAAATGATCCATGAACTCCTGATTCTGCTCCGGATCCAGTACCTCGAGCAGGGCGGAAGCCGGATCGCCGTGATAGGATGCGCCGATCTTATCGACCTCATCGAGCATAATCACCGGATTGGCTGTTTCGCAGTCTTTCAACGCCTGAATGAATTTCCCCGGCATGGCACCGATGTAGGTGCGTCTGTGCCCTTTGATTTCGGCTTCGTCGCGCATTCCGCCGACCGAGAAGCGATAAAACTTGCGATCCAGTGCCTCGGCGATGGATTTACCGATCGAGGTCTTACCGACGCCCGGTGGCCCGACCAGGCAGATGATCGAACCGGAAACTTCGCCTTTCAGCGCACCGACGGCAAGAAACTCGAGAATGCGGTCTTTTACGTCTTCCAAACCGTCATGCTTTTTATCGAGAATTTTGCGCGCCCGTTTCAGATCGAGATTGTCATCGCTGTACTGACCCCAAGGCAATTGGGTCAGCCAGTCCAGCCAGTTGCGGGCGACATTGTATTCCGGCGACTGCGGATCCAGACTGCTCAGTTTATTGAGTTCCTCTTCGGCTTTTTTCATCGCCTCTTCGGACAGCGCCAGCTTCTCGATACGGTCTTCGAAGCGGTCGCGATCCATCGTCTGGTCGTCTTTGACAATGCCCAGTTCTTTTTGAATTTCCTTGAGCTGTTGGCGCAGGAAGAAGTCGCGCTGATGTTCGGAAAGGGTTTCCTCGACGCGCTCACGGATGTTGAACTGGAGTTTGGTTACTTCCTGTTCGTGCTTGAGCAAGGCCAGCACTTGTTCCAGACGACGCTCGAGATCGAAAGTCTCCAAAACTTCCTGCAGTTTATCGTTTTCGGCGGTCGTCAAACTGGCCGCAAAGTCGGCCAGACGGGACGGTTCGGTGGCGCTGTAGCGGTTCAGGAAATACTTTAATTCTTCACTGTATAACGGATTCAGAGGCAGCAGCTCGCGGAAGGCGTTCATAATGGCCATGCCGTGCGCTTTCAGAACATCGTCGGAACAGGTGATAATATCTTTTGGATAGCTGACAACAGCGCGATAAGGCGCTTTTCCGGATACCCAGAAATCTACCTGAAAACGGCAGATACCTTCGGCTACCAGCTGAATATAGTCTTCCCGGATTTTCGGGTTGCGGATGCGCACCAGGGTTCCGACAGAGCTGAAATCGTCGGTCGGCGTTTTGTCATGCTCTTCGTGATCGACATAGATCAGGCCGATGTACTGACATTTACGTTCCTGAATGGCTTCGAAGGTCTCTTCCCACATTTCGCGCGACAGCAGAACCGGAAGTTGCTGACCCGGAAAAAACGGACGCTCTTTAACCGGCAAGAGGTAAATTTCGTTCGGAAAAGTCAGATCCGGTTTGGCGAGCTGTCCGAAAATAGGCTTGTCGGAACCGCCTTCGGCATTTTCCTTGGCCTGAGTCAGAATATCGATCAGGTTTTCGGCAAGCTCCGGATCTGCGGAAGCTGAATTGTCGTTTTCCACTTCGATAATGACCGGCTCGCGATTCTGCGCATTTTCCTGCGAGCCGCTGTGTTCATGGGTCTGTAACGACTCATCGGAGATCGCCTCCGATACCGGCTCGTTCTGTTGAACGCTTTCGTTGTCAGTGGTTTCCAGTAAATCTTGCTTATCGCTCATAGCTTTTGACTTTGCCTTGTATATTTGCCTGCTCCAGAAGCAAGCTGTTTTCAGGTAATTCATAGAATACGGTATGATATGGGGCTGAAATTTTGGAATTCAAGAGAAGTTCAAAGGAAATTGATGGAAAATTCAGCAATTAAAATCGGATTTGTTACCGTATCGGATCGCGCCTCTCGCGGCGAGTACGAGGATCTCGGCGGCCCAGCCATGCAGGAATGGATTGCGAAGGCGTTGACCAGCGAATGGCAACCGGTGGCACGGGTTATTGAAGACGAACAGACGTTAATCGAAAGTACGCTCAAAGAGCTGGCTGATCAAGAGGGCTGCTGCCTGATTTTGACCACCGGCGGAACCGGTCCGGCAAAACGTGATGTCACCCCGGAAGCGACCGAAGCGGTGTGCGATAAAATTTTGGATGGCTTTGCCGAACAGATGCGTGCGGTTTCTCTCCAGTATGTCCCGACGGCAATTCTGTCTCGTCAGATTGCCGGTATCCGCGGCGAGAGTCTGATTATCAATCTGCCGGGCAAGCCGTCAGCGATAGGTGAGTGTCTGGAAGCGGTTTTCCCGGCGGTGCCGTATTGCGTCGACCTGATTGACGGTCCTTATTTGGAAACCGACGAAAGTTTCGTCAAAGCTTTCCGTCCGAAACACGCCAAGAAAAAAGCATAAATAGGGGATGACCGTGACCAATTTTAACTATCAGTATGACGGCCTGGAAAATGTGATCGATTTCGTGCGCTGGGGCGGCAGCCTGTTCCGCAAGAATGATCTGTTTTTTGGTCACGGTACCGATAACGCCTTCGATGAAGCCAAAGTTCTGGTGTTTCATGTCCTGCAACTTCCGCAGCATATTCCGGATAATTACTGGACTGCCCGTCTGACGCATGCCGAAAAAGAAGAAGTCGTCGAGCTTTTCCGTCGCCGGATCGAGACCCGTCAGCCGGCCGCCTATCTGACCGGCGAAGCGTGGTTTGCCGGTTTACGTTTTATTGTATCCGAGGCGACTCTGGTGCCGCGCTCTCCGATCGCCGAGCTGATCGAGAACCGTTATGCGCCTTGGGTGGATGCGGATTCGGTGACGAATGTTCTGGATATGTGTACCGGAAGCGGCTGTATCGGGATTGCATCGCTAAAAGCTTTCTCGAATGCCGAAGTTGATCTGGTGGATATCTCCACCGAGGCTTTGCAGATCGCGCAACAGAATGTTGAACTGTACCACCTTGAAGGGGTGGCGCATCCGATTCAGTCGGACCTTTTCAGTGGTTTGCAAGGAAAGCAGTATGATCTGATCGTTTCCAATCCGCCGTATGTTGATGAGATTGAAATGGATCACCTGCCGGAAGAATTCCAAAGAGAGCCGGCATTAGGTCTGGCTGCTGGTAAAGATGGCCTGGATCTGGTCCGGAAAATCCTGCTGGAGGCACCTAAGTATCTGAAAGAGGACGGAGTACTGATCGTCGAAGTCGGAGTCTCACAATATTATCTTGAACAGGAGTATCCGGAATTGCCGTTCTACTGGTTCGAGTTCGAGAACGGTGGCGAAGGGGTGTTTGCGATTCAGAAGTCGGAGTTGGAGTTGTTTGCCAACGAGATTGCCGAACGAGTCAATCCCGCCTAATCGGGTATTTCAGGTGTTTGAAAATCGGCGATTGAGCGCGATTTATTGGCACGCTTATCGCTTGTATCTTTAGACCAGCGGGTCGGTGAATGGCTAAATTGCCGCAATTGCCGGTCTTTTGACATTTTTATCCATGATGGTTTACGAGCGTTCTATGCAGTCATTCAAAATTAAGCAGTCTTTCGGTGTTTCTTTGCAGGCTCTCTCCCTGGCAGTGTTATGCAGTGTTCCTTTCCAGTCGCAGGCGCAGGATGCTCCGCTGATTGATCTGGGCGCGGAGCTGGAACAGTTGCAGGAGACGGAACAAACCACAACTCCGGCCACACCGGCACAATCCAGCCCGCGTCCGGCTGTTCAGGCTCCTGTAGTCAAACATGAGCGCCCGCAAAGCGTGCAGAAAGCCGCGGCAGAACCTCAAAAAGAACCTGCGCAACAGGCTCCGCATTGGGGATATGCCGGAACTGAAGGACCTGCGCACTGGGGTGATTTGTCGCAGGCTTACGCGACCTGTAAAGGCGGCAAAAATCAGTCACCGATCGATCTGCGCGATGCTACTGCAATCGGAACCCAGGGACTGGGCAGTCTGGATATTTTCTATCGCGATGTTCCGCTGAAAGTTATCAATAACGGCCATAGTGTTCAGGTGAATTACCCGCTGGGCAGTTATATCAAAGTCGGCGGCAAACGTTATGAGCTGATGCAATTCCACTTCCATACTCCGAGCGAGCATAAAAAAGAGGGCTTCAACTACCCGATGGAAGTGCATCTGGTGCATAAAGACGGCGACGGAAATCTGGCGGTAATCGCGGTGATTTTTCAGGAAGGGGAAGAGAACGATTATCTGAATACGCTGCTGCAGGTTTTACCGAAGCAGTCCGGTGCAGAGAAACTGTACAAGGGATTAAGTCTGAATCCGGCCTATTTCATTCCGGGCAATACCGAGTTTTACAAATACAGCGGTTCATTGACCACGCCGCCATGCAGCGAAGGCGTTTACTGGATGGTCTTCAAACACCCGGTCGAAGCGTCGGCAGAGCAGATTCAGATGATGCATCAGGTGATGGGGGATAATGCCCGTCCGGTACAGGACTTGAACGCGCGTAACGTTTTGAAATCCTGGTCGGAACAGCTTGGCGAACAGCCGATGTATGAGTTTTATTGACGGTCAGCGTTCGGCCCGGTTCTGAAAATAAGGCTCGATAAATTCCCGTGGAATCTTTTTCGGTCGATGGCTGTCTAAGGTAATACAGACATAAATGCTGTTGGCTTCAAAGACGGTTTTGTTATCGTTCAAACGCACAAATTCGAAAAAGCGCTCACGCTGGCAGCAGCCGATGCGCTTGCCCACCCAGGTTTTCAACTCAATTCTGTCTCCTTCATAGCTGCTGGCCAGGTAACGCATCTGGTGTTCGTAGATCGCCAGAATCCGGTTCAGTTTTTTCTGCAGTGGTTTATCGATGCCGACCGAGACGGCGTGCGCCCAGGCGAGCTTCTCCATCCAGTCCAGATAACTTTTGTTGTTCACATGTCCTAGAAAATCCAGATCGGACTTTTGCACCGTGTAAATTTCGGAATAGATATTCATAGTGAGTTTGGCTCTGGGGTTTGAAGAGGTGAAGAGGGATTTGCCGAGTTCGCTATAAATTCGGGCAAACCGCAGCGACATTAGCGGCTATCGTCTAAAACCTTCGCGCTCTTCGTGTCTTCGGGGTTTAAATACAGTAAAATAGCGCGCAATCAGAGCATTTTAAAAAAGAAGTTAGCGTATGTCAGGAAATACTTTAGGTCAAAATTTTCGAGTCACAACGTTCGGGGAAAGTCATGGTTTAGCCCTTGGGTGTATTGTTGACGGCTGTCCTCCGGGGCTGGAGCTGTCGGAAGCGGATATCCAGAAAGAGCTGGATCGTCGCAAGCCGGGGACTTCCAAGCATGCGACGGCACGTCGTGAAGACGACGAAGTGCAGATTCTGTCCGGAGTTTTCGAAGGGAAAACGACCGGAACGCCGATCGGCATGATCATTCACAATAAAGATCAGCGTTCAAAAGATTACTCCAAGGTGGCGGAAACCTTCCGTCCGGCACACGCCGACTATACCTATACTCAGAAATACGGTTTGCGTGATTATCGCGGTGGCGGACGTTCGTCGGCCCGTGAAACGGCGATGCGTGTTGCCGCCGGTGCAATTGCCAAAAAATATCTCAAAGAGCGTTTAGGTGTCGAGGTCAAAGGCTATCTGTCGCAATTGGGTCCGATCAAGGTCGAAAACGTTTCCTGGCCGTTCGATAACGACAATATCTATTTCTGTCCGGATGAGGGCAAGCGTGAAGAAATCCGTCAGTACATGGATGAACTTTTGAAGAAGAAAGATTCGGTCGGCGCAAAAATTACGGTAATTGCCAAGAACGTCCCGGTCGGTCTCGGCGAACCGATTTTTGACCGTCTGGATGCGGATCTGGCGCATGCGCTGATGAGTATCAATGCGGTTAAAGGCGTGGAGATCGGCGACGGTTTTGCCGTTGCCGGCCAGTTGGGGACCGAGCATCGTGACGAGATGACCTCCGACGGTTTTCAGTCCAACCATGCCGGCGGTATTCTTGGAGGAATCTCCACCGGGCAGGAGATTATCGCGCATCTTGCTCTGAAACCGACGTCAAGCATTATGACCCCGGGACGTTCGATCAATACCGCTGGCGAAAATATTGAAATGGTCACCAAAGGGCGCCACGACCCTTGTGTCGGTATCCGCGCGACGCCGATTGCCGAAGCGCAGATGGCGATTGTTCTATTGGATCATTTTATGCGTAACCGTGCGCAGAATGGTGATGTCGTGCCGCCAATCATGGATCTTGCCAGTAAAAACGTCTAAAACCTCCCATTTCTTTGTTGCTGAGTGACTCATTTACCTCTAGTAAACTTCGTCCCTCAGCGCCGTGAACTAGAAGGTTTTATTTCGTTTTGAGGTTCGCATATTAAAAGAGTTCAACGAGCCACGGAGTTTAACCGCTTCGTGGTTTTCTAGTTTAAGAGAGGGGAAATGGATAAAGGGCGTGTCGATACCTGCAAGTGCTGGCCTTTGTCGTTGCACTATTTTTTCTACTTTTCCCTGCTGGGGACGATTCTGCCTTATCTGGGGCTGTATTTTAATTCTCTGGCGTTTACACCGGTCGAAATCGGCGAACTGCTGGCGGTGCTGATGCTGACCAAAGTGGTTGCCCCGAATATCTGGGGAATTTTTTCCGACCGTAGCGGGAAACCGGTCTTCTGGGTCAGAGTGGCCACTTTTGGGGCTTTAGTGCTTTCCGCCGGGTTGATTCTGTTTGATTCCTATTGGCCGCTGCTGTTTACCTTGCTGCTGTTCAGCTTTTTCTGGCACTCTTCGCTGCCGCAGTTTGAATCCTATACCTTCAAGCGTCTTGGCGAAGATAAGCACCGTTACGGGCAGATCCGACTGTGGGGTTCACTTGGCTTTATCGTCGCCGCAGTTTCTCTCGGCTGGTTGTTCGACCGTTTCGGTATCGCCATTCTGCCCTGGGCGATGAGCCTGTTGCTGTTGGTTGTCTGGCTCTCTACCTATTTAGTCAAGGAACAGCGGTTTACGGAGCATGCCGAACACCATTCGCAACACTTTTTGGCGATCGTACGACGTCCGGAAGTACTCAGCCTGTTGATCGTGAGTTTTCTGGTGCAGGCGTCACATGGCGTTTATTACAGTTTTTTCAGCATTCAGATGAGTGAGTTGGGTATCAGTAAAACGCTGATTTCCTGGCTGTGGGCTTTGGGGGTGTTTGCCGAGATTGCGGTCTTCTGGTGGATGGCAGCGTTGTTTCGTCAATATGCGTTGCGAAGCCTGATTCTGATTGCGATCGTGTTGACGGTTATCCGCTGGCTGATGACCGGTCAGCTGGATCATTATCTGTACTGGATTCTGCTCGCTCAGTTGCTGCACGCTGCCAGTTTCGGACTTTTCCACGCCTCGGCGATTCATTTGATCGATCGTTATTTTACCGGTGCGCACCATGGAAAAGGACAGGCTTTGTTTGCCGCGTCCAGTCACGGCCTGGGTGGCGCGGTCGGAATGCTGACTGCCGGTTATGCCTGGCAGGCCGGTGGCGCGCCTTTAAGTTATGCGCTGATGGCGTTATCCGCCACTTTCGCGCTGGTCATTGCCTGGCGCTGGGTGCGCTAGGAAATATTCAACTGCTGATATAAGGCTGATACAATGACGCCACTGCTATTTTTTGGATATCGAACTGGAGATTGAAGATGCGTCTATTACACACCATGTTGCGAGTAGGGAACCTGGAACGCTCGATTGAGTTTTACACCAAAGTATTGGGTATGGAGCTGCTACGTCAGAAGGATTATCCGCAAGGGGAGTTCACTCTAGCGTTTCTGGGTTACGGCAACGAAGACGAAAATACCGTGTTGGAACTGACCTATAACTGGGGCGTGGATTCTTATGATCTGGGCGAAGGGTATGGACACATCGCGATTGAAGTGCCGGATGTCTATAAAGCGGCCGAAGATGTCAAAAACGCCGGCGGCAAAATTATCCGTGAAGCGGGGCCGATGAATGCCGGTTCGACCATTATCGCTTTTGCCGAAGATCCGGATGGCTATCAGATTGAATTTATCGGTGCGGATCACGTCCGTACTTAAGCAAACGAAGACAACAAGGAAAAACAGATGTCTGAATTTAATAATGTAACCGTCGTGCGTGAAGCGAATATCTATTTCGACGGTAAGGTGACCAGCCGCAAAGTGGTTTTCGAAGACGGTTCTTACAAGACACTGGGCATTATGATGCCGGGTGATTATGAGTTCGGTACCGAAGCGGCGGAAATCATGGAATTTATGGCCGGCGAAGTGGACGTTCTTCTTCCGGGGGAAACCGAGTGGAAAACCATTAAAGCCGGTGATAGTTTCGAGGTGCCTGCCAACTCCAAGTTCGGCATCAAAGTTAAAGAAGTTTCCGACTACTGCTGTACCTACATTACGGAATAATTCCGCTTTGTAGCGACACCGTCCGAACCGCATCCGGAACAAATCCGGATGCGGTTTTTTTATTGCTCCCGTTTACGGTTTTTTTGCTTCTTCTTTTGCGCTTTGAAGAACAGGTGCAGGGCAAAGTGTGCCACGACCAGAACGACGACCGCCACCAGTCCGATTGTGCCGATATGCTCGATCCACATAAAAACTCCCTTTAGAATTTACGATAAGTTTTTGAATAACCGGTAATTCTAGCGGCTTTTTGTTAGAATTTGCGCCAGTTTAGAATAATTAAAAATTTGAGGAGTCATTATGAGTTCAGCCCAGCCATTTGATTGGCGAACCTATAAAAACGATACCCTTTCGGGGATTACCGTTGCTTTGGCACTGGTGCCTGAAGCGGTTGCTTTCGCCTTTGTCGCCGGAGTACACCCGCTGGTCGGTTTGTACGCGGCGATTATCGTCGGCATGATTACCGCGATTTTCGGCGGGCGTCCGGGGATGATTACTGCTGCGGCCGGTTCTCTGGCTGTCGTGATGATGCACCTGGTAATGGAACATGGCGCCTCTTATCTTTTCCTGGCGGTCATTATGATGGGCGCCATGCAGATCTTTATCGGGATTATGAAGTGGGGGCGCTTTATCCGTATGGTGCCCAGTTCGGTCATGCTCGGATTCGTCAATGGTCTGGCATTGATTATTCTGATTGCGCAGTTTACCCAGTTTAAGGATTCCAGCGGCCAGTGGCTGACCGGGGAGAGTCTGAATATTATGGTGGCGATTATTGCCGCGACCATGGCGATCATCTATCTGCTGCCGCGTCTGACCAAAGCGATTCCATCCGCGCTGGCGGCGATTATTCTGGTCTCCGTTGTGGTCGTGATGTTTGATATCAACGCCGTGACCGTTGGCGATCGAGCGGCGGTCTCCGGTACATTGGAGTCACTGGTTTACGGTGACGGTACCGAAGGCGGATTTCAGGGGATGAGCTGGTTTACCACGCTTCCGGAAGGTTTCTGGTCGCTGGAGACTCTGTGGATTGTCCTGCCGTATGCAATTATCCTGACCATTATAGGTTCGGTTGAATCGCTGCTGACGATGACGCTGATTGACGACATTACCGAAACCCGTGGTAAAGCGAATAAAGAGTGTATCGCTTTGGGTGCGGCAAACTGTACTGCCGGTACTTTCGGTACCATGGGAGGCTGTGCTCTGATCGGACAGTCGATGATTAATGTCAAATCCGGCGGTACCGGACGCCTGTCAGGAATTACCGCTGCTACCGGTCTGCTGGTTATCGTACTGGTCGCTTCATCGCTGATTGAAATGGTGCCGATCGGGGCTCTGGTCGGGCTGATGTTCTTCGTGGTTATTGCCACCTTTAACTGGTCAAGCTGGAATATTATGCGCGGCATGAGCAAAGCGGACGCTTTTGTGATGATTCTGGTTACGGCGCTGACGGTGATTTTCGATCTGGCGGTGGCGGTTATTGCCGGGATCATCGTTGCCGCGCTGGTATTTGCCTGGCAGCATGCGCAACGTATCCTGCTGGATGCTTCGGAAGAGATTATTGACGGCAAACTGGTAAAAACCTACAGGGTTCAGGGACCGCTGTTTTTTGCATCGGCGAAAAACTTTATTGACCGCTTCGATCCGAAGAACGATCCGGATTGCGTGCAGATCGATTTCATGTATTCACGTGTTTATGATCATACCGGGATTGAAGCGATTGATAACCTGACGCAGAAGTACAAAGCGGCCGGCAAGAAGCTGGTGTTGAAACACCTGAGTCCGGAATGTCAGAAGTTGCTGCATGACGCCAGAGACCTGATTGAAATCAATGTCTCCGAGGATCCGCATTATCATGTTTCGATGAGCGGTAAGAAAGAAGCTTAATTTCCAATAAGCTGTTCTGCTGAAAACCCTGCCGAAAGTCTCCGACGGCGGGGTTTTTTTGTATTAGGATTTGCCTATTTTTCGCGAACTCCTTATGCTGTTTATGCCTTTCAATATTTTTGTGGAATTTTTTGCATGAAACACTCCTTTACCGTTTCGGCGGGCCTTTTATTGCTGATGATTGTCTGGATGGCGCTCGGCTATCAGAATCATGACCAAACCGCTGCCGACGAGGCGAAAAAGATCCCGCTTGCTAGCGTTGAAACCCGAACGTCGAATGCCGAAGTGGTGACCAGTTTTATCAAGGCGCACGGTGATCTGCTGCCGTTTCGCGAAACTCAGGTTTTGGCCGAAACCTACGGCAAGGTGGAAAAAATTTTCAAACTTGAAGGGGATAAGGTCGCAAGCGGTGAATTATTGCTCAAACTGAGCATAGAAGATCGGGCGGTTAAGCTTAAACGCGCTAAGGCGAAAACACTGGAAACCAGAAATAAATACCAGGCGACTAAAGATCTCAAGAATCGCGGTTTCAGTGCCCAGTCACAGATAGATGAGCTTCTGGCTTCGTATGAGGCGGCGAAGGCGGAAGAGAATATTCTGCGTCAGGAGATTGATCAACTTGAAGTCCGAGCCCCTTTCGACGGAATTATTGCCGAACAGAAGGTCGAGTTGGGCGATTATATCTTCAAAGGGAATCCTTTGTTTGAAGTGATCGATACCCACTCCATGGTCGCATCGGTTTCGGTTGCGCAAACCGAATATCCGTATCTGAAACTGCAATCGCCGGCACAGGTCAGACTGGCGACCGGAGAGGTGCTGCATGGCACGGTGCGTTTTATTTCGCCTAAAGCCGATGAAAATACCAAAACTTTCCGAGTCGAGATTCTATTGCCGGATACCGCGGATATTCCGAGCGGGATTAGCGTCACTGCGGAAATTCCGAAAATGCAGGTGCAGGCGCATTTTATTTCCTCTGCATTGCTGACCTTGAACGACAAGGGCGTAATGGGGGTGAAAACCGTCAATTCAACCCGCGAAGTCGAGTTCTATCCGGTTCAGGTGATTCAGGCGGTAAAAGACGGTATTTACATTACCGGCTTGCCGCCGAAAGCGCAGCTGATTGTCACCGGGCAAGGATTTGTACAGGCCGGACAAACGGTTAATATCCAGGCGGCGGAGCAGTAATTTTATGGGTTTTATTGATGCCGCATTCAATCGTAGCCGGGTGGTTCTGCTGACCTTTATTATGCTGATCGTCGCCGGTGCTTACGCCTACCTGTCGATACCGAAAGAGTCTTCTCCGGATGTCCCGATCCCGATATTCATTGTTTCGATGGTACATGACGGAATTTCCCCGGAAGATGCGGAAAGGCTGTTGATTAAACCGATGGAGAAAGAACTCCAGTCTCTGGATGGTTTAAAAGAGATGACGGCGACGGCGGCAGAAAATTACGGTTCGATTCTGCTGGAGTTTTCCGCCGGTGCCGATATTGATCAGGCGCTTCTGGATGTGCGCGAAAAAGTCGATCTGGCCAAAGCCAACTTGCCGCCCGATACGCTTGAACCGACAGTAAACGAAATTAATGTGGCGCTGTTTCCGGTCATTTCACTCTCCCTGTCCGGACCAATTCCGGAAAGAGAGATGGTCCGTCTGGCGCAGGATTTAAAAGACGAACTGGAATCTCTGAGCGGCGTGCTTGAAGTGGAGATCGGCGGTGACCGGGAAGAGATGATGGAAGTCATTATCGAACCGGAAACGCTGGAAACCTATCACCTCTCTTTTGATGAAGTGGTGAGTTTTCTGAGCCGTAATAACCAGCTGGTGCCGGCCGGTGCAATGGATACCGGTTCCGGGCGCATGGTCTTTAAGGTTCCCGGTGTTATCGAAAATATTCAGGATGTGTTGGAGCTGCCGATCAAAACGCATCAGGGAACGGTCGTGACTTTCAGCGATCTGGCGCAGGTACGACGCACCTATAAAGATCCGGACGGTTTCGCACGAGTCGGCGGTGAACCGGCGCTGGTGCTGGAAGTGACCAAACGCGTCGGCGCGAATATCATTGAAACCATCGATCAAGTCAAAAATGTTGTAGCGGAAAAGCAGAAGGATTGGCCGAAAGCTTTGAGCGTGCACTTTATGCAGGACCAGTCCGAGCAGATTAAAGCCCTGCTCGGAGATCTGGAGAATAATGTGCTGACGGCCATTTTTCTGGTCATGCTGGTCGTGATCGCGGCTTTGGGAATCAAACCGGCGGTATTGGTGGGGCTGGCGATACCGGGCGCTTTCCTGTCCGGCATACTGGCGTTACAAAGCATGGATTACACGCTGAATATTATCGTTCTGTTCAGTCTGATTCTCTCGGTCGGTATGCTGGTTGACGGCGCGATTGTTACGGTGGAGCTGGCGCAACGCAAAATGGCCGAAGGGATGGCACCGAAAGAAGCTTATGCCGTAGGAGCGAAGCGGATGGCCTGGCCGATTATCGCTTCGACGGCAACAACCTTGAGCGTATTCTTTCCACTTCTGTTCTGGCCGGGTGTAGTCGGTGAGTTCATGAAGTTTTTGCCGATTACCGTGATTCTGACACTGCTCGCATCCTTGTTAATGGCGTTGATTTTTATTCCGGTGCTCGGATCCGTGGTATCAGGCAATGCGGATAAAGTGCCGTTAGAAGGTCACTCTGAAGAGCATTTATCAGTGGCAAGCGAGACAGTACAGGGACATTCTGTCGGTCGCTGGACCAAACTGTACATTAAGGCGATTACGCCGTTGTTGAGTCATCCGAAAAAAGTGCTGCTGATTGCGACGCTGTTTATGGCTGCTTCCTATGTCGCCTATGCTCAATTCGGCAAGGGCGTCGAGTTTTTCCCGGAAGTTGAACCGGACTTCATTCAGGTTCAGGTACAGGCCAGAGGCGATCTGTCGGTATATGAAAAGGACGAGCTGCTCAAGAGAGTGGAAGCGGCGATTCTGGATATTCCGGTTTATAAAACGTTGTATGCCAAAACCTATAATGACGCCAGTCAGTTGCATAATGTGCCGGTGGATCTGATCGGTATTATCCAGCTGGAATTGCGCGATTGGCAAGAGCGCCCGGCAGCCGATCAGGTGATTCAGGATATACGCCAACGGCTTGCTCTGCTACCGGGGATTCAGGCGCAGGTGCGCAAGCAGGATAACGGGCCATCCAGCGGTAAGCCGATTCAGGTCGAGCTCTCGGCGACGGAATTTGCGTCGCTGAAGTCCGGAGTTGAGGAAGTCCGTCAGCGTATGGCGGAGATTGGCGGGTTTATCGACATTGAAGATTCGCGACCGATTCCGGGTATCGAATGGCATTTAAGAGTCGATCGTGAACAGGCGGCCCGTTATCAGGTCGATATCGCCACGTTGGGTAATACCATTCAAATGCTGACCTCCGGAATAAAGATCGCTTCCTATCAGCCGGACGATGCCGAAGAAGAACTGGATATACGTCTGCGTTTTCCGGAGCAGGAGCGTAATCTCGAACAGATGATGAATCTGAAAATTCCGACCGCTTACGGACCGGTGCCGCTTTCCAACTTTGCGGCGTTCCATCCGCGGCAGAAAACTTCTTTGATCGAGCGGGTCAACGGACAGAGAGTAATGAGTGTGCAGTCGGATGTCCCTCCCGGATTTCAGGTTGATCAGCAGCTGAATCTGCTGAAACAGTCTTTGGAGAACAAGCCTTTGCAATCCGATGTCGCCATTCGCTTCAAGGGGCAGGATGAAGATCAGAAGGAAGCGGCGGATTTCCTGATGAAAGCGTTTGCCAGTGCGCTGTTTTTGATGGTTGTGATTCTGGTGACGCAGTTCAACAGTTTCTATCAGGCCGGGGTTATCCTAACGGCGATCATTTTCTCCACGGCCGGGGTTTTGCTCGGACTTTTGATTACTCAGAATCCTTTCGGGGTGGTGATGGTCGGAATCGGGGTCATCGCTCTGGCGGGAATAGTGGTCAATAATAATATCGTGCTGATTGATACTTATAATCAGTACCGGTTAGAAGGGATGGAGAAAATTGCCGCGATTCAGCTGACGCTGTCACAGCGTATGCGTCCGGTGCTGCTGACGACCACGACGACCATTCTCGGGCTCATGCCGATGGTTCTGGCGATGACTATTGATATTCCCGGGCAGAGTATCGCTTTCGGCGCACCGTCGTCACAGTGGTGGGTACAGCTCTCCAGCGCGATTGTCGGCGGCCTGACCTTTTCAACGCTGCTGACCCTGATCGTTACGCCGTGCCTATTAGCCTTGAAGAAATAACGAACGGCGCAGGGCTGAGACAAACTCTTAACCGGCAAATTGTATGAATTTACATCTCTGTCAAAAAAGCTATGTGCAGATGCTGGTCGGCGAAAACCCGCTGATCTGCACCTGTCATCATGTCACTCTGGATCAGTTGTTACAGCAACTTCCTGAAAATCCACAGCTGGAGCCGGTCGAGGAAATGGTGCACTGTCTACAGAAAACAACCGGCGCATCAACCGGGTGCGGTAACTGTTTGAGCCGTGTGCAGGGAATTATTGAGTGTTACCGCCTTAAACCGGAGATATTTAAAGAATCTTAGGCTAAAGCTATTTAGGCTTTGACTTGCAGAGCCATAGCCAGACGGTAGTCGATGGCGTGCAACGCCTTGCCGTCTACCTCGATCAGTAGAGGACCGTTGAGCGGGGCACGGTTTTTAATCTCGATTTGGGCTCCGATATGCAGTTCGATTGAGGTCAGATAGCGTAGCTCTTCCGGGCTTCGGTTTTTAATGCGTTCCAGCGTCACCGGTTGATGCAGTTCGATCTCGGACAGGGGCGTCAGGTTTTTGCGTTCGATTTTGCCGTCCACACTCGGAATCGGTGATCCATGCGGATCCTGCGTCGGCTGGCCGAGGTCCTGCCACATACGATCCACCAGCTTGTCGGAGAGGTAATGTTCCAGCGTTTCCGCTTCTTCATCCACTTCATCCCACAGATAACCCAGACGCTCGACCAGATAAAGTTCGAGAATCCGGTGATTGCGGATCATCTTCATCGCCACTTTTCGGCCATGTCCGGTCAGGGTCACCCCGTAGTAAGGTTCATATTCCAGATACCCCTGTTCGGCCAGTTTTTTAAGCATATTGGTTACCGAAGCCTGCGATACGGCCAGACGTTCGGCGATGTCCTTGGTCTGAACGCCTTTGTCTTCGCGTGTATTGTCTTCCAGCTTATAGACGATTTTGAGATAGTCTTCCCATGCCTGCGACGGCGTGTTTTTCTGTGCCTGAGACATTAAGCACTTTCTCCCGATTGGAGTTGTTTGGCGTAGTGTTGCTGCTGAATCCATTTACGTATTTGAATTACCATCAGCGTCAATGCCAGAAGGGCTCCGGCGCTGACCGCAATCGAGGCGGCGATCGAGCTATCCAGCCAGTAGGAAAGGGCGTAGCCGATCCAGACAGAACCTTGCGAGTAGGCGATAGCCAGCCAGAGCATTCTTTTGAGCGAGGTGGCAAGCAGGTAGGCGCTACTGGCTGGGATAATCAACAGGGCGACCACTAGAATGGCGCCGACGGCATCAAAAGAAGCGACCGTGGTCATCGACACCAGCGTCATCAGGAAGTAATGCCAGAAGGTGATGTTGATGCCCAGAGAAACCGCCAGACTCGGATGGAAAGTCACCGTTTTCAGACGTTCGAATCCAATCGCGATGCTTAGAGCGACTAAGGTAAAAACGATCAGAATCAACCAGAAAGCGCGTGGTCCCAAGTCTGTTCCGGTCTCCATATCCCCCCAGATCACCGTGTCGAAAGGGACGAAGGCAATTTCGCCATATAAAACGCACTCCTGATCGAGATCGATATGTCCGGTATAGAGCGATACCAGAATGACACCGATCGAGAAGAAAAGGGTGAAGACAATTCCGATACTGGCATCGCTCTGCAGACGACTGAGCTTATGCAGGCTTTCGCTGAGCCAGGCGGTAAGCAAGCCGATAATCACCGCGCCGGTCAACATAACCCATAATGTATTGGTGCCGGCCAGCAGATAAGCCAGAACAATTCCCAGCAGAACGGAATGCGAAATGGCGTCACCCATCAATGCCTGACGGCGCAGGATCAGAAAGACACCGACCATGGCGCAGGAGGCGGCGACCAGTGATGCCGTGGCGATAATCCACAGATCGAGAATCCAGTTTTCAATACTCGGCATGGCTTACTGCTCCTCAAGCGTATTTTTCGGTGGAATCGGCTGGCCGTGCGGGTCGGACAGGCGTTGCATCAGTTCGGCGACGATCTGTTCTTCATGTTCCTGATTCAGAATATGCTCCATATGCTCGGCCTGCTGGTGCACCTGCTCCGAAGTCAAATCGGCATGCTGGCTCAGATAACTCTCCCACAGGCGATGGCGACGGGTCAGTTCGATCGCCCGTCTTAAGCCGGCTTCGCTTAAGGCAAAACCGCCGCCCAGTTCACGAACCAGCCCCTGTTTCTGCAACTGCTTCAAGGTCTGTTTCAGTGTCTGAATCTGAATGTTTCGCAAAGCGGTAATTTGCGCGACGGTAAAGTCATTGCGCTTAAAGTGGTTACGCTCCAAAAGCTTATGGAGCGTGCGCAGAATATTTTCCTGAGCGACTCTGTGGCGTAATCTTCGGTAGTCCAGGTAACGTTTGATCAGTCCGTTTTGCGGCGCGACCAGAAAGGAGATGAAAAACACCAACGACAGGCTGACGACAATCCACGGGCCGGTCGGCATTGCCGGAGCGATATAGGAAATCTGCGCGCCGATGGAGGCGCTGAGCGCTCCGAATATCCCTGCCAGAAGCAGCAGATAACTGAGTTGATGGCTCCAGAAGCGCGCGGCTGCAATCGGTGTTAACAATATTGCCGCCATCAGTACCACGCCGACCAGTTGCAGGCCGACCACCACCGAAAGCACAATCATCAGGGCCAGCAGGAATTCATAGAATCTGACGGAGACCCCCAGCGTTTGCGCATACAGGCGGTTAAAAGCGATCAGACGGAATTTATCGAAAAACAGGATGACGGTAATCAATACCGCCGAAGTGACATACACCAGCAATTGGATGTCTTCGGAGGTGATTGCCGCAGCCTGACCGAAAAGCAGTTTATCCAGACCGCTCTTGTTCGGCATATCGGTACTTTGAATCAGCGACAACAGCATCAAACCTAAGGCGAACATAAAGGAGAGCGTAATCGCCAGAGCGGCATCCGGTTTGATTTTGGTGTTTTTTGGCAGCCAGTCGATAATCCAGAAACCGAGTAAACTGCTGAGAAGGGCGCCGCCAAAGATCACTTCGGCATCCCGGCTGCCGCTGAGCAGAAACGCCATCATAACGCCGGGCAGCGCGGCATGCGCCAAGGCGTCGCCGAGCAGAGATCGTTTGCGCAGGAATGCGAAAGCGCCGATTACCGAGGCGCTCATGCCTAACAGCAGACTGCCGACGAGAACCCAGGTGGCGTTGACGTCTTCAAATGACCAGAACAGCGCCAGTTGCTCAAGGGTCTGCTGCCAGAGGGAGGCGTCCGAATATACTTCAAAACCTTGCATGATTAATCCTGATCGTGTGCCTGATTAAGCTGGCTGCGGTATAGCTGCTCGGTCATTTCGTTGAGCAGAGACAGGCGGCCGCCGTAAGTCTTATTGAGATTGTCTTTCGTCAAAACCTCGTCTACCGGCCCGGCGGCGATCAGTCTGGCATTGATCAAAACGGCATAGTCGTAATATTCGTGAACGGTATTCAGATCGTGGTGGACACAGACCACGGTATTGCCTTGGGCTTTAAGCTGTTTGAACAATTCAATAATTGCCTTTTCCGTGGCGACATCAACACCGGCAAAAGGTTCATCCATCAAATACAGGCTGGCCTGCTGCGCCAGAGCTCTGGCCAGGAAAACGCGTTGTTGCTGACCGCCGGAAAGTTGCGAAATCTGACGGTCGCTGAAATCCGACATCTGCAGATCCCACAGCGCCTTTTCGGCTATATCCCGGTCGTTCTGGTTTGGCCTCTGCCAGAATTTGAGCTGACCGTGACGACCCATCAGCACCACATCCATTACGTCGATTGGAAAATCCCAGTCAATTTCTTCGCGCTGCGGAACATAAGCGGTCGTAAGGCGTTTCTTATCCAGCGGTTCGCCGAAGAACAGAGCCTGTCCCTGAATGACCGGCGTCAGCCCCATGATTCCTTTAAGCAACGACGATTTTCCGGCTCCGTTCGGACCGATAATCGCGACGGTTTTCCCGGCCGGAACCTCGAAACTGACATCGGTTAAAACCGGTTTATGGTGATAGCGGATGCTGAGTTGTTCCACTTTCAGCGGAATGGCGCTTCGATCTGTCATTTAGTGGGTTTCCTGTTCTGTTGTCTTGCCCAGAAGTCCGTTGCGGATGGTATGAACGTTATGTTTGACCATTTTGATATAGGTGTCTGCATCCGAGCCTTTGGCGCCCATCGCATCGGAATAGAGTTCGCCGCCGATTCTTAGCTGCTTGCCTTCGGCCTGAACGCCTTTAACCAGAGATTCGATAAACTTCGGCGAGACACTGGATTCGACAAACACCGCGGAGATATCGCGGGCGACAATCACATCCTTGAGCTGCTTGATATCCTGCAGGCCGAATTCTCCGGCGGTGCTGATGCCTTGCAGTCCCATAACCTCAAGGTCATAGGCTTTACCGAAGTAGCCGAAAGCGTCGTGCGCGGTGATCAGTACGCGTTTGGCCAGAGGAATCTTCTGCATTTCCTGTTTAACCCATTGATGCAATTCATTCAGTCTGGCACGGTATTGTTCGGCATTGCGCTGATAGAAAGCGGCGTTTTCCGGGTCTTTTTCGGTCAAGGTCTTCTGCACTTCTTTGGCGGCCAGTTCCCACAGACTGACATCAAACCAGACGTGGGGATCGTGGAGTTTGTCAAAGGTGATTAAGCGTGTTTCCGGGAAATTTTCAGTGACGGCGATAACGGTCTTGCGGCGTTGCATTTTTTGCAGAATCGGCTGCAGTTTGCCTTCCAGGTGCAGACCGTTGTAAAAAATAATGTCCGCCCGGCTCAGTTTACGGACGTCTCCCTGAGTCGCCTTATATAGATGAGGATCGACTCCCACACCCATCAGCGCCTGTACTTTGGCTTTATCCTTGGCGATATGGCTAACCAGATCGGCGATCATTCCGGTCGTTACCGTGATCTTTAATTGTGCATGGGCCAGCGGGCTTAGGCCGATTAGGGTAATAAACAGGGTGCTCAGGAGCAACTTTGCCATGATTTTAATCCTGGTTCGTTATTGCAAACTTAAAAAGTTAGTTGCAGCTAAAAAATAATTTTTCTTAAACTATAGCACGGAGTTTTTTAAAAACTCAAGCGATATTAAGACGTTATCCGGCACGACCTGCAAATGCACCAAGACCGGCTGTTTATGATTGAAAGAGATTGAATGATTTCGCGCCCGTTTAAAAGCGGAGGAAGCGCTTTATATTCTGTCGGTTTGATTTGCCGAGTGGCGTTGCGGAGCGAGAACAGAACTTGCCGCTTACAACGGATCGTTAAAAAGGTGCGAAATTATCTGTTCGGTTTCATGCGGCAAACACTTTTGCATAAATTCGGATTATAATTTGCGGCCATATGTAAAGGCTTCACAAGGGATACCGCGGTAATTGCGTGATGGACAAAATGGCAGATAAAAGAGCGATTGGAATTTTTGACTCGGGGATTGGCGGTCTGCCGATTGCTCAGAAAGTCAGGGAACTGCTTCCGAACGAAAATCTTCTGTATGTGGCCGATACGCAATTTGCGCCTTATGGAGAGAAGTCGGAAGACGAAGTTTTGGCTCGCGCTCAGGCCGTTGTCGAGTTTATGTTGTCGCAGAATGTCAAAGCGATCGTGGTTGCCTGTAATACTGCGACCATGATTGCCATTAAGACACTGCGAGCCAAATACGATCTGCCGTTTATCGGAGTTGAGCCCGGTGTTAAACCGGCGGCCATTCATACGCAAAGCGGTGTAATAGGGGTGTTGGCGACGGAAAAGACGCTGAGCAGTCAGGCTTTTGATGCGCTGGCCAAAAGGGTAGCCGGTCACGTCGAAGTCGTGATTCAACCCAGTCCGAAGCTGGTTCGACTGGTCGAGGAATTAAAGCTGAATCCGGATGAGGCGTGTGCGGCGGTTGAGTCCTATGTGCAGCCTCTAATCGAAAAAGGTGCGGATACCATTATTCTCGGTTGTACCCATTTTGCGCACCTGGCACCGGTCATCGAACTGGTTGCGGGGCCGAATATATCGGTTATCAGTACCGAAACGGCCGTGGCTAAAGAGGTTTTACGGCGTCTTGAAAACGAAAATCTGTTGTCGACGCAGAGCATGGACGGAGAAAGTGCATTTTGCAGCAGTGGAGATTTGGCACTGTTTCAGAGACAGCTTACGCGTTTATGGGGAAAGGACGCTTTGGCGCAAAAGTTTTAATTTCCGGTAATCCATTCGGGATTGCCGATGTATTCTTCCGGTAGTTGTCATATTCGTTCTCAATTTTTGTATGATTGGAAATCATGAGAATCACATTCATTGAAAAATGGAGTCGCAATGCAACTCTCTAGCGGACAGCTTATTGATGAGAGCGAGATCTTCTGGCAGGCGGTTCGGTCACAGGGGGCCGGAGGGCAAAACGTCAATAAAGTCGCAACGGCCGTGCATTTACGTTTCGATATCCGCAAGTCGTCACTGCCGGACGATTTTAAGCAGCGTCTGCTGTTGAAGTCCGATAAGCGCATTACCAAGGACGGCATTATTGTGATCAAGTCACAATCGCACCGAACTCAGGAAGCCAACCTGATTGCCGCCCTAGAGCGTTTGAAGGAAATTTTGGAAACTGCGGCGGTTCGCCCGAAGAAGCGTATTGCCACTCGTCCGACCAAAAGTTCGCAACGCAAACGCCTCGAACATAAACGCCAGCGCAGCCAGATTAAAAGCCTGCGCAAAAACGTTTCCTCGGATGGGTGACCCGGCGATAAACCTCTAAGCGCCATTAAGCGCTTTTAACCTGCTCCTCAAACTGTTTCCGTAAAACCTTCGCGGCTTCGACCATATTGGTCAGGGCCGGTTCGGTCTCTTTCCAGCCACGAGTTTTTAATCCGCAATCGGGATTGACCCACAGGCGTTCGGCCGGAATGTTTTGCGCGGCTTTTTGAATCAGGTTGACCATCTGCTCAACCGTCGGGATATTCGGCGAATGGATGTCGTACACGCCGGGCCCGATTTCGTTCGGATAATCGAAATCGACAAATGCATCCAGCAGTTTCATCTGCGACTTCGAGGTCTCGATCGTAATCACATCCGCATCCATTTGTGCTACCGCTTCGATAATGTCGTTGAACTCGGAATAACACATGTGCGTGTGAATCTGAGTGTCATTCGCCACGCCGGAAGTTGTCATTCGGAAGCTGTTGACCGCCCAGCGAAGATAATCCGCCCAGTCAGATTTTTTCAACGGCAGGCCTTCGCGTAAAGCCGCTTCGTCGATCTGAATCATATGAATGCCGGCGGCTTCCAAATCCAATACTTCATCCCGTAATGCCAGGGCAATCTGGTTGCAGGTCTGTTCGCGACTCTGGTCGTTGCGTACAAACGACCATTGCAACATGGTCACTGCGCCGGTCAGCATGCCTTTCATAATCTTATCGGTTTGATTCTGCGCATATTGCGACCAGAAAACCGTCATCGGCTTCGGACGCGAGACATCGCCGTATATAATCGGCGGTTTTACACAACGTGAACCGTACGACTGCACCCAGCCGTACTGGGTAAAGGCGTAACCGTCCAACTGTTCGCCGAAATACTCCACCATGTCGTTACGCTCCGGTTCGCCGTGTACGAAGACATCAATACCGATACGCTGCTGACGCTCGCAGGCATCGCGGATTTCCGCTTGCATCGCTTCGATGTATTGCGCTTCGCTCAGTGCGCCGTTTTTGAATTGTCGGCGTGTCTGACGGATTCCCTGGGTTTGCGGGAAAGAACCGATTGTGGTCGTCGGGAAGAGCGGCAAATTGAATTTACTTTTTTGCAGCGCGGCACGAATGCTATAAGGAACGGAACGATCCAGCGCAATTTGATCCAGTCCGGCGACGCGCGCCTGTACTTCGGGATTGTGGATCAGTTTGGATTGCGCTTTGGCTTTAATCGCTTGGCGGTTTGCGGCCAAAGCCAGTTCATCCGTTTTTCCGTTCAGGGCGTCGTCGAGCAGTTTGATTTCCGAGAGTTTCTGTTTGGCAAAGGCCAGATAACTTTTCAATTCCGGGTTTAGCTTGTCTTCGACTTCCAGGTTGACTGGAGCATGTATTAAGGAGCAGCTTGGGGCGATCCATAGGTTATCGGCAAATTTTACTTTTGCCGTTTCCAGGCGATCAATTGCGGCATGTAAATCGGTTTTCCAGATATTTCGCCCATCAATTAGCCCGATGGACAGGACCTTGTCGGCGGGAAATTGCGCGATAACCTCATTTAGCTGTTTCGCGCCGCGCAGGCCGTCGTAATGCAGACCGGCGACTGGCAAGTTGCATACGGTTTCAAGATGGTCGCCCAAACTTTCAAAATAGGTGGCAAGCAACAGCTTCAGAGGCGCTTGTGACAGCGTGTCGTAAGCCACTTTCAGAGCCGCTTTCCATTCTTCGTGCAGTTCCAGTCCCAGGATCGGCTCGTCGATTTGTACCCAGTTAATTCCTTGATCAGCCAATTTTTGCAGAATCTGCGTGTAGACCTTCAGCAATGCTGGCAGGCGACTTAATTTTGGAATGATCGTACCTTTGTTTTCCGCCAGATAGAGGTAAGTAACCGGTCCGATCAGAACCGGTTTGAAGTCGATGTGTCGGGCATCTTGCTTCAAAGCGAGCGCTTCGGCAACTTCGGCGAACAAACGGTTATCGGTAACGGCGAATTCGGTATCTTCCTCCAATTCCGGCACGATATAGTGGTAGTTGGTGTCGAACCATTTTTTCATCGCTCCGGCATAACCTGCTTTGGATTCGCCGGTTGATTGATGGTTGTGATTGCAGCAATGGTGACCGTCATCGGAAGGTGCGCGACCTCGGGCCATACGGAAAGCGACTTCCACATCGTATTCGGCCTGACGGAAACGCTTCGGAATCACGCCCAGCAAAGTGCTCATATTCAACACCTGATCGTAGTAGGCGAAATCATTCACTGGTATCAGTTCTATCCCGGCGTTGATTTGGGTTCTAAAATTCCGATAGCGGATTTCTCTGGCTTGCGCTTCCAGTTCGGCCAAGGTTTTTTCGCCTTTCCAGTAGGCTTCGGTAGTGAATTTGAGTTCGCGCAGGTCTCCGATTCGCGGATAGCCTAGATTGTGGGTTGTCATGATTTTTTCCTTACTGAATTTAATCGATCTCTTTGCGAGTGACTTGAGTTTAGGGTTTGCTATATATGAAAACAATCGATTAAAATTCAGAATTACATGAATAAAATTGATAACCATGCTTGAGTTAAAACATTTGAAGACGCTGCAGAGTCTGGCGGAAACCCATTCGATTAACCGCAGTGCGGAAAAACTCTGTATGACCCAGTCGGCGTTGTCGCACCAGATTAAACAGCTTGAACAGCAGTTAGGGTTGGAACTGTTTAAACGCAAAACCCATCCGATTGAGTGGACGCCGGCAGGACAGATCGTATTGCACACCGCACAGCAGGTTCTGCCGTTGATCCAGCATGCCGAAAAACAGCTCAAAGCGCATAAGCAGGGGGAGAGCGGGCGTTTATGGATCGGCGTTGACTGTCATACCTGTTTTGAATGGCTTCTGCCGTTGTTACGGCCTTATCAGGAACGCTGGCCGAGCGTAGATCTGGATATTGTGCCGAGTTCGAATCAGACACCTTTGCGCAAGCTGCAACAGCAGAAACTGGATTTTGTGATTACTTCCGATCCCGAGCCGATTGACAGTATCGAATATACCGCGCTTTTCAGTTACGAGTTGGTTGCGGTGCTACCGCTCGGGCACAGGCTGTTGCACAAGGAGTGGCTTTCCGCCGACGATCTGGCTGCGGAAACCTTGATTGTCTATCCGGTGGCGGAAGATAAACTGGATGTTTTCAGTGGATTTCTGCAACCGGCCGGAGTGCGCCCCAAGGCGATCCGTCATTCCGAATTGACTTTGATGATGCTGCAAAGGGTCGAGGCGGGGAGAGGGATCTGTATCTTGCCGAAATGGCTGTTAAAGAACCAGAAGGATTTTGAACATCTGGGCTTCCGCGCTCTCGGGTCGGATGGTTTGTGGTCCAAGCTGTATGCCGCGACAAATACGGGGCAGACGCATCTGCCCTATATTCAGGAAATGATTCATTTGGTTGCGGCGGAAATGGATCTGTAAGGGTTATGCAAGGCCGGTCTAGAATTTAAACATCTGCTTCTTGCTTGCAATCCGTTTGTCGCGCTGGGTTTTCTGCTTTTGGGCTTTTTCCAGCAAAACCATCACTTCGGCATGCGTCGTATGCGCAAACATATCCATAAAGGTGGCTTTGCGCAGTTGATAACCTTGTTTTTCCAGCTCTTTAACATCGCGAATCAGGGTTGATGCGTTGCACGAAACATAGACGATCTTGTCCGCATTGAGTTTGCCGAGTTGCTTGCACAATTCAAATGCGCCCGGACGGCCCGGATCCAGTAGTATTTTGTGGTACTTCTGTTTTCTGAACCACGGTAAACCGCTGACTTCGGCAAACAGGTCGGCCTGGAAGAATTCGCTATTGTGCAGATGATTGTCTGCGGCATTCTGCTGTGCGGTTTCTACCAGCTCGCTCAAGCCTTCAATACCGACCGCTTTTTTCGATTGTTGCGCCAGAGGTAAAGTAAAGTTGCCGACGCCGCAGAAGAGGTCAAGCACCTTGTCTTTATCCGTCAGCTGCAGCCAGTTCAGTGCTTGGGCAATCATCTGCTCGTTGATCGTCTTGTTAACCTGTATAAAGCCTGACTGCGGAAAATGCAGCGTCAGGTTTGAGGCATCGAGTCGATAAAACGGCTTCTCGGCATTTTCGGACAGCCCGAAAATGCCGTTGTCGGCTTCCACCAGGGTGAATTCTTTCGTCGAGCGCGAGGCCTGCGCAAGGAATTGTGGACGGGCCTGCTGCAACGCTTGATTGAGCCCGTCGGTCAGAAGCGGACAAGAATCGATGTCGATAAGCTCGTTCGAGTTGCGTTTGCGGAAGCCGAAACGCGCCTGTTTGCTTTTCTTATCCACTTCCAGCGCCAGACGGGCACGACGGCGGTAGCCTTTGTCTTCGCTGGTTAAGGGCGCGGTAAATTCACAGGTTTCGCAATTGACCGCTTTTTGCAGTTGATTAAAGAAGTTCTGTGCCTTCCATTCGCGTTGAGAGTCGATGTTGAGATGCTGCAGTTGGCAACCGCCGCATTCTCCATAGTATTGGCAGAAAGGTTCGCTGCGCTCGCCGGAAGCCTGTTCAATTTCAACAAGCTGGGCTTCGGCAAACTGATCCTGCTGCTCAAGAATGCGGGCCGTGACGATATCTCCAGGAACCGTATCGGCAATAAAACAGCTTTTCCCGACCAGAGGTAAAGAGTGTTCGCTGTCGTGTTCATTGCTGAGTTTGGCGATGCCGCGCCCATCGTGGCTGAGGCCGCTGACTTCCAGTGCGTGATAGATCGGTTTCATATCAGTCAATCCCCAGCAGTTTGTGAGTTTGCAGGCTGAGTTTCCATTGCGGGTGATCCAGGCAGTATTGCACCGCCGCTTTGATATTCGCTTCGCTCACTTGCGGGTCGGCATCGTCCATCGGCTGCAGGTAGAAATAATCGAACGCCAGATCGGCGACCTTCTCCGGCATGCAGTCGGCTTGCGGGTAGACCAGTTTCAATTCGTGCCCGTGATCGAGAAGTAAAGGCGCATTCGCTTTCGGACTGACGCAGATCCAGTCGATTCCATCCGGAGCCTGTTTGGTGCCGTTGGTTTCCACGGCAATTTCAATACCGTGCCGATGGAAGACTTCGATCAGCTTATTGTCCACTTGCAGCAGCGGTTCGCCTCCGGTGAGTACGACAAACGGCGTAATATCCTTATCCGGCCAGAACTGCAACAGATGCTGTGCCAGAGCTTCGGCATCGGCAAACTTGCCGCCGTTCTGACCGTCCGTGCCGATAAAATCGGTGTCGCAGAACTGACAGACTGCATCCGCGCGGTCCTCTTCGCGGCCGGTCCATAGATTGCATTTACTGAAACGACAGAAAATTGCCGGCCGCCCGGAATGAAAGCCTTCGCCCTGCAGAGAATAAAACACTTCTTTGATCGAGTAGCTCATAGAATGCTCTTTGAATTTCAATTGCCGGCATTTTACCGCAGTTGTCGATTCAAAGCGCTTGATTTGTTATTTAATATCGGGCTTTAGGTGCTATAATTTGGGGCTATTTCAAATTTATTCGGATTATTGAATTACAGGTTTATAAGCTATGGCTGGAAAAACGTTATACGACAAATTGTGGGACGACCATGTGGTTCGTCAGGAAGAAGATGGCACGGCGTTAATTTACATTGACCGTCAGCTTCTGCACGAAGTAACTTCACCACAGGCGTTTGAAGGACTGCGTCTGGCAGGACGCAAGCCTTGGCGTATCGAAGCCAACCTGGCAACCTGTGATCACAATGTTCCGACGACCGAGTTGAAGGGCGGAGTCGAGTCAATTGAAGATCCGGTATCGCGTATTCAGGTGCAGACGTTGAATATGAACGCCAAAGAATTCGGGATTACCGAGTTCGGAATGGGCGATCCGCGTCAGGGGATCGTGCACGTTGTCGGTCCGGAAGAAGGGAAAACCCTGCCGGGGACAACTTTGGTTTGCGGTGATTCGCACACGGCGACGCATGGTGCTTTGGGTGCTCTTGCGCATGGTATCGGAACCTCGGAAGTCGAGCATGTATTGGCGACTCAGTGTCTGATTCAGAAAAAAATGAAAAACATGCTGATCAAAGTTGACGGTCAGTTGAAGCCGGGCGTAACGCCGAAAGATGTCATTCTGGCGATTATCGGTAAGATCGGAACGGCTGGCGGTACCGGTTATGCGATGGAATTCGGCGGTCAGGTTTTCCGTGACATGTCGGTCGAAGGGCGTATGACGGTCTGTAATATGGCGATCGAAGGTGGAGCGCGTGTCGGTCTGGTCGGCGTTGATGAAAAGACGGTCGAGTACGTTAAAGGTCGTCCGTTTGCTCCTAAAGGCGAGCTTTGGGATCAGGCGGTCGAAGCCTGGAAAGATCTGCACTCCGATGACGATGCGGTTTTTGACAAGGTTATCGAGATGGACGGAGCGGAAATTCAGCCGCAGGTTTCCTGGGGGACCTCTCCGGAAATGGTGTTGGATGTGGATGGTATCGTTCCTGATCCGGATAAGGAAGCTGATTCGGTTAAGGCGACATCGATTCGTAATGCGCTGAACTATATGGGCTTGCAGCCGGGGACGCCGATCAAGGATATTCCGGTGGAATATGTGTTTATCGGTTCCTGCACCAACTCGCGTATCGAAGATCTGCGCGCTGCGGCGGAAGTGCTTAAAGGGCGTAAAAAATCCGATAAGGTTGAATTGGCGATCGCCGTTCCTGGTTCCGGGCTGGTGAAACAGCAGGCGGAAGCGGAAGGTCTGGATAAGATCTTTATTGAAGCCGGTTTCGAGTGGCGTAATCCGGGATGCTCGATGTGTCTGGCAATGAATGCCGACCGTCTACCGAGCGGAAAGCACTGTGCTTCGACGTCAAACCGTAACTTCGAAGGACGTCAGGGTGCCGGTGGGCGTACTCACCTGGTGAGTCCTGAAATGGCTGCGGCTGCTGCGGTGGCCGGTCATTTCGTTGATGTGCGTGACATGCTATAAGTTCGGGAGAGAGAGATGGAAAAGTTTACAACCTTGACAGCGATTGTTGCGCCGATGGACCGCGCGAATGTGGATACCGACGCAATTATTCCAAAACAGTTTTTGAAATCAATCAAACGTTCAGGTTTTGGCCCGAACCTGTTTGACGAGTGGCGCTACGAAGATGTGGGTCAGCCGGATATGGATAATTCGAAACGTCCGCTGCGCAAGGAATTTGTTTTGAATCAGCCGCGCTATCAGGGGGCGAAGATCCTGTTGGCGCGTGAAAACTTCGGTTGCGGTTCCAGTCGCGAACACGCTCCGTGGGCGCTGAAAGATTTCGGTTTCGATGTGATTATTGCCCCGAGTTTTGCCGATATTTTCTTTAATAACAGTTTCAAGAACGGTATTCTGCCGATTATTCTCGACGAGAAAGTCGTCGACGAACTGTTCAATGAAACCTTTGCTGCTGAAGGCTACGAGTTGACGGTTGATCTGTCGGCGCAGAAAATTGTTAAACCGAACGGCGATGAAATCCGTTTTGATGTCGACAGTTTCCGTAAGCACTGCCTGTTGAACGGTTTGGACGATATCGGTCTGACTCTGCAGCATGCCGAAGAAATTAAGGCTTACGAAGAGAGTCGCAAAGCCAGCAAGGCTTGGTTGTACGCAAACTGATTGTGACGGGAAATGCCGGGTGCAACAAATTTCAAAACAGTTTGAATTTGTTGGCTCGTTTTCCCGGGTGAAATGTAAACAGATTTTTAAGAATATTATCCAATTTAAAGAGTTTAGAAAATGACAAAAAACGTATTGATTCTTCCTGGTGACGGTATCGGTCCTGAAATCACTGCTGAAGCGGTGAAAGTGTTGAACAAGCTGGTTGAAACCGACGGCTTGGATATCTCAATGGAAGAAGATCTGGTCGGTGGGGCCGCTTATGATGTTCACGGTGTTCCGCTTGCGGATGAGACTATGGCCAAGGCGCACGCGGCAGATGCGGTTCTTCTTGGTGCTGTCGGCGGCTATAAGTGGGAGTCGCTGGATATCTCGGTACGTCCTGAAAAAGGGCTGTTGCGTCTTCGTAAAGAGATGGAGCTGTTTGCCAACCTTCGTCCAGCGGTTCTTTTCCCGCAGTTGGCTTCCGCTTCAACCCTGAAACCGGAAGTGGTTGCAGGTTTGGATATTCTTATCGTGCGCGAACTGACCGGTGGTATCTATTTCGGCCAGCCACGCGGAATCCGTACTCTGGATAACGGCGAGCGTCAGGGTTACAACACCTATGTTTACTCTGAGTCTGAAGTGCGTCGTATCGCTCATGTTGCTTTCCAGGCTGCGATGAAGCGTAACAAAAAACTGACTTCGGTTGATAAGGCCAATGTACTGGAAGTAACGGAAATGTGGCGCGAAATCATTGATGAGATTGCGCCGGAATATCCGGAAGTTCAGGTTAATCACATGTATGTCGATAATGCCGCGATGCAGCTTGTACTGAATCCGAAGCAGTTTGACGTTATGGTAACCGGTAATATGTTCGGTGATATTCTTTCCGACGAAGCCTCTATGCTGACCGGCTCGATCGGTATGCTGGCGTCTGCGTCTCTTGATTCCAATAACAAGGGTATGTATGAGCCTAGCCACGGTTCTGCGCCGGATATCGCCGGTCAAAATAAAGCCAACCCTCTGGCGACGATTCTTTCTGCGGCGATGATGCTGCGTTACTCGCTGGCTCGCGAAGATCTGGCGGTGAAAATCGAAGAAGCGATTTCCAAAGTTTTGGATCAGGGGTTGCGTACCGGCGACATTATGGATGCAGGCTGTACTCAGGTAACCTGTTCGGAAATGGGTGATGCGGTCGTCGCGGCACTGTAATTTGAGCTACATGAGTTAAAGGCGGAGTAGGCGTTGCGCAATCGGTTTACAGTTACGGTCAGTGATGTGCATGGTGCGCGACACTATTCCTTTACGCAACTTGCCAAGCGCTTTTTCTCCTGGATTTTGCTGCTCTTTCTCACTCTTTGGGTTGCCGGTGCTTTAACCATTGTATGGTTTTCCAATAAGGTTGACGAGGTGGAAGCGCAGCACCGGTTTGCCGTTAAGGCTTATTCGGACAGGCTGGCAAAAGTCGAAGACGACTATGAAAATATGCTGACCGAGAAAGGTGAGCTGGAAACCGCGCTTAACCAGAAGAGCGAGCGTTTGGACAGTCTTGGCCAGACGCTGCAGAATATCGAAGAGATGATTATGACGCAGGACGAGTTGCAAAGCCTTGCAAACTTGCCTGTTGAACAGCGTCTTGAAAATCTGCAGATGAGTGCTTTGGAGCGCAGTCTGATGCTGGCTTCGATTCCAAACGGTTCGGCGGTTAAGAATTTCAACGGCTTTACCAGCTACTACGGTGTCCGCAAACACCCGGTTACCGGCGTTCGCAGTCGGCATCTCGGGATCGACTACCGTGGCGGGGTGGGTGAAGATGTACTTGCCACTGCCGATGGTATTGTTTCTTTTTCTGCCTTTAGTAAGGAGACCGGGTTTGGTAATCTGGTTTCGATTATTCATGCGAATGGTTTTAAATCCCGATACGGTCACCTGCATAAACGTACCGTTAAGGTGGGTGATTATGTATACAAGGGTCAGAAAATTGGTGAGATCGGTAATACCGGTCGTTCGACGGGACCGCACTTGCATTATGAGGTGTTATTCCTGTCCCGCCGTATCGATCCGAAGCCATTTCATGAGTGGTCGCAGGAAAATTACAACGCTATTTTTCAAGAGGTTAAGTTGGTACCATGGGGTTCTTTAGTTCAAGCCGCAAGTCTGCAAGCCAAGAAGGTGGAAAAACAATTATTGCCGAGGGATGTCGCATTCAGGGCGAGTTTACCGAATTAAAAGGTGAACTGCATAATGACGGCACGATCGAAGGGGTGATTAACACCGCTTTCGATATCTCGATCGGCAGCAATGGCGTGATCAAAGGGTTGATCAAAGCCCGAGAAGTGGTTCTGAGCGGCTTGATTGAAGGGCATGTTGCCTGCGAAAAAATCGAAATTCTTCCGGGCGGAAAGCTGGTCGGCGATCTGGTCTGTCGGGATTTTGTTATTGAGCAGGGCGGCAAATTTATCGGTCAGCGGCACGAGTTGACCGAAGGCGGACGAGTCTTATCAATGACCGAAGCGCTGGATTCGAGCGAGCATAAACGTTTGCTTGAATTCGCCGGCCTTAAAGAAACCGACAGTGAAGAAGACGGTCTGGTGTTTGAAAATCTAGACCGGATGGAAAGATAATCCCGTAACAATTATTTTCGTAAGCGGTGTTGTAGCAGGGCTCGCACCGCTATTTTTGTGAAATAAAGGATAAAAAATGACCAAGTTATATGATATTGCAGTAGTTGGTGCCACTGGTGCGGTAGGTGAAACGATTCTTAAAGTATTGGAAGAGCGCGATTTCCCGGTTGGGAATCTATATCCATTGGCATCCAGCCGTTCTGCCGGTAAAAAGATTCAATTCAAAGGTCAGTGGGTTGAAGTGCAGGATCTTGAGAAATTCGATTTTTCCAAAGCACAGATCGGTCTGTTCTCGCCAGGTGCGAGCATTTCCAAAATTTATGCACCGAAAGCCGCAGAAGCAGGCTGTGTCGTAGTGGATAACACTTCACAGTTCCGTTATGACGACGATATTCCTCTGGTTGTGCCGGAAGTAAACCCTGAAGCAGTTGCCGGTTATAAGAATCGCGGTATCATCGCTAACCCTAACTGTTCGACCATTCAAATGCTGGTCGCCCTTAAGCCGATCTATGATGCGGTTGGCATTAAACGCATCAACGTTGCGACCTATCAGGCGGTTTCAGGATCCGGTAAGGAGGCGATTGAAGAGCTGGCGACACAGACTGCGAACCTTTTGAATATGAAGCCGGTTGAGGCCAAGGTTTACCCTAAACAGATCGCCTTTAACTGTATCCCGCAAATCGATGTCTTTATGGACAACGGTTACACCAAAGAAGAAATGAAAATGGTGTGGGAGACCAAGAAAATTATGGGCGACGATTCGATTCTGGTGAATCCGACAGCGGTTCGTGTACCGGTGTTCTATGGTCACAGTGAAGCGGTTCATATTGAAACCGATAAGAAAATCACTGCAGCGGAAGCCAAGGCGTTGTTTGAAAAAGCCAATGGTGTGGTTCTGATGGACGAGCATGTAGACGGCGGTTATCCAACCGCGGTGACCGATGCGGCGGATACCAACCCGGTGTATGTCGGTCGTATTCGTGAAGATATTTCCTGCGAGAAAGGTCTGAACCTATGGGTGGTGGCAGATAACGTCCGTAAAGGGGCGGCGACCAATACGGTGCAGATTGCCGAAGTTCTGATCAAGGATTATCTGTAATTCAATGCGTATCGCCCTTGGTATAGAGTATCAGGGAGGCGCTTATTGCGGATATCAGCGGCAAAAACATTGTCCATCGGTTCAGGAGCATCTGGAAAATGCTTTGAGTTCGATTGCCGCCGAGCGCGTCGAGCTGCATTGTGCCGGACGCACTGATACCGGAGTGCATGCGATCGGTCAGGTGGTGCATTTTGAAACCTGCTCCGAGCGTCCTGAAAAGGCCTGGGTGCAGGGTACCAATACACAGTTGCCGGCCGATATTCGTGTCGTCTGGGCGAAGCCGATGGGTGAGGATTTTCATGCTCGCTTCTCGGCGGTTGCCCGTCAGTATCGATATGTGATTTTTAACCGTCGGGTGCACTCTGCGGTACTTGCCGGACGGGTGACGCACGAGCCGTATAAATTGGATGAATCCAGAATGCATCAGGCGGCGCAAGCGCTGATCGGTGAGCAGGATTTTTCCTCTTTTCGGGCTGCGGCCTGTCAGGCCAGTCACGCGATGCGTGAAGTTCAGCAGGTCTCGGTTAAGCGCTGCGGTGATTTTATTTTGATTGATATTCGGGCTAACGCTTTTCTGCATCATATGGTGCGCAATATTGTAGGGTCTCTGATTGAAGTCGGTAAAGGTCATCAGTCGGTACAGTGGCTGGCCGATTTGCTGGCCTTGCAGGATCGTACTCAGGCTGCGCCGACCGCGCCGGCCGAAGGGTTGTATTTTGTCAACGCCATTTATCCCGAGGGATTGGGCGTGCCGCAGACTCCTTTGGATCAGGTGTTGTGGCAAATGTAAGCCATATGGCTAGTGAAATGCGCGAAAAATACATTGTGAAATTTATCGATTTTACGGACTTCGCCGGGAAATAATTATCAATGGAAAACGTTAATGCGAACTCGTGTTAAAATCTGCGGCCTGACGCGAATTGAAGATGCATTGCAGGCGGTAAACTCCGGTGCCGATGCGATCGGTCTGGTGTTCTACGAGCCGAGCCCGCGCTATGTGGATATCGCCAAAGCCAAGGAAATTGCCGCGCAAATTCCGGCTTTTGTCACGGTTACGGCGCTGTTTGTGAATCCAAGTAAAGAGCAGCTTGAACAGGTCTTGCGCGAAGTGCGGATCGACCTGCTGCAGTTTCACGGTCAGGAAACGGCCGAGTTTTGCAGGCAGTTCGGAAGAAATTACATTAAAGCCGTGCCGATGCGTGAAGAGACTGATTTGGCGCAGATCGTTGCCGAGTTTCATGATTGCAGCGGCCTGCTTTTGGATACCTACAAGCCGGGCGTGCCTGGCGGTACAGGTGAGACTTTTAACTGGCAGTGGGTACCGCAGAGGTTTGTCAAGCCGATCATTCTGGCCGGTGGTTTGACGCCTGAGAATGCCGGACAGGCGATTGACGCGGTTCATCCTTGGGCTTTGGATGTCAGCGGAGGGGTTGAAGCCTCCAAAGGTATTAAGTCCGCAGAAAAGATTTCGCAATTTATGCAAGAAGTAATGAGAAGAGTGTAATGTCAAAAGATTCTCCGACGATTGATTATGCAAAGTTTCCCGATGAGCATGGGCACTTTGGGCCTTACGGCGGGATTTTTGCGCCGGAAACCCTGATGGCTGCTCTGGAGCAGCTTAATCAGGAATATGAAAGTGTGAAGAACGATCCGGCTTTTCTGGATGAACTGGCACAAGATCTGCGCGACTATGTCGGTCGTCCGACGCCTTTGTATCTCGCTAAACGCTGGTCGGAAGAGCTAGGTGGCGCCAAAATTTATCTTAAGCGTGAAGATCTGAATCACACCGGTGCCCATAAGGTAAACAATACGATTGGTCAGGCGCTTCTGGCAAAGCGTCTCGGTAAAACACGTATTATTGCCGAAACCGGTGCCGGTCAGCACGGTGTAGCCAGTGCAACGGTTGCCGCGCGTCTCGGTCTGGAATGTGTCGTCTATATGGGGGCCGATGATGTTGTGCGTCAGGCGCCGAATGTGGCGCGTATGAAGATGCTTGGCGCTACGGTCGTTGCGGTAGAGTCCGGTTCAAGAACGCTGAAAGACGCTTTGAATGAAGCGATGCGTGACTGGGTAACCAATGTCGATGACACCTTCTATATTATCGGTACCGTTGCCGGACCGCATCCGTACCCGGCAATGGTTCGTGATTTTCAGGCGGTGATCGGTCAGGAAGCGCGTGAACAGGTACTGGAAAAAGAAGGTAAGCTGCCGGATGCGTTAATCGCTTGTGTCGGTGGTGGTTCCAATGCGATCGGGCTTTTCCATAAATTTCTGCCGGACGAGGGGGTGGCAATCTACGGTGTCGAGCCTGCCGGTCATGGTCTGGAAACCGGTGAGCACGCAGCGCCTCTGTGTAAAGGTACGCCGGGCGTTCTACACGGTAACCGCACCTATCTGATGCAGGATAAGAATGGTCAGATTTTAGGGACGCACTCGATTTCCGCCGGTCTGGATTATCCGGGCGTCGGGCCGGAACATGCCTGGTTGAAAGATGTCGGACGCGTCAATTATGTCGCGATCGATGATGAAGAGGCTTTGCAGGGATTCCGTGACCTGACCCGTTGCGAAGGGATTATTCCTGCGCTTGAATCCTCGCATGCGATTGCTTACGCGACCAAACTGGCGCCGACGATGAGTAAAGATCAGGTGATTATCGTTAACCTGTCTGGTCGAGGTGACAAGGACATGAATACGATTGCCCAAATCGAAGGCTTCGAATTTTAAAAGCTTTTTGCGCTATTGCGAACTTAAATGTCTTTGTTAAAAATTCGCGAAGCCTGCTCATTTACTAAATGTAAACTGCGCGACTTCGCTGGAATTTTTGCCTTGTCCTTTAAGCTCTCATGACACGCAAAACGCTTTTATGTGGTTTTGACATAGTGTTGATACCATTTCAATGGATAACTTGAAAATAGAATTATGAGCAGAATTTCACAAAAATTTGCGGATCTGAAAGCGCAGGGTAAAACCGCTTTGATTCCATATATTACCGCTGGCGATCCTAAGCCGAATGCGACTGTCAGCCTGATGCATCTTCTGGTCGCCAAAGGGGCGGATATGATCGAGTTGGGTGTGCCTTTCTCTGATCCGATGGCTGACGGTCCGGTTATTCAGAGAGCAGTTGAACGTGCGCTGGCACATAACGTTTCTATGGATGACGTGCTTGAGATGGTTCGCGAGTTTCGTGAAAAAGATGCGCTGACGCCGGTTATTCTGATGGGATATCTGAACCCGGTGGAGCACATGGGGTATGAAGCGTTTGCTAATGCGGCCAGTTCTGTCGGAGTGGATGCGGTTCTGACGGTTGATATGCCGCCGGAAGAATCCTTCGGTTATACGGAAACCATGAAGGAGCACGATTTAGATCGTATTTTCCTGATTTCTCCGACCACACCGGTCGGACGCCTGCGTGCGGTCAATGAGAAGGGCAGCGGTTTTGCCTATTATGTTTCTCTGAAAGGGGTAACCGGTTCGCGCGATGTGGATGCCGATGATGTTGCCTTACAGATGCAGCGATTGAAAGGCGAAGTCGATCTTCCGATGGGGATCGGTTTCGGTATTCGTAACGGTGATGCCGCTTATTCGATGGCTAAGCAGGGTGATGCGGTTATTGTCGGTTCGTCTCTGGTCAGCCTGATTGAAGCAAACGAGCATAAAGATCTGTATGAAATCGAATTGGCGATCGGTGACAAGATGCAGGAATTCCGTAACGCGATTGATCGCGCAGATGCAGAATAACAAGAGTTTAAAGGGGCAGTAAGATGAATTGGTTTGAAAAAATTTTACCAAGTATCAAACAGGTTACGGAACGTAAAAAGTCAGTACCGGAAGGGTTGTGGACCAAATGTCCAAAGTGCGAAGCGACTTTGTATCGCGCTGAGGTAGCCCGTAATCAGGAAGTTTGTCCAAAATGCGATCATCATATGCGTTTGGGTGGACGAGCTCGTTTGGAAGCTTTTTTCGATGAAGATTCATTTAAAGAGTTCGCAGCTGAGGTAGGCCCGGTCGATGCATTGAAATTCAGAGATCTGAAAAAATACAAAGACCGTATCGCTCAGGCTCAGCGAGCGACTGGTGAAAAGGATGCGCTGATTACCGCTCAGGGAACGATTGACGGTCTGCCTGTGGTTGCCGCGGCTTTCGATTTCCGTTTTATGGGCGGTTCTATGGGATCGGTTGTCGGTGAAAAATTCGTTCGTGCCGTGAATCAGGCAATTGAAACTCGTTCACCGTTTATCTGTTTCTCGGCCAGTGGTGGTGCCCGTATGCAAGAGGCATTGTTCTCTTTGATGCAGATGGCGAAAACTTCTGCTGCTCTAGGACGTCTGCGCGCTCAGGGATTGCCGTTTATTTCTGTTTTGACTGATCCGACCATGGGCGGTGTTTCCGCTTCTTTCGCCATGTTGGGCGATTTGAATGTGGCCGAACCAAAAGCCTTGATCGGTTTTGCCGGTCCTCGTGTTATCGAGCAGACGGTTCGCGAGAAACTGCCGGAAGGTTTCCAGCGCAGTGAGTTCCTGCTGGAGCATGGCGCGATCGATCGTATTATCCATCGCCACGATTTGAATTCGGAACTGGCCAGCATCTGTAAGATGTTGCTGAACCAGCCACTATAGGTTCGTTGTCAGGCCGGGAGCCAGAGTTAGCAACTCTGGCTTTTTATTTCCGGAAGCTGTTTTTTTCTTATTGAGTTTCATTGATGAGTGTTACTGCAAAACCCGATGCTGCCAGTTCACTGGAATCCTGGATTGATTGGCTGCTGCATCTGCATGCACAGGAAATTGATTTGGGGCTGGAGCGCGTTCGCCAGGTCGGTGCAAAAATGTCGATTCTGCAACCTGCACCCAAAGGAATCAGTGTTGCCGGTACCAACGGAAAAGGGTCCAGTGTTGCACTCCTGAGCAGTATTCTCCGTCAGGCGGGTTACCGTGTCGGTGCCTACACCTCTCCGCATATACAGGCCTTTAACGAGCGAATTCAGATTGACGGCGTTGCCGTTGACTCGCAGACAATTGTCGAAGCTTTTGATCTGATAGAGCGTTCTCGTGGTCAAATCAAACTAACCTATTTCGAATTTTCCACTTTGGCCGCATTGCAGATTTTCAAGCAGGCTGCCTTGGATGTGGTTGTGTTGGAAGTCGGTCTGGGCGGAAGGCTGGATGCGGTGAATATTGTCGATGCCGATGCCGCTTTGATTACCGCGATTGATGTTGATCATATCGATTGGCTCGGCGATGATCGCGGACAGATTGCGATTGAAAAGGCCGGTATTACGCGCAGCGGAAGACTGGCCGTCTGTTCTGATCCGAATCCGCCGCAGACTTTGGCGGATTATTGTGCCGAACATCGAGTTAATCTGCTTCAATTGGGACGCGATTTTCACTATCGTGTAGACGAAGAGGGCGGTTGGTCCTTGCTGTGGGATTCATCTGCTCAAACCGATACCTATCCGCGGCCTGCTTTGAAGGGGGATTTTCAGATCCAGAATGCCGCCGGTGTGCTGGCGTTGTTGCAGCAAATGGGGCGTAGCGGCGATTTGACAGTTTCCGCCGACGCGATCAAGCGGGGACTGCAAAACGCAACTCATCCGGGGCGTCTGCAATCGGTTGAGTTTCACCATAACGGCCGTTTTTATCACTGGCTGATCGATGTGGCACACAATCCTCAGTCCTCCGAAGTGCTGGCTGATTATCTGGCCAAGCAGGAACTGAGCGGGCTGAAAGCGGTTTTTTCGGTGCTGGACGACAAGGATGCATCGCCGATGGTGCAGCGCATTTCTCCTTATGTTGATCAGTGGTACACCGCGGATCTGCAGATTCCACGTTCCAGCAGTGAGAAGAAGCTGCAAACTCTGTTGCAGGATAATCACGTTAAGGCGTCCTGTATTCATGTTTACGACTCGATTGAAAAAAGTGTTCAGGCGTGTTTGTCGCAAAGCGGCTCGGATACTCGCCCGGAGACGCCGGATCTGTTGGTTTGGGGATCTTTCTTTACCGTTGCCCAGGTGTATCAGGCTCTTAAGGCTTTGGCGATCGAGTTGGGGAATTAATCGCAGTTGTGGTTAATTCGCGTTAAGATTCATATAAACTTGCAGATTGAAGAATTCAAAACAGGAGCATATCTCGGTGACGGAAAACCTATCGGCAGATGAAGATGTTATTAAATATCGTCTTGTAGGCGCCTTGGTTTGGATTCTGCTGCTGTTGCTTTTTGTGCCCGGCTGGTATGCCGACCCTGTACCGCAAGGCGTGCAAAGTGTATCCTCCGACAAAGGCGCTGAGCCTATTGCAATTACCGCCTATCATCTTCCTGAGGGGGTGCAACCGGATGCCGTTAAACAAGAGATTTTAGTCGGTGCGCGTGAACGTCATCTGCAAGAGATTCAGCAGAGAGAACAGCGCTTGCAGGAATCTAAGGCGCAAACGCAGGTGCAGCAAGCAGTTGCAACAAAACGCACTTCAGATACAGAGTCGCCAAGCATTGATCGACAGTATATGGTGCGACTGATTACCTTTTTTGAAATCGAAAAAGCCGATCAGTTTGTCAAACGTGCCAAAAAGCACGGATACAAGGTTGTGCTTAAGGAATTTAACGTATCAAAAAACGGAAAAAATCAGATTGTGTATCAAGCGCGCACAGAAAATTATAATTCTTTGGACAAAGCGCTAAAAGCTAAGCAGAATTTAGATAAAATATTCCACCTTCAGGGCTCACGCATTATCGAAGTGACGCAAGAGTCCAAAAACTGAAATTCAATCTAAGAGAGAGTTCACACATGTGCGGTATTGTTGGCATTGTTTCGGTCGGTGAAAATTCGGTAAATCAGGAGATTTACGATGCACTGACCATCTTGCAACATCGAGGACAAGATGCAGCGGGGATTGTCACCTGCGAAAACGGGCGTTTTTATCAGCGCAAAGATAACGGTTTGGTTAAGGACGTTTTCCGTACCCGCCACATGCGTGATCTGATCGGAAACATGGGGATCGGGCATGTGCGTTATCCGACCGCCGGTTCTTCATCCAGTGCCGAGGCCCAGCCTTTTTATGTTAACTCTCCTTACGGAATTGTAATGGGACACAACGGTAACCTGACCAATGCGGAGCAGATTGCCCAAGAGATCTACCGTCAGGATCTGCGTCACCTGAACACCAATTCCGATTCGGAGGTACTGTTGAACGTTTTTGCGCATGAGTTGATGCAAGACCGCAAAATGGAAATTTCCGAAGAGGATATTTTTGAAGCGATTGCCAAGGTTCACAAACGTGTTCGCGGTGGTTATGCCGCGGTCGGTATGATTTCGACCATTGGTATTTTTGCTTTCCGTGATCCTTATGGTCTGCGTCCTTGTGTCGTCGGGCAGCGTCAGACGGCGTACGGTACCGATTACATGATTGCTTCGGAATCTGTTGCGCTGGACGGTTTGGGATTCAAACTGCTGAAGGATCTGGCGCCGGGCGAAGCGGTCGTGATCACCGATAAAGGCGAAATCAGCTTTAAACAGTGCGCAGAGAATCCGGTTTATTCACCGTGTATTTTCGAATTTGTTTATTTTGCCCGTCCGGATTCAATGATTGACGATATTTCCGTGTATAAGTCACGTTTGCGTATGGGTGAGAAGCTGGCGGAAAAGATTCTGCGCGAATGGCCTGATCACGATATTGACGTGGTTATGCCGATTCCGGATACCAGTCGTACTTCGGCGATTGAATTGGCCAATAAGCTCGGCACGCCATACCGTGAAGGCTTTATCAAAAACCGTTACATCGGTCGTACCTTCATTATGCCGGGTCAGCACCTGCGTAAAAAATCGGTTCGCCAGAAGCTGAATGCGATCGGTTTGGAGTTTGAAGGCAAAAACGTCCTGCTGATTGATGACTCTATTGTGCGCGGAACGACATCTGGTCAGATTGTGCAGATGGCGCGTGAAGCCGGTGCGAAAAAAGTGTATTTTGCTTCGGCTGCGCCTGCAGTGCGTTATCCGTATGTTTACGGTATCGATATGCCGTCGCCGTCGGAACTGGTCGCCAGTAACCATACGACCGAAGAAGTCGCCGAGATTATCGGCTGTGATAAATTGATCTATCAGGATCTGGATGATCTTGTTGAGGCGGTCAGCGCCGGTTCCGAACGCGTGAACCAGTTTGATACTTCGTGTTTCAGCGGTGTTTATGCGACCGGAGATATTACGCCTGAATATCTGGCTTCTCTAGATCAGGCTCGTAACGACGACGCGCAGAATGCCAACAAGCAAAAATCCGGTCAGGAAACGGTTGGTATCCACAATCGAAGCTAAGTTGTTTTGATTCGATAGCGATTTTATTGATCTGGGCCGCCTTTGGTTGTAAACCATTGGCGGCTTTTAAGTCAAAAAGAGATGACGATGTTTAACGAATTTGATGATTATGACATTCAGACCCTGGCCGTTCGCGCGGGGTATGAACAGACTCCCGAGCAGGAAAATTCCGAGGCGATCTTTCCGACGTCCAGTTTTCGTTACCAGTCTGCAGCCCAGGCGGCAGCGCGTTTCAGTGGCGAAGAACAGGGGAATGTTTATTCCCGCTTCACTAATCCGACGGTGCGCAGTTTCGAGAACCGTCTGGCTGCGATGGAAGGGGCTGAGGCGTGTGTTGGAACCGCTTCCGGAATGTCGGCGATTCTTTCGACCTTTATGGCTCTGTGCCAAGCCGGGGATCATATCGTTTCTTCGCAGAGCGTTTTCGGTACGACCAAGGTGTTGTTCAGTAAATATCTGATGAAGTTCGGTGTCGAAATCACTTTTGTTTCGCAAACGGATATTTCTGAATGGCGATCGGCAATTAAAGACAATACCAAAGCTTTATTCTTAGAAACTCCGTCTAACCCTTTGACAGAAGTGGCAAATCTTGAAGAGCTCAGTAAGCTGGCTAAAGAGAATGATTGTTTGCTGGTTGTTGATAACTGCTTCTGTACACCGATTCTGCAGCGACCATTGGAGCAAGGGGCGGATATTGTTATTCACTCGGCGACCAAGTTTTTGGACGGTCAGGGACGGGCTGTCGGCGGTGCCGTTTTGGGTAATGCTCAGCTGGTCGGTGAAGAAGTGCGCGGCTTTCTGCGTACCTGCGGTCCGAGCATGAGTCCTTTTAATGCGTGGATTTTCTTAAAAGGATTGGAAACTTTGCCGATCAGAATGCGAGCGCACTGCGAAAATGCTTTGTCTCTGGCGACATGGTTGAGTAGTCATCCGAAAGTAGAACAGGTGTTCTATCCGGGGCTGACTTCGCATCCTCAGTATGACCTGGCGCAAAAACAGCAGTCAGCCGGCGGCGGTTTGGTTTCGTTCCGAGTTAAAGGTGGCAAAGAGCAGGCTTGGACTGTGATCGATAATACAAAAATGCTCTCGATTACAGCCAATCTGGGCGATGTGAAAACCATTATTACCCATCCTGCTACCACAACGCACGGACGTGTTTCTCAGGAAGACAGAGATAAAGCCGGTATCACCGATAATCTGTTGCGGGTTTCCGTGGGTCTGGAGTCTGTTGAAGATATTAAGAAAGATTTGGCGCGAGGCCTGGACTTGATTTAAGCAACGGCCCTGAACTCTCAGGGCTGATGGATAATCTGAAAAATATTATTTTCGTGGCAGAGGCAGTTCGGTTTCTTCGTTTGGTCGGAAAATAACGCAAGTCTTACCAATGGTCTGGACATGCAGTGCTCCGGTCTCCTGCAGAATATGCTCGACAATGCTTTTACGATCTTCGCGTTCACCATAGGAAATTTTGATTTTCAGCAGTTCGTGGTGTGAAAGGGTGCTGTCGAGTTCCGCCATCAGGCTGTCGGTCAGGCCGTTACTGCCGATGATCAGCATCGGTTTGATGTTATGCGCGATGCCGCGAAGGAATTTCAACTGGTTAGGGCTTAACTCAGTAATTTTGTTTTTTTTGGTTTGTGCCATTGAATTATCCAAATTGATTCTTATTTTTAATAAACGGCTATTGTAGTAGAAATCGAATATGGCGAGAAGTAAATCCAGTTCAAGCTGGTTAAAAGAACATTTTGACGATCACTATGTCAATAAAGCGAAGAAGGAAGGCTGGCGTTCCCGTGCAGTCTATAAGCTGCAGGAAATCGACGACAAGGATAAACTCTTCAAGCCCGGAATGTGTGTGGTGGATCTCGGCGCGGCGCCCGGCGGCTGGTCGCAGTGGACAACGCATAAGATCGGCAAAAACGGAGAAGTCTTTGCATTGGATATTCTGCCGGTCGAAGCTTTTGCCGGGGTGACCTTTATTCAGGGCGATTTCCGCGATGATGAAGTCTATAACAGTCTGCTGCAATCGCTCAATGGCCGTGAAGTCGATGTGGTCATGTCGGATATGGCCCCGAATATGAGCGGTAACAAAGGGGTTGATATTCCTCGTGCGATGTATCTGGTCGAACTCTGTGTCGAGTTGGCCGATCAGGTACTGAAGAAAGACGGTGATCTGTTGATGAAAGTCTTTCAGGGTGAGGGTTATAACGAATTAATGCAGGATTTGCGCAGTAAGTACAGTAAGGTAATTACCCGTAAACCGCAGGCTTCGCGTGCTCGAAGCAAAGAGATCTATCTTCTGGCCAGAGGCAAGAAGTCGTAAGAGTTCTCGGTGTAATGTTGATTGGGATACTTAATTACAACAATTAACTATATCAATTGGCGATAAGTTTTTTTTATATAAAATTGTGTTACAGTGGCTTTTGATCGCTAATTGTGTTCCAATTTTACAAATATATAGAACTCGAAATATTACAAGGTTCACTAAATGAAGAATAACGATATGTTAAAAAACATCATGATCTGGGTGGTTGTCGCCACGATCCTGATGACTGTTTTTAACCATTTCAGTACCCAAGGGCAAGGGGCTTCGAGCCGCATTGATTACTCTGATTTTATCGATCAGGTTCATCAGGGGCAGGTCAGTCAGGTTGTGATTGAAGGGCAGACGATTCGTGGTGTTTACGGTAACGGTAACAGTTTTACTACCTATAATCCGGGCGACCCTGGATTGATGGGTGATTTGCTGGATAACCGTGTGAAAATTACTGCCAAACCGCCTGAGCAGCAGAGCGTGTTGATGCAGATTTTCATTTCCTGGTTCCCGATGCTGCTGTTGATTGCAGTGTGGATTTTCTTTATGCGTTCCATGGGCGGCGGTGTTGGCGGTAAAGGTGGGCCTATGTCCTTCGGTAAGTCCAAAGCGCGCATGATGACGGAAGATCAGAATAAAATCACGCTGGACGATGTTGCCGGTGCCGACGAAGCCAAGCAGGAAGTTGGTGAAATTGTCGATTTCTTGAGAGATCCAAGCAAATACCAGAATCTGGGTGGAAGTATTCCGCGCGGTGTATTGATGGTCGGGCCTCCTGGTACCGGTAAAACCTTGCTGGCCAAAGCGATTGCCGGTGAAGCGAAGGTTCCGTTCTTTACCATTTCGGGTTCCGATTTCGTTGAGATGTTTGTCGGTGTCGGTGCTTCCCGTGTTCGTGATATGTTCGAGCAGGCGAAAGCGCATGCGCCTTGTATTATCTTTATTGATGAGATCGATGCAGTGGGCCGTAGCCGTGGCGCCGGTATGGGCGGCGGTAATGATGAACGCGAGCAGACGTTGAACCAGATGCTGGTCGAGATGGATGGTTTCGAAGGTAACGAAGGAATTATCGTAATTGCCGCGACTAACCGTGCCGATGTACTTGATCCGGCTCTGCTTCGTCCGGGGCGTTTTGACCGCCAGGTAACGGTCGGTCTGCCGGATATTCGCGGTCGCGAACAGATTCTTAAAGTGCATATGCGCAAGGTGCCGCTGGCTGAAGATGTTAATCCGTCTTATATTGCGCGCGGTACCCCTGGGTTCTCTGGGGCGGACTTGGCTAACCTGGTTAACGAAGCGGCACTTTTTGCGGCACGTGAAAATGCCAAGTTGGTCACACAGAAGCATTTTGAGAAAGCTAAAGACAAGATTTTGATGGGCGTCGAGCGCAAGTCGATGGTGATGAGCGAAGACGAGCGTCGTATGACGGCCTATCATGAGTCTGGTCATGCGATTGTCGGTTATCTGGTGCCTGAGCACGACCCAGTGTACAAAGTCAGTATTATGCCAAGAGGTCGCGCTCTTGGTGTGACCATGTATCTGCCTGAAGAAGACAGTTACAGTTATTCCAAGCGTAAGCTGGAGTCGCAATTGTCCAGTCTTTACGGCGGTCGTCTCGCCGAAGAGATTGTGTATGGCGAAGATGCGGTGACAACCGGTGCCAGTAACGATATCGAGCGTGCTACGGCTATTGCCCGTAACATGGTGACCAAATGGGGCTTGTCTGACAACCTCGGTCCGCTTTTGTACGAAGAAGAAGATAAAGGCGGCTTTATGGGGACTTCCCGTAATGCCAATGTTTCCGGCGAGGTTTCGCAGAAGATTGACGAAGAGATTCGCAATATTATTGACCGTAACTATGAGCGTGCCCGCCAGATGCTGGTCGATAATCGTGAAAAGCTGGAGATCATGACTGATTGTCTGATGAAGTACGAAACGATCGACAAGGGTCAGGTTGATCGGATTATGCGTGGCGAAGATCCGGGTGCACCGCGCGACTGGGTCGAGGATGATACGCCTCCGCCATCATCTCCCGAGCCGAAAACTTCTCTTGAAGAAGCTTCGGAAAACAAACCGGACGATTCAAATCTGATCAGTAAGGATATTTCTGATGAGAATGAACCGAAAGATTCCGGTGAGCCTAAATTGCATTAAGCTGACAGGTCTGTAAAAGAACCCCGCTACGCGGGGTTTTTTATTGCCATTGATAAATGGATTGATTAAGGTAGGCGCACAATAAATGGAAGAGATTGTTTATGAAATTTGATCTTCAGAGCTGGTTGGGTTCGGTGTATGAGCAGAAAGGGCATGCAGCCGTAATGGGAATTCTCAATGTGACGCCGGATTCGTTTTCGGACGGCGGGCAGTTTAATGAAATGGAGCGTTTCAAACAGCAGTTGGACAAGATGTTACAGGATGGGGTCGATATTCTTGATATCGGCGGCGAGTCGACCAGGCCGGGATCTGATCCTGTTTCGCTTCAGGAAGAGCTGGATCGGGTTTTACCGGCTATTGAGTGGGTTCGTGAGTGTACTGATATGCCGATATCGATAGATACCTATCATACTGAAGTGATGCAGCAGTCTCTGCGCGCCGGAGCAGACCTGATTAATGATATCAATGCTCTTCGTTCTGAGGGCGCTGTCGATGTCGTTGTCGATTACGAGGTTCCGGTTTGTATTATGCATATGCAAGGTATTCCCAAAACCATGCAACAGGCACCTGTTTATAGCGATGTTGTGGCTGAAGTAAAGGATTTTCTTAAGCAGCGGATTGCCGTTTGTGAGCAGGCGGGGATTGATAAGAGCTCGATTCTCATCGATCTCGGATTTGGCTTTGGCAAGACTTTTGAGGATAATGTAACGCTTTTTAAAAATATGCACGCCTTTGCTGATTTGGGGTGCGAGATGCTGGTTGGTGTGTCGCGAAAGCGGATGATAGCGGAAATTGTCGGCAGCGAGAAAATCGATGATAGAATCACGGCCAGTGTTACTGCGGCAGTTTTGGCGGCGCAAAAAGGGGCCAAAGTGGTTCGCGTTCATGACGTAAAAGAGACGGTTCAGGCGTTGCAGACGTTACGACATCTGGGCTAGGTTACGGGCAAAATACAGGATATTTAAAAGCGGGATAAAAAAATGGCGAAGTCTTCAGTATTTGGAACCGACGGTATTCGTGGAACCGTCGGTCAGGGGATGATTAACCCGGATAAGGTGTTGCAATTGGGTTGGGCGGCTGGAACGGTTCTGGCGAAGAACGGCGGAACTTCGGTGATGATCGGTAAGGATACTCGCATCTCGGGCTACATGTTTGAGTCGGCGTTGGAAGCCGGGTTGATTGCGGCGGGGATTGACGTCTATCTGGTCGGTCCTATGCCTACGCCGGCAGTTGCTTATCTGACGCAGACGTTCAGTTGCGATATGGGGATTGTCATTAGTGCTTCGCATAACCCGCATTGTGATAACGGCATCAAGTTCTTTACCGGAGAAGGCAAGAAAATTTCCGATCAGATGGAGAAGGAAATCGAATCTCTGCTGGAATCTTCCGTCAGTGTGGTGGCTTCCGCGGATATGGGTAAAGCCTTCCGCGTCGATGACGCTCCCGGTCGTTATATCGAATTCTGTAAGGGAACCTATCGGGCTAAAAAGAACCTTAAGGGGCTTCGTCTGGTATTGGATTGTGCCAATGGGGCTACGTATCACATTGCTCCGAATGTATTTCGTGAATTGGGTGCGGAAGTCTTTACTATTGGTACCGAACCGAATGGTATGAATATCAATCATGAGTGCGGCGCGACCGATACCAAGGCGTTGGCACATGCGGTTGAAAATCATCGCGCTGATCTGGGGATCGCATTTGATGGCGACGGTGACCGGGTCATGATGATTGATGCCAAAGGCCGTGAGATTGATGGCGACATTGTTTTATATGTTCTGGCGACCATGACCGGTAAGCCGGTTCCAGGTGTTGTCGGAACGGTGATGAGTAATCTCGGCTTCGAACAGACTTTGAAGGCGAAGGGCATAGAATTCGTGCGCACTGCGGTCGGTGATCGCAATGTTATGGAAGCCTTGGTCGAAAAGGGGTGGTTTTACGGATCGGAACCTTCGGGGCATGTTCTCTGTTTGAATAAAATTGGTACGGGGGATGGTATTGTGGCGGCATTACAAGTGCTTGCGGCTTTGATCTCTCAGCAACGCTCGCTGGATCAGGTGCGTGACGAAGTACAGATTTATCCGCAGGTTTTACGTAATGTCACTATTGCGCAGCGTTCCAAGGTTGAGGATAATGCCGCGCTGCAATCGGCCGTGGAAGCCGCCGAACTTGAGCTTGATGGAAAAGGGCGGATTCTGATCAGGGCGTCCGGTACCGAACCGAAGATTCGCGTTATGGTTGAAGGCGAGGATGCCAAGCTGGTTGAAAGAATTGCTCTTGAGCTTGAGCAGGTTGTAAAAGCAGAATTTTCATAAAAATGCAATATTGTTTTTGAGGAAAGAAAACGCTAATATTGTCGAACTTTTGTGTTGGAGATTAGTAGATGAGAAAGCCGTTTGTTGCAGGTAACTGGAAAATGCACGGTTCAAAGGCCTCTATCGAGAGTCTGGTTGATGGACTGAATGCCCAAGCAGAGCAGATCGAAAACGTTGATATGGCAGTATGTCCTCCAGCTATTTATATCGATTTTGTGCAGGGGTCGCTGACTACCGGCAAGATTGCTGTAGGCGCTCAGAATATTGCTGAAGAGCCTGTTCAAGGTGCTTTTACTGGTGAGACCTCTGTCGAGATGATTAAAGATCTTGGCTGTGCTTACGTTATTCTGGGGCATTCCGAGCGTCGAGCCATCTACGGTGAAACAGATGCTCAGGTAGCCAGCAAGGTAAAAGTTGCTTTGGATGCGGGTGTTACTCCGATTCTGTGTGTCGGTGAGACGCTTGATGAGCGTGAGTCCGGTGTGATGGAAAAAGTCATCGCAACGCAAATCGATGCCGTCGTTGATGTTGTCGGTATCGAGGCTTTTGAGAAAATCGTTATCGCCTATGAGCCTGTTTGGGCAATTGGTACCGGTAAAACGGCTTCTCCTGAGCAAGCACAAGAAGTTCATGCCTTTATTCGCGGCAAGCTGGCAGGTTTAAATGCTGCTGTCGCGGATAAGGTAATTATTCAATATGGTGGAAGCGTAAAACCGGATAACGCCGCTGAACTGTTCGTGCAAGCGGATATCGACGGCGGATTGATCGGTGGCGCTTCCCTGAATGCCGATGATTTCATGGCAATCTGTAAAGCTGCGAGTGCCTAATGTTTAGTATTGTTCTAACCATACATATTATTATTGCCTTTTTATTGATTGTGCTGGTGTTAATGCAGCACGGTAAAGGGGCCGACGCGGGAGCGAACTTCGGTGGTAGTTCTTCGCAAACCTTATTTGGTAGTGGCGGTTCGGCGACATTTTTGTCGCGCCTGACCGCGATTATGGCGACCCTTTTCTTTATTACCTCACTGACTCTGGCTTATATCGCCAGTCAGCAGGCAAAAGGATATCAAAGTGTTGTTGATGACTCGGCTGTAAAGGTTGAAGAGTCTGCTCAACAACCTGAAGAACCAGTCGTACCAAATTAATAAAGAATACATGCCGATGTGGTGAAATTGGTAGACACGCCATCTTGAGGGGGTGGTGACGCAAGTCGTGCCGGTTCGAGTCCGGCCATCGGCACCATATTTAACAACTGCCGCACTTGATGCGGCAGTACTATGTATAAAGACTAGATGAGGTTGCAAACCAATGCTAGAAAATTATCTTCCCGTCCTGGTATTTATTGTCCTGGGTATTTTGTTTGGCGTCGGGCCGATTTTAGTAGGTTATCTATTAGGGCCGCAAAAGCCTGATGCAGAGAAGAACTCTCCATACGAGTGTGGTTTCGAAGCTTTTGAAGATGCCCGTATGAAGTTCGACGTTCGTTTCTATTTAGTAGCGATTCTGTTCATTATTTTTGATTTGGAAATCGCGTTTCTATTCCCGTGGGCGATTGTATTGGAAGAGGTGGGAACCTTTGGTTTACTGGCGATGGCGGCTTTCCTGTCGTTGCTGGTTATCGGCTTTATCTATGAATGGAAAAAAGGAGCGCTGGAATGGGAGTAGAAGGCGTTTTAAAAGAAGGTGTTGTTACCACCTCTGCGGATAAATTGATTAACTGGGCCAGAACCGGTTCTCTGTGGCCAATGACTTTCGGTCTTGCTTGCTGCGCGGTTGAAATGATGCATGCCGGTGCGTCGCGTTACGATCTTGACCGTTTCGGGATTATTTTCCGTCCGTCACCGCGTCAGTCCGATGTCATGATCGTAGCTGGGACTCTGGTTAACAAAATGGCGCCGGCGCTGCGTAAAGTTTACGACCAGATGGCGGAGCCGCGTTGGGTAATCTCAATGGGGTCCTGCGCCAATGGTGGTGGTTACTACCACTATTCGTACTCGGTAGTTCGCGGTTGTGACCGTATCGTACCGGTCGATGTTTATGTGCCGGGCTGTCCACCGACGGCTGAAGCGCTGCTGTACGGAATTGTTCAGTTGCAGAACAAGATTAAACGTACCAATACCATCGCCCGATAAGCTTAAATGGACCGAACAATGAAACAGTCAGTAGTTGATTTACAAACCCGCGTTAATGATGTCTTAGGCGATATGTTAGCTTCCTCTACGGTTGCATTGGATGAGCTGACAATCGAACTGCCTGCGGACAAAGCTTTTGCGGGTCTGAAAAAGTGTCGTGATGAGCTTGGATTCGAGCAGCTGATCGATCTGTGCGGAGTGGATTACCTTGATTACGGTAAAGCGAACTGGGAAACCATGAAAGCTCCGAATAGCGGTTTCAGCCGCGGCGTGTTTGATTTCGCCGAAGATGAAACCGAAGAAGAACATCTGCAGATGGAACGTCGCTTTGCAGCGGTGTACCACTTGTTGTCCATTCAGAATAACGTCCGTCTGCGCGTTAAGGTTTTTGCTCCGGATACGCAATTACCGGTTGTCGACAGCGTGATTGATATCTGGAGTGTAGCAAACTGGTTCGAGCGCGAAGCATTCGATCTGTACGGCATTCTGTTTAAAGGTCACCCTGATCTGCGCCGAATCCTGACCGATTACGGTTTTGTCGGCCACCCGCTTAGAAAAGATTTCCCTCTGACCGGGCATGTTGAAATGCGTTATGACGCCGAAAAGGCGCGTGTCGTCTATGAACCGGTTTCGATTGAAAACCGTGTAAATGTGCCGCGTGTAATCCGTCATAAGACTCCAGCGAAAGCTTAATAGGAAGCTGTTATGCCTGAAATTCGTAACTATACTCTTAACTTTGGCCCTCAACACCCGTCAGCGCACGGGGTTTTGCGTTTGGTACTGGAATTGGACGGGGAGACCGTTGTCCGTTCTGATCCGCATATCGGTCTTCTGCACCGCGGTACCGAAAAATTGGCCGAGTTCAAACCTTACAACCAGTCAATCGGCTATATGGACCGTCTTGACTATGTTTCCATGATGGCCAACGAACACGGCTATGTTATGGCGATTGAAAAAATGCTGGGTGTTGAAGTGCCTGAGCGTGCGCAGTATATCCGCGTCATGTTCGACGAAATCACCCGTGTTCTGAATCACTTGATGTGGCTTGGGGCGCATGCCTTGGATATCGGCGCCATGACGGTATTCCTTTATGCCTTCCGTGAACGTGAAGACCTAATGGACTGCTACGAAGCTGTTTCCGGTGCGCGTATGCACGCTACCTACTACCGTCCGGGCGGAGTTTACCGTGATCTTCCGGATACTATGGCGAAATACACCGAGTCGAAATGGCGTAAAGGTAAAGAACTGGACCGTTTGAATGAAACGCGTGAAGGTTCATTGTTGGATTTCATCGAAGCCTTTACCGAACGTTTCCCTGGATATATAGACGAGTATGAAACCCTGCTGACCGATAACCGTATCTGGAAACAGCGTACCGTTGATATCGGTATCGTTTCTCCTGAACGTGCACTACAGCTTGGCTTCACAGGACCAATGCTACGTGGTTCGGGGATCGCCTGGGATCTGCGTAAAAAACAGCCATATGAAGTTTACGACAAAATGGATTTTGACATTCCAGTCGGTAAGACTGGTGACTGTTATGACCGTTACTTAGTTCGTGTTGCAGAAATGCGCGAATCGAACAAGATCATCAAACAGTGTGTGAAATGGCTGAAAGAAAACGATGGTCCGGTGATGAGCTCCGATCACAAGGTTGCGCCTCCGGCTCGTGAAGACGCTAAGTCGAACATGGAAGCTCTGATTCACCACTTTAAACTGTTTACCGAAGGTTACAGCATTCCTGCTTCGGAAGCTTATGCGGCTGTCGAACACCCGAAAGGGGAGTTCGGAATCTATCTGGTATCAGACGGCGCCAATAAACCATATCGTATGAAAGTACGTGCGCCGGGCTTCCCGCATCTGGCATCGCTGGATGAAATGGTTAAAGGGCATATGATTGCTGATGTGGTATCGATTATCGGTACCCAAGATATTGTATTTGGAGAAATCGATCGATGAGTACCAAGACATCAATGATTCAAGGGGATGTTAAAAAACGCATTGATACTTGGATTGCCAATTATCCGGAAGATCAGCGCCAGTCTGCGACTATGCCGGCGTTGCGTATCGTACAGGAAGCCAACGGCGGTCATCTGACAACCGAGTTGATGGATGAAATCGCCGAATACCTTGGTGTGGCGCCGATCGCCGTTTATGAAGTGGCGACTTTCTACGGTAACTATAACCATCAGCCGGTCGGTAAACATCAGATTAACTGGTGTAACTCAATCTCGTGCTACCTGCGCGGCGGTGAAGAGTTGCGTGCCAAGCTGGAACAGAAGTTAGGTGTTAAGCCGGGTGAAGTGACTGCGGACGGTAAATTTTCGATCAAGAAGGTTGAATGTCTCGGTGCTTGCGGTGGCGCTCCTATGTGTAAGATCGGCAAGACATACCATGAGAATCTGGACGAAGAGTCTCTGTTTAAAATTTTAGACGAGTTGGAGTAAGCCGATGGTTCATCAAAATGAAAACTGTTTTCGTCTTAACCACTTAGAGCGCTCATATGACATCGATGTGTATATGGCAAACGGTGGTTATGAAGTGTGGAAGAAGGTTCTGTCAGGTGAGCTGGAACCGGCTGAAATCATCGAAGAGGTTAAAGCCTCTAATATCCGTGGGCGTGGTGGTGCCGGTTTCCCTACCGGTTTGAAGTGGAGCTTCATGAACCGTAATGCACCAGGCCAGAAATACATCGTCTGTAATTCGGACGAGGGTGAGCCAGGAACCTTTAAAGACCGTGATATCCACCGTTATAACCCGCATGCTCTGGTTGAAGGTATGATGATCGCCGGTTATGTAATCGGTGCGTCACAGGGTTACAACTACATTCGTGGTGAATTTTGGGAACCGTATCAGGTTTTTAAAAAAGCGATCGAACAGGCTCGTGAAGCGGGCCTTCTAGGCAAAAATATTTTAGGTTCGGGTTGGGATTTTGACCTGCACGTTCATTTAGGTGCCGGTGCTTATATCTGCGGCGAAGAAACCGCATTGCTCGAATCAATTGAAGGTAAAAAAGGTCAGCCGCGCTTTAAGCCGCCTTTCCCGGCGAGCTATGGCCTGTACGGCAAGCCGACGACCATTAATAACACTGAAACCTTGGCGTCCATCCCAATGATCTTGGCGAAGGGCGGCAAGTGGTTCAATGACCTAGGCGTTAAGAACGCCGGTGGAACCAAACTGTACTCGGTGTCCGGACACGTTAATAATCCGGGTAACTTCGAGGTACGCATGGGTACGCCATTCAAAGATCTTCTCGATCTTGCCGGTGGTGTATGGAACGACCGCAAGCTGAAGTGCGTTATCCCAGGTGGGGCTTCAACGGCACTGATCCCGGCTGAAAAAGCGTTGGAAATGAATATGGATTACGATTCGATTGCCAACGCCGGTTCATTCTTGGGTGCTGGATCGATGATCGTGATGGATGAAACCACCGATATCGTTAAGGTTTGTCAGAACCTTTCGCACTTCTACTGGGATGAATCCTGCGGTCAATGTACGCCATGCCGTGAAGGTACAGGTTGGTTGATGCGTGTTCTGAACCGCATCATCGAAGGGAAGGGACGTCCAGAAGACATTGCAGCCCTTAAAGATGTTTCAGGCAAAATCATGGGTAACGTTATCTGTGGTCTGGGAGATGCGGCAACCATCGCATTGGCCTCGGCTGTTGATCTCTACGAACATGAATTTATGCACTATATTGAGCACGGTTGCAGCATTTACGACCGTGTATAAGCGGTCTGAGTTGTTTTGGGCTACGCCAACCAAATCAAATTTAGGTTAAAGAACTATGGTAAAAGTTGAAATAAACGGACAAGTTATCGAGGCCAGAGAAGGCGACATGCTGATTGATGTCGCTGATAATGCCGAAATTCCGATTCCCCGTTTTTGTTACCACAAAAAGCTTTCTATTGCGGCAAACTGCCGTATGTGTCTTGTGGACGTTGAAGGTGCCTGGAAACCACTTCCGGCTTGTGCTACTCCGGTAACCGATGGAATGGTTGTGCGCACGAATTCGCCTAAGGCGATTGCGGCACAGAAATCGGTAATGGAATTTTTGCTCATCAACCACCCGCTGGATTGTCCTATTTGTGACCAGGGTGGTGAGTGTGAGCTTCAGGATGTGGCGATGGATTACGGTGAAGATGTTTCCCGTTACGCCGAAGCCAAGCGTGTGGTTGGCGACAAAAACGCCGGCCCGCTAATCAGCACCGATATGACTCGTTGTATCCACTGTACGCGTTGTGTCCGTTTCGGTCAGGAAGTGGCCGGAATGATGGAACTGGGTGCGACTGGACGTTCGGAATGGATGGAAATTGGTACCTATGTCGAGAAGTCGATCGACTCGGAAATGTCGGGTAATATGATCGACCTTTGTCCGGTCGGAGCTCTGACTTCCAAACCGTTCCGTTACAAGACCCGTACCTGGGAACTGAAAGCGCACAAGGCCGTCGCTGGTCACGATTCAATCGGTTCCAACATTCAAGTACACACCAAAGACAGTAAAGTGATGCGCGTCGTGCCGAGCGAAAACGAAGCGATCAACGAAGTATGGCTGTCTGATCGCGATCGTTTTGCCTATGAAGGGATGATCAGCGATGAGCGCCTGACTCAGCCGATGATTAAAGTCAACGGCAAGTGGCAGACAACCGACTGGGAAAGTGCATTGGAATTTGCAGTCGAAGGACTGAAGAATGCAGCTGATGCCTCTCAGGAGATCGGTGTTCTGGGATCAGCCAACTCAACTCTTGAAGAGTTGCATTTGCTGCAGAAACTGGCGCGCGGTATGGGCGTTGAAAATATTGATTTCCGTACCCGTCAGGTGGATTTTTCTGCCGATGCGCACGATTTCCACACGCCGTCACTGGAAATGCCGATTGCCGACGTTGAGCAGCTAAATGCGGTTGCTGTAGTCGGTTCTTACCTGCGTAAAGAATTACCGCTGTTGAACCTTCGCGTGCGTAAAGCAACCTTGAACGGCGCCAGCGTTATTGCGGTCAATCCGCAAGCTTACAAGTTCAATTATGATCTGAACGACATCAGTGATGATGCCGGGATGGTTGCTAATCTGGCTGGAATGGCCAAAGCAGCAGCGGAGATTAAAGGTGACTCGGATGCGTTCTTGGCAGATGTTTCCGCCAGCGATGCGCAAAAAGCAGCGGCTCAGACCTTAATCGACGGCAATAAGTCTGCGGTTATGGTCGGACAGATTGCCCAGAACCATTCGGATTATGCGTTGATCTGCAAATTGGCTGCGAGTCTGGCAAAAAACACCGATTCTTCATTGAATATTCTACCGATGCAAGCGAACGAAGTCGGTGCCTATCTGGTTAACTTCTTGCCGCTTAAAGGCAAAAATGCAGCCCAGATGGCACAGGGAATGGATGCATTCCTGACTCTGAATGTCGAACCGGAAGATTTCTCTGACTCTGAGCAGGCGTCGCAGGCCATGGCTAAAGCTAAGTTTGTTGTCAGCATGAGTCTGTTTGATTCCGAAGCACAGCGTAGCTATGCGGATGTTCTGCTACCGATCGCTTCCTATGCGGAAACGGCCGGGACTTTCGTTAACCTTAATGGTCTGAAGCAGTCGTTCAAGATGGCTGCCCAACCTGTAGGCGATGCCAAAGCGGCATGGAAAGTTCTGCGTGTTATGGGCAATATGCTGAACCTGAGCGGTTTTGACTATACCCATAGCAATGAAGTCCTGCGCGAAGTGTTGGATAACTGCGGTTCCAGTGTTGCATTCTCTAAACTGGATGCGTCTATGACGACAGTAAACAATGACGGCAAAGTGAAACTGGTATCTCCGTATCAGATGGATGCTTTGGTTCGTAGAGCGCCATCTCTGCAGAAAACGCCGGATGCTAATGTAGAAACGATGGTGAGAGGATAAGATTGATGTTTGATGCGATCCAAGCTTTTTTATCTGGCTTCTTATACGAGTGGCTAGCCATCACCATTACTCTGGTGCTACAAGCGGTAGCGGTTATTCTGCCGATTATGCTGGTAGTTGCCTGGTTGACTTACGCCGAGCGTAAGGTCATCGGTTATATGCAGGTACGTATGGGACCGAACCGTGTCGGTCCGATCGGCCTGTTGCAGCCGATTGCCGATGCTTTGAAATTGATGACCAAAGAGGTTATTTTCCCGGCTCAGTCCAACAAGTACCTGTTTATTCTTGCGCCGATTCTGGCAATTGCTCCGGCGGTTGCCGCCTATGCGGTTATTCCATTCAGCGATGGTGTTGTTGTTACCGATATTAACGCCGGTGTCCTATATGTTCTGGCGGTTTCGTCGATTCTTGTTTACGGTACTGTTGTCGCCGGTTGGGCGTCCAACTCGAAATACGCTTTCCTGGGGGCTCTGCGTGGTTCCGCACAGAAGATTTCTTACGAAATTGCGATGGGCTTCGCTTTGGTTACCGTTTTGATGATTGCCGGCACCATGAATCTGACAGAGATTGTTAACAATCAGCAGGGTGGTATTCTTAACTGGTACCTGTTGCCTCTATTGCCGATGTTCTTTGTTTATTTCATCTCCGGTCTGGCTGAAACCAACCGTACGCCTTTCGATGTCATCGAAGGGGAAGCGGAAATCGTTGCCGGCTTCCACGTTGATTATTCCGGTATGACTTTCGGTGTCTTCATGCTTGCGGAATACGCCATGATGATTCTGATCTCCTTTATGGCGTCGATTATGTTCCTTGGCGGCTGGTTGTCACCGTTTGAAGGTATTCCGCTTCTGGAAACACTATTCTCTTGGGTTCCGCAGCTGGCTTGGCTGTCGATTAAGGTAGCACTTCTGCTGTTTGTATTCTTGTGGCTACGTGCAACTTTCCCTCGTTACCGTTATGACCAATTGATGCGTCTGGGTTGGAAAGTGCTGATTCCATTAACCATTGTCTGGGTATTCGTAGTTGGCGCTATGAAGTACTTCGACTTTGGTCCATGGTTTAACTAATAGAGGGTGACATGGGTAAATTTCTAAAACATCAAATTAAGACCTGGGGTCTTACTGAGTTATTCAAGGGTTTATCAGTTACCGGTAAGTACTTGTTTAAAAAGAAGATTACGGTGCGTTATCCGGAAGAGAAAACGCCGTTGTCTCCGCGTTTCCGTGGACACCACGCTTTGCGTCGTTATGAAAACGGCGAAGAGCGTTGTATCGCTTGTAAATTGTGCGAAGCGGTCTGTCCGGCGAATGCAATTACCATCGAATCGGAAGAGCGTGAAGACGGTACCCGTCGTACCACTCAGTATGACATTGATATGTTTAAGTGCATCTATTGCGGTTTCTGTGAAGAAGCCTGTCCGGTAGATGCGATTGTTGAAACCCGTGTGTTTGAGTATGAGTTCCATGAGCGTGGTCCGCATATCCGTACCAAGGAAGATCTTCTTGCCTTCGGTGATCAACACGAAGCGCAGATTGCCGCCGACCGTGCAGCTGATGCGAAATATCGTTAATTCGAGAGTACTGAGTTATTGCTATGAGCTTTGAACAATTTATTTTTTATGTGCTAGCAGCGATCGCCATTATCTCCGGATTAATGATGATTACTGTTAAGAACCCGGTTAAGGCAGCGTTATGGTTGGTCTTAGCCTTTATCTCCACCGCCGGACTTTGGATCATGGCGCAGGCTGAATTCCTTGGCTTGGTACTGATTCTGGTATATGTCGGTGCAGTTATGGTGCTGTTCCTGTTTGTGGTCATGATGCTGGATATCAATATGGCTATTCTTAAGGAAGGCTTTACCCGCTACCTGCCGATCGGAGCGCTGGCCGCTATTGCGATCTTCGCTTTGATGTATATGGTCGTTGGCCCTGAACACTTCGGTCTGGATAAGATTGCCGCTCCGGCAGCCAAACCTGCGGATTACAGCAATACTACCGAGATTGCGATTCCTCTGTACACAGAGCACGCTTACGCCTTTATCCTGGCGGCGGTACTGCTTCTGGTCGGTATTGTTGCGGCAATTGCCTTGACATTGCGCCGACGTCCTAGCGGTACAGTGCTTTATCAGAATATCGAGAAGCAGAACCGTACCGAGAAATCCGAGCGTTTGGAAATGGTCAAAATGGATGCGGTGGTTGAACAACCGGCTGCAGAGGACAAGGAGGAAGAGAAAAAATGATTGCGCTTTCTGACTATCTTTTATTCGGCGCGGTGCTGTTTATGATCAGCATGGCCGGTATCTTCCTTAACCGTAAAAACGTGATTGTTCTATTGATGTCAATCGAATTGCTTCTTTTGGCGGTCAATACCAACCTGGTTGCATTCTCACACTATCTGAATGATGTAACCGGACAGATTTTCGTTTTCTTTATTCTGACGGTTGCTGCTGCCGAAGCGGCAATTGGTCTGGCGATTATCGTTCTGGTATTCCGTAACCGTAAGAGCATCAATGTTGATGACTTGGATTCACTTAAGGGGTAAGGCTGAATGTTACATGAAATTTTAACAGTCATTCTGCTGGCACCTTTAGTGGGTGCCATGATTGCCGGTCTGTTTGGCCGTCAAATAGGCCGTGCAGGAGCGCATTACTCGACCATTGCGGGTGTTGCGATCTCTGCGGTCTTGTCGTTCTATGTTTTCTGGTTGTATGTTTTCCAGGGCGCTACAGAATATAATGCGGCGCTCTATACCTGGATGGTGTCTGACGGAATTAATTTCCAGATCGGTTTCATGATCGATAAATTGTCGGCAACCATGATGCTGGTAGTCACTTTCGTTTCCCTGATGGTTCATATCTATACCATCGGATATATGGATCACGACGAAGACTATTCGCATGACAATCCTTATTACCAGCGTTTCTTCTCGTATATCTCGCTGTTCACCTTCTCGATGTTGTCGCTGGTTATGGCGAACAACTTCCTGCAGCTGTTCTTCGGTTGGGAAGCGGTAGGTCTGGTTTCTTACCTGCTGATCGGTTTCTACATGAAGCGTGAATCTGCGATTCAGGCAAACCTGAAAGCCTTCTTGGTTAACCGTGTCGGTGATTTCGGTTTCATTCTGGGGATTGCCGTGGTCTTTGTGTATTTCGGTACGATGGACTACAAAGAGTTCTTCGCTCAACTGACGACTCAGAAAGACGTAATGATTGAAATCATTCCAGGTGTCGAGTGGTCGATGATCACCGTAATGCTGATTCTTCTGTTCATCGGTGCGATGGGTAAATCTGCACAGATGCCACTGCACGTATGGCTGCCTGAATCTATGGAAGGTCCGACGCCTATTTCGGCTCTGATCCACGCGGCAACCATGGTAACCGCCGGTATCTTTATGGTGGCGCGTCTGTCTCCAGCCTACGAGCTGTCTGAAGTTGCTCTGTCGGTGGTACTGATTACCGGTGCACTGACCGCGTTCTTAATGGGGCTTCTAGGTCTGATCCAGAACGATATCAAGCGAGTGGTCGCTTATTCGACACTCTCTCAGTTGGGTTACATGACAGCAGCACTTGGTGCTTCCGCTTATGCGGCCGGTATGTTCCATGTATTGACGCACGCATTCTTTAAAGCGTTGCTGTTCTTGGCGGCCGGTTCGGTCATTATCGCGATGCACCACATCCAGGATATCCGTCAGATGGGTGGGCTGAAAAAGTATATGCCGATTACCTACTGGTCGATGCTGATCGGTTCACTGGCTTTGATCGGTTTCCCAGGTTTCTCAGGATTCTTCTCGAAAGACTCAATCCTGTTGAGCCTGCAGGCTACCGATCGCTTTGGTGCTGATTTCGCCTTTATCCTGTTGATGATGGGTGTTTTCGTGACGGCTTTCTACAGCTTCCGTATGTTCTTTATCGTCTTCCATGGCGAAGAGTCTGAATACGTTAAGACGCATAAGATCAAAGAGTCTCCTTTGGTGGTAACAATTCCTCTGATTCTGTTGGCTATTCCGGCGCTATTAATGGGGCTGCCGATGATCGAGCCGATGTTGAACGGTTCTTATTTCGCCGAAGCGATTGTGATCAAGCCTGAAAACGACACCATGATGTGGGTGTACAACAACTACTTCCACGGTGCATTGGATATGATCATTCACTCATTCGTAACTCTGCCGGTTATTCTGGCGCTGTCCGGTGTGGCTCTGGCGTGGTTCATGTATATCAAGCAGCCTAATATTCCGGGCAAGCTGAAGCAGATGTGTCCTCGCGGTCACTATGTATTGGAAAACGCTTACGGTTTCGATCGTCTGAATGAAATCGTCTTCGTTAACGGTACCCGCAAACTGGGTCAGTTCTTCACTCGATGGGTTGATGTCAAACTGATTGATACCGGAATGGTTACCAATACCTTTATGGCGATTGCGCACTCTGCCAACGGTCTGCGTCGTACCCAAACAGGTTATATGTATCACTATGCGTTCGTTATGATTTTCGGACTGCTGGGGATGCTGATCTGGGTATTGTGGTAATTGAAGAATAATAAGAAAAGGGACTCGAGTTCATGCTAACAAGCTATCCTATTTTGAGCACACTGATCTGGCTGCCGATTATCGGTGGTCTATTAGTGTTGTTTGCCGGCCGTAACAACGATACGGTCGCTAAATGGCTGTCACTTATTGTGGCTGGCCTGACTTTTATTCTGTCAATTCCTCTGTGGGCGAATTTCAACTACGGTACGGCTGAGATGCAGTTCGTAGAACAGATTCCATGGATCCCGATGTTCAATGTCCAGTACTATCTGGGGGTTGATGGTCTGTCTATGCCACTGGTGCTGCTGACAACCTTCACTCAGGTTCTGGTCATTGCTTCGGCATGGGAGTGCATCAAAGAACGTATCGAACAGTACATGGGTGCCTTCCTGATTATGGGCGGGATCATGGTCGGTGTCTTCACGGCGCTGGATTCAATTCTGTTCTATGTATTCTGGGAAGCGCTGCTGATTCCGATGTTTATCGTAATCGGTAAGTGGGGTGGTCCGCGTCGTGTGTACGCGACCATGAAGTTCTTCCTGTATACCTTCTTCGGTTCGGTATTCATGCTGGTTTCATTCCTGTATATGTACTGGCAGAGCGGAAGTTTCTCGATTCTGGATTTCCACGCCTTGCCGCTGGGGATGACTGCGCAGATTCTGATCTTCCTTGCGTTCCTGATTGCATTCGCGGTAAAAATTCCGATGTTCCCGGTTCATACCTGGCTTCCGGATGCACACGTTGAAGCGCCTACTGCCGGTTCTGTCGTACTGGCGGCGATTATGCTGAAAATGGGTGGTTACGGTTTCGTTCGTTTCTCGCTGCCGATTACGCCGGATGCGTCTATGCAATTGGATTGGCTGGTTATTGCACTGTCACTGATCGCGATCGTCTATATCGGTATTGTCGCTCTAGTGCAGTCGGATATGAAAAAGCTGGTTGCTTACTCTTCGATTTCGCACATGGGGTTTGTTACTCTGGGGATGTTCCTGGTGTACGACATCGTTGCCAGCCACGGCACAATGGAAGGTGCGCAGCTGGGTATGGAAGGTGCGATGGTGCAGATGATTTCGCACGGTTTCATCTCCGGTGCGATGTTCCTGGCGATCGGTGTACTGTATGACCGTATGCACACGCGTGAAATTTCCGCTTACTCTGGTGTCGTTAATAAGATGCCGTGGTTCGTGATGTTTGCGGTTCTGTTTGCAATGGCTAACGTCGGTCTGCCTGGTACTTCCGGTTTCGTCGGTGAATTCATGGTTATTCTGAGCTCGTTCAAGGCGAACGTCTGGTACGGTACGCTGGCGGCCTTGACTCTGATTATCGGTGCGGCTTATACCCTTTGGATGGTTAAACGCGTCTTCTTCGGCCCTGTTACCAACGAAAATGTCGAAGGGCTGCAGGATCTGAACAAACGCGAATTTGCGATTATGGCGACGCTTGCAATTGCCGTTGTCGCTCTGGGTGTATTCCCTGCGCCTTTGATGGAAGTGATGCACACTTCTGTCGAGAACTTACTGGTGCAAGCCACCACAACAAAACTATAACTATGGTAGGTGAAAGATTAGTATGAATTTTGTCATTCCATCCTTTGCGCCTGCAATCCCTGAAATTACGCTGCTGATTCTGGCGTCATTGATTCTGGTTGCAGACACTTTCTGGTCTAAACGTTTTCAGAACGCTACCTACTATGCGACTCAGGCAAGCTTGCTTGTGGCCGGTTATTTGGTACTGTCCAGCTTTTCGGTAGAACAGGTTTTTACCTTTAACGACAGCTTTGTCCGCGACAGCTTCGCCGATGTACTTAAGCTGTTTACGGTCGCCATCACGCTGGGAATTTTCCTGTTTGCCCGTGAATATCTGGTCCAGCACCGTTTCATGAGCGGTGAATTCTTCGTATTGGGTCTGTTCGGTGTTCTGGGAATGTTTGTCATGATTTCGGCGAACAACTTCATCACCATGTATCTGGGGCTGGAGATTATGTCTCTGGCGATGTATGCGATGATTGCGCTGCGCAAATATGACGGTGTTGCCGTCGAAGCGGGTATGAAGTATTTCGTACTGGGCGCGCTTGCTACCGGTATGCTGCTGTACGGCTTCTCGATGATCTATGGTGCTACCGGTACCATTACCTTCCCGGAAATGAAAGCGGTGATCGCTTCGGGTGAAGCGGACGGAATCGTTCTGGCATTCGGTGTCGTATTTGTGGTGATCGGTCTGGCGTTCAAAATGGGGGCTGTGCCTTTCCATATGTGGATGCCGGATGTTTATCACGGCTCTCCGACTGCGGTCACCCTATATCTGGGGACGGCGCCTAAACTGGCTGGTTTCGCTATGGTCTACCGTCTTCTGTACGAAGCGATGCCTGGTTTGGTCGGAGACTGGCAGCAGTTGATCATTATTATTTCGATTCTGTCGATGGTGATCGGTTCTATCGTGGCGATTGCGCAGGATAACTTGAAACGTATGCTGGCGTATTCCGGTATCGGTCATGTCGGTTTCCTATTGTTGGGTGTTATTGCCGCGACTGACGACGGTTTCTCTGCTGCGATGTTCTTCATCATCGTTTATGCGATTACAGGTGTCGCCGGTTTCGGTATGATCACTGCTCTGTCGCGTACAGGGTTTGAGTTTGACCGTGTTGCCGATTTCAAAGGTTTGAATGCCAAGAACCCTTGGTTGGCGTTGATGATGCTGATCGTCATGTTCTCGATGGCGGGTATTCCTCCGTTTGTCGGTTTCTGGGCGAAGATCGTGGTAATCGAAGAGGTTGTTAAGGCCGGATTTACCTGGATTGCGGTGATTGCGGTGATTACCGCTGTTATCTCGGCGTTCTACTACCTGCGCGTCGTTAAGTCGATGTATTTCGATAAGTCCGAAATTCAAGGTCCGGTTGAGATCATCAGTCCGGCATTGCACTGGGGTGTAAGTTTCGTGGCGATCCTGCTTCTGGCTCTGGGTCTGTTGCCAGGTTCGCTTATCGACCTTTGCTACTTAAGCATATAGTCACCATTTTTCCGGTTTGAGAAGTCTCTCGGGCCGGAAAACTGTGTATTATAGAAGCCCGTTTCAGCGGGCTTTTATTGTATGTAAAAGCCATAAGATTTGATTTAAAGAGGCAAATTATGGAAACCAATCAGGCTGTTTGGTTATTGCTGCTAACCGCAATGGTATTGGCCAATATTCCTTTTATTCTGGGCAACCGTCTGTTTTTACTGATTAAGGTACCGCACAAATCGATCGTAGTGAATATGATCGAATGGTTTACCTATTTCTGTATAACCGGCTTATTTGCTTATCTTCTGGAAAAGAAGAGTATGGGACATGTCGCACCGCAGGAGTGGGAGTTCTATACGGTCGTGCTGTTTATGTTTATGATTTTCGCCTTCCCGGGTTTTATCTATCGCTACAATCTCAAGAACTTCCTGAAGAAAAGCGGTACATAAGTTCCGATTCGACTTGGTCGGTGCGTTGCATGTGACGTTGACCGCCGCCGCTCGTCAACTTTCAAGAAACCGGTAGCGATGCCGGTTTTATTTTTTATTCGTATATTTCTTATCGGTCCCAGATTGAACGCTCCCGTTACTTCCTCTAAAACGCACTTTGAAAATTCCTCTTTACCGTCGCTTTTCAATCACAAGCTACGCATGGCATTGCAGCCGGATGGATTACAGATTGAAGAGGGGAACAAGACAACGCTGATCCCTTATCTGCAGATAGGGCGAGTCTACCGCAGCGTCGGTTTAATCTGGGACGAGTTACGGGTCACGACTGAACAGCGAATTTACCGTCTTGTCCACCTGACCTCGGCTGACAGCCAGCAGTTTATTGAACTTCTGCAATATCTGATCCGTCAGGAGCTCAAGCGATCTCTGTTGGAGTTGAATGCGAATCGAAGCGATCGAGTACAGCAACAGCTTCAGTCGCTTGCCGAAGGTGATAGCTACCTCAGCCGCTTCTTGCTGCAGGAGTTGTTACAGAGCCTTGCCGAAAATGAAGATTTAGCCGGTATTCTTTCGCATCCGTTTTTCTGCGACTTGTCCGCAGGCGATTTTTCCGCTCAGGAAAAAGAGCTGTGGCAGCAGATTTCGATTTTGCAGGGATTGCTGGTTGCCGATTCCGAATGGATTCGCCAACATAACGATAAATTTATCGACCAGGAAATCGAGCGTTATTCCAAGCTGTTTTCCCAGGTAGAAAGCTATCCTTTGACGCCTGAACAGATGCGGGCAGTGGTTACGGAAGAGGACCGCAATCTGCTGATTGCATCCGCCGGTTCGGGGAAGTCGTCCACTCTGGTGGCCAAAGTCGCTTATCTGTTGAAAAAGGGGCTGGCCAAACCGAACGAGATTTGCGTTCTTGCCTATAACGAGGAAGCGGCAAGCAGCATTCGTCAGCGTATTGCGCAGATGCAATTGAAATTGAATTTATACAGTGACGGCGAAAGCTTAAGTGCAAAGGTCTACAGTGCGACCTTCCATGCATTGGGGCTGGCAATTATCCGCAAGCAGCAGGGAAGTACGCCGAACTTATCGCCTATGGCCGGTGCCGGCCGACTGCAGATGCTGAATTACTTTCAGCAGAAAATCGAAGTTCTGCTGCAGGACGAGGACTTTTCACATGCCTGGTATGACTATCTGGCGATTGCCAAAAAACCGCGTCCGAATCTGTTCGCTTTTGAGACGCAGAAAGCGTATTACGACTATCTGGCACAGATGGGCGCCAGCTATGCACAAACCAAAGAAGGCAAGAAACGACCGTTATTTACCGCGCTGAACGGGATTAAGGTCAGTTCGATGGAGGCTTTGAGTCTGGCGAACTGGTTAGTGGCGCAAGGCGTGCAATTTCTCTATCTGCATCCGATATCGGGATCGGACAACCGCAATGCGATTGCCGACTTCTATTTTCCGGAAGCGGATCTGTATCATTTTCATTTTGCACTCAATGAGCAAAAACAGTGGCCTTCGTTTCTGAGTGATTATGCCAACTTTATCGATAAGCGTCGTAAAGCGGCTAAACGTTTTAAGGTCGATGTCTTTGAAACTTACAGCTACCAGTTCGATCAGGGCAGCATTTTTGCCGATCTGAAAGAAATACTCGAAACGGCCGGAGTGAGTTTTTCGCCTCTGTCCAATCAGGATTTGGCACAGCTGGTTAACCGCTTTTACAAGCCGGAAGAGGATCTGGCGATTTTTGAGGCCTTTTTACGTCATTTCAAGGCAAACGGCGGGGATATCAGTGCATTTGATAAAAAGTTAAGTGTTCAGGAGGTTCAGGATCCGATCCGTACGACGCTGTTTCTTGAAGTTTTCGCGCAACTTTATCAGGCGTATCAGGATGAATTGGACGCTTACGGGCAGATTGATTTCAACGATCAGATCAATCTAGCCTGCGACTACCTGGAAACGCATCAGTTCAAACATCCGTTCAAATATCTTCTGGTTGATGAGTTTCAAGATATTTCCCAGGATCGTAAGCGCCTGCTGCAGGCGTTGCTCGAGCAGAAACCGCAGTGTAAATTGCTGGCGGTCGGCGATGATTGGCAGTCGATTTACCGCTTTTCCGGTGCCGATATCGACATCATGACGCATTTTTCCCGTCATTTCGGCCCCAGTTCGTTGAATTACCTGACGCAGACCTTCCGCTGTTACCAGGGAATCGCCGATGTGGCAGCGGAGTTTATTCAGGAAAATCCGCAGCAGTTACGCAAACAGGTTGCCGCCCATGCCGATATTCAGGTTGATCAGGTGCATATTGAAGCCTATGAATCGGAAAGCGAACAGCTTGAATTGGTTCAGAATATACTATGGAAACTGCAGCAGATGGCGCAGAAGCGGAACTTATCTCTGAAAGTCTTTTTACTGGCACGTTACCATCGTCAGAAACCGGATAATCTGGCCAATTATCAGGCGCGTTATCCTTCTTTGCAGATTGAATTCAAATCGATTCACGCCTCGAAAGGGCTGGAAGCGGACTATGTAATTCTGTTGGGATTGGAATCCGGTGCCTATGGATTCCCGAGCGAGCTTTCCGACGATGCACTGCTGCATCTGGTCATTCCGCAACCGGAATCCTTCCCGCATGCGGAAGAGAGACGCCTGTTGTATGTGGCTTTGACGCGTGCAAAACGCGGCGTATTTATTCTTTCCAGCGCGGCGGATCAGTCCGAGTTTGTGCACCAGCTAGGCAAAATCGAGCGTGTCCGCATCAGCGAAAAACTGGTCGAGGTTGAACTCTGTCCGAAATGTCATAGCGGTAAACTGCAGGAAAGGCGCGGGCAGTATAGTATTTTTCTCGGTTGCTCACATTATCCGGCATGTGACTATACGGAAAAGAAAGTGTGCCCGAAATGCGAAGAGGGCACTCTGCTAGCCAGAGAGTCCGAGCATGGCAGGTTTTACGGTTGTTCCACCTATCCTGAATGCGATTATATTGATCAGTAAAAGTACGAAATCTATATTTGCCGGACTTTTTGTATTAAGATTCTAGTCAGCCTGCAAAAATCCCATAACCGGCGGTGAAATGATGAGACTGAGTACAAGCTATAAACAAAAAAAACAGCTGTTAAATGGTAATGAAAATAAACTATATCAGCAGCTTAAAGAGATCGGCGGTACGGACATGCATGTCATGCCGAAGCAGTCGCTTGACCACTTGATCGAGCCGAATATCAATCAGTGGGAACGCAATAGCGGCTGGGAATCTCTGCAGGCGCAGATTCGTGAACATGTGATCGATTTCGTTATCTGCGACAAAGAGTGGAATATTATCTGCGCAATTGCCTATATCGACAGTAATAAGAACGAACGGGTCGACCCGGTCGTAATCAAGTCGCTAGACAGCGCTTCGGTACCGTTGATTACTCTTTACTCACATAAAAACTACACCTCCAAAGAGCTCGCCGATTTTATTGCGCATGAAGTGCAAAGGATTCTGTAAGCGCCTTTGTCTAAGGGGCTGGAGAGTCCGCTTTTAATTGTCTCTTGCGGGGCGGCATTGTCTGTGAAGTCCGCTCTTAATCCATCTCAATATTGTTTTCTTTAACAGTAAATCCTTATGGAATAAAGGGTTAATAGCCTATAAACTATGTCAATGCTATAGGTTATACACTTTAGTCAATAGACGTTTGCCAACCGCATCGCCAGAATAGCGCCACGACAGTGGCTGGTATAAATTGTGCTGATGTTGTTCTACTTCTTTACCGTTTTTTCTCACCGCCTTCCGGTTATACCGGTATCAAAGGGATTCGATTATGTTCAACGCCAAATTCAAAAATCAGATTCAGTTGCTGCATAAGCAGACAAACGATCAGCAGCAGATATTAAATGCGTTGGATCGAGTGATGGCAACGATTGAATTTGATCTCAGCGGCAACATTATCAATGCCAACGAGAATTTTTTGCTTACGGTCGGTTATACGCTGGAAGAAGTACGCGGCAAGCATCATCGTTTATTCGTTTACGACAAAGAGGCGAATTCATCTGATTATCAGCGATTTTGGCAGCGTCTGGCTCAGGGAGAGTTTATTACCGGACGTTTCAAGCGTAAAAACAAGCAAGGTGAAACCGTCTGGCTCGAGGCCAGTTACAACCCCGTAGTGAACGAATCAGGCAAGTTGGTGAAATTTATCAAGTTTGCGACCGACATAACCGATCAGGTCAGAACGGAATACGAAGCCAAAGCACAGATTGAGGCGATTCACAGGGTTATGGCGGTCATCGAGTTCGATGCGTATGGCAATATCCTGACCGCTAATGAAAATTTTCTTAAAACCATGAATTACTCACTGCAAGAGATTCAAGGCAAACACCACCGTATTTTTGCGCTGCCGGAGTTCGCCAGCTCCGATGCGTATCGCGATTTCTGGAACAGGCTAGCCAGCGGCGAGTCTTTTTCGGGCACTTTCCAGCGTATCGACAAGAATGGCCGCGAAGTCTGGCTAGAGGCAAGCTATAACCCGATTCTCGATCCAGACGGTCAGGTCTGTAAGGTGATTAAATATGCCTCGGACATCGGCTCGAACCCGAACAGTAAGCTGCTGGATGCGGTCATTACGGATGCATCCAAGGTGATCGAATCCGTCTCCAACGGAAATCTTACGGTCAAGATGGCAAGCCACAGGCTGGATAATCCAACCATGTACGACAAAAATATCGAACTGCTGAATCACAGTATCGAAAATATGTGCCATAAGTTGAGCGCGGTGATTCAAAGCGTGGATGAGTCCGCCGGGGAATTTGCAGTGTCTTCGAGACAGATTGTCAGCAGTTCGCAAAGTCTGAATCAACAGGTTCAGGAAAGTGCGTCGCGTTTGCAGCAGACTTCGGAGTCGATGAATCAGACCAATCATGCGATCGAAAACAGTTCTAAAGAGGCTTCGTCGGCTGCGCAGATCGCCGCGGACGTGCAGAGCCAAACCAAGCAGGGTGTTCGGGTAATGAACGATACCGTGCAGGCGATGGACGCGATTCAGGAGTCGAGTAAAAAGATTTCTGAGATTGTCAGTCTGATTGACGGTATCGCTTTTCAGACCAATCTTCTGGCGCTGAATGCAGCGGTCGAAGCGGCTCGTGCCGGCGAACACGGACGCGGTTTTGCGGTGGTAGCCGGTGAAGTCCGCGCCTTGGCGCAGAAGTCGGCCGAAGCGGCCAAGGATATCAAAAACCTGATCGAAGAGACGGTTCAGCGGGTTAACGAGGGGAGCACGCTGGCGAACGAGTCCGGCGAAATGCTGAACCAGATCAACAGTTCGATTCAGGAAGTCGGTGATAAAATCCAGCAGGTCGCACAAAATGCCGTTTCCCAGGCTCAGGAAACCGAACTGGCATATCAATCCCTGCTGCAGGTCGAACAGATTATGCAGCGCAATGCCGAGCTGGCGAGTGAAAGCAGCCAATCGGCGCAATCAATGGCGCAGGGCGCTGACGAATTGAAAAGTGAAATGGCGTATTTTCAATACACCCTGAATCAACCGGTCAAAGCGCCGCTTTTGCCCCGTTCGTCTTAAAATACCACGGTTTCGCCGCTGGTCGGAATCAATGCCGGCCAGCCATGCTGCTGTAGCGCTGAACGGAAAACGTTTTTGGCGTTAGTCTCTCCGTGAACCAGGTACAACTGCGGTTTAGGTTCTTTGAAGGTCTTTAACCAGTTGATCAGTTGTGATTGCCCGGCATGTGCCGAAAAACCGCCCAAGGTGTGAATCTGCGCTTTGACGGCAATCTCCTCTCCGGCCACTTTAAAGGTTTTGGCTCCTTCGACCAACGCGCGTCCAGGTGTTCCTTCGGCCTGATAGCCGACGAAAATCACTTGGGTTTTGCGGCGCCAGAGATTGTGTTTGAAGTGGTGTCGGATTCGACCGCCATTACACATACCGCTGCCGGCGATAATAATGGCTCCACTGCTGATTCGATTCAGCGCCATGGACTCCTCGGTCGTCACCGAATAACGCAGAATGGGTAGAAAGTCATGCAGGCTCTGCTGTGGCGATCGGCTTTGAATAGTGGCCCGGTCTTGCGCATTATAGAGATTCTGATAACGCTGATAGATTTCGGTAACGGCGATCGCCATCGGGCTGTCCAGATAGATCGCCTGATGGCCGATTTTGCCCTGATGATAGAGTTCGCCAAGGCGGAAAATGATTTCCTGGGTTCTTCCGACAGCGAAAGAGGGGATCAGCACATTTCCTCCGTACAGCGATGACTCTTTGATAATTTCTTCGAATTCAGCCAGAGTGTCGTCCATAGAGCGATGATTGCGATCGCCGTAAGTCGATTCGAGCAGCAGTATATCCGCCTCACTGACGGTTTCCGGGTCCTTGAGAAGAGCCGCCTGCGAATTGCCGAGGTCACCCGAAAAGACCAGTTTTTTCTCCTGCTCGCCTTCGCGAATGTACAGCTCGACAATGGCGGAGCCCAGAATATGGCCTGCATCCAGAAAATTGACCTTAATGCCTGTAGCGATTTCTGTAGGTTGATGGTAATTCAATCCCCGGCACAACTCTAAGGTTTCCATGACTTCCTTAAAGCGGTACAGCGGTGTTATTTCCTCTTTTCCGGCTCGCTGCCGACGCTTGTTTTCCCACTCGATATCCTTTTCCTGAATGGCCGCGGAATCCTTAAGTAGAACCTCAATCAGTTCGCGGCTGGTTTGGGTGGTATAGATCGGCCCCTTATACCCTTGAGCGACCAGTACCGGCAAACGACCGGAGTGGTCAAGATGTGCGTGCGAAAGGACGACGGCATTGATATCGGTGACATCGAACGGCAGGGGATCGCTGTTGGCCTGTTCTTCTTCGCGACTTCCCTGAAACAGCCCGAAATCGAGCAAAACGGTCGCACTTGAAGTTTTAAGTAAATAACAGGAACCGGTGACGCCAGCGGTTGCGCCATAAAAGGTTAGGGTGGCCATAAAGATCTCCTCAGTTCAGTGAACGCTTGTTGAAGGCGAGATTGTCCTGTCAGACGCGAAGCGTCGGTGAAACCATTTTTCCAGCTCGACGATAAACAGTATCGGAAAAGCGGACAGTACAATCACCAGCCAGTCATGCAGCGGAAGCGATTCCAACTCAAAGAGAGACTGGGTGCCGGGGTAGTAGGTGAAGCCGATTTGCAGCAACACCACGCCGATAACGGCGGCTACGGCCGGTACACTGCCTCTGAAAAACTGGCGGTTGAAAATCGAGTCGGTCAGAAAACGGCAATTAAAAAGGTAAAAGGCTTCGATCATCACCAGGGCATTGACCGCCACGGTTCTGGCAAAGTCGATGGATTCGCCGTGTAACAGATAGTAGTTAAACAGAGAAAAGACAATCAAAGCGCCCAGGGCTCCGACCATAATCAACCTGAGCAGCAGAGCGTAGGTAAACAGGCTCTGGTTGTACGGACGCGGTTTTCTCAGCATGATGTTCGGTTCCGAACGTTCAAACGCTAAAGCCAGCGCCAAGGTAATGGTGGTCACCATATTGATCCAAAGAATCTGTGCGGGGGTGATCGGCATGACGCTTCCCAGGAATATCGCCGTGACAATAACCATCGCTTCGGCCAGGCTGGTCGGCAAGATAAAGATAATCGACTTGACGATATTGTCATATACAGTGCGGCCTTCGGCTACCGCACGGGTAATGGTTCTGAAGTTGTCGTCGGTAAGCACGAAGTCTGCGGCTTCTTTTGCCGCATCGGTGCCTTTATGGCCCATGGCGACACCGATAGCCGCTTTTTTCAGAGCGGGGGCGTCATTAACGCCGTCGCCGGTCATGGCAACAATATGCCGATTCTGTTGAAGGGCGGCAACCAGTCGCAGCTTATTGGCCGGACTGGTACGTGCGAAGATATGCGTTTTTTCAACCTGTTGCGCCAGTTCCTGATCACTTTGTCGGTCGATATCCTGACCGGTCATGATTCGGCTGCTGTCCAAGCCCAGTTCCTCGCCGATCGCTGCGGCGGTGACCGGATTGTCTCCGGTAATCATTTTGACGGTGATTCCCGCCTGATGGCAGAGTCGAACACTTTCGATCGCTTCGGGGCGAGGCGGATCACTGATCGCTGCCAGACCGACCAGAACCAGATCTTGTTCAACGTCTTTGTGCTTAAGCGTTTCGGGTTTGTGTTCAAGGTCTTTATAAGCCAACGCCATAACGCGCATTCCTTTATGCGCAAACTTATCCATAGCCTCCCGCCATTTGGTTTCATTCAATGGCACAAGATTCTCGTTCTGCATTTCATATTTGGCGCACTCGAGGAGTTTTTCCGGTGCACCCTTGACCATTAAACGGATTGCACCTTCTTGATTGTGGTGCAGGGTGGCCATATAGCGCTGTTCGCTTTCGAAAGGCAGTACATCAATTCTGGGCCAGAGTTGTTGCAGGTTTACCGCGTTGAGTCCGTGTTTAGCCGCCAGCGTCAGCAAGGCTCCTTCGGTCGGATCGCCGTACATTGCCCATTCGCCGTCTTTGAGCGTCAGGCTCGCTTCGTTGCAAAGCATACCGATTGAGCAAAGCAGGGTAAACGCCGAATCCTGATTCATCAAGACTTTGTCACCGTTATCGAGACGTTCGACATAGCCTTCCGGGGAGTAGCCTTCTCCATGAATCCGATAGGAACGATCCAGCATAAAGACTTCCCGGACTGTCATGGCATTGCTGGTCAAGGTTCCGGTTTTATCGGTACAGATGACGTCGACGGAACCGAGAACTTCCACTGAGGGCAGACGGCGAACCAGAGCTCGGTTGTCAGCCATTCGCTGAACGCCGATGGCCAAAGATATGGTGACTATGGCCGGCAGACCTTCTGGGATGGAAGAAACGGCGATGCCGATGGCCGCCTGAAACATCTGCGCCAGATGAAAGTCGTGAAAAAAGATGCCGAACAGGACAGTGAGCGTGGAAAACAGAATGATGCCAGCGGTTAATTGCCGGGCGAAACGTGATAACTGAACCTGCATTGGCGTCGGTGAGATCTGCACTCGTTCCACAAGTGTACTGATTTTACCGATTTCGGTGGCGCTTGCCGTTTGCGTGACCAGACCGCGGGCGAAACCGTGGGTGACCATGGTGCCCATAAACGCCATATTTCCCCGGTCGGCCAAAGGCGTGTCGGCTTGCAGAAGACGGAGATGTTTACTGCTCGGTTGGGATTCACCGGTCAGAGCGGATTCGTCGCAGTGCAGATCCCGGCTGAAAAAGAGTCGGACGTCAGCCGGAACCCGGTCTCCGGCCTGCAGAACAATAATATCCCCGGGAACCAGTTCAGCGCTGTCTATCGATTTCAGGATTCCCTCGCGAATCACCATCGACTGAGTTGTGGTCATGGACATAATGGCCTGCAAAGCGCTTTCAGCTTTACCTTCCTGAATGAATCCGACCAGTGCATTGATGATAACCACGCCGAAAATCACTCCGGCGTCCACATAGTGTTCAAGAAAGAAGCTGATAAGAGCACTGATAATCAGGACATAGATCAAAACATTATGAAACTGTCTGGCAAAACGCAACCATGCCGGTTTAGGCGGAGCCATCGGTAGCCTGTTGTGACCGAATTCGAATTGTCGGTTTAGGACTTCGTCTTCACAAAGACCCTGTTCGGAAGTCTCGTAGGCACGAAAAAGTTCGGGAATCGGCAGAGAATATTGCGAGTGAGGGACGTCTTTCACCTGAGGCTCCGTTTTCTTATCGAGAAGGCCTTTGCTGTTGAATGCCTGTGAGAAGAGTTTCATTTTATGCGCACTTCGCTATTGTAAAGTTGATGTGGATGACTTTTAGGCGTACATAATCTGACGAATCGTGATGAATTGATCGCTTAAAAAAGCGAATAAAAGAAAACGGCTATAAACGGAAAGCCGCACGGATCGATAAAATGGATTTACAATCGCAGTAACCTTTTGTTTTTTTAAGTTCTTATTAGCATAACCCCTGATAAAAGAGGGTATTTAAATCTTTTATCTTGAGCGATTAGTTATACTATTAGAATACTCCCTCGTTCGATTAACGGGATTCTACGCCAGGAAGTTTCTTGGATTATTTTCCGGAACGTTTTGCACGCGCATTCGCTTGCAGAAATATGCAATCAAGGGCGTCGTGTTGCAATCGAAATAGATCATCGCCACTAAAATAAACCAGAGTCTTGTAACTAAAGAAATGAGTATGTTGCTCCGAAACGCGACTGGTCTTCCCAGTCTTCGAAAACGCTATATCTCCCTGACAATCTTTCTCGGATTGTTTGTTGCGTCGGTGGTGGCATTCGGTTATTTCCAGACATCGGCCACCAAAAATGCGGTTTCAAGAGGTTATGACGGGGTTCTACAGGAGCAGGCCAGTCTTGAAGAGGTTCGAAACCACCTTCTGGTGATCAATAAAGACATCAACCTGTTTCTGCTTGATCCACAAAACGAAAATCTGATTAAAGAGATCGACTCCTATACAGAGCAGTCGCTTAAGAGTTTGAATCAGCTGGTTAATTCCCGGCACGATTACCACGTGGAATTGATCAGCGAAGTCAATCCGATTATTGATAACTTTGCAAAGCTTAACCGGGAAGTTAAGCGCCTGATCGAATACCGTCTCGATATCAATAAGCAATACCCCGCTATGGGCATTTCGGCGAATGAGATGGAAGGACAGCAAAGTCAGGTCAACTCGGGATTCGAGCTGCTGATTCTGGAGATTGAATCCGGCAGTTTGGAATTGAAATCGTCGGAACTCTATCCGCTTCTGCTTAAGTCTCAGACTCTATGGAGTAAAACGATCTCCCAGTCACGTATCTATATGACCAATCGACTGGCTTCATTTACGACAGAAATTCTTGAGCAACAGGGACAGAGTCTGGGCGATATGTTTCTGGTTTTCGAGAGCAATATCCGTCGACTTAAAGAACTCTACAGCAAGGAAAACAGCTTCGAAGGTACTGCGATACTTGACTCGATTCAGAAAGTTTCCGAAGCCTGGTTTGTCAATTTTCTGGAAATGCGGGTCATCTCCGAAACCGGTCAGTGGCGTTCGGATACGGTGCTTATGAAAAACAGTGTCTTGCCTTTGGTTAACGACATTACGCAGGGATGCAACGATGTCGAAGCAATCATCAAGCGTGAAAAGAAATTTTTGGATGAAGAGTTATCCCGCAGTGACGATTCTTTTAAATACCTGATTTACGGTATTATTGCGCTTTATCTGATTGTCATCAGCTCCATTCTGATGTCGATGGAATGGAGCATCTTTAAGCCGATTGAACGGGTTACTCAGGCGCTGCGCTCACGCGCTTTCGGTATGGATATGCCAAAAATCGATACCACTGAAACCGAAGAGATCGCGCGTTTGGTTGAAGCTTTTGTACAGATGGATGAAGAGGTTACACATCGCCAGAATGCACTTGAACATCAGGCAATGCACGATCACCTGACCGGGCTTCCTAACCGTTTTCTGTTGAACCAGCGCATCGAATATCAACTTCTCTCGGCGGAGCGGCAGCAGGGGAGTTTCGTTCTGTTTGTAATGGATCTGGATTTCTTTAAAGAGATTAATGATACCTTGGGGCATGCCTCGGGGGACAAACTGTTAATCGAAGCATCGGAGCGGATTCACAAGCTGATCCGAAAATCTGACACTCTGGCGCGATTGGGGGGCGATGAATTCTCGATATTGCTGCCGGATATGCACAAAAAACAGGCCGGGGGACTGGCCGAACAAATTATCGAGCAGATCGGGCAGCCTTTTGAACTTAATGGGGAAAAGGTGAATGTCAGTATCAGCATCGGGATTGTCAGTTACCCCGATGATGGAATGAATGCCGAAACCCTATTGCAATATGCGGATATGGCGATGTATGCGGCCAAACGTAAACGAATCGGCTATTCTCAATATGACTCCAGCGAGAATATATACAGTAAGGAGCGCTTGAGTCTGGTCGGCGATCTGATCGATGCATTGGATAATGATCAATTCGAGCTTCACTATCAACCTCAGGTTGCAGCGGAAAGCGGTCGTATCTGCGGAGCTGAAGCGCTGCTGCGCTGGCAGCATAAAGAGCACGGTTATGTGCCGCCGGACAAAATTATCGAAATGGCTGAAAGATTGGGCATTATTCATAAGCTGTCGCTGTATGTGTTGAGAAAAGCGATTGCCGAATGTCGTCACTGGCATCGGCAGGGCAGTGAAGTATCGGTTTCAGTCAACCTGTCGGTTCGTGATCTGGCTAACGAACAACTGTGTACCCAAATCCGCGAGTATTTAAACGAGTTTGGGCTGGATTACCGCTATCTGACGGTTGAGATAACCGAAAGTGTGATGATGGAAAATCTTGCGCTCTCGCTCGGGCAGCTCAAGAAGTTGAATAAACTTGGAATCAATATCTCGATCGATGATTTTGGAACCGGTTTTTCCTCTCTCGCCTATCTGAAGCGCCTACCGGTTAACGAACTCAAAATCGATAAGTCCTTCATTATGGAAATCGATGAAGACGAAAACGATCAACAGATTGTCAGTTCAACGATCAATCTTGGGCATAGTCTTGGTCTGAAAGTCGTTGCGGAAGGCGTTGAAACACAGCGGGTGCTGGATATGATTAAGGATTTCGGCTGTGACCAGATTCAGGGGTATTTTATCAGTAAGCCTCTGCCGGCCCCGGCCTTCAGACAGCTGTTGAAGAATGCTTCCCGTGGCGCTTGAGTATTGACGGTCCGCTCTTCCTCTGCGAAAGGTCTTTCAGATTAAATAAAAAGGGTTACTTGAAGGTGACCCGGTTTTTATTTCCATCTTTTGAATCGTAAAGCGCCTTATCCGCTCTTAAGAGAATGCTCTCGGCGTCATCTCCCGCTTGGTAGAGTGTGGCACCGGCGCTGACAGTCAAGTTAGCCGGAATGTTATCAAAGGAATGGTTCTGAATTCGGCTGCGGATATGGTCTGTATATGCATACAAAGCCTTTTCGTCTGCGTGCGGAACGATAATCAGGAATTCATCGCCGCCCCAGCGGCCGATAATATCGGTTTTTCTGGAGCTTTCATGCATGATGTCGGCAACTGCCTGTAATAGGTGATCTCCGGCGCGGTGACCGAAGCTGTCATTGATCTGTTTAAAATTATCCAGGTCGACGATAATCAATCCGAACGGCATTTCGTAACGGCCTGCGAGACTGAGATAGTCGGCCAGGGTTTGATCCAGCTTGTGTCTGTTGAAGAGACCGGTCAGTTTGTCATGAATGGAGATCGCTTCCATCTCTCTTAACGCTTTGCGCAACTCTTCGGTGCGTTTACTGACTTCGTGTTCAAGATGTTTGTTATGTTGCTGAAGGATCTGTTCGGCTTTCTTGAGAGAGGTGATTTCGCGAGAAACGCCTAAGATGCGTGTGCAATTTTTTTCGCGATCATAAACCGGCAGAATCGTCGTGCTCCAGACTCGCGGTCCGCTGTCATCGATAACATGCTCTTCTTCGTAAGTGACCGGGGTGTTGTGGGCGATACATCTGTCATACCGCTGGGCAATTTTCTGATAGACGGGAGCTTCCAGAATGTCTTTCAACAAAACGCCGTCAAGCTGATCGGGATCTAATCCAAATGTCGCTTCCAGGGAGCGGTTGGATTTCTCGCTGACGTAATCACCATTATCGTTCACTCTGACGATAAACATATTGTCGTTACTCGTCTGCCATAGAGTACGAAACAGTAAAAGCTCGCCTCTTACGAGAGGTTCATGGTTGAATTCGTGTTTGGTTACCATTCAGTCGGTTCAGATATTTTCGGCGTCCAAGCCAATGTCAGAAAAATACATTAAAGCATTATAAATCAAGTTTTTAGGGTATGAGAGTGATTATCACTCAAACGGAATAAAATTGATTTTGTTTGTTGCTGACGGGCCAGCGCCATATCAAGAAAAGGTAGTGCGCAATGGAGAAAGGGGGTATGAACCTGCTAATAGGTACATTTTTTCGCAATCCTATCAACAGGGGCCTAAAGATAAAGATCGTCAGATGAGAGGTGTTTGTGAATAAAGTTTATTACCTTCTTATTCGGTATTTTTATTTTCGGACTTGATGTCGACCCACATGTTAAATATGTACAGGAGCAAACCTAAACCCAGAATCCACCATCCTGCGGTCATCATCGGGCCTGACAGGCTTTCGAGTATCTCTTTTTCAAAAATCGAATCAATCCAGTAAGGCGAGTAGGCGATGGCAATCCCAAGCAAAATAAAAATACGCGCAACCCATTTTCTGATTTCCGGATCGATTTGTTTGAGTGATTGAATCATTCCCTGTACCAACTTGCTAACCTCAAATTCTGAATTATTCTAGATGTCGGATCCATTTTAGCCATATTTTCTGAACCAGGTGTCAGGTTCGTCGAGTTTTTGCGGATTACAGCAAGAAATCATCCGGAAGTCATTCGGATGTTTTAGAAATAGAGTTAATGGGCATCCATAAAAATAATAATAGATTACTCAGCGGTTTCCTTTTGACGCTTTCTTACAGGAGGTTCATAATAAAAATTATCGAGATGTTAATGATTCTCACTAATTATTAACTTTTTGAATGGCGCATCAATTATCTTAAATTTGCGAAAGCAAAAGGAGTTTCATGATGAGTTCATTTCTAAAAACACTTCTGGTTTCATCCGTGATTACCTTCACACCCATCTCTGTCGCTATGTCTGATACAGATACCGATAATGATTACCGATGGCAGCCTCATATGATGGGTTCAGGTTATGGTATGGGTCCAGGTTATGGCATGGGTCCCGGTTATGGCATGGGTCCCGGTTATGGCATGGGTCCCGGTTATGGCATGGGTCCCGGTTATGGCATGGGTCCCGGTTA
>NZ_JAGETW010000001.1 GCF_017571475.1 Thiomicrorhabdus sp. 6S3-12 | reverse complement strand
TGTGGGAGGTCCCATGTGAGAGTAGGTCATCGCCAAGCTTATATCCCGAAAGCCCGCTAGGTTAATCCAGCGGGCTTTTTTTATGCCTGAAATAACATCCTCTCTTCCGCTGCTTATGGCGAATCTTTTCTTAGCTATTCCAGTATTTCTGATTCGGTTTATTTGTACCGCTCAGCGTGCTTCTGCCACCCGTAATGGAAATTCCATGCAGGCTTTTAAATCTCCATTACAGGTGAATATGCTGCTTGATGGCTATTTTTCCTTGTTTTCTTCCAATGCATCTTTTAGATTGTTGCTCTTATTTGAGGAGTAATTTATGTTTGCGTCAAAAAACAATGAGACCGGTCTGATCAGGTCAATTTCCAAATTTCCATGGATGTTGCTGGTTATCGCTTTTCTGGTACTGGCAGAACAGTTCGGTGTCTCGCTGGACAACACTATTTACGGTTATGCATTTATAACCATGGCGGTGGTCATTCTGTTTGTCGAGATGATGAAGTCAGTGGATATCACGCCTTTAGGCTTTTTTATGGACATGTTCTGGGCGGTGTTTACGGTCATTGTTGCAACCTCGTTGTTGACGTACCTGTATTTCACTCCAGGAAAGGAGATCACCTTTTTCCATTGGCTCGGTTATGGAATTATCCTTTCGGACGCGCTGTTGAACCCTTTTAACTCCTTCCGTTCCGCTTTGCGCAATTTCGATGTAGGTTCTTAAGATGTCCACTGCAAACAAAAGCCTTTTAGGTAAAGAGACTCCCTATTGCGCGCAATATGATGCTTCCCTGCTGTTTCCTATACCGCGTATCGAGAAAAGATCCGAATTGGGCATAGACGAAAGTGCACTGCCGTTTACCGGTCTGGATATCTGGACTGCGTATGAGGTTTCATGGCTTAACGCAAAGGGTAAACCGATTGTTAGAGTGGCTGAGTTTGCGTTTCAGGTGGATTCGCCGAATCTGGTTGAGTCAAAATCTTTCAAGCTGTATCTGAATAGCTTTAATGGCACTCGTTTCGAGTCCGAAGAGGAAGTTGTCTCCTTGATGGAGAAAGATCTTTCTGATGCATCAGGTGGCCCTGTCGCGGTAGAACTTAAACCTTTAACGGGTCACGAACTGTTGTTCGGAGATGTTGCCGGGGAGAATCTGGACGATTTGGATATAGATGTCGATCTTTATCAGGTCGACAGCTCTCTGTTGCAGTTGGACGATGAAGAAGTGGATGATGAGACGCTCAACAGTCATCTATTGAAGTCCAACTGCCTGGTTACCGCACAGCCGGATTGGGGTTCGGTCGTCATCCGCTATAGCGGACGAAAAATCAATCGTGAAGCGCTGCTGAAATATATTATTTCTTTCCGCGAGCATAATGAATTCCACGAACAGTGCGTTGAGCGCATCTACATGGACATTATGCGTCAGTGCAAGCCGACGCACTTGACGGTTTATGCCCGTTATGTGCGTCGTGGCGGGTTGGATATCAATCCATATCGATCAAATTTTGAAGATGAGTTTGATATTTCGCGAACGATTCGTCAATAATGACCTCATGTTATTACACCGCTCACATGTCGAAACCCTGGTTGATCACAATGTGCTTGTGCGCGGTGAACTAGTTGCCTATCTTCTTTTGAACCGTTTCTAGCCAGACCATTTCCTTTATTTGTTTTTCGCAGAATTTTTTAAGGAAATCGTATGGTAGAAATTGCATTTATCGGCTTTTTAACACTTTTCTTTTTTATTGGCGCGTCCAGTTATTTTGCCAGTAAGGGCACCACGGAAGATTATCTGGTCGCAGGCAAAAATGTTTCCGCGCCATTGATTGGTTTGTCCGCAGTGGCGACCAATAACAGCGGCTTTATGTTTATCGGTATGATCGGCGCAACATACAGTATGGGGCTGTCCTCGATCTGGTTAATGATCGGATGGATACTGGGTGATTTTCTGGTTCAGAACACCGCGGTCCGACGGATCCGTGATATTGGCGCAAGCGAGCATGTGCACTCATTCGGCGGTCTTCTGGTTCATTGGCTCTCTACGGATAAGCGTAATACCTGCTCTGAAACCTCTCGACACCGTCTACGCCAGTTTATCGGCTTGATTACGTTATTGTTTTTGACCGTCTATGCCGCAGCCCAGCTGAAGGCCGGGACCAAGGCAACGGAGGTGCTTCTGGATTGGGACAGCGATAGCGGTATTCTGATCGCTGCGGTAATTATCTTCGTCTACAGTCTGGTGGGGGGCTTGCGGGCCTCGATCTGGACCGATGTTGCCCAATCGATCGTGATGCTTTGCGGCATGGCGTTGATGGTTTTGTTCGGCTGGGCTTCATTGAGCGAAACCGGTGGCTTTGTCAGCGCCCTGCAACAGGTTTCCGATCACTATCTGAACTGGTTTCCGGAGCAGAGTACCCTTTTCGGAGCCGGTTTATTCGTTCTCGGATGGGTGTTCGGCGGTATGGGTGTTATCGGCCAACCACATGTAGTAATTCGCTTCGTAACACTTTCTGAGCAAAGCAGTGTCAGGCAGATGCAGGTGTACTACTATTTCTGGTTTACCCTGTTTTACGCTTTGACCATTGTTGCCGGATTGATGAGCCGGGTGCTGGTTCCGGAGATCAGTGAGTTTGATGCTGAATTGGCCTTGCCGAGTTTGGCGCAAACCTTAATGCCGCAAATTTTTGTTGGTCTGATTCTCGCGGCGTTGTTTGCCGCCACCATGTCGACTGTCGATTCGTTAATTCTTGCTTGCTCGGCATCATTGAATCGGGATTTCAGTACTCGACCGAATCGTCGTTTATGGCTTAACAAGCTGGCTACATTTGTGATTCTGGTCGTTGCCGTTATGATTGCGCTGTCAAATAATCAGACCGTGTTCAGTCTGGTGCTGGATACCTGGGGTATGCTGGGCAGTGCCTTCGGGCCGTTAATTATCTGGCTGGCGCTTCGCAGGAGGGTGACGGTTGCAGCAGCCTTTATGGCCATTGTCGGTGCCATGCTGACTTTTGCGCTGTTTGTTGTTAATGGCTGGTGGAGTGATATTTACGCGCTGACGTTCGGTTTTATCGGTGGCATTATGATTCTGGCGCTGCATGAAAGAGCATCGCGCCAGAAAGAAGTTTGATTAAGCGGAGCTTTATTTGGTACTGACCGAGCCGATTGTGCCGAGAATCTGATTGATCTGTTCTCTTTTTGGTCGATAACTGCGCGGAGCATCTGCGAGATCGCCGTCACTGAGTGAGCCGGCGCAGGTGAGACGCAAGACATCGGGTTGCTGCTTGGATTGCAGATAGAGATGGACATAGTCCATTGTCGGACTTGGTTGCGAATCCGTGTCCTCTGCCCGGGCGCTGCCGACAAACAAGGGCTGCAGTCCTGCGTAAAGGTGGGTAGCGTTACGGGATGCAATTTCTTCGGCCCCGATAGATACGCGGGTAATTGTAAACTGATCCGGCTTAATGATTTTAACCTGATCGGAAAGTGTCCGAACTTCCAGACGGCAGTGCTGATCGTAATGGTCAAATCCTCCGCCGGTTGCCTGGCCGTGTTGAATATAGCTCCGGGCACTGTCTGCACGAATGGTCAAAGGCTTTTTAAGGGTGAAGACTTCTCCTGCCTGAATGTCCATCATATGCTTTGGCGGGGCGGTATTGCAGGCATTCAGGGAGACGGTCGCCGCACCAATGAGTCCAGTCAATAAAATCGTCTTGAGATAAGTCATTGGATACCTCTTTCAATCAGGTGTGTGCTGTGCCATTCCTGAGCAGAACGGCTAAAGATTACATAATCGGTTATTCTATCTTTATCTTCAATAGCAGACTCTATACAAAAGATTGAAATCTTTGATTATTCCGTATTGAAAAGTAAATAAAATAGCTGTCCTATGTATGAATTTTTGACGTTTAAGCGTTTAATCAGTATCGATGTATTGATTGTTTTCTATTATCTCGGTGCAGTGGTTATGCCGTTGCTGATTTATAGCTGGCTGAGTGTTCTGTATCGGAAATATTTGGCCGAAGTCGTGCAGCAGAGTAAGCCTTTGATTCGTTCTGTGTTGAACCTGAGTGCCGGGCGTCGGTGGGGATGGGTGCTTCTGGGCGTTTTAATGTTTCTGTTTGCCGAGCTTTTATGGCGTCTGATGTTTGAGTATCTGATCGCGTTTATGCAGATGCGCGACGCTTTGGTGATGCCGGCATAGAGGCCGTTATGAATTTTACATAGGGAGAGAGCATGTCTCTGGAGAGAGTGGAATACGGGATGGGCGATGCAACCTATCAGGCGGTCGGCGGCTACAGTGGTCTGGTGAAACTGGTGGACGAGTTTTACGGTGCAATGGAGGTTTTACCCGAAGCTCAAGTTATCCGGGCTATGCACCCTGAAGATTTACAGGTGTCGCGAGACAAGTTAGTGCATTTTTTATCCGGCTGGATGAACGGTCCGCAGATTTATGCAGATAAATACGGATCGATTAATATTCCACAGGCGCATGCCCATCTTGATGTCGGCGAGGCCGAACGCGATGCTTGGCTTCTCTGCATGCAGGTTGCATTGGAAAAACAAGATTATCCGTTGTCTTTGCAACAGTATCTTTTGACGGAGCTGTTCAGGCCGGCGGAGCGAATCCGTCAGGTGAGTCATGAATCCCGGAACGCAAAGTGAGCAAATACGCACTCAGGCGTTGTGTGCATGTTTTAAAATCAACTAAGCTTTCTATCTTGAGCAGGCCTTGTGGTAAAATATGCGATTAGCCTGCGTTTTACCTTGGCGGATGAAGCCCGACGAAAACGTAGTAAAAACAAATTCTTATCTCGATTTTGTCGAGGCTTACCGCGTCGAAGGTCGGATGAGATTTCTCCGGCCAGTTTGGTTTAGGTAGTGATTTTCGGAATATTTTGAAGCATGGCTTCATTGCGAGCAATTTAATGGATAAAGCGTTTTCAATCTATGATGTGATTGTGGTTGGCGGAGGCCATGCCGGTACGGAAGCGGCCTTGGCGGCGGCGCGTATGGGACAGAAAACCCTGTTGTTGACGCACAATATCGATACTCTCGGACAAATGTCCTGTAATCCTGCGATCGGCGGGATCGGTAAAGGCCATCTGGTTAAGGAGGTCGATGCGATGGGCGGCGCTATGGCGCTGGCTACGGATATGGGTGGGATTCAGTTCCGTACTTTGAATGCTTCCAAAGGTCCTGCAGTGCGGGCCACGCGTGCGCAAGCCGATCGCCTGCTGTATAAAGCGGCGATTCTAAAGATGCTTCAACACCAACCGAACCTGACGCTTTTTCAGCAGCCCGTTGAAGATATTCTGACCGAAGGGGATCAGGTGACCGGAGTGGTCACTAAGATGGGGCTTAAATTCTACTCGCGCCAGGTGGTATTGACTGCGGGAACCTTTCTGGCCGGGCGCATTCATATCGGCCTGCAAAACTACGAAGGTGGTCGTGCCGGAGATGAACCGGCAAATCGTTTAGCGGCTAAACTGCGCGAATTGGATTTGCCGGTCGGGCGTCTGAAAACCGGAACGCCTCCGCGAATTGATGCGCGTACCGTCGATTTTGCAAAAATGCAGGTGCAGCCGGGTGATGATCCGGCACCGGTCTTTTCCTATATGGGCAGCCGCGATATGCACCCGCAGCAGGTACCATGCTATATCACCTACACCAATGCTCAGACGCATGAAGCGATTATGGCGTCGCTGCATCAGTCACCGATGTATTCCGATCAGGGCGAAATTGACAGTGTTGGGCCGCGTTACTGTCCTTCGATTGAAGACAAGGTGATGCGTTTTGCCGATAAGGATCGTCATCAGGTGTTTATCGAGCCGGAAGGGCTTAACACCACAGAGCTTTATCCGAACGGTATCTCGACCAGTTTGCCGTTTGAAACCCAAATCCAGATCGTTCAGTCGATGGAAGGGATGGAGAATGCTCAGATTATGCGTCCGGGCTATGCGATCGAATATGATTTCTTTGATCCGCGCGGTTTGAAACCGACGCTGGAAACCCGTGCGATCAACGGTCTGTTCTTTGCCGGTCAGATCAACGGTACGACCGGTTATGAAGAGGCTGCGGCGCAGGGGATGCTGGCCGGTATCAACGCCGCGCGTCGCGCGCAGGAAAACGAACAGTGGTATCCGACCCGTGATCAGGCTTACCTTGGTGTATTGGTCGATGATTTGATTACCATGGGAACGAATGAACCTTATCGCATGTTTACTTCGCGTGCCGAGTATCGTCTGATGTTGCGTGAAGACAACGCCGATCAGCGTCTGACACCGGTCGCCCGTGAAATGGGGTTGATTGACGATGAGCGCTGGGCGGCTTTTGAAGCGAAGATGGAAGGGCGCGAAAAAGAGGTGGAACGCCTGCAGCAGACATGGATCTATCCGACGCATGCCGAAGCGAAGCAGGCGGAAGCGCTGATGGATCTTCCGCTGAGTAAAGAGCAGACGCTTTTCGATCTTTTAAAACGCCCGAATGTTTCCTATGAGGCGCTTTCCGAACTGGACGTTTTCGGCGAAGGCGTAGAAGACCCGCAGGTAGTCGAGCTGGTTGAGATTGAGGCTAAGTATTCCGGCTATATTGCTCGTCAGATGGAGCAGATTGAAAAATTGAAGCGTTCGGAAAAAGTCGAGATTCCACAAGATCTTGATCTGGATAAGATTTCCGGTCTGTCGAATGAAGTTAAGCAGAAACTGCGCGACCATCGTCCAGCCAATCTGGGTATGGCCAGCCGCATCCAGGGGATTACCCCGGCGGCGGTGTCGATTCTGCTGATCGAAATTAAAAAACACCGCTCACAAAAAAGTGCCTGATTGATGAACCACAACGAACTTTCTCACTTGAGACCGAAACTGGAATCGGCACTGGAACTGTTGACACTCGAGTTGTCCCCACAGCAAGTCGATCTGCTGATGGAGTATCTTCTGCTGCTGCAAAAGTGGAATAAAGTCTATAATCTTACCGCGATCCGCGATCCTGAAGAGATGCTGACCAAGCATTTGATTGACAGTCTTGCCGTCGTTCCGCATATCGACAGCGAGTCGATCATCGATGTCGGGACCGGCGGGGGACTTCCAGGGATTCCTCTGGCGATCTGTTTTCCGGAAAGACGGATTGATCTGCTGGACAGTAACAGTAAGAAAACACGTTTTCTGATTCAGGCAAAAGCGCAGCTGGGGCTGAATAACACCCAAGTCTGGCATAAACGGGTTGAGGAATATCAGCCGGAACCGTTGTATGATGCGGTGATTTCGCGCGCGTTCGCTTCTCTGGAAGATATGCTTACTTGGACGCACCACCTGATTCCCGAAGGCGGTGTCTGGTGGGCGATGAAGGCGCAAAAAGAGACCGAAGATCTCGCCGGTTTGCCGGAGTATGCGGAAGTAACGCGAATCATCGAACTCCAGGTGCCGGGTCTGGATGCCCAGCGTCGTCTGATTCAGGCGCAGAAAAAAGCCGATTAAAACCATATTCTCGAAAATAGAGCTTTAAAGGATCTTTTGTGGGAAGAATCATAGCCATTGCAAATCAGAAGGGCGGCGTCGGCAAGACGACGACGAGTGTGAACTTAGCGGCTGCGCTTGCCCGACTGCAGAAGAAGGTATTGTTGATTGATTTGGACCCGCAGGGGAATGCTTCGGTCGCCGTTGGTTTTGACAAGGACAGCGCGGAAAAAACCATTTACGATATCCTCGTAGATGAGGCCGGTTTCGACGAGGTGGTCAGCGAAATCGAAGAGGCTGGATTGGATCTTCTTGCTTCCAACGGCGATCTGACGGCAGCGGAAGTTGAGCTTCTGGAAGAAGATATGGGGCCGACCCGGCTTTCCCAAGCTCTGAAGCCAATTAAAGAGCGTTACGATGTGATTCTGATCGACTGTGCGCCGAGTTTGAATATGTTGACGGTGAATGCACTGGTCGCTGCGGACGGTATTATTGTGCCGGTGCAGTGTGAGTATTTCGCATTGGAAGGCTTGTCGGCGCTGATGGATACGATCGAGACGGTGCAAAGCGAATTGAATCCGAAGCTGCATATCGACGGACTTCTCAGAACCATGCATGACCGCCGCAATAATCTGGCGAATGATGTCTCCAACGAATTGGTTAGTCATTTCGGTATGAAGGTTCTGCAAAGCATTATTCCGCGCAATGTGCGTCTGGCTGAAGCGCCGAGTCACGGCGAATCGATTTTTGACTATGATATGAGCTGCAGTGGCGCCCTGGCCTATCTGGCGCTGGCGAATGAAGTGGTTCGTAAAACGCAAATTTAATCCGAAGGGGAATTTCTGTGGTAAAAAAACGTTCAGGTATGGGAAAACGCGGTCTAAGCGCCATGTTGGGGGCTAAGCAGAAGTCGGAAAAGAATGTCAGCGATTTACGTGTCGAAAAGCTGCCTGTCGATCAGCTTAAGGCCGGACAATACCAGCCTCGCCAACAGTTCAATGACGATTCTTTGGCCGAGTTGGCCGCGTCGATCAAGGTGCAGGGTGTTGTACAGCCGATCGTAGTTCGCTCCCTGAATGATGATTCCTATGAAATTATTGCCGGAGAGCGCCGTTGGCGTGCCGCAAAACTGGCCGGACTGGAGCATGTTCCGGTTGTGATTCGTCAGGCCGATGGCCAGACGACACTGGCAATGGCGCTGATTGAAAATATCCAGCGTGAAAATCTGAATCCGATCGAGACGGCTATCGGTTTGAAACGTCTGCTGCAGGAATTTGAACTGACACAGCAGGAAGTGGCGGATGCGGTCGGTTATTCGCGCTCGGCGGTATCGAACCTGTTGCGCCTGCTGAAACTCCCGGAGGTCATTCAACAAGCGTTGCATGACGGTAAGATCACCATGGGGCATGCGCGTGCGGTCATCAGTATGCCGGAGCCGATTCAGAATGATTTGGTTAAGAAGGCGGTTCAAAACGGTTGGTCGGTTCGCCAGATGGAGCAGGCTGCCCAAGAGGTTTTAGTGCCTTCAGCGGTTAAAAAGGCGGCTAAAGAAGCTTCCAAACCGAAGTTTGAGTTTGTCGATCGTCATCAGGAGTCTTTAGCGAAGCAATTGGATGCGAAGGTGCAGATCAAGCACAAGGAAAACGGCCGCGGCAAGATTGAAATCAGTTATAAAGATGAAAAAGAACTGCAGAGACTTTCCGAACTTCTGACACAAAAGTGACACGGAATTCATACAGAAATATAAGAAACTCTGATAGATAAGAATTTACCGTTGACTAAATTTTATTAATTACAAGATATTGTATTTTTATATAAGCAGGTCGCAACAGGTTGTAGAAATTCGATTGAATTTGTCAGACAAATGGAAAAAAGCCCCGCCATGCAAACGAAAAAAGCTTAAAAATCAGCCCTATACGGCTAGCTTTTGGGCGGATAAAACATTATCATGTGCCACCGTTTAGGCCAAACTTAATTGAGCTAAAACAACAAAGGTAAAAACGATGAGCGAAAAGCCAAACACCCCACCGAGCCAAGAAAATAGAGGTGCTCCGGGGGCTGCTGCGAACTATTTACTCCTGAGCGCAGGATCGATTTTTACCTCAATGTTGATTGCAGGATTTATTGTCGGGTACGTATTGGACGAAATTTTCGATACCCGACCAATTCTGATGCTGGCTTGTGCGCTATTGGGCTTTATCGGCGGTATTCAGAAAGTCATTCATTTGACCAAGCGTCTGGATAACGTTCAATCTGAGAAAAAAGATGATTAAAAACGTCGATACGGCATACAAAGTACAGGGCATTATCGGGATTGCCGTTGTAGTGTTTTACGCGACCCAGGGACATGTCACGGGCGCGGCTTACGGCTTTGTTATCGGGCTGCTGAACATTTTTATGTTGCAGTTTACCTTCCAAAAAGCCAATAAACGTGCGGCGGAAGACCCGAAAGCGGGCATGCTGGTTTTATATCTGAGTGCAGTGATCAGATTCATTCTGTTGGCTGTGTTTTTTGTTTTAGGGCTGTCTATTCTCGATCAGAGCGAGGCGTTCCCGGTCATTATCACCTTTGTGTTAATGCAGATCGGGCAACTCTTTAATTTGAAAGGGAAAAGACGTTTGACTGACTAAGGAGTAGACCCTTGAGTGCTGAAAAAATGGGAACGGTCGAGTATATCCAACACCACTTGACCAACAACACCATTGGTGAAGGTTTCTGGACCTTCAACATGGATACGATTATTGTCAGCTTTTTGCTTGGTGCGCTGATCGTCTTTACGGCGGCTCGTCTAGGTAAACAGCTTGAAAGCGGAACCCCAGGCGGTTTCCAGAACTTCGTTGAATCGATTCTGGACTTCGTTTCCACTAACGTTCGCGACGCTTTCCCAGGACATAACCCACTTATCGCGCCAATCGCGTTGACCATTTTCCTTTGGGTTTGGATGATGAACTTCATGGACTTGATCCCGGTTGATCTACTTCCTTGGTTGTTCCAGTTGGTAACAGGTGATTCTCACGCATACTTGAAAGTTGTTCCGACTACGGATCTAAACACGACTTTGGCGATGGCGTTCACCGTATTTGCACTGATTCTTTACTACAACATCAAGATTAAAGGCATCGGTGGCTTTATCAAGATGTTCCTATTCCATCCTTTCGGTAAGTTCTTCGTACCGGTCAACGTTGTAATGACTGCGATTGAAGAAGTTTCCAAGCCGCTATCTCTTGCTCTGCGTTTGTTCGGTAACATGTTCGCAGGGGAATTGGTATTCCTACTGATCGCATTGATTGGTGGAACTCTAGCAGTGGGTGCCGCTGCCCTATTCTGGGCACCACTACAAGTATTGCTTGATCTAGGTTGGTTGATCTTCCACTTGTTGGTTATCACCTTGCAGGCATTTATCTTTATGGTGCTCACAATTGTTTATCTGGGAATGGCACACGACGAAGGTCACTAATCCTCAGGTAGGCAATAAAGAAGTCCGGTGTCTCTTTTAGGAGGGGCACCAAACAGGGTTTAAGCGCACCTACTTAAGTTTTCGCAAGGATGCCTAAGTAAAAAGCTTTTTTTTAACTATTAACTTTTCTAACTTTAAACTTTGGAGAAAATCGATGGAAGTAACTGCTACTATGATCGCTGATATCTACGCTGCAACTGCTATTGGTGTAGGTGTTATCTTGGCTGCTGCTGGTTTGGGTTCAGCAATCGGTTGGGGTCTAATCTGTTCTAAAACTCTAGAAGGTATTGCTCGTCAGCCTGAAATGCGTCCTGCGCTTATGACTAACATGTTCATCTTCGCTGGTCTTATGGAATCTTTCCCATTCATTATCCTAGCTTTCGCAATGTGGTTCCTATTCGCTAACCCATTCGTTGGTGCAATGACTGCTGCTCTAGGTGCTTAATCCTAAGCGTGGAAACTGTATCTAATTAATTTTTTAATTACTTAAACGAATGGCGAGGTAACCACTGTGAGTATTAACGCAACGCTTCTCATCCAGATTATTGCATTTGTGCTATTGATCTGGTTTGTGAACAAGGTGCTGTGGGGGCCACTTTCGAAGTTAATGGAAGAGCGTCAGAAGAAAATCGCTGACGGACTTTCTGCTGCTGAGAAAGGTAAGCATGAGTTGGAGCTAGCTGAACAGAAGGCTAAAGAAGTCCTTAAAGAAGCAAAAGCTCAAGCTCAAAACGTTCTAAGCCAAGCTGAAAAGCGCGGTTCTGAAATCGTAGAAGATGCTAAAGTCAAAGCGACTGAAGAAGCAGAACGTATTAAAGCTTCCGCCCAAGCAGAAATAGAGCAAGAAGTAAGTCGTGCAAGAGAGCAACTACGTAAAGAAGTTGCAACGATTGCCGTATCTGGTGCAGAGAAAATTCTAGGTAAAGAAGTTAACGCTGCTGCGCATAACGACATGCTAGAAGCCCTAGTAAAACAAATCTAATCTAGGGGAAGCTCTATGGCAGAATTAATGAAAATTGCAAGACCTTACGCAGAAGCGGTCTTTGCTCTAGCTAAAGAAGAGCAAACACTTGCAGCTTGGTCAGAACAGCTAGCAAATCTTGCAGCCATCACAAATGATGCCGCTATGCAGGATGTGCTAAATGATCCTTCACGTACTGAAGCAGAAATCCTTGGGATTTATGCTGCGGTAATGGGTGAAGGTCTGACTGAACAAGGCAAGAACCTGTTGACTGCTATGGCTGATAACAAACGTCTTCCGGCTATGTCTGAAGTTGCTGAGCAATTTGAGATTCTTAAAGCCGAAGAAGAGAAACGCGTTCGCGCGACCGTTGTTTCAGCTTTCGACGTAACGGATGAGCAGAAGAATAAATTAAGTGCTGCTTTAAATGCTAAGTTTGATGCCGAAGTTGAGATCAGTTATGAAGTTGATCCTTCACTGGTCGGCGGCATTAAGATCAAAGTCGGTGACTGGGCGCTAGACGGCTCGGCACTTACGCAACTGAACAAACTTGGCGCAGCAATCGCCCAATAATGGAGAGGAACAAACATGCAATTGAATGCCTCTGAAATCAGCAGCCTGATCAAAGACCGTATCAAAGGTTTTGAAGGTGCAGCTGAGTCTGGCAGCGAAGGAACAGTCGTTAGCATCGCAGATGGTATCGCACGTGTTCACGGTGTGTCAGATGTAATGTATGGTGAGATGGTTCAATTTGACGAGAACACTTTCGGTATGGCGCTTAACCTTGAGCGTGACTCTATCGGTGTTGTTGTTCTTGGTGAATACAAACACATTTCTGAAGGTGACAAGGTAACTTGTACCGGTAAGATCCTAGAAGTACCAGTTGGTCCGGAAATGATGGGCCGCGTTGTTGACGGTCTTGGTCGTGCAATCGACGGTAAAGGTCCAATCGACGCTAAAATCACTTCACCTATCGAGCGTATAGCTCCTGGTGTTATCGACCGTAAATCGGTTGACCAGCCAATGATGACTGGTATCAAGTCTATCGACTCAATGATTCCAATCGGTCGTGGTCAGCGTGAGTTGATCATCGGTGACCGTCAGATCGGTAAAACTGCTATCGCAATCGATGCAATCATTTCACAGAAGAACACTGGTGTGAAATGTGTATACGTTGCGATGGGTCAAAAAGCATCTACTGTTAACAACGTACGTCGTAAGCTGGAAGAAACTGGCGCGATGGAAAACACTGTTATCGTTGCGGCTAACGCTTCTGATCCAGCAGCACTACAATACCTGGCGGCATACGCTGGTTGTGCAATGGGTGAGTACTACCGTGACCGTGGTGAAGATGCGCTGATCATCTATGATGACTTGACTAAACAAGCGCAAGCTTACCGTCAAATCTCACTACTACTTCGTCGTCCTCCTGGGCGTGAAGCATTCCCTGGTGATATCTTCTACCTACACTCACGTCTACTTGAGCGTGCTGCTCGTGTAAGCGAAGACTACGTAGAACGTTTCACTAACGGTGAAGTAAAAGGTAAGACTGGTTCTTTGACTGCTCTTCCTATTATTGAAACTCAAGCGGGTGACGTATCTGCTTTCGTACCTACTAACGTTATCTCGATCACTGACGGTCAGATCTTCCTTGAGACTTCAATGTTCTCACAGGGTATCCGTCCTGCGGTTAACGCTGGTCTATCTGTATCCCGTGTTGGTGGTGCTGCACAGACTAAAGCGATCAAGAAGCTTGGTGGTGGTATCCGTCTTGATTTGGCTCAGTACCGTGAACTTGCGGCATTCGCACAGTTTGCTTCTGATCTAGATGCGACAACTAAAGCACAGCTAGAGCGTGGTAAGCGCGTAACTGAGCTTATGAAGCAGAAGCAATTTGCTCCGCTTACAATCGCTGAGATGGCTGCTTCTCTGTTTGCTGCAAATGAAGGTTTTCTTGACGATGTAGAAGTTGAAAAAGTTCTTGCGTTTGAAGCTGGTATGCACGCACACATGAACTCTGCACACGCTGACCTAGCCGCTAAGATCAACGATGGTGGCGCTTGGAACGATGATATCGCTGCTGAGCTTAAAGCTTGCATCGAAGAGTTCAAAGCGAACGGCGTTTACTAAGAGTAAGGAGTAGGCCATGGCAGGCGGTAGTAAAGAAATACGAGCCAAAATTGGTTCCGTAACGAATACCAAAAAAATCACCAAAGCCATGGAGATGGTTGCGGCGTCTAAAATGCGTAGAGCACAATCACGCATGGAAGCGACTCAGCCATACGTCGAAAAAGTGAAGAGAGTGATCAGCCACGTAGCGGCAGCTCACCCTGAGTATAAGCATCCTTATACTCAGACACGTGACAACGTTAAGCGCGTTGGCTTGATCGTAGTCTCTTCTGATCGAGGTCTTTGTGGTGGTTTAAACTCAAACTTATTCCGTAAAATCTTGCCAAAGATGAAAGCTTGGCAAGAAGCTGGTGTTGAGGTTGAACTTGCCCTGGTCGGTAACAAAGCAAAAACTTTCTTCCGTTCTTACGGTGGTAATGTTGTCGCTTCTGTTTCTGATCTAGGTGATACCCCTCACATTGAGGACTTAGTTGGTACAGTTAAAATCGTTCTTGATAAGTTCGATGCCGGTGAAATTGACGAAGTTTATATTGCGTCTAACGTATTCGTAAACACTATGTCGCAAGATCCGACTGTTACTCAATTGGTTCCATTGCAAGCTGAAGAGAAACATGACAACTCTCGTTGGGATTACCTTTACGAGCCGGATGCAAAAACAGCACTTGATCTGTTGATGCGTCGTTATGTTGAGGCTACCGTTTTCGGTTCTGTGGTTGAAAACGCAGCATGTGAGCAAGGTGCTCGTATGATTGCGATGAAGAACGCAACCGACAACGCAGGCGAAATGATCAATGAATTGAAGCTGTCTTACAACAAGGCGCGTCAAGCTGCGATCACAGCTGAAATTTCAGAAATCGTTGCTGGTACAGCGGCTGTTTAAGTTTGAAAGTTTCAATAAAAGGTTAAAGATTATGAACGGAAAAATCGTACAAGTTATCGGCGCCGTTGTAGACGTCGAGTTTAAAGGTGCTGATTTACCAAAAATCTATGACGCGTTGATTGTTGAAGAAACCGGTCTAACGATCGAAGTTCAACAGCAGATCGGTGATGACACTGTTCGCGGTATCGCGATGGGTGCTTCTGACGGTCTTAAGCGTGGCATGTCTGTAAAAAATACTGGTGAAGCGATTTCAGTACCAGTAGGTAAAGCAACACTAGGTCGTATCTTCGACGTTCTTGGTAACGCGATCGATATGGCTGGTCCAGTAGAAGCTGAGCAAAAAATGGTTATTCACCGTACAGCTCCAGCATTTGACGAGCTAGCGGCTTCTCAAGATCTACTAGAAACAGGTGTTAAAGTTATCGACCTTATTTGTCCTTTCGCGAAAGGTGGTAAAGTTGGTCTATTCGGTGGTGCCGGTGTTGGTAAAACCGTAAACATGATGGAGCTTATCCGTAACATCGCTATCGAGCACAGTGGTTACTCTGTATTCGCTGGTGTTGGTGAGCGTACTCGTGAAGGTAACGACTTCTACTACGAGATGGAAGAGTCAGACGTTCTTGATAAAGTTGCCCTGGTATATGGTCAGATGAATGAGCCACCAGGTAACCGTCTACGTGTTGCTCTAACCGGTCTAACCATGGCTGAGTTCTTCCGTGATGAAGGTCGTGATGTTCTATTCTTCGTAGATAACATCTACCGTTACACTCTAGCTGGTACTGAGGTATCTGCACTTCTAGGTCGTCTACCTTCTGCGGTAGGTTACCAGCCTAACCTAGCTGAAGAGATGGGTCAGGTTCAGGAGCGTATCACTTCAACTAAGACTGGTTCTATCACGTCTATCCAAGCGGTATATGTACCTGCGGATGACTTGACTGACCCTGCTCCAGCTACTACCTTCGCTCACTTGGATGCGACTGTTGTACTTAACCGTGGTATCGCTGAACAAGGTATCTACCCTGCGATCGATCCACTAGACTCTACTTCACGTCAGCTTGACCCTCTAGTTGTTGGTCAAGAGCACTATGAAGTTGCACGTAACGTTCAGCAGACTCTGCAGCGTTATAAAGAGTTGAAAGACATCATCGCGATCCTAGGTATGGATGAACTTTCTGAAGAAGACCGCAACCTAGTTGCACGTGCTCGTAAGATGCAGCGTTTCTTCTCTCAGCCATACTTCGTAGCGAAAGTTTTCACTGGTGAAGATGGTCGTTATGTTCCACTGAAAGAAACTATCCGTGGATTCAAAATGATCGCATCTGGTGAACTAGACGATGTTCCTGAAAAAGCGTTTATGTACGCTGGGGACATCGACGAAGTTCTAGAGAACGCGAAAAAATACCAAGGGTAATTAATTATGGCAGTCTCAATGCAAGTAGATGTTGTTAGTGCGGAGGGTTTAATCTTCTCTGGTAAAGCAGAGCAGGTCTTCGCACAGGCTGCCGATGGTGAGGTTGGTATCCTTCCTCACCATACCCAGTTTTTAAGCTCGCTTAAGCCGGGCGCAGTTCGCGTTGTTACTGGTGACGAAGAAGGTATCTTCTACGTTAACGGTGGCATTATCGAAATTCAGCCAAGTGTGGTGACGATCCTTGCGGATACCGCTATTCGAGCAGCTGACCTAGATCAAGCTCAAGCTGAAGAAGCTAAGCGCGCAGCTGAAGAAGCCATGCAGAACGCTAAATCTGAAACCGACATTGCTCGTGCTCAGATTGAACTAGCGGAAGCTGTAGGGCAAATTCAAGCGATCAGCAAATTGCGTGATCGTTTGCATAAGACTGGGTTGGCTTAATTGTTACCCCTGTAAAGAAGCGGGCCTTGTGCCCGCTTTTTTTTTCCTTGTTGATTATTTGCGCGGCTTGCGGGCAATCTCTTCGTCAAGGACGTGTCGTATAGATTTCTATACTCACTTACCTTTCCTCGGCCTTGCACCACAATCCATCACAAAGAATCTAACAGTAATAGATAAAATACTTTTTGTTTAAATCTATGGGCATTAAGATTAGTGTTTATTGATTTACGCAAAGTTAAATAACTGGATTATCTATGGCATTAAAAGTCGTCATTTTGGCTGCGGGTAAGGGTACTCGTATGCGTTCTTCTTTACCGAAAGTTTTACAGCCGCTTGCGGGTCAGCCGTTATTGCAGCATGTCGTTAATACGGCCCAGTGTCTGCAAGCAGAACAGATATTGACCGTAGTCGGTCATCAGTCGCATTTGGTCGAAGAAGCTATGGCGGAGCAGGCTATCTATTTTGTTGCTCAGACAGAGCAATTGGGAACAGGGCATGCTGTTCAGCAGGCGGTACCTGAAATCGATGACAATGACACGGTTTTGATTTTGTATGGGGATGTGCCCCTTACCGCGCAATCGACACTTGAAGACCTGTTAGCGCTTGTTTCAGAACAACATCCTCTGGCACTGTTGACCATTAATCTTGATAATCCGAGCGGTTATGGTCGTATTGTCCGTGATCAGCACTTGGCGGTTCAGGCTATTGTCGAGCAGAAAGACGCAAGTACCGATCAGCTGGCAATCAAGGAAGTCAATACCGGTATTCTGGCCGCTAAAGGCGCGCACTTGAAAGGATGGTTGGCTAAGCTCAGTAATCAGAATGCACAAGGCGAGTATTACCTGACGGACATTATCGCCATGTGCGTTGCCGATGACTATACGGTGCAAACTACTCAGCCGGCTGCGGAAATTGAAGTGCTGGGTGTCAATGACAAGGCGCAATTGCAGGCTTTAGAACGCCAGTATCAAATGCAATTGGCGAATCAACTGATGACTCAGGGGGTGACCCTGATTGACGCTTCACGCCTTGATATCCGTGGCTCGGTAACAGTCGGTCAAGACGTACAGATCGATGCGAACGTCATCTTTGAAGGCGACGTGATTCTTGGCGACAATGTCCAAGTCGGCGCCAATTGTATTTTGAAAAGCGTGACCATTGCCGCGGGCACGGTTATTCATCCGTTCAGCCATCTTGAAGAGTGTGTCGTGGGAGAGAAGGTCTCTGTCGGCCCTTATGCTCGATTGCGCCCTGGCACAGATCTGGCTGATGAAGTTCGTATCGGAAACTTTGTCGAGACCAAAAAGGCCAAAATCGGCAAGGGATCCAAAGTTAATCATTTGAGTTATGTCGGCGATACCCTGATGGGATCAGGCTGTAACGTAGGAGCCGGCACAATTACCTGTAATTATGACGGCGTCAACAAGCACCTGACGGAAATCGGCGATAACGTTTTTGTCGGCTCCGACACCCAGCTTGTTGCACCAGTAAAGGTGGGAGACGGTGCCACGATTGGTGCAGGATCCACCATCACCAAAGAGGTGCCTGCCGAAATGCTGACATTGTCTCGCTCCAAACAGTTAACCATTAAAAACTGGGTCAAGCCGGTTAAAAAATAGTTTTAAGCTGTTCGTTGGTGCATGATGTGCTCGCCGTTCGGTACTAAGAATTCAACTTTCGGGAATTACTATGCAGTATCTAAACATCGATCCGATCAAATGCGAGCCGTTGCGTGACTATATGTCCGCAAACGGTTGGGAAGTTGCCCATCAGGATGTCGGTCAGACCGAATTATGCGGTTATGGCTATGTCATTCAGTGGAAAAAAGGCGACTATAAAGTCACTATGCACTATGAAGATCATCAAGGAAAGGCGCAGGCTAACCTAGAGATGTCTGCGGCTGTGCGTCCGGAAATCGATGCTTTTATCGAGGCCGCCTAAGTCCTTCCATTACCGTTTTGGCGATCAGTTATAATTAGCGGCAAATTCCTAGATTTTGTCCCTGATTGTGTAATATGACGCCGAAACTGCAAGCTTATATCGACCTGACCCGTGTTAATCGTCCCATTGGGATTTATCTGGTTTTATGGCCCGCTTTATGGGCGCTGTGGATTGCCGCTGACGGCATGCCGGATTTATGGATTCTGACGGTGTTTATTCTCGGTTCGGTGCTGATGCGCTCGGCCGGTTGCGTCATTAACGATTACGCGGATCGCAACTTCGACGGTCAGGTTGCTCGTACCTGTTGCCGTCCGTTGGCGACTGGCGTTTTAAGTTCCAAAGAGGCTTTGGGCTTTTTTGCGATACTCTGCCTGTTTGCTTTCGGGCTGGTCTTAACCCTTAATACCCTAACGATCTGGCTCTCTTTCGCTGCGGTTGCTCTGGCGGCACTTTATCCTTTTATGAAACGCCATACTTATTGGCCGCAAGCCTTTCTGGGGGCGGCGTTTGCATGGGCGATCCCAATGGCGTTTGCGGCCGTGGACGGAGATGTACCGACTGCAGCCTGGCTGCTGTACGCGGCGACACTGATCTGGTCTCTGATCTACGATACAGCTTATGCGGTCGGCGATATGCCGGACGATTTGAAAGTCGGGATTAAATCGACGGCGATTCTGTTCGGCGATAAGTTAGTCTACTGGATTGGCTTTTTTGAGCTTATGATGCTGGCTCTGTTATATTTTGCAGGCCAGGCATTCGAGATGGGCATTTTGTACTACGGGAGTCTGCTGATTGCCGCTTTGTGGTTTGTGTATGATCTCAAACGTCTGGCCTCAGGCTGTGCGCAGACGGCCTTCAGAGTCTTCCTGCAGAATCACTGGGTCGGCGTTATTATTCTTGCCGGTATTATTCTCGATAAAGCGTGTTAGTGCCTTACTGCAGCATCTGGCTTTTAGGGACGCCCATTTCCTGACCGAGATCCCATTCGGCATTAGCGACCGCTTCACTGATGATTTTTAGCATCGGGCCGATGAGATCCGGATGAAAAGGTAAAATCAGTCCTTGGCCCTTGTGTGGTTCAAGAATAAAAGTGGCCAGTTCTTTATCCAGATCTTGGAAACGGATCTTTGCCAGCAGAATCGGTTCTTCGCCAAGCGGGTAGGTCGGGTTTTCTGGCGCTTCGTACTCATTCGAATAGTCGCCCATGAACTGCGACCGATCGTCCGCGTTGTCGTCGCCGGTAGCGTTATCAAGATCGAATAGCGGTTCGCTGGTCACCGGATGCAAACCGTGCAGTGCCGGTAAAAGCAATTTACAGAAACGGCGCGTGACCCACGCTTGATAGACATGATCGTTGAGGGTTTTAAACTTTAAGAGTATTCTGTCTTCGAAAGCGTTAAATGTTGCCTGAATCTGATTGATTTGATCACTCACTATTGAATTTCCGCGTATTTGTTTTCTTCCTGCAGGGGGCGCTATTGTACCAAAACCGCACCATAAAACGGTTGTTTGCTACTGTCGGGTTCCGTCGGCAGGTGTTGGCCGTGTCTATGCTGTTTTGTGGCGTTTTGGTCGCGACTCAGGTTCAGGCGGAAGAGGTACTCAGTGGGCCGGAAAAAGAGCCTAAATATCTGTTTGAAGACTATCACCCCGGAATGGTTGTGGAGGCGATTGAACGCCTGGTCGGTCTGAAATACGATGTGACCGATTATCTGGATGATGTTGGAGATCGTGTCGATCGTTTTCTCGGCGATGAAACACTGGAAATTCAACGCAAGGGAAGTAAGCTCAAGCTGTATTTTCCGGTAACCTTCTATGATAACGGGACTTTACGCAGTCGCCCGAATTTCCGAGTGTATATTGACCTGCCGCGCTGGCGCAAAAGAGTTAAGTTTTTGATTTCGTCGTTTGACGAAAGCGATCCCGATGTTGAGGATGACGGGATCGGTTCACTTGAATCGAAACCGGTCAGAGACGATACTGCGGTGCCGCAGCGCACAACTTTCGCCGCTCAGTATCTGGTCAACAGTAGCGCCAACTTCCTGCTGCAGTTCGATGTCGGTCTTAAATTCGACGAAACCCGCCCCAATCCTTATGTGCGCTGGCGCCACCGTTACAGATCCAAGTTTGATAGCGGTTTGACGAGTCGGACCAGTCAGGACTTTATTTATGAACGTATGAGCCACTTTGTCTGGAAAATTACTCAGGTTTTCGACTATCCGACCGAGCATAATCTGTTTCGTAGCGAAACGCGTGGAACCTGGTTATATGACGAAAATCTTTATGAACTACGTCAGCGGGGTACGGTTTTTTATCAGATCAATCCGCACCGGATTCGCTCTTACTTTATTGAGGTCAAAGGAAACATTCATACAGACACCTTTAACCAGGATCAGGTGACGCTGGGAATGAATTGGCGGGAAAAGCTTTATCAGGAATGGCTGTTCGCCGAAATGCAACCCCGCTTGAGCTGGTTTTCCGAGGATGACTTCGAACAACCGGAGTTCAGTATCAGCTTTATGTTGGAAATGCTTTTCAGTAAGTCCTGAATGCTTACGGCATTTTGTGCAGGAAAACTTCGGTCAGCAGGAGCGGGAAGTCGCTATGGGTATCGTGCCAGAAAACAGACCGTCTGGCGTGGCGTAAATAGGCATCCAGCGGTAAGCGCTGCTTAGGAAAATGCTGAAAACGGAAATCGCTGCGGCAGATTTGTTTGATATCAAAAAGAACTTCTCCGAGAGGCTGGGTACCAAGTTTCTGCAGCATCAACCAAGGATTACCGCTTTTGAAATAAGGGATTACAGTACGTGCAAAGACCCAGTTTTTCCCGTCACATTGCAGTAAAACCTCTCTGAGCCATACCCGCTGGTTCTTTTGCAGTCCAAGCGCCTGGCGTTCGTCTTCATAGGCCAGGGCGAATTCCTGTTTTAGGACTTTAACCTGCATCTGCGGGCAGTGTTGGCGGATTCTCCGCGTCAGCGACTTTGGCGTGCGTAACCAGGATTTCTGTCGTGGTTGCGCTGTAATGCGGTTTAGCAGGGCGTCCGCATACCATCGCTTCTCCGAAGGCGTTGATCCACTCAAAGGCATAGTAAAAACTCTCTAGGCATTCTGGTACTCGACTCGATGGCCGATCCATCTATGTTGCAGGGCGTCGACTCTTTGCGGATCATTATGCAGCATTAAGGCACTGTATTCTTGGGCAAGGGGGATAAAGCGCGCGTCGCGTTGCAGGTCGGCGATTCGCAGCTGAAGTCCTCCAGTCTGACGCGTGCCGAGAATTTCGCCCGGTCCGCGGATTTTAAGATCCTCTTCGGCAATTCTAAAGCCGTCGTTGGTTTCGCGCATAATATTTAAGCGTGCCTTGCCGGTGGTCGACAAAGGTGGTTGATAGAGCAGTACGCAGTGGCTCTGCTTTTCGCCTCGTCCAACCCGACCGCGCAGTTGATGCAATTGAGCAAGTCCCAGGCGTTCGGCATTTTCGATAATCATCAGGCTGGCATTCGGAACATTTACCCCGACCTCTATCACGGTCGTCGCGACCAGCAGATCAAGATCATGCTGCTTGAATGCATTCATCACCAGCGCTTTTTCGTCCCCTTTCAAACGACCGTGAACCAGACCGACCCGCAGGTCAGGCCAGCGGTCGGTAAATTGCGTGGCCGTCACTTCGGCTGCCTGAGCATGCAGAAGTTCGGATTCTTCGATCAGCGGACACACCCAGTATGCCTGCACACCCTGTGTACATTTGGCATACAGGTGTTCCATTAGTTCATCACGCTTGGTGTTGCTCATGACGGCGGTTTCGATCGGTTTTCGGCCCGGCGGTAACTCGTCGATTACCGACAGATCGAGATCGCCGTAAGCGGTCATTGCCAGAGTTCTGGGGATAGGGGTTGCGGTCATAATCAACTGGTGTGGATGCACTTCTAACTTGTCTTTTTGAGCCAGATCATTGTTGGACTCAGCCTTCCGTTGCTCATGTACACCGTGAGTACATTCCGCTACGGGTGCTTCGTCCGCCTCAATCGGACTCAAAAATCCGTCGTTATAGGGTTTATTTGCCTCGACCTTCAGCAAATTATCTCCCACTGATTCTTTGTCGCTTTCTTCGCCTTCGAGAACGATCTTTTGCCCTTTTTGCTGCAAAGTGAGCCGTTGGTGGACGCCAAAACGGTGTTGCTCGTCGATAATGACGAGGCCGAGTTTACTGAAGTTGACCGCATCCTGAAACAGTGCGTGCGTACCGACAACGACGTTGGCTGCGCCGCTTTCCACCTGCGCCAGCATCAGCCGTTTTTCGGCCGCTTTCATTCGACCGTTTAACCAGGCGACTGAAATATCCAGCGGTTCCAGCCATTCCTGAAACGCATTGAGGTGTTGTTCGGCAAGGATTTCGGTCGGAGCCATGATCGCCACCTGATAGCCGGCTTCGGCGGCCTGGATGGCCGCAATGGCCGCAACGACCGTTTTGCCCGAACCGACGTCGCCCTGAACCAGGCGCTGCATCGGGTGCTGGCGTTTTAAATCGTGCCCGATTTCATCCAGAACCCTTTGCTGTGCTCCGGTCAGCGAGAACGGCAGGGAGGCGAGCAATGCATTCACTTTTTGGCTTGGGGGAAAGGCAGGGGCGAGCCGTTTTTGTTCTTCCTGGCGCAGTTTCTGTAAACCGATCTGCTGGCTGATTAATTCCTCCAGAATCAGGCGTTGTTGCGCGGGATGGCAGAATTGCTTAATGGACACAAGGTCATCCGACGCCTGCGGCTGATGCAGAGTGACTATGGCCTGATTAAGATCCGGTAATTGCAGTTCCTGTAAAAGATTAGACGGCAGTAATTCCGGAAGCGGCGAGGATTTGACGAGGTCCAACGCCTGAGTAATCAGTTTGACAATGCTGGGTTGTCCGAGTCCTTCCGTCGTCGGGTACACCGGTGTAAGCGTGCTGTCCAGAGGTTTCGGGTTTTCCAGATTAATAAACTGGTAGTGGGGGTGAACCATTTCCAGTCCATTCGGGCCGGAACGGACTTCGCCGTAGACACGCACGGTTTTACCGCGGGTGAAACTCTGTGCCTGGCGATAATGATAGTGAAAGAAACGCAGCGTCAGACAGGCTCCGCCGGGTGACTGGATGGTAACCAATAAGCTGTTGCGCCCGCCTCGAGTCATTGCTTGGGAAATAATGGTTCCTTCGGTCTGTGCTTCCACACCTACCAGAAGGGAGTCGATCGGCGTTAGCCGGGTTTTATCCTGATAGCGCAATGGCAGATGGAGCAGCAGATCCTGGATCGTAAACAATCCGAGTTTATGCAGTTTTTCCAGTTGTTTCGGACCAACCCCTTTTAGGGTATCCAGTGAATTGCTCTCTAACATTGACGTCGTTTCTTTTCGGGATTGGCGAAAATTTTATCAAAAACTTTATTGACTTGGCGGCTGCTTGCCACGACGGTGTTTCACGTGGAAAGACTTTATTTATATGGATGCAGCCGTGACAAGCTTACATTATGAGTCGGTTTCTTGATCATTGGGTATATTTTACGTACTATTGATGATAAAGATGAAAATCATTTACGCTGTATTTTTCCTCTTTTGATTGCTCGTAAGAGTTGTCTGTTGAGATAAAGAGGTGCCTATGCGTCGCTCAACCGCTCTATTTGTCACGCTGATGATTTTGCTGCTGGTACTGGTTACAGTTGCTTTGGGATGGCGTGTGCAAGTTGAAAAGCGGCAATTTGTCGAGCATCAGCACTTTATTATGCGCAAGCAGGCAGAAATCACCGCCAAAGATATTGAATCTCGGGTGAATGCATTGCGAGACAGTATGATCGCTATTTCACTGGATGATTTATGGCTCAGAGAGCTGGAAACCTATCACAGCATCGACGAATTGCAGCAGTCGTTGTTTGCTCGCTTCAAACTTTATTTCCCTTCAATGATCGGATTCGGTATCGCCGACGAGCATGGCGAGATTTTATGGTCGAACCTGGATTTCTTTGTCAGTGACGTCTGTCGTCAGGATCTGGAAAAGAGCGCCGAGATCTTAAGTCTGCAAACGCAATACTACGACTACAAGGCCTATCTCCATCCTCAGCCCGGCAATTACCATTTCGATATGATTTTTCCGGTTCTATGGAATCAGAAAAAATTGGTCTTTTTTATGAGTTTCAGTCCCAAACCTCTGTCCGCAGCGCTCAGGGAAAGCCAAATTTCTCAGCACGAAGTGTATTTGTTGAGAAGCGACCGTCAGGGGCTGATAGAAGTGACTGCCGAAGGCACGCGGGAGAGTTTAAGCAGACCCTATTTTTTGCAGGAAGATGAAACCCGAAGAATAGCCGCTAAGGTGGCGGTGGCCAATACACTATGGGATGTAGCCGTTGTTGAAAATCCGCTGATTCTCAAACATTTTGCTCAGCACCTTATTTGGCATGCCGCAGTCGTCTGGAGTGTTTTCGTCGTACTTTGGTCGGGGCTGTTATGGTTTGCAATGCACCATGAAAAGCATCAGGGGCACCTGTTCAGACGACTGAACCATCTTTCCATGCATGACGAACTGACTGGCTTGGCGAATCGCCGAATGCTGATTCAGGGAGCGGGGGAAGCGCTGAGAAACTTGCAGAACGAAGGAATTCAATCCGGTTTGATGTATTTGGATTTGGATGATTTTAAACCGGTAAATGACCGCTATGGGCATGATATGGGGGATAAGCTGTTACAGGCGTTTGCCATTCGACTTCAGAAATACACCCGTATCGATGATCTGGTTGCCCGTTTGGGGGGGGATGAGTTCGTGATTCTGTTTCAGGGGTTGGCAACGCCTCCGGAGTCCGCGGTTGCCCAGCTGCGTGATATGACCGAGCGTTATCAGCGTTTGTTGAACGAACCCTATGAGATTGACGGTAATCAGATCGTCTGCCATATCAGTATCGGCTGGATTCTTCTATTACCGAAAATGGAAGGTGCTGACGAGATTCTCAGACAAGCGGACAAAGCGATGTATGAGCAGAAAAAGCGCAATAAACAGGCGCGTGAGCAGATTTAGACTGCTGTCCGGAGGGAGACTGACGGGAGGCGTGCAGAGAACAGAAAATTGGAGTGATTGGAAAACCGGGTTTAAGACAAGCAGGAAAGGGCGTCAGTTTGATGCCTGATGTCGAAGGAGGCGGAGATGTTAAGTAAAAAGATCAAAAAGCTGTTGAACAGACAGGTCAACGCGGAGTTTTATGCTTCGAATATTTATCTTCAGATGTGTGCCTGGGCGGAAGGCGAAGGTCTGGATGGAGCGGCGGAATTCTTTCGAGGCCATAGTCTTGAAGAGCGCGAACATATGGACAAGATTTTTAACTATATGGCCGAATGCGGTGCGCCGGTCACGATCGAGGAGATTCCGAAGCCGCCGAGCGAATACGATAATCTGATGGAAGTTCTCAAAGCGGCCTTCAAGCATGAGAAGAAAGTGACTGCGATGATTAAGCAGATTGCCAAAACCGCCTTTGAGAAAGAGGACTATACGACCTTCAATTTCATCGAATGGTTCATTGCTGAACAGCATGAAGAAGAGGTTTTATTCGGCAAGGTTCTCGGTAAAGCGGAAATGCTCGGCTTTGACGGTGAGCCGGGACAGACGTTGCATATTATGGATAATTATTTACAGCGCTTGGCCGCAGCGCATTAAACACAAGCCTGCCAAGGATTATAAGTGGTCGGGACAAGCGGTTCCCGAGCGCTTTTTTTATGCCTGACGAAGTAAGGTAGAGCTGAGGTCACCGTTTATAAGACTCCTAAAAACCCTAAAATTCTGGTAAGGTTCTATAAAAATTTAACGTTATTCAATTTTTCATAGATAATAATCTATATCTTTAGGGAAGTCATTGATGGCTCGATTGGTTGTAATAGATTTAGATGGGACTTTATTAAATTCAGATCACCAGATCGGTGATTTAACGGTTCGAACTCTGCAGGCTTTATACGCCAGAGGGTGTGAGCTGATGATTGCCACCGGCCGTCATTTTCAGGATGTCTACCTGATTGCCCAGAAGATTAAAGTTCCGGTCAGTTTCATCACTTCCAACGGCGCTCGCATTCACGATCATCACGGAAGGCTGTTGTACGAAAACCATATTCCGCAAGAGCTGGTTGCCAAGGTGTTGGATATTTCGGCAGACTATGCAGTGCATCGTAATATCTATCAGGGCGATGTCTGGCTGGTCGAAGAGGAAAACAAACCGCTGTTGGATATACACAAGGCGTCCGGTTTTGAGTATCAGCGAGTGGATTTTTCCGAACTGGATCCCGAGCACATCGACAAATTCTACTTCAATGCGCCGCATGCCAAACTGGTTCCGCTTGAGCGCAAATTAAAAGAAGCTTTGGGAGATCAGCTTTACATCACTTTTACGACGGAAATCTATCTGGAAGTAATGAATAAGGGGGTGTCCAAAGGGAAAGCGCTCGCCCAGCTTTGTTCCGAGAGAGGTATTGACTCCTCCGAGGTGGTGGCTTTCGGTGACGGCTTTAACGATATTGATATGTTGCAGTGGGTCGGCCGTCCGGTGGTTATGGCCAATGCCAATGAGGCTTTGAAAGAACAGGTTCCATACGCTGACCAGGCATTAAGCAATGCCGAGGAGGGGGTGGCGCTCTATTTGCAACAGAATCTGCTGAGTGAGTAAGGCTCCGCAGGAGTTAAGGATTCAGCTGAGCCAGACGGGAATCGATTTGCTTCAAGTGTTGTTGGTTGAGTCCCAATACGGCTAAACAGCGCTCTATCTGTTCCTGTTCGTCGGCACAGTTGCGGTGAGTATTGGCTTGTTTGGAGTTCTTGAAGCGTAAATCCATTTCCAGAAAGTGAGCCATTTTGAGCAAGGCAACGTTTCTGCGCAAATCGGCCTCTTTTATCCGCATGGTATGTTGTTCGTGGTGCAGAAGAATCGTATGTGCAATTAATTTCGGAAGATGCAGCTCGTGGGCGATCACATAGCCGAGGGCGCTATGAGAGGTGCCGTATTTTTTGCAGTCATGATCGTTGGCCGCATGAAAGCTTTGATGGCTGTGATGGAACGTCATGCCGTAATTTTCATCCATCTTGTGAATGGCAAAAGAACCGATATCGTGAATTAAACCGAGCAGATAAGCTTCTGAGGGTTTAAGTAAATTAGTTTCGAGCGCGATTAGACTGGTGATCTCAGCAATTATCTGGCTGTGGTAACTCAAGCCGCTAAGAGAGTTTTCCAGAAAATTCTTTTTGATATGTATCGAGGTTACGTAATCGCGCAGATTGTTAATTCCGAGCCGAAAAAGCGCGCTTTCGAGATCTTGTACGGGAATCATCTTGCTATTGAAAATAGACGTATTGGCAAGAGAGATTAATTCTGCGGCAAGATAGGGGTTACGGCTGATCAGTTCAACCAGCTTCTTTATGCTTGGCATCTCATGTTGTTGCAGGAGTTGTTGCAACTGAACAAGTTCGTCAGGAAGGATTGGAATATCGATCTGCTTAATTAATTTGCGGGCAACTTGAACCTGAGTTCCATAGGTAGGCATTGTAATCATCCCTGAAAATGAGTGAGTCCGATTATAGGTGATCTGCCTACTCGAGGAAAATTGTTTGCTGCGCCGAGCGTTGTCAATTTGCGAGCAGCAAGGCAGGAAAATCAATCGATCGAGAGGTATTTTTCAAACTCAATTCAGAAGCTGGATTACCTTCTAAGTCGATTGTATGCTTTCTGGCAGCCTTGTTTTCCCTGTTTTGCACACTTTTCAAACCAGTAGAGAGCCTTGTCTTTGTCCGCATGCTGGTCGTAATCCCCTTCTTCATAAATTTTTCCTAGGGTGAACATGGCGTTGGTGTCACCGTGATTTGCCGCATTCTCATACCAGTGGATCATGCGTGAGTAGCTTTTAGCCTCACAAAAGCCTTTAGCCGCGTAGAAAGCAAGGGTATTGCTCGCTTCGATATGTCCTTGATTGGCGGCCTGTTTGAACAGGTCGTAAGCCTCGCGGTTACAGCCTTCGGTAGTATTCGCTAATTTAAGCGCTTGTGAGTAAAACGCTTCGGTTTCGTTTTGTTGTCGATGGTCGGTAATCGTTGCAGGCTTTGTTGCCTGTTCAGGCTTCGCTACAGGTGCTTGAGAATGACTTTGGCTGCTAGGCTGTTTGGGCTCCTGAGTCGTTGACTGAAGCTTTTGAGCTGCCTTACAGCCTTTGTCATTCTGCATTTGGCAGCTCTTTTGATAATATTGCAGGGCCGTATTGAGGTTTTGTGTTCCTCCTACGCCCTGTTCATAAGCGATGCCGCTGAGATAGCAGCCGTTGGCATCGCCAAGATTACAGGATTTAACAACAAGTTCCGCTGCTCTGCCTGCATTTTTATTAACCCCCTGGCCTTTAAAATACATGGCTCCAAGCGCATTACAACTAAAGGCATGACCGCCATCGCAGTACGCCTGATAGAGTTTAATTACGTTTTGGCAGCCATCTGCATTACCTCCGTTACAGGCGGTTTGAAACAACTTAATCGACATGGCAACGTTCTGTTTAATGCCATCGCCATTGTAGTATTTGGCGCCGAGATAGTTACAGCTATCCGTATCGCCATACTCACAGGCTTTACCGTAAAAATCGACTGCTTTAGCAGTGTTTTTATTAACACCTCTCCCCGATTCGTACATTAAAGCGCTCTTGGCGCATGAATTTGCATCTCGATAGATGCAGCCTTTTTGGAAGAACTCTAATGCTTTGCTGTTATTGTTTTTCTTTTGATAGGCCAGAGCGGCTACTGAACAGGCATCCCCTCGACCTTCATTACAGGCCTTCTCAAAGTCAAAGTCTGCGAATGAATTTGTGCTCAGTAAAAGTGTTGTCAGAAGAGTTAGTAGCCATTTATTCATCATGATTTTCTCTTGTTAAAGTGCGTTTTGGTTTTGTGTAGAAGGCGGGTTGCTTTGTTTGCGAAGTAGATTTTTTTCAAATGTTTAAACGGCCAGATCATCCACAAGAGCGGAGGGATGAACAGGCTGCCGACGGACACCAGCCAGACTGAAAAGGCCGTGTTATTCTCTTCAATCAGTTCCAAGGCGTTATAAATTCCATAGAAGAGAAAAGTAGCGGCAAGTCCGAAAGAGATCAGTTGTGAGAAATAATCTTTGCTGAAGTAAGCCGCAGTACCCATAGTGATCAAAGAGGCGGTACCGATTGAAGCGACGGTAAGAAAATGCGTGTCGTATTGAAAGTCTTGCAGCGAAAAAGCCATTCCCAGTCCGACGGATGCCAGAAAATAATAAGCAGCTCCGGCGATCCATAAGACGATCCGTGTGATTATTAGAAGAGGATTGCGAAAAGAGGTTTTGCTCGTCATGAAAAGCCTTGTGCCTTGAGAGCAGAAAAGATCGCAATGCGTCGTGCGCTTTTTTGCCAATTTAAAACGAGCTTTTATTGTATAAAACTATTTATTTTCGGAATTTGTCTGAAATCAAAATTGAGTTTGGAAAATTTGGGGGAGCAAGAGGGGAAAGCGGGGTTCCGGGCTTAGGGGCACAAGCCCGGATAGAAGAAAATGGCTTAGTAACTCGACAGAGCCATAACACCGTCCATTTCAACGTCGGTGTTTTTTGGAAGTTCTTTAACCGCGACCGCGGCGCGTGCCGGGTAAGGCTCTTTGAAATATTGCGCCATAATTTCATTAACGGTTGCGAAGTGACTCATATCTGTCAGGAAAATGTTTAATTTAACAATATCCTGCAAACTTCCGCCGGCGGCTTCACAGACTGCGCTTAGGTTTTTGAATACCTGGTGAATACGTTCGCTGATTTCGCCTTCGGCCAGTTCCATCGTAGCCGGAATTAGTCCGATCTGACCCGATAGATAGACGGTGTTGCCGAAGCGTACCGCCTGAGAGTAAGTTCCAATCGCCTGAGGCGCATTTTCAGTACTGATAACTTGGCGCATAGTTCTGTTCCTTAAAAGTGGGGATTAATTTCGTTGAATTTTCTGCACAATCGACAGGCGTTTCAATACGCGCATAACCTGGGCGAGATGGACGCGGTCGCGAACTTTGATGACAAAGTTCATCAGACTGTAGCTCTCATCTTTGTCATCCGAATGTACGCGATCAATGTCGGTATTGGTTGAAGCGATGGTACTGGCGATCGTTCCCAGACTTCCGCGGACATTGTCTACTTCAAGTTGCAGTTCTGCCAGGAAAGTCCCTTCGACATTATCGGCCCAGCGCAGTTCAATGCATTTATCGACCTGACTTTTCAGATGTTTGACATTGGTACAGCATTCGCGGTGAATGACCAGCCCTTTTTCCTTACTGATAAAGCCGAGAATCGAGTCGCCCGGAATCGGGTGGCAGCAGTGCGCATAGTGGATAACCATCCCTTCGGTACCGGTAATCGGCAGGGTGGTGTTGGCCGCCTGCTTCTGTTCCTCAGTAAGTGGTTCGCCGGCAAATTCCTGAATCTGTTTGGCAACCAGTGCCGGCATACGGTTGCCGCTGCCGATTTCGCCAAGAAGATCCTGCCAAGATTCAACGTTCAACTCTTCCAGAACGGTCTGTTTGGTTTCGTCGGATAGACTGCCCAGGCTAAGGTGGTTGGCCAGTAAAGCAGTATTCAGCAGGCGTTCGCCGAGGTCGATGGCATCGCTCGCTTTCAGGTTGCGCATATAGTGGCGGATTTGCGTGCGCGCCTTGGCGGTGGTCACAAACTGCAGCCAGCTTGCCTGAGGAGCCGGTTCTTTACCTTTGATGATTTCGATGCTCTGTCCGCTTTCCAGTACGGTTCTCAACGGGCAGGCTTTCTTATCGACACGGCAACCTTTGGTGGCGTGCCCCAGATCGGTATGCAGGGCATAAGCGAAGTCGAGAGCGGTTGCGCCACGTGGCAGGTCGATAATATCGCCTTTAGGCGTAAAGACATAGATGACTTCCGGGAAGAGGTCGATTTTAACGTTTTCCAAGAAGTCGAGCGAGTTACCGGTGCTTTGCTGAATTTCCAGCAGGTTTTTAACCCATTCCTGAGCCAGTGTATCGACCTGGGAGATCTCGTTCTCGTCGTCGCCTTTCTGTTTGTACTGCCAGTGGGCCGCGATCCCGTGCTCGGAGACTTCATGCATCTGCTCGGTACGGATCTGCACTTCCAGGTGGGCGTTGTTGTACGGGCCCATTACGGTGGTGTGCAGCGACTGATAACCGTTTTTCTTCGGTACTGCGATATAGTCTTTAAAGCGCAGCGGTAGCGGTTTGTACAGAGAATGCACGGAACCGAGCGCTCGGTAGCAGTTATCGATAGTATCGACGATCACCCGAAAAGCGAAGATATCGAGAATTTCCGAAAACTTGTGGTTGCGCATCTTACTGTACAGGCTGTACAGGTGCTTTTCACGACCGATGACGGTCGCCGGTATGCCGTCCTGATTCAGGCGGTGCTGGAAGTTGTCTGCAATGTGTTTCAAGGCTTCGTTGCGGCCGCCGCGAACCTGTTGTAGGCGATGTTTTAGAACTTCGTAACGGTACGGATGCTTGGCTTTAAAGCACAGGTCTTCGAGTTCGATGCGGATGGCGTGAATACCGAGACGGGCTGCGATCGGTGCATAAATTTCGAGTGTTTCATCGGCAATGCGATACTGTTTATCGCGGCGCATGGCACCCATGGTGCGCATATTGTGCAGACGGTCGGCCAGTTTGATCAGAATGACACGGATGTCGCGTGACATGGCGAGCATCATTTTCTGGAAGCTTTCGGCGTGTGCTTCCTGGGCGCTTTTATATTTAACTTTGGCTAGTTTGGTGACACCTTCCACCATGTCGGCAACGCTTTCGCCGAAACGTTCGATAATGTCGTTTTTGTCAAAAGGTGTGTCTTCGACCACATCATGCAGGATGGCGGCAATGATGCTTTCATGATCGAGTTTGTATTCGGCAAGAATCTCGGCGACGGCCACCGGATGCCAGATGTAATCCCCACCGGCTTTGCGTTTCTGTCCCTGGTGAGCCAAGGCGCCGAACTCAAATGCCTGTCTGATTCGTTCAACTTGTTCTTCGTTTAGATAGGATGAAGCCTTTTCAATTAATCCGTCAATTGAAGTGGGGGTTGGCATACTGGCGGGTTCTCCTTAGCGATTAGCTAAAAAATGGAGGAGTGTCAGGATCTTCCATAACCACCTTGCCGTCGATGGTGTTCTCTGCCAATTCACGAAGTGCCATTACGGTCGGTTTATCGTTATCCCATTCAAGGGTCGCTTCTGCGCCGTAAGACAATTGACGTGCGCGCTTAGCGCTCAGAATGACTAATTCAAAACGGTTTTCTACTTGTGTTAAACAATCTTCGACTGTGACGCGTGCCATTGTTTCTTTGATCCCATAAATATTTTTGAGTAAAGAGTTAATGTATCAAATCAGCGATTAAAAATAAATGCTGTAAGTTACGGATTTTTGGGTTTTTTGTCAGGTTTTGTCGGAAAAATCGATAATGATCCGTTTCCGGCAAACGGCAGATCGGAAAGAGAGGCTGGATTGTTGCGTCTTGCCGTCCGAATTTGATGCTTTTACGGACGGCAGAGCGGGTTATTCGCCGAGCAGGCCGGCAATCATGTTTTTATGCGCTTTTGATTGCACTTCATGGCGCAGGCGCCCGGCTTTGAAAATACTGTGTAGTTCTTCAAGCGCCTTTTCAAAATTGTAATTGATGACGATGTAGTCGTATTCGTCGTAGTGCGACATTTCGCTGACCGCTTCGTTCATGCGCTTTTCGATCACTTCTGCACTGTCGGTGCCGCGGTTGTTCAGGCGGCGCTGCAATTCATCCAGTGAAGGCGGCAGAATGAAAATGGAGGTTGCTTCCGGCATCAGCTTGCGAACCTGCTGCGCACCTTGCCAGTCGATTTCCAGAATGACGTCTTTACCGGCGTTGAGTTGTGCTTCTACCGAACTTTTTGAGGTGCCGTAGAAGTTGCCGAAGACTTCGGCATGTTCCAGAAAATCACCGTGTTCGATTTTTTCCAGAAAGGTTTCGGTTTCCAGAAAATGATAGTTGACGCCATCCTCTTCGCCGTCGCGCTTCGGACGAGTCGTGCTGGATACGGAAACCATAATATGGGTATCTTGTTCAATGAGTTTACTGACTAACGACGTTTTACCGGCACCGGACGGGGCTGAGACAATGTAGAGAGAGCCGCTCATAATTCAATACTCCAAAGCAAATATTAAGAATCTGACCTCTCACCGAACCTAGGCGGATTGCTCGGCAACGGCTCCAAAAAAGGCCGCGGTCAGGAAATGTCGCATAAGTTTACCAGAGATGACATCCGAATGAGTGAATCTTGCTTAAGAGGGCGTCTAGCTGCATGGACAAAATATTCCGCTAAGTTGCGTAAAAGCGCCGGGATAGAATAGTGCTTCCGGCATAAATCCATTACAATGCGGCTATGCATAGAGAAAGTATTTTTTTAGTTGGCCCCATGGGGGCCGGAAAGTCCACTGTCGGAAAGTTGCTGGCCGAAAAGCTGCACTATGATTTTGTCGATAGCGATCATGAAATCGAAGCTCGAACCGGTGCGACCATTCCGATGATTTTCGACATCGAGGGCGAGTCCGGTTTCAGGGATCGCGAAGAGTTGGTCATTGATGAGCTGTCGCAGCGAAAAGACGTGATTCTCGCGACAGGTGGCGGTGTGGTCGAGCGTGAAGCGAATCGTCAACATTTACGTAGCCGGGGGTTTGTCGTTTACCTGAAATCGTCGGTTGATTCGCTTATTCAGCGAACCCGACATGATCGCAGCCGGCCTTTGCTGCAGACCGAAAATCCGGAGCAGGTTCTCACTGAGCTGATGCAGCGTCGCGAACCGTGGTATCTGGAAATGGCCGATATGGTGGTGGAAACCCAGCAGGTTCCGGTGCATCGAGTTGTAAAGAAGATTTATGACCGTTTGCAGCAGGAAGGCGTCGTTTAATTAAAGTTTGTGTCTTTTAAGAGACTTTAAGGTTTTTAAAGAATGAAAACATTAACCGTTGATTTGGGGGAACGCAGTTACCCGATTTTTATTGGTCAGGGAATGCTGGGCAGTGCCGAGTTGGTTAAACCGTATGTGCAAGGAACTCAGGTTCTGATTGTCACCAACGAGACCGTTGCACCTTTGTATCTGCAACAGTGTGAAAAGGCGTTTGCCGATTTTGATACGCATTCGGTAGTGCTGCAAGATGGCGAGCAATACAAAACGCTGGAAGAACTGAACAAAGTGTTTGATGCCTTGATCGGTAACCGTTTCGACCGTAAATGCACTCTGGTCGCTTTAGGCGGCGGTGTTATCGGCGATATGACCGGCTTTGCTGCCGCAGCCTATCAGCGCGGCGTCAACTTTATCCAGATTCCGACGACGCTTTTGGCGCAGGTGGACTCTTCGGTTGGCGGAAAGACCGGTGTCAATCACCCATTAGGTAAAAATATGATTGGCGCTTTCCATCAACCGGAATGTGTCATTATCGATACCGACACTCTGAATACACTGGAAGATCGCCAGCTTTCAGCCGGTCTGGCGGAAGTGATCAAGTACGGCCTGATTGTGGATCTGCCGTTCTTTGAGTGGTTGGAAGAAAACCTCGAAAAACTGCTGGCACGCGATCCTCAGGCGCTTTCCGAGGCGATTGAGCGCTCCTGTCAGAACAAAGCGGATATTGTTGCCAAGGATGAAAAGGAAGCAGGCTTGCGCGCTCTGTTTAATCTTGGGCATACCTTCGGACATGCGATTGAAGCGGGTATGGGCTATGGCGTTTGGTTGCACGGCGAGGCGGTCAGTGCCGGAACCATGCAGGCGGTCTATATGTCGATGCTGATGGGCGATCTGACTTCGGAAGACGAAAAGCGCATTGCGAAAATTCTCGATCGCGCCAATCTGCCGATTATGCCGCCGTCCGTCGAAGAGATGAGCAAACAGAAGTTCCTTGATCTGATGGCCGGGGATAAAAAGGTTCAGGCCGGAACCATCCGTCTGGTCCTGTTAAAAGCCATCGGACAGGCTTATGTCACAGGTGACTATCCGCGCGAGTTGCTGGAACAGACTTTGGATGAGTTTCGTTCTTAATCGACGTCGTCATTGACCTGACAAAGCAAAGCGGTAAATTAGTGTTAATTTGCCGCTTTTTTTATTGAAGCAATTTTCCAAGCAAGGAGTTGAAATGCCGTTTTCCCATATTCCCGGAGTGACCTTTTCCATGCACGATGCCTTAAGTCTTATCGAGGTGGAGAACGATTATGCAAAAGCGATCATGACCGCTCACGGTGCGACGGTGTTGAGTTATTGTCCGAAAGATAAAAACGGCGATTTGGAGGAAGACCTGCTCTGGGTCAGTGAACAGGCGGTTTATGACGGTAAGGCGGCGATACGCGGCGGTATTCCGGTCTGCTGGCCTTGGTTCAGCGGTTATCAGAGCGAATTCAACGCACCTTTGGAGGAAGGTGCGCAGCCTCCGGCACACGGGTTTGTGCGCAAGATGTCCTGGCATTTGGAAAATGTCGAAAAGTTACCCAGCGGAGTGACCTCGGTTTTGTTTTCGCTGTCTTCAAGCAAGGAGACTCTGGCAATCTGGCCCTATGCATTCGCTTTGCAATTGCAGGTTGTGGTCGGCGAGACGTTGAGCCTGTCTTTGACAACCCATAATCTGAATGCATTCGATCTGCAGTTGACGGAAGCGTTGCATACCTATTTCCGGTTGCCGCCAGACGGCACTTTACAGTTGGATGGGTTGCAGGGTGCCACACAGATCGAAACTTTGCAGCAAAACCGTCAGAATCTGGTTGGAACACCGCTCGTTGTACAAAGTCCGATTGATAATGTCTATTTGAATGCGGGGCCGTCTTTGCAGGCCAGTGTAAAAGGAGAGCCCGTATTGCAGATCGACAGCTCGCAGGCGCGCTCATGCATCGTCTGGAACCCCGGTCCGGAGACGGTGAAAGGTTTCAGCGATATCGAAAACCGTCACTGGACACAGTTTGTTTGCATTGAAAACGGCAATGTCTGGAATAATTTCGTTACTGTACCAGCGGAAAGCAAGCACAAAATGCAAATTGCCATTTGCAAACCCTGAAGGCGGGTAGAGTGAGCGATCACGAAAAATTACATTTGGAACATGAGGCCGCCAAGCTGTTCATGCGCCGCTATGAAAAGCAGTTCGGCGTTCCGATGCGGCATATCTGGCATAATACCCCGTGTAAACCCGACGTCAGCTGCTATCTGAATGGCGAGCGTCTGGATTTGGAAATCGCGCATCTTTACGGCAGCGAAGAGGAAGCGAAACATATTCTCGGACGGGAGTTGTCCGACGAAACCCGTACCGCTTTGCGGCATTTGCAAAAAACGCCACCGGCGCACCGTCTGTTGGAAGCATTGAACGAGGTCTTACTGAAAAAGTCCCAGAAGCGCTATGACTCGAAAAAAGTCTGGCTGGTCATTCGTAATCTCAATCCGCACTGGCAGACCGAAGCTTTTGCCGAACATGCTCATCTTATTCAACAGATCGACCATCATCCTTTCGAACAGATCTGGCTGCTAAGTCTCCAGGATCACAATTCAGAATGCAATCTTCTGCGGCTGGACGCTTGGGAGTAATCCTCTATTTCTTCTCTTTGTCAAAGGGTGTCGAGCAACCGGAAGAGTTAATCCGCGAGAGTTAATCCGGCAGAGCACTGAGCAGTTGTGTAAGGGCCTGATGCAGAGTTTCTTTTGAAACGGCGATATTCATGCGCATAAACCCGGTTCCGATTTGACTGGCTCCGGCAAAACTTTCGCCGTCATTGAACCCGAGTTTGGCATCCTCAATCAACCATTTCTTTAATGTCTGATGGTCGTCGAAGACTTCCCGGAAGTCGAGCCAGACCAGAAACGAGGCCTCGGGCTCCATTACCTTGATTTTGGGCTGATGGGTTTTGAAAAAGGTCTCCAGTTGCGCGATATTTTCGGCAAAGTGCTGCAGCAACCGGTCGCGCCACTGTTTACCCTGCTCGCTGTAGGCGGCCTCCAATGCAACCTGTCCGAACAGATTAAGGTCGTAAATGGCGTTCGCTTTGGCATACTCCAGATAGGTTCGTTTGAGTTTGCTGTTCGCGATCAGCGCATAGCCGGTTTGCAGCCCGCCGAGGTTAAAAGTCTTGCCCGGAGAGGAAAGGGTAATCGTCTGTTCGCGTATCGGGTGTTCCAGTGAAGCGAGAGGAATATGCTGGTTCGGCGCAAAGGTGAGATCGGCATGAATCTCGTCCGAGATGATAATCACATGATGTTTGACGCAGATATCGGCCAACCGTGTCAGCTCTTGTTTTGTCCATACCCGCCCGGAAGGGTTCTGTGGGTGGCAGAAAAGCAGCAGTTTCACGTGAAACTGTGCGATTTTCGCTTCCAGCGCGGCGAAATCAATTGAATAGCGATTATCTTGCAACACAAGCGGGGCTTCGACCGTTCGGCATTTATGGCGGCTGATGGCATCGAAAAAAGGTGGATAAACCGGCGGCATCAGCATAACCGCGTCGTCTGGAGCGGTATAGGCGCCGACAGCCATCATAAAACCATTGGCGACATTATGCGTAAACACGATTTCGCTCTTTTTGACCTCCAGTCCATACTGCGCCTGCCAGTCGATAATCGCCTGATAAACGCTGTCGGGCGTATGCGGATAACCGAGAATCGGGTGTTTCAGGCGTTTTTGCAGGGCCTCGACAACAAAAGGCGGGGTCGGAAGATCCATGTCGGCGACCCACATCGGCAGGACGTCATCCGTGCCGAACAGCTTGTTCCGCAGATCGTATTTTTCGGCATGCGTGTTTTCGCGGCTGATCGCCTGATCAAAGCCAAACCGGTTTGAGTCGATGTGTTTCAGCGTTTTTTCCATAGGGTAATTTGTGACAGCGTATGCTGGAATTTGCGTTGTGTTTCGCGAATGACAAATGGCATGTCTTCCGGTTCGCGAAGCATTTCGAATTCTTCCGCCAGCAGTTGTTGTAATGTTTCCAGCGTCGTGACGTTCTCGCCGCTTTGCGCGTCTTTATAGCCGCCGAGCCAGTGTTCTTTCTGGGTATGTGCGGTATCCCAGCTGTAGGGAGACGCCAGCAACAGCAGGCCGCCATGATTCAGTCGGTGGCCGATATCCAGAAGGAATTTCTTCGGCTCATACAGGCGATCCAGAAGATTCACCGCTACAACCATGTCATAGCCGGTGAAGATCGGCTTCATATTGCTGGCATCCTGCTGCAGGAATTCGCATTTTCCGGCGGTGTTGTGCAGTCCCAGTTCAGCAAGCGTCTTTTCCTTAAAATCCATGATCTCGCCTTCCTGCGGAATGGTATAACGTACCGAACCGGTGGTTTGCAGCTGGTTGGCGATGCGGATAAAGCGCGCCGAGAAATCCAGAGCGGTCACTTTGTTAAAGTGTGTGGCCATTTCAAAGGCACCGCGCCCGACCGAACAGCCCACTTCCAAAACGCGCAAGTCGCTGCGCCCGGCAAAGTCCTTGTCGACGCTGATTGCATCTATGGCGTATTGCGCATAGGCTTTGGCGAAGTTCGGCACCTTGAAGTATTCGTCGCCATAGTGGAACTCCATGTACTGGGCCACAAGACTGTCGGTTTCGTAGGTTGAAAATTCGGTCTGTACTTCGGCATCGGATTCGATATAACGGAAACCGGCGTGCTGGAAAAAGTGACGGCGGAAAGCGTAACGCGAATGACCGTTGATTTCATTGCCGGTGGAGATCCAGCTGCCGCCTTTGAAAAGGTTGTGTTTGTTGTCGTAGGTCGGCGTGGTGAAATCGTCGTACAGCGGATGAACCTTAAAGCCGTCGTAGGGATGGATCGGTGTTACCGTCCACTGCCAGACATTGCCGATGACATCGTAAAATCCGTTGCTGGCGAATTGGTCGACTGGCGTGGAAGACGCGAACTGCTGCAGATTCCAGTTGGCCTGTTCGCTGTGTTGCATTGCTTCCGAATGCTCGCACAGGCGCAACCATTCATCTTCGCTCGGCAGGCGGATCGGTTTGCCGGTCTGCGCCGCTTTCCAGCGGCAAAAGGCGCTTGCTTCGAGGAAGTTGACTTCTACCGGCCAGTTCCACGGCATTGGAATCTCTTCGGTCATACAGCGCAGATACCAGCCATCGGTTTTTTGAACCCAGAAGGTCGGATGTTTGTCGGGGGTGAATTCCCTCCAACGGTTGCCTTCCTCATCCCAGTAGTCGGCGTTTTGATAGCCTTGCGCTTCAACGAACGCCAGATATTCGGCGTTGCTGACCAGGTATTTTGCGGCTTTGAATTCGCTGACCTCGGCTTGATGCTGGCCGTATTCGTTGTCCCAGCCGTAATAGGGTGCCGGATCCTGATGATCAATTCTGATCTCGCCGGCTGGAACGCTGAGCAATTCATTCGTTGGCGCCTCGCCTCTGTCCGGGCAGATCGGGAAAAGCGGGCTGGACTGCACCTCTTCGATCGGCAGTTGGCGGATCAGAACCGAGGAGGTTTCCAGATGGATGCGTTCATGTTCTATGCCCATCATCACCGGCCAAAGCGGACTCTGCCAGTCGATCGGCAGAGTGAACTCCACCTCGTCAATCAGCTGATTGACCGCATCGCGGACCTGGTCGCGATAGTCGCGCACCTCTTGTACGCTCGGCCAGTCGTAATGTGCGTCATTCAGATCGTCCCATGACATTTCGTCGACGCCGATAGCACACATGGATTCGATTTTCGGATTGATGCGCTGCGGCAGCAGTTTGGCCAAAACCAGTTTATTGGTGAAAAAAGTCGCCGTGTGCCCGAAATAGAAGATCAGCGGATGGCGCAGCGAGCACGGGCGAAGGTAGTAGGCTTCGTCGGCCCTCAAGGTCGTAAACAGCGCTTCGTAGCTGTCATAGGTAAGATTAAAGTAGCGCTTGATTTCGGCGCGTTTCTCTTCGATTGCGCCTTGATTCAGGAGTGGTGTCTGACTGATCAGGTCTTTCCTGCTCAACCCCCAGGGGTTCTCTGTCTGCGCGATAGATGGTCTGTCGGTCTGCATGCTAGAGGTTGCCGGGTGTTGCATTACTTACTCCTGAGTTAAAAGCATTGTCCTATCATCTTAACCATTTAAGGATTCTTGTCGATAGTAGTTTGTCAGATAGAGCGTGCCCAGAAGGATATTAACGATACAGGGCAGGATCATCGACCAGTAAGGAATGCTCTGGAAGGCGAAGATGCCGAGAATTCCGCCGACAAGGAAGCTGACGAGCAGAACCAGCAGGAGGTTCGCTTGCCACGGCCAGGACTGGCGTGTTTTGAGTTTCAAGGCAATGTGTACCCCGATATCGGTGACGGTTCCGGTCATATGGGTGGTTCGTAGTTGTTGGCCGCGGTAGCTGGCGACCAAAGCATTCTGCAGACCGCAGGCGACGGCGCTGAAAAACAGCGAGGTTTCCGAGTGATAGAAGCTGAAAAGAGTTGCCGAGCCGAGTAGACCGCCGTTCAACAATAGCGCATGCCCGTAGTTGGCGCTGGTTTTGTATTGCGCCCGCCCGATAATCAATCCGGAGAGAATTGCACCGATCAGAAAGCCGATCAGGATTGACAGAGGAATTACCAGCGCCTCAAGATTCATATGGCTCATCGCCTCACTGAGACGCGAAGTAACACCGGTCATCTGGCTGACCGGTATACCGAATTCCATCAGCATGGCGCTGTTGATATAGCCGGCCATGGATGCCATGATCATGCCGATCAGCATCAGTTTACGTACCGAGAACTTCAGTTCGTCGGCGCTTTCGGTATCAATATTCTCCCGGACTGGATAGGGCATAGTGGTTCGTCGTGCAAGCTCGTATAAAATTCAGGGAAACGAAAAAGGCCGCAAGAATGCTGACATCTTACGGCCTTCGATTATTGTAGCGTTAAGGCAGGTATTTACGCTACAAGCTGGTTTTTCAGTTTATTCAATGCCTGTTTTTCGACCTGGCGGATACGCTCCATGGAGACTCCGTACTCTTGCGAAAGCTCTTTCAGACCGATCTTTTTCTCGCTCAACCAGCGTTTTTGCAGAATGTCGCGGCTACGGTCATCCAGCGTTGCAAGCGCTTTCTGCATGCGCTGCATCTCATAGGCCGCCTGGTCTTCCTGCTCTAAAGCCTGAGCCGGATCGGCTTCCTGGCTGATCAGAACCGGAAAAGTCGTGTTCTGGTTATCGTCGTCGTCCGGCATATCGACCGAGACGTCTTTTCCGTAAAGACGACTTTCCATTTCCAGGACGTCTTTGCGGGTAACGCCTAACTCTTCGGCAACGCGATCGGCATCTTTATCGCCGAACCATTCCAAAGATTTCTTGCTGCTTCGCAGTTTAAAGAACAGTTTACGCTGCGCTTTCGTGGTGGCCGTCTTCACGATGCGCCAGTTACGGATGACATATTCGTTGATTTCGGCACGAATCCAGTGCACGGCAAACGTCATCAGACGAACGCCTTCTTCCGGATTGAAACGTTTAACCGCTTTCATCAGGCCGATATTGCCTTCCTGAATAATATCGCCCAGAGGCAAGCCGTAACCTTTGTACGATCGGGCAACCGGAACGACATAACGCAGAGAAGAAAGAATCAGTTGGCGCGCAGCTTCCAAATCTTGTTTATAGTACAGACGTTCAGCCAATTTATGCTCTTCGTCTGCATTTAACTGATGAATACTTTGAATCGTGCGCAAATAAGCCTCCAGATTCTGTCCTGGGGCTAAATCAAGTGCCGACATTTGCGCGGCGGGAAGTTTTTTAGAGACTTTAGCTTGTGCTAATGAGAAGCTCTCTGACATACCTAATGGACTCCAAATAATCAGTTTTATGGCAAACAATATACTGATATTTAGCAGTCTTTGCAAGAGAGTGCCAATGTTATTTAATGATTTGTTAATATTTTTAACAAATCGTTTTAAAACATTAACTTAGAAGGTTTTTAAGATTGCCGGCAACGCGTTTTTTGGCGCTGCCGGATCGGGGAGTTACCGCTAAAGATAATATGATCAGGCGGTCATTTCTTCGGCGCTTTCCATCGAGATCTGCCAGGCGGTTTTGATCTCTTCAAGCATCTGCAAGGCCGCTTCAAGGTTTTCTGTACCTTGTTCGAATACCGACTCCTGCAGGCATTTATCAATATAGAAGTAGAGTGTTTCCAGATCGTAGGCGATCTTGAAGTTGAAATCCAGTCGCTCGCGAAGCGCATCGACAATGCTCGTCATGCGACCGATATGGAAGCCTTTTTCCGTCATGGAACGGCTTTGGTGGCAAGCCAGAGCTAAGTTGCCTTTATCAATCGCGCCCTGCAATAGAAGCAGAATGGCGTACTCTGGATTCATCGCAAGCTGTTTTTCCTGCTCCGGATTGCGCGGATAATCGTTTAATAGCGAGTTTTGCGTCTCTAATGACATATCATTGGCAGTCATAACTCATTCCCCTGTGTGTTTAGCGTTTTTATGTGGCAGAAACTTGAAAAAAGGATTCAAGTTTTCGCGTTATCTGCAGATAAGCATAAGGTGTGCCACTGTTTTAAAAGCCTTTGTAGAAGGGGTTTTCAGGGGTGTTGGTGTCTGTTTTTAAGAGTTGATGAATGAGGGGGCGTCAGTGTTTTGGCAAATCTTGCCGCTTGTGAAAGAAGACGTTTTCCAAGCGGCAATGAGGAGGGTTAGAAGCTGACTTCGACCGCGTTGGCGACGCGTTTTGCCTTTTCAATCGCTTTGTCGATGTCGGTGTCACGCGCCAGTGCTACGCCCATGCGACGTCGTCCGGCGATTTCCGGTTTACCGAACAGGCGAATCTGGGTATCGGCTTCGGACAGCGCCTGATCCAAGTTGCCGAAAGCCGTCTGCGTCGAAGTACCGGTAGGCAGGATTACCGAAGAGGCGCTCGGGCCGTGCTGCTGAATATTCGGAATCGGCAGGTTCAGAATGGCGCGAACGTGCAGGGCAAATTCGGAAAGGTCCTGAGAGATCAAAGTTACCAGACCGGTATCATGCGGGCGCGGCGAGACTTCGCTAAAATAGACGTTGTCGCCTTTGACAAACAGTTCTACTCCAAATATTCCTCGACCGGTATCGCCACACAGCGCATTTGTTACCTTTGAAGCGATCTCCTGCGATTTTTCCAATGCAATTGGAGACATTGGGTGCGGTTGCCAGGATTGACGGTAATCGCCGTCTTCCTGATAGTGCCCGATCGGTTCGCAGAAGCTGATACCGTCTTTATGGCGGATGGTCAATAGTGTGATTTCGTAGTCGAAATCGACAAAACCTTCGACAATCACGCGACCTTTGCCGGCACGGCCACCTTCTTGTGCATAGTCCCAGGATTTTTGAATGTCATCGGCGGTACGGATAACGCTTTGGCCTTTACCAGAAGAACTCATAATCGGTTTAACGACGCATGGCATGCCGATGCGTTCAACCGCAGCGGTGAAGTCTTCAAGCTGGTCGGCAAACTCGTAAGGGGAGGTGCTTAAACCAAGCTCTTCTGCGGCCAGTCGGCGAATGCCTTCCCGGTTCATTGTCAGTTGGGTGGCACGGGCGTTCGGAATGACGCGCAGATCTTCCTTTTCCATCTCTGCAAGGGTATCGGTCGCAATCGCTTCGATTTCCGGAATAACCATATCCGGTTTTTCTTGCTCAATCAGGGCTCTTAAAGCGTTTCCGTCAAGCATGTCGATTACATGGCTGCGGTCGGCAACCTGCATTGCCGGAGCATTGGCATAGCGGTCTACCGCGATCACTTCGACGCCGAGACGTTGCAGTTCAATGGCGACTTCTTTACCCAGTTCGCCCGAGCCGCAAAGCAGGGCACGAACGGCGGTTGCTGAAAAAGGGGTTCCAATCGTTGACATAATGACTCCTTGAGTAAAACGGGGTGCCGTGAGGTGGCAGTTTTGTCGCTATTATAAAAGAGGATGCAAAGAATGGGGCGGGAAAAGAAAAAGGCAGGAATGTTTGCCTGCCTTGCGTTTCGGGTTCGGTTTCGACCGTCGCTCAAGCAATCTGCGACATCAGAGAGAAACTTCTGATAAAGGGGCCGGCCATGGAAGGATTTTTAATCATATTGTCGTAGTCGCCTTTATTGAATTTCAATTTTCCGGTCGCGACGGCCATGCCCATGGCGCTCAGGCCAAGCGGTTTTTTCATCCATTTTTTCCAGCTGCTGAGATCAGCGCGCATGTCCCAATCGGACTCTTCGTTTTTCCAGTTGCCGGCATGAATGCATTCGCCGTTTTTCACGACGAAGACGCTGGTTGGTTGTTCTTCTGATGTGAAACCGCAGGTAATGACGGAGTTAAATTTGATTTCGGCGAGTTTGTCCTTTATCTCAGGGTCGTTATTCCAGGCATCTTTGAGTTGGTTCATCCATTCTTCCGAGAATAGTTCTGCCATTTTCTAACCTCTTTGTATTATTTGATTCTGATCCTCGGCACATTTTCAGGGCCGGGATAACGCAGGGTCTCTAAAAAAGCCTGCACATATTACTGGCTGGAATCGCAGATGAATAATAGGAATTGTTTATCTATCGGTAATATTTTTATATCTTAATATGTAAAAATTTTGTCAATTTCATGCCGTTTTGCGTTTTCCCTTTTTCTTTTTTTGCATGGTGGCAGGGCGCTTTCGCAGGGTGCCACAAGGTCGTTTGATGTTTTCTGCAGTGAGAGGTAGGAACGGGTTTAGAGTGTATGTCAGGGTTGAAGAAAGTTTCATTTAAGGTTCATAAGGCACCACTAAGATGAAACGGGTCGGATTCAGAAAAGGGGAAGGTGATGCACGACTTGAAGACGCTTTATGACGAACTGCTGGCTTTAAAAAAGGTTGTCGCGCAAAAAACCGAGCAACGGTGTGCATTGCTGCCCGATGTCGAAGATACCCAGGTGCGCTTGAGCCGTTTGAATATCCTTGATTATCTGCATCTCCGCGCCCATGATCTGAGCGAATTTCAACCAAGATTGATTAAAGCTGGCTTGGCTTCTTTGAGTCGGGTCGAGCCCGGCGTGATGTACACGCTGGATTCAATGCTTACTTTATTGCGTCTGGCTTTGAATATCGAAGCTGAAACGATCTGTCGGGAAGATTCGGTCTGTATGATTGATGTTGACAGTTCCAAGATTCTTAAGGAGCGCAGCATAAATCTGTTCGGGCCAACTCCCCGGGAACGCGAAGCCAGTATTATGGTGACACTGCCCAGCGAGGCGGCTTGGAGCGATGATCTGGTCAGGGAGTTGCTCAATAAAGGGATGAATATCGCGCGCATTAATACCGCGCACGATGATATCGAAATCTGGCAGGCGATGACGGATCAGGTTCGTCGCTTAAGCAAGGCATTACATAAGCCGTGCAAGATTATGGTCGACTTGACGGGCCCCAAACTGCGCACCGGACCTTTGGCTTACGAGCCGAGTGCATTGCACATCAAGGTCAAGCGAAACCTTTTCGGGGTAACAACTGAACCGGGTAAGGTCTTGTTGCATGGTGAATCCCGTCTTCTTCAACAGACTTCTCCCGAATTAAAAGAATACCAGCCGCTGCCGGTTCCTGATCGTTTGCTGACGCATTTCAAATCCGGCGATAAGCTGGTTTTTCATGATAGTCGGGGGAAAAGTCGCGAAATTGTACTGGTAGAAGGACACGGTCCTTTTTTATGGAAGGCCATTTGCTTTAAACCGACTTATATTCAGCCGGACACCCAAGTGCAGTGGAAAAGAAAGAGTAAACACAAGCGTTACAAATTGCTGGAGTCGTTTACGCTGTCTCATTTAACCGGAACCCAGGTTCAGCTAAGGGTTTTCTGTGGAGATTACATCTATCTGACTAAAGGAGATGAGCCGGGCGACTGGGAGCAGGTCAAGTTTAACGGGCAGTGGCGGCAGATGGCTAGGATCAGCAGTCAGGTTGCGCAGCCTTTGGATAATTTGTTGGTTGGTGATCCGGTCTGGATTGATGACGGTAAGGTCGGAACGCGGGTTGCTGCTAAAACTGGAGAAGGGGTTATCCTTCAGGTGACAGAAGCCGGGCAAGGGGGAGTTAAACTCAAGGAGGATAAGGGAATTAACTTTCCTCAAACGGAACTTGGGATAAGCGGTTTAAGCGAAGATGACCGTCAGAATCTGGATTGGATTGCCGAAAATGCCGACTTGATAGGTCTTTCCTTTGTTCAGACTCAGCAGGATATTGATGAGTTAATCGATGAGTTGGTACAAAGAGGACGGCAGCAGGTTCCGATTCTGGCCAAGATCGAAACGGCGAAAGGACTGCATAACTTGCCGGAAATTCTATTGCAGACGCTTGGGCGTCATTCTCTGGGTATTATGATTGCCCGCGGTGATCTGGCTGTGGAACTGGGCTCGGTGCGTATGGCGGAAATGCAAGAGGAGATACTTGCTCTGTGCGAAGCGGCCCATGTACCGGTGATCTGGGCGACTCAAGTTTTAGAAACGCTGGCTAAGAAAGGCGTTACTTCGCGCCCTGAGTTGACTGATGCGGCCGTCAGTGTCCGATCCGAATGTGTCATGCTCAATAAGGGGCCCTATATTACCGACGCGGTTCGGGTTTTGAGCGATATTTTGAGTAATATGCAGAACCGCACACATAAAAAAGTCAGTCTATTGAAGCCTTTAAAATGGGAAGAGCTATAGAGCCCTTTTTAGGATGTTTTTTGAATACCTTTGCTGGCCGAGACTGGTGGTTTTATCTCTTTTCAAATAAAGATTGTTCCTGATTAAGATTGCAATAATTAATTGCTTTAGAATCCTTTTGTCTTTTCCGAATGTCTCTTTTTCGAGTGGAGGTGGGCTGAATCAGTTCGCGCTTCTTTCTTCTTAAGACTTTTTTCATATTCTTACTATTTTGCTAGGAATATAATCTATATTTAATTACTTTATAGGGGTATAAGTATGAATGATAGAATTCAGAGTATTGCTTATCTGCCGGCCAGTTTCTTTGGGATGATTATGGGGGTGACCGGCCTGAGTATTGCCTTTCTCCATCTCAGTAAAAGCGTTCCTTCCTTCTCTTCGGTAGCGACCTACAATGTGGCTATCGCCGTCATTTTAATGGTTATCCTCGGTCTGGCTTACCTCTTTAAAGTCGTGCGCTTCTTTCCCGAAGTCAAAGCGGAAATGAAGCATCCGATCAAGATGAATTTTATTCCCGCAATCAGTATCAGCTTGTTGCTGCTCAGCATTGCCTTCTACGCCCTTGGCCTGAGCGGAATTTCCAAATGGCTGTGGGTGATCGGCGCGGTGTCGCAGATTTCTCTGACCTACTGGGTGTTGTACAACTGGGTTCATCATGATTTCTTCACGCCGGAACATTCAAATCCAGCATGGTTCATTCCGATTGTCGGGAATATTATCGTGCCGATCGCCGGCGTGCATCATGCGCCGTTGGAATTGAACTGGTTCTTCTTTTCGGTCGGCCTGGTTTTCTGGATTGTGGTTAAGTCGGTTCTGGTTAACCGTATTATTTTTCACGCCCCTATGCAGGAACGACTGATTCCGACGCTGTTTATTTTTATCGCACCGCCGGCGGTAGGCTTTATTTCCTATCTGGCGCTGAACGATCAGCAGTTAAACCAGTTTGCCATGATCCTGTACTTCTTCGGTCTGGCCATGACCGCTTTGATGCTGGTTTCGATCCATAAATTTGCCAAGCTGCCTTTTGCGCTGTCGTGGTGGGCATTTACCTTCCCGGTTGCGGCTATCGTGATCGCCAGCTATGTCATGGCGGCCCAGACCGGACATGGCACTTACCAGTACATTGGTTATGTTTTGCATGCGCTGCTAACCGTTCTGATTCTGTATCTGGTGTATAAGACGCTGATGGCCGTCAAACACCGAAAAATCTGCGTCGATCACTAGAGGTCTTAATGGAACATCACGCGACTTATCAGGTCAATATGGAGGCCCGCGATCACGAATGTGATATTCAGGGAGTGGTCAATAATGCCCATTATCAGCATTATTTCGAGCACGCCAGGCACAGCTTTCTCAAGGCAAACGGTATTGATTTCGCCGCACTGGCCAAAGAGGGAATCAACCTGATGGTGCAGAAGATCGAAATTGAGTATTTTGCGCCGATTCAGGCGCATGACCGCTTTGCGATTACGGTGCAGGTGGAGCCGCTGAGCAAGATCCGTTACCAGTTTCATCAGGAAATTCTACAGGCCGCTACCGGTAAGCGGCTGAGCCGTGCCAAGACGACGGTCATTACCACCGATCATCGTTATCGACCGATCAAGCGGACGCCGCTGTCCGTTTTCAGTTATTAAAGGAGTTTCATTGTATGAAAGTCGCATTTACCAGTCCGAACGGTAAGACGATTTCCGGCCATGCCGGGAAGTGCCCCGGCTACCTGGTCTATGATATTGCAGGTGATGAAGTCGTTTCGAAAGAACGTATCAAACTGAGCAAAGAACAGGTTTTCAGGAATTATTCCGGATCGCTTGCGGAGCATCCGCTTAATGGGGTGCAGCTTTTTATTACCCAGTCTTTGGGTGACGGCCTGCAACGGAAATTGACTCAGGAAGGCATTCGGGTGCTGGTGACCGAAGAGAGCGATCCGGACGAGATCGTCCAGCGGATTATCAATGTGAAACAAGCCTCTGAAGCTTGAGTTTTAATTGGGTGAGACAATAGAAGAAAGGCGCCGAGGGGAATTCGGCGCCTTTTTTGTTGCAGCCAGATTAACTGGCCAGATCAATGATTTTAGGAGAGGCGTCTTTGGGGTTGAGGACGGTGATGTCCTGCTTGGAGCGATCGACCAGAAAGTCGACCAGATGGTTGCGGATCTTGTAATAATCCTGATGATGAATGATTTCGGTGCGTTTTCTCGGACGCGGAATGCTGACCTTGACCGATTCGGCAATTCTGGCTTTCGGCCCATTGGTCATCAAAAGGATTCGGTCCGCCAGAAGAATCGCTTCATCGACATCGTGGGTAATCATAAACACGGTCTGTTTGCTCTCCTCCCAGATTTTGATCAGCTCTTCCTGAATGACGCCACGCGTCAGGGCATCCAGTGCACCGAAAGGCTCGTCCATCAATAACAGTTGCGGCTGGGTCGCAAAGGCCCGGGCAATACTGACCCTTTGACGCATTCCACCGGAAAGCTGTGATGGCTTGCGATCTTCGGCGCCTTTAAGTCCGACCAGTTCAAGGAATCTCAGACTGTGTTCCTGAACTTTGTCCTTGGACCATTCAGGCCAGCGCGCCTGAACGCCGAAGGTGACGTTTTGCAGAGCGGTGCGCCATGGAAGCAGGCTGTAGTTCTGGAAAACCACGCCTCTTTCCAGGCTTGGACCGGAAATCTCCTTGCCGTCCATAATGACAATGCCGTCGCTGGCTTCGTCAAGTCCGGCGAGAATATTGAGGATCGTGGATTTGCCGCAGCCGGAGTGACCGATGACGCAGACGAACTCCCCTTTGTCGATGGTGAAGTTAGCGTTCTCGAAAATGACCAGTTCACTGTCTTTATCCGGCCCCGGGTAACTCTTTTTGAGATTCTCGATCTGTAAAAAGTGGTGTTTCATGGATACTCCCTTATTCCTGTTTATTCCTGATAAGTCACCCAGCGGGCTGCATAAGCCAGCATCATATCGAGCAGCATGCCGATTACCCCGATCATAAAGATCGAGAAAATTACGCTTGCGAGATCCAGGTTGTTCCATTCGTTCCAGACGTAATAACCGATACCGGTTCCACCGACCAGCATTTCTGCCGCGACGATAACCAGCCAGGCAATCCCGATGGAGATACGCATCCCGGTCAGAATAGTCGGTGCCGCGGCCGGCAGGATGACCTGCATCGCCGTTTGCAGCGGACTGAGTTGATGGGTGCGAGCCACATTGATCCAGTCTTTGCGGACATTAGCTACCCCGAAAGCGGTATTGATCAGCATCGGCCAGATTGAACAGATGAAAATGACGAAAATCGCCGAGATTTCCGAATCTTTAATGATAAACAGTGCCAGCGGCATCCATGCCAGAGGCGAAATGGGGCGTAACACCTGTATAAATGGATTCAGGGCGTTATACATCAGCGGCGACATGCCGATCAGGAAACCGATCGGGATGGCGATCGCCGCGGCCAGCAGAAAGCCGACCATAACCCGGTAGATAGAGTAGCCCAGTTGTATGCCGATCCCTTTATCATTCGGACCCGCATCATAAAAAGGGTCGCTGAGTTCTTTGAATCCGAGTTCGATCACTTCCGATGGAGGCGGTACTCGGGCCTCCTGAGAGGCTCCTCCCATCAACATCTCATATTCCGTTAGCGGCTTGGTATCGGTCGGCGCCTGGTTGGCGCCTTCCCAGATTCCAAGCAGAATGACAAGAAAGATGATGGAAAGCAGCGCAGATTTCACTTTTAGGGATTTCAACATAATGCTTTCCTTTTAAGGGTTAGGTGCGTTTGATTTTGAAGCTGTCGATATAGGCTTCCGGTTGGGTGTAGTCGAACTCTTTACCCATAATGGTGTAGTTCTCATAAGTTTTGGCCGGCGGCTCATATCCGAGCTCTTTCATAACACGACCGGTTTCGGCTGCGGTATAAACCTCTTCGGCGATTTTCTGGTAATCGACATCGCCTTTGATGTAGCCCCAGCGTTTCATCTGCGTCAGAATCCAGACGCCCATCGAATGCCACGGGAACGGATCGAAGTCGATACGGTCAGGAATGTTCATTACGCTGCCCAGGCCGTCGGCATAGCGCCCGGTGAGAACCTGCTGAACGACGGGAACCGGCTGGTTGAGGTAGTTCTTCGGCGAAATCGCTTCGGCAATTTCCTTGCGGTTTTCCGGTTTGGCTGAATATTCGGTGGCATCGATAATCGAACGCAGCAGCGCGCCGTAGGTATTCGGGTTCTGGACCGCAAACTCTTTCGAGCAGGCAAAGGCGCAGCAAGGGTGCCCTTCCCAGATGTCTTTGGTCAGAGTATGGATAAAGCCGACTTTTTCCCATACGGCACGCTGGTTGAACGGATCAGGCGACAGGTAGCCGTCAAGGTTACCGGCACGCAGGTTGGCGACCATCTCCGGCGGCGGAACGACGCGAATCTGGATGTCTTTGTCCGGATCCAATCCGTGTTCGGCGACATAGTAACGCAGCAGGAAGTTGTGCATCGAATACTCAAACGGCACACCGAACTTGAAGCCTTTCCATTGTTTCGGGTCGCGTTTGTCTTTGTGATCGTTATGCAGGACGATGGCCTGACCGTTGATGTTTTCGACCGTCGGCATAATAAACGGTTTGGCCGTTGAACCGGCGCCCATCGACATCGCCAGCGGCATAGGGGTCAGCATGTGCGATGCGTCGTACTCCTTAGCCAGAGATTTGTCGCGTGCGACCGCCCAACCGGCGGTTTTGATAACATCGACATCCAGACCGTATTTCTCATAGAAGCCCATCGGGTGGGCCATAATGATCGGTGTCGCGCAGGTAATCGGAACGAAACCGATATTCAGTTTGCTTTTCTCCAGCTTGCCCAGCCCCATGGTCTCTTTCATGGCGGCTTTGGCGGCTTCCATTGGGAATACGCTTCCCAGTACCGCAGCCGCGGTTCCTTTTCCGATCATGCTTAGGAAAGAGCGGCGTTTGAAGTCGTTGTGACCGAATACGGAACGAACTACGGCGCTTTCTACGGCGCGATCGATCATTTCCTCCGAATTGCTCGGCATCGAGTCGTCTACGGCGTGATGCTCCGCAGAGTGTTTCATCTGTACCGACTGATCGGCTTTCTGTTCGATAAACGCCTGTTTCTCTTTTTCGCTCATCGCAGGGCCGGTTTTTTCCGCCTGGCACATAGGACAGCTGCAGTCAGAGGTATGAAGCAAACTTTTGTTGGCATCAAATGGGTTGTTCAAGCTTTTGAAAGACATTGTTTTAGAACCTCGCACTCAAATAAATCATTTATTACTAATTCAGTGCAAACATCGGTGGTTTGCATTAAAGCGTGCTTTCTATAGAGCAGTGCGTGTGCCATTACATGGAATGTTTTTTAAGTATTTGAAAGGACAGGGTTTTAGTTGCTTTTTTGCGGCTTTTTGTCGTTATGAAATTTCATGGTTTTGGGAATTTTCATAGTGAGTTTTCGGAAATTTCGTAGTTTTGGTTTGCTGGTTGCTGTAGGTGAATCAGTATTCATTTCGGAGTGATAACGCAATGAGAAATACGATGGAGTTTTTACTTTTCGAGCAGAGCCCGGACGCGCTGATATTGATTGATCCTGCCGATAACGAGGTTCAGTTGATCAATGCTCAGGCAAGAGATTTACTCGGTTTTACCGGGCGAGAGGCGTTATCGCAAAGTGTCTCCGCGGATCGGATTTTTTCCGGGTGCTGGCCGGAGTTTATCGTTTTTTCGCAAGAGGTTTTACATAAGAAGACGGCCTGGTCGGGTGATCTTTCGCTTCGCACCGAAGATGGCGGCGAAGAAGAACTGTTGGTTGCGGCAAGTCTGATAGAAGGGACGGAACGGAATATTCTTTTGCGCTTGCTGTCCAAGCAGGCGCTGCAGTCTCAAAACCGCTTTCTGACGGTAAACGAGCTGCATCGCAAAGGATTGCAGGAATGGAAGACGGTTGAGGGGTTCTTCGAAGAGTTCGAACTGACCAACAGCTTGATATTGAATGCCGTCGGAGAGGGGGTGTATGGCGTCGATATCAACGGAAATGCGACTTTTCTGAACCCGGTTGCCGAAGAGATACTTGGCTGGAAAGCGGATGAGTTGATTGGGGAAAACATGCACCGGATGATCCACCACAGCCATCATGACGGCTCGCATTATCATGTGGAATCCTGTCATATCTATTCGGCCTTTCAGGATGGGCGGACCAAACAGGTGCAAAACGAGTATTTCTGGAACAAACAGGGAAAAGCCTTTCCGGTCGAATATGTCAGTACGCCGATTATGGACGAAGGGCAGGTTGTCGGAGCGGTGATTGTTTTCAGAGATGTGAGCGAACGGAAAAAAGCCGAAGCGAGAATCGGTCAGATGCTCAAAGAGATGGAGGAGCTGAAGCGTCGGCTGGAATTGGAAAATGCTTATTTGCAGGAGGCCTATAAAGAGGTCTATCACTTTAATGAAATTGTCGGTACCAGCGAGGCGGTGCAGAAAATTGTCGAGCAGATCCGTCTGGTCAGTCCGACCGACGCCAATGTCCTGATTACCGGGGAATCCGGTACCGGTAAGGAGTTGATTGCCCGCGCAATCCATGAAAACAGCCTGCGCAAGAACCGGCCTTTGATTCGCGTAAACTGCGCCTCTATCCCGAAAGACCTGTTTGAAAGCGAGTTTTTCGGGCACACCAAAGGGGCTTTTACCGGTGCGGTGAGCGATCGGGTCGGGCGTTTTGAGCTGGCTGACGGCGGAACGATTTTTCTGGATGAGATTGGTGAAATCCCTTATGAGTTGCAAAGTAAGTTGTTGCGGGTGTTGCAGGAGCAGCAGTTTGAACGCTTGGGTGACTCTCGGACTCGCAAGGTGAATGTGCGCATTATTGCTGCGACTAATCGTAATTTGCTTGAAGAGGTCAGGCGTAAAGCCTTTCGTGAAGACCTGTATTTCCGCTTGAATGTCTTTCCGATAGAGTCGCCACCGCTCAGACAGCGGGGGGACGATATTCCAGTGCTTGCCCAGCACTTCCTTAAACTGGCCTGCGAGAAATACACCAAAGCAGGCCTGCAGTTAAAAGTGAAGCATATTCATCAGTTGCAGGCGTATCACTGGCCCGGCAATATTCGAGAGCTGATTCATGTTATTGAACGAACGGTGATTCTCGCGCACGACGGGCAGCTGGTCTTTAATTTGGATTTTTTGCCTGTTGCTCAGGAATCAGGGGGATATGCTGCGTCGGATCAGAGTCAGGGGGTGCTCACCTATAACGAGTTGCGCAGTCGGGAACGGGAGAATCTTATTCAGGCATTGGAGCAATCCGGAGGCAAAATATTCGGTAAAGGCGGCGCCGGGGAATTGCTGCAGATTAATCCGACGACTCTGAATTCCAAACTTAAAAAATTCAATATCGACAAGTATGGCTTTAAGGCGTCCTGATTTTTGGCTTATTCAACGGTCTTTTTAGGTGCGTAAATGCGTGCTTTCTGGCGGATTACAAAGAAAGATTAGTCAAAAGTAAACAATTTGGTTCAATTTATACAAAATTGTTAACAAATGTATATATTGGTGCATGTTTGCACTATATCTGTTGGCAATGTTGTTAAATAACGGGGTTTGTAATTATTAAGTTGTTGATTTAAAAGGTATAAAAAATATTTGGTAAGGCATATGTTTAAGTTTCTCTGTTATTGAATGAAAATTTTAGGAGAACTTCTATGTCAACCGCATCTCCCATCTGGATTTCCGACCTGACGCATTATTACAACCGCAAACAGGAAATGCCGACTCTGGATGACATCAACCTTTCGATTCCTCAGGGACAGTTAACCGCTCTTATCGGCCGAAGCGGTTGTGGTAAGTCTACCTTGCTGCAAATGGTAGCAGGTCTATTAATGCCGACGGAAGGCGCTGTGCGTATCCGCGCGCATACTGTAACCAAACCAAGCGCCAAATGGAACATGATGTTCCAGAAACCTTCCCTATACCCATGGATGACAGTGCGCGAGAACGCCGCTTTGGGTCTGGTTTTCGCCGGAACCTATAAACAGAAAAAAGATCGAGTGGAAGAACTGCTTGATATGGTCGGCCTGAGTGAACATAAAGATAAAAACGTTCAGGATCTTTCCGGTGGTCAGCAGCAGCGTGTTGCTTTGGCACGTTCACTGGCAACCGAGCCGGAAGTTCTGTTGCTGGACGAACCTTTCTCGGCGCTGGATGCCTTTACCCGTACCGCTCTGCAAACCGAAGTGGCGCAGATCTGTCACGATCAGAATATCACCATGGTTCTGGTTACTCACGATATCGAAGAAGCCGTCGCCATGGCCGATCAGGTTGTCATTATGAGCCACAACCCGGGACAGATTGTTGGCGAAAAGCACATTCCGCTTGATTACCCTCGTGACCGCAACAGCGGCGAATTTATCACCCTTAAAGACGAACTGTTTGCCGAATTCGAGAAGATCGACCAAGCCAAACAGAAAAAACCATTCGAACGTCTGGAAGTGCCTAAACGTGAAGTTAAGCCACCGGTTGACGATTCATTACAGCAAGCGTCTTAATTTTTTAACTGTTTTTTAATTTTATGTCAGCTGGATTTTCAGCATTTGCCGTCAAACTTTAGGAGAGATTTTATGTGTCAATATTGCAGCCCTGATAACCCTATGTCACACCACGACTACGTTTTTAACCCTGAGAAGGGTCGTCGTGAGTTTATTCTAGACTCTATGGCCGCTGCGGGTGGTCTAGCCGCCGCGATGGGTGGGATGAGTATGTCGAGCCAGGCGATGGCTGCAGACAAGCCTTTTGACGAAGTGGTCAAGATCGGTTACCTGCCGATTACCGATGCCAGCCCTCTATTGGTTGCTCACGGTATGGGTTTCTTTGAAGAAGAAGGTCTTAAAGTTGAGAAGCCGACTTTGATTCGTGGATGGTCGCCGTTGATTGAAGGCTTTGCGGCACACAAATTTAACCTGGTTCACTTCCTGAAACCGATTCCAGTATGGATGCGTTATAACAATAATTTCCCGGTCACTATTACCGGTTGGGCGCACACCAACGGTTCCGGTCTGGTTGTCGGTAAACATACCGGTGTTGATAAATTCGAAGACCTAGGCGGTAAGCAGATTGCCGTGCCTTACTGGTATTCAATGCACAATATCGTGCTGCAGATGGCTTTGAAAAATGCCGGTCTTGAGCCAGTGATTCAGGATCAGACAGATAAGCTTAAGCCGAATCAGGTTAACCTGCAGATCATGCCTCCACCGGATATGCCTCCTGCACTTGCGGCGAAGAAAATCGACGCTTATATCGTAGCTGAGCCGTTCAATGCGTTCGGTGAAATGAAAGCGGGTGCGAAGATGCTGCGCTTTACCGGTGATATCTGGAAAAACCACCCATGTTGTGTTGTTTGTATGCATGACGAGCATGTCCAGCAGCAGCAAGAGTGGTCGCAGAAAGTTATGAATGCGGTTGTTCGCGGTTCTGTTTACGCTCAGGAAAATAAAGAAGAAGTGGCCAAGATGCTGTCCCGCGAAGGTAAGCGTTACCTTCCAATGCCGGCTAAAGCGGTTATTAAAGCGATGACGGACTACAACCCGGCTTCTTACCAGAATCCTGATGCGATCAAACACGAAGATTGGGATGTGGGTCGTATTGACTTTAACCCGTATCCATATCCTTCAGCGACCAAGTTTATCGTCGATCAGCTGAAAGAGACGTTGGTTACCGGTGACACCACTTTCTTGCAGAATCTGGATACCGATTTTGTAACCAAAGACCTGGTCAACTACGACTATGTTAAGAACGCAATGGATAAATTCGGTGTTTGGGATAAGGTTAAGGGCGTTGATCCTGCTAACCCAACCGTCCGTCAAGAGGTGTTTGAACTATGAGTACGGCACAAATAAGTATGCCGGCTGAGTTCTTCTCTCAGTTATCGGTGAATTTTAAAAAGATGCCTGTATGGGCGCAAAGTACAATTAATTCCATTCTGGGTATGTCGATCCTGCTGTTTATGTGGTGGATCGGCGGGCTTCTGATCGCTAACAACCCGGATACCGAAGCCTTTGCGGATTTTGCTCCGGGCCCAGCCCTGAGCGCGCTTTGGGCGCTGATTGGTACGGAATTTCTGAACGATACCATTATTTCCAGTCTGGAACGAATCATCTATGGTCTGTTCTGGGGGATTGTCATCGGGGTGCCTTTGGGTGTTTTGATGGGGTACTTCGTAGGAATGCGTCAGGTTGCTAACATGCCATTCCAGTTCCTGCGCATGATCAGTCCTCTGGCGTGGATGCCGATTGCGGTACTGGCGTATGATACTTGGGACGGTGCGATTGTCTTCCTGATTGTTATGGCGACGGTTTGGCCGATTGTATTTGGTACCGCGCACGGCGTGCAGCGTATCGATCCAAACTGGTTCCGTGTCGCTCGCAACCTGGGTGCAGATGGTTTCCAGATGTTGCGTAGAGTGATTATGCCGGCAATCGCACAAGATGTGTTTGCAGGTATCCGTCTGGCGGTCGGTGTTGCATGGGTTGTCCTGGTTCCTGCCGAGTATCTCGGAGTTACTTCGGGTCTGGGTTACGCAATCAACGATGCGCGTGACACCCTGGCTTATGACACCCTGGCGGCGATGGTCGTGGTAATCGGTGTGATCGGTTACCTGCTGGATGCGGTAGCGGTATTCCTGATCAAACGTTACTCATGGCATGCAAGCTGATGAGTCGAAATAGAATGATTAACGATTTACGTGTTGTGCTCTTTTGAGGTTGGGCCTGCCTGCGCAGGCCCTTTTTTGTTATTAACAGTCGCGGATTTTAATTTAAGGTTTCAATTCGGTCGATCTCCTCAAGCGGGATTTTCTGTTGCTCGGGGGTAATCAGGTACTCCTTGCCCTTTTCAGTGGCAAGTGTGGAAATGGATCCTCTGTAGCGCAGATCATTGTCGGCATAGAGTTCAACGGTTTGGCCGCGCATAGCGGCGAGTTCCAGTTGACTGTAAAGATCGCAGGCGATAGGCATAAAGACTCCTTGCGTTAAATTAACCGGACAAATGATATAACAAAATTCTCAGGCAGAGAGCAAAAGGATAGGAGGCAAAGATGGCATTGGAAGCACTCGATATTGCAGAACATTCTGAATATGTGGTGATCAAGGAAGCCGCAGAACAGATTGAGCGCGCCAATGAACCGGAACAGGCGATAGTGCGCATTTTGAGTCTGATTTCACGTCAGATGGGGTTGAACCGCGGCAGAGTTCTGCTGAGGGAGAAGAGTGAACCGATTCTCTATACCGCTTACGCGTTCGGTTTGACCGAAGTGGAAATCGCTCGCAGCCGGTTCGCGGACAATGAAGGGATTACCGGTAAGGTAATGAGAATGGGGATGCCGATTATTATTCCCAATATCGACCTGGAAGAAGACTACCTGTGCCGTACGGTTGACCGTTCGACGCTGCCGCAGGAGCCGGTCGCGTTTATTGCCGTGCCGATTATCCGGAAAGGGAGAACCATCGGAGTTTTAGCCGTTAACCGTCTGAAAAACCGCTCCCGTGCGTTGGATAAAGATCTGAGCATCCTTAAGTTGATTGCGATTTTTGTCAGTGAGATTCTTTCGGTTAATGCCATGCTTGAGAAGCAGACTCAGGTTCTTAAAGAAGAGAACGAGCAGCTGCGTGCCGTGGCGTTGAGTCAGGGAAGTCAGTACGGCATTATCGGGGAAAGTCCTGCTGTGATGGGCGCTTTAAGCAAGGCCGCGCGTGCGGCGAATGTTTCGGTGACCGTTTTGCTTAAAGGTGAGTCCGGAACCGGTAAAGAGAAGTTTTCGCGTATGCTGCACATGGCGTCCAATCGCCAGGACGGGCCTTTTATCGCGATAAACTGTGCGGCGATTCCGCTGGAGTTGCTGGAATCTGAACTGTTCGGTCACGAAAAAGGTGCCTTCACCGGTGCAACTCAGACCAAGCCGGGTAAAATCGAAATGGCGCATCACGGCACCTTGTTCCTGGATGAAATCGGGGATCTGGATTTTGGCTTGCAGGCTAAACTGCTGCGAGTACTTGAAGAGAGAACCATTACCCGCGTCGGCTCGAACAAACCGATACCGGTTGATGTGCGAATCATCGTCGCTTCGCATAAAAACCTGCAAACTTCGGTAAACGAGGGTAACTTCCGCTTGGATTTATTCTATCGTTTAAATGTTTTCCCTATCGAATTGCCGCCATTGCGCGAGCGTGACGGCGATATTCGCTTGTTGGCCCGCCATTTCCTGAATCAGGCCAACCAAGAGTATCACACCAATGTGATTTTTGACCGCGGGGCTATTGCGTTCCTGGAAACTTATGAGTGGCCGGGGAATATCCGTCAGCTGGAAAATATTATCAAACGGGCGGTGTTATTGGCCGAAGACGGTCAGATGATTACCGACCGGCTGATTCGACGTATCATCCGCGAGGAGAGCGGAATTGTCTTTAATGGCGAAACGACCGAGCAGCCAGATGAGGTCAAAGCGATTTCGGTGAACGACGAGATATCGACGCGCATGGAGCCGCAGCCACAATATGAGGCGACATTTGCTCCGCAGGTTATGTCCAGAAACGGCAGCGATGAAATCAAGCGCAATTACTGGAAAGTCAGCGAATCTGAAAAAGATATTCTGCTGCAGGCTCTGGAGAGAGCACACGGTAATAAAAGTCATGCGGCAAGGATGTTAAATATGACACCAAGGCAGTATAACTATCGATTTAAAAAACTGGGATTAGGCTAGCCATAATCCTGAAATTAAATAAAAAAGCCCGGGTGATTTTTTACCCGGGCTTTTTTGTTTTTAAAATCTTGTTTTAAGTTTTAATTAAAGTTGTATTGAATTTATATTTTTATTTTATTCAATCCACCTGTTTTATGATCAATTGCGTACAAAGTTAAACCAGTTTGTATAACAAATTACTACAAAGAAGGGCGTGTTTTTTAATTATAAAACCCATTAAACACCCGTTATTTAGCTATTTTATTGATTTATAAGGAAATATTGTTTTTGGCACCTAAAGGGCTATTTAAAAAGATAGTTTTAACCAGGAGACAGCTATGAAACAAAACACTCTTACCCGACAGATTTATTCCGTTTTGGGTCTTTCAACTTTAAGTGCTTCACTTTTCTTGGCGCCTAATATGGCGGCGGCAGAAAGCTTTACTGAAGCTTTGACTGGCGGAACTCCGAGCATCGATGCACGTCTACGTTATGAAGGCGTCGAGCAGGATGGTAAAGACGATGCAGGCGCTTTGACTCTGCGTACCCGTTTAGGTTATCTGACCGGTACTTATCAAGGCTTTAACGGCTTTGTCGAAATGTCGAATACTTCGGCTTACGATCGCAGCGATTACTTTGTACCGGCCGGTCCGGAAGCGGGTGGCGACAACACGAAAGCCGTGGTTCTTGATCCGGATATGACGACTATGAACCAGTACTGGGTCGGTTATCAAACAGACGGACTTAAAATCAAAGCCGGTAAGCAGCGAATCATTATGGATACACGCTTCCTGGGTAATGTCGGCTGGCGCCAGCAAGAGCAGGTTTATACAGGTGCGAGTTTGAATGCGACTCTGCCGATGAAAATCAACCTGAACTATGCTTACATCAATAATGTCTTCAATCCGGTTGGTGCGGATATTGAGATGAAAAGCCATGCGGGTAAAATTGATTTTGCAGGCATTCCATTCGGTAAGCTAAGTGCATATGGCTACTTCCTGGATTATGAAACCGGTGCAGACAGCAAAACAATGGGTATTCGTTTTGCCGGCAAAACAGCTTTGAGTGAAAGCATGAAGCTTGTTTACCATTTGGAATATGCTGATCAGCAAGAATATAAAGACACTAAAGATCTTAATATTGGCGGCGACTACACACGCGCAGAATTGGGTCTTGCTGTGAAAGGTATTACGGTTCTGGCCGGTCAGGAAAAACTGGGTGGCGACGGTACAAGCTCGTTCCAAACGCCTCTAGGTACGGTTCACCTGTATAACGGTTGGGCGGATATGTTTATCGGGCCTGTTGGTGGAACGCCTGCAGACGGTCTGGTTGATAACTACCTGAAAGTATCCGGTAAAGCATTCGGTATGAAGCTGGCTGCCGCTTATCATGATTTCAGCTCCGATGTGGGTAGCACGGACTACGGTACGGAATACGACCTTCTGGCAGCGAAAAAGCTAAGCAAAAACTATACTGTAGGTGTTAAGTACGCTTCATATTCAGCAGACGAATATGCGGTTGATACTGACAAACTATGGATTTGGGGTGAAGTTAAATTCTAAGAGTGAAATAAACTAAGCAGATTAATTTCCTCTTTTAGAGTTTTTATTTAAACCCGGTTCTTTCATGAACCGGGTTTTTTTGTATTTAAAAATTGATTTTTATGAAACCTTAAATCAGGTTTGTAGAGTCAGTTTTATTTAAAAATTCTGTTTTAGTTTATTTAAAATTACGGATATTTTTACTTCTTCCGAAGAATTGTTTACGATCTGAATATTAATTTAAAACAGTCTTGTTATTAAATAATCTGTTTATATGTTTAAACTGGTTTTTTCCGATAGTTTTCATTTTTTGATTTTAAGCTTTCTTCAGGGGTGCACATACGGGCGATGCCGTATATTTTGTAATCAAGATGTCTTTGTACAATAAGCGCATTCATAGTGTGTAATTCTGACTATTTCTCTTTGCCCGGCGTTCGGTCCGTGTTCAAGGTGATGTTTGTTGGGGAGGAAGTTTATTGGGCTTGAAGGCTGCTCTTTTCCGGATCGCATGCTAACCCCGTTAGCTTTTTTCTTTTTCGTAAAACACGCCTGTGTTTTTTCCGTTGCATGTGCAATCGGAATATTCTCCTTGGTCTGATGATGCACCGAATTGAGCTATAAGATTGCAACTCAGCGACGGTAGCTTAATTTCGATTGAGTTTGCAAAGGCTTGTAAGCGCGTTCTGGGTACTTTACGAATAGCGGTGATTGGCTGGATGTTTAAGGGCGTCCCCACAAAGCATATATGAGCGACACAACATCCGTCAGATAAGCAATTAAAAGGGAGGTTGTCTGCCAGGAGCGGGCGTTGAGTTAAAGAGGAGATTTAAAAGCGGGTATAAAAAAACCTCCTCGTAGGGGAGAGAGGAGGTTTTAGGGGAGTCCGTGCTAAGTGCCGGACTGTAATTAGCTGTTTGGATTGATCTGTTTGTACAGGGTATTGGCCTGATTAACCAGATCGCCGCTCAAGGCGAAACCGAGCAGGTGGTCTTCGTTGTCCTTGTACACCAGCTTATGATTTTCACCGATGTCGGTTTCCGTCTCCCAGCCTTCCTGATCATTCGTACCAAGCGGCAGGCTCAGCATAATCGACAGAGTTGACGTTTTGGTTTTAATCAATGGGGAAACCGCGTGGAATGGAAGATCCTTATCGCCTTTTAAGTGCGCAGCGATAGCGGTTGCCTGACGTCGAATCGGTTCCAAGAAAGCTTGCACGCCCGCTTCAGACTCGGCGCAGTCGCCCAGTGCATACACATCAGGATTAGAGGTCTGGCAATAGTCATTAATCTTAATGCCACGGTTGATTTCCAGATTAAGCTTCTTGGCAAGTCCGATATTTGGCGCGATACCAATTGCAGACAGTACCATGCCGGTATTGAGCTGTTCGCCAGAATCTAGTTTCAACTCATAGCTGCCGCTAGCCCCGTTCATTTCAGAAACCATCTGACCAAAACGGATTTCAACACCTTTTGCGGTCAGTTTATCGGCCAGATCTTTGGCGATTTTCTCAGGCAGCATCCCCGGCATTAATTGCTCTTCACGAACCATCATTGTGACCGACATGCCGGCCTCCGCCAGATCTTCCGCCATTTCCGTTCCGATCAGGCCACCGCCGATAATGGTAATGTGGTCGATTTCCGTGATGGACTTGCGGAATTTACGATAACTTGGCAGGTCGTTCAAAGTAACCATTTCATGACCGACCGTACCGGCAACCTCAGGTTTCAATGCTTTGGCGCCTGTTGCAATGATCAGTTTGTCGTAATGAAAATTTCCTTTGGTGGTGATCACTTTTTTACGCTTTTCATTAACCGACATAACGCGAGTCAAGGTCTTTACGCCCATCTCGAGTTCGGTCGCTTTCTGCTGTGCACTATACTCTTTCAGGTCCTCTGCAGAACGCTCTTGGCGCAGCGCCATCGACAAAGACGGTTTAGGGTAAACCACACCATCGTCGGCGGTAATCAGTGTGATAACTGCATCAGGTAGTTCACGACGAACTGATTCGGCAACCTGCCAGCCGGCATAGCCGGAACCGATAATCATGACATCGGCATACTCGCTGACTTTGTGTTTCGGCAAGTCGCCATCCGCAACAGCTTTAGGCAATTGATCCAGCGGAATAAAGTCGGCTTTACTGACAAGGCATAGAGGGCAGTACCAATCTTCAGGGATGTCTTCAAAACGTGTTCCAGGAGCAAGCCCTGAATCCGGATCACCTTCTTCTTCATCGTAAATTAAGCCGCATACTTTACAGATGTACTTGCGATATTCTTCGGTCATAACTTTACTCCTTTGAAACGCCCTTGCCTCAGCTGCTTTTAAGCGGCTTCTAGACCGACTTCCAGACGTTGAATTTCTTTACGTAAATGCTTGATTGATGGTGTGACAATAATCACGAAATAGGCTTCACGCCATTTGCGCTGTGCAGGCGCATCTACGATGTAGCCTTTTGCACCGGCATGCTGCATAACCGAGTCTGCCGCGCGTTTACAAATCTCTGCACCCAACAGGCGGGCTTCCAGAACGGAGCGGAAAAACTCATCGCCAGGTGTGAAAGGTGTCTCACAAAGTTCTTTAACAATTTCTACCGCGTCATTCAGCTCTTCCTGCAGTTCTTCCGGCGTGTTGTCCAGATACTGGTTGATTGCGCTTTGTGACAGGTTGGATTGATTCATTTCGTTAATGCAGCCTTGGATAACGCCAACGGCCATACCCGCTTGCAGAAGTACAAATCCGGCTTTGATTTTTTGTAGATAAGGTCCGACTGGGTCTGCCAGTAGGTATTTTTTCGGAAGGAAAGCGTTGTCAAACACCATTGCAAAAGTTCCAGTCCCTTCCATACCGACAAATTCAACCTGCTGTTGCAGAGTCAGGCCTTCAAGATCGCATGGGATCAATGCCATCGCGTCTCTAAGCGTGTTGCCTTCTTCGTCTTGTACGTGGAAAATCGATCCGAAGAAATGCTTGTCGGATTCAGGCCAGATGTTGGATACCCATGGCAAAGCGCCGTTGAGGATATAGCCGTCTTCGGTTTCGATCGCAGAAATTTTCAGCGGTTCGATACCGGCAAAGTATTTCATCGGGTTGGACAGAGATGTTGCACCGAACAGTTCGCCTGTCATCATTTTCGGCAGGATTTCGGTTTTCAGGTATTCGTTGTCTGCGTTTTCGATATACCATGCGCAGACCGTATGTGCCCACATCATAAAGCCGGTCGACATACACTCTTCGGATACCAGGGCCATGTTGTGAATGGTTTTGAACAGATCCAGCTTGCCACCGTTTTGCGAAGGGATATGCGGGCTGTAGGCATCAATTTTACCCAGCTCGGATAGCACCTCGGTGGTGTATTTCCCGTGGTCGATATCGACTGTAAGAGGTTTTAATGTTTTTTGGACCACTTCTTGAATCATGATGATCTCCTTATGAATTTTGTGTACCGGTAATTGAATCCCGGTACACAAACTAAATCGTGTTTAGACTAATTCGCCTGACATTTTGACTTGGTTCAGGTAGGTGTTAGCTACTGGAGACCATTTCATTGCGTGTGCGACAAGCTCTTCAAGCTTCTCTTTAGGCGTACCAGGAGATTCGATTGTGAAGAAAGCGCGTACTTCAGTTACACCTAGAGGTTTGTTAGGATCAAGGTCACCAGTACCCCAAACCGCAGTGATGTTGATGTCACCTTCAAGTGCAACTTCCAGTTTGGTTAGCGGGATGCCCTGGTTGGTTGCGTTCGCCTGTACACCAACAGATAGACATGAACCCAAAGAAAGTAGCGCCATTTCAGAAGGGTTTGGTGCAGTATCTTCACCAAGTAGTCCAGGTGGTTCATCAACAACAATCGCAGGAAGGTCGCGAATGTAGTTATAGTTTTTGAACTGGCCTTCTAGAACGGTTTTTGATTTTAGAGTTTTAACGGCATTTGGATCTGCTTTACCCGCTTCACCCAGTTTGTTTAGACCGTCAGTATCGATTGGACGTAGGCATGATGGAATAACTACTGCTGCATCAGACATTTTTTTTCTCCTAATTGGAATTTTCAAGGTTTTACAAAGTCATATTTCGACTGTGAAATATGCTTTACACATAGCGTCCGGAATACCAAAAATTTAAAAACGCTTAATTTTCAACAGTTTATTAAATTTGTGTTTTTTTGAATGGTTACAAATAGTTACAATTAAATACAAATGTAAGGTTTGGATTATTGATTGATAGACATTGTCTGACAATGTAGGCAATAAAGGGCGTAAGAGACTGAGGGAATATTAATAAACTTTATAAAAAACAGTAGGTTATAAGTCTTCCTAAAGAGTTGGCACGAGAAATGCGTTAAGGTCAGGGCTTTTAACGATTTTATACAAAGAGGGAGATAAACCTATGTTAACTAAAGTAGCAATGACTGAAGCAATTGTATTGGCTAAAAATGAGAAGGGTCTTGGATGGACTGATATCGCGGCGGCTGCAGGCCTAAGTGAAGTTTATACCACCTCTGCTTGTTTAGGTATGAACCACCTGGATGCAGAGCCGGCAACAAAAGTTGCAGAGTTACTAGGTCTGGGGACTGATGTTGCAGAAGCATTGCAGGCATTCCCGCATAAGAGCTGGGAAAAAGCGGTTCCGACAGATCCATTGATCTATCGTCTATACGAAATCGTCGGTGTTTACGGTCCGACTATGAAAGAGTTGATTCACGAAAAATTCGGCGACGGTATTATGAGTGCGATCGATTTCTCTATGGATATCGATAAAGAAGAGAATCCGCTGGGTGACCGTGTTGTGGTAACCATGAACGGTAAGTTCCTGCCTTACAAAGCCTGGTAACAGACTGTTGTAAAACTCCTTAATTAGTTTTTGTTTGTAAGCCTTTGAACCATTTGGTGGTTCAAAGGCTTTTTTTTTGTCTGTCGATCCGCATAGCCAAGACGGTAACCCTTTGTTTTACTTAAGGTATGTAGATTCTGTTAATAATCCACCTACAATTATCTTAAGCTAGAAAAAATATTCAAAGATAATAAGAATTGTTATTGTTTACAGTTGAGTTTCGGTTTATATTTGTCCTTCCTTCAAAAACAGAGGGTACTTCACCCAGGGAGATGAAACGGATGAAACGATTTAACTTTACACTGTTCAGTACGCTTTTTATGGCGGTGACTCTGGTGATGCCGGTTCATCAGGCCAGTGCGGAAGAAGTGGTTAATGTCTATTCTGCCCGTAAGGCCCAGTTGATAAAGCCTTTGCTGGACGAGTTTTCCAAAGAAAGCGGGATTACGGTTAATCTGATTACTAGTAAAGCGGACGCGCTCTTAAAACGCCTTGAATCGGAAGGACGTCGTTCGCCTGCCGATATTCTGATTACGACGGATGCAGGGCGTTTGCACCGGGCGAAAGAGTCCGGTGTACTGAAGGCCGAAATCGACCGGGAACTTTTGGACAAGGTTCCGGCGAATCTTCGGGATAAGGATAATTACTGGCTCGGACTGACCACTCGCGCTCGCGTGGTCGTGTACGCTAAAGACCGCGTGGATCCAAAGGATCTTTCGACCTATGAAGATCTTGCGGATCCAAAATGGCAAAATAAGATCTGTATCCGCTCTTCTAACAATATCTATAACCAGTCGCTGGTGGCGTCGATGATCTCGCATCAAGGCGAGGAAAAAACGGCGCAATGGGCCGAGGGATTGGTGAAGAATCTGGCGCGTAAGCCAAAGGGCGGCGATCGCGATCAGGTTAAGGCGGTTGCGGCAGGACAGTGTGATCTGGCAGTCGTGAACACCTATTATCTGGGACAGATGCTAAACGGCAAGGATCAGGCGCAGCGTCAGGCGGCAGACAAGGTCGCGGTTTTCTGGCCAAATCAGCAAGATCGCGGTACGCATATTAATGTTAGCGGTATCGCCATTACCAAATCGTCGAAAAATACCGCAAACGCCAATAAGCTGATTAAATTCCTGTTGTCGGAAAAATCGCAGCAGTGGTATGCCGAAACCAATAATGAATATCCGGTTCTTGATGGTGTGCAGGTCAGCGATACCCTGAAATCCTGGGGAGCTTTCCATAGCGACAGCTTGAATCTTTCCAAGCTGGGCGAGCTGAACCCGGCTGCGGTCAAGGTTATGGATCGCGCAGGCTGGCGTTAAGGAAAAAGGCACTCTCTGCAGGATAGGTTTTTAATGGGAAATTTATGACAAAATCGCCAAGACTTTGGCTTCTTATTACCATTCTGATTGCATTAGTGATGACCACACCCATCTGGGTGCTGGTCTCTTTTGTTTTTGAGTCAGGAGGCAATAACTGGCAGCATCTGATGGATACGCTGCTGCCCGACTATATCCTGAACTCGATCCTTCTGATGATCGGGGTGGCTTCCGGCACCCTGTTGTTGGGGGTGCCCGCCGCCTGGTTGATCAGTCATTACCGGTTCGTCGGCAGTCGCTGGCTGCACTGGGCGCTACTGCTGCCTTTGGCAATGCCGGCCTATATCAGTTCTTACACCTATACCGGGCTCTTGGAGTTCGAAGGGCCGGTTCAGTCGGCACTCAGAGAGACGTTCGGCAATGGTATCTCGCTCTGGTTTCCGGAAATCCGCTCGGTAGGCGGTGCTATTCTGCTGTTCTCGTTCGTTTTATATCCTTATGTTTATCTGCTCAGTCGCAGCGCTTTCGGCGGAGCCAGTCAGCATGCCCTTGAGGTCAGTCGTACTCTGGGCGCAGGTCCTTATAAAAGTTTCTTGCGTATCGCTCTGCCGATGGCCAGACCGGCGATCATCGCCGGCGTGACTCTGGCGCTGATGGAAACGCTGGCCGATTTCGGGGCTGTGCAGCATTTCGGGGTGGATACCTTTACCACCGGGATCTACAGAACCTGGTCCGGGTTGGGCGATACCTCAACGGCGGTGCAGCTGTCGCTGGTTCTGCTGGCTTTTGTCGGCGTTTTGATTCTGGTTGAACGCTGGTCGCGTAAACAGCAGCGCTATTTTGGCGGGCATGCGAAAGGCGATGCGCTTGAGCGGGTAGCGCTTTCCGGCCGTCGCGGCATGGCGGCGTTTGCGGTCTGCTTCCTGCCGATTCTGTTCGGGTTTGTGGTGCCGAGCGGTCAGTTGCTGTATTGGACGGTTACCACCGCCGAGACCGGCTGGAACAACGAATTCTTTGAATTGGCCTGGAACAGCTTCTCACTCGCTTTCATTACGGCAGTTGTGGCGGTGATTCTGGCGGTGATTCTGGCCTACGCCAAGCGGATCAGTGCCAATAAAACCGTTGCGCAGACGGTTCAGCTGGCGCATCTTGGGTATGCGGTTCCGGGAACGGTCTTGGCGATCGCGATTCTGATTCCATTGGCGTGGCTGGATAAAACGATTGACGATTTCTTTTTTGAAAACTATCAGATTTCCACCGGACTGTTGCTCTCGGGGACTTTGTTCGCACTGGTGTTTGCCTACAGCGTGCGTTTTCTGTCGGTCTCTTTGCAGTCGGTGGAATCCGGTCTGCAGCGCATCAAGCCGAGTATGGATGATTCGGCCCGTACGCTCGGCGCCTCTTCATGGAATATTCTCGGACGTATTCATCTGCCTTTAATGAAAACCAGTCTGCTGACCGCTTTGATTCTGGTGTTTGTCGAGGTTTTGAAGGAACTGCCGACGACGCTGATCCTGCGACCGTTCAATTTTGATACTTTGTCGATCCGTGCTTATGAAATGGCTGCGGATGAGCGGCTTGCCGACGCCGGTCTGCCGGCTCTGCTGATTGTGCTTACCGGCCTGATTCCGGTTATTATCTTAAGTAAGTTAATGGATAAATCTCATGCCTGAATTGAATCTTCATCAAGTCCAAGCCAGCCACCAGGCGCATACAGTGGTGAACCGTATCGATCTCAGGTTACGCGAGGGCGAAATCGGTTGCCTGCTCGGCCCCAGCGGCTGCGGAAAAACCACTTTGCTGCGGACGATCGCCGGGCTGCATGCACCGAGCGGAGGTGAAATCCGTATTGGCGAGACGTTAATGGCGTCGGACAAGGTGAATGTACCGACTGAGAAGCGCAAGATCGGCATGGTTTTTCAGGATTATGCGCTCTTTCCGCACATGACTGTGTACGACAATATCGCTTTCGGTCTGGATAAGTTTCCGGCAGCGCTGAAGCGCGAGCGGATTCAGCAGCTGCTGGAGTTGATCGGCCTGCCGCATGTCGGTGATCGTTATCCGCATCAGCTCTCGGGAGGCCAGCAGCAGCGCATCGCTTTGGCCAGAGCTTTGGCACCGCGCCCGACGATGCTGTTGATGGATGAGCCGTTTTCCGGGTTGGATGTCGAGTTGCGCGAATCGCTGGCCAGAGAGGTTCGCGGAATTTTGAAGTCTGAGGGCATCAGCGCCCTGATGGTCACGCATAATCAGAATGAAGCCTTTGCGATGGCCGACTCGGTGGGCGTTCTTAAGGACGGCAGGCTTCTGCAATGGGATACGCCCTATAATCTCTATCATCAGCCTCTGCATCCGTTTATTGCCGATTTTATCGGCCAGGGTTCGTTAATCAGCGGCCGTGTCTGCGATTGCCGCGCGGTGCACACCGAGCTTGGCCTCTTAAAAACGCATCTGCCTTTCGGTACTGAATCCGGTGAGGAAGTCTCGGTTCTGGTTCGTCCGGACGACATTATTCATGACGATAGCAGTGACTGGAAGCTGGAAGTGGTCAACCGCGCATTTCGCGGTTCGCATTTCCTGTTTACCCTGAAGCTGCCGAGCGGCGAAAAGGTAATGTGTATGAGTCAGTCTCATCACGACCATCCGGTCGGCTCCAAAATCGGTATTAAGCTGGAAATGGATCATGCCGTGGTCTTTCCAAAAGCACTCTCGGGCGAATAGCATAAAAATTCGATCTGCATGCATTCTTGCGTCTTCTCTCCTGCAAGGCTTGGTTGCCTTTGCAGGTTCAGGTTCTAAAACTTAAAACCTCAAAATCTGTATATCTTGTAAGTGACCGCCACAGGCTGATAGTCACTCATCTTCTTCTGTTTTCTTTACATGCGTCGGCGCTGTGTCGCTGTCTGTTTTTATAACCGCTTCCCTGTGGCGGGAGTTGTTCGCTGTATTTAATTCAAATCCGCTCTGATGTCGGTCGGCGGGACGCGCTTTCTGTTTTCGCTTCCTGGTTCCTCTCTTTATTGGTTATAGCCATTTTTGTGTGCCGCAGACCTGCTGTCTGAGGCTAAAGGTTTCCCGATACTAAAAAATAATTACTAAAGTTAAAAAAAAGTTCTTGTCATGAAAAAATGAATTGTTTAATATGTGAATCAAAGTTTCTTGAGAGGAAAACTTTAAATGGAAAAAAATTCTTATGTTCTAACGATTTCATGCCCGGATCGAGTGGGGATTGTCGCCAAGGTTTCGGCGTTTCTCGCAGAAAACAATTGCATGATCTCGGAAGCCAATCATCATGCGGATGCGCATTCCGGAATGTTCTTTATGCGCAATGAAATTACCGATATTCAAATCTCGGATGAGGCGTTTCGGGAAGGCTTCTCGAAAATTGCCGAAGAGTTTGAGATGAAGTGGCAGTTGAACTCAACCTGCGTCAAAAAACGCGTTTTACTGATGGTCAGTAAACAGGATCACTGTCTGGCCGACTTACTTTATCGCTGGAGCAGCGGCGAATTGGGCTGCGATATTCCATGTGTGATTTCCAACCATCTGGATATGAAAGCGCTGGTCGAATGGCACGGTATTCCTTATATCCATATTCCGGTTACACCGGATAACAAGCCGCAGGCATTTGCCGAAGTGGTCAAGTGGGTCGAACATTACGAAGCGGATACGATTGTGCTGGCGCGCTATATGCAGATTATCCCGCCGGCGCTGTGCGAAAAATATCCCGGTCAGATCATCAATATTCATCACAGCTTTTTGCCGTCTTTCATCGGTGCCAAGCCATACCATCAGGCATTCGTGCGCGGGGTCAAGCTGATCGGGGCGACCTGTCACTACGTGACCCAGGATCTGGACGCCGGACCGATTATTGAACAGGACGTGACCCGCGTTTCGCATAGCGAATCGGCGGAACAGATGGTGGTGCTCGGAAAAGACGTCGAGAAAAACGTCTTGGCACGAGGTTTGAAATACCACTTGGAAGATCGTGTGTTAGTGCATGGCAACAAGACTGTCGTGTTTGCTTAGGAGACTGGAATGCCGCTCAGATTACTTAAATATGCCTGGAAAAAATCCGAAGACGAGCCGCGTTTTTTTCCCGATGAAACTCCGCTGAAAAAAGCCTATGACGTGGTCATTATCGGCGGCGGAGGCCATGGTATGGCCTGCGCCTACTACCTTGCGAAAGAGCACGGTATCACCAATGTCGCTGTGCTTGAGCAGGGGTATATCGGCGGCGGAAACACCGGCCGAAATACCACGATCGTGCGCTCCAACTACCTGACTTCCGAAGGGGTGAAGTTCTACGACGAGAGTCTGAAGCTGTTTGAAGATCTGAGCGACGACTTCGATTTGAATATCTTCTATTCGACACGCGGGCACTTCACTTTGGCGCACACGGATAGTGCGATGCGTACCATGAGATGGCGTGCCGAGGTCAATAAGCATCATGGCATCGACAGTGAAGTGGTCGATGTCGAAACGATTCAAAAAGAAGTGCCCTATATGGATATGAGCTGTAACGGGCAGCATCCCGTTATGGGCGCGCTTTATCACGCACCGGGGTCGGTTGCCCGTCATGATGCGGTGGCTTGGGGCTATGCTCGGGGCGCGCAACAGCGCGGTGTCGAGATTCATCAGAAAACCCGGGTCACGGATATTAAAACCAAAGGCGGGAAAGTGGTCGGAGTGGAAACCGATCGCGGCTTTGTCGAAGCCAAGAAGGTGATTTCCATGGTGGCGGGATCGACGCCGAGAATTACCGAGATGCTGGAGATCGAGACGCCAATCGAGATTTTCCCTCTGCAGGCTTGTGTCACCGAGCCGGTGAAACCTTTTATGGACACGATTGTAGTGTCCGGAAGCCTGCATGTGTATGTCAGCCAGTCTTCACGCGGCGAGCTGGTCATGGGAGCCTCCGTCGATCCGGCGGAGTTGCATTCGACACGTTCAACACTCGATTTTGTCGAAGGTCTGACCGATCAGATGATGGACCTGTTTCCGTTTACCAGCCGCCTCAAAATTATGCGCCAGTGGGCGGGGATGAGCGATATCACGCCGGATTTTGCGCCGATTATGGGTAAAACCGATGTGGAAGGCTTCTATCTCGATGCCGGCTGGGGAACCTGGGGCTTCAAGGCAACGCCTGTCAGCGGAAAGACCATGGCTTATACCGTGGCCAACGATACGCCGCACGAACTCATTAAACCGTTCAGCCTGTCGCGCTACGCAGACTTCAAACTGGTCGGCGAAAAAGGCGCGGCCTCGGTCGGGCATTAAGCGAAGCGCAGGAGAAGAGTTATGAAATTTGTTACTTGTCCGAGTTTGGGGCGCCGGGCGCTGAGCGAGTTCACTTACGGTGGCCGACTGGAAAAAGAGCCGGATCAGGAAAGCGTTTCGGAAAAGGCGTGGACGGACTATGTTTTTTACCGCAATGGCGCGCCGCAAACCTTGAAAGAGTGGTGGTACCACCGTCCTACGGGCATCTGGTTTTTGTTTGAGCGTAACACTTTGACCGACCGTATTACCCAGGTCGAATTTGCCAATAGAGGGATCGAAAATGAAGCTTAGACTTGCACCGCAGCCATTGGAGTGGATCGACCGTAAATCCAGTGTTTCATTCACGTTTGAAGGGCAAACGGTTTCCGGCTTTAAGGGAGATGTCATCAGCAGTGCACTTTGGGCTCAAGGGCGCAAGGTCGTCGGTCGCAGCTTTAAATATCACCGTCGCCGAGGACTGTTAAGTTTTGCGAACCACGACATCAATGCGCTATTGCAGGCTGAGGATCGTCCGAATGTCCGTGCCGATGTCGTGCAGGCCGAAGACGGCATGTCGCTGACCGCGGTCAATACATTCGGCTCTCTGGCAAGTGACAAAGGTGCGCTGGTCGAGTGGATCGGTAAATTCCTGCCGGTCGGATTTTATTACCGTGCGTTTTATTCGCCGAAGTTTCTGTTCCCGAAGTGGGAGCGACTGATTCGGGAGATGGCCGGTCTGGGCAAGGTGAATACCGATTGGAGCGAAGAGCGTAAACCAAAACGCTACCTGCATTGCGATGTTGTGGTGATCGGAGCCGGTCCTTCGGGAATGGCGGCGGCGATCGCGGCAGCCAAACAGGGCGTGGATGTCTGTCTGATCGACGAAAATCCGTATATCGGCGGTTCACTCGATTATCAGTATGTGAATGAGGATAGCCAGCAACTCAACCGTAAGTATTTGAAAGAAACCGTTGAGTCCATGCCGAACATTCAGGTCATTACCTCGTCCTATGTGGCCGGCTATTACGGCGATCATTGGTTGGGGATCAACACGCCGGACGGGCTGATTAAGTTGTCGGCACAAGCGGTTGTCGTCGCCAGCGGCGTGTTCGAACAGCCGGCGGTGTTTCGCAATAACGACCTGCCGGGGGTGATGAACGCCTCGGCAGCACAGCGCTTAATGGCGCGTTATGCGGTGGCGCCCTGTAAAGAGGCAGTCATTCTGACGGCCAACCCGGAGGGGTATCGTGCCGCACTGGATCTGCATAAAAACGGTCTGGTTGTGAAAGCGATTCTGGATACCGGAAAAACCGCTGGCGAATCGGTTGTTCAAGCCAAGAGTGCAGGGATTCCGGTATTCGAGAATGCCGTGCTTGTCGAAGCGACAGGGCGCAAACAGCTGCAGGGCGTTACTTTCGAGGTCGGTCGTTTACAGCATCATCTGTCGTGTGACGGCTTGCTGATGAGCGTCGGTTGGGCGCCTGCCGGAGCGCCGCTTTATCAGGCGGGAGCCAAGTTCGGCTACAACTATACGCTTGAGCAGCTGCTCCCGGTTGAATTGCCCGAGGGCGTTTTTGCCTGCGGACGCATTAACGGCGTATTCGAGATTGAGGACCGCATCAAAGACGGTGAGCAGGCCGGAACGGCGGCGGCGCAGACAGTGTTGGGCAAGGAGGCGCTGGCTCCTGTCGATTATACCGCCAAGTCCGCGCATTCCGATCCTTATCCGATCTGGCCGCATCCGAAAGGCAAAGAGTTTGTCGACTTCGATGAGGATATTCAGATCAAAGATCTGAAAGGCGCCATCGCTCAGGGGTTTGACAATATCGAACTGATGAAACGCTTCTCGACCATCGGCATGGGGCCGAGTCAGGGCAAACACAGCAATATGAACGGTATCCGCATTCTGGCGAAACTGACCGGCAAAACCATTGATCAGACCGGCTCGACCACGGCCAGACCGATGTTTCACCCGACGCCGGTTTCGCATCTGGCGGGAATGCGTTTCCGTCCGGAGCGTTTGACGCCGCTGCACTCTTTTCATCAGCAGCGCAATGCCTGCTTCATGGAAGCGGGAAGCTGGTTGCGACCGGAATATTATCCGACGGCCGAGACACGGGAGGCTTCGATTGCCGAAGAGGTGTCGGCAGTAAGAAATTCCGTCGGGCTGATCGATGTGTCCACGCTCGGCAAGCTTGAAGTATTCGGGCGCGATGCCGGTGAGTTGATGGATCGGCTGTACACCATGCGTATGTCGAATATGAATGTCGGCGCCAGCCGCTATGCGCTGATGGTCGACGAGACCGGTGTCGTGATCGACGACGGTGTCGCCGTGCGCTATTCCGAAGAGCATTTCTATGTCACTACCACGACGTCCACTTCCGATTCGGCCTATCGCCTGATTCAGAAGAAGGTTATCGAATGGGGCTTGAAAGTGACCGTGCTTAATCGTACCGGGCAAATCGGCGCCATGAACCTTGCCGGGCCGAACAGTCGCAAAATTCTGGCTCAGCTGACGGATCTGGATTTGTCAAACGACGCTTTTCCGTATCTGGCGATGCGCCGTGCGCAGGTGTGCGGTGTTGAGGCGACCTTGATCCGCGTCGGGTTTGTCGGCGAACTGGGTTATGAGATTCATACCGATTCGCAGTCGGCTCTGAAAATCTGGGCGTCGATCATGGAGGTCGGCAGCGAATACGGTATCAAGCCGTTCGGCGTGGAAGCACAGCGTCTGCTGCGTCTGGAGAAGGGGCACATTATCGTCGGCCAGGATACCGACGGTCTGACCAACCCGTTCGAAGCGAATATGCCGTGGTCGGTACATCTCAAAAAACCGTATTTCCTCGGCAAGCCGAGCCTGATGAAGCTGAAAACATTGCAGAACCGGACTCTGGTCGGTTTCGAACTGCTCTCGAAGGCGCATAAGGATATGCCGCTCGAATCGAATCTGCTGATTGAAAACGGCGCAATGATCGGTCGAGTCACCAGTATCGGCCGCAGTGCAACCTTGAACAAGGTGATCGGTCTGGCAATGGTCGAGACGGCTTTTTCGGAAGAGAATCAGGTGTTGAAAATCAAATTGACCGACGGTCGTTTTGTCGATGCCAAGGTCATCAAGACCCCGTTTTACGATCCGCAGGGATTGCTGCAGAAGCCGGATGAATCGAATGAAGGAGAGGCGGCATGACAAATCCAACTGTACAACTGGCGCTGAAGAGCCTGGCGAATTTACTGCATCTTCGCGGAGAAGGTCTGAATGAAATTCTGGCATCGTTCGGCGCGGAATCGCTGGAGATTTTCCAGTATCAATCGCTGGGCGAGGGGCAATTTGTCGCCAAGCTGGGCACTGACGAACTGTATCTCAGTGTAGAACCTTCCGTAGAGCTCGCGGAGGAAAAAAATCAATATGCATTTCCAAGAGGAGATGCTGCGTTTGAATTGTCGGGAAACTGGAAAGCGTTGCTGTCTGAAGTCTGTATTTACGACTTTCGTCAATGTCGGCCGGGGGATTTCCTGATGGTATCGATTGCCGGTATATCGGCCTGGTTACTGATTCCAGAATCCGATAAACCGCTCATTTTAGGATGTGACCCAACCTATGGGCACTACTTTCAGGAAACTTTAATTAAGCAAATAGAAAAGTCGCCTTTTCTAAAAACGGAGCTCGAAAATGACGATTGAAGAAGCTAAGAAATTTCTCGAAGAGAACCAGATCAAATTCATTCTGGCGCAGTTTGTTGATATTCACGGGGTCGCAAAGACCAAATCGGTACCTGCAAGCTGTCTGGAATCCATTGTTGAAGACGGTGCCGGATTTGCCGGATTTGCCGTCTGGGGCATGGGGATGGAACCGCATGATGCGGATTATATGGCCAAAGCCGATTTGAGTACCTTAAGCATTATTCCCTGGCAACCCGGTTATGCCCGCGTCGCTTGTACCGGCTATGTCAATGAGGCGCCTTATGAATACGACACCCGTCATATTATGCTGAAACAGATCGAGCGCTTATCCGAGAAAGGCTGGACGCTTAATACCGGAATTGAGCCGGAATTCAGTCTGCTGCGTCGCGATGAAAAAGGTCATCTGGTTCCGCATGATAAGAGCGATACTCTGGACAAGCCGTGTTACGACTATAAGGGCCTGTCGCGCTCGAGAGCGTTTCTGGAAAAGTTTGTCGATTCTTTGCAGCAGGTCGGCTTTGATGTCTATCAGATCGACCATGAAGATGCCAACGGACAGTTTGAAATCAACTATACCTATTCGGATGCCAAGACCTCGGCGGACCGCATTACCTTTGTGCGCATGGCCGGAAGCGAGATTGCCAACGAGATGGGCATGATCTGTTCGTTTATGCCGAAGCCGAACGCTAATCGTACCGGCAACGGTTTTCACTTCCATTTGTCGATTACCGACGATGCCGGAAATAACCTGTTCAAAGATGAATCCGACAGCAACAATCTGGGATTGTCGGAGTTGGCCTATCACTTCCTCGGCGGCCTGATGCATCACGCCAAAGCCTTGTGCGCCTTTGCTGCGCCGACCGTGAATTCGTACAAGCGTCTGGTGGTCGGACGCTCTCTGTCCGGAGCCACCTGGGCGCCGGCGTTTATCAGCTACGGGGATAACAACCGTTCGGCGATGATCCGTATTCCTTACGGGCGTTTGGAGTTCCGTCTGCCGGATACCGGCTCGAACCCTTATCTGGTGACCGCTGCGATTATTGCCGCCGGTCTGGACGGCGTGGCCAACAAACTGGATCCGGGCGAGCCGCACAATATTAACCATTACGGTCTGTCGCTTGAAGAGATCAAGGCGCGAGGCATCGATACCTTGCCGCAGTCACTGTCGGAAGCACTGGACGAATTGGAAAAAGATCCGCTGTTTGAAGAGCAGTTTGGCAGTAATTTTTTGAAAGAGTTTATCGATATCAAACGCATGGAGTGGGTCGAGTACCAGCGTCACGTGTCTGATTGGGAGTTAAACCGATATGCAGAGTATTTTTAAAGGAGAAGGCTCATGTGTGGAATTGTAGGGTTGTATTTAAAAAATAGCGCACTGGAGAGTCAGCTCGGGAAACTTTTCGAACCGATGCTGATCGCTATGACCGGACGCGGTCCGGACAGTGCCGGCTTTGCTATCTACGGCGATGAAGTTTCCGAGGACATGATCAAGCTGACGCTTCAGCATGAAGATGAGCATTACCCTTGGCATATTCTGGCCGAGAAGCTGGAAGAAGCGTTCAAGACGGATGTTTCGGTCATGCATAACGCCAATGCGGCAGTGCTTAAACTTAAAGCGGACGAGACTCCGGTTCGCGCAACCATCGCGGAGTTTGATCCGAGCATTCGCATTATGAGCGTCGGGCGATCCATCGAAATCCTTAAAGAGGTCGGTTTGCCCGAACAGATTGCCGAGCGTTTTACGCTGTCCGGAATGAAAGGTTCACATATTGTCGGTCACACCCGTATGGCGACTGAAAGCGGCGTCACTATGGAAGGATCGCACCCATTCTCGACCGGAATGGATCTGTGTCTGGTGCATAACGGTTCGCTTTCCAATCATAACCGTTTGCGTGAAGAACTTCAGAAAGAAGGGATTCAGTTCGAGACGGAAAACGATTCCGAAGTGGCGGCCGGTTACCTGACCTGGCGTCTGCGTCAGGGAGCCAGCGTTCAGGAAGCTTTGGAAGGCGCGATTGAAGATCTTGACGGCTTCTTTACTTTTACGGTGGGAACCAAAGATGGCTTTGCGGTCGTGCGCGATCCGATCGCCTGTAAGCCGGCGGTTATGGCGGAGACCGAAGACTATGTCGCCATGGCCTCCGAATACCACGCTCTGTCAACCCTGCCGGGCATTGAAAATGCCAAGTTGTGGGAACCGGATCCGGGAAAAGTTTATTTCTGGGGTAAAGGTTAATTGTGAAAGACAGAGCAGCGAAATAGAAAGGATTTGCCATGAAATTTGATTTAAAAACACAAACGGTCCGTGAGGTGAATCAGGCTTTGCACGATTTACCTAAGGATAAGCAGGCGGAAGTCGAGATTAACGGCATCAGCGGCGACCACAACCTTGCGGTAGGAATGGATCATCCGGTCAAGATCACCCTGAACGGACATGCCGGTTATTACTGCGCCGGAATGAATAAAGAGGCGGAAATCATTGTCAACGGCAACGCCGGTCAAGGGGTGGCCGAAAACATGATGTCCGGCAAGGTGCATGTCAAAGGAAATGCCAGTCAGTCGGCGGCGGCAACGGCGCACGGCGGATTGCTGGTTGTGGATGGCGATGCCGCGGCGCGCTGCGGTATTTCGATGAAAGGCGTCAATATCGTCGTTAAAGGGTCGGTCGGTCACATGAGTGCGTTTATGGGGCAATCCGGCTGTCTGGTCGTTTGCGGTGATGCCGGTGAAGCTTTGGGAGACTCTCTGTATGAAGCTCATCTGTACGTCAAAGGCAAGGTGGAATCTCTTGGCGCAGACTGTATCGAGAAGGAGATGCGCGCGGAGCACCTTGAGGAGTTGTCCGCTTTGCTCAAAGAAGCAGGCTGTGACGATAACCCTGAAGACTTTACCCGCTACGGCTCCGGAAGACAGCTGTACAACTTTAAAGTCGACAATACGTCCGCTTACTAAATTTAGCCGATCAAGAATTAAGGAGTCTGTTATGACAATGGAAAAACCAGGATTAATCGAGTCGGCTACATTTAGTCGCGATGTGATTCATGAAATTCAACGTGCAGCGGATACCGGGATTTATGATATCCGCGGTTTCGGGGCCAAACGTAAAGTGCCGCATTTCGACGATCTGCTTTTCTTGGGCGCGAGTATGTCCCGTTACCCTCTGGAAGGGTATCGCGAAAAATGCGGGACGGACGTGACGCTGGGAACCCGTTTCGCGAAAAAACCGATCAAGCTGGATACGGTGGTCACGATCGCCGGGATGAGTTTCGGTGCGCTTTCGGCCAATGCCAAAGAAGCTTTGGGGCGCGGCGCCAATATTGCCGGCACCTCAACCACCACCGGTGACGGCGGAATGACGCCGGAAGAGCGTCAGAACTCGAAAACGCTGGTCTACCAGTATCTGCCTTCGCGTTACGGCATGAACCCGGACGATCTGCGTAAAGCCGATGCCATCGAAGTGGTGTTGGGGCAAGGTGCCAAACCGGGCGGCGGAGGAATGCTGCTGGGACAGAAAATCACCGACCGTGTGGCGCAGATGCGAACCCTGCCGAAGGGAATCGACCAGCGTAGTGCCTGCCGTCACCCCGACTGGACCGGCCCGGATGATCTGGCGATCAAAATTCAGGAACTGCGCGAGATTACCGATTGGCAAGTGCCGATCTATATCAAGGTCGGTGCGACGCGAACCTATTACGATGTCAAACTGGCGGTGAAAGCCGGTGCCGATGTCATCGTCGTAGACGGTATGCAGGGCGGTACGGCGGCGACACAGGACGTCTTTATCGAACACGTCGGGATTCCGACCATGGCGGCGATTCCGCAGGCGGTTCGTGCGTTGCAGGAAATGGGCATGCACCGCAAGGTTCAGCTGATTGTTTCCGGCGGTATCCGCAGCGGAGCTGATGTCGCTAAATGTATGGCGCTGGGTGCCGATGCGGTGGCGATCGGAACGGCGGCATTGGTGGCATTGGGCTGTAACCATCCGAAATGGGATGAAGAGTATCAGAAGATCGGTTCGGCCGCCGGGTTCTATGACGATTACCATGAAGGTAAGTGTCCGGCAGGGATTTCTACTCAGGATCAGGAGCTGGCATCGCGCTTGGATCCGGTCGATGCCGGTCGTCGTCTGGCGAATTACCTGAATGTACTGACGCTGGAAGCGCAAACGCTGGCGCGTGCCTGCGGGAAATCGCATCTGCATAATCTGGAGCCGGAAGATCTGGTTGCTTTGAATGTGGAAGCGGCGGCAATGGCCGGCGTTCCTCTGGCCGGAACCAACTGGATTCCGGGCAAGGAGTTCTAAGCCGGCATGAGTGCGCAAATCATTGATGGCAAGGCGGTCTCTAAGGCCGTCCGGCAGAAAATCAAAACCCAGGTGGACGAGCGTTTGTCGCAAGGACTTCGTGCACCGGGTCTGGCGGTGATTCTGATCGGCGACGACCCGGCGTCTTCGGTGTACGTCAATAACAAGAAGCGCGCCTGCGAGGAAGTCGGGTTCGTTTCCAAGTCTTGGCACTGGGCGGAAACCACGACGCAGGGAGAGCTGCTGGCCTTGATCAAAGAGTTGAACGAAGACCGTTCGATTGACGGAATTCTGGTGCAACTGCCTCTACCGGCGCATATCGAAGCCGAAACGGTGATTGAAGCGATTCATCCGGATAAGGATGTTGACGGTTTTCATCCCTACAATGTCGGGCGTTTGACGGTACGGATGCCGACTTTGCGCCCTTGTACACCATACGGCTGTATGACGCTGTTAAAGCATTACGGTTTATCGGCCAAGGGCAAGCATGCCGTAATTGTCGGGGCGTCGAATATTGTCGGTCGACCTATGTCGCTGGAACTGCTTTTGGCGGGGGCGACCACCACAGTCTGTCACCGTTTCACCGACGATCTGCAAACGCATGTTTCGATGGCGGATATTCTTGTCGTGGCGGTCGGAAAGCCGAATTTCATTCCGGCGGAATGGCTCAAGCCGGGCTGCATCGTGCTTGATGTCGGTATCAACCGTCTGCAAGACGGCACTCTGACCGGGGATGTCGATAAGGGCGCGATCGATATCGCCGATTACGTCACGCCGGTTCCCGGTGGCGTCGGCCCTATGACCATTGCAACGCTGTTGGAAAATACGCTGCTTGCCTGTGAAAGGCATCAGCAGAGCCCGTATTTTTCTACTTAATATTATTTTTGTTGACTCACTCACTTCGTTTTGCCATGTTGATCGCTAAGACACATGGCTTTTTTGCTTTGGAGGTTTAAATTGATGAATGTTGCGGTGTTAATCCATGCGCCTTTTGAAAGACTGGGGCAGATCCGCCTATGGCTTGAGCAACGCTCGGCGGTAATTCATGAAGTGCTGCTTTATCAGCAGGGTGCCGTTTATCCTGCGTTGGACGAGACCGATCTGGTAATCGTGCTCGGCGGCCCCATGAGTGTTAATGAAGAGGATAAATACCCTTGGCTGGTCAGCGAGAAGGCGTATATCCGCGAAGTGGTTGCGGCGGATATCCCGTTGCTGGGAATCTGCCTCGGCGGGCAGTTGATCGCCACCGCTCTGGGTTCCAGTGTCACCCTGAATCCTGAAACGGAAATCGGCTGGCATCAGGTTGAACGAACTTCGAATTCCGCAGACGTTTTTCAATTTCCGCCAAGCATGGAGATTTTCAACTGGCATGGCGAGACGTTTGAACTGCCGCCAGGGGCGGTGCGTTTGCTGCGCAGCCGGGTTTGTGAGAATCAGGGCTTTCAGATCGGCAGGCGCATAATCGGCTTGCAGTGCCATCCGGAAGTTCGGGCTCAAGAAATTCAGCAATGGGTGGATGAAATAGGCGGGCAGATGGTCGAAGGGGATTATGTGCAGAGTCCGTCGGAAATGTTGGATGACGCCGATCGCAAAATGCTCGCCGTCAGACCGGTATTGTTCGATCTTTTGGAGTATTTAACCGCTTCTGCCTGAGTTTTTACGGCCGGAGAGGAATGATCGCCGAATCATGGTGTGGGCGATTGACCACCTTGGCTTCGGCCTATTTCAAATCGGTTTGGTAAAAACCCCGAGTCGAGTGTTCGCAAATCCCTGGTTTCGATAAAAATCGATTGCCGGATGGTTATCCAGATCGTAAACCAGTTGCATTCGATTGCAGCCATTTTCCCGGCACCATTCTTTCAGTGCCTTCATTAACTGTGTCCCGACCCCTTTGCCCTGATATTCAGGGTGAACTACAACGTCTTCAATCCATGCGGATTTCTGTCCTGTCGCTGTCGAGTAGACCCACTGTGCCGTGCACATTCCGATCAATTCACCGCCGTCCAGTGCGACCAGTGCGCCGCAGTCCGGCTGTTCGACAATTTTCTGCAGTGCGGAACGGTGTTTCTCCGGAGCAAACTCGAAATCCGTTTCGATAGCGAAGAGGATTCGCAGCAGTTCGGTCATTTGCGCAATGTTTTGCCGCTGTGCGTGTTGAATGGTGATGTTCATGATTTATCCTTGGTGAAAGCGAAATACATTTATACAAGATTAAAGCATTTAAAAACAAAAAGCCGCATATGCGGCTTTTTGTTGTGGGTTAGAGGCGTTTAACCTTATTGTTTGTGATCAAACTCAGGATAAGCTTCCATACCGCACTCTTTCATGTCCATACCTTCCAGCTCTTCTTCTGTTGAAGGGCGAAGTCCCATTACCTTATCGATAATAAACAGGACAATAATTGAAGCGATGAACATCCATGCAAAGGTTGCCAGAGTCCCGATCAGCTGACCGGTGAAAGTCGCATCACCGTTACTGAACAGCACTGCGAAAATCCCCCAGATACCGACCGTACCGTGAACCGAAATGGCTCCGACAGGATCGTCGATGCGGATTTTGTCCATGAACATGACCGAGAAGAATACGATCGCACCACCGACAGCACCAACAAATACCGCCAAGCCTGGAGACGGAGCAAGCGGTTCGGCTGTAATTGCCACCAGACCGGCCAAAGCACCGTTAATAACCATAGTCAGATCCGTTTTACCGAATTTGAACTTGCTGAGCAGAGCGGCAACGATCATACCGGCAGCCGCCGCGGCATTGGTGTTAACAAAGATTTTTGCGACCGCATTCGCTTCGTCAACGTTGGCAACTTTCAGTTCTGAACCGCCGTTGAAACCGAACCAGCCCATCCACAGGATAAACATACCCAGTGTCGCCATTGGCAGGTTTGCACCCGGAATCGCACGCACTTCACCGTTAGGACCGTAACGACCGATACGCGGGCCAACCATAATGACGGCAGCTAAAGCGGCTGCTGCACCGGCCATGTGAACCACGACGGAACCTGCGAAATCCTGGAAGCCAAGCTGATCCAGCCAGCCGCCGCCCCATTTCCAGTAACCTTCCATAGGATAGATGATCGCCGTCATGACAACTGCAAAGACCAGGAAAGGCCACAGTTTCATACGTTCGGCAATAGCACCGGATACGATGGACATGGTTGCTGCCGCAAATACGGCCTGGAAGATGAAGTCCGACATGCCTGAGTAGTAAGGCGCGTCGTCTCCGCCGGCAATAACCGCTTCAACGGTATTATCCGCACCCAGCAGGAAGCTCAGGTTAGGAAGATAAGCGCTGATCGGGTCGCCCGGATACATGACGTTGTAACCGACGAACAGATAGACGGTACAGGCCACACTGTATAGCAAGGCGTTTTTGGTGAGAATTTCGACGGTGTTTTTGCTGCGCACCAGACCGGCCTCGAGCATTGCAAAGCCGGCCGCCATCCACATAACAAGAACGGCGCTGACTAAGAAATAAAAGGTATCCAGTGCATAAGATAATTGTAAAAAATTGCTTTCCATAAAGTTTTACCTCAATTAATTTGTTCCCTCATAATTGAAATTAGAAGTGAAGTTATAAAGCGGCTTCGCCAGACTCACCGGTCCTGATTCTGATCGCGTTTTCGACCGGGGATACGAAGAGTTTTCCGTCCCCGAGTTTGCCTGTATGGGCACTGGAAGAAATGGTTGTGATAATCTCCTCCAATTGCTCATCGAGAACGACCAGCTCAAGCATGATTTTAGGGACAAATGTGACTTCGTATTCGGTACCACGATAGATCTCCTTGTGCCCTCTCTGACGACCATATCCCTTCACTTCCGTCACTGTAAGGCCGTTTATTCCTAACGTTGTTAGAGCTTCACGTACATCAGTTAATCTGTGAGGGTTTATGATCGCTTTGATTTGTTTCATAAGCGACCTCCATGAGGAAAAATGTCTAATTCATTAAAGAAGAGGGCAAATGGATTGCCCTCTAAACATTGGTATGGAACAAGTATACCGACTAGCCATTAGATAGTTTCTTGCCAGTAAAATAAAATTCTTATATTTCAATAACTTGTGATTTTTCAGGAATAAAAAGTTCCTTTTAAGAAACTTTTTATTGCACCAATGGCGGGAAAATTATTTGTTTTGGTGCGCGCAGAAAAGAGAGAAAGGTACGGTTTTTGGAGGATTAAGAGACAGGGCTGTCATAGATGACAACGTTGAGGAATTTAATCGGTACTTTAATCAGTTCTTCCGGGCCGTGAGAGACTTTGGCATCGTAAGTCAGAGAGTCGCCGGGCTTCATATGGTACTTGGTTTTTCCGTGACGGTAGATCAGTTCGCCTTCAAGCAGGAACATAAAGACTTTTCCTTCATGCGAGAACGTCGGAAAGATTTCGCTTTGATTATCCAAGGATATCAGGAAGGGTTCAAAAAGTTTCTTCGGACCGGAATCATAGGCCAGCAGGTGGTAGGTATGACCCACTTTGGTTCCTCTTCGCACGACTTCCAGACGTTCGTTTGCTTTAACGTGTTGCGCGGTCTCACCCTCGGTATCGAATTCTTTGAACAGTGCCGAAATCGGGATGCCCAGCGCCTGAGAGATTCTTAAAAGCGAATCCAGACTCGGAGATACCTGTCCGTTCTCAATCTTGCTCAACATGCCGCGACTGATATTCGATTGTTCGGAAACTTCGGCAATCGTCAAACCTTGTTTTTTACGGAATTCATGGATGGTGCGGCCAATGAATGCGTCCAGGTTAGTGTGTTTATCCATAGGGTTTCTTATATCTTTTGTGTTTTAGCTATTATTTAGGTCAAATCTTATCCTATTGCCGTGGGCGCTGCCATATTCAAAGTCAAATCCGCAGGCATTAATGCGTGAATTAAGCGGGTAACTTCCTGTGACGATAAAACAGACGGATCATGCTTAAAAATACAGAATAAAGATGAATAGGTCTTGAGGCATAAAACTGAAATTATTTTGGTTTTTAGATCAGGTGGTATGATGAAAAAAACTCATCAGTGTTGTTGTCTTATGCAAGAAAAAAAGCCCTTCGTTAATCAGAGTGTATCCCGTGATAAAACCTTGTATGAGGATGTATTGCGCGGTAGTCATGTGTTGTTAGTCGAAGACAATAAAATTAATCAGGATGTTGTAAAAGAACTGTTAGAACAGGTGAATGTAATAGTCAGTACTGCGGATAATGGGTGTGAGGCAATTGACAAAATTCTTGAAACCAAATTTGATGCGGTATTAATGGATGTACAGATGCCAGTGATGGATGGTTATGAAGCCACCAGATTAATTCGCAGTGACCCTCGCATTTCAAAAATGGTTATTATTGCGTTAACGGCAAGTGCGATGAACGGCGGCAACACGGAATGTTTGAATGTAGGAATGAATGATATTGTCTCTAAACCAATTGATCCGAAAAGACTCTATTTGACGCTCTCACGCTGGGTAACATCATCAGAAAAGAACATTCCAACCCTTTCTAAAGTCGCTAAACCACTCCAAATCTCTCAGGAAGAACTCGTCGATATCTTGCAGGGATTTGACGTTAAAGGGGCGGTAACCCGGTTCAACAATGACTCTTTAATCTATATCAAAGTTCTGGAGAAATTTCTGAAACTTTACGATAGAGATACGGTTAATTTTTTACAAAATATGGTTGATACAGGGGAGTTAGAGAGCGCCCAAAAGCTGGCGGCTACCTTAAAGAGAACCGCGAAAAATATTGGTGCTGTTGAAATGAAATGCAAACCGTGTTTGAGGAATTAGAAAGCGCAGCAACCGGAGAAAATTTACCAATAACCTTATCTTTGCTTCAGAAAGTAACCGAGGTTTATCTGGCGTCTCGAGCGCATATCGAACAAGCGGTTTTACTCAAAAATCGAGAAGCATAAATTTAAGAGAATACAGAGGGTGAAAAGAGGAAAACGCAATCAAGGGTTTATAGGTTCAAACTTTCTAATCGTTCTAAAACGATATCAAAATCAAAGCACTCGATGAGTTGGTCAAATTGCTCAAAATTTGAAGCGCCAAGTAAATGTTGAAATTGTGCGGAGCGCTCCGTCCAGTATTGATATGTAAATGCATCAAATGTCTTTAGCATCTGTTTGAGAACAGCGATCTCCTTGAGAGCTTCTTCCTTGTCGATCTTTCTATTAAGTGGCGCGTCATTTTTTTCGCATTTAACTCGAAGGTATTCGTCTATTTCGATATGCAGCAGTGAATAGTTTTCAGCCAGGCTTTTTAAAAGAGGCTTCAGCCCTAGGTCGAACTTCTCTTGATCTAGCCATGATTCGTTATGTTGTGTTAGCCACTTTTCAAGTGAGCCGGCCTGATAGGAAAGTTTTTCAGCGCCTATAGTGGCCCCCATTCCTTTTAAGGAGTGGGCTAATCGTGTTAAAGCGGCGACATCTTGTTCAACTAAAAGGGCGCTTAATTCATCGGAAATGTGGCAATATTTTTTTACAAATTTTTCCAATGTTGATACAAGCAATTTTTCAGAGCCTCCCATCATCCTTAATGCGACTTCTTTGTTAAAAGTAACATTGTCTTTGTCCGGCATAATTGTCTTTTCCATATTGGTTTGCGCCATTCATGACCCCAAAAGATTTTTGGTTAAAAGGTGCTCTGCATGTCACTGAATGATACCAAAGAAATTGTGGTTAAAGCATGATGGCGGCAAAACATATTGAAGCTTGCTTGGGTAAATACATTCTGTTACTAAATGATTCATATCTGTGTTGTTACCGCTTAGTGGCGGGCGGGAATGAGAAGCTTTTTTGCTCTTAAATCTATAAGGCAACAAATCACAATAGGCCTCTTAAGTAAAATAAAAATGGATTTCGTTGAAATGAATGTAAAGCTTGCTATACTCGTATTAATTAAAAGGTTTTTTAGGCCTTTAACTCATTGTTTTATAGTGCTTTTCAGTGATTTTTTTACTCTGGATAGCTGGGCATGGAAGTTCGATGAGTACCGGATTTAATATTTCTGAATTAAGATTTTTAGTGGTAGATGATTTGCCTAATATCTGTACACTATTTTCTTCAATTCTCCATGATTTTGGATGGAAAAATGTTTCTGTTTCCACTAGTGGAGAAAAAGCCTTGGCGCTACTTAAAGAAAAAGATTTCGATTTTGTCCTGCTGGATATCAATATGGAAGGCATGGACGGTTTAGATGTTCTTGATCAAATCAACTCATTACCAATATTATTTCCGCCGCATGTCATTATGGTAACTGCGGATGCAAGTAGGGATAGCTTGAATAAGGCTTTTCAAAAAGGGGCGGCAGATTTTATCGTGAAACCTTTCCAGCCTGCTGTTTTGCAGACTAAGATCAAAAAAATATTTGCTGAATCTAAAACTCGACAGACGCATCGATTGATGCGATAAGGCATTTACCTTTACTCAAGTTAAGAAAACTGTCTCAGAAGACCCTTAAATCTGTCCGTTTAAAAATTAACACTTTTTTTTAAAAAGTGTTTGACAGGTGTCAGGGTGCTCTATATACTACGCGCCATCAAGTTCAGGTCGCATAGCTCAGTTGGTAGAGCAATGGATTGAAAATCCATGTGTCCCTGGTTCGATTCCAGGTGCGACCACCACAAATTGCGAGCGTGGTGGAATTGGTAGACACGCCAGATTTAGGTTCTGGTGCCTTTGGTGTGAGAGTTCGAGTCTCTCCGCTCGCACCATATTCTTAAGCCCGAGTTGAAGTTTTCAACTCGGGCTTTTTTATTGCCCGAAATTCCCTGTTTCGGCGTTGATAGATTTTTGGCAAGCCATGCGGTTTGTCATCGCTTGCCCAAAAGGACGGAATTTATTCGCCCTTGTCCTCAATGCTCTTTTCAAGCAGCCATTTGCGTTTCAGGTTATGGATATAAATGATCAACACGAAAAACGCGGTTGAGATCACGCCGAGAATCAGTAATGTCCAGTTCTCTTCCGGGACGGTATCCAGCAAAATCAGTTTTCGAATAATTACCACGAAAGCGATTTCCAGAAAGGTCAGAGCGTAGTCGAAGCTGTTGTGTATAAACAGGGCTTTTACAATCGCGAGTACGATCAGGGTGAAAAGTGCGTCGGTGAGCAAAATCTTCATCGAATGAAAATCCAGAATGCCCTGAGTAACGCTGAATTCGAATAGTTTACTGGAGATGCTTACCAGACAGGCGGCGAGATAGATGACCATAAAGATGATAAAGATCAGCCTGAGAAGTGTAACGCTCTGAGAAAGCGTATTTTCCGCTTGATTTTGGATATAGTGGTTAAGTTTGCTGAAAGAGCGTTTCGGGGGCATTAATGTCAGTTCCTCGTTGAGTTGGGGGGATGTGAAAGAATAATTAGAATACATCCTCCGTGTTTACTCGGGAAGCGAAAAATCGTGTTTTGCCAACAAAAGGAAGGCTTGTTGTACAGGTCCTGGAGGATAACTTATGGATGAGTTTAAGAAAGTCATCGCAAATATTGCCCTTGCCAGTCTGGCGGCCGGTGCGACTTTGTTTTTTACGGTATTGGCGGTCTTATTGATTGCAGGTTCCGATATCAGCGCATATTTTTCCGGGTATTTTGTGGTTTCGCTGCTGATCGCTATTCTCGGTGCGGTGATTGCGCTGGTCGTTGCGATGCTTGTCGGGGTGCCGTTTTACTTTGTTATGAAAAAACGCGGGGGGCTCAACTGCGCAACGGTTTATGGGATGTCGGTCGTTATTCTTGTGCTGGCGGTTTGGCTGAGTACCAATAAAGAGCACCCCGAACTGATCTTGTGGATCAGTATTGCCGGCATTCCGTCGGCGCTTATTGGCGCTCGGGTTTTCTGCAGACGTTCGGGAATGACTCCGGCAAATAAGGTTTAAAACTTCCCGAAAGCCGGCCGGAGATTAATTGATCTCTTTCCAGCCCCCGGAGCCAAGCCCCCAGCGGTTTGTTGGTGAATAGCGCAAGTAGCGCATTTCGCAGTTCAGACTTTCCACTCCGGCGGAAAAATCTTTCACCGGGCCGAAAAGGAAGATACTTAACCGGTTGACCAGGTTCGGCGCCTCAATTTTGGGCAGGCCGCTTTCATCTTCGGCGGAAAGCAGGTAATTACAGCTCTGGTAAGCGCCGTCGTTTGCGTTGTACAGGCATCTTTGCGAGCTAAGGTTGTCTGTATCGGTGCCGTAAATACAGGTGCCGGAGCGCCCGATATAGATTGGGTCATGCACAACTACATCCGGATCGAGCAGGTTCATAAGCGCATCGCCAAGAGGACCGAATCCGAGAATATTCTCCAACAGCCAGTTGAGCAGAAGATCCAGCGGGAGGATCTTTAAAACCAGCCATAAAATGGGGTCGACAATCGAGTCAACGACCGTTAGCAGGCTGTTGAGAAGGTTGTCGCATCTCATTGCCAGAACCTGATTGCTGAGACCTAGAAAATCCGTCAGCCAGTTCAGCAGTGTAACGTCGACATTAACCGTCAGCAGCGAGCAGCGGTAGCCTTGTCCGTTAAAGGTCGTCGCCAGCAGATCTTCTTTCTGCAAATTGTCGCCGGTGGTACTTTGCGGGTGCATCGAGCCGTCGCCTGAAAGCGGGTTTAAGAGCACGAGCAGTTCATCGACGGTGGTGACCAGTCCGGCGTCGTTCGCCAGCGTATCGGCGCCATCATAGACAAATACCGGAAGCTGTCCGACCGCCCGAAGATAATCGCCCTTTGAAAAGTTGCTCTCAACCAGCAGGTTGCCGATAACCCCGTTATTTTCGACAAAGGGTTCAATGCCGATCCAGCCCTGACGTTTGAAAAAGTCGATATAAGGGTATTTGCTGGTGTCGGAAAGGTTCGGGTGCGTCGCCGTAAAACCGTACTCGCAATAATTTCTGCGCGCTTCGGAGGTTGGATCGGCAATGGCTTCGGCGAGCGCATCGGCTTGCGCTTCGGTCAATGAATGGGCTGGAATGGCCGCAAAATCGAGCAAGCCGTTTAACAGGACTTTTACGACCCCCTGATTTTTGAGTTTTTCGATATCTTTGGGGTATAAGCCGTCAAGAATATCCTGTTTGCTGAGATCCCCGTTCATGCACATCTCATAACGGATGTCGCAGTAGCATTTCTGGTTACTCGGATCCGCTCCGAATATCGCCCGGCCTTCAGGCGTATACAGGTTCAAAAAGTTGTCGTTGGTCCATAGTTGTACGGCAACGGCATTGAATTTAGGCAAATTTTCCGGTGTCATGTCGCCACTGGCGATTTCTTGCAGAGCCAGTCGCGGATTATTGCGGTAAGTCGTCAGTGTACTGCTGGCGCTGTAATAAGGGTTGTCGTCCCCCAAAGCGTAAAAAGCGCCGTCGGCTTCTATTCTCCCGTAGGTCAATTCCTTGTAAATGACTCTATCGGACGGCGCTTCGTCGGAATTGTAGCCGAGGGTATGCAATACACTTTCCGAAAGGTAGTCGGAGACCTGCAGATCCATACTGCCTTCCTGATAACCTTTCAGGGTCAAGGCCATTTCCGAGCGGAGTGCGGTTTCAGCGATGCTTCTCGCGTAGTTATCCAGCTCATGATCAATGATTTTTAACTTGGAATACTCCATGACCAGACTGAAGGCGTACAGGGCGGAAATAATGGCGCCTGCTCCCATTAGGGTGATGGAACCGCGTTGCCGAAAGAAGCGGCTGCGATTGGATGTTGATTTCATTACCTGCATGCCCGAAATTAATGCCTGAATCAAACAGAACTAACATTGCTATGAAGAACTTTTGTGGCTGAATAGTTTCTTAAAAGACTATTTTTTAGGAAATAAATATATTATGTGATTTTTTTACTTTAAGTAAGTATAAGAATTTTACATTTCAATGAAAGCAGAACATTTTCTTTTTCTGTGTGAACTCGCAAGTCGCTCGTTTTTGGAATCGCGTGCACCGTTTAATTGATTGAATTTGGTGCTTATTGTGTTTTTTTATGTGTAAAAGTCGGGGTTTGCCAAGAGGAAATTAAGCCTTAAAATTAGTTAAGTTATTGTATTTATTGTCATTTTTGTGATAAGTACATTTTATGCATCTTGATAAGTGCTTTCGCTACTGAAAAACCTACGCTTAAGGAGAACCAAGATGCCAAGTCCACTACTCGTCAATGCGGCTACACTCAACGAAATGCTTTCAAGTGACACGCCTGTTGTCATTATCGACACCCGTTCACCGGAGGCCTATGAACAGGGGCACATTCCCGGTGCGGTGAATATTCACTCTATTTTTACTTTTCTGGCAACCTCAACTCCGGAAGGGGTTGAAGAATTGAAAGAGAATTTCGCTTCTACTTTCGGGGAAGCGGGACTTTCCGGTGCCGAAACGGCGGTTCTGTATGAAGATGCGATGAACACCGGTTTCGGTCAATCCTGTCGCGGCTATTTTCTTTTGAACTACCTGGGTTATGAAAATGTGTCGATTTTGCATGGCGGCTATCAGGCCTGGCATGCAGAAGGATTTGAAATCAGTCTGGAAACGCCGACGCCGGAAGCGAAAACCTTCCCGCTTAAAGATACCGGAAACAGTCTGATGATCGATAAGGATGATGTTCTGTCCGCGCTGGATAGCGACAAGATCCTGCTGGACGTTCGCGACGTTGACGAATGGGTTGCCGACAGCTCATCGCCATACGGTAAAGACTTCTGTCCGCGCAAAGGTCGTTTGCCGGGTGCGGTTTGGATCGAGTGGTATCGTATGATGAAGCCGGGACTGGTTCCGCTGTTTAAGACTCCGGATGAAATTCTTGCGGAGTGTAAAACGGCGGGGATCACTAAGGACAGCGAAGTCTATCTGTACTGCTTCAAGGGCGCGCGCGCTTCGAATACTCTGGTGGCACTGAAGTCGGCTGGAATCGAAAATGTTAAGCTTTATTTCGGTTCATGGAACGAATGGTCGAGAATTCCTGAGTTGCCGATCGAAGAAGGCAAGCCTTTCTGATTGAACTGGTAACCTGAGCGGACACCCGTCTGCGGTACGTCCGCAATGGAATGACAAACGATGCCAAGCTCTGATTTGATTCGGGCTTGGCATTTTTTATGTGTTGTGTACCGGTTTCGGTTTATGGCGACGGATAGGTATAGCGTTGATGAATTTGTTCGATTCCCGCCAAGACTTCGTCGCTCAACTCCAGATCAATCGACTCGATATTCTCCTTCAACTGCTCCATCGTGGTGGCGCCGATAATATTGGCGGTGACAAACGGGCGTGAATTGATATAGCTCAGTGCCATCTGCGCCGCAGATAATCCGTGTTGCTGGGCAAGTTCGACATAGGCTTTTGTCGCCGCGTCCGCCTGCGGATTCAAATAGCGGTCAAAACGCGGGAAAAGCGTGATTCGGGCGTTTTCAGGGCGCTGGTTATTCAGATATTTTCCGGCCAGTACGCCGAAAGCAAGAGGAGAGTATGCCAGAAGACCGACCTGCTCCTGATGGGCGATTTCCGCCAGACCGACTTCGTAGCTGCGGTTAAGCAGATTATAAGGATTCTGCACCGTGACAACTTTTTCCAAGCCCATGCTTTTTGCCAGATGCAGGAAGTTCATGGTTCCCCAGGCGGTTTCATTGGATAGTCCGATGGTGCGGATTTTCCCCGCCTTAACCTGTTCCGAAAGCGCCTGTAGCGTTTCGGCCATCGGCGTCAGGTCGTTTTGGGTTTCTTGTGGGTAGGCAAAACCGAGCTGACCGAAAAAGTTGGTTTCGCGCTCCGGCCAATGCAGCTGATAAAGATCGAGGTAGTCGGTCTGCAATCGTTTTAGCGAGGCGTTTAGCGCCTGTTCAATCATCTCTCTGTTAAAACGGGTTTTACCGCCGCGGATATGCTCGACGAATTCACCCGGCCCGGCTATTTTCGAGGCCAGTACCACTTCGTCGCGTCGCCCGTGTTTGGCAAACCATTCGCCGATAATGGTTTCAGTCGATCCGTAGGTTTCCGCTTTCGGCGGGACCGAGTAGAGTTCGGCGGTATCCCAGAAGTTTACCCCTTGATCCAGGGCGTAGTTCATCTGTTCGAAAGCTTCGTCGCGAGTATTCTGTTCACCCCAGGTCATGGTACCCAGGCAGATTTTGCTGACTTTGATATCGGTTGTTCCGAGAGTCGTATAACGCATGCTGATTTTCCTGTGTCGTTTACTGTATATCTTGTTGTGCAAACAATCTTATCAAACCAAAAAGGGGCGGTGGTAAATAAGCAAGGGCGTTATGAATGCAAGGTTACGGAAGTGAGATCGTTTTGTGAAAATCGCAGGCAATGAATTGCAAAATACGCCGGTTTTTTTATAGTTGAAAAATGCTTTGCCAATCAGTATCGATGGCTTTAAAGCGCTTACAAGCCTTGTAGACCACGCGCAAATTTACTTTTTAAAAGTAAAAAAGTGAATCTTGGTATTTAATATTGCGTTTCTGCGTGTATGATACTAATGCGATTTAAATGTTTATTTAGCGCAGTATTTCAAGTTTAAATTGTATTTGTTTTGGTTTTCCGGGGTGTTTGGGAGAAAAGTTTGTGAAGATCGAATACCAAAAAACTGCCAATCTGCTCAAGGTGGATCTTAAAGATTCTCTGGATAACACTTTCTGTCGTCAGCTGAAAGGCTTGTTAGGTGAAAAGGTCGGTCCTAAAACGCTGCTGATGCTTGATTTTGCCAAGGTCGAATTCTTAGGCAGCCATATTGTTTCGTATATTATCGGGGCTTATGAGGCCGTTAATTTCGAGGCGAGCCGACTGAAACTGATTAATGTCAGCGAAAGTGCCTATTTGTTTTTGCAAAGTCTCAAGTTCGATGCGATGTTTGTGATTCAAAAGCAGCAGGCGGTTTAGACGGATCTCTTTCAGCGGCAACGTTTTTCGCTTTCTCTTTCGAGCGATTCCTGACATTGCCGGACCTGGGTTTTAAAGCTTTTCTCACCTTGCGCCAGCTTATCCACTAAGCGAAGCAGGTTATCGTGTTTGACCAGAGAAATTTCCGCCAGTTTGGTAAATTCCTTCCTCTGGCAGGCTTCGCTCATTTTCTTCCATTCGTCGGCTTCTTGTTTCAGTCCAAGCAGAGTCTCGTCAAGGCGCGAAGTCATATCCGCCAGCTGTTTGTTTGTATGCGTCAGGGATGAGCAGGCGCTGTCGTCCGGCAACTGGCTAAAATCGGAATCGCAAAGCGCTTTGTATTCTTTGACATGCTGCGTCAGCTGATTGGATAAATTCTGCTGCTGCAGTGCGATGACGTCCCACTCCTCGACGGTACACTCAAATGCCTGAGCCTGAAAAGTCAGAGCGAAGCCTATTCCTAACAACCATCGCTTCATCTGTGTCACTCCTCCGTCCGTTCCGTTTAGGTGATGTCGGCATCGCCGGTTTTCTGAGCAATTCTAAAGACAATGAATTCGGCCGGTTTGATCGCTGCGATGCCGATGGTAACGATCATAATGCCTGCCCTGATCTGCTCAGGCGTCATGCCGCTTCTGTCGCAGCGCACAAAAAACGCTTCGTCCGGACGACTTCCCTGAAAGGCGCCGTCACGCCAGTTTTGTAGCAGGAAATTCTCGACAGAGAGGCGAATGTTCGCCCAAAGCGGTTCGTCATTCGGTTCGAACACGGACCATTGGATGGATTTTTGAATTGACTCTTGCAGAAAAAGCAGCAGACGGCGCACGGGAACATATTTCAATTCGTCTGAGGTATCCGCCAGCGTTCTGGCTCCCCAGACACGAATTCCCTGGCTGTCAATCAGTCTGATGCAATTAATACCTTGCGGGTTAAGGAGACTTTGCTCCGATTGGGATATGTTGCGTTCGAGGCCGATAGCATCCCTTATCGCCATATTAGCAGGGGCTTTGTGCACGCCGCGCTGCAAGTCATTCAAGGCGTAAATGCCGGCGATGGCGCCGCTGGGCGGAATAAAACGGTTTTCCAACTGCAGTTCGCCTGTGGCCGACTGTTTTTCGACCGCGACTTCAATCCACGGATAGTAGAGGCCGGCAAATCCTCGGTCGGAATGTAGAAGCGTGCGTTGTTGCTGGATATCGTTAAGTATCGCGGCCTCTTGCGAATCGAGGATACAGAAGCGGTCGTCCTGCGATTCACAGTGTGTAATCATCGCCAGTTGTACGTTCAGAGAGGTTGCACCGGGAATACAGAGCGTACTGATTTCGTCGACGGCTTTCAGGCTTTGCAGGCCGCTTGCGCTTCCATCAGTTGAGTCGAATCCGATCAGGGACGAGTCGCTCTGATCGGCGACATTGACGATATAGCAGGCTTGGCCGCCATTTTTAAAAAAGCTGCATACCGCAGGAGCCAGATAAGGTGCAGTTTGAGAGTAGCGTCCGAAATGACGCGTGTATTCGGCCCAACTGTGAATTTTCGTCGGTTGATTGAGCCGGTAGCTCGTTTCCGCTACGCCGACAAAACCGGCGATCGTGGTGGACGTCGCTTCTATTGGAGGTGGGGCTGTTAAGTTTTCCGCGATGTAAACGCCGGGCGTTGAGTAGTCGGGCATGCTTCCTCCTGAGGGGGCAGAGGTTTGGAATTCATCTTAGCCCCAAGAGCAAACAGCGAACTTGATGGAACACAATCTAAGGCGATAAACGGCTGATATCCCATTGATCGTTGTCCGCTTTCGTGTACAGAATCCGGTCGTGGAGGCGATTGTCGCCGCCTTGCCAGAATTCAATCTTGTGCGGTTTGACGCGGAATCCGCCCCAGAAATCCGGCAAAGGTACATCGCCTTTCTTAAACTTGTCGAGCATTTTCTGATATTGCGTCAGCAGCAGTTTTTTCGAGGTGATGACCTGACTCTGTTGACTGACCCAGGCGCCGATCTGACTGCCTTTCGGGCGGCTGGTGAAATATTTCAGGGACTCGGCGGTAGAGACCTTTTCGGCGATACCCTCGATTTTGACCTGACGTTCAAGGTCGAGCCATAGAAACAGCAGGCTGACCTTGGCGTTGTTGGCGATATGTTTCGCCTTATCACTGCCGTAATTGGTATAGAAAACGAAACCGCGTTCGTCAAAATACTTCAGCAACACGGTACGGGTGGAAGGCTGACCTTCTTCATCCACGGTGGCCAGAATCATCGCATTCGGCTCATTGATTCCGGCTTCTTCGCACTGCGCAAACCACTCTCCGAACAGTTCGGTCGGAACGGTCGGAACGGCGTTTTCATCCAAACCGCCGCGCAGATAGCGCTGGCGATAAGCGCTCAGATCGCGTTTAGAGTGGTTATTGTGTGCGTTATCAGTCATAGGATTCGTCCTCGTGTTTGGCGATCAGTTCGATAGCACCATCATCCTGTATTATTTTATGAAAATGGATCGGGCGGCAGCACACGGAACAGTCTTCGATGAAATGCTCCGATGGATCGCTGGGGTCGATAATTATCTCGATTTCACTCCAGCAGTAAGGACATTGAACAGTCAGATTCTGCAGCTCCACGCGCGCTTCCGGGATAAAGGTGATAGCAGCCATTTTAACGGAAATTCAGCTTTTTCTGAGAGGGAATTCGGTCCTTTAGCCAAAGTCGTTGCGGCGCATTGCATATGCCGGTAGTGGCATGTGCCGGAATAGGTTTATGACGGCGTTTATGGTATCCTTTTGGGTTTGAATGCGACGCCTTATTCGGGGCGTTTTTAAGACCGCGAAAAGGCCGTACAGGTTTTGCCGCCGCGCCTGGAGATCGATGCTATGTACAAATCTTTACCTGTTTTAGCCGCTGTCTGGCTCAGTCTGTTGCTGTCCGGATGTCTCGGCATTACTCAGCCGACAGAATCGGACGTAGAAGAGATGGCGAAGAATACCTTCAATCAGGAGTTTGCCGGACTGTTTCTGGCGGACGAAGTGATTAAAGAAAATGGCTATAAGCAAAACGATACTCATTATGTTGCCGAATTGAGCATCAAGGCGACGGCGCAGCGTTCGCTGGATGACTATGCGCGCGAGATTATGAAAGACAAAGCGACTTCCAGTCTGGATAAGATTACCCGCACCATGGCGATCGGGATGTGGAAAATGACCTTGCCCGAGTTTGCCGCCGGTGATCAGCTGGACTTTAAACGCAACTACCTGTTTATCAAGACCGATAACGGCTGGATGATTAAGGGCCGCCTTGAAAACGACGACGGTCACGAACAAATTTGATTTTTAACCTATATATTTTGGGAAAGAAATATGCCTTTACTAGATAGTTTTACTGTTGACCATACGATTATGAATGCGCCTGCGGTGCGTGTCGCCAAGACCATGACTTCTCCGTCCGGCGATACCATTACGGTTTTCGATCTGCGTTTCAATAAACCGAACGAAAGCATGATGGGCGAAAAGGGGATTCATACTCTGGAGCATCTGTTTGCCGGTTTTATGCGTGATCACCTGAACGGTGACGGTGTGGAAATTATCGATGTATCGCCAATGGGCTGCCGTACCGGTTTCTATATGAGTCTGATGGGCGCGCCGAGCGAAGAGCGTGTGGCCAAAGCGTGGTCCGAGTCCATGCAGGATGTATTGAATGTCGAGCGTATGGAAGACATTCCTGAGCTGAACGAGTATCAGTGCGGTACCTATATGATGCACTCTCTGGAAGAAGCGAAAGAGATTGCACAGGACATTCTTGAACATGGCATCGGCGTGAATAAGAACGAAGAGCTTAAAATGGATGAAGAGACCCTGCGCAAGCTGGGTAACGAGGTCTGATCGATGAAAGTTGCCATTATCGGGGCGATGGAAGAAGAGGTTGCATTGCTGCGCAGCAATTTGACCGATATGCAGACCGAAACCCACGCCGGTTTTGAATATTATCTGGGCAAGATCGACGGTATCGAGGTCGCATTGCTGCGTTCCGGTATCGGTAAGGTCAACGCCGCTATCAGCAGCACGATCCTGCTGCAGTTGTATGATCCGGATTTTGTTATCAATACCGGTTCCGCTGGTGGCTTTCATGTTGATTTGAATGTCGGCGATGTGGTCATCAGCAGTTCGGTCTGTCATCACGATGTCGATGTGACGCCTTTCGGCTATGACAAGGGACAGGTTCCGGGAATGCCGACGCATTTTATGCCGGAAGACAAGCTGGTCAAAGCGGCGCAGGCTTCCATTGAAGATTTGGGCGAAGTGGTGCATATGCATGGCCTGATTGCGACCGGTGACCGTTTTATGCATCACCCGGATGATGTGGCCAGTACGCGTGAAGCTTTTCCGGAGATGATTGCCTGCGAAATGGAGGCTGCGGCCGTTGCACAGGTGTGTCACAGCTTCGGGAAACCGTTTGTGATTATCCGTTCTCTGTCGGACATTGCCGGTAAAGAGAACAAGGTGACTTTCGAGCAGTATCTTGAGCAGGCGGCGACCCACTCCGCCAAAGTCATCTTAGGGATGTTGCAGCACCTCTAAACCGCCATTGATTGATGTGCAAAAACAAAGGGCCTGGTGAGTATTCACCAGGCCCTTTTGCTTTTAGGAGGCTATGAATCGAGAATTATTTCAGCGGTTTTTCGCAGTCGAAAGACCAAGTACAGCCGCCGGAGTTAGAACCGGTAACCGGTTGGCCGTCAAATGACCATGAGTCCGCCGTAGCGTTTACAGTAAATAGTGATCCGGCGATAAAGAGTGAAGCCAATAGTGTTTTCATAAATATTCTCCTTGGTATGAATATTAACTTTTACTAATATAAGTTAATTTGATTCTACATAAGAATTTACTGATGTCAATAACGGTTGCCCTCACTTGCTGTAGATCCTTTAACCGTTTTGTCATTAATGGCTTTCGGTACCGGTTTTTAATGGTCGCTTAAAAACCGCCTATGCCGCGCCGGTGCGACAATTTGTCGCATTGTTTCGTTGCTGGCTTGCCCCTAAAATTTTGCGCTAATTCAAATCATTAGAACAGAAGACCAGAGGCGGCGATGCATCCTAAACCTTTTCACTACAATGCATTAATTTCGGCTTTATTGCTGAGCTTCACTCAATTCGGTTACGCCGACGACAGCAGCGAACTTTCCAAAGTAACGATTTCTTCTTCGACCATCGAAGACCGATTTGAATCGGATGCCGATATTCCGGCCAGTACGACGGTGATCAGCGGTGAAGCGGTAGAAGCAAAGCACGCGACCAATATTATCGAGGTACTGCGTTCCATTCCCGGAGTTACCGCTGATCTGGCCGGTGAAGGCGATGGCATCAAGATCAAAATCCGCGGTGTGGATAATCAGCGTTATATGGGCGAGAAGCCGGGTGTGGCGATTGTGATCGACGGTGTTCCGGTTTTCGAGCGTACCGGTAAGGTGAATATCGATCTGGATAATATCGAATCGATCCGCGTCGTCAAAGGGGGCGCTTCCTATCTGTTCGGTGAAGATGCGCTGGCCGGTGCGGTGATTATTACCACCAAGCGCGGCGCTGCGCATGCCGGCGTGACCCTTGAAGCGGATCTCGGCTCTTACGGTTATACGCGTACTCTGGTCAAAGCGGGCGTTGCCGAAGAGGATTTTGCCGGTCATGTGCAGGTAACCGATCGTCATAACGACGGCTTCTATGCTTTGTCGCAACGCGATGCTGAAGCGGTCTCCGGTGCGCTGGAATATTACCTGAACGATCATAGCGAGTTGACGTTCGGTTTTGAAGATGCGCAGCGCTTCCGTGATCGAGACGGCTCTGTACGCGGGGTCACCGCCGCCGAAGAGGATCCGGAAGGGGAAGAGGCCGGACGCGGCTACACCCGAATGTTCAATGTCGATCTGTCGCGACTGAATCTGACCTATTCGAACGACTTTTCGGACAGCGGTAACTTTATGGCGGTCGCCTATCAGTACAAAGACATAACCGATTTCTGGTCGGCACCGATTAAATACGACGGCGACGGCAATCCGGTCGGTGACGATCAGGTCGATATGTATGCCAATCTCAACGATTACGAGCAGGTGCAGCGCGGTCTGAAACTGGAACTGCGCGATTCGTTCGGCGAATTTGCCTTAATGGGTGGGGTTGAACTGAAGAAAAATACCTTCGATGAGCAGACCACGGTGAAAGAGGACTATCGTACCTATTCGCGCGGCGAAACGATTACCGCCGGGACGATAAAGTCGGACTCTTACCGCGAAGAGATCACTAAAGCGGTCTACGGCGAGGCGAAGTTTAGAGCGACCGAAAGCACGACGCTGACCGGGAACTACCGTTTTGACCGCATCGAGCTGGACGGACATGATCGTCTGGAAGACAGCTATGACAGTAATGAGTTCAATGTTCACTCCTGGCGCTTCGGTGCGGATCAGAATCTGTCCGAAAAAACCTCTCTGTATGGCGCGGTTTCCACCGGTTTCCGTGCGCCGAGCCTGAGCGAACTTAGTACCAATGCCGATTTGGAGCCTGAAACGACCTTTAACTATGAGTTGGGTGTGCGCTCCGAGCTGAATCTGTTCGGTTGGAATACCCATATGAACAGTTCCGTGTTCTATATCGACCGACGGGATTTCATTACCAATTCCACCGGCCAGTACGTCAACTCGAATGTCGATCAGCTCGACGATGTCGAGTCCTACTATGACAATATCGGGCAAACGACTTCCAAAGGTTTTGAACTGGCGCTGCAAACCGAGAAAAAACACAATTTCTCGTTTGATTTCGCCTACACCTACCTGATCAGCAAGTTCGGCAGCTATGACGATTTCTATCTGGCTTTGGGTAATCCATATGGTGTGGTGGTGAATTCGGAAGAGGAGTTGACGACCGGCACCTATACCACGCGCGCCGGGACGCAGACCTGTACCCCGGACGACTGTGTTTACTTTAAGCCTTACGACAACAGCGGTAATTATGTGCCGCGTACTCCGCAACATATGGCGAACTTGCGCATTAACTGGTATCCGACAAGCAAAGTAACCTTTACCACTGAAATCGATTATCGCGGCGAGAGTTATGCCGATGAGATCAATCAGGAAAAGATGCCGGCGCGTACACTGCTGAATTTAGGTCTGGAATATCAGACCAAAGCGCAGGTTGTCGGCGGAACGCAAGGGCTGCTGACCCTGTTCCTGAAAGTAGACAATGTGTTTAATGATCAGTTCTACTCGATTGTTCGCGGTACCTACGACAGCAATTCCGACGGCGTGTATGACGCCGAAGACCTGTCGATCAACGTCGATCCGGGCCGTGTCTGGATGGCAGGTCTGAAAGTGAAATTCTAAGGAGAGAGTAGAGTGATGCAACCCTTGGTGAACTGGGTGTTTCTGATCGGCGGGTGTCTGTCATTTTTGACGGCGCCCGTTTTTGCGTCGGAAAGCCTCGATAAAAAAGAGCCCAAGGTGGCGATTGTTTCCACCGATTTTGTGCTCAGCAAAAAGTTTAAGCTGCTGAGCGAAGCGGCCGCACAACAGGGCGTGCAACTGAACTGGGTGCAGGTGGATGCCAAAGACGGTTCCGGCGGTAAGGATGGTGTGCACAAGGCGTTGCAAAATGCCGGACTGGTAATTGTCGATGCGCCGCGTACCGACGATCAGGCGAAAGTGGATTCGATCGCCGGTGACAGTCTGCGCGCTTTGCAGGTGCCGGTTGTGCATATCAATCGTATGAGCCGTCCGGTTCGCCTGAAAACGGTCAACCTGCCGACCGAAATCGGTCAGCAGGTGTACGGTTACTATCTGGGCGGTATGAGTGACAACCATCGTCTGCTGTTTGACTATGCGGCGGCAATGATCAACGGTACGGATCTCGACGCCGTACCTTTGCCGATTGAGATGCCCAGCGGCGGTATTTACCATCCTGCGTACCAGCAACAGGTCTTCGCGGATCTGGATACATATATTCAGTGGTGGAATCAGCGCTCGGGCAAAGACGGTACCGAGGGACTGGTGATTGCCATGGAAACTACGTCGAGCTATATCGCCGACGGTCAGACGCGTCATCTGGACGAAACCATTGCCGAAATCGAAAAGCGTGGTGCCATGCCGCTGTTTTTCTATCGAGCCGCCCGTGTGACTCAGAACACCTTTAAATCGCAGCAGTCCGTCGAGCGCGAAGCGGCGTTAAAGTCGGCGCAAGACAAGCCGGCCGGTTACGGCCGGCCGCAGACTTCCTCTAAAGCGGAAGGTCGTCCATCTGGCCGTCCGGCCGATGCTTCCGGTAACCCTGCTGCGGCGCGCTGGGGCGCTCCAGCCAAGCCTGCCGCTGATGATAATCCTTTCCCGAATCCGAAAACAGGGCGTCCGTACCAATTCAACGAGCCGCTGATTACCTGGCGGGGCAAGGTCTTGCCGCAGGTGATGCTGGTCAATACCTTCCTTGGTGGTGATGTCGAAGGACGCAAGTTGCGCTATCAGGCGCAGGGGATTCCGGTCATCAATATTCTGCACTACCGCGACGGCGGTCGCGAAGTCTATATGCAGGATTTGGCCGGTGTCAGCTCTTTCCGACTGCCGTTTACCCTGACCAATGCCGAATATATCGGGATTCAGGATCCGGTGGTGTTGACGGTCAATCCGGACGGTGAAATGATTCCGTTGCTGGAACAGATGGACTTGCTGATCGGCAAGGCGATTAATCTGGCCAAGCTACAACGCAAAGCCAATAAGGATAAAAAGCTGGCGCTGCTGTTCTGGAATCATCCTCCGGGCGAGAAAAATCAGGGCGCTTCGAATATGAATGTACCGCGCTCGATCGAGAAGCTGGTTGCCGATCTTAAGGCGCAAGGTTATGCGCTGGAAAATGTCGGTGAGCAGGAAATGATTGATGCGGTGGCCACCATGTTGCGTCCGGCCTATAGACCCAACGAAGTCGAAAATCTGATGAAAACCGAGCTGTGGGACTTTATGCCGCTGGAAACCTATCGCCAATGGTTTGCGACGCTGCCGCAGTCGATTCAGGATGATATGAACGGCCATTGGGGCGATGCCGCGACAAACGGCTGGGTGGTCGATTATCAGGGGCAGAAAGGGTTTGTCATTCCGCGTCTGAAACTGGGCAACCTGATTATTATGCCGCAGCCGAACCGCGGCGGCTCGACCGCCGAACAGGATAAGGATCTTTTCCACGACACTAAAAAACCGATGAATCATTATTACGCGGCGGCCTATCTGTGGCTGCGCGAAGTGTACGGCACCGACGCGATTATCCATTTCGGAACCCACGGGACTCAGGAATGGCATCCGGGCAAAGAACGCGGTCTGTGGGCTTACGATTATCCGAATCTGGCGGTCGGCAATACGCCGGTGGTTTATCCGTATATCGTTGATAATATCGGCGAAGCGCTTCACGTGAAACGTCGCGGGCGCGGCGTTATCATTAGCTATCAGGTACCGCCTTTCTCGCCGGCAGGCCTGTCGGACGATTTTGTCGCCATTAACGACGCTATCCGCGAATATATCTCGCTTGACGAGGGTCTGGTCAAATCCAACGCAAAAGACCTGATTATCGAACAGGCGGTGAAAATGAAGATTCCGGAAGATATGGGTTGGAAGGTGGCCGATCTGCACGCGAACTTCGACAGCTTCCTGCGCGATATCGAAGACTATCTGGAAGATCTCGGTTCGGCGATGCAGCCTTTAGGGTTGCATACGTTCGGCGAAACCGCCGAGCAGGATCATCTGGCGTTGAATATTATGCTGATGCTCGGTGATGACCTGATGAAGCCGCTTGGTGTCGAAAACAGTCGCCAACTGTTTCGAACCGACTATAAGTTGCTGAAAGAGACGGCGCCTTTCAAATTTGTGCGATCGCATATTATTGACGAGCAGTCTTTAAGTTCCGTTGATGCCGCTAAGCCGGAATTGGTTGCGGCGGTCAAGCAGGGTATTAAACATGCGCGTAATATGCGTGCCGTGTCGGAAACGGATGGAATCTTGGCAGGATTGGCTGCGAAATGGGTTGATCCGTCTTATGGAGGCGATCCGATCCGGAATCCGGATGCGATTCCGACCGGGCGCAATATGTACGGTTTCGATCCGTCGCGTATTCCGACCAAAGCCGCCTATGAAGCAGGTGTTCAAGCGATGCAGCAACTGATTGAAAGTCATCAGGCGACACACGGCGAATTCCCGAAAAAGCTGACATTCTCGATGTGGAGTACCGAAACTCTGCGTCATCTTGGGATGCTGGAAGCACAGGTATTCTATGCGATGGGCGTCAAGCCGATCTGGGATCGAGGCGGGCGCGTTACCGGTCTGGAAGTGATTCCGCTCAAAGAGTTGGGGCGTCCGCGTATCGACACGGTCATCTCGCTGACGGGTCTGTATCGCGACCAGTTCCCGAATGTGATGGAGCGCTTTAACGAAGCGATTGTCATGCTTGCCAGTCTTAATGAAGGTGAAGAGGATAACTTTATCCGTGCCAATACCTTGCGTATTGAAAAGGCTCTGATCGAGCAGGGCGTAGAAGCCAAAGCGGCCAAGAACTTCGCGCTAACGCGTGTCTTCGGCACCGAAAGCGGCGACTACGGCACCAAATTGCCGGATGCCACGCTGGCTTCGGACAAGTGGGAAGAAGACGACGGCAAACTGGCTGAGCTGTATCTGTCGCGCATGTCTTGGGCTTACGGTCCGGATACCTCGCAGTGGAGCAGAAAGCTGACCACTAAAGACGGCAAGCCGGTCAATGTCTATGCCGAGCAGTTAAAAGGAACCTCGGCGGCGGTCTTCTCACGTTCCTCAAACCTGCGTGGGTTGTTGGACACCGATCATCCGTTTGAATATCTCGGCGGGATTTCACTGGCTCTGCAACACCTGGAAGGCGAAGCGCCGCAGTTGTATATCTCAAATATGCGCGACCCAAAAAAGGCCAAGCTGCAAACTGCCGAGCGTTTCCTGGCGACCGAATTGCGTGCCGTATATCAGCACCCGAACTGGGTCAAGGAGATGCAGAAAGAGGGCTATGCCGGAACTTTGCAGATGTTGAATACCATCAACAACTTCTGGGGCTGGCAGGTCATGGACCGCAATGTGGTGCGCGACGATCAGTGGCAGGAGTTCCACGAAGTTTATATCAAGGACAAATACGAACTGGATATGAAAGAGTGGTTCGAGAAGTCCAATCCAACTGCCATGGCGCAAATTGCCGAGCGTATGCTGGAAGCGATTCGCAAGGACTATTGGAAAGCGAGTGAGGAGACCAAAAAGGAACTGGTGCAGGTCTATCAGGAAATGGCCGAGAAGTATGATGTGCATACCGATAACCAGACTTTTAAAGCCTATGTTGCCGAATTGGCGGCGGGTTATGGTCTGAGCGCCGCTCCGGCACCGGATATGGCCACTTCTGCCGCCGAACCTACGCCTGCTGAAAGTATGGATCAGCCAGAGTCTGAAAACTCGGAACAGACCGAGCAAAGCGAAGAACTGGAAACCGTGCAAGGGCAAGTGATGCAAGAACAACAGCCCGAAGAGCAACAGCCAATCGACCAACCGAAATGGTGGTTGTTACTCGCCGCTCTGCTCGCGGCAGGGGCTTTGCGTCAAATCTATTTAAGAAAGTAAAACAAAGCTTTTTCTAACTAATAAAACGCCCTTAAATGGGCGTTTTTTGTTTTGATTATTAGAGTTTGGAGTAGTAAGGTTGCTGGCTCCATTGCTTTTTACCTCGTTTCCAGGCACTTGATTGTGTTGGTAATCGTTAATCCGCAGTGCTGCCTGATTTGATTTTCTTGTCAATTTCGTGTGTAAACACTCTTTGCATGAGTTCGGTATAAGCCATTAAATAATTATTCAGCATATCAAATCGATTTGTCCAAACTTCAAAAGCACCATTCGGCTCTTGAGGTATTGGCATCATGGCAATTTCAACGATCCCATTTTTATTCCTGGTAAATGAATCAAAGTATTGGTCAAACTCTTGGTCATATTTTCCATTATTAAAAAGCCTATTCACATTTAGAACCTCACGAATGAACTTTTCTGAATTTTTGAACTCACCATGTGAGTGCGCAATGATATGTCTTAGTTTTTCAATAAAGGGCAGCATAAACTTAAAATTGGCACCAAGTTGATTTTTGGTGTCATAAACTTCAAGAGTCGGATATAACCTAAAAAATTCAGTACGAATGTTAGTAACTGTTAATTTGAAATTTTTATCACATGGAAGAGATGAACCACCTTTTAAGCATGGTTGCTTAAATTCAAATCCTAAATCTAATAGTATTAAATACAAACTTTTCATGAACTCTGAAAAAGCTTCAAACGCTTGAACCAATAACAGTTGATACATCTTGTTCCAGCTATCAATCAAGTTCAGCTTGCTTTCTTCAAAGCTATATTTTTTTGAATCGTATGAAATTGCTTTGTTATCAACCGAAAAAAATAAAAAGTTCTGCATACCAAAAAAGTCATTGTGACCAAATTTAATTCGGTTCTCATTCTGGTTATGTAGCTTTTGCCATCCATGTTTGAACATATCATCAAATTAATAATTGGGGTCAGAGTAAAATTAAATTTGGTTTTTTAATTGAGAAGCCTTTTTAAAATTTCACTTTGCCTTGTTTTCATCTAAAGGCTTCCCCCTACTTTGTTGCTTGTCCAACAAAGTAGGCAAAAAAGGACACCCCGTTCCGCTTACTAAGGCTGAGTAGCGCTTAATTTTGCGCGGCTTCAACTCCCTCGCTTTGCTCGGTCAGACAGCCACCGCCGCTCCTGCAAAATTTTCGCTGACTCAGCCTAAGCGCACTCCAAAGGGGATTATTGTCTTTAGGCTATGCTTGCGTATAACACCTTTTCTACTATTTTGAGGCGATAGAGAATCTTCGTTCTTTCGACGAAAACAATGCCAAATAAATGGGTTCCCTTTAGAGCTGAGATTTAGAGTGGCTTAGTGATAATTTTGCAGGAGCGGCGGTGGCTGTCTGACCGAGCAAAGCGAGGGAGTTGAAGCCGCGCAAAATTGAACGCTAGCCAGTCTTAATCGAACGGTAGAGGGTGTCTTTTCTTTTTGACCTTTTCTTTGGACAAGAAAAGAAAAGGTCAAAGAAGCTTATAAGCGATGGGATGTAAACACATTGCTATTTATAGATTGGTTCCTTGTAATCTAATGATTTCAATAAATTGTTGTTATGAATCGCTTGTCGAACGTTGATTAAAATAACTCTTCCTAAATATTCCAGAGAGTAGGTGATTTGCATGATGCCGGGAAGCAGCCATTTTAAAAATATCGTTAAGGATACCAATATCAGTTCGGATGAAGCCTTACGACGTTTTGATATTAATTTAGAAAACCTTTGCAGTTGCGGTCTTCCGGCGGAGGAGATGGAATCCAAGATTCGCGAATTATCCAAGCTTTCTTCCTGGTTGCAGGAAGCGATTGAAAAGGGTGAAACGATGGAAAACCTGCAGTCACGTGCATCGCAACTGGCTAAGTTGGCATTTGACCTGGGTTGCTGTCGTGAAGAAGTTGAGCAGCTGTTAACGATCTATCCGAAATATTAAGGATTTTCGTGCGTTTCCTCGCGGGAATGGTGCAGGGAGAAATTCATAATACTTCCAAAGTGGGGATTAGTGTCAGAATAAGGCGCTAATCCCTTTTTTATTTGCGGTTCCGAAACTTCTAAACTCCCTGTATTAACTCTATTGTGGGGTTGTGCTCCTAAAACTCCTGCTTTTGTAAAAATACAAATCACTGCCTGCAACCGAGCGTAATTGTCTGGAGTGCGACAATTTGTCGCATTGTCTATTTGTCTCCCGCCCTCTAAAATTTTTCGCATATAAAAGCGCCATGATGACCTTTGCTCAGCAGAGGTGTGAACTGATCAAAAGAGCGTATTCAGGAGAAACTATGAATTTTATCGAAATGACGATGGCGGAGATCGCCGGTCTGTTTTTAATGCCGGTGCTGATTATTCTGGCACTGATGTTTGCGTTTGCGTTCTACGAATTAGGAAGATTTGGCTGGGAGTGGCTCATGCGCTCTTTGGGCAAGGATGCCCATCAGCCTTTACAACAATTTTGGGCGAAAAATCCTCAGGCCGATCAACAGGAAGTCGAGCTTCAATTGCTGAGACAGATCGAGCCTTTGCGTCTGGTTAGCCGGATTGCGCCGATGCTTGGGCTGGTAGCGACCATGATTCCGATGGGGCCGGCGCTTATGGCGGTCGCCAACGGTAACTTTCAGGAAGTGGCCAGCCAACTAACGGTCGCTTTTGCCGCAGTTATTATCGCGCTCTTGTCGGCTTCGATGACCTTTATGACGCTATCGGTGCGTCGTCGCTGGTTGTTGGAAGAACTCAAGGCATTGCTGAAAGCCAAGGCGAAAGAGGCTGAAGCAGAACCTAAGTTAAAAGCGGCTTGAGACAGGGCGATGAGTCAGATTGATTTGAATATTATTGAAGAAGACGAAGACGATCCGATTCTGAGCGTGGTCAATATGGTGGATCTGTTTCTGGTCGTGATCGCGGTGTTGCTGATTATCGTAATGAGCAACCCGATCAATCCGTTTAACAGTGCCGAGGATGTCATGGTCATTAAAAATGCCGGGCAGCCGAATATGGAAATTCTGGTCAAAGAGGGCGATGAGCTTAAAGAGTATAAGTCGACCGGCCAGATGGGTGAAGGTAAAGGGTCTAAAGCGGGTGTGGCTTACCGCTTGGAAGACGGCAGCATGATTTATGTTCCGGAGGATTCCACCAAGAAATAACCTTTGCTTGTGCGAAGCTGTAGAAAGCGCTTTCCCCGGCGTTTTCCGGCAGCGAAAGTAGCGGTACGGTTCGCGATATTTCGCAACATCTTGCAATATTTCGTAACTTATTCCCACGTTTCCCGCAGTCTGAACTCCCGTCAGTCCCTTTGTCTAAGGCTGAATCAGCTGCGGTTTTTTTATTTCTCCTTCCAGGCGGATTCTCTGCCGGAAAACGAAGTTCTCCGTTATCAATTTTTTCTTGTTTAATGCAAAATTTCGATAGGCAAAATGCCTGTTAAGAGTGATAATTGCAGTTTTTTACATCCGGTCTTATCCGGTTTGTCCTGCCTCTGACAAATCCTGTTTTATCATGATTTTTATGACTTTTTGAGGAGTCTGCTATGAAAATTGCACTGATGTCGCGTGACGCGAACCTATATTCCAGCCGTCGTCTTGTCGAAGCGGCACAGAGTAGAGGTCATGAGATCGAAGTGATCGATGCTCTGCGTTGTTATATGAATATCAGTCCGCATAATCCTCAGATTCACTATAAGGGGCGGGTGCTGGAAGGCTTTGATGCGGTGATTCCTCGTATCGGTGCTTCGGTCACTTTCTACGGCACCGCAGTTTTGCGCCAGTTTGAAATGATGGGCGTTTATCCGCTGAATGAATCGGTGGCCATCAGCCGTTCGCGCGATAAATTGCGCAGTCTGCAGCTTCTGTCGCGTAAAGGAATCGGCCTGCCGGTTACCGGTTTTGCGCATTGTCCGGACGATATCGACGATATGTTGGAAATGGTCGGCGGGGCGCCGGTGGTGGTTAAACTGCTTGAGGGTACTCAGGGGGTCGGAGTCGTTCTGGCGGAAACCCATTCGGCGGCCGAGAGTGTTATTCAGGCTTTTCAGGGATTGAAAGCGAATATCCTGGTTCAGGAATTTATCAAGGAAGCCAAGGGCGCGGATATCCGTTGTTTCGTGATCGGCAATAAAGTCGTGGCGGCGATGAAGCGTCAGGGCAAGGAGGGGGAATTCCGCTCGAACCTGCATCGCGGCGGTTCGGCCAGCTTGATTAAGATTACGCCGGAAGAACGCTCTACGGCGGTTCGTGCCGCGAAAGTGATGGGATTGAATGTTTGCGGTGTCGATCTGCTGCGATCCAATCACGGGCCGGTGGTAATGGAGGTGAACTCTTCGCCGGGTCTGGAAGGGATCGAAGCGGCGATTGCCAAAGATATCGCCGGCATGATTATCGAGTTTCTGGAAAAGAACTGTCGTGCCCATAACACCAAGACGCGCGGTAAAGGCTGATTGCCGCTTGTCAAAAGCAGCATAAGCTGCCGGGTGTGTTGAGACAGCGCCTCTGAATATCCGACCGCCAGTTGTCGGGCGAAAAAAACGCCGCACGGAATTTCCGCGCGGTGTTTTTGTTTAATGCGATCCGCAAACGATTACATCATCGGATAGATCGACGCCAGTTTGTCGAACTGTTCGGCGCTCAGCACTTTCTTCATATTGTCGCGGCAATCGATTTTGGTTTCCGCAATCTGTTTGCGCAAGGCCAGCGTTTTTTCGAATTTGGCCATTAATTCCGCTTTAGGCTGTCCAGCCAAAGCATCTTGAATTAACTCTTTTTCCAGAACATCAACCTGCTGGAACATTTTCTGCATTTTGTCACCGTGTTTGGCAGTCCAGCCTTTCAGTTCAGATACCTGCTCAGCGCTCAGATTCAGTTCGGCGGCGTTTTTAACGGCAATACCGGTCAGATTCGGGAAAGCCGGGTTCGCGTGCATGACCATCCGCATTGGGTTGCTGTTGCGACCGTTGGAAAGTTGTGCGCCGGACATGGCTCCCGGTCCTTTCATCATCATGCCGCCGCATTTCATGCCCGGCCCCATGCCGGTACCCATTTTAGGGCCAGCTCCCATACCGTTTCGTGGCGGTACGATCGGGCGTCCCTGTGCTTCGACGGTTTTCGTCGAGCCGTCTTCAAAAGTCAGATCGATTTGATATTTTTGCCCGTCTTTAACCGGCTCATTAAGGTTGATCAGCATAATATGCAGTCCGCCCGGTTGCAGCGCGGTGGTTTGTCCTGCAGGCAGGTCGATTTTTTCGACCCGACGCATACGCATCACGCCATTGTCGTGAATATGAGTGTGCAGCTCAGTGATCTTGTTGATGTAACCTTTGGCAGAAACCACAGAATGATCTTTGCCGTCGGTGTTTTTAATGGTCATAAATGCGGCTGAGGCCGGAGCTGTAGGCGGTACCATGCGGACATAAGGGTCGCTGATTTCAACGGATTCGGCAACCGTTGCGGCGAAAGCGGTTTGCCATCCGATCAGGCAGCCGGCAGCGATCGCTAAGAGAGAAGTCGGTTTCATTTGTGTGTCCTTTGTGAAAATGGAATAAAGCATGAAAAATAGTAATGCAATAAGGGTGAAATTTATATGTCGTTATTGCGTTAAATTGATGGTAATCACCTATTTATTTTTCGACCGGCCGTTTCTGTAATTTTCTTTGCAGCGTCCGGCGGTGCATGTTTAACGCTTGTGCGGTAGCGCTGATATTGCCGTCGTTTTCCATCAGCACTTTCTGGATGTGTTCCCACTCAAGACGCTTGACCGACATTGCCTGAAAAGTTTCTTCCTGTTCGTTGGCCGGCGGGGGTGTTTGATGGCCGGTTTGCGGGGAAAACGCCTGAATGATGTCGTCGATATTGGCCGGTTTGCACAGGTAGTTGATGGCACCCAGGCGCATCGCTTCAACCGCGGTCGCCACGCTGGCATAGCCGGTCAAAATCAGGATTTTGCACTGCGGCTGCAGGCTGAGCAGTTCACTGAGCAGGTTTAGTCCGCTCTGACCGTCAATATTGAGATCGATCACGGCGTATTCAAACGCTTTCTGTTGCATCAGCTGTATGGCCTGCTCGGGGGTCTGCGCCTGTTCCGTGGCAATATCCCGGTATTTGAATGCCTGTTGCAGGATATTCAAAAAAGTCAGATCGTCGTCTACCAGTAACAGGTTATTCAGTTGTGTCATCGGTAACGTCCTTATGCTTTGTCATGCGGTTCGGAAATCGGGAGCGATACTTCGGCGATCAGTCCCGGCTGCCCTTCAATCTCGCCGTTGCGGAAATTCAGGGAACCGCCGAAGCGCTCGATAATCATGCGGCTGAGGAATACGCCCATACCGGTGCCGTGGTACTCTTCCATTAATCCCTGTCCAAGCGTTTCGAGATCGTTTTGCACAAGGCCGCCTCCCTGATCTTCAACACGCAGCGTCCAGCCTCCGGCGTGTTTTGACACCTTGAGGCGGATAAAGTCGGGACTGTAGCGGGCGGCATTGTCGAGCAGATTCATAATCGCCAGTTTAAAGGCGGCATCGACATACAGCAGCCCTGAAGCGATGTCGGTGGAGGTCTGTAGTTCGCTTTGCGGATGCAGTAGGGCAAATTCCTGACGCAGATCTTTCAGAAGCGCGCCGATTTCAATCCCCGCGTTGGCCGGCTGGGAAACCTCTTCCGCTTTATTGCGCAGACTGTGCAGAGCGTTGATGCATACCGAAAGCTGCTGATTGGCGGTTTGCAGGTAGGCTTTGCCCTGATCGCTGGTAATTTCGTTTTTCAACAGATCCTGTAGCAGCGAAAGCGTGTTCAGAGGCGTACTGAGCTGATGAACGGAGGCCGAGGCAAGGCTGGCTACCGAAAGCAGATATTCATTCTGCAGGGCGCGGTTCTGCTGTTGCGACAGCGCCGAGCGTTGCGCTTCAAGCCGTTTTCTTAAAGGGAAAATCAGCAGTGCCAGCAGCATGACCAGAAGAATGAACGCCAGCATGGAACCGTGCAGGTACCAGGCGAAAAACGCCGGCAGGCTCTGTACCTTGAGGGACATGATCGGAACATAGAAAAAGCCCAGTGACAGATAACAGGCCGAGGCCAGCAGCGCCAGACTCATAAACCAAGATGTCGACAGGATCAGCATGCCCAGAACCAGAGGTGCCAGCAGAAGATAGATCAGAGGGTTGATCGTTCCGCCGGTGTGGTACAGCAGCAGACTGTTCAACAGCAGCAGCCAGGCCAGCAGAGAGAACCAGACCAGCTGACATTGGCGCTGATGCTGCTGCAGAGTATTAAAAGGGATCAGCCAGGAGACGACCGGAATGGTCGCGGCAAACAGGGCCATTGAAATGCCGACGGCCAGATGCGAGAAATGCATCTGCAGCTCAAAATGAAACCATAAAAGGGTCGCGCCCCAAAGCAGTAACAGAAAGCCCAGAAGGCTCAGGTAATAGTACTGTTGGGGCGGTTTTCTACTTTTTGATCGTTCAGCCGTTTTGACGTTCAATGGGAAGCCCTCGGAGCAAAATAGCTATTTTATAGTAATCGCTTGCGATAGGGGGTATCCGGTGCGCAAAACAGTAAGCTTTTCTTCATACATTGAAATGCGTGCAAAGCGAAAAAAACGCTGTGGAGTTTTCGGGAATTAGGGCATTATGTTGCTGAGATTGGATAAGCTGATACAGAGCGCTGTGGAGGGACAATGGCGATGGATTTAAATCCGGGCAAACGGCAGATGAATAAACCGATTACGATTGGCGGAGTGACCGTAAAACCGGGCGAGCGAAAAACGATCGATCTTGATATGGGCAGGCTTTATACCCATTCCCAGCTCTCGATGCCGGTTCAGGTGGTATGCGGGCGTCTGGCCGGGCCGGTGATGTTTGTCAGTGCGGCCATTCACGGTGACGAACTCAATGGTGTCGAGATTATCCGCCGACTCCTGAAAGTTAAATCCTTGAAGCGTATGCGCGGAACGCTGATTGCCGTGCCGATCGTCAATCTGCACGGTTTTATTCACGGCAGTCGCTATCTGCCCGACCGTCGTGATCTCAACCGCTTTTTTCCCGGCGCGGAGGACGGCACTCTGGCGGGGCGCACCGCTTATCTGTTTATGCGCGAAGTCGTCAGTCAGGCGGATGTCGGAATCGATTTGCATACCGGCGCGATTAACCGCAGCAATCTTCCGCAGATTCGCGCGGATCTGGACGAGCCTCTTACCCTGAAGCTGGCGCAGGCCTTTGCCGCACCGGTGATCCTCAATGCCAAACTGAGAAAAGGCTCACTGCGTGCCGCCGCGGTCAAAAGCGGTATTCCGATCTTGCTGTACGAGGCGGGAGAAGCTTTGCGTTTCGACGAAGTGTCCATTCGTGCCGGTGTGCGCGGTATTATCAATGTCATGCGCGAGCTAGGACAGATTGCAACGCCGAGCCGGAAAACGCCGCAATCCAAAGTGTCCAAAGCGGTGATCTCGCGTAAAAGCTTCTGGGTGCGGGCCGAGCAGAGCGGAATTTTCCGTTCGCTGGTTGCCGACGGTACCCGAGTGATTGCTCAGCAGACCTGTCTGGGGATCATTTCCGATCCTTTCGGCGAGTGCGAAAAAGAGGTGTACTCCGCAGCCAGCGGTATCGTTATCGGGCAGATGAAAATGCCGCTGGTGAATGAGGGCGAAGCGCTGTTTCATATTGCGCGCTTTGCACGCAGCGATATCGTCGCCGAAAAGGTCGATGTGTTTCATGAAGAAATTCAGAAAGCCAGCGTGCTCTACCCCGACAACAGCATTCCGGAAATACCGAAATAATCATCGACCTGAAAAGAGGGTGAAATTCACGGTATTTCCGGCAAATAATCGCTGGAAAACGGCATGGAAATCCCGAATTTTTTCAAGGATTTGCTATACTGTTTAACTTATTGAACCGGACAAAGTAACGGATTGCATGCTACGTTCAAAAGGGCTTTTCAAATCTGCAAAATACTATGCATTGGCAGTGGTGGTGTTTATCTGCCTTGATGCGGTTTTTCTTTTGCAGCTGTTCAATCAGCAGCGCAGCGAAAATGTCGAGGCGCAGAATCAGCTTTTGTCGGTCACCAAGCAGTCCGTTCTGCACGGCTTTGCCAATAACGCCGAGCTGATCTTTGACAACGTTCTTGATACCCCCCTCTACCAGAGCCTGATGTGGGAAGCGAACCGCGCCGACGACACGCGCAAGCAGCAGATTCGTGATCAAATCTTCAACAGCCTTTATCCGTTGTATAACTCAATGGATAAATTCAAACTCAAGCAGCTGCATTTTCATCTGCATAACAACGAAAGTTTCCTGCGTTTTCACCGCCCGAATAAATTCGGCGACGACCTGACGGATGTTCGTTCGACCGTCGCGTTCACCAATCAGACCGGTCTCTCTATTCAAGGATTTGAAGAGGGTCGTATTTTCAACGGTTTCCGTTTTGTTTTCCCTCTGTTCTGGAACAAGGAACCTGCCGGTTCGGTTGAAACCTCGGTTTCGATGAAAGTGATTATGAATGCGATCGCCCGTGAACTGGGCGGGAATGTCAGTTTCATTATCCGCCGCGATATTGTCGAGTCGAAAGTGTTTAAGAACGAGATCGGTAATTATGAAGTGACGCCGTTTTCGACGGATTTTATGTATGAAGCCTCTCTGATGCACTTGAATACGCGCATGCTGTTTACACAGCTGCTGTCGAAATGGAACCGCAGTGAGCCTTTGAAAGAGAGTGTTGTGCTGGCCGATTCGGTGACTCGAATGATCAACGCGGACGGCAACAGTTACATGGTCACGCTGTTACCGGTGAACAACGCCGTCAGCGATAAGACAATCGGTTTTCTGGTTTTTTATCAGCAGGATGCCGAAAACAAGTACCTGATCGGGCAATATCTGCTGATCTTTGTGTTTACCTCGCTGGTGGCCGCCATTGTGGTGCTTCTGCTGTATCGCAGCCGTTCCAATGAACTGGCTTTGGCCGAGAGTCAGAAGATGTTGAGCCGAAATGTCGAGCGTTTCGAAAAAGCGCAGAAAATCGCCAATCTGGGAACCTGGGAATTTGATTCGGAGTCTCAGACGCTGTATTGGAGTGACGAGGTCTTTCGTATTTTCGGCGAGACGCCGCAAAGTTTTAGTCCGAGTTATGAACGTCTATTGAGTTATGTCCACCCGGAAGACAGGGAAGAGCTGGACTATGCTTTCCATTCTTCTCTGGCAAATGGCTCCGCTTATCAGATCAAACACCGTATTTTCAGATCGGACGGTTCGATGATTTATGTCGCCGAAGAGTGCGAGCATGAAACGGATGAAAACGGAATCGTGGTGCGCTCTTTCGGTACGATTCACGATATCACTGACATTGTCGAGCGCGAGAACCGTCTGGAATATCTCGGCAACCGCTATCAGTCGCTGATTGAAAGGCTTCCTAATCTGGTTTATCGCTTTGACTGGGGGAAAGAGAACCGTTGGAAAATGCAGTTTGCCAATGCCTCGGCACGTTTCTTTACCGGCTATTATGCTTACGAGTTGCTGGCCAAGAAAGTTCGCTTGCTGGATATGATTCATCCGCAGGATCTGGAGCGGGTTCAGCAGCATATCTACAGCGCTCTCGAGGCGGATAAACCTTATGAAATCGAGTACCGGTTGCGCCGTTTGGACGGTACTGAAATCTATGTCAGCGACCGGGGGCGGAAAATTATCGGCGAACAGGACGACTGGCAGGTGGAAGGGGTCATCACCGATATTACCGCTCAGAGAAAAGCGCTCGCCAAGCTGCAAAAATTCATCGACACCCAGAAAAATATTGTCATTCTGACCGACGGTTATGTGCTGGCATTCGCCAACAGCGCTTATTATGATTTTTTCGGATTGGACAGAGAGGCCGAGGGCAGCGAAAACCACCGTTGCATCTGCGACTTTTTCCAGCCCGGCGAGCACTTCTTCGATTTAAGTAAACTGACGCTCGAAGATCGTCACTGGGTTGACGCTATTTTGCGTTATCCGCCGAGCGAGCGGAATGTCGCGATGAAAGATGCCAAGGGCAGTCTGGCGACATTTTCGGTCGAAGTGAATCACTTCGATGACAGACATTTTGTGGTTTCCTTTTCCGATATCAGCGATACCTTTACCGAAAAACTGATGTGGCGTCAGAAAGCATCGATGGATGCGTTGACCGGTGCCTACAACCGTTACTTCTTTGAGCTGTCGATCGGTTCTTTCATGAATCTGGTGCATCGTAATAAGCGTAGAGTCGGTCTGCTTCTGATGGATATCGATCACTTTAAAAAGATCAACGATGTCTTCGGACATGCCCGAGGTGATGAAGTTTTGCGTGACTTGAGCGCGCTTATCCGCAGCAATCTGCGGGAAAGCGATCTGTTGATTCGCTGGGGAGGCGAAGAGTTTTTGATTGTGCTTTCGGTCGATGGCGAAAGCGGGCTGGAGCAGGTTGCGAACGGAATCCGCAGCGCTGTTGAGGAATATCAAAGTTCAGCAGGCCCTGTCACCAGCAGCTTTGGCGGCACGCTGGTTGTCAACGAAGCGGAAATCGACAAGGCAATCCACAGAGCTGATGCCGGACTGTATTATGTTAAGTCGCATGGACGCAATAATTACCGCTATGTACCCCCCGGAAATTCTTAGTCGGCAATCAGCGGCTTTATGACGGGTGTCGGAGCATCGGACTTTTCTCAGGCTTCTTCGCAGAAGTTTTCATCGCCCCGCTCGTCTGTCATAAAGAGACGGTTGCGCCCGCTGTTTTTCGCCCGGTAAAGGCGTCTATCGGCACGCGACATCATGTGGTTCAGGTCGTCGGCCGTGAAATCTGCACCGATCGAGATGGTCAGTTTGATCTGCAGTTGATTGATTTCAAAAATATGCTCGGCCAGACTTCTGCAAATTCTCTGCAGAATGGTTTTCGATTTTTGCTGATCGGTTCTCGGCAAAATCAGACAGAACTCTTCGCCGCCTATCCGCGCAAAGATGTCCTCCTCGCGGATATGATCGCTCATAAAGCGGGAAAACGCTTTAAGGGCGAGATCTCCCGCTTCGTGGCCGTAAAGGTCATTGATCTCTTTGAAATGGTCGATATCAATCATGGCCAGTGTGATCGATTGATTTGAATTCTTGCATAAGCGAATCAGTTGTTCACCGATTGTCAGAAACTCACGGCGATTGGGTAATTTGGTCAGAAAGTCGATGGCGGCGGCCTTTCGGGCTTCTTTGAATTTCTTGAAATGAATGACGTTCGCCAGAGCCAGTGAAATTTTCGTGCTGAAATATCGCAGTAAGAGGCGGTCTTCGTCGTTGATTTCCTGAACGCCCTTGAGCACTGCGACGGCGTCCGGAACGTTCGGCGCTTTGAGAAATAGCGCTAAGGTGTCCTCTCTAAGGATGCTGTGCTTCTGTTTGAAGACTTCGCGAGCGAGTTCGAGTGCCGATAAAGCACCGGCATGGTGCGCTATCGTACCTTCGGCGAGCTGAAGATCGCCGGTTGCGCCGATAATATGCATTTCGCGGAAATTTTTATCCGGCGGCGGAGTCGGATTGAGCGTGTCCGTTTGAACGCATAAGATTCCGTCGGGGGAGGCTCTTAAGAAGGCGCTCAAGAGGGTGAGGACTCCGGAGGCGAATTTCTGCGTGGACTGAAATTCAAACAGACTTTCTGAACTGTCGAGGATCATTTCCATGCCCAGCCGGGTGGTTTCCAGCGCATGGATGGTTTTAAAGGCGCGAAGGGACGCGATGACGGTGGTAATGAGTTTTTGTGCGCTCAGTTCCTGCTTGCTTTTATAGCCGTTGATGTCGTACTGAATAATGGTTTCCTGTTCCGGAATCTCCTGCGGATAGGCGGTGCGGAGAATAATGCGCAGTGCCTGATTCTTCAATTCATTGCGGATGATATCGATCAGTTTCAAGCCGCAATTCTCGTGATTCATGACCGCTTCGAGTAAGGTCACGCTGATATCGGGATTATGCCGCAGCAGAGTGGTCGCCTGATTCAGATTGTAGGCGTGCAATACTTCTATGCCACGTTCTTCGAAATACAGATCTTTTAAGACCAGTTCGGTAATGAAGTGCACTTCTTCATCGTCATCGACAATTAAAATCTGCCAGGGTTTTAAGGAGAGCGGGCTGTGTGATCGGTTCGGGGTCTGCTGGTGGTGTGGATGGTTCGAGTTCGGCATCAATTAACACTCTCGAATGACGCCGCCGAATCCGGTAAAGCAGAAAGGAGGGAACAATTGACCGTCAGGCAATATAACGAAGATAGCGCTTGCGCACGTTTGAGATGTACCGTGCCCGTGCCAATAAACTTAAATTCTCTCATCGGCCACCTTTAAATTGTCCGACCAAAATTTAAGTATAGATGCTTAAAATTGAATTTTAATGGCATTTCACCTCTATTTTTTAGAGGTAATTTGCCTAGTCAGTCTGTTTTTCTCTGGTCTTTTTATGCAGCTGTTGCTGTAGCAGTCGGCTGGTGTATTGCGGTGCATGTGCACGGCGGGCGATCAGCGCGTAGAACATCGGCACCATAAACAGACTCAACAGCGTTGAAAAGGCGACGCCCCACAGCAGAACCTGTCCGAGGATTTGTCGGGTTTCCGCTCCGGCGCCGCTGGAAAAAATTAGCGGAATGGCTCCGGCGCAGGTGGTAATGGTGGTCATCAGAATCGGTCTCAGACGCAGTTTGACCGACTGCATCAGCGCGTGATACAGGCTTTTTCCCTGATCCCTGAGCTGGTTGGCGAATTCGACAATCAGGATTCCGTTTTTGGTTGCCAGCCCGATCAGCAGTACCAGAGCAATCTGGCTGTAGATATTCAGTGTCTGCCCATGGATAAGAAGCGCCAGCAGACCGCCGACCACCGCCAAAGGAACGCTGAGCATAATGACCAGGGGCGATTTGAAACTTTCGAACTGCGCGGCCAGCACCAGAAAAATGACCGCCAGCGCAAACAGGAAGACGAAGTACAGCGACTGATTGCTTTGCGCAAATTCCTTACTTTGCCCTTTATAGCTGATAATCGCCTCTTCCGGCAGGGTGTCGCGGGTGAGCTGGTTTAAATACTGCAGCGCGTCGCCGAGCGGATAGTCATCTTCGAGGTTGGCCGAAAGCGTGATTGAGCGCATGCGGTTATAGCGGTTCAGTACGGCGGCGTCGGCGTATGTCTGCAGAGTCGCGACCTGAGTCAATGGAATCATGGCGCCGCTGTCGGCACGCAGATAAACCTTATTGAGGTCTTCAGGCGACTGCAACAGCTTATGATCCGCTTCGAGAAGAATATCGATCTCTTCGCCCTGATGCATAAAGGTTGTTACCTTCTTGGCGCCGAGCAGCGTCTGCAGAGTCTCGTTGAGCGTTTTCTGTTCGATTCCGAGAGAACGGGCTTTTGCGTAATCGACCGTGACGCCGAGCTGTGGTTTATTGGTTTCGTAATCCCAGTCGATTCCGGTCAGGCCGGGATTATTCTCGGCAATGGCATCGTTCAGAAGGACTTTCCATTCGCTGAGCTGTTGATAGCTGTTGCCGCTGATTACGAACTGCACCGGGCGGCTGACGCGTCCGCCGATGCTGTTGCGCATAATCGGCGCGACCTTGACGCCGCTGAGATCGCTGAGGTTTTTACGGATTTCCTGCATAATCAGGAAAGCCGAGCGGCGTTCGCTCCAGTCGTTGAGAATCACTATGCCGAATCCGGTGTTAAATACCTGCGCATTGCTGAAAGAACGCGGCGAACGGATCAACAGGCGTTTGGCTTCGCCGGATTCAACCAGCGGCATCAGACGGCGTTCGATCTCCTGCATGTAACTCTGCATATATTCGTAGCTGGCGCCTTCCGGTCCTTTCACGCTGATAAAAAATGCACCGCGATCCTCTTTGGGCACATACTCCTGCGGCACCTGCTTGAAAAGCTGGAACATCAGCGCCAGCAGACCGAAAAAGATCAGTATGGCGACCCACGGATGGCGCAGGTTGAACTTGAGCAGAGGACGGAATTTCTGCCATAAAAAGGACTTTTTAGGCGCGTTCTGCGTATTGGCAACAACCGGTTTCAGGATTTTCGATGCCAGAGCGGGAGAGAGCGTCAGGGCAACCCAGCTGGAAAAAAGGACGGCGACCGACAGCGTGACGGCAAATTCGGTAAACAGCCGGCCGATATTCCCCTGCAGGAAGCTGATCGGCATAAACACCGAAATCAGCACCAGAGTGGTGGCGACCACGGCAAAACCGACCTGACGCGTGCCGAGATAGGAGGCGGACAGGGATTTGTGTCCCAAGGTCAGGTGGCGTTGAATATTTTCCAGTACCACGATCGCATCATCGACGACCAGACCGATGGCGAGTACCAGAGCCAGCAGAGTCAGAAGATTGATCGAGAATCCGAGCATCCACAGAATCCAGAAAGTGGCCAGCAGGGAAACCGGTAGGGTCACGGCCGGAATCAGCGCAGCGCGCAGGTTCTTCAGGAAAATCAGCATCACCAGAACCACCAGACCGAGTGCAATAAACAGTGTCTTATAGACTTCGTGCACGGCATTCTGCACAAACACCGAGGCATCGTAACTGTCTTCGAGGGACATTCCCTCCGGCAGGCTCTGATTGATCTGCGCCTTGCGTTCCCGCGCCAATTCGGCGACGGTCAAAGTATTGGCCGTGGACTGCTTGATGATCCCGATTCCGACCATCGGGATGCCGTTCCCGCGAAACAGGCGGCGTTTCTCGACCGCACCGAGTTCGACCTTGGCCACTTCACCCAAAGTGATGCGGCCTGTAGCAAACTGTTTCAATACCAAGTTTTCGATGTCTTCGACTGAGGCCAGCTGTCTGGCGATTTGTACCGTCAGCATCACCTGATCGCCTTGCACGCTCCCGGCGGGCAATTCGATATTGGTGTTGCGCAAGGCGGTTTCGATATCCGCAATGGTCAGATCGTTGCGGGCCAGTTTGACCGGGTCGAGCCAGATGCGCAGAGCATACGACTGGCCGCCTCCGACACGTACCCGCGCAACGCCGTCCAGTACCGAGAAACGGTCGACAATATAGCGTTCGGCGTAGTCGGTCAGCTCGCTGACGGTCATGCGGTCGCTGGCGAGGTTAAACCAGACAATGACGTTTTCGTCTCCGTCGACCTTGACCACTTCCGGCGGATCGGCCTGTTGAGGAAGATTATCGAGGACTCTGGAAACGCGGTCGCGGATATCGTTGGCGGCGGCATCGATATCCCGATCCAGTGAAAACTCGACCTTGATCCGCGAACGCCCGTCTTCGGAAGAGGATTCGATGTATTCGATCCCGGAGACGCCGGAAATCCGGTTTTCGATCACTTTGGTAATACGGCTCTCGACGACGCTGGCGGAAGCGCCTAGGTAATCGGTGTTAATGGAGACGATCGGCGGATCGATATTGGGGTATTCGCGCAGACTCATGCGCTCGAACGAGAGCAGGCCGAAAGCGAGCAACAGCATTGACACCACAAACGCAAGAACCGGGCGTTTGACCGAAGTATCGGAAAGCCACATATCAGTTCTCCGCTGCGGATTTGCCGCCCGGCACGCTTAACGGCTTGCCGTGTAACAGTTCAATCAGCGGTTGCTGTTGCTGATAGGCTTTGATGCGGATTCGACCCTTCGGCGAAACTTTGAAGATGCCTTGGCTGATGACGGTATCGCCATCCGCGACGCCTTCGAGAATCTGTACCCGGTCCTGATAGCGTTTGCCTAGCTCGACCGGCTGTTTACGCACGCCGAAGGTTTTCGACTCGCTCTCTTCCTTAGCGATCAGGTAGACAAAGTTTTTTTCGCCTTGCATCAAAATTGCAGTTTCCGGCACCAGCAGCTGACGCTCGGAACCCAGATTCAACTGCGCGGCAACCTGCATGCCGCTTTTTAACAGACCGTCCGGGTTGTCAATCAGGGCGCGAACCTGCAACAGCAGGCTTTGCGGATCAATGCGCGGATTAATGACGTGAATCTCGCCGTGATAGAGAGTGCCGCCATTGAGTTTGACCGCGATCTGCTGACCAAGACGAATCTGTTCGATATAACGGTCGGGTATCTGCAGGTCGAGATACATCTGTTCGGTACTGTCCAGAGTGGTGATCAGGGTATTGTTATTGACCAGAGCGCCGGGGTGGACCTGTTTAAACCCGAGTTGACCGTCGAAAGGCGCGCGCAGGGTACGGTCCTGCACTCTGGCTTCGATAATGGCGATCTCCGCTTCGGCGCTGAGCCACTGCGCTTTGAGTTCATCAATCGTCGCTTCGGTAATATTGCCGCGGCCTTTCAGGTTTTTTGCACGCTGATACTGGCGTTTCGCTTCGGCGGCGATAATTCCGGCCTGTTTCAGTTCGGCCAATTCTTCCTGCTTGTTGAGTTCGGCAATGACCTCGCCGCGAGCGATTTTCTGTCCTTCGGTAAAGGGCAGAGTCAGTACCGTTTCGGTAACGGTAGAACGGATTTCAACCGCCTGTTTGGCCTGTAAAAGCCCAAGCAGCTGTAATGTCTGCGGAACGGTCTCGGATTCGACAGGATAGGCTATAACGCTGACCGGCGGTTTTTTGTTTTCCTGTGCCAAGGCGGGAGTGCCGAAAGCGACCGCTGTCAAAGCAAGCAGGCTAACGAACAGCGGCATAAACCGGAAAGCGGAAAGGGAGCGGTAAAAAAATAAGTTAGCGAAGGACAAGCCCTGAATCCTCTGAAGCGGTTAGGTGAATCATTATTATTATCATTGGAATGTGCAATAAATATGAAACAGCGATAGCGAAAAAGCAAGCGCTTTGTGTGAATTGCCGAGGCAGAGAACGAATTTGGCGGGAAGAATAAAAAAAGCCCGGCAGATTCCTCTACCGGGCGGTCGTCAATATTTAACTCTTCAAAAATGACAGATAAAGATATCTTGATACCTAAATGGGAAGGAGTTTACAGCGAAAACGACTCGCAACAGTCGTTATTCCCAAGAAGATATAACGCGTATTTAATCAGCTTTATTCGGGCTTGGCAAGAGTGAAAAGCGGTTTTTTTCGGGTAAAAAGCTGAATAGAGTCTTGAGGATGAAGAGCAAGGCGCTTAGCAGATATTTATTTTTGTTTATATGTCGAAAACGCACTGTTTAAGAAGGTGAATTGCAAAGACCGCTTGATTCCATTCCTGGTAGGAAGATTACTTGGATCGATTATTCTGCTAAGCTTTCGCTTGCGGCGGGAATCTAAAACCGTCGATGAGGTCTCTCGGGATAGAGAGTGGCGGGATAGAGAGAAGAGCGGTAAATAATGAAGCTGTTGATTATTGAGGATGAATCGCTGTTACAGGAGCGTTTGCAGTTACAGTTTACTTCGAAAGCGGCGCTGGTCGATACGGCTGAGACCGCTCGCGAAGGTCTCTATTATCTGCAGGAGTTTGCCTACGATGTCGTAATTTTGGATATCGGTTTGCCGGATCTCAATGGGCTGGAAGTTCTGCAGCAGCTGCGCAGCGGGGCGGGGCCAAACAATCACACGCCGGTGCTGATCCTCAGTGCCCGCAGTTCGTGGCAGGAAAAGGTGGAAGGTTTAAAGCTGGGTGCGGACGACTATCTGGCCAAACCGTTCGAATTTGAAGAACTTTGGGCGCGCGTTGAAGTGCTCGGGCGTCGGGCTGCGAAAGTGGAAATGAAAGATGTTCTGGAGTTTCCTCCCTATCGTCTGGATTTGAGTGCTAAAACGCTGCTGGTCGGTGATCAGGAAGTGGTGCCGACGCTGACCGAGTTCCGTCTGCTGCAGGCGTTTTTTAAAAATCCGCATCGTGTCTTATCCAAAGAACAGCTTTTACAGCGTATTTCCGACCACAGTCAGGAGCGGGAGTCGAACGTGATTGAAGTCTATGTGCGCAAACTGCGAAAAATGCTCGGCAAGGAAGCTATTCAGACTTTGCGGGGTCTGGGTTACAAGTTCGTTCCGGATACAGGCGGGGAATCTTAGAATGGCATTTTTCAAGACGCGGGAGATCGCATCCCGATCCATACAAGGACAGCTTTTTCTCACCTTGACCTTGAGCCTGGTGGCGATTTTCACAGTTTTCTGGTGGCTGTCGCAAACGGCGTTGCATACGATTAGTGAATCGTATCTTCTGACGCGTCTTGAGCATGATAAAGATCTGGTCGAAGAACATCTGGTTTTTCGGAATGAACGTTGGTGGATGGGCTCCGCCAGTATCGGCCCGATCTATCTGACCCCGCACTCCGGTCATTATTACGCGATTCAGACTCCCAAGCAGCGCTTTTTCTCTCCTTCTCTGGGCGATTTTCGACTCTATATGCGGCCCAGCAACGATCGGGTAGATGTGTATGAAACCAAAGGACCTGCCGAGCAGCGGGTGCTGGTTCGTTCGCAACTGCTGCATAAGGACGGTCAGGATGTGCGCATCTATATAGCGGAAAACCACGAGCCGATTCAGAGAATGGTCTTGCGCTACGATTTTTTGTTCGCGTTTCTGACGCTGGTTGCGCTATTGAGCCTGTATTTCTTACATAAATGGCTGTTAAGACGCGCTTTTGGACGTTTGACTCCGCTTGAGGAGGAACTCAAGGCGTTCCGTCTCGGTCAGTCGCTCGGGCTGAGAGAGGATGATCTGCCGCAGGAGGTGCATTCTCTGTTACACAGCCTCAATCTCGCTTTAGAGAAGTCGCGTTTGCAGTTCGAGCAGTCGCGGCAGCATAACAGCAATCTGTCGCACAGTCTGAAAACGCCGCTGAACCTGATTTTCCAATTACTTGAAGACCCTGCATTACGGGATAAGCCGGAGTTAAAAACGCTTTTGAGACAGCAAAGCCAGAGAATTCTGGAACTGATTGAACGCGAGTTGAAAGCGGAACGCTTTGCGCATAACCAGATTATTCAGCCTTTGGCGCTGCCGCCGTTGGTGGATGATCTGCAAGCCAGTTTTGCCCGGCTTTATCCGAACAAGTCGATCCGGTTTGAATGCGACGTGCAAGAAAACGCCACTCTGCTGATCGAACAGGAAGATGCCTTCGAATTATTCGGAAACCTGCTGGATAACGCCTATAAATGGGCGCACAGCAAGATTCACTGCGCTTTCGACGGCCAGACTCTGGTTATCGAAGACGACGGGCCGGGCGTTTCCGACGCTCAGTTGGCAAGATTGCTCAACCGTGGCTATCGCACCGATGAAAGCAAACCCGGTCACGGTATCGGGCTGTCGATTGTCAAACAGCTAATCAGTGCCTACAAAGCGGAGCTCGAACTTACGCATTCCGATTTGGGCGGTCTTAAGGTGACAATCCGTTTTTCACAGATCTCGCTCGCTGCGAATTCATAATTTTTCCCAGAATCCTCCTGAAATTGCTCTATTTTCAGGTTTATTTCAGCTTGGCCGTTTAGGCTAGCCTCAAACTACCGAAACAGGATCGATGTCTATGTACGTTTGGAAACGTTATTTTTCTATTTTTCTCTCCGGAGCCTTATTGTCCGCTCCGGTTCTGGCGGACAGTACGGTCTCGGGCGACTATGCGGGTCTGATCGATAAGGTTTTGCAGCAGCAGCCGCAGACGCTTAAGCAGCAGGATTGGCAGGATCTGGCCAAAACCTATCGTAAACAGTCCGAGCGTTGGATCTCCGAAGATGTCGAATTGACGCTGCATTATGAAAACGATGCGCTGATGAGCAACGATGATCTGCGTAATTACGAAGTCGGCGCTTCGGCGGCCTTGCAGTTGCCGGGTCGACAGAAGCCGCTGAATGACGTTGCCGGTGCTTATCAGGCGCTTCCCGAAATTCAGCAAACCTATCTGCGATGGCAGGCTTCGGCCAAGGTTCGCGAGCTTAGCTGGCAGTTGAAACGGGCTCAGGTTCAATTCGCTACCGCCAAAGAAGCGCTTGCGCAAAGTCAAGAGCTGCAGCAGAAGGTCGAACTGAAATATCAGGCCGGTGATGCAACGCAGCTGGAACGTCTTCTGGCGCAAAGCGAGACGGTCAAACAGGAAGCCGAGCTTGAAGCGGTCAGTCATCAGCTGCAACTGGCGCAGCAGCAATTCACTTTGTGGACTCAGGAAGCAAACCTTCCGCAAAATCTGGAAGAGAAACTGCTGGCCAAGCTTGATGAAACAGCGCATCCTCAGCTGAAATGGCTGCAAGCGCAGCAGAATCTTGCCCAGTCGCAGCTGTCTGTCGCCCAATCGCGCAAGACCGCGCCACCGAGCTTTTATTTCGGGGCCAAGCATGACAGCAACCCCGGAACCGATCACAGTACTTTGATTGCCGAGTTCAGCGTACCGCTCGGCCTGGATCAGCAGCGCCGGGTATCCATTGCCATGGAACGCGAAAAATTGACCGAGCAGAAAGTCAATCTGGCGCAGGCCAAACTGGATCTGCAACAGAAAATGGTCAGCGGCGAACAGCGACTTTTCGATCTGCAGAAACAACAGTCGCTTTGGCAGAAGAATTTGCAATTGAATCAGGAAAAGCTGCAGATGATGCAAAAAGCCTATCAGCTGGGGGCGGTTTCCATTGAATCGCTTTTGCGGGTGCAGCAGGAATTTCTAATGGCTCAACGTCAGTTGGCTACGACCGAAGTCGAGTTGGGCTTTGCAACGGCCGAGTTGAATCAAATCTACGGCCACAGTCTCAGTTCGAATTAATTAAGCCGAATTTAGAATCGAATTTAGTAACAGATCAAATTTCAGGAGTCTTGAATGACAGTTCATCACATTATCAAAGCAAAGGGATTGGGGCTTTCTCTGGCTTTCGTTTCTCTTTTGGCCAGTCATAGCGCACTGGCGCAAACCCCGTTAACGTTGAATGCTCAGCAATGGCAAGCGATGGGCGTGCAAACCGCTCAGGCGGAAAAGTCCTCAATGGTTCCGTCAATTCTCTTTCAGGCCGAGGCGATGATGCCTTTGAAAGAGGTGCAGAATTATTCCAGTCCGGTCAGCGGAAAGATCGTTCGCCTGAATAAGGTGCACGGTCAGGTCGTCAAGGGTGAAGAGATCGCTACGCTCGACAGTGCAGAGTTGGCGGCGATTCAGAGCGAGTTACTCGGTATCAGCGCGGAATTGAATCTGGCTTATCAATCGCTGAAACGTACCAAGCAGCTGCATAACAGCGGAGTGGCTTCGGCCAAACAGTTGCAGCAGGCTCAGGCGGAAGTCAGTCGTCTGCAGGCAGCCAAAGTTCAAAGAGTGGAAACGCTGAAATTGATCGGTTTCGCCGCTGACAAAATTGAACGTCTGCTGAGCACGAACAAGGTTCAAGGCACGCAGTTATCGATTGTTTCGCCAATCGACGGTGCTCTGTTCGAAGTGGCGGTGCGTCTTAACGAAAGAGTCGAGCAGAATCAGAAGCTTTTCGCGCTCGGGCCGGTTAATCCGATTATGCTCAATGTGTTGGTGCCGGTGGAATTCGTCGCCAAGTTGAACGAAGGAATGCAGGTTTCGGTAGAAGGCTATTCGCAAATCGGGGAAGTTCATCATATCGAGCAGATGGTTGACCCTTTGACGCAGAAAGTCGAAGTGCATGTTCTGCTGGATAATTCCGCAGCGAAAATCCTTCCGGGACAGGCGTTACAGGTACGCTTCATGATGCCGGGGCAACAAACATTCCGCGCTCCGCGCAATGCGGTTGCTCAGCTGGACGGACAGGCCGTGGTCTTTTTACAGACAGCCGAGAACCAGGTTGAAAGTCTGCCGATCGAGATTCGCCAGATTGACGGCGACTATCTGTACTTCTCAAGCAAGAAGAGCGACGTTTTGAGTGCACCGAAGGTTGTTTCGCACGGTACGACGGCAATCAAACTGGCTTTCCTGTCACAAAGCGACGCAGAGCAGGGTGAGTAATCTATGTTAAGTCGATTTTTACAGTTCTTTTTAGTGCAGCGGACGCTGGTTCTGCTGCTGGTTCTGGCGGTTGTCGGCGGTGGCTGGCAAGCTTTCCAGAAGATTCCAATCGATGCCTTTCCGGATGTTTCTCCGACGCAGGTGAAGCTGATTTTCAAAGCGCCGGGGATGACGCCATCCGAAGTCGAGCAGCGCGTGATTGCGCCGTTGGAACTGGAGTTGCTCGGACTGCCGAAACAGGAAGTCTTGCGCTCGCTGGCGAAATACTCGCTGGCGGATATTACGCTCGATTTTAAAGAGGGCACCGATATCTATTGGGCGCGACAGCAGGTGGCGGAACGTCTCGGTAATGCCGATCTGCCTCCCGGCGTGACCGGCGGTATGGCGCCTTTATCGACGCCTCTGAGTGATGTCTTTATGTTTACCATCGAAGGCGATGGCCTGAGCAATATGCAAAAACGCGACCTGCTCGACTGGGTGATTCGTCCGGCCTTGCGGTCGGTTCCGGGCGTTGCCGATGTCAACGTTCTGGGCGGATTGGCGCGTGTGTACGCGGTTAAGCCGGATTATCAGAAAATGGCGGCGCGCGAGATCGGGCTGGATCGTTTGATCCAGGTATTGCAGGAAAATAACCGCAACGATGGTGCCGGGCGATTGAATCAGGGTGAAGAAGTTCTTCTGGTTCGAACTCAGGGTAATCTGGAATCGATTGAAACCATCGAAAATCTGGTGGTCGCTTATCAAAACGGTGCCGCGATCCGAGTGGCCGATGTCGCTAAGGTTGAAATTGATTCGATCTATCGTAACGGCGCGGTAACTCAGAATGGTAAATCCGAAGCGGTGCAGGGGTTGGTTATGGCGCTGCGTGGCGCTAATGCCCGCGATGTGGTCGAAGGCGTTCAGGCACGACTAGCCGATCTGGAACCGGCATTTCCGAAAGGAATCGAGGTCAGTGCTTTCTATAACCGAAGCGATCTGGTTAATACCGCAATTTACGGGGTTTCCAAAGCATTGCTTGAAGCGGTAGTGCTGGTTCTGTTGGTTTTGCTGGTCTTTTTGGGGAATGTGCGCGCCGCGCTGACGGTGGCGCTGATCCTGCCGCTGGCGGCTCTGACAACCTTTATTCTAATGCGCTGGTTCGGTCTTTCCGCCAACCTGATGTCGCTTGGCGGTCTGGCGATTGCCATCGGGATGCTGGTGGATGCGGCCGTGGTGGTGGTTGAAAATATCGTCTCCCACCAGGAAAAAGCGCTGCATCAGGGGCAACGATTACCGAAGATGCATATCATCTTCCGTGCCTTGAAAGAGGTCTCGGTGCCGGTTATTTCCGGGATCCTGATTATTATGACGGTCTTCCTGCCGTTGCTGACGCTGTCAGGATTGGAAGGTAAGCTGTTTGTTCCGGTCGCGGTAACAATCATATTTGCGCTCGGCGGATCTCTGTTGCTATCCCTGACGGTGATTCCGACGCTGGCGTCGTTCATTCTCGGCAAGCCTTCGCATCAGGAGCCGTGGCTGATCCGTAAAATCAGCGCCTTCTACCAGCCGGCTCTTAAATGGAGTCTGGCGAATGACAAGAAGGTCGTCGGCGGTGCCTTGATCGCTCTGGTCGTCGCTGTGATCGGCTTTACTCAGGTCGGTAAAACCTTTATTCCGGAAATGGACGAAGGCTATGTCATTCTGCAGATCGAGAAGAATCCGTCGGTCAGTCTGGACGCTTCGACGGAACTGGATCGTCGCATTCAGGCCGCTTTGCTGGAGGAAGTGCCGGAGATTACTCGAATTGTCGCCCGTGTCGGTTCCGATGAAATCGGTATGGATCCGATGAGTCTGAATGATACCGATTCCTTTCTGGTCTTGAAGCCGAAAGAAGAGTGGCGCATGGAGACGAAGGACGAACTGATCGAGGTGATTCGTCAGACCCTGGAAAGTCATTTTCCGGGCGTGAATTATGCCTTTACGCAGCCGATTCAGATGCGTGTCGATGAAATGCTGACCGGGGCGCGCGGTGATGTCGCGATCAAGATTTTCGGTGACAACCCTCAGGAGCTGAATGAAGTGGCCAAGAAAATGGTGACCATGGTTGAGGGAATCGATGGCGCTCAGGACGTTTTTACACCGACCAACGACGGTCTGCGTTATCTGCAGCTGCAGGTCAATCATCAGATGGCGGGCCGACTCGGTTTGAGCGTCGCTCAGGTGGAAGAAATGCTGCGCGTACAGATCAACGGACTGGAAGTCGGTTACCTTTATCAGGGAATTCGCCGTGTTCCTTTAATGGTGCGTGCCGACGAGGATAAGAAAAGTTCGATTAATGCCATGCTGCAGCAGCCGGTAACGGTCAACAGTCCGTTTGGTATGCAGACGGTTCTGTTGAGCCAGCTGGTGAATGCGCAAGAAGTTGAAGGGCCGGTTTCGATCCAGCGTGAGCAAAGTAAGCGTTTTGCGGTCGTAGTCAGTAATGTGTCCGGTCGCGATCTGGTCGGCTTTGTTGAAGAGGCCAAAGCCAAGGCTAAAGAACTGGATATTCCAGCCGGTTATTATTTCGAGTGGGGCGGACAGTTCGAGAATCAGCAGCGTGCCGCTCAGACTTTGAGTATTGTGGTGCCGATCGCACTGGTGCTGATCTTCCTGATCCTGTTCAGTACTTTCGGTTCGATTCCGCAGGCGGTCATGGTTATGGCGAACGTGCCATTCGCACTGATCGGTGGCGTTATGGCCCTGTGGATAACCGGTGAATATCTTTCGGTTCCGGCGTCGGTCGGATTTATCGCACTGCTTGGTATCGCGGTTCTGAACGGGGTGGTGATGATCAGTTACTTCAACCAGCTGCTGTCGGAAGGGATGGAGATCGGCAAGGTCGTGGTGCAAGGTGCCATGCGCCGTCTGCGCCCGGTTCTGATGACCGCTTCGATTGCTGCGCTGGGTCTGGTTCCGCTGGTGTTTGCCACAGGCCCGGGCTCGGAAATACAGCGTCCGCTGGCGATCGTGGTGATCGGCGGACTGATCAGCTCGACCCTGTTGACACTGTTGATATTGCCGATTATCTACCGTCGTTTCAATCCGGTTAAATGTTGTGATCAAGCAACTCAGGAAGGACAATAAGCTATGGAATTTAAACAATGTATTTTACGTCTGCAGTTTGATTCCGAGCTGTACGACAGCGTCACGGATGCGCTTTTAAGCTATCCACAGGAGCAGTTGACCTTTGTCGCTCTGCCGGTGCAGGCGCACACTTATCCGCTGGAAAATATCAGCGAACAGGTGTCGGGTTATAAAAACAAGACGATGCTGGAAGTGACGGTCGATTGTGAGCAGTCGAAATCGATTTACCTGCATATCCGCGAGCAGCTTCCGCGAGGGGGGATTCAGGTGCAGCTAATGCCGCTGCTTGAGCCGGATTGGCTGTAAAGCGACGGCGAAGCGGTTTCCGCAACTAAAAAAGGCGCTCAAATTGAGCGCCTTTTTTATTCGTAAAGAGAAACAGTCAGCGGATTATTTCAGCGCGCTTAGAATCTCTTTTTCAACTGTGTCGATCGCCTGAGTACCGTCAATGGTGATGTATTTCAGGCTTTCGATCTTGCTGGCGGCATCTTTGTAATACCCGACCAAAGGCGCAGTCTGCTCGTGGTAGACACGCAGACGATCCTGAACCACCGCCGGTTTGTCGTCGTCACGCTGAACCAGTTCTTCACCGGTCAGGTCATCTTTACCTTCTTCTTTTGGCGGGTTGTAAACGACGTGGTAAGTACGGCCCGATGCCAGGTGAGCACGGCGACCGGACATACGTTCGACAATCACTTCGTCCGGAACGTCGATTTCAATGACTGCATCGATGCTGACGCCGGCTTCGGCCAATGCATCCGCCTGTGGAACCGTACGCGGGAAACCATCCAGCAGGAAGCCGTTAGCGCAATCGTCTTCGGCGATACGTTCCTTAACCATGCCGATAATAATCTCATCGGAAACCAGCTGGCCGGCGTCGATGGCCGCTTTCGCTTTAAGACCCAGTTCGGTGCCGGCTTTGATTGCCGCACGCAGCATATCGCCGGTCGAGATTTGCGGAATGGAGAACTCTTTGGTCAAGAATTGCGCTTGAGTACCTTTACCGGCCCCTGGTGCGCCTAGAAGAATGCATTTCATGGCAGTTTCCTAAAGTTTTAATGGATTTCGAAAATCCGACTATTATACGGGCTTTGCGCGAGGGTACAAAATTATCCGGAGGATCGGGTTTCGATCAGCCCGCCTGATGTAATAAGGACTGTATCGTATTGGCCGCCTGCTGCTGATAATGACCGCCAAACAGGTTGAAGTGGTTGATGATATGGTACAGGTTATACAGCGGTTTACGGCTTTGGTATCCACTGTCGATAGTGAAAACCTCGTTATAACCCCGGTAAAAAGCCTGCGAAAAGCCGCCGAAAAGTTCGGTCATGGCCAGATCGGTTTCATGGTCGCCATAGTAGCTGGCCGGATCGAAAATGATGGCATCGCCTCCGCGGGTAAAAGCGCTGTTACCGCCCCAGAGATCGCCATGCAGTAAAGAGGCTTTGGGTCGGTAATCCTGAAACCAGAAATCGAGTGATTCGATCAGACGGTAACCGCTGTCGAGAGTCGCCGGGTGCATGCCGTTGCGCTCGGCCATTTCCAGTTGAGGCGTCAGGCGCTGTTGAGCGTAAAATTCGACCCAATCTTTATGCCAGTGATTGTATTGCGGCGTCAGACCGATAAAGTTGTTTTCATCCCAACCGAAAGGCTTGGCGCTGCGATTGAGGTGCTGATGCATCAGTGCAAGGTCGCGTCCGCGTTGGGCGTCGTCGCCATGGGAGGTCATTTCAACGAACTCGAGCAGCAGCCAGGCGCTGTTGTCGAATAGACCGCTGGCGATCCCTTTCGGCACCAGAATGCTGTGCGAGTCGGCGATTTTCTGCAGGCTGTGCAGTTCACTGCTGAAAAGCTGGGCAAATTCGGCGCGATTGGTTTTCAGCAGAAAATTACCGGCGCTGGTATGCAGCTTGTAAGCCTGACTGATATCGCCGCCGGACACCGGGGTGGCGCTATGAATCTGAATGGTTTGCCCGAGTTGCTCGGAGAGCGTTTCTGCAAAATCCTGCCAGTTCATAGTCGCGTCTCCCTAATCGAATAACTCTTCGGTGATCGATTCGATCTGTTGTTGCGAGATTTTCGGCACTTCCGGAGCGTTCTCTTCGCGGAAGATCTCGTATAAGGCATCCGGAGTGCCGTGCGGTACCGCCAGACCGGTATCCTTGTTGATCGGTACTTCGACGATGCCCTGCGGCATGCTGAAAGGTTCGTTCGGCTGATCTTTCAGTGCTTCGCCCATATATTCCATCCAGATCGGCAGAGCGGCGCGACCGCCGACTTCATAGCGACCCAGAGTCGATGGCTGATCGAAACCGACCCAGACCGTAGTGACGATATTCGGATTGAAGCCGGAGAACCAGGCGTCTTTCTGGTCGTTAGTGGTTCCGGTTTTACCGGCGATGTCTTCGCGTTTCAGAGCGCGGGCACGTTTACCGGAGCCGTAGTGAATAACATCCTGCATTATGCTGGTCATAATGTAGGCGTTGCGTTCTTCGATAATGCGCGGAGGACTGTTTTCGCCCAGACAGCTCGGTTCGTTACAGACTCGGTTTGGTTCCGCCTGATACAGGGTATCCCCGTTGAAGTCGCGTACTTCGTCGATCAGATAAGGGGTAATCAGGAAACCGCCGTTAGAGAAAGCCGCATAGCCGCGGGCGACTTCCTGCGGCGTAAGTTCGACGCTTCCCAGAGCCAGAGAGAGGTCTTTATGCGCATTGATTTCACTTCGCGGGAAGTCAAAACGCTGGAAATAATCGACCGCGTTATTAATGCCTATCTGCTGCAGAAGACGGATCGAAACCAGATTGCGCGACAAAGCCAGCGCTTTGCGCAGACGGGTCGGGCCGTAATACTGACCGGAGTAGTTTTCAGGACGCCAGTAGTCTTCCAGATTGCGGTCATGGAAGACAACTGGAGCATCGTTTACCGTGCTGGCAGCGCTCATACCGCTGTTCAGGGCCGCCGAATACAGGAACGGTTTGATATTGGAACCGACCTGACGTTTTCCTTGAGTGGCGCGGTTGAATTTACTGCGGAAATAGTCGTAACCGCCAACCATCGCCAGAATACGGCCGCTGTGTGAGTCCATGGAAATCAGCGAAGATTCGACCTGCGGATCCTGAGCCAGTTGCCACTGGTCGTCCAGTTTCTGGACATAGATTACATCGCCGACCTTAAGCACGTCTTTAGCCGATTTCGGGCTTTTCCCCTTGCGGTTGACGTCGATATAGGGCGCAGCCCATTCCATTGTTTTAAAGTCGATCTGAACGGCTTCTTCGGTCTCCAGCAGAACGTCTGAACCCTGCTTGTTGAAGCCGGTGACCACACCAACCTGCAGGTCGCCGTAGTTGCTGACTTCTTGCAGTTTAGTGATCAAGGCCGGAAGATCGTCCTGAAATTCCGCAAGGTCAATCTGCTCGATGGCTCCGCGATAGCCGTGACGACGTTCGTATTCCTGCAATCCGTGGCGGATCGAAATGCTCGCCTGTTGCTGCAGACGGCTGTCCAGAGTGGTAACAATAGTCAGACCGTTCTGCAACGCTTCTTCTCCGAATTTCTCCAAGGCAAAGGCGCGTGCCTGTTCGGCAACATAGTCCGCTTCGACTTCAATAATCGGGCCGTGCAGCTCGGCATGTACTTCGACCGCCAGCGCTTCCTGCATTTCCTGTTCGGTAATAAAGTTCAATTCGTTCATGCGACGCAGAACATAGTTGCGGCGCAATTTGGCTCTTTCCGCATCGCGGATCGGGTTGTAGGCCGATGGCGCTTTCGGCAAACCGGCAATCATCGCAAACTCGTCCAGAGTCAATTCGGCAAGCGGTTTACCGTAATAAGTCTGTGCGGCAGCCGCAACACCGTAGGAACGGTAACCAAGGAAAATCTTGTTCAGATAGAGGGCGAGTATTTCCTGTTTGGACAGTTCGTTTTCGATCTTGTAGGACAGAATGATCTCATTCAATTTACGCAGATAGGTCTTCTCTTTGGAAAGGAAGAAGTTACGGGCTACCTGCATGGTAATCGTCGAGCCGCCGGATTTCTTTTCGCCGGTAGTGATCAGCTGATAAACTGCGCGTCCCAGACCTTTGAAGTCGACACCGTTGTGTTCGAAGAAACTCTCATCCTCGGCGGCGATAATCGCCTGCGTCATGCGTTCGGGAATTTCCGGGTACTCAAGTGGAACACGTTTTTTGGTGCCGATTTCGGTAATCAGCTTGCCGTCCTGCGTTTCGATGCGCAAAGGAACCTGGTAGGAAACTTCCTTAAGTTCGCTGACTTCCGGCAGAGTCGGGTAGATGGTCAGGTAGTAGAAAAGCCCGGCCGCTAGAGGGATTGCGAAAAATGCACCGACAAAATTGAACCAGACAAACCATTTAAACAGGCGGCGTCCGGAAGATTTTTTAGGCAGCTTCTCGGATGACGGTTTGTTCTCGGAAGGCTGTTCCGGAGAGGACGCGTCCGAGTCGGCACCCATAATTTCTTTGGCCGAGCCCACGGACGGCATTTCATTGTCAGAAGTGATTTGCGGTTTAGATTCGCTCATTCTTTACTCGAAAATTGTATTTCCCTGCCTGCTGTAGGTCTTTCAGTTACTTTTGGTCAGGTTTTTATGTTGTTTTCAGATCTTTTACGATCAAGGTCAATAATGAAAATTTTGACTCTGATTATAGCTTTTTATCTTTACGGAATGGGGACAAATTATGGAAGAAGGATGGCGATATGCGGCGCACTTTGCGCATAAAAAAACCGGCGTAAAGCCGGTTTTTATGTGGTTTATTCCGTACCCTGAATCAGGATTTTTTAGAATAACGACCTGTTTTGATGTCGCTCCACATTAGGACTAAGTTCCCGCCTACGATATAAACGATTGCGAGAATAACTCCTGCAAGCCCGATAGCTACTTGTAGTGATTGAGGAAGAATATCTGCCCAAATACCAAGTAGAACCGCTAGAGGAATGACTACTGTGATGGCCAAAACCAGTAGCATTTTCATTAAGTTACTCATAATTTCCTGCGCCTCAGTAAGAAATATTTTTATTACGCAGCGAAACTATACTGCTGTTAGGGGTAAATTTCAATCATTCGGATTGATTTGAAGTAAGTTTCTATTTGCCTGTTTCTTTGCGGGCCAAAGGGCGGGGGCAAGGCGATAAGTCCTTGTTATGTCAGGCCATAAGAAATGTTGTGCAATTATTTCTGGCATCGTCGTAATAGGTTGTTTGGAGCGGTTTTGGGGATTGAGAAACTATTCGATATTCTGCACCTGTTCGCGCATCTGTTCGATTAAGACTTTCAGCTCTACACTGGCCTGCGATGTGCGTACATCCACCGACTTCGAGCCGAGGGTATTGGCTTCGCGGTTGAGTTCCTGCATCAGAAAATCCAGTCGGCGTCCGATCGGCTGCCCGCTCTCCAGTACGTGGCGTACTTCATTCACTTGTACCTGTAACCGATCCAGCTCTTCGGCCACATCGGTCTTTTGTGCCAGCAAAGCGACCTCCTGATGCAGCCTGTGTTCATCCACTTGTGCCTGCAGATGGAGCAATCGCTGACGAAGTTTATCGGCCTGAGACTGCTGGATTTCCGGCATCAGAGGCTGCAGGGCCAACAGTTGCTGTTCAATCAGGTCGCATCTTTGCAGAATCATCGACTTTAAGGCTTCGCCTTCGCGGGCACGGTGCGCTTTGAGCTCAGAGATGGTTTCGTCCAGTGCTTCGAGCAGGATTTGATCGAGTTGTTCCTGTTGCTCGCGGTCACTGTTTTCCTTAAGTATGCCGGGCCATTGCAGAAGTTCCAGTGGATTAACGTGGGTCGCTTCGGGAAGATGTTGTTGGATTTCGCCGATCGCCTGATTCAGTGAGCCGAGTAATTGCCGGTTAATGACCAACGCTTGCGCGCTTTGCGTGGCGATGCTCAGGCTGACGTCAATTTTTCCGCGCGCGAAGTGCTGCTTGAGCTTGTCGCGGATCGGAATTTCCAGATGGCGCAGACTGTCGTTCATGCGGAAATTGATTTCCAGATAGCGCTGGTTGACCGAGCGCAGTTCCCAGCTGAATTGCCCCTGATAATACGCGCTGTTCAACAGCTGTTGGCTGCGGGCAAACGCTGTCATGCTGTAAACTTTGGCGGTCGTATTCATTGAGACTCCTTTCAGGGTTTGCGTCCATAAGATGGGAGGGAATCGTTTATAATCCAGCCATTCTATACGTTTTGATCAAAAAGGATACAGGATGACGGACATAAACGGGTCTCGCCCGAGCGGCCGCGCGGCCGATCAGCTGCGCGCGGTAAAAATTACCAAACACTTTACCAAACATGCAGAGGGCTCGGTTCTGATCGAGTTCGGTGATACGCAAGTGATCTGTACCGCCAGTGTCGAGGAAAAAGTGCCGCCATTTCTGCGCGGGCAGGGGCAAGGCTGGGTCACCGCCGAATACGGCATGTTGCCGCGTTCCACGGGGACGCGTATGCGCCGTGAGGCCAGCGCCGGAAAACAAGGCGGGCGCACTCAGGAAATTCAACGTCTGATCGGACGTTCATTGCGCGCAGCTGTGGATTTAACCCGTCTGGGCGAGCGCACCATTCACATTGACTGCGATGTCATTCAGGCCGACGGCGGTACGCGCACCGCATCGATTACCGGCGGCTTTGTCGCTCTGTCGATTGCGATCGAGCATCTGATCGAAAAAGGACTGCTTGCCGAGAACCCGATTATTCAGCAAGTCGCTTCGATCTCGGTCGGTGTCTATCAGGGGACGCCGGTGCTGGATCTGGACTATGCTGAAGACTCGAATGCGGAAACCGATATGAATCTGGTCATGACCGATAAAGGCACGTTTATCGAAGTACAGGGGACGGCGGAAGCTGCGCCTTACTCGATGGATGAGCTGCAGGCGATGCTTGAGCTGGGACGCAAAGGGATTGCCGAATTGACTGAAATTCAGCGTCAGGCGCTTGCCGAGTAAAAACGGGGAGAGGCTCGAAAAATGCAAAAAATCGTTTTAGCCAGCGGCAATGCCGGCAAGCTTAAAGAGATGAGTGATATTCTGGCCCCTTATGGTTGGGAGGTTCATGCGCAGAGCGAGTTTTTCAGTGAAGAAGCCGAAGAAACCGGCCTGAGTTTTATCGAAAATGCCATTCTCAAAGCGCGTTTTGCCGCACAGAAAACCGGCTTGCCGGCGATCGCCGACGATTCCGGAATCGAGGTGCATGCGCTGAAAGGGCGTCCGGGGATCTATTCGGCACGCTATTCGGCCGACGAAGTGGCGCAGGTCAGCGATGAAAGCAATTTGCAGAAGCTGCTGAAAGCGCTTGCAGGTGTGCCGGAAGGTGCGCGTCAGGCGAGTTATTACTGCGCCATGGTGTATGTGGAGCACGCCGAAGATCCGACGCCGATTGTCGGTCTGGGGCGCTGGTATGGTGAAATTTTGCATGCCAAACGCGGCGACGGCGGGTTCGGCTATGATCCGATTTTCTGGGTCGACGAACTCGGTAAAAGCGCGGCCGAACTGCCGAAAGAGCAGAAAAATCAGATCAGCCATCGCGCTCAGGCGTTGAATGCACTCTTGATGCAGTTAAGACGAGGCGCATGATGTCGATGCAGGCCCGGCATAGCGTGCTGTCGCCCTGGTGGCTGATCACTCTGGTGGCCTTGATCAGTATGCTGGCGCCTTTTTCGATTGATACCTATCTGCCCTCTTTTCCGGCAATCGAAGCGGAATTGGGCGTCAGTCGCGAATGGCTGACGCAAAGTCTGTCTGTCTATCTGGCGTTTTTTGCCGTTTCGACACTGCTCTGGGGACCGCTGGCCGACCGCTTCGGGCGCAGGCGTGTAGTGCTGCTGAGTCTGCTCGGATATCTTATGGCGGCGCTGTTGTGCGCCCTGGCTGAAGATTACTTCTGGTTGCTGGTCGGTCGTGCGTTGCAGGGCGTAATGGCAGCCGGTAGTGTGGTCGCGAGCCGGGCGATGATCCGCGATTTTTTCCGCGGCCCCGAAGCGCAGAAAGCGCTCGCCGTCGTGATGATGCTGTTTACTCTGGCGCCGGCGCTGGCACCGATTATCGGCGGCTGGCTGGATGCCCACCTCGGCTGGCGTTCGGTGTTCTATTTTCTGGCCGGTTTTGCGCTTTTGATTTTGCCGATTTTTGCGCTGAAGATTCCGGAAACGCAGGCTCCGGAATCGGTACAGTCGATACATCCGCGTTTTCTGACGCGCTCTTATGTGCACAGTCTGCGTCATCCGCTGTTTTTGCGTCTAGTTATTGTTCAGGGGCTGTTAATCGGCGGTTTTTTTATCTATGTCGCCTCTTCAGCGAGTCTGATTTTCGACCACCTGCATCTTCAGGAGCAGGATTTCTGGATTCTGTTCCTACCGATGGTCGGCGGCATCCTTCTGGGTTCCTGGCTGTCGCATCGTCTGGCCCATCGTATTGCCGCAGTGTCGATGGTCAATCTGGCCTTTATGCTGGCATTGTCGGCAATCGCTCTGAATGTCGTGCTGCAGAGTCTGTCGATGCAGCAGGCGTTCTGGGTAATCGCGCCCTTGAGTGTATATGCAGTTGGCTTCGCTCTGGCCAATCCCGGTCTGACGGTTTTCGGTCTGGATTGCCTGCCGGATAAACGCGGTATGGCGGCTTCGCTGCAAAGTCTGGTTCAGATGGGGACCGCGGGGCTGGTGACTTCGCTGATTGTTCCGGTGGTCCACGACAGTCTGTTAATGATGGCGGTTTCTCAAGCGTTGATGCTGCTGAGCGCCCTTGTTATCTGGCGTTGGTTGAAGACGCATTCGAGTTTCGAACCCATCGCCGCTTCGCAGAATTCTTAGGAGGGAATTTGAATTTTACCCAGCCGCTTCCTTTAAGCCTTTATGTGCATTATCCGTGGTGTATCGAAAAGTGCCCCTATTGTGATTTCAATTCTCATACCCTCAAACAGGAGATTGATGAAGCGCAGTATGTCCAGTCCCTGTTGCGCCAGTTGGAGCAGACTTTGCCGATGATCTGGGGGCGACCGATCCGCAGTATCTTTTTCGGCGGCGGGACGCCGAGCCTGTTTTCCGAAGCGGGCATTAACGAGTTTATGTCTCAGGCCAGAGCCTTGCTCGGTTTCTCGCCGCAGATCGAAATAACGCTGGAAGCCAATCCGGGAACGGTCGATTACCGGAAATTCGCTATGTTCCGTCAGGCCGGGATCAACCGATTGTCAATGGGAATTCAGAGTTTTGCCGACGATAAACTCAAGGCGCTCGGGCGGATACATTCTTCGCAGGAAGCGAAAAAAGCGATTCAGGCGGCCAAAGATGCCGGTTTCGACAACTTTAACCTCGATCTGATGTTTGCGCTCCCGCAGCAGTCTCTGCAGCAGGCGATTGAGGATGTTCGGCAGGCGCTGGATTTCGAGCCGCCGCATCTCTCGCATTATCAGCTGACGCTGGAACCGAACACGCCGTTTTATAAACAGCCGCCGCCACTGCCGGACGACGATCTGGCGTGGGAGATGCAGCAAGCCTGCCAGGAAGTGATTGCCGAAGCCGGCTATCAGCATTATGAAGTGTCCGCCTACGCCAAGCCGGGTCATCAGTGCCGGCACAATCTGAACTACTGGCGCTTCGGCGACTATATCGGGCTGGGCGCCGGAGCGCACGGCAAAATCACCATGGCACCCGAAGGTAGAGTTCTGCGCACTCAGATGCCGGCATCGCCCGGAGGCTATGTCGAGACCATGAAACAGCCGAATCCGGGGCGTACTACCGAAGTGGACGAAGGCGAGCTGCTATTTGAATTTATGCTCAATGCCTTGCGTTTGCAGGATGGTTTTGACTTAAGTCTGTTTACGCAGCATACGGGCTTGGAATTATCGGTGTTACAGCCGCATCTGCAAACCATGCAGCAGCATAACTGGGCGCAAATACAGGACAATAAATTGATTCTGACTAAGAGCGGTAAGACCTATCTGAATAATGTAGTCAGTTTGTTTCTGTAAAATTTGCTAAAATTTTGTTTTTATTTAAGTCTTTGCTTATTTGTTAGTTGCAGGTAGGCGGGAAAACAGCATTGTAAATGAGGTGGGTATGCAGCTTAAAACAGTATTGGCGGCGGTGATGGGTGTCGCTGTATTTTCAGCCGGATCGGCTCAGGCGAAAGAATTGAGCGACTGGTATTTTACCGGCTCTCTTGGCGGTTCGATCAGCATGAACGAAGACGTCACGATTAAAGATACCGGTGGCGATATTGAAATCAAAGACGCCGAGTTGAAGACTAAGCCGTTTACAGCGCCTCCTTACTATGCGGTGAAAATCGGTAAAAACCTGCACGGTAACTGGGAAGGCTATGCCTTGGAATTCGAACATATTCACCAGAAGATCTATATCGATGACCTTCCGGCCGATGTTCAGCACTATGAAATTACCGACGGTTTTAACCTGTTCTATCTGAACCTGAAACGTGAAATGGGCGATGGCTACGCGGTTCGTGCCGGTGCCGGTTTCGTTCTGGCGCATCCGCAGATTACGGTTCGTAATACTGAAACCTACACGCAAGGCGGTGGCGCACTTCCTATCGGCGAAGGCTATCAGGTAGCAGGGCCATCGGTACAGGTTGCCGCGGAAAAATCGTTCGAAATTAACAAAAACTGGGCGCTGGTTCCGGAAGTGAAACTGACCTATTCTCCGAATGCCAAGATCGATCTGGAAAACGGTTCGACTGAACTGAGCAATACCGCCGTGCACTTCCTTCTGGGGATGCGTTATCAGTTCAATGCGTCGGATAACAGCAAGTCATCTGTTGTCAAGAAAAAAGGGCCTGCAAAACACTTTATCGGTTACGACACCTATCAGCTAAACGGCAATGAAGGCGGTGCATTTAAATATCACTACCGCATTAATAGTCTTTACGGTGTCGAGCTGGGTGCGCACACCAACTATATCGAAGGGGCTTTGGCGGGCGAAGATTCCAAATGGCATCCTTATCAGAGCTACTCTCTTGGTGTGAATCGTACCTTGGCCGATCTGGGTGGTTTTGCAACCATGAACGCGACCCTTGGTCTGGAATATATGGATAAAGCGGACGATATCTCGACTGCAGATGCGACCACCAATCTTTTCGGTCAGATGAACCTGGATGTGCCTTTCGGATTCAGCGACCAGAAAAACTGGATGGCGCGTTTTGCTCTGGGCTCAACCGGTAAGGGCGAAACAGCAGACCTGATTAATGATAAACCTGACTACGGTCACGGTTTCTTTACCAAAATCGGTGTCTATTACGGTTTCTAAGGATTGAATCTTCCTTGAGCGTAAAAAGCCATGCAATGCATGGCTTTTTTTTCGGCATAATAAAGTGCATCTAAATAAAAAAACACAGGAACATGAGGGCTGTATGACTGCAATGGCAAGAAAATGGTTTAAACGTCTGGTACTGATACTGGCGATTATTCCGATGTTAATCTTTCTGGCGTTTTTGGGGGCGATCAACTTTATCGATTTCAACGGCTATAAACCGCAAATCGAAAAAGAGGTCTCCGACTACACAGGTCGGAATTTCAAGATCGAGGGAAGTATTGACGTTTCTGTAATGCCGTTTGTTTTTTCGGTCGGTAAGGCCTCTCTGGCGCAGCCGCAGGGCTTTGATCCCGAAACTCCTCAGTTCAGCATGAAAAGTGTCGAAGTCGAGTTGTCGATGTGGTCTCTGCTGCTGCATAAGAAACTGGAAATTCTGAGTGTCGAGCTGGTCGGACCAACGCTGAATCTGCTACGTAACGCTGACGGACAGGATAACTGGTCGGATCTTCCGGCTCTGTCGAATCTGCTTCCGCTGTTACCTGCTCAGCGCCAAGTTTCTGATAACGGCGTGCAACCATTGCCGCTGAATGCGTTCTTTACACCGAATGCTTCGGCACAGAGCGACACGGATGCATGGAGTCTGCAGAGTCTGGTGATCAGTGACGGCTGTATTAACCTGAGTGAGCAGCAGGAAAACTATCGAATGAACCTGGAGAAAGTAAATCTGTTTGCACTCAATCTTCAGGCAAACAAGCCGTTTGAAGTTCGCAGCGATTTTCAGTATCACCACAGTTTGTCGCCGCGAACGGTGAATTTTCGCATAACGTCGAATTTCGAGATGGATCAGAAGTTGCAGAATTATCTGTTTTCCGACTGGCAGGGCGTTGTCACGGTTTCATTGCCGGAAGAGTTTGCAGTACCGCAAGCGCATTTGACGACATCCGGTTCAGCGATGAAAGTCGATCTGGCTCAGAAGCGGGTGCAGATGGAGCAGCTTAATCTCGAAGGGCTGAACGGTAAACTGCAGACCAATTTCAGCGGACGCTTCGGAGCGGCCCTGGATATTACAGGCGAATTGAAAGCCAAAGAGATTGATTTGCCGTTGTGGTCCAAACATCTGGCCCTGCCTCTGGCTCAGAAAGACGATCCGAAATGGCAGAAGGTGAACGGCGAATTCCGCTGGAGCTGGATAGGCGAGGAGATCTTGATCGAACCATATCAGCCCGAAGCCTTAACAGTTCCTGAGTCCTGATGAAAATGAACAGAAATCTCTGCATGTCAAAAATGATGTGTTTTCAATAGGTTAAAAAAATGTGAAATTTTTTACTCTCTTGTTGAGTAAAATAAATTTACGTATATAATTCGTATTCATATCTACTTATATTGTTGAACCCTATTGAAAGTCTGAATGGCAGAGGTGAAGGATGAGAAGAACAATTTTAAGTGCGGCATTAGGTTTAATGTTGCTTTCCAATCCGGTTATGGCGGATGAAGCAGCTCTTTCTGCTTTACAGAATGCCGGTGTCGAATTGACATCCGAACAGGCGAATCAGGTTAAAGGTGCGTCAGACGAGCAACTTGCGGATGTGATGGCGGCCATTGCACAATCGATTGCGCAACAGCAGGGACAGGATCGTGCTGAAGCGCAGGTTCAGGCAATTGTCCAAGCGATCGCAAAGGCCAAGCCTGATCTGATTCAACAGATTTCTCTAGCGATTGTTCAGGCGGCTCCGCAAATGGAAATCGCCGTCGCGACGGCTGCAATTGAAGCCGATCCTACTGCAGCCGGTCCTGAGCAGGCGCAAGAAGTTCTGGCAGAGGTCAATCCGGCGGAACAGGCTCAGGAGACGCCTGCACAGGATGCTCCTTCTCAAAACCCCGGTCCGGCAAATAGTGTTGTTGCCGTTGTGAATCCTCCTAGTATTGGAGGAGGCGGTGGAGCCGTCAGTCCTAACTAACTTAACTGTTCTGTTAAGAAATTAAGAAAAAATTAAATAGATTAAAAAGTCACTCTCGGGTGAAGGTGGTGGCTTTTTTGTATATCGGGTGCTCTCTATGTTCTTAAAAAAACCTTTGGCTTTGGCTGTTTGCGCGTTTGCCAGCAGCCATTCTTACGCTTTGGAGCCGGCGTCATTCGGATCCAGCGGTGTCTCTTTTACACCGACATTAAATCTGTCCTATCTATACGACGATAATATACGCGCAACGCAAAATGCACTGTCATCAAAAGTCACAACGATTAATCCGCAGCTCGCCTTGAATATGGATTCGGCAAAATCGACTTTCAGTGCACTTTATTCCTACAGTCGTCGTATTTACGAAGAAGATTCGGTTGACCCTTTAACGGACTACTCGTTTAGCGCAAATTCCACCTATGCCTTTGATGTGCGGAACAATCTGAAAGTCAGTACCGGCTTGAATAAAACTGAAAATATTGCGAATGCGACTCAGGTTGGTGAGACAGATAAGATGAAAAACTTTAACCTCGGTGCCGTTTATGTTTACGGTGCGCCAAGTGCTACGGGGAATTTGGAATTCGGTCTGAGTATGGACAATATTCGTGCTCAAGACCAGATTAATGCGGCTTTGGAAAGAGATTCCGGTGCAGCGAATTTACTGTTTTCTGTGCGCGGAGCTGGTACAACGCGGCTGTTAGCTGAAGCGCAAATAGTACAGCACCATTATATTTCTGCCGGTTATAAAGACGGTGCAAACTATACAGGCCGTATTGGTGTTCGCTGGGAGGCGACCGCTAAGACAAGCGGTGAAGTGAAGATTGGTTATGAGCGTAAAGAGTTTGATGATTCCGCAATGGATGGAAGCGAACTGGTGAATTGGGCAGCGCAGATTACTTGGCAGCCGCGAACCTACTCGACCTTTACTTTGAGTTCATCACAACGCATTGATGAAGGTAATTATGGCGCTAGCTCGGTCGATGTCAGAGAAAACTCTCTGGATTGGCGGCATGACTGGGGGAACCGGATCCAATCTAATGTAATGGCTGCATACAGCAGCAAAGAATATTCTAATGGTCGTAATGACGATGCACGTAATTTCAGCATCCGTCTGGATTATCAGGTTCGTCGCTGGATGGATATCGGCATCGGCTATATCTTTAGCGATCAGAATTCATCGGATATTGATTATGACTACGATCGAGAACAGGTATTTGCAGGTCTTAGCGCTTCATTTTAATTGTTTTTTGATCTTGATGAAGGGGAAGAGGTTGCCTTGCAAAGTGTAGCTTCGAACTTTTTTAGCTATGGGGAAAGCATGAATCAGTTTATTAAATTCCTGATGATTTTAATTGGCCTGAGCGTTTCGATTTTATCTCAAGCCAGTGAGAGCATTAGTGCGGATTATAATCTGGGATCCGGAGATGTAATTTCCATCAGTGTTTTTGGGGAAAAAGATTTAAGTTTTGACGCTTTAAAGTTAAATGAAAAAGGCCAGTTCGCCTATCCGTTTATAGGGGATGTCGATGCGGCGGGACTGACCGCTAGGCAGCTCCAGCAGGAGTTGATTCGAATGTTAAAAGACGGGTTTCTGAAAGATCCGAAAATCACCGTAAGTATTAAGGAGTATCGGCAGATTTATGTGAGCGGAGCCGTCAATGGGCCAGGCGGTTACCCATATCAGCCGGGCATGACTGTGCGCCGTGCAACGACTCTGGCGGGAGGACTGAACGAGTTTGCTTCCGAAGACCGGATTACTGTTATCAGTGAGACGGATCTCAGTCAGACGGAAATTCAAGCCTCCATGGATACTGTTGTCAGTCCTGGCGACAATATTATGGTTCTGGAATACAAGAAAATCTTTGTTACCGGCGCAGTCGAGAAGCCCGGAAGTTATCCGTTTCAACCGGGATTGACGGTCGCACAGGCAGCGGCTCTGGCCGGTGGTCTGACGGAACGCGCCTCAGAGAGCAAAATCAGTGTGATTCATGACAGCGATGAGACTAAAACCGCATACTGGATTCGAATGAACGATCCGATTCAACCGGGCGATTCCATTACTGTCGGTGAAGGCTTCTTTTAATCTTGCCTTGCACTTTGGCAAAGACTCAAATAACGAATACATAATATGAATCAAACCTCATCCGTTCTACAGCAAACAAATCTTAACGAATTGCCGCAAAGTTTTAATGGCTATCCAGCGGATGCCATTGATTTACAGGGGCTTTGGCGAACTCTCTGGGGGCGACGCTGGACGATTGTCTCTTTTACCCTGTTAATTACTGTTTTGTCGATATTGATTGTTTCGCAAATGGAACCGGTCTATCAGGCGACGGTGACAGTGCAGATCGAGCAGAAAAAATCTCAGGTCGTATCGATTGAAGAGTTATATGGAATTGATCAAAGTAGCGAGTATCTCAATACACAGTTCGAATTAATTAAATCCAGAGGCGTTGCCGAGCGGGTCGTACGTGAACTGAACCTGGTTAAACACAGAGAGTTTGATCCGACGCAGCGACCGAAGTCTCTGTTTAATTGGCACAGTTTTGTATTGAACTGGCTGGTTTCGGATGCTGCACTGGAGAGTTTTGACGGAAATTTACCGATTGCCTCTGAGGAGAATTTTGCTCCTGATGACATTGTATTTATAGAGGGAGAGGCGGCAGAGCAGGAAGCCGTTACTATGTGGGGCGGTCTGATTGCTTGGAAAGATCAGTTTTTATTGAGTTTCGTTGCACCGCCAAAGCCGATGACCGATTCGGAAATTTTTGAAAGAGTCGTGACCGCGTTTATGAATCGCACTTCGGTCGCACCGGTTAAAAAAAGCCAGATGGTCGATATCAGTGTCGAGATGAGTGATCCACATACCGCGGCACTGGCTGCAAATAAGGTTGCGGAAAGTTATATCAATAGCCAAATGGATGCGGCGATGAATGCGGCTACCGAAGCAACCCGCTGGATGAATGAACGCTTGGTGGAATTGAAAGAAAAACTGTCAAAATCCGAAGGTGCGCTTCAAGCCTTTAAAAAAGAGAAGGGGTTGATTGATCTGGACGGAATCGTAACCGTTTCCGCCAATGAATTGTCCGGAATGAATTCAAAATTGGTGGCGGCCAAAGCTGCTCGTGCCGAAGCAGAAAGCCAGTATATTCAGGTGCGCGATACCAAATCTCAGGGTTGGGAAGCGCTGGCATCAATTCCCGCGGTGCTGAGCCATCCGCTGATTCAGAACTTTATTGCAGAAGAGGTTAAGGCCAAATCCAAGGTGTCCGAGTTATCGGAGCGATATGGTAGCAGACACCCGGCAATGAAGGCTGCACAAAAAGAACTCGAATCAGCACAATCGGCGCTGAAACTAAAGGTTGAACAGATTGTCGCCGGAATTGAGAAGAATTACCAAGTAGCCCGAGCCAATGAGAAGGCATTGGCTAGAGCCGTTTGGGCCAATAAGGCGCAAATTAAAAAAGTAGCGGCCAATGAATACCGATTAAACGAATTGAAGCGCGAAGTGGAGTCCAATCAAGCTTTGTATAACACTTTTTTGACCCGATTGAAGGAGACTTCTGCAACGTCGGATATGCAGCTGGATGTGCGGGCGCATATTATTGATAAAGCCCTGACGCCGTCCGCTCCGGTTAAACCGAAGAAAAAGCTTATTGTGGTGACTGCAGCTTTGCTTGCTTTGATGTTGGTTAGCGGTTTGGTTCTGCTATTAAAGATGTTAAATAACGCTTTCAAAACGACAAAAGAAGTGGAAGCCAAACTGAATCTTCCGGTTCTGGGCGTTTTACCACTGGTCAAAACCGGGCGTAAGCACAATCCGCTGGTTCAGCTTTACAATAAAGAACAGAATCGCATTTACTCCGAGTCGGTTAATACTTTACGCACCGGAGTCATGCTCTCTTCCCTGAAACACGATTATAAAAAGATTGTTGTGACTTCTTCGATTCCGGGAGAAGGGAAAACCACTACGGCGGCAAATCTGGCATTTGCGATCAGTCACATGGAAAAAACACTGCTGATTGAGGCGGATATGCGTCGTCCGAATATCGGCAAACATTTGGGGTTGGAAGTCGGGGCAGCGGGGCTGGCAAACCTGTTGGCGGGCACTTCTGAACTCGAAGAGACCATTTATCCGATTGACGGTCTGGATGTGATGCCGGCTGGGAATGTGCCGCCGAATCCTCTTGAGTTGCTGATGAATGATCGCTTTAAAACCACTCTTGATCAGTTAAGTGAAACCTATCAGCGCATTATCATCGATAGCCCGCCTGTTCAGGCCGTCAGTGACGCTCTGGTGTTGGGAAGTTATGCCGACAAGATGATTTATGTGATTAAAGGAGGAGTAACCCCTGTGGATATCGTCACGAAAGGTGTCGGACAACTACTGCAGAATAATGCTCCGCTTAAGGGAGTGGTTTTGAACCAAGTTGATATTAAGAAGTCGCAAAAACAGGGTGACTACTACGGTGGCTATTATGATTATTACGGTTACAGCAGTAACGCGTGACGGGCAGAAGAATGTACGATCTGCATAGCCATTTGTTACCGGGAATCGATGACGGAGCCATTGATCTGAAGAATGCTCTGAAGATGGCGGAACAGGCTGTCAATTGTGGTATCACTCATATGGTGTGTACGCCACACATTCATATCGGACGGTTTAATAATGATCAGGCTTCTATTTCAGATGCCCTGCAGAAGTTTCGTAAAGGACTTGAAGAAAAAACGATTCCTTTAAAGGTTGCGGCTGCCGCTGAAATCCGTCTCGCTGCAGAAATTATTCCTTTGGTTAAACAGAAACAGCTACCGGTGCTTGGTCACTGGGAGAACCAGGAGGTGTTGCTGATTGAGTTTCCATCGGATCGGGTTCCGCATGGTGCTATTGCCATGATTGAGTGGCTGTTGGATCAGAATTATGTGCCGATGATAGCCCATCCAGAAAGAAACCGAGGTTTTATTGAGCGCCCTGCTCTTTTGGATACGTTTCTTAATTTAGGCTGTTTAACTCAGCTGACTGCGACGGCGATTACCGGTCAGTTCGGTACCAAGGTCAAGGAGACTGCGGCTCGTTTTCTAATGGAAGATAAAATCACTGTGATGGCCAGTGATGCACATAATATCCGCTACCGGCCCCCGGTTTTCAGCGAGGCGATTAAGTACGCAAAGACGCTGGTCGGAAATGAAGGCGTCGAAAAATTGCTTTACAGCAATCCCAAAAAGATTAGCCGCGAAAAATTTTCCGGTCTTTAGGCATTCTGGATGGAAATATAGAGTGCGAAGATTTAGGGTGACGAGCGGCCTGTTACGAAACGGGTTGCTGTTTATGATTCTGTGCGGATTGATGCTAGTGGTTTTTCACTATTTGATTGCCTCGGCAATGTTGAGTTCTGCGGACAAGCAAATTCAGAGTTGGAGCGTGGATTCTTTACCCTCCGCCCGGACACTGAACTCTACAGAACAGCTGTTAAAATCAGCCACGCTCTGGCTACCGGTCGATAATCCAAAAGTATACGGCATGCTAGGTAAGTTGTATCAGTGGAAATCCTATGTGTTGCAAGTCGGTGGACAGAACCCGGTACAGATATCGGTGTTTTTGGAGCAGGCGCAAAACGCTTATCAAAAACAGTTACGGCAGGAGCCAAAACGACCTTATGCTTGGCTTAGCTTCATGGAAACCAAGTTGCAACTCCAAGAGTATGATATTCAGTTTATTCAAGCCTTTGAAAACCTGAACCGCTTGCAGGGGCAGAACACCCGTCTTCGTTTACAGAAGCTGAAATTAATGATTCCTTACTGGAAAAACCTTTCACTAAGGCAGAGAGCCTGGCTTCTAACCGATCTTAAATGGCTGTTGCAAACACATTTTCATGCGATGAATCTTATAGTCGAACTGGTTAAAGAAAGTGATGCAAGGCCTGACTTCTGCCGCTACAGTCAGTGGGTTCGAATTGAGCATCCGGTGGTTGAGAAAATCTGTAATTAAGGCTTTTTGATTCTGCATCCTTATGCTTTCCCAGTAGAAATGAGAAGTAACTTTTGTCTGCAAAATTGAAACCGAAAGAGTTGTTTCATATGCAAAACGATATTCTCTGCGTGTTGTACAGGAATTCTAGCCATTTATTTAGTGTGCTTGCCTAGACTCAAAAGTTGTCAATAGAGATTTTACAAAGGGATTAGATTGAATTCGGATGTTCTTCAAAACGAAAGCCGGCTTTTTCGGTTGAATCAGTGGCTTTTATTGGGGTTACTGTTATGGGCTCCTTTACCGCAGGGCAGTAACTCCGGTTGGGCTGCGGCTTTTCTGATCTTTTGGGTGTGTGGCGTGGCATTGATCTGGTCGCTTGATCGACTGCGAACCTCTTCTCCTCTCTCACTGCGTTCTCCGGCTAAGGTGTTGGGAACTTTGCTTGCCCTGACTCAATTATGGGTCGCTTTACAGTGGGCGCTGGGATGGTCGTATGATCCTGCTCAGCATTTCGAGTATTTGCTGCTTGGGATCAGCTATAGCTTGTTTTTTATCCTTTTATTAGCGCACTTTTATCAACGAAATGCTCTAACAAAGCTGATCGCAGTGATTGTCATCAGCGGGGTATTCCAGGCTTTTTACGGAACCAGTATGGTACTGGGGGCAATGGACAGTCTGTTTTATTCCAAAGCCTATTACTTGCATGATGCATCGGGAAGCTTTGTAAATCGCAACCATCTGGCGGGCTATTTGGTGATGACGATTTCGTTGGGGATCGGTCTGATGCTGGCTTTTCGCGATGGACGAGCCTGGAATTGGCGCAATTTTATGGCGCTTCTGGTGAGTTCAAAAATGAAAATTCGTCTGGCACTGGTCATTATGGTAATCGGGCTTGTCATGTCGCATTCAAGAATGGGGAATACGGCGTTTTTTGTCGGGTTGGTGATCATAGGTTCTCTGTTTATTTTTACTCTGCGTGAGCACCGGTTAAGAAACAGTTTATTACTGATCAGTTTTGTGGTGATCGATCTGATTATTATCAGTCAGTATTTCGGACTTGAGCGACTGAAAGAGCGCCTGTTGCATACGGAAATTTCCCTCACTGAGCAGGAAGGGAAAATGCTGGTGGATATTAATGATCTGCGCAGCCCGATTTTTCAGAAAAGTGTCGCGCTTCTCAAAGAATCACCGCTTGTGGGGATTGGCGCAGGAAGTTACGAGACGGCGTTTACCCCGCTGGCGGGCCCAAACTTCGGTGGGCGTGTTGACCATGCCCATAATGATTATCTGGAGTTTTTGATTGAGTATGGTTTATTCGGCGCCTTGCCGCTGATGACCTTTGTTTTATTATCGTTCTGGTATGGGATAAAGAGTTTACGAAACCGCCGCTCCTATTACCGTAGCGGTATCGGTTTTGGCAGTTCTATGGCGATTCTGGGGATACTGATACATTCATTAACCGATTTTAATCTGCACATACCGGCCAATGCATTGACGTTTATGGCTGTGTGCGCAATTTCCTTGCTCTCTTATACCCATCTCTCGCCAAGAAGACGGAGATCGTAAAGACTAAAAAGCCAGCATACAAGCTGGCTTTTTATTAGGCACGATTAGATGCGTTCGAAGATGAGGTCCCAGACGCCGTGGCCGAGACGGTGACCGCGCTGTTCGAATTTGGTCAGGGGGCGGTAGTCCGGACGCGGAGTAAATTGGCCATCGCCGCTGACATTGCGATAAGCGGGCGCTTCCGACATGACTTCCATCATATGTTCCGAATAGTTTTCCCAGTCGGTCGCCATATGGAACTGGCCGCCGATTTTCAGGTGTTCGGCAATGGTGGCGGCAAATGCCGGCTGGACGATGCGGCGCTTGTGATGGCGCTTCTTGTGCCAAGGATCCGGGAAGAACAGGTAAACGCCGTCCAACGAGTCCTTTGGAATGCACTGCTCCAGCACTTCGATTGCATCATGATTGAAGATGCGGACATTGCTCAGCTGTTTCTCTTCGATCAGTTTCAGCAAAGCGCCGACACCCGGTTTGTGCACCTCGATACCGATGTAGTTGTTGTGCGGATTGGCCTCAGCCATTTCCGCCAGACTCTTGCCCATGCCGAAACCGATTTCGACAATGGTCGGTGCCTGGCGACCGAATACTTCGGTAAAATCCAGCATGCCGTTTTTCACTTCCAGGCCGAACTCCGGCCAGTGTTCATTCAGAGCTTTTTCCTGGGAGGCGGTCAGACGGCCCTGGCGCAGGGCAAAACTGCGGATGCGAGTGGAGTATTTTTCCGGTTTGGCATTTTCTGTCGTCTGTTGCTGGTCTGTTTCGGTATTTTGGTTTTCAGTCTCTTTGCTCATCTTTCTGATTCCTAAAAGAAAGGTGCTTTACAATAGCGCTGTTTTAATTGCCGCATAGTATAGCCGAAAACGGGAGAAAACATTTGACTGACGCATTTGAGTCGCAGGCGTTTAGCCGACGTTTACTGGAATGGTTTGACGTCTATGGCCGTCACGACCTGCCGTGGCAGAAAGCGATCAACCCTTATCGTGTCTGGGTATCGGAAATCATGTTGCAACAGACTCAGGTAGCAACGGTGATTCCGTACTATGAAAAGTTCATGCAGCGTTTTCCGACGGTACAGGCGCTTGCCTCCGCCGAGCAGGAAACTGTACTGGCGCACTGGGCCGGTTTGGGCTATTACGCGCGCGGCCGCAACCTGCATAAGGCGGCGCAATTGATCGTGGAACAGTATGACGGAGCCTTTCCTGTTACTCTGGAAGAGGTCATGGCGTTACCGGGTATCGGTCGTTCCACCGCAGGTGCAATTTTATCGATTGCACTCGGGGAGCGACATCCGATTCTTGACGGCAATGTCAAACGGGTTCTGGGACGCTTCTATGCACTGGAAACATGGCCGGGCGAGAAGCAGACCGAAAACTGGTTGTGGCACAAAGCCGATGAGCATACGCCGGCAGAGCGTTTTGCCGATTATACTCAGGCGATTATGGATCTCGGTGCAACCCTCTGTACCCGTTCCAAACCGCAGTGTGAAATCTGTCCGGTCGCCGAAGGCTGTCGCGCCTTGCAGGCCGGTAATGTCACCGACTATCCGGGGAAAAAGCCGAAAAAAGAGAAGCCGGTCAAGCAGGCGTATCTGGTGATGCTGCAAAAATCCGACGGTAGTTTATGGTTGGAAGAGCGCCCGCAAAAGGGGATCTGGGGCGGCCTGTGGTCTTTTCCGGAAATGCAAAGCTGGCAGGCGTGTGAAGACAAAGCGCAAAGCCGGCTCGGTTCGCAGACAAGTTTGTTAAAATGGGAACCATTCAGGCATACCTTTTCGCATTATCACCTGGATATTACGCCGGTTTTCGCTCAGCAAAAACTGGCGGTCGGTGAAACGGAGGGCGATTATCCGGCAGGAGGGGCCGGTCGCTGGGTCAGGCTCGAAGAGCTGGCTCAGGAGAAGATCGGCCTGCCGGCTCCGGTGCAGAAATTGGTTGCGCAATTGCAGAATTATTAAGCTTTAAATTAGGAGAGAATGATGTCTCGCAAAGTACATTGTGTCAAATTGGGTGAAGAATTGGATGGTCTGGACTTTCCGCCGTTTCCGGGCGAATTGGGACAGAAAGTTTTTGATAGTGTTTCCAAAGAAGCCTGGAAGCAATGGTTAGCACAGCAGACGATTCTGATTAACGAATACCGTCTGTCGAGTCTGGATCCGAAAGCGCGCAGCTTCCTGATGGAAGAGATGCAGAAGTTTCTCTTCAACGATGAAGATGTTGATATGCCAGAGGAATTCAAGGCCTTATAAGACTGAATCACTACGGCAAAATGCAAAACGCCCGTTGGATGAATCCTTCGGGCGTTTTTTTATTTTAGGCAAACTGAAAGCGTCACGAGGACGGCAATCTCTGTCTAACTTATTTGTGATATTGAGGGGATAGCTCCACCACCGCTTTAATAAAGGCTTCGGCATGTTCCGGTTTGACTTCAGGGTGAATACCATGCCCGAGGTTAAAGACATGACCGGAGCCTTTACCGTACTTCTCTAGAATAAAGCCGACTTCCGCGCGGATGCGTTCCGGTGAAGCATACAGCATGGACGGATCCATATTCCCCTGGATGGCAACTTTGTCGCCAACGCGCTCACGTGCAACGTCGATATCGGTGGTCCAATCCAGCCCCAGTGCATCGCAGCCGGTCGCAGCCATATCTTCCAGCCATTGTCCGCCGCCTTTGGTGAACAGGATTACCGGCACTTTGCGACCTTCGTTTTCACGTTTCAGGCCGTCAACAATCTTGTGCATATATTGCAGTGAGAACTCTTTGTAATCACGTGGGGTCAGTACGCCGCCCCAAGTATCAAAAATCTGTACTGCCTGGGCGCCGGCTTCAATCTGTGCGTTCAGGTATTGGATAACCGATTCGGCAAGAACGTCCAGAATGTGGTGCAGTGTCGCCGGCTCGTCATACATCATCGCTTTGATTTTCGAGAAGGTTTTGCTTGATCCGCCTTCAACCATATAGGTCGCCAGCGTCCAAGGGCTACCGGAGAAACCGATAAGTGGCACGCGGCCGTTGAGGTTTTTGCGGATGGTGCTGACGGCATTCATGACATAGCCCAGATCCGATCCCATGTCCGGAACATACAATTTCTTGGCATCCGCCATCGAACGAACCGGCTTGTCGAAAACCGGACCTTCGCCAGTTTCAAAACGCAGCCCGAGGCCCATGGCATCCGGAATGGTCAGAATATCCGAGAAAAGAATCGCGGCATCCAGCGGGAAGCGTTCCAGCGGCTGAAGCGTCACTTCGCAGGCGAGTTCGGCATTGCGGCACAGATCCATGAACGAACCTGCCTGGGCACGCGTTGCGCGGTATTCTGGCAGGTAACGACCTGCCTGACGCATCATCCATACCGGTGTGCGGTCAACAGGTTCTCTTAATAAAGCACGTAAGAAGCGGTCGTTTTGTAGTTCTGCCATTGCTAGGCCCTTTCTCTGTATCTGTTTGAAAATCAGACTATTCTAGCCGAAAGCGCGCTGTTATAAAACTTTAGATAGTGTGGAGGTTTGCGATCGCTGGCGTTTGCGCTCAAGATTGCTTAAGAGGGCTGAAGACATCAAAGGCATAGGGGTGGTCAATCACCATATACATATGGCCTTTATAGAGGTAAGCATAGCCGCGCACTTCAACGGTTTGCCCTTTGAGCGCCTGCAGCTTGGCGTAGTCGAATTTGTCCCAGGCTTTTTTCGGAATACGAATGCCGGTGGTATCCATATTCAGGATGTAATTTGTCGATGACTGGCTGACTTCAAGAATTTTGCCCTGAACGATGCGAAAGCCCTGGTCCTGATCGGTGATCTCGCTGCTTTTGACCAGAGGAAAGTGACTGTCCGGATTTTTCTTAAGCTGATCCCAGAGTTGATAACCTTCCTGGCGGGCTTGCTGCTCCGCTGCATAATAGCAGTCGGCGTAACGGGTGTTGTCGTTTTGCGTACGGTTGATGGCATACCCGGAACGGAGCATCGCTTGATTCAGGCTGTTGCCGTTTTTGAAAAAGACGTGAGCCTGCTGAATACGATTCTTGTCGACCTGATTTTTATCGTAGACCACTCCGATCTGCAGATCATGGTTGGCCAGCAGGGTGTTCAAATGTTCCTGAGCCGCCTTGGCGAGCGGTTCACCGGGGGTGTGAAATTTATAGGTGCGCGCTTTTTGCGGGGCATACAGGCCGATCAGGTGTACGCGTTGATTCTGGACGATAATGGTCGAGCCGTTGATGGCATATTGCGCTTCCACCCAGACATCCGGCTCAAAATTTCGGCAGTTTTCCTGTGCGCTGGCTTGATTGGTCAGCAGAAAAGTGAAGAGCAGTAATGACGTCAGCAGAAGACGATTGGTAAACCTTGGTTTCGTGTGCATTTTCAACCTGGTGAATTCATTTCAATAGTGCTGTTACTTTAAGCAGTTTTTGGGCCTTTTGCCACTTTTGCATGCCGGTTTGCGAAATTGCAGGCATAAAAAAACGCGGTATAAACCGCGCTTTTGACAAAAGTCGAATCGTTTCGGCGATTAAGCGCGACGACGACCAAACTTCTGTTTGAACTTCTCAACACGACCTTCGGTATCAACAAGAGTCTGCTTACCAGTGTAGAAAGGGTGAGAAGCGCTAGAAACTTCAATACGAACTAGCGGATATTCGTTACCGTCTAGAGTAATGGTTTCGCCAGAAGTTTTTTCAATAGTCGAACGAGTAACGAAAGTCTCACCAGTAGAGATGTCCTGGAAAACTACGTCCTTATATTCTGGATGAATGTCTGCTTTCATGATGACGGTCCATTAATAGTTAATTTCGAAAGAAAAATGCATTATATGGATTCAATCCGTAAATGCAAGTTTCTTTTTTAGTTTAAGTAAAAAGAATCAACGGCTTAGATGCCATGAGGCGGTTTTTCGACAATTATCGCTTCATCGCCTCGAACAGGTCGCCGTTGGTTTTGCTGACTTTCATCTGATCAATCAGCGTTTCGATCGCTTCGACTTCGTTCATGCCGCCCATGAATCGACGCAGTACCCAGATGTTCTGGTACTCGTCCTGATCCATAAGCAGTTCTTCCTTACGGGTACCGGATTTGGTGATGTTGATCGCAGGGAAGGTACGTTTTTCGGCGATATTGCGCGACAGGTGCAGTTCCATGTTACCGGTACCTTTGAATTCCTCAAAGATAACCTCATCCATTTTGGAACCGGTATCGACCAGTGCCGTGGCGATAATTGTCAGAGAGCCGCCTTCTTCGATATTACGTGCCGCACCGAAAAAGCGTTTCGGACGATGCAGAGCGTTGGCATCGACACCACCGGTCAGGATTTTTCCGGAAGCCGGAACCACGGTGTTATAAGCACGTGCCAGACGGGTGATCGAATCCAGAAGGATGACTACGTCGGTTTTGTGTTCAACCAGACGTTTGGCTTTTTCGATAACCATTTCCGCAACCTGAACATGGCGAGCAGCCGGTTCATCGAAGGTCGAGGAGATAACTTCACCTTTGACGGTACGCTGCATCTCGGTAACTTCTTCCGGACGTTCGTCGATCAGCAGTACGATCAGGTAACAGTCAGGATAGTTTTCCGCGATAGACTGGGCCATCTGCTGCAGAATCACGGTTTTACCGGATTTCGGCGGCGCGACGATCAGACCACGCTGACCTTTACCGAAAGGCGCTGCGATGTCGATAATACGCGAAGTGATGTCTTCGGTCGAACCGTTACCCAATTCCATACGCAGGCGCTCGTTGGCGTGCAGAGGCGTCAGGTTTTCGAAAGCAATCTTCTTGCGTGCGACTTCTGGATCTTCAAAGTTGATCTTCTCAACCTTTAACAGGGCGAAATAGCGCTCACCTTCTTTCGGCGGGCGAATTTTACCTTGAATGGTATCCCCTTTGCGCAGGCCGAAACGGCGGATCTGGCTAGGCGAAACATAAAGGTCGTCCGGACCGGCAAGATAAGAACTGTCTTCGGTTCTTAAGAAACCAAAGCCATCCGGCAGAATTTCCAATACCCCTTCACCATAGATGTCTTCACCATTTTTGGAATGTGCTTTCAAAATGGCGAAAATCATGTCCTGTTTACGTAAACGGGCAAGATTCTCCAGTCCCATTGAGCTTGCTAGGTCAATAAGTTCTGCTGCTGAACGTTTTTTTAAATCTAATAAATGCATACTTCAATTTCGATTGTTTAATTGTGAGCGTGTAGCTGGGAAGCTGCAGTCGCAGTCGTATAGGATGTGTCTGTGAAGGGTTCACTCCCGAGCGGTGCCCGGAAGTGCAAGAAAATTCTTATAGGTTATCGTCTAGGAATTTAACCAGTTGAGATTTTGATAGTGCGCCGACCTGAGTTGCGTCCACTTCACCGTTCTTGAACAACATTAAGGTCGGGATACCGCGTACACCGTATTTAGGAGGAGTTGTCGGGTTTTCATCGATATTCAGTTTGGCAACTTTTACTCGACCTTCAAACTCAGTGGAAATTTCATCCAAAATTGGCGCGATCATTTTGCACGGGCCACACCATTCTGCCCAAAAGTCGACCAGTACCGGTACGTCTGACTGTAGCACTTCCGCTTCAAAGTTCGCGTCGCTTGTAGAAATCATGTTTTCTCCTTCTCTCTTGCATACTTTTATTTAGCTCCTTGCGCAAATACACCTCGCCCAAAATTTTTGGTTTTGAAAGCAAAATAGGGGAAAGAGTTGCGGAGCTTTTTTGTCTGAAATGACTTAAAAAGACTCAAAGACGAGCGTTTTTTAGAGTCTCTGAATCAATGAAGTTTTTTGAATTTGTTAATTATTACATTATTTAAAATTAAATAGCAAGAGATATCGTTGGAATTTTTTTGCTGTTTGCGGGCATTTTCTACGCTTCCTTATTAAGGTGTATTTGCACAGAGTAAGGCGGAAAAATGGATCAAATTGGCGTAGGATATACGAATTATTCAAACAACCCGATAAACGGGTAAAAAAGCTTCCAAGCGGACGATAAAGATTAATGGATATCTCCTTTATTTTAGATGATTTAAACGATGCCCAGCGTCAAGCGGTGACGCTGGATGAAAGTCACGGTTTAATTCTGGCCGGAGCGGGCAGTGGAAAAACACGGGTGTTGGTGCATCGCATCGCCTGGCTGACCAAAGTTATGGGCTACTCTCCGTACAATATTCTGGCAGTGACCTTTACCAATAAAGCCGCCAACGAAATGCGCGGGCGTGTCGAAAACCTGATCGGACAGCAGGCCGGTGGTCTGACAATGGGAACCTTTCACGGCATTGCGTATAGAATTTTGCGGCAGCATTATCAGGACGCGAATCTGCCGAATAATTTCCAGATACTCGATGCCGACGACCAGAAGCGTGTTTTGAAGCGGCTTTTGAAAGCAATGGATCTGGACGAGACGCAATGGCCGGTCAAACAGGTGCAGGCTTTTATTAATGGTGAAAAAGAAGAGGGGCGCCGCCCGCATCATATCGAAATCGGTCATAACCCTTATGTCGCCAAACTGGTTGAAATTTATAAGGAGTATGAAGAACTCTGCCAGCGCGGCGGTCTGGTGGATTTTGCCGAATTGCTGTTGCGTGCGCATGAACTGTGGTTGAAGAAGCCGCATATCCTTGGCCACTATCAGGCGCGTTTCCGGCATATTCTGGTTGATGAGTTCCAAGACACCAATACGCTTCAATATGCCTGGCTGCGGGTTCTGGCCGGAGCCAGCGGCAAGCTGTTTGTGGTCGGCGACGACGATCAGTCGATCTACGGCTGGCGCGGAGCGCGGGTAGAAAATATCCGTCAGTTCGATCAGGATTTTGCCGGCACGCTGATGGTCCGTCTGGAGCAGAACTACCGTTCGACCGGCACGATTCTGAAAGCGGCCAATGCACTGATTTCGCATAACGACAGCCGTATGGGCAAACAGTTATGGAGTGCCGGCGAAGAGGGGGATCCGATCCTTCTGTATGAGGCGTTTAACGAGTTTGACGAGGCACGCTATGTGACGTCGCGGATTGAAAACTGGGTCGAACAGGGTGGACAGCGTGATGAAATCGCGGTTTTGTACCGTTCCAATGCGCAATCGCGGATGATTGAGCAGGCATTGATGCAGGCGCAGATTCCGTACCGTGTTTATGGTGGTTTGCGTTTCTATGACCGAGCCGAAGTTAAGGATGTACTGGCGTATTTGCGTCTGGTGGTGAATCGTGAAGACGATGCCGCTTTCGAACGTGTCTATAACCACCCGCCGCGCGGTATCGGTCAGAAAACCGCCGATTCGATCCGGCAGGTGGCTCGCGATCAGCAGATATCGCTGTGGCAGGCTTCTCAAATGCTGCTTGATAACAGTTTAAAAGCGCGAGCAAAGACGGCGGTTCAAGGTTTTATTGATCTGATCGAGCAGCTCCAGGACGCTTTGCGCGAACAGGATCTTGAGCAGCAGTTCGTCAAAACCATTTCTCTGTCCGGATTGCAGGCGCACTTTGAAAAAGATCAATCGGAGCAGGGGCAGGGCCGTCTGGAAAACCTTGATGAATTAATCAGCGCCGCCGCGCAATTCGACAATCGTGCCAAACAGCAGACGGCTGCGGGAATCAATACGGAAGAGGCTGTTATGGCCGCCGAGGATGAGTCCGTCCAGTTGGACGGCAACACCATTATTGATAATCCCGAACAGAGTACTCTGGAAGAGTTCTTGGCGCAGTCGGCACTGGAAGCGGGTGAACAGCAGGCAGATGCGTGGGAGTCTTGCGTGCAACTGATGACAATGCACTCGGCCAAGGGATTGGAGTTCCCACTGGTGTTTATGATCGGTATGGAAGAAGGCCTCTTCCCGTCACAGCAGTCGCAGGAGGATGCGGCGCGTCTCGAAGAAGAGCGTCGTCTGGCGTACGTCGGTATTACCCGTGCCGAGAAACAGCTGATTATGACCTTTGCCCAGCGCCGCCGTTTACACGGTTCCGAGTTTTTCCCGGTGATGTCACGCTTTATTAAAGAGATTCCGCCGGAGTATATTCAGGAAGTGCGTCTTTCCGGACGCGTGCAACCGACGATGGAGCGTGAAGGTTCAGCCGGTTTTACTTCGAGTGCAAGACAAAATGAAACCGGTTTTCAGATCGGTGAAAGAGTCAGCCACGCCAAATTCGGGGATGGCATCGTGCTGAATTACGAAGGCAGCGGTGAGCATGCGCGGATTCATGTGAATTTTACCGAGTTCGGTAGCAAGTGGCTGGTATTGGCTTACGCCCGCCTGGAAAAACGCTAGAACTTCCTGAAGTTTTGCTACTCTGTGTTACTTGGCGCTCATTTAGTCTAGCTAAACTTCGCTTCAAGTGCCTTGATTAGCAAAACTTCAGAGTGTTCTAGAATTTTAAGGTCTGGTTTTGCTCGTCGCTTATTTAGAGTGACTGCAAAAACGTCTGGAACGGTTTTGAACGTAAGCCCCAAAGGGGTAAAGCACATGGATGTGCTTTATAAACCGCGCTCCGAGCGCCTTGATTAGCTAAACTTCAAAGTGTTCTAGAATTAAATAAAGTGGGAAATTGATGCAAGCTTTATTGGAAATCGCTGACTTACAGGCGCCGGGAATGCGCCAGCCGGTTAACTGGCGGATTGGCGCCGGGCAGCTATGGTTGCTGTACGGGCCTTCCGGCAGCGGTAAATCGCAATTGCTGAAAGCGATGGCCGATCTGATCGAGCATGATGGCAAGGTTTTGCTTGAGGAGCTGGCGGCCGATTCTATGCCGGCCCCGGTTTGGCGACGTCAGGTTATGTATTTTTCGGCGGAAACGGCCTGGTGGATGGAAACGGTCGGTGAGCATTTTATTCAATCGCCGTCGGCGCAGACTCTGCAGCAAGTCGGCTTGAATGACACGATTCTGCAACAGCATCCGGATCAGCTTTCAAGTGGCGAAAAGCAGCGTTTGGCGTTGCTGAGAGGGCTGGCATTTGAACCGAAAGTCTTGCTTTTGGATGAGACCAGTGCCAATCTGGATCCGGACAGTACTTTGCAGGTGGAAACGCTTTTGCAGGACTACTTGCAGCAGGGGCAAAGAGCCGCGATCTGGATCAGTCACGATCAGGCGCAAAGAGACCGGTTGGCTTGTCCGACCTATTGCTGTTCCATCGAAGAACTGCAGAAAACGTCACCGCAGGCGCAGGAGGCTTAAGTATGGAAACGCAGATGATTCTGATCAGTTACTGGGATCTGGCCATGCTTTCCGTGCTGGTAGCATTGATGGGCGGTATCTTATGGTTGCAGGGGTTTACCCATGTCGGTCAATATTTTTGGGCCAATGTGCGGGCGGTGGCGCAGCTCTCTTTTATGGGGGTCTGGCTTACCTGGGTATTTTATGCCGATAATCCGATCTGGGTTGCGCTGGTGGGATTGATTATGCTGCTGGCGGCCGGTTATGAGATTGCCAAGCGGCAGCAGTACCGTTTTCAGAAGTACAGCAGCATTCTTATCGGGCTTATGTCCCTTTCCGTTACCGCACTGGTATTGCTGGTCGCCGTCTTGACTCTGGTCATTCAGCCCGATCCCTGGTATCAGCCGCAATACGCCATTCCGCTTCTCGGGATGCTGCTCGGTAATAGCATGACGGCGATCGGCGTCGGTCTGGATAACTTGACCCGTAATACCAAACAGCTTAAAAATAAGATCGAGGCGCAACTTGCATTGGGTTACAGTGCCAAAGAGTCGATGAAGTTTATTAAGCAGCAAAGTCTGCACGCTTCGATGATTCCGGTGATCAATATGCTGGTCGCGGCCGGGGTCATTTCTCTGCCGGGCATGATGACCGGGCAGATCCTTGCCGGAGCCAGTCCGATGGAAGCGGTCAAATACCAGATTATGATCATGCTGTTGATCGCGACATCGACGGCAGCAGGGACTTTGATTGCGGTAGAGATGGCGGCCAAAAAGCTGTTTGACGAGCGCCAGCGCTTACACTTGAGTGTTCTTGAAAAGGCGAAAAAATAGATGCGTATCGTTTATCTGTTCATGTGTTTGTTTTGGCTGGGGGCGTCTCAGGCGGCCGACTGGCAGGGACGTCTTGAGCAGATAGGCGATGCGGAAATCCCGCTTTTCGAATTGCGTCCGGAGGACGCTCAGGCGCAGATCCTGTGGTTGCCGTCGGAATACGGCGTTCTGAGTCAGGAACGAAAAATCGCCGAGCAACTGGCGGACAAAGGATTTGCGGTGACTATGCTGGATCCTTATGAAGCGCTGTTCCTCTCGCCGACCCCCAGCGCGTTCGAGAAAATACCGGCGGATTGGATCAGAATTCTGATCGAGCGCTTGCATGACGAGCAGAAACCTTTGTGGATTCTTGCCCCGAACCGGGCCGGTATCCTAGCATTAAAGGCTTTGGAAGCTTATCAGCGTGCCGAGCCGCTCAGCCAGGTCGGTCTGTTGCTGATCAATCCCAACCTCTATCTCAATACGCCGGAACCGGGGAAATCGGCCGATTACTGGCCGCAGGTCAGCAATGCGAATTTACCCATATCGGTATTGCAGGCGGAACTCTCTCCGTGGCGTTGGCATCTGCTGGAGTTGCAGGAGACACTAAGTCTTCAGGGCAGCGATGTTTTTATTCAGTTGATGCCGGAGTTGCGAGACCGTTTCTATTTCCGCCCGGATGCCTTGCCGCGCGAGAAGCAGGCAGCGGATCGGCTCGCCGAACAGTTGATCGATGCCATGCATTGGCAGCTTCCTTATCTGGCCGAGTCCCGACAGATTCATAAAGCAAGTGCACAGGCTCTCCCGCAAGCAACGCGTTCCTTGGAGTTAAGTGTTTATCAGGGTGCTCAGAACCTGCCGTTACAGCTGCTAAGTCTGCAGGGCGAGACGGTCGATTTGCAGCAGCTTAAAGGCAAGGTTGTTTTGCTGAATTTCTGGGCCAGCTGGTGTCCGCCTTGCGTGCATGAAATGCCGTCGATGGCGGCCTTGAAACAACAGCTGAAAAACCGGCCTTTTGAAATTCTCGCGGTCAATCTGGGAGAAGACCGCGAAACGGTGCAGGCTTTCAACCGTCAACATCAGTTGAATTTCCCTATTCTGCTCGACCCTGAAGGAAAGGCGGTAAAAGACTGGAAAGTCTTTGCTTATCCAAGCAGTTACCTAATCGATGCCGAGGGCATTATCCGTTTTGCGCTTTTCGGTGGTACTGATTGGCAGGCCGAGCATCACTTGCACAAACTCGAAGAGCTGTTGCAGCAAGCTTCAGTCTCGGCACGTCCATAGAGACGAAATGCTCCATCGCAGAGGTTTTCTCAATTGATAAGCGCTTCCCAAACCGGAGTGTGTGCTTGACTCGCCAGCAGTAAAAATTCGCCTGCGTCTGCGGGACTTGAAAGTTTGGCAGCGGCATTATTAAACCCATTATCCTGTGTAATAAACGAGGATAATTCCTGCCCCGGAAGGGGTTCCAGCGCCTGTAAAACATCATCTGTTACCAGTACACCTGCGGTGTCGTCAATCAGATTCAGCTGGTTGTCAATAAAAGCCGCCGTCGGTTCGGTTGATTCATATAGCATAGTCTGCAAAGCTGCATTCGCTACGGGCAGCATTTGTTGTCCGATGAAATCGACCGATTGCAGACCTGTTTCGAGCATTGCGACAGACTCTTTGGCGATCGATTGCGGCAAAGTGATTAAGCCTGTTTCAACGGCCTGCTGAAAGTCGGCAGTACTGGTACGGATTGCCGAGAATAATGAAAGAAGGCTCTGCTGGAATTCGGGGGCAAGCTCATTTAAGACTTCGAATACCTGTGTCACCTGCGGCGTAATCTGTTCATCAATTAATACCGGTACCGTTTTAAGATCGGTTCTGGCAATGTCGATTAAAGCGGCGCTCATCGGATTGAGTATTTGCGTGAAGTAACCGATTCCCGATTGGATTGCTTCCATTGCTTGCCCGTTGATTTCGCCCAGCTGGTTAAGCGCTTCAGTTACGGTTTGTGGATCCGTTTTATCACCCAGAATGTTCGAAGCTTCAGCAGATACCGCCTCAGCCAGAGAGACAAGTGTTTCCGGTGCTTTATTCAACGGTTCGATCAGTGTGTCAAAGGAAGGCAGGTCGGAAGGTGGCTCCATTTCGGAAGGAAGCAGACTGTGCAGATTGTCTAAATGACGTTCTAACAGTTCGGTGTTTTGCAGGTTGCGTAAATGATTTTCCAGCAGTTCGGTGTTTTGCAGGTTATTCAGATGTCTCTCGAAAAGCTCCGAGACCGCGGCGATATTTTGGTTCAAAATGGCTGTCGGCATAGTAATGTCCGGTTGAGTGGTCTAATCGACATGGCGTCGTTGTAACGTTTAAGTAATGCCATATCTCGATAAGGTATTACTTAAACGCTAGATAGCATAAAAAGGCGTAATATGAAATTACGCCTTTCTGAACGTCTTCTCTAAGGCTTAAATATTAGCCGGCGAAGAAGTCCTGGAAAGATTGAGCCGGATTGAAGCCTTGAGGTGGCTGTAAACCGTCGAATGCGCCCATCAGTCCTTCCAGAGGATTGCCCATATCGCCAGGTGCGGACGCCATCGGGTTCATCCCTTCGATAAATGCTTGTGCCGGCGCGGTTGCCTCTGCGATGAAGCTGCCGATCAATCCGGATTCAGGTGCTTCTGGATCAATAATTCCGCTAAAGAATTCATCGCTTAAATAGCCGCCGGTTTCTTGAAAGCTGGCGATCAGTTCCTGACCGAAGCCTGCCATGCTTTCAGGCATGCTTGCCAGGCCTTCCAGACTGGTGACTACGGCTGTCGCAGAATCTTGAAATGCGGTTGCGACGGTTTCAGGATCAAAACTCTCGGTAATGCCGGTTAGCGTGCCTTGGACATCGATCATGCCGGATGCGTCGAACAGTGTTTGGGTCAGTGTCGCAATGGATCCAGACGTTGTTGCTGCCGTAGTCACGATTTCGTTTGCGGCGTTAACCATTTGCGGCAGTGCCGAACCGTCTTCTGTGGAGATTACTGAACCGATAACGGAGCTAGCGATTTGCGGAAGGCTTCCAACGGCCGTTGCGGCATAGGAGATGGTTCCCGCTGCATTGCTGATGCCTTCCACAAACATACCTGTTCCTTGAGCAGGAAGGCCTAGAAGGGCTGTTTGAGCTTCCTGTAAAGGTCCCATATTCTCGCTCAGTGTTTCAATCGCACCCGGAATTGCGCCGATAACCTCGGTGTTCAGTACCTCAAGTCCTCCGGCAAAGGCTGCAGCCCCTTGGGAAATGCCGCCGGTAACCGCTCCCAGTACATCTCCGTTGAAAGTCGCCAGTGCCTGATCGAAGCCGCCGGTCACACCCGACAGAATACTGTCTCCCAGTTCGGCTGCTGTCGGCAGTCCAGCTTCGGTCAGAGAATCAAGGCCAGGAAGCCCGGCACCATCCATTCCTGGAATGGACGGTGTTGGCATCTCTCCGAAGCCTGAGAAAGGTGACTCACCGATACCTGAAGTGATAAGGCCGGTTAGCATTCCCAACCCGCCAAGCGGATTGGCTGCTTCACCGGGAAAATTGTTAAAAAACGTTCCTTCAGGAGTTTCTGTTTCAAATGGAGTGCCTGTAAATAGCATTGCCATGGTTTATTATCCTTCGTCTGTATTATTTATTGTTAATAAGTTATTGATATATTTTCTAAATCGTTTGCCGATTTAGGGCTCGCAAACTTGCCGTGAAGAAAGCGCCGGAAATAAAATTCTGGCCACCCAATGAAAAAAATAAAAGGTGATATTTCTTACTAGTAAGCTTTGCTTACCGTAGGGCATAGTAAAGGCTAAGGATGGTTTTATCTATATTCAGGAAGTGAAAAGATTTTTTAAAATTTTTCTTGGATAATTAGTTTTTTTTATAAACATCCTCTCAGAGGATAAATTTCTGTAGGCAGTGAAAGGCGGTTTCTGCAGATTACGGGGCTGCTTTTAACAAAGATTCCTTTATAATCCAAAGAATGGAACTCTCTAAAGCCGCTTCGCCAACGCTGCAATCGCGATTTTTCTTAAATCCATTCCGTTTTTGGAAATGGATTTTGTTGCTATTTGTATTGGCGCAGACTGCGGCGGTTATTCACGCCGAGGTTCATCCTTTCCATGAGCACTCTGCGTACTGCGATGCCTTCGATCAGGCTTCCGAACCGCGAGTTCACAGTGCCTTTTTCAGTTTCTTGGCTCCCGGCTTTTCGACGCCGGAATATCTTCCGACGCTCTATTCGTTTGTCGTTCAAATTAGGGCTTATGCCTCCTATTCCGTCCGCGCGCCACCACGCCTGAATCCGTAATTTTTCACACGTAAAGACCCCGTTCTGCTGCACCTGAGGCAGTATCGTTCAGGGAGGATTGCGTACAAAATCAACTGATTCAGGAAACGAAAGATGAGATTAAATCGATTAACGCTGGCCATTGCGGTGGCCGGCGGCATGCCTGTGTCTGTCTATGCAGATCAGGCAATCAACACCATTCTGGAAAACATTACCGTATCGGCGTCACCGATTCATGAGCATGAGGCTTTTGAAGTGCCGTCACAGATTGATGCAGTGGATGAAGAGACGAAACGTGCTTTGCAAAGCGGCTCTCTAGGTGAAATGCTGTCGCAGACGCCGGGGGTGAATAACCTGTCGGCCGGCCCACAGTCGGGCAAGCCTGTGATTCGCGGCATGACCGGTGAGCGCGTAAAAGTTTTGTCGAACGGGAGCAGCACCGACTATCAAGCGTATGGAACACGTCATTTGCCGAATGTCGATCCTTACCTTGCCGGGCGTATTGAGGTGATCCGCGGGCCGCAAAGTGTCCTTTACGGCTCGGAAGCCTTGGGGGGCGTGGTCAATGTATTGTCCGACCCGCTGCCGTTCGAGCAGGAACAGCACGGTGAAGTGGACTTTGAACTCAATAGTAATAATGACGAGATGCATGTCGGAACCAAAGTCGGTGCCGGCTCGCGTGATTTTGCCATCAGCGCCGGTGCCAGTATCCGCAAAGCGGACGATTTCAAAGTTCCGAATGCGGATACTGCTGTCAGTCCGACTCCGGCCTCGCCGGCCGACGATCGTCCACTGTTTGTCGGTACGGTCCCCTATACCAATTTCGAAAACCGGGCAGCGAATATCGGTTTAGGCTGGCGTCAGGGGTGGGGGCAAATCACTTTACGTCACCAGCTTTGGCAGTCGAAGCAGAACTATTTGGGTATTGAGGCGGACGGGCCGAATAGTGCATTTGAGGCTTTGCCGACCGGACAGAAGTTGAGCAATCAGGAAACCCAGTTGAGCGCGGAAATTTTTTCCGGTGACTGGATTTTAAAGCCATCCTGGGTTTATACGCTTAACAAGCGTGAAGCGGCGCATGATTTGCCGTATGAAACCATGGCTCAGGATGAAGGCGAAGACCATTACCTCAATCTGGAAGTAAAACGCCATGACTTGAAAATGGCTGCCGAGCACCCGTCATTCGGTGATTTTGAGGGTGAGATCGGTGTCGAATTCAGTGAAAAAGAGCAACGTCTGTTATCCGGGCATTTGACGCCGAGCGCCGATGTCAGCAAGCAGGCGGTGTATCTGTTTGAAGAGGCTGATTACGACCGCTGGCTGGTACAGATCGGTGCGCGCTACGACTGGCATCATGTGTATGCGCCGGTAGACGGTAATAATGAACACTTTACCGAAGAAGCGGGGATTTTTGACGAGTCCAATAATGAACGTGATTTCGCCGTCTGGTCCGGATCTCTCGGTGCGACCTACCGATTGGACGATAGTTGGAGTCTGGCCGGGAATATTGCCCGCGGTTTCCGTGCGCCGAGCATTTTCGAACTCTATGCCGGCGGTGAGCACGGAGGCGTTCAGGCGTATCAGATCGGGAATCCTGAGTTGGAAGAAGAGACTGCTTTGAATACCGATCTGTCTTTACGCTGGGACAACGGCGCCACACGTATGGTGGCGACAGCCTATCAGAACTGGGTCGATAATTATATTTATCTGGCAAATACCGGGTTGTGTCGCGGGTCGGAAGGTTCGCCAAATGAAGGTGAAATCGTCGCCTGTGATTCGGGCGGCGCTTTGCCGGAAATGCAGGCACAGCAGACGGATGCGGTTATTCGCGGTTTTGAATTCAATATTGATCACCGCTGGAACAAGCAGTGGCAGTCGTCTTTGGCTTTGGAGTGGATTCAGGGGCGCGATGAAGACAATTCTCGCGATCTTCCTCTGATTCCGGCGCATAATATGCTGGTTCAGAACAGTTATCTACCGGCGGACTGGAACGGCTTTACCAGACAGAAATGGACTGTGGAAACCAAGCTGGTGGCGGATAAAGACTCGGCCGGTGCTTATGAACCTTTCTCGCAGTTCGACAATATGTCGATCGGGCGAGCTTCAACCGATGCCTATGCTCTTTGGAATCTGCGTTACTCGGCGATGATTAAAGGTTCGCAGAACCAGAAACTGTATATGAATCTGGCGGTCGAGAATCTGTTTGATAAGTCCTATGTGGATTTCCTGGATACCTATAAAGGGTATACTCTGGCCCAAGGACGAAACTTCAAGTTGAATCTGCGCGTGGATTTCTAAAAAAGTCTTGTAGATTTACTTTGAACCCCGGTGCGATTTCGCTCCGGGGTTTTTTATTGCCCAAAAAAGAGGCGTACTATGCAGAAGTTAGTGCAAGTGTGGCGTTTTCTGTTTGGAAAATGTCATATCGCAAGTAGCTGCTTTTTGGCTGTTTCAATATTAAGATTCCGATTTCCTCAAGATACTGGTAATTGGAGTGGGTTGCTTTAAAAGTCAGGTGCTTACGGCCTCTGGCAATCAGGATATAATTGGGGTTTGACATAAACGCCTCCTGAAAAAAGAAGTGGATCTCAGGCAAATTGGATTGAATTTTACTGACATTTTGTGAATGTTTTATGATTGTTAACGCAATATTGATGCCAGTAGAACAGAATCCTTGAAATTTGTTTAGAGAGTCCTTATATATGCGGGCAGAAAAAGAATTCGTTAAGGAGCTTGAATGAGCAAGGATTATTACCAGATTTTAGGTGTGTCGCGTGCGGCCAGTGATGCGGAAATCAAAAAAGCCTATCGTAAGCTGGCGGCGAAATACCATCCGGATAAGAAGACCGGGGATGAAACCAAGTTTAAGGAAATCTCCGAAGCCTACGAAACTTTGAGCGACGCGGAAAAGCGTAATATGTACGATCAGTTTGGTTCGAATTATCAGCAGGCCGGTGCCGGAGGTTTTGGCGGCGGTTTCGGTGGCGAAGGTGGATTCGGCGGGGCCGACTTCGGTGATATCTTCGGCGATATGTTCGGCGGCGGTGCCGGTGGTTTCGGTGGTGCGGGCGGCTTTGGCGGCCAGCGTCAGGCGCGTCCTCGTAAAGGAGATGATCAGGTCGCTAAAGTCATGGTCAGTCTGGAGGAGGCCATTGAAGGCTGTGAGCGTGTAATCAACGTCGAAACCGGCGTCTCCAGCTCGCGCAGTCATTCGTATGATACCAAGCCGATTAAGGTGCGTATTCCGGCCGGAGTCTTGCAAGACCAGAAGATACGCGTTAAGGAAAAAGGTTTTCAGGGCGTGAATGGCGGTCCGCGCGGTGACGTGATTATTGAAATCAATCTGCAGAAGCACCCGAGTTTTAAAGTGGACGGCAAAGATGTAATTGTTGATCTTCCGGTTACCCCGTGGGAGGCCGCTTTGGGTGCCAAGGTGGAAATTCCGACTCTGAAAGGAAAGGTCAAGATGTCGATTGCACCGGGCACGCAGTCGGGGGCGAAAATGCGCTTGAAAGGTCGCGGGTTAGGCAAGGAACCGGGAAACCAGTATGTGGTGATCCAAATTCATACGCCGCCGGCGGATTCAGAGCAGGCCAAAGCGTTGTATGAGCAGATGGCTGAGGTTATGGCATTTAACCCTCGAGAAGAGGATGTGTCGTCAGTGTAATTACTGTTGCGCGCTTCTGTTTGAGTGAAAACGCACGCCGGAAGAGTCTGGTGTGCGTTTTTTTGTGCAGCGCTTTTTTACGACTTGTTCGGAAGGCGGCGGTTTAGATTGATAGCAAAGCCGGAAACCGTCTGCTGCAGTGCTTTGGACTGGCGGTCGACATCGCCGGAGAACTCCGAGAGTGATTCGACAAGATGGGCGTTTTGCTGGGTTGTCTGGTCGATATTGCTGATCGCCTGATTGACCTGGGTAATGCCTGTCGCCTGTTCCGAGCTGGATTGATTGATTCTGGCAATCAGCTCGTTGACCTCGTGAATGGCCGAGCGGATGTCCTGTAAGGCTTCGCTGGACTGTCCGGCAAGTTCGGTTCCTTTGTGAATCTGCTCTACGGTGTTGTCGATCAGCTGTTTGATCTGGTTGGCGGCATCGGCCGAATTTCCTGCCAGATTGCGGACTTCTCCGGCGACGACGGCAAAACCGCGTCCGGCTTCACCGGCTCGGGCAGCTTCAACCGCGGCATTTAACGCCAGCAGGTTGGTCTGGAAAGAGATGCTGTCTATCAGGCCGATAATATTGCTGATCTGTTCGCTGGCACTTTCGATACCGTGCATCGCTTCAATGGTTTGATTCATGATCAAAACCCCTTGCTGGGTTTTGTCTTGCGCTTTTTCAGCCAATTGGTAAGCCTGTTGCGCACTGTCCGAGTTGCTGCGCACCGAAGAGGTCATCTCTTCCATTGATGACGCGGTCTGTTCCAGTGCGGCGGCCTGGTTTTGCGTGCGTTCATTCAGGTCCATACTGCCGTGAGAGATCTGGTCTGCGCCACGGGTGACTTCATCGGAGGCGTTGCGGATGGTTGCGACCATTTCTGACAAGTGGTCGATAGAGTGATTCAATGCCGTTTGCAGTTCCTGCAATTCGCCGTCATATTGGCCTTCGACCATGCGGGTGAGATCGCCTTCCGACATGGCTTTTGCCGACTGAGTGATCTCATCAATCGCTTTTTCTATTTCTTCCAGTGAGGCGTTGACCGAATGTTTTAACTTCTCCATGTCGCCTTTCAAATCACCGGTTACGCGGTGCGAAAACTCGCCTTTCGCCGCGAATTCCATCGCTTCGGAAATCGTATTCACGGCAACATCCATCTGCTGCATCGCGTTATCAACCTGTTGTTTAAGTTCTCCTTTTACGTTTTGATCCAAACGTACCGAGAAATCGCCTTCGGCGATACCGAGCATGACTTCCGAGAGGGCTTGCATGGTTATTTCCACGCTTTGCGCTGAGAGGTTGATATCCTCTTTTAGATCCGACAAATCGCCATGCAGGTCGCTGTTGACCCGTAGATTGAATTGCCCCTGACTGATGGAGTGCATGACAAGACGGATTTCTTTGAAGGCCATATCCAGACTCTGCATCAGATGATTCAGTGCTTGAGCCGCTTCGGCAATTTCATCTTTACCGGATACCGGGTGGCGTTGGCTGAAATCACCGCTTTGCTGGATATTTTTCATGGTTTCGACCAAATCCTGCACCGGACGCGAAATGCTGCGGGCAATCAGGTAGGCCGCAATGCTGATAAGCAATAGGCCGACAATAACCATCCACCAAGTCGATTTCTGTAGCGCTTCCGAGCTGGCAAAAGCTTCTTCTTGCGACATCTCTGTGACCAGTGCCCATTGAGTCTCTTCAATTTTCAGAGGCGCGTAGGCGCTGATGACTTCGGTGCCTTGAAAGCTGCTGCCGGTTTGTACGCCGCTGCCGCCCTGCAAAGCGGACTTAAGAGTATGGTGAGCGCCGGTTTCATTCTGATGGGTAAAGGCATGGAGCACGCTGTGTTTAGGGTCGAGGCTGGCATCGGTGCGCATCAGTCCGTCGCTGCCGATAATAAAGCTGTCGCCACTGCTGCCCATTCCCGAACGATCGCTCATAATGGCATTGAGTTCCTCATAGGTAAACTCAACGGCAAGCAGGCCGATTTTTTTCCCTTCAAATACGACCGGTGCGACCATGAATGCAACAGGCGTTTTGCCGGCCGGGGCGTATTGACTGAAATCGATAAAAGTGGTTTGGCCTTCGCCCAGATTGCGAGCTTTTTGCCACGCTTGGGCCAGTGCGGAGGCTTGCCAGTTCGGTTGTTGCAGATCGATCCCGAAGTCGCCCTGTTTGCTGACGGAATAGAGCACGCGGGCAGAGTCTTTATCAAGCAGGTAGAGATCGTTGAAGTGGCTGTTGGTGATGAATTTGTGCACCACCGGCTGCATTGATGCGTGAATGGCGTGGTAGGCGGACTTGCTGGCTCCTTTCAGCAGTTTCCAGCGTTGATCTTTGGGGTTTTCGTTGCCGGCGATATAGTCGCCCTGCATCAACAGGGCAATATCATCAAGTTGAGAAACCGCTCTTCTAAGCCAGGCTTTATCTTTATCACTGTCTGCTTCCGAAGAGAGTTTAGCGCTTAGTTTCTCGCGAATAGCTTGTTTGTCGTTGTCGCTCAGGCCGTCGGCCAACGCCTGATAGCTTTTGACCTGGGGGGGCAGATAAAACATCGCTTGCAGAATAACCTGTGTATCGGCAAGGGTCAGCACCTCACGACGGACGGTTTCGAAGTATCTTTGAACGGAAGCTTTCTTGTTATCTCGCACCGATTCAAGCTGTTGGACCGCGAGAGTGTTTAGTCCCTGATCGGCTTTGTGGATGGCCAGAGAAGCGAAAATAAACAGAGGGATTAAACCGATAAGAAGGAAGCTGATGATCAGTTTTGGGAGCAGTTTCATAGTGATGCCCAATCCATTTTTAAAAGTATGGTTATTATATGTCTTTCGAACAACTACGCTAATGGGCTGAGTGGTAACAAAGCCAAAAAACTTATTTCACCTTATTTTTTTGCTTAAAATGGCACGGTTGATTTTTGATAAAAAGGTAGAGAAACACATGAAACGTAGAGAGTTTTTAGGTGCTGTGGCGGGCGCAACTGCTGCCACGGCGTTAACGGCTTGTGGTTCTGGTGATGAAAATACTCAGGCTGCTCAGGCGATGCAGCCACAGAAAACCTATGAGTGGAAAATGGTTACCACCTGGCCGAAAAACTTTCCGGGGCTGGGAACCGGCGCTAATAATATCGCGAAGCTGATTAACGAGATGTCCGGAGGCCGAATCAAGGTTAAAGTTTACGGGGCCGGCGAGCTGGTTGGCGCTTTTGAGGTTTTCGATGCGGTTTCCCAGGGCAATGCCCAGTTAGGTCATGCCGGCGCATACTATTGGAAAGGAAAAATTCCGTCAGCGGCTTTCTTCTCGTCAGTACCTTTCGGTCTGACGGCTCAGGAAATGAATGCCTGGCTATACTACGGCGGAGGTATGGAACTTTGGGAAGAAGCCTATAAACCTTTCGGTCTGATTCCGAATCCGGGTGGCAATTCCGGGACTCAGATGGGTGGATGGTTTAACAAAGAAATCAATTCTCTTACGGATTTGAAAGGCCTGAAAATGCGTATGCCGGGACTGGGTGGCGAAGTCTTGAAGCGAGCCGGCGGCATTCCGGTCACTTTGCCGGGCGGTGAGATTTTCCCGTCATTACAATCCGGTGCTTTGGATGCGACCGAGTGGGTCGGACCATACAATGACTTGGCGTTCGGGCTCTATAAAGTGGCGAAATATTACTACACTCCGGGCTGGCACGAGCCGGGGACGACGATGGAGTGCATGATTAACGAGAAAGCATTCAACGAATTGCCCGAAGATCTTCAAAGCATCGTGCGCAATGCGCTTAAGGTGGCTAATGCCGATATGCTGGCTGAATATACGGCACGTAACCAGCAGGCGTTGCAGACGCTTATTAATAAGCATAAGGTTGAACTGCGCCACTTCCCGGATGAAGTGCTTATCGAGTTGAAGAAAATTTCCGAACAGGTGATTGAGGAAGCCGCCAAGACGGATGCGTTGTCAGAGAAAGTCTGGGCTTCGCAGAAAGCCTTTAAGGAGCAGGTTTCTCAATGGACGGCCGTATCTGAAGGGGCTTTCCTGAAAGCGCGTTCGTTATAGGCTATTGCCACTGCTTTTATGCGCTGCATCAGTCATCGACTGGTTCAGCGATCGGAGCAGAAGACAATTCTGACAAATAAAAAAGCCCTCATATGAGGGCTTTTTTATTGTCCTGACAGAAAGGAATTATTTCTGTTCAGGAGCCTTTTCGTAGTTCAACTGAATGCCTAGGGCTTCAACCAATGAACCCATACCGTTCAGAACTCGGTATTTTGCGATCATGTAATCGTTTTCACTGGTAACAAGGGCAATTTTAGCGCGAATGTATTCGTCTTCAGTGTTCAACAGGTCAAGCAGAGAACGACGACCCAAGCTGAATTGCTGGCGGTAACCTTTCAATGTTTCCAGAGTGGAATCGATCTGTTGTTGTTGGAAGATTAGCTGTTCGCCCAGGAAGTTTGTTGCTTCCCATGCATAACGAAGGTTCTCGATCGCTTCACGGCGTGTATTGTTGCGTACTTCTGCAGACTGGTAAATGTCTGCCGCTGCACGGTCGACAACTGCCTGATCCTTACCACCGTTAAACAGGTTGTAACGAACGCGAAGCATTGCCTGAAAGTCTTCATATTTCCCTTCGATACCGTTGATGTTTTCGTCGAAAGTCTGCATGACTTCGACATCTACGCGAGGGTAGTAAAGTTTTTGAGCCGTAGCATACTGAGCGCGTGCGCTGGTGATGTCGGCATTGGCTGAACGCAACGTAGGATGTTGCATTAGAGCGGTGTTAATCGCTTCTTCCAACGTGTTTGGAATCGTGATGTCCATGTTTGGTTTGATCAGGTCACTGTCAGGGAAACGGCCAAGAACACGGTGGAAACGAGTCAGTACATCCTGATAGTTATTTTTAGCTGCGGTAACGTTAGCGTTAGCCAAGGCTAGACGGGCTTTTGCCTGATCGACTTCAACCTGGTTTCCGACACCGGCCTGACTGCGCTGAACGATCTGATCCAGAATACGCTCGTGCGTCAGTTTGTTTTCTTCGGCCAGGTTAAGAAGCTGCTGTTCTTTAAGCAGGTTCATATAAGCTGAAACCATATCCAGAGCGACTTTGTTAGCAGCCGCTTTGGTTGCGAATTTAGATGACTCCAAACGCGCTTCCTGACGTTTGATTTCATTTTGTGTACCGAAACCTTCAAATAGGTTTTGGGTCAGGCTGATCGAGGCTTCCTTGCGATCCAGGTCGGTTTCTTCCTGGCCTTCGATTTCCAGTTTTTCCTTACCGATACCGGCACCCAGGTCTACAGATGGCAACCAACCGCCTTCAGCGCCTCTTAAGTCAGCTTCAACACCTTGTTTTTCTTTGACTTGCTGTCTGAATTCAGGGCTGTGCAAAATTGCGTCTTCAACCGTTGGTACCAGCTCGATTGCCTGCGCTGAAGTTGCAAAGCTGTTGAGGGCAAGAGCGCTGCTTAGCGCGACAAGTAGTTTAGGAAAGCGTTTGTTCATAGTCATCGTCTCTATCAATGCAAAATCTTTAAAAATGTTTAAGGCCAGTTTTTAATTTTCAAAACCAGAGAAAGTCGGTCCGTGACCTCTAATTTTTCGAAAACATTACGCAAATGCGCTTTAACGGTTCTTTCTGTAATCCCAAGTTGTTCAGCAATTTCACGATTGCTTTTGCTCTGTAACACCAATTCGGTGGTTTCAATCTCACGTTCGGTCAGCGGATCTTTCCACTCGTCCTTCGGTTCCTGATTGACCATCAGGGATTGGCAAATCGCCTGCATGATCGAAGGTCCCAGCCAGACGCTGTCGGCTTTTACCGTCGCAACAATTTGTTCAATTCTTTGTTTCGCGGCAAAAGTGTTGGCGTAACCTCTTATGCCGTTCTGGAATAACTTAATGCCTTCCGCATCATTCGGGGTATTGCTCAAGGCAACCACTCCGTATCCCTGTTTGGCTAATCTGATGATTTCATCAGTTGGCGCCGTATCATCAATCTGGATAAAAATTAATTGATCCTGTGCTGGAAAGTCAACTATTTCATCTAGATTGTTTAAGGTTAAACATTCTCCGGAACAAGTTGAAACCCAATTTTCTAGCGCATTTTTATCTTTTATATAGAGCAATAGAGGTTTCATCTATCAATTGGTCGCCAATAATATGATGTAAGTTATTCTAAATGTAAAATTGTGCCATATGCAACCGGATTTTAAACCCAGAGTTAATGGATGTTATCTTTTATCAAGCAAAATCACTAATTGAATCTATTAATAAGCATATTTTCTGGATTTTTAATTTACTAGTAAAACATTATGACTCTCTTAATGCCAGATCTTTTGCTTTGATAATTGGTTTAAGAATGTAATCCAGGACAGTATGCTTCCCGACGATGATATCGACATTGGCAGTCATACCAGGAAGAAGATACAAGGGGTCTTGCTCGCTTCCCAGGTGGTTACGTACGGTCTCGATCTTTGCCAGATAGAAACTGTTGCCTTCTTCGTCCGTGATGGTATCGGCTGAAAGACTGATTACCTTGGCATCCAGGCCGCCATAGATGGCAAAGTCGTAAGCCGTGAATTTCACCTTGGCCAGCAGCCCCGGATAAAGGAAACCGATATCCGCCGGCGAAATTTTCGTTTCCAGAACCAGAGTGTCGTCGTCCGGAACGATCTCAACGATATCGCTCCCCGGCTGTACTACTCCGCCGATCGTGTTAACAAACAGCTGCTTGATAGTTCCGTGTACCGGTGATTTGACGTCGGTGCGCTTAACTCTGTCGGCAAGGGCGATTTTGGATTCTTCCAGCTGCGCTTTTTCGGCAAGCACGTCGTTAAGCTCTTCCTGAGCCTGATTCATGAAGTCTTCTTTGGCTTCTACGCGTTTCGCTCTGTATTCGGTAATCACCGAACGTAACTGAGGAATAGAGCTTTCGACATCCTTCAGCTTGGAGAGTACTTCATTCTGATCGCGCTGCATACGCAGCAGGTCAACTTCGGATGCGACCCCTTGATTAACCAGTGGGCGCATCAGGTTAACTTCTTTGGTAATCAGTTCCAAAGAGCGTTTAAGCTGTGAGCGCTGATCAAGTGCGCCGCGCAGCTCGAACTTTTTCTGTTCGATCTGCTCGACGATAATGGTGTCGTTACTTTTGAGCTGTTTCTGCCGTGCTTTATAAAGCTCGTATTCGCGTTCAAAAAGTTTCTGTACTTTCGGATTGCTGAAACTTTGCGGTGGTTGAAACTCTTTGTCGTTCGCCTCCGAAGCGAGACGCTGGGCACGAGCGACCAGTTGTCCTTCACGGATTTCGCTTTCTCCGAACGAACTGGCAAACTGAGTGTTATCCAGCTTCAAAAGGGTTTGCCCTTTTTCAACCTTATCACCGGCATGAACGAAAAGGTCTTCGACAATACCGCCTTCCAAGTTCTGTATTACCTGGATCTGAGTCGACGGTACGACTTTGCCGTCACCACGGACAATTTTGTCCAGTTCTGCATAGCTAGCCCAAACAATGAGCCAGATGACAACCAGAAGCATGATCCAAACGACCAGCTGGGAGCGTATCGTCGGTTTTTCCAGGCTGGCCTGGCTCAGGCTGGACATGAATTCGATGTCCTGTTCCTGAATTTCGTCCTTCAGAGGTTTATCCTTTTTGACGGCTTTGAGAGCGTTCTTAATATCGGTTACTTTCATCATTAGCTACTCTTCTGTATTTTGCCCGCTTTAAGCGCTTCAAGAACGGTTGACTTCGGACCGTCAGCAACCAGTTTGCTGTTTTCCATAACCATCAATCGGTCAGTCAATTGCAAAATGCTCATTTTATGAGTAACGACCATCAGGGTGTTTTGGGATAGGTTTTCTTTCAAACGTTCGATCAAAATCTGTTCGGATTTCGCATCCATTGCATTGGTCGGCTCGTCGAGCATATAGATCGGTGCATCAACCAAAAGTGCGCGCGCAACGCCGATACTCTGACGCTGACCGCCGGAGAGCGATTTCCCACCCTCGGTGATTTTCATGCTGTAGCCGGCCGGGTGGCGTTTGACAAAATCATCCACACCGGCAATGCGGGCTGCTTCGATAATTCGGCTGTCTTCGATAAAAGGCGCGCGGTATGCGATATTGTCGCGAACATCGCCGCTGAACAGTGTGACATCCTGCTGAACATAGTTGATATTGCGACGCAACTCAGCCGGGTCGAGTTGGGTGATATCAATGCCATCAATCAGAATGCTTCCTTCATTCGGTTGATAAAAGCCGAGAATCAGCTTCTGGATCGTCGATTTTCCGGAGCCGATGCGTCCGATCACCCCGACGCGTTCGCCGGGCTGAATGGTGAAGCTGACATTGCTCAAGGCTGGTTTGCTATCGCCAGGGTAGGTGAAAGTGACGTTAATAAACTCGATTTTTCCTTCAAACTTCGAGTGCTGAATAAAGCGTTTGTTGCGCGGACGTTCGATCTCTTTTTCCATCAGGCTGTTCAAAGAGTTCAGTGCGGTGCGAGTCTGTTGGTAGGAGGTCGCCAAATTAGCAAACTGTCCCATCGGCCCGACAGCACGCTGGCTCAGCATGACGGCCGCGATCAGTCCACCCATTGTCAGATCGCCTTCAGTGATCATATAAACGCCGGCGATAATGATGACGACGGTACTGAGCTGCGATAAAAACTCTGTCGCACGGCCGATTGAGGCCTGCAGCATTTTGGATTTCAAGCTGACGCGGGCGATTTCGCCGACGGCTTGCTCCCATTGCCACTGCGATCGGGCTTCAACACCCATCGATTTAATGGTGTCCATTGCGGTCAAGGTTTCGATCAGAATGGCGTTTTTTTCGTTATTGGCCTCGTAGGTCGCTTCGATACTGCGCTGGATCGGCCCCATCATCATAAAGCTGTAGATCATAATAATGGTGATGATGGCGATCGGGGCCAGAACGATCCAGCCGGAGATGTAATAGATGACCAGCAGGAATATGACGACAAACGGCAGGTCGATAATGGCGGTCACACTCGCAGAAGTGAAGAAGTTACGAATGCTGTCGAACTCGCGCAGGATATTGGCAAACGCACCGATGGAGCCGACGCGATTCGGCATGGTCAACCCTAGTGTCTGCTCGAACAGTTTGGAGGACATCAGGATGTCGCTTTTCTTGCCAGCGACTTCGAGGAAGTACGAGCGCAAGTATTTGAGCGTCAGGTCAAACAGGTAGATCACCGAAATACCGATTGCCAGAACCCAGAGGGATTCAACCGCATTGTTCGGCACGATACGGTCGTAGACGTTCATGATGAATAGCGGGGTGGCGATAATAAACAGGTTGATCAGGAAGGAGGCGATCAATACATCGCGGTAAATGGATTTGGATTTCCAGATTGTGCTCCAGAACCAGTGGCCTTCTTCAAAGCCGAGAAGGTTTTCCTGCTTCTTATCGAAGTTGTGACGGTTGGTCAGGTACACAGCATAGCCGGTGTAGTTGGCTTTCAGGTTTTCCAGATCGATTTCGGTTTTACCATGGTCTGCATCCGGAAGTATAACTTCTGCCAGCCCTTTATTCGGATCGATGCTTTCGAGTATGCACGCCTGCTTATCTTTGAGAATCAGAATGCACGGAAGAACCAAATTGGAGATGTCTTCAAGCTGACGCTGTTTGAAAGCGGCATTCAGATTGGCACGTTCGGCCGCACGTTGAAAAATTTCCGGAGTAACTTTATCGTCTTTGATCGGAAGGCCCGAGATCAGAGCATCTTTAGTGTAAGGTTTGCGATTGAGTTTGGTGTATATGACCAAGCAATCTAGAAGAGGGCTCTTGAGTTCAATGTGAGTGGCGTTAATTTTAGTTTGCTGCGATGCGTTTGCTGCTTCGCTTGTCGCCTTAGCCTCTGAATTTATTGTCATGGGATAATGTCTTTCTTATCGGATAAGGAATGATAGAAGCCTGATCGAGTCAAGCTTGCATTTATTTTTATTATGCAGGCAAGTATAGCAAATTAAGGGCGCAGGAAAAGAGATGTAAGAGGAATAGTTGCAACTTTTACGACGCTTTTTTGCGATTAATTAACTTTATGTTGCTATATCAAATATTGATTTTTTTGATAGGGGTGCAATAACTGGATGCCTTCAAATAAAAAAAGCCCCGAGACGCTTGTTTCGGGGCTTTTTTCTGCTTATTTGTACAAGAAAATGTTAACGTTTCGCCATGGATGACGGCATCATTTTCGTTGCATCCGAAGGCAGGATTTGATTGCCTGGAAGGACGCGCAATTCGACGCGACGGTTCTGTTTGCGGTTTGCTTCGCTGGTGTTGGCAACCATTGGTTCTTTTTCACCACGGCCGACAATATAGATGCGATCTGCAAGATTTGGCATTTCAGCAGTGATGAATTTTTGAACCGTGTTGGCTCGACGCCATGAAAGACGCATGTTGTATGCATCCGGACCAAGATCACAGGTATGACCCATAATCAGAAGATTGTCGGTCGGTTTCATGCTGTTCAGTTTGCTCAAATTCGCACGCAGTTCACCAATCTGGTCGGCGCGAAGAGTTGCTTTATCCAGGTCGAAGAAAGTGCTGCTCATAGTGAATACCGGTTCAGGTAACGGAGCTTCAATTTTTTCGGCAACAACCGGCTCGTAGATAGTGACTTCTTCGATGACGGTGTTCATTTCCGGTTGCGCGACCGGAGTACAACCGTTGGCATCAACCGATGCGCCCATCGCAGTGTTCGGGCAATGATCCTGCGCGTCGTTGACGCCATCCTGATCCATATCGTCATAGAACTGAACCATGGCTTCAACGTCATTACTGTTTAAGCTTTTCATGGCATTGCCCTCGGCATAAGATGCCGTAGCAAACGCAACGCCCGCTGCGATAAGGCCAAGTTTGAATGCGTTTTTCTGAACTTTCATGAGTATCCGTCTCTCAATTTGTTAGATTTAGATAATATAGTGATAGTGTTTAATTTTTTTACGTATACAGGTATAGAATCTTAATTTCTAACCATCATACACGTTTTGTTGTTTAAAACGCAAAGTCTGTTATGTAACAAAAGCCCTTTTTAGAAAAAAATTAATTCTAAATAGGATAAGGCGAGTTTATAAACTGTTGATTATTGCCTGACGCAGGGTTGAGTCCGTTAATTCCAAGGGGTTGCCGAGCATACTTCCACTGCGGCAATTGGCCAGAACCGGATCGATGTTTTGGCTGTTCAATCCATATTGTTTTAAGCCTTGCGGCGCATAGGTGTCACTTAAGGTCTGCAGATAATTAAGCAGAGATTCCAGTGCCGAATCATCTTTCAAGTCGGCGTTTCGGCTTACCAGGCGTCCTACTGCTGCGTATTTGCTCAGAATCGGCCGGCTAAAGCTTTGATACGTGTGCTGTTGCAGGCCTTCAATATTGGCCCGGGTAATCGGGTTTAGCAGTTTGGCGCAAACGATTCCGTGTGGCGCTTCGAAAAAGGCGCCGATCGGTCCGGCCAGTCCGTGGACTGCTCCCAGACCTGCGTTGGCTAAGGTGGTTCCAGAGAGGGTTGCGGCCAGCATAAGATTTCCATAGCCGCTTTTTCGCTGTTCCTCGTTGCCATGGTCGATCATTTCGAAAGCGCCGAGAAACTTTTGCATGCCTTGCCAGGCCAGTGCATCGCTAATCGGATTGGCTTTGAGGGTGACATAGCTTTCCAGCAGTTGTGTAAAGGCGTCCATGCCGGTGGCGTACAGAATTTCTTTGGGACAGGTCTGTAGCAGTTCCGGATCGAGCCAGGCTTGTTTGGCCAGCAGTTTATTATCGCGGAACGACTTTTTGAATTCTCCGATGCGCGACAAAACGGCATTTTTGGTCGTTTCGCTGCCGGTTCCGGCAGTGGTCGGAATCGCGACGAATGGACAGACCTCAACGTTAAATGGTTTGCCGGCACCGACGCCTTCCAGATAATCCATTACGCTGGTTTGTGAGGGAATCAATCCGGCTACGGCTTTGGCTGCGTCCAATACGCTGCCGCCGCCGATGGCGATAACGGCCTCGCAATCGCGCGGGCACTGGCTGACGATCCGATCAACCAACTCTGGAGAAGGTTCTCCGCTGACTTCGAACAGTTGTACCTGGCATTGCTGGCCGAGTTCCTCTTTAATTTGAGCGGCAAACTGTCCCGGTTTGGCGAGAAAGCGGCTGCTGATAAGCACGACGCTTCGGTGGTATTGCTGTTTAGCCGAAGCCAAAAATTGCTGGCGAATTCCCCAGCCGAAATACAGGTGCGGCATCGGAGCGTATTCGAAAGGGGAGATCATCGGTTGTGCATTCATTTATTCTGTTCCTGGATTAAGCGCCGCCGGAGAGCATGGATCTTAAGCTGGCCAGATTTTCGTTACCGTGTTTGAGTTTTTCCTCTTCACTGATCACGACACCCGGTTTGCCTTCCCAATGCAGCAGCTCCTGCGGCAGTTCGTGCAGGAACCGGCTCGGTTCGCAGGCCATGTCTTCACCGTATTTTCGCCGTTTGCTGGCGTAGGTCATGGTCAGCGTCTGTTTGGCGCGGGTAATGCCAACATAGGCCAGACGACGTTCCTCTTCCAGCCCCGGAGATTCCAGGTTCTGTTTATGCGGCAGAAGTTCCTCTTCCATGCCGATCAGGAAAACGTGCGGGAATTCCAGGCCTTTCGAGGCGTGCAAGGTCATCAGACTGATCATGTCATGTTCTTTTTCGGATTCGTTGCGCTCCATCATGTCCATCAGTGTCATATGGGTCACGATGGTCGACAGCCGTTTCTCTTCGCCGTCCTCTTCCAACGCTTTGTTAATAATCCGTTCGATCCACAGAATCAGGTCGCGGACATTATTGATGCGTTTTTCCGCACCTTTCGGCGTGGTGGCCGTTTCATGCAACCAATTGTCGTATTCGATCTCTTCAATCAGGCCGCGTACAAAATGCACGACTTCTTCGCCTTGGGCGGCGTCGGCTTCCTTGATCCATTTCATCAGCTGTTCGCCGAAGAGCTGTACTCGGCGCAACGGTTTGTCGGCGAGGACATTGGTCAGACCGAATTCCTGGGTTGCGTCAAACAGACTGATGCCGCGGTTGGTTGCGTAGGTCGCCAGTTTTTCCAGCGTCGAGGCGCCGATTTCGCGACGCGGTGTATTGATCACGCGCAGGAATGCCGCGTCGTCATCCGGGTTGACGATCAGCTTTAGATACGACATCACATCTTTGATTTCGGCGTGGTCAAAGAAGGATTTGCCGCCGGAAATGACGTACGGCAGATTATTCTCGCGCAGTGCGCGCTCGATCAGTCGCGCCTGATGATTGCCGCGGTATAGAATCGCGTAATCGCGGTTTTTGGTGCGGTGTTTGAATTTGTGCAGGATGATTTCCGAAACCACACGTTCCGCTTCCTGATTTTCGTTGGCGCAGGAGATAACGCGCAAATGGTCGCCCTGGCCCATTTCGGACCAGAGGCTTTTATCGAACACGTGCGGATTATTGGCGATCAGTTTGTTCGCTGATTGCAGGATGCGGTTACTGGAGCGGTAATTCTGTTCCAGTTTGATCAGTTCCAGAGACGGGAAATCCTCTTTCAGCAGCGCCAGGTTCTCCGGCTGGGCACCGCGCCAAGCGTAGATTGACTGATCGTCATCGCCTACCACCGTGAAGCGCGCTTGAATTCCGACCAGCTGTTTGACCAGCTCGTACTGTGCGGCATTGGTATCTTGATACTCATCCACCAGAAGATAGCGGACACGGTTTTGCCACTTGTCGAGAATCTGTGGCTGCTCGTTGAACAGTTTAACCGGCAGGCCGATCAGATCGTCGAAATCCACGGCGTTGTAGGCTTTTAGCTGTTTCTGGTATACCTGATAAAGGATGGCTCGCGCCTGCTGTTGATTGTCTTCGGCCATGTCCAGCGCTTTTTCCGGCGATATATGGGCATTCTTCCAGTTGGAGATATCCCACTGCACGCCGTCAACCACTTCCGGATCGATGTTCTGTTTGTGCATCAGTTCTTTGAGGATCTGGCCCGCGTCGGCGGCATCCATAATGCTGAAGTTGGATTTATAACCAAGCGCTTTATATTCGCGGCGGATGATATTCAGCCCCAGGTTATGGAAGGTCGAAACATTCAACCCCTTGCTGTTGTCGTCCTTGAGCAGTTTGCTGACACGTTCCTTCATCTCCTTGGCGGATTTGTTGGTAAAGGTCACCGCATAAATGTGATGCGGCTGGTAATCATGCTTGCGGATCAGGTGCGCGATTTTCTCGGTGATAACGCGAGTTTTTCCGGATCCGGCTCCGGCAAGAACCAGTGCCGGCGTATCAATATGCAGTACCGCTTGTAATTGTCTGTCGTTTAATCCGTGCATCTGAAAAACAGTAATCGTGATGGTTGTCGGAATTGCCGTGCCGTCGCGCTTAAGCCGCAGGCACAGTTGGGAAATAAAGAGTACAATATTCTAGCAAATTTTCTCTGAACCGCCTTGAATATTCGGCGCGAAAAAAACATTTAGGATAGGACACCGTGGCAACAATCGAACAACTCAAACAGGACTTACATATTGAAGCGAAGCTGATGGACAAACCTTTGAAGTTTGCCACCACCTGGGGAATTTTCAGCCCGCGTGAAATTGATTCCGGGACGGATTTGCTATTGCGCTATCTGGAGATCAAGGAAGATGAAGTTGCGCTGGATATCGGTTGCGGTTACGGGCCGATCGGGTTGGCGATTGCCGCCAGTGCGCCACAAGGCGAGGTGCATATGGTGGATAAGGACTTTGTCGCGGTCGAATATGCCAATAAGAATGCCGAATTGAACCACCTTAGCCACGCTAAGGCGTATCTGTCCAACGGTTTAAGTAATGTGCCCAAGGATTTGGAGTTCACCACGGTGATTTCCAATATTCCGGCCAAGGTCGGCAAAGAAATGCTGAGCATTATGTTGCACGATATTCATCAGCAGCTGGCCCCGGGTGGACAACTGGTCGTGGTCACTATCAACGGATTGCGCGACTATATGAAGCGTAACTTCAAGGAAGTTTTCGGTAACTACGAGAAAGTTAAGCAGGGCAAGGACTACACTATCTCCAGATGTGTTAAAGAATCCTGAATCGACTGCCGACGGTGCACGGGCGAGCGTCTCCTTTGAGCGCTCCACGCGCCGAAAAGAGAGGTATGTTAAAAGTGGGTTGCGGGTTTTTGCGAAGAAAAGGTCTCTTATTCGCTTTTACTTAAATGCGTACTTCACGCCGATCAGAAATTTCTGCAGATCGTGTTCCGGCTCGGTCGCCAGGCCGATGACCTCTCCCGCGTTGTTTTTGAGCGGGAAGGCTTGCGAACGGGATACGAGCTGATAGCTGTATTGCGAAAACAGCGTCCATTGCGCTGCGATGTTGTAATCGAGTCCGATAATCAGTTCATTGCTGTCGGGTAAATCCAGATCGGCACGTCCTGTGTCCGGTATCTCCAAAGCCATTTCGGCGTTGAAATGGTGCTTTATTCCCAAATTGAGAGCTATATTTTTGAGCGGAATCCGCGCCGAAAGGTTGAGATATGGATTGCGGTATTCTTCGTAGAGCGGAAGAACATTCTCTCGGCTTGAGGTGATGTCTCTTTTCCAAAACGCGTATCCCATTCCGGCATGTAAAGCATAGTCCGCTTTCCAGGCGATAGGGAGTTTATAGAGCACGGCGATATCAAAAAGGGTCGTTTCCGTATCGGTTGAATAGGGCGTTCCGTTTTGCAGTTGGCCGGAATAGTCGATGTCCGCTTTTGCAAAGGAGGCTTTGACGACGAGGCTCTCGGTCTGCATCGAGAGATCGATTGTCGGTAAAAAGCCTTTTTCGCTGTCCAGAAAATGTCCGTCGTCGTCCCTTTCTTCCAGATGAAAATACTGCAGGGCAGGGCCGATTTGAACTTCCGCTCGTGCCGGAAAGGCGCTTAATGCAAGCAGGAAGCCGTAAAATAAGTGCTTCACTTTAAAGCGTTTGGCCACATACACCTTCGTGTGGCCGGGAGAGTGCCGCATTATAGAACTTCCCAATTGACGGTCTTAGTCGTTTCATAGAAGCCGTCATCGTCCGAATCGATATCAAGCGTGATGGTTCCGTCGGGATTGGCGGTCATCAGCATTTGTCCCAAGGCTCCGTAAATCTCGGCTTGTCCCTGAATGGGGTAGTTATAATCGTACCCCTCTTCGAAAGGAATCAGGGTATTGATATCAATCGCTCCAATGCCCTGACCGTTAAGCATGTAGGAGGTCAGGCCGTAGGCACTGTATCGGGCATAAAAGGCTTCGTTGAGAGTGACGCCGTCTTCGTAAATAGTCAGAAAGTCGTTATGGGCCAGAGTGTGTGTCAGGCCGTCTTCAGTAACGCTTAGGTCACCGGTCGCCGTGGAGTTGATGATGCCCGGATCGCCATAATCGTCAAAATGGGAAAGTGCGGTTTGCGTGAACAGGTTGCCGGATTGCAATCTGAAGTTATACAGATCATCTTCAAAACTGAAGTCCGTCAGCTCCATGCTTAGCTCGATCAGACTGTCTGAATAGCTGTCCAGTCTGAAATAAAGTTCGCCATTATAGGTTCCGAAGTCGGTGAAATAACAGTTATTGAAAGTTGCATAGGCATAATCGCCGGCCGTTTCGAACGGATAGGTGTCGTCGGCCACATACCCGCTGACACTGATATAGCCGCTGTCACAGTTATCGATGTTCGAAACCTCTCCGCCGACGGCAGTGGAATTGCTTGGCAAGTTGGCTTTTTCCGCAGTCAGTTTAAAGAGTTTGTAGAGTTCCTGATTGGTATTGAATTCAACGCTCTCTTCGCTGGATTGGACTTCTGCGCCGACAGGAATCAAGTCGCCGTAGGTTCCGGAGACTTCCACTGTGCCATAAGTCGCATCGAGTGCCGAACTGGCGACGGCTTCGGAGTTTTCATAGGTGATGATTACTTCCGCCGAGGTCGGTATGGCAATCGAAGACGATCCGTCACCACCGCCGCCACAGCCGGCAAGAGAGATTAACAGCCCCGTCGAAACCAGACCTCTAATTAAAGAATGTTTTTTTGATAACACGTAACCCCTCCTATGAGCGCATTTGTGATCTCTTCGCTTATAGAATCATTGCCGTTAATTCCGATAAACTCAAGCAAAAATCGACTGGATTTACGTATTTGTTGTGTGCGCGAAGTTTATTTATCTTTAGATTTTGCCGATAAATAAGTGCATTTTTGTTGATTGTAAATAGAGTACAGTCAAATAGGCAGTGCTAGACTTTTTATTTGTCTCGAAGCGGGAGAAAGGTGGGTGTTAAAAGCAGTTCAAGGCCTGATCGGTAACAGAAGCGATAAACCGGTTTACAGTTTGCTGGTTTTAAATCTGTTGATGGCGGTGACCTATTTTGTTTCCGGTAAACTCAGCTTTGCTTTCTCGTACGAACACAGCATTATTACGATTGTCATCTTTGCCGCAGAAGGGTTTGCTCTGGCCGGCGCGCTGATTTTCGGGAAGCGCATTCTTCCGGGAATATTCTTCGGGCAATTGGCACTTGCCTGGCATAACGGCCTGCTTCCGGAAACCTGTCTTGCCGTCTCGATTACCAATACCCTGGAAGCATGGATTGCGATCGCTCTGTTCCAGCTGCTGAAACTTGATCGCAAGATGGAAACCATGCGCGATCTGGGTGGCATTCTGCTGTTGATCCTTTTTGTCCTGCAGCCTTTTAGCGCCACTCTCGGAACGCTCTCTTTAGTCTCCAGCGGCGTTTTATTCTGGGACAGCTATCCGGTAAGTTGGTTGTCCTGGTGGTTCGGGAATGCCATGGGGCAAATTCTGCTCGTGCCCATGCTGCTTGCCTTCAGTTCGGGAGGTGGCCGGCATAAGGGAATCGAGTTGGCGGCAATCGGCGTGTTTTTCGCTGCGACGACTTACCTGCTTACCCGTTATGAAATTGCGTCCAATTTTGTATTGATACTGGCGTTGATGACGCCTTTGGTCATTCTGATTGCCGCTAAGAAAGGCGTGGCCCTGTCGGGGTTTGCCGTAAATGTGCTGACAGTGACCATTCTGTATCAGACATATCAAGGTTTCGGGCCTTTTAAAGAAGGAAGTTTTGAGCAGTTGGTCGAACTGAATTATTTTGTGCTTTCTTTAATTCTTCTGGCGCTGATTCTCGGAGTGCTCTTCGAAGAGAGAAGGGCGAGCGAGCGCCTGCTTTCGCAAATGGCGCTGTATGACCCTTTGACCGGTTTGTTCAACCGTAACGCCATGAAACAGAAAATTCTCGAAGCGCTGGCACGAGCATGGCGGCATGATAAATTGGTCGCCGTCTGCTTTATCGATCTGGATGGATTTAAAGAGGTTAATGATCTGTACGGACATGACTCGGGCGATATAGTGTTGAAGATTCTGGCTGACCGTCTGCGGAATATCACGCGGCGTGAAAATGCCGTTGTCCGCCAGGGCGGGGATGAATTTATTTCGGTTATTGAAGATCTCGAAGATAAAGCGCAGCTTAAACCCTATTTGCAACGGGTTTTGCAGGAGATGGAGGACGAGATTGTGCTCAATTCACATACGATCAAGTTGTCATGCAGTCTCGGTGTGGCCCTTTATCCGCTGAATGCGTCCGATCCGGAAACGCTTCTTAAGCTTGCCGATCAGGCAATGTATGCCGCGAAGCAGGCCGGCAAAAACCGTTTTAAATTTGCTTGAATGACCCGTGATGGCGTTGTAATAAACTGAGTTTATAGAATTTGATGAAATCCTTATAAAATTAAGTACAATGCCATTAAGGTAAGTTCATAAAAATTTTAAATGGAGTTCTTGATGAGTACGAGCGGTACACGTTTTTGGTTGGTGATGATAAGCGTATTCGCACTGCTGTTTGCGATCAGTCAAACGGCGGAAGCGAAACGTCTGGGAAGCAGTAAAAGTTTGGGCTACAGCAAACAGATTACACCGAAGTCTTATACTCAGAAATCCACGACCGACAGCAAAACCACTCAGACTGCCGGCACGACCGCAGGCGCTGCTGCGGGCACGACGGCTGCAAAATCCGGCGCTGCCAAATGGTTGGGTCCGCTTGCCGGTCTGGCGGTTGGCGGCCTGTTGGCGGCGATGATCTTCGGTGACGCCTTTGAAGGTATCCAGATTCTGGATATTCTTCTATTTGCGCTGATCGCGTTTATTCTGTTTCAGATGTTCGCGCGTAAAAAGCAGCAGGCCCAGCAAGAGCCTGTTTATGAAAGCTATCAGCGTGACCAATATCAGCCGCAACAGCCTGCGCAACCGGAATCATCAATGCAGACTCAACAGCGTGACAGCCATGCTCCTTATGACCCGAATGCCGGCGGTTCGATTATCGGCTCAGGTTTGAGTGGAGAAGCGCCATCGGATAAAGCGCAGCCGGTGACGGAGATGCCGGAATGGTTTAACGAGCAAGGCTTTATCGAAGCGGCTAAAGACCATTTTATCGCGCTGCAAAAGGCCTGGGACGACGTTGATATGGCGGCGCTTGAGAGTTACTGTACGCCTGAACTGTTTAAGGCTTTGAGCGAAGAGTTGGAAGGTGTTCAGCCGGGTGATAATCAGACGGGTGTCGATTCAGTCTACGCCGAAATTGCCGATAAGGTGATTGAGGACAATTATTTTATTGTCAGCGTACGTTACAGTGGCTTTATTGAAGAAAGCGCCGGTGAAGGGGCGCACGCCTTCAGCGAAGTATGGCACATTCGCCGTTTACAGGAGGGTGAAGGCAATTGGCAGGTCGCGGGGATTCAGCAGGAAACTCGCTAATCCGCAGCCGATTTACCCCTCTTATGCAAAAGCCTTAAAATACGTTTTAAGGCTTTTTTATTTTGCAGGCCGTAAAATGCTAGCGTGTTTATTTGAAAAATCAGGAGGGGGTATGCATCTTTCCCAACGATGGCTGATCGGTGCGCTTTTTATTTTGGGGGTGGTCGGTTTGACTGCATGTTCGAAAGAACCGGTCAAAATTGTCAGCGCCAAAATGGTTGATACGATGGATCGCGGCTCCGGTAATTTCGACCGTCTGTTTGAAGTCTGTTTCGATAAACCTTTGACGTCAACCTACTATCACAAGATGGTGATTATCTCTAAGGAGAACCTTAAGCTCGAAGGCGACGGGCTTCTTAAACCTATGGCGTCCGATCCGGATAACCCCTGTTATGTACGCAATCTTTATCTGTATATCAATAAAGATTCTCCGATCGATGCGCGGGCTTTAATTAAGGATTATATGGTGCCGGGCAATGTACGCCAGCTGCTGATTCAGATCTATAACGAAAAGCCGCAAGGCAAAGAACCGCCGATTGCCGAAAAGGTATTCAATAATCTCTAAGCCGGTCGGCCTTTAAGCTTTAAAATACAACCCCGGACTTTTGGTAGCCCCAGACGTCCGGGGTTTTTATTTGAGTAAAGAAAGAATTATGAGTAAGCCAACGATTGACCAGGCCGATTTTTCCCGGCTCGCCTATGCAATTTCACCTCCGCAGCAGCAGGCGGTTTTTAAACAACAGCCGGATGATTTCCAGGTTCAGGAAATGAATCCGTACACTTTGAGCGGTGAAGGCGAGCATCTGTGGCTCTACTTGCAGAAAACCGGCGAGAACAGCGAATGGCTGGCTAAAGAAATCGCCCGATGGGCCGGCGTATCCCGTTCAGCGGTCGGAATGGCCGGACAGAAGGATCGGCATGCTGTTACCCGACAGTGGCTCAGCGTGCATTTACCGGGCAAAAGCGATCCGGATTGGGCTGAGTGGCCGCACCCTCAGGTGCAATTGATTAAATCCTCGCGGCATAATCGCAAACTGCAAAAAGGCGGGCTTAGCGGTAATCGTTTTATTATCCGCCTGCGTGACCTGCAATCGCTTGGCGAGCAGGATCTGGGACAGATAATCGATGAACTGAGCGCACGTCTGGAAACCGTTAAGAGCGAAGGCGTCCCTAACTATTTCGGCCCGCAGCGTTTCGGCAAAAACGGCAACAACCTTCCCGGAGCATTACAGATGATTGAAGGCGGCCAGAGGGTGCCGAGACATAAGAAGAGCCTCTATCTTTCGGCGCTGCGCTCATGGGCCTTTAACTGCTATGTAAGCGAACGTGTCGAACAAGGAAACTGGAACCGTTATCTGGCAGGGGATGTGTTTCAACTTGAGGGATCCAGTCGCTGTTTTGCGGATGACGGCACGGACAATCTGCCGCAGCGTCTTGCGGAGGGCGATATTCACCCGAGCGGTCTGCTGATCGGTCAGGAAGCGAAAGGGCTCCTGCAGCCGCAGGGAGAGGTTCTGCAGATGCAGACGGACTGGCTGGCGGATTTTGCGCTTTGGAGCGAAGGTCTGGCTAAAATGGGCGTGAAGGCGGATCGGCGTGCTCTGCGCTTGATGCCGCAGGAACTGCAGTGGCAGTGGCTGCCGGTCAATTCGCAAAACGGCGAACAAAGTCTGGATCTGCAATTGGAATTTATTCTGCCGGCCGGGGCTTTCGCTACTATGGTTTTGCGCGAGTTACTGATTGCCAAAGAACCTGTGCGCGTCTATAACGACAACGAGCAATCCGCCGAAGCTTAAAATAAAAAAGCCGCAAAATAGCGGCTTTTTTTATGTGCAGAGATTATTGGCGACTGTTTTCAATTATTTCTTATACAGATCTTCCGGCGCGATCAGCGGTTCGGAAGTGATGGTTGCCTGATCGCCTTCCACCAACGTATAGAAGCAGCTGCGGCGGCCCGTATGGCAGGCCGGCCCGGTCTGGTCGACCAGCATCAGGATGGCATCGCCGTCGCAATCAAAGCGAAGCTCTTTCAATACCTGAATCTGTCCCGATTCTTCCCCTTTGCGCCAGTAATTCTGGCGCGAACGCGACCAGTAACAGACGCGGCCGGTCTGCAGAGTCTCCTGTAGAGACTTCTCGTTCATCCACGCCATCATCAGTACTTCTTTACTGTCGTACTGCTGGGCAATGGCCGGAATCAAGCCGTCCTGATCGAATTTGACCTTGTCTTTCAGATCCTGCCAGTCGAAGTGCTCGCCCATTTTGGCTTTTTCAAGTTGCTTGAAATTGATATCACTCATAACGGTTCCTGAAATCAGCTGCGTTTGGCGTTCGCGAAAGCGGCGGCAAACGGATTGTTGGTGATTTCCTGCTTAACCTGTTTCGGTTTTTTCTTCTCGCCGATCTGCGATTTACGGCCTTTGTCCAGCATGGCGTTGAACAGATCGACGGTTGCTTGAGCATCCGCCAGTGCATCGTGTGCGTCACCCGGGAAAGGCTTGCCGAGCACTTTTTCGTAAGCGTCGGTCAGTTTCGGCGTTTTGTAGAACCAGTACATACGTTCGGAGTGCCAGCGAATGGCGCCGTTCAGGTCGCGGCTCAGCTCGGCGACATCCAGCCAGGTGTTGTAGTCCAGTTCAAAGCGCAGCATTTTCTTTTCGGCGCTTTTCTCCAGATACATGAAATCGCTTTCTGTACTGTACGCCAGAACTACATCAGCATCGCGCAAGGTGTCATGGATCTGATCCCAGACCTGAGCCAGAAGCGGTTCGTTGACGACCATTTCCGTGGTGATATTGTGTTTCTCATTCTCCGGGATATCGTAGCCGGGATTGATCAACTGGTTAAACAGCTCTTTACCTTCGCCGTCGCAGGCGGAAAGCTGAATAATGTCCGCTTCCGGGTCGGTCGAAATATTGGTCGCTTCAATATCGATGCAGACGATTTTTTTGCCTTTCAGTTCTTCGGCATGCTCTTTGAGCTTGTACAGTGCATCGTTACGGCGTTCCAGAATCAACGGGATCACTTCGGAATCGAGGAATTCTTTAAGCAGTTCTTCGATCTTTTTGCTCAGTTTTGAAACCGAGCGTTTCAGAGCCGCGCGCACCGTTTCATCTTCCGAGCAACGCTCGATAAAGGTATCGATGTCCATGATTTCGTCTTTGACGCTGACGGCTTTCAAGGTTTCTTTAACCAGCTTTTTCAGATTAAAGTCGTGCTGTTCCAGAGGCGGGATAATCACCTGTGCATTCAGCAAAGAGGTTTCGCCTTTGGCCGGCGAAGCCATAATTTCCACGCCTTTAATATTCAGGCCGTCGGATGCGGCAACCGCAACAATATACTCTTTGAGCGGTTGGTTACGTTTATCAATCAGGATTAGTTGTGCATTGCTCATTTGGATAGCGATTTGTAGTGACTTAAAACAAAGGCCCTATTCTAACAGTCTGGCGTGCAAAAATTATCTGAATTCGCTTCTGCTGCAAGCAATTTCCGCCGAAGACTAAGCCGCTTCGACGGAAGTCTGTTGTGCAGTGAGCTGTTTGGCGCTCTGATGATCGATATCGATCCAGCGGATCAGGTGGATCTTGCCGTCGAAATCCTCCGCCAGCGCGGTGCAGGATTCAACCCAGTCGCCGCTGTTGAAATACATCACGCCGTCTTCCATCTCACGGATTTCGGCATGATGGATATGGCCGCAGACGACGCCGTCCATTTTTTTCTGTTTGCCGCTTTTGGCGACGGCGTGTTCAAAGTCGGAGATGAAGTTTACCGCGCGTTTGACCTTGTGTTTGAGATAAGCCGATAAAGACCAGTAGCCGAAGCCGAGACGGGCGCGGGCTTTATTGAACCAGCGGTTCCAGGTCAGGACAGTCTCGTACAGAAAATCGCCGACAAAGGCGAGCCAGCGATGGCACTGGATCACGCCGTCGAACTGGTCGCCGTGAACGCACCACAGTTTTTTGCCGTCGGCGGTGATATGGACGTGTTCATCGACCAGATGAATGTTGCCGAAATCGATGCCGGAATAACGGCGCAGCATATCGTCGTGGTTTCCGGTGATATAGATCACCTGAGTGCCGCGTTTGGCGCGCGTAAGAATGCGGCGGATGACATTGGTGTGCGCCTGAGGCCAGTGAATCTTTTTGCGCATGCGCCAACCGTCGATGATGTCGCCGTTGAGAATCAGTTTCTCGCAGTCGTGCTGTTTCAAAAAGTCGCTGAGAAAGTCCGCTTTACAGCCTTTGGAGCCGAGGTGGCAGTCGGAAATCCAGATCGTCCGGTAGCGTGTCGGCTCGTCGGAGAGGTTTTCCGTGCGCGGCTCTTCGGCCATTGCCGAAGCGAGCCAATGTTCTCTGTCGAGAGGAGTATCGGTTTGTTGCGACTGTGTCATAAGCGGGCTCTCGTAAAGCTGAAATTAGATTTGGTTTTCGGTAAACAGTTTAGGGGCGTAGCGGTTCAGTAGTTTGCTGAAGCTGTGCAGCAGCCAACGCTGTTTAAAAGGCAGGTGGCGGCAGTATAGAGCGGTGTATTCCATCGTCGCTTCACCTCCCCGGTTGCGTTTGAACTCTCCGGCTCCGGAACTCAGATTCAGATCGAGTTGCCGTTCCATGGCGAGTTTGCACAGTTGTGCAATGACCAGACGGTAGAGTCCGAGCTTTTTCTGCGCATGGGTGTCATAGCCGACGATCGGAGCCGTCATTACGCCGTTTTCGGTAAAAACGCCCAGAGTGGCCAGAATTCTCCCGGCACTGTCCCGAAAACTGAAAAATTCCATAAGGTTTTGTCGGTGCAGCATCCACAGATACTGTGCGCTGTATTGCGGATTAAACTGCGAATGCTTGTCGATAAAAAGGCGGTGAAAACACTGTTCGATTTCTTTGAAATCCGCTTTGCAGTGTTCTTGCGGCTGAAGCAGGGTTAGCGCGGTTTTACGCAGCAGTCGTTGATCGTTTTTGACATTATTCCGTTTCTGCCAGTCGCCGTTTTTGGGGAACAGATACACTTGGCGCGCCGGAAGCATCAGCCAGCCTTGGGCTGTGAGGTGCTCGATCAGTTCGCCATTGTGCTTTGCATTCAGAGAGCGGATTGTCAGATTATGAAACGGGTTTTGCAGCACCAGTTTATGGGTAATCGCAAAAACTTCCTGAGCCGAAAGCGACGGCAGGGGGTTGGTCGAAAAGAGCCAGTTGTTGAGACAGACGCTGTGGTTGATATGCGCCATTTTCAACCAGACGGACGCCAGATAGGAGGCTTTGTGCAGCAGCCATCTCTGTACCGGTGATTTGATCAGTTGCAGCTCTTCCCGCGCATAGTCGATATAGGCGGTATGAAAGGAGCAGATGTAGCTGTTATGGTACTCGCTTTCGTTATAGCTGACCGGAAACAGAAGGTTTTCGTGATGGAAAATGTCCAGCTCGGTTTGTACGTTGCGGATCGCCTGTCCCGGATCAAAGCTGTTGTATAGCTGCACAAAACGCAATGTATGAAAATCTTGTGGTTGAATGCTCATAACGGATTTTGTCTGTTGGGGATGTCAGGCCTGTTTGTGATAAACGAAAACTGCTCCGTAGATCGCCGAGCGATCGCGGCGCGTCCAGTCAGCGTTTTTCTGTGCGTCGGTCTGCCACTGTTGCAGCAGCTGCTGATCAAGTTTTTCCTCCAGCGGCGACGACGTTGCCGCCGTACGGAACACCACACGCGCACCGGGTTTGGCGGTGCGCGTGATTTCCTGCCATAAAGCGTTCACCTGTTGTGCATTCATCCAATCCTGTGCATCCAGCAGAAGGTAGGAGGTCAGACTCTGATTCGGCATGGCTTGCAGCCGTTCGGTCATGGACTGGTGGTAGACCTCTATTTTCTGGCAAGCCCTTTTCAGGTGTTCGAAATGCTGCGCCTTGAGATAGCGGGGAAGCGCAATGCGTTTTTCGTGATCGTATTCGCGGGCGAAAGCCTGCCAGGCGAAATAATTTTCCTCCAATGCAAAGTCGCAGGCCAGACTGCGGGCGCGATCCTTAAGCAGTTCGTGCATTCCTTGCTGTTGCTGCTTGGAATCCTGCGCCATTTCGTCAAATTGCGAAGGCGGGATGCCAAGACTGTAAAGCACCATCGGGCGATTGCTCAACCAGCGTAAAAGACGGGTGTCGAAAACCGGCGCGACGTGTTTTTCAAACAACTCTCTTTGCTCGGTACGGTTTCGAGCCTGCATAACGAGGCTGATGTCATATCCGAGACGTCTGCTGAGCCAATGAATCAAGCCGATGAACTGCCCGAGCAATCCGAAGCGGTAAAAGCCTTTGCTAAACATCGCAATGCGCGGCTGACGGCGCCAACCGGTTCTTTTATCCCAGTAAGAGCGCGTTTTATTGTCCAGATAAGGGCGGATGTAACGCCGGTAAAGTTCCATGTTTTCGGGCGTATCGGCTCGGCCGAAAAACTGATAAAAGCTTTCCGCATCCGGAAGGTGACGCAGTGCGGCGATTTTGAGCTGAATCAGCGCGATATGTGCTTCGTTTAAGTCCACCACCGTAACCGATGCAGGATCTTCGGTCAGATAGTTCAAGGCATTGCAGCCGCCGGAAGAGATGGTGAAAACGCTTGAATTTCGATCCAGTTCAAGTGCGGCGATATCGACTTCGGGATCTTCCCAGATCTGCGGATAGACAAGACGGTCAAACCAGGCGGTAAAAAGTCGGTCAAGCAAACCTTTACGACTGAATACGGAGCTGTTGACGACGGCTTTTCTCAAAAGCGATTTGGTTTTGATTGGTTTGTCGATAGTGGTGCTGGTCATAGCTAGCCTTGCATTGTGTGCCTCTCGGAGAGGATTTTTCCGTGTACTTGCACTGTCTTGAAAAATCCAAGCTTATGTTAGGAGGTCGACCGGCGGGATAAGTGAATATCGAGTGAAGCTTAGGTAACAGTAAAATGACAGAAACGCTTAGCCATAAGATAGTTTTCTTCCTGATGACTTTTTATCTCGCGAATCTGTTAGAGTGTAAAAATCAATGCCTCTGCTGCGCACCAAAAACAGGCGTTTTGCACCTATTTAAAGCTGCGGTTCCGGGCATATCGAAATTTATGGCATGGCTACTGCTTGGGTTCGGCTATGAATCAGTTTAATTATGTAAATTCCATTTCCGAAAGCGGCGTCTATGTTTTTACCGATCTGGACGGAACTTTACTGGGGCACCACGACTATCAATATGCCCCTGTTCTGCCGGTGATCGAACAGCTTAAACAGTTCGGGATTCCGCTGATCTTGAATTCCAGTAAAACCTTTGCCGAAATCAGCCAATGGCTCGATCGTCTTGATCTGCAGCCGCCGTTTATTGCGGAGAATGGCGGGGTGATCTATTTCTCCAAAGAGGACCCGCAACAGAAGTATCTGTTGGGTCGAGATTACGCGGAGATTCGCACAATTCTTGGGCAGATTCGCGAGCAATACCGCTGGCGCTTTACCGGGTTCGGCGACTGCTCGGTCGAAGAGGTCATGGCTTCCACTTCGTTGGATTACGAATCGGCCGCGATGGCGAAGCGTCGCGCGGTAAGCGAGCCGATCAGCTGGCAGGACAGTGAAGCGAATCTGGAAAAATTTAAAAAGGCATTAGAGGAGCATGGTCTGCGATTGCTGAAAGGCGGACGTTTTTATCATGTGATGTCGCACCATGATAAGGCAAGCGCACTTAAATGGGTCATCGAAAGCAGCGAAAGCGCCCGAAAAGCGCCATTTGAGAGCGGAGTGCAGAACACGGCATTCAATGTCTTCGGTCGTTCGCCTTATATCGTCGCTTTGGGTGACGGAGAGAATGATCGACGCATGCTGGAAGAGGCCGATTTAAGTCTGATTCTTCCGGCGCACAAAGGAAATACCCTGAAAATTGATAAAAAAGGTGCTTTTGAGGCCGATAATCCCGCTCCTGAGGGTTGGGCGGAGGTCGTTCAGCAGCACCTGTTAATTCCATTAAACAGCCAGCTTGAGAGGCAATAGCTATGAGTGATTTTTTTCAAAACGGAACAGTAACCACTTTCCATAACTTAACCGACCGTAAAATCGAAGAGTTGGAATCGGATTTGCTAAAGTTTTCTCAACAGAATCGGCTGGGGCTGATTTTGCCTTCCTTATTTAGTGAATTAGAAGCACCCGCTTTAAAAAACATCGTCAGTGAACTTTCTAAAGTTCCTTACCTTTCCCAGATCGTCATCGGTCTGGATCGGGCCGACAAAAAGCAGTTTGAGTTTGCCAAAGGCTTTTTTGCCGACCTGGGACAGGAGCATCGGATTTTATGGAACGACGGACCGCGCTTGCAAAAGGTCATGAATAAGCTCAAGGCAATGGAGTTGGCACCGACCGAACCTGGAAAAGGAACCAATGTTTGGGGGTGTTATGGTTATGTGTTGGCGGCAAAGCAGGTGGATGTGGTTGCGTTACACGATTGTGACATTATCACTTATCAACGTGACCTACTCGCACGTCTCCTCTACCCCGTCGCGCATCCCACGTTTAATTTTGTCTTTTCCAAAGGGTTCTATGCCCGACACGCTGAAGGCAAATTGAACGGACGCGTAGCGCGATTGCTGGTAACGCCGCTTTTGCGCGCGCTGGAGGATGTTTTAGGGCCGGACGAGCTGCTGGTTTATCTGGATAGTTTTCGTTATGCGTTGGCGGGCGAATTTGCCATTCATACGCATGCACTGAAGGATATGCGTATTCCGGCCGACTGGGGTCTGGAAATGGGTGTGCTGGCGGAGATGCGCCGTAATTTCTCCAACCGCCGCATCTGTCAGGTCGATATTGCCGATGTTTACGATCACAAGCATCAGGAACTGTCGCTGGATGATCAGAATAAGGGACTGGCGCGAATGAGTCAGGACATTGCCAAGTCGCTGTTCAGAAAATTGGCGACACGCGGGCATGTCTTCTCGCGCGGAACCATGCGTTCGGTGCGCGCCGTTTATCTGCGTACGGCATTGGATCAGCTGGAAAGCTATGCCTTTGATGCGGAGATGAACGGTCTGGCGCTCGATCTGCATGCCGAAGAGCAAGCGATTGAACTGTTTGCGCGCAGTATTCTTGCTGCGGGAGATATATTCCTAGATAACACCGAGGAACGACCATTCCTGCCGAACTGGAACCGGGTAACCAGTGCCTGTCCGACCATTCTGGAAGAACTTTACGAAGCGGTTGAATTGGATAACCAGTAACCGCAGATTTTCATTGCATATAAAGGATAAGGTGGGCCTATGACAGAACCTCGAGACCTCAGCGCAGATTCCGGTCTGGACCGGATCAAAAAACGTCTGGACGCGATTTATCAAGACTCTGTCAAGGTCGAGATTGCTTATAAAGGCATTATCGAGCTATTGGCCAAGCAGGCCAAAAGAACCCCGCACAAAGAAGCGAAATGGGATCAGACCGATGCGGTATTGATTACCTACGGAGATACCTTCTTACAGGAAGGCGAGATGCCTTTAACGACTTTGCAGCGTTTTTTGGACGAGCATGTTAAAGGTGCGATCAGTTGCGTGCATATACTGCCGTTTTTTCCGTACAGCTCCGACGACGGCTTTTCGGTCATCGATTACTGTATGGTTGATCCCGATCTGGGCGACTGGGAACATGTCGACGAGATCAGTCAGCAATATAATCTGATGTTCGATCTGGTGATCAATCATGTTTCGCGCGAAAGTCTGTGGTTTACCGACTACAAGGCCAATAATTCACCCTATACCGATTTCTTTATCGAAGTCGAAGGCGAGCCGGATCTGTCGCAGGTGACGCGGCCGCGGAATACCCCGCTGCTGGTTCCCGCCTATACTCATCGCGGACGCAAAAAGGTCTGGGCGACTTTCAGTGCCGACCAGATCGATCTGAACTTTGCCAATCCGCTGGTATTACTGAGAATGCTTTCGGTTCTGCTGTTTTACGTCAGTAAGGGCGCGCGGATTATTCGTCTGGATGCGATCGCTTTCCTGTGGAAACAGATCGGCACCAACTGTATCCATCTGCCGCAGACACACGAGGCGGTCAAGCTGATGCGCGATCTGGTCGAGATGGTTGCGCCGGATGCGATTATTCTGACCGAAACCAATGTGCCGCATATTGAAAACCTCTCCTATTTCGGGGAGTCGGACGAGGCACATATGGTCTATCAATTCAGTCTGGCGCCGCTGATTCTGCATGCGCTGCACCGTGGTGACGGAAATTATTTGACCGATTGGGCGTTCAATCTTGAACCGCCTCCGGAAGGTTGTACTTTTCTGAATTTCACCGCCTCCCACGACGGGATCGGTCTGCGTCCGGTAGAGGGTATCCTGCCGCAGCGAGAGGTCGAGGATCTGGTAACCAATATGCATCGTCTCGGCGGCTTCGTTTCGATGAAAAGTAATCCGGACGGCAGCCAGAGTCCGTACGAGATCAATATCACCTATTTCAGCGCTTTGCGCGAGACGCATAACAGTAACGGACCTGATCAGTGGCAGGTGGAGCGCTTCATCTGTTCGCAGAACATCATGATGTGTCTGCAAGGGGTTCCGGCGTTTTATATCCATTCACTGGTGGCGACACCGAACGACCACGAAGGGGTCGAAAAAACCGGAAGAACACGCTCGATTAACCGCCGAAAATGGGAATACCCTTATTTGCAGGCGCTGATCGACAGCGGGCGCAGTTCGAATGCCGAAGTGATCAAGCGTCTGACCCGACTGCTGACCCTGCGTAAAAAACACAAAGCCTTTGATCCGAATACGCCGCAACAGATTTTGGATCTCGGCAAAGAGTTTTTTGCCTTGTGGCGCGCCGGAGATGACGTAAAATTCCCGATACTGGCGATTCATAACCTGACATCCGATATTCAGATGCTCGATCTTTCGCAGATCAACGGCTTTAACGAACACCCGGTCTGGGTCAATCTGCTGGATGCGACAATGGTCGAGTCGCAGAGCGACAAGTTCGTTCTACAGCCTTATCAGTCGTTATGGTTGATGCCGGAACAGATAGACGGAGAAAGTGCACTTTGGGCACTCTCAACGAGTTAAACAAAGGGAGTTACGGGATACATGAGTCGAATTCTACTGGCGCCGGATAGTTTTAAAGGTTCTCTGAGCGCCACGCAATTCTGTCAGATTGCCACTCAGGTGATCGAAGCTTACGCGCCGCAGACCGAAGTGATCAGTCTGCCGCTTTCAGATGGCGGAGAAGGGTTTGTCGATGCTTATGTGACCGCCGGTCTGGCAAGTCGTGAAACGCTCTGGGTCAGCAATCCTCTGGGGCGTAAAATCAAAGCGGCCTATGGCTGGCAGCAGGAAACACAGACGGCGATTATCGAAATGGCGCAGGCCAGCGGTCTGCCGAAAATTCGTCCGGACGAGCGTAATCCTTTACAGACCCACAGTCTGGGAACGGGGCAATTGATCTTGGCGGCCATCAAGCAGGGAGCGAAACGGATTATTCTCGGTCTGGGAGGTTCCGCGACCAACGACGGCGGCGCCGCGGCTTTAAGCGCTATGGGGATTTCCGCCTTTGACGCCAAGGGCAAGGAAGTGATGCTTGGCGGGCAAGGGCTCGGACAGGTTGCCGAGGTCGGCGACATTCCTCCGCATCTTCTGGAGATTGAGTGGGTACTGGCTTGCGATGTCACCAATCCGCTTTTAGGCGACAAGGGCGCGACGGCAGTTTTCGGCCCGCAAAAAGGGTTGCAGCCGCAGCAGTTCGATATTCTGGAAAAAGGGCTGGAAAACTGGGCGAATGTTATTCAGCATAAGACCGGCAGAGATGTTCGCGATCTTCCGGGAGCGGGCGCAGCCGGTGGGATGGCCGCCGGTTTTATCGGTCTTCTTGATGCCAGAATCGAACCGGGTTTCGAGGTCTTGCGGCAGAGTTTGCAGATTGACCAGGCGATGGAAGCCGTAGGCGGTCAAGCGATTGACTGGGTTATTACCGGCGAAGGACGGATTGACGAGCAGACCGCTTACGGTAAGCTGCCGATGCGAATTGCCGAAATGGCTAAGGAACGGGATATTCCGTGTATCGGTATCTGCGGCAGTCTCGGGGTCAGTGAGCTGGAGGCTTTTACCTCGCTGTTCAGTATCGTCAATACGCCGATGCATGAAGTGGATGCGATGACGAATGCCCAACCGCTTTTTGCCGCATGCCTGCAGAATTTGCTGCCTTTAATGAATCTAAAGTAGATCGGATACTGTGCATCGGGTGCGGCGAAAATTTCCGCGTCAACGAAAACAAAAAAAACGGCACATGAAGTGCCGTTTTTTGTTTGTGCTTTTATTTCCTCAGAGGTTTCATCCGAAACCTGCTTTAGAATTTGGCATTAAACCCGAGATACAGGCTGCGTCCTGCGCCCGGTACGGCTAACATCGGAACACCGCTGATCGACATGGTTTTACCTTCACCCGTATAGGCACCACCGGTCGGCAGGTCGTAGGCCTTGTCGAACAGGTTATCGACGCCAATATCGAAGCGGAAACGTTTAACCGAATAACTCAGTTTCAGGTTTACCAGCGTATAGGCCGCAGTATCAAGTTCGTTGCGGACATCCGAAACGCTGTCTTTGGCATCCACCATCACCACTTCAAGCGCATTGCTCCAACGGTTGATTTTCTGCATCAGTGTCACCGTCGCATTCAACGGCATAATGTTGTACAGATTGTCGTTGCTGTCGAGGTTTTCGCCGCGCGCGTAATTCACTTTCGCTTTCGCGCTCCAGTCACCATATGAATTTTTGCCAATATGGGTGTTTGCAGCGATATCGACGCCGTAAATACGCGCGGTCTGGTTGGTGTATTGCAGAACGTTAAAACCATCGAAACTGGTAAGCGCCAGCGCATCGATATAATCCTCAACATAGGAGAAATACGGCATAGCCTGCAGGCTCCAGCTACGGTCTGCTGCATGCCAGTCCAGATTGGCGCTGACGGTATAGGCGACTTCCGGTTTCAGATTGATGTCACCGACATAGCCGTTGCCGTCTCCGACGAAGTTGTTCATGACTGCCGCCATGGTCCAGGTTGACCAGGTGTAACGTTCATACAGGTTAGGCGAACGCACCTGACGTGCCAGACCGAAATCCAGATCAAAGGTATCGCTGTGCTGATAGCTGGCCAGAGCCGTCAGGTTCAGGTTGTTATCGGTTTTGGAACGGTCGGAGGCATTGAATACTTCGGATTCCGTAAGTTCATTGGTGGTCACAACCTGGTTGTTCGGTTTGGTGAAGGTATCGCTGTCATGATAACCCTGAACATCGCCGGCATCGCTCAGAACCTGCTCGAAACGTGCTCCGAGACGGGTTTTCCATGCGCTATCAAGCTGTTTTTCCCAATCTGCAAAAAGCGCGTAACGGTCGCGGGTACCGTCGTTGATGTTCCAGAACGTATTCGGGCTCATCCCCGCTGAGGCAGGATTCGGATCCCAGTAGTCATCCAGAGCGAACTGCTGGATTTCGGTACCGACAATCAGGTCGCTGCTTGCGCTTAAAGGCAGGTCGGCAGACAGTTTGAAACCGTTAGTCGTGCTTTCCGTCACCATCGGCATCTGGGTCTGGATTTTATAATCCATAAACGCCATCTCGTGATCGACCTGTTCGTTATAGGCTTGCAAATGAACTTCACCCCAGTTCAGGGATTTGTCGAAAGAGACATTGAGTTTGGTGCTATCGTTGGCCGTCATATCCATACGCTGGTTAGGATACTGCTCATAAGGCGTGTTTTGTTTGGTAACACTTGCGGTCAACAGGCTGTCATCGCCTTTATAGGCCATGCTGAATTTGTGGTTCATGACTTTGTAGGCCGTTCCGGCGACTTCGTCTTTATCGGTTGTTGAGCCCTCGGTGCCGGATGTGAAAAGGGTGCCGGCAGCCGGGTTGGTTGTGGTCGTGAAAGTTTTGAAATCACTCGCCGCATCGTAGTTGCCCGACTCCGCGTAAGAGCCTTTGTAGGTCAGATTCAGTTTGTCGCTGGCGGTGGTTACAGTCAGGTTTGCGCCTTTCGCCTGACCATTACTGCGCAAATAACCGCCATATTCACCCTGGGTGATCTGTTCGCCGGCCGGAGCGAATACCGGGTCTTCGGTTTTGACCAGAATACTTCCGCCGATGCTGTCGCCGCCGACGCTGGCCGGGGTGATTCCCGGATAGATTTCAATCGATTCCGCCTGTGTCGGAGAGACATAAGACAGAGGCGTGTTCATATGGTTTGGGCACGAAGCGACAAGCTGCATACCGTCTAACTGAACGTTCAAGCGGTTGTCGGCAATGCCGCGGATGACCGGGAAGCCAGAGATACCGCCGGCCTGATTGACCGAAACGCTTGGCGATTCGCTCAGAATATCAGTCAGGTCACTGCTGGAACTGATGCCGGATTGAATGGCTTCTTTGGAAATATTGCTCTGGTTGATTTCAGAATTTTCTGAGGATTCAACAACGGTGATTGCCGGCAGATCCTGCGCAGCAAAGGCCGAAGTCGCCATTAAAGAAGGAATCAGGGAAGCGAGTAACTTTTTTTTCATCGTCTTTTTTCGGTAAGTTTAATCAGATGGCGGAATTGTACCGGGAGACGAGCAAAATTGCCTGTGACAAATTGTCGCACAAGTAGGTTTAATGGGCGTTATAAGTCGTTTTTCTGAAATTTTGATGCCGATAGAGGTTCGTTATTGCACTCGTTCTTTTATTAACTTTCTACTTTGCTCCAACCAGGTTCTGCGTTTATTGGACTAGTACATAATGCAGTAATTTATATGATGTATATTATTCGTGTTTGTCTTAAAAAGGTTTAATGATGTTGGATAGAGAATATTTGTATGGTTTGGTCTTTGATAAAGACTGGGAGGCGTTTGCTGAACTCATGTATCAAAACTCTAAAGAAGTTATGACAACTTCAGACCCTTTAATAGCTCAAGCAATTAAAGTTTTTGAAGAACAATTTATTAATGACATTAATACAAAAACTGATGAAGAGAAAGAAGTATTGCTCAAATGGCCATCACAACTAGTGGTGATTCAAGGAAATCCTTTTAATCAAGAATTTGCCGATAATGTTTTGATAGCAAGACTAGAAGCTTTACTGAATTTAAATTTTGAGTTGGCGGTGGATCTAGCTAAAGAACACCAGCATAGGCTTGAGTTGGCTAAGAAGATAATGACTCGGGCTCGCAAACAGAATTACTATAACGATGGTTTGGCAAATATTAAACAAACGTCAACTACTGTTACAGATACTTCAAAAGTAATTAAGCTGTTCAAGTCGCAACAAGAGAAAAATTTTTTTCAAGCGGTAAAAAATGTGTTTCCATCATTTTTCCCTTATCCAAATGTGGCTTTAAATGCGATTCTAGATTTCAATTTAATTAAAAATGAATTGAGTTTAAATGAAAGAGAATATTTTTTTAGAGGAATGGTTGATTGCGTTATCTTTGATCCAGCAAAAGAATATTTTCCAATTAAATTTTTTGAATTGGATAGTGTTTTTCATGACAATGAAAAAGCTAAAGAAAGAGATGAAATGAAAGATTCAATTTTTCGAAAATCTAATGTAAAGCTTTACCGGATTAGAGCGGAATTAGGAGAGCAAATTTCTGTGGAGTCTTTTGAAGAATTAATTAGAGAGCTCGACTAATCTATAAAGAATATATTAGCCGAACTGCTAAAAGAACTAGAAAACAAGCTTTATTTCTTCCACTTAATCGAACAGCCCATAGATGGAATCTGTTCCAGCGGGCCTTGTCCGCTCTGGGAAACTTGTTTCATGGCTTCCAGAAGATCGCGGCGTACGCCTTCCGGTGCCGTCTCTTTACGCGATTCGTCCAGGCGTCCGCGATACTGCAGTTTCAACTCGGCGTTATAGCCGAAGAAATCCGGTGTGCACACCGCGCCGTAGGCTTTGGCGATTTCCTGAGTTTCGTCAATCACATAAGGAAAAGGAAAATCCCACTGCTCGGCGACTTTTTTCATATTCTCGAAAGAGTCTTCGGCGTATTCGTTCGGATCATTGGACATAATGGCGATCGAGTTAACGCCGTATTCATCGCGCAGGATGCGGGTGTCTTCGACCAGTCGTTTATGAATCGCTTTGACATACGGACAGTGGTTGCAGATAAACATCACCAGCAGACCGTTTTCTCCTTTGGCTTTTTCCAGTGTCCAGTTCTGACCGTCTACGCCGGGCAGGTTAAAGTCGATGGCGTCTTTGCCGAATTCACAGACCGGGGTTGTTAAGCTGACCATTTGTCACTCTCCTGATTTAAAGTGTTGGGTTAGTGGCATTTTATTGCAAATTCAATGACAAAGCACTTTGCTGATAGCCGCTTGAAGAAGCTATACCTGAGCGGCGAGAAGATTAATCGCCAGAGCGATAAATACCGCGCCGGCGATACGGTGCAAATAAAGCTGCGCTCTGGGGGAGTGTTTGAGCCAGTCTCCCAGTCTTCCGGATAAGAATGCAATGACGCTGAAAATAATAAATCCGACCACAATAAACAGCGCGCCGAGCTGAAAGAGTTGCGGCATAAGCGGCCCGTTTTGCGGCAAGGCGAACTGCGGCAGAAAGGCGAGAAAGAAGACCAGAATTTTCGGGTTGGAAATATTCATTAATATGCCGCGGCGGTACAGTTGAAACGGCGTTAACGACTGCGTTTTGCCGCCGGAGAGTCTGGCGGCCGGAGAGGAGAGGATCTGCCACGCGAGATAGAGAAGGTAGAGCGCACCGATAATTTTTAATAACGTAAAGGCGGTGGGCGAGGCTTGTATCAGCGCCGCCACGCCGATGGCAACCAGAGTGGTATGCACGATCAGCCCGGTACAGAGTCCAAGGGTAATGATTAAGCCGTTTTTCGCCCCGGAAAGCGCGGACTGAGTCAGGACATACAGGTTGTCGGGGCCGGGCGCGATACTGAGCAGGGCCGAAGCGACAATGAAAGGAATCAATATCTCTGGAGGTAGCAAGGTTTTCGCCTTTGTTGAATGTTCAAAAAACTTGTGCGGCTGCGTTTTCGGGCCGGTCGGGTTTTATTATAGCGGGGATATACGCGCGATTCTGCGCATGCTGTTGACGCGATCAAATGGAAGTAAAATAACTGTTCAGTTTTGCGTAAAAAAACGTATTATTGCAATGGCACGATTTACAGGATTATTTTGGAGAGAATCTCTTATGAAACGATTATGGCTGGGGTTGCTTTGTGGCTGTTTTTCGCTGGCGGCGAATGCCGATATGACCGTTGAAAATGTCGGTTTCGCGACGCCGGAGTCTGTCGAGTACTCGGTTAAGACGGATCGTTATTATGTTGCCAATATTAACGGCAGTCCGTTCGGCAAGGATAATAACGGCTTTATTTCCTTGCTGAATCCTCAGGGGGAAGTGGAGCAGCTGAAATGGGTCGAAGGCGGCAAGCATGGAGTGGTCTTGAATGCGCCTAAAGGTATGGTGGCGATCGGCAGCCGTCTGTATGTGGCCGATATCGACCGTGTGCGCATTTTCTCTTTGCCGGAAGGTAAGCCACTATTGGAAATTCCGGTACCGGATGCCGGCTTTCTGAACGGTGTGACGCCGGCCTCGCAAGGCGGTGTCTGGGTGACGGACAGTGGCGTCAAGGAAGGCTTTAAGCCGAACGGCAAGGATGCCATTTATCATATCAGCCCGCAGGGCGAATTGACGACACTGGTCAAGGATATGGATTTGGGGCGTCCGAACGGGATTCTGGAAAAGAATGACGAATTGTTGATGGTGACCATCGGTAGCGGGGACGTGCACCACTTCGATCTTAAAGGGAAGCTGTTGCGCAGCGAAAAAATGCCTTTTAACCGTCTGGACGGACTGGTTGAAGATGTCACCGGAAAAGTGATTTTCTCAAGCTGGACCGCCAAGGCCGTCCTGCAATGGCAGGATGGCAAGGCGCCGAAAACGCTGTTTGAAGATATGCAATCGCCTGCGGATCTGGGGCTGGACAGCCAGCGCAACCGAGTGTTGATTCCGTCGTTTATGGAGAACAAAGTTTGGATCAGAGATCTGCAGGATTAAGGATTCAGACTTTTTCGCAGTAATAAAAAAGCCGGAGTGAAATCCGGCTTTTCGGGTTCTGTCTGCTGGTGTTCGCAGTCGCTTGGAATTACTTCTTAGCGGCAGTGTACAGCTCTTCAACCTTGTTCCAGTTGACGACATCCCACCACGCTTGCATGTATGCAGGACGCAGGTTCTGGTAACGCAGGTAGTAAGCGTGTTCCCAAACGTCAAGACCAAGAATAGGCGTCCCTTTGGTTTCGGCAACGTCCATTAGCGGGTTGTCCTGATTCGGCGTAGAAGAGATTTCCAGTTTGCCGTCTGCAGAAACGGTTAGCCAAGCCCAGCCTGAACCGAAACGGGTTGCACCGGCGGTGTTGAATTTCTCTTTCATCGCATCAAGGCTACCGAAAGTCGCGTTGATGTCGTCAGCCAGAGCGCCGCTTGGTGTACCCATGCTGTCGCCGGTCATAACTTCCCAGAAGAAAGCGTGGTTCCAGTGACCACCACCGTTGTTACGCACCGCAGGAGAAATTGATCCGGCATTCTTAACCAGTTCTTCCAGAGACTTGTCCGCATATTCGGTATCCGCAATGGCGTTGTTCAGGTTAGTGATGTACGTATTGTGGTGTTTGGTGTGGTGAATTTCCATGGTACGCGCGTCGATAGAGACTTCCAGCGCATCGTAATCATAAGGTAGATCCGGTAGCGTAAATGCCATGATGGTTTCCTTTTATCTCGGTGAATTAAAACGTCGAATAGTTATTGTAGCTAGCGTCTGCTATTTGTAAATACACGTAGCCTTGCTGTTTTAATAAATATTGTCCAGGTTTTCCGGAGGTGGTGCGTAGTCGCTGATTTTTTCGACTTCCGTAGGGGGCATCTGCATAAAGAAGCCTTTGGTGGTTACCGATTTATAAACTTCGGCGGCATCTTCACGCGCCATTTTACGATCCGGGGTCAGGTCAAAGTCAATGACATGCTGCGGCTCGCCGAACATTACTAAAAGTTCTTTAGGCAGTTTCTCGAGTCCATCCTCATGCGGAACAAAGAGGTAAAGCTCCTCTTTTTTCGGGCTGCGGTACGCAGAAACTTTTATTGCTTGCATAATAAAAAAGCCTATTTCACTGAAATTATTAAATTAATTAGCCGGCTATTGTACCAAAAACTTCCGCAGGTCGAGACCATGAAATACTTGACCAACACGCGGCTGATTGATTATCCTTTGCGGATTTGAAAAATAAAATTGGATTTTAAAGATGTTAGGAAATCAAGTCACCGTCTTTGGCGGCACAGGGTTTGTTGGTCGTGCGGTGGTGAATCAGCTTTCGAAAGCAGGCTATCAGACACAGGTCGTGGTTCGCCGTCCGGAGCGTTTCCGCGAGTTTGCTCTTTATCCGCAAACCAAGCTTGTTCAGCTGGATTCGTATGATAATGCCGAGGCGCTGGCAGCGCTGTTGAAGGGCTCGAAAATCGTTATTAATCTGATTGCTGATCGTTCTACCGGTACCGAATTGGTGGAGAAGGACGATCTTGATTATGTTTCTCTTAAGCTGAAAACGGCTATGGAGAGCGCCGGAGTCGAGCGTGTTCTGAGCTTGTCGCGCATCGGCGCGAGCACCGAACAGGACAGCCACTGCTGGCTGGGTTCGCTGGCCGAACTGGACAACCATATGAATACCGTGGCAAATGCCAAGGTTACGGTCTTCAAAGCCGGTCTGCTGATTGGTGAAGATGACGATACGACCGCGCCGTTTGTTAAACAGCTGCAACGCATGCCGGTGCTGATGGTTGCAAATTCAGGCACTGAAGTTCAGCCGCTGTGGGTTAGAGATTTTGCCGAAGCCATGGTCGCGTCGATCAAAAATCCGGCTACCTTCGGTCACAAGTTGGAAGTCGCCGGTAATGAAGCGATGAGTTTGAAACAACTTGGTCGCCTGGTTGCCGACAAAATGCAGATCGAAGATGCGGTGATTTTCCCGATGTGTAATCTGAATGCCAGAATTATGGCGGCTCTGGGCGGTTTGGCGCCATTCAAGTCGGTGAATAAATCGCAGTTGCTGACCTTGAAGAAAGATGCCGTGACCGATCAGTCGTTTGCTGAGCTTTTCGGCTTTGAGCCGGCCAGTATCGAGTGGGTGATTGCCGGTTACGCCGCGCCAAAACATCAGCGCGAACGCTATAATAGCTATCGTAAGTACGCGAATCGTGACTGATCCTCTTACAGGACGCAACGATTTCATCAAAAGCCGTCACTTGACGGCTTTTTTATTTTTCAGCACCGTTTTTAGATAGGTTTAGGGATGCAGGTTTATCTGGTCGGCGGCGCGGTCCGCGATGCGCTTTTGGGTATAGAGGTTTATGATCGTGACTGGGTCGTCGTCGGCGCGACGCCGCAAGCGATGCTCGATAAAGGCTTTGAGCAGGTCGGTAAGGATTTTCCGGTTTTTCTGCATCCGCAAACGCATGAAGAGTATGCTCTGGCGCGTACTGAGCGCAAGCAGGGCAGCGGTTATCACGGTTTTGAAGTTTTTGCCGATCCTTCGGTGACTTTAGAGGATGATCTGATCCGTCGCGACCTGACGATTAATGCCATGGCCCGTAGCGAAGATGGCGAGATTATCGATCCTTACGGCGGGCAGAAGGACCTTCAGGCGCGGATTCTGCGCCATGTCTCACCGGCTTTCAGCGAAGATCCTTTGCGGGTGTTGAGGGTGGCGCGTTTTGCCGCCAAACTGGCACCTTTCGGTTTTGAACTGGCCGAGGAGACCCGGCTGCTCATGAGCGAGATGACCGCCAGCGGTGAACTGGCCGAATTGACGCCGGAACGTGTCTGGCAGGAGGTAGTGAAGGTCTTAAATTCACCGCAGCCAAGCCGTTTTTTCGAGGTGCTTGACGCTGTCGGAGCCACTGGCGTGCTTTTCCCGGAACTGGATGCGCTGCACGGTGTGACCCAGCCGGAGAAGCATCACCCGGAAGGGGATGTGTGGATTCATACCATGATGGTGCTGGAGTCGGCCTGTCAGTTAAGCGACGATTTGTCGGTACGCTTTGCCGCTCTGGTGCACGATCTCGGTAAAGGAATTACGCCAAAAGAGCTTTGGCCGAAACATCACGGTCATGAAGCGGCCGGTATCCCGCTGGTTAAAGCGCTGTGCCAGCGTTATCGCGTGCCGAAAAAGGTCGAGCAGTTTGCGCTTAAGGTGACCGAATATCACGGTCTGATTCATAACGGGTTGGATAAGGAGGGTAAACCTTACCTGAAACCGAAAACCTATCACAAAGTCTTGCAGAACTGCGGCGCCTATAAAGATGCGGAAGGCTTCGAGAAAATTCTCACCGCCTGTATGGCGGATGCGCGAGGGCGTCTGGGCTATGAACAAGTGGCTTATCCGCAGAAGGCCTTCTGGCTGGAAGTGCTGGAAGCGGCTTCCCAAGTTGATAATAAAGCGATTATCGCGCAAGGGTATCAAGGTAAAGAGATTTCCGAGCAGATCGAAAAAACGCGGATTCATAATATCTCTCAATTGATTCGCAACGAAAATCGGGTTTAATAACAAAGACCCTTTTCTGATAAAGGGAATTTGGCATTCTTAGGGAGTCCGTATGCTGCTGTTGTTTACCCTGATTCTTTCAGTGGTGCTGCTGGCGCGCTTTTTTGAAGAGCGTTTCAGGGTTCCCTTTGCCTTAAGTTCGATTTTTCTGGCTTATCTGGCCAATTTTGTCTTCGATCTGCAGGCTTTCGGAGATTTTTTTCCTGAAATCGTCTATCTGATGCTGCCGATTATTCTGATTCCCGATGTTCTGGGCGTGTCGCGCAGTGAGCTGAAAAACAATCTGGCGGCCATCACCTATCTTTCGCTGATAGCCGTTATTCTGTCGATTGCACTGGCGATCGGCATCACCTATCTGGTGCTGCCGGAATATCACTTTGCCATCGGTGTACTGCTGGCGCTGTTTGCTCCTTTAATGGCGACCGATGTGGTTTCGGTGACATCGATTTTCGGGCATTTCAAGCTGCCGGTAAAACTCAAACTGTATGCCGAGGGTGAGAGCCTGTTTAACGATATAACAGCGATGATGATTTTCTTCTTTGTCGCATTGCCTTTGATATCGGGGCATGATTTTGCCTTTTCGCAGTTCACGCTGAATTTCGGGAAGATGCTGTTTGAGTCGGTGCTGATCGGGCTGGCGGTCGGGCTGATGGGCTATTATGCGTTCAAGTTTTTCTCCGACAGCGTCGAACAATTTCTCTCGCTGTATATTATGGCCAGTATGGCGTTTCTGGTCAGCGAGCATCAGGGCGTATCCGGGATTATGGGCGTTGTGGTCACGATTCTGTTGTTCAAATACCTGTTCGACAAGGAGGGCCACTATAAAAAGCTCGACGCTTCGGCGTTGTATGGTTTTCTGAACAGCGAAAGCGCTTCCGAGGTCAATTTCCGCGCCTACCGAAAGGAGGCGCACTATCTCGGTTTCTTTGCTAACGGGGTGATTTTTGTCGCCATCGCCAGTGTGGTCGATTTGCAGCTGCTGTGGAAATATCATCTGGAAATTCTGCTGGTCTTTGTTTTGACGACATTAATTCGCTTTTTGATGATTTCGCCGTTGATCTGGTGGAAGAAACATCCTTTTCGCTGGTCCGGCGCATTGACACTGGCCGGAATGAAAGGCGGGTTGGCGGTGATTATGGTCTTTGCTCTGCCCGAAGATTTTATCTATCGAGAGGCTTTTATGGCGATCGTTCTCGGGGTAGTGATGCTCTCGATGTTCGTCTATACCGGGTTACTGGTTCCTTATCTGAAATATTATGCGGCCGGTTTCGCACTCGACAAAGCGGACGACCGGCATCACTATTCCGATCAGGAAGCCAAGGAGCAGTTGAAAAAGATTCTGCAGAAAGACAGTAAGACACAGGCTTATAATGCCCTGGTGTTCGAAGAGCTGATCGAAAAAGAGATGGCGCGTTCGCAGCGTCATCTGGAACCGTTTGCGCTTTTGGCGTTCGAGACAGAGGATGTCAAACTGATTAAACGCAAAGTGCTGCCTTTTTTGAGGAAGTCGGATTATTTCGGCAAGCTCGGGCCGCAGCGGTACGCGATTCTGGCTACCTACTCGGACATTGACGCGGCAACCATTTTTGCCCATAAGTTGAAGGATCGTCTGGGGGATTTGCATATTGCTGTGGCCGAATATGCCACCGGCGATACGTTGGAGATGCTCTATGATAAGCTCGAGAGCGCTTTTAACAGCCGAAAACCGATTGATATTGAGATCTGATACAAGAGATCAGCGGAAACAAAGGATTGAATATGAAATACTGGCTTTTTTTGGCTTTGGCGACGGTCGCTGAAGTCTTTGCCACTTCGGCACTGAAAGCCAGTGACGGCTTTACCCGTTTAGGGCCTACGCTGGTGGTCGTAATCGGCTATGCAATCGCGTTCTATTTCCTTTCGCTGAGTCTGAAACAGATTCCGCTCGGTATCGCCTATGCGGTCTGGGCCGGGCTGGGGATTGTCCTTATTGCCGTGATCGGCTGGTGGCTGTACGATCAGAAGCTCGACCCGGCGGCGATGTTGGGGATCGCTTTGATTCTGGCCGGTGTCATGGTGATTAATCTCTTCTCAAAAAGTTCCGGACACTGAGAAAGTATCCTCTAAAAATACCAGCGCCAGCGTAATTCGACTTTGCGGTCACTCAGTTTTTCAGCATATTCGCTCCAGCGGCTTCCCTGCAGAAAACCCGCTCTTAAACGCAATTCATGATTTTTCAAAGGGATATAGACCCATTCCGGGGTTACGGCGCTGCTGTGGTCTTCCGGGTTGTAGAAAAGCGTGAGCGCGGCATTGAGATACACTATGTCCAGCCAGTCTTTGAGGCTGGCGCGCAGATAAAGACTGTTGCGTCCGGCATTGCTCAGGCCGTAACCGGCCGCTCTTGCCTGTTGCGCCAGTTGCAGGTCATTTAGGTCTTCGCTGGCGGCCAGTTGATAGAAGGTGCGCATTTCATCGGTACTGTAGGCTTGAGGCTGATGCAGCCATTCCAGAATCCAGGTGATTTCACGGCTGTCCAGATAGCGTAAACCGATCAGGCTTTGGAATTCGGAGTCGCTGCGGTTTTGTAAGACTCCATCCATCAGCAGAGGGCGCTCCACGGCTTCGCGCCAGACAAAGTCACCGTGCACTTCGAGATTGCTGCTAAGGTTACTGGCAAAACTGATTCCCAGGGAACTCTTGCTCTCCGAAGAACGGCTCAGGTAAAAATCGAGATCGGTCATGTCGATCAGCAGTGAAAGCTTGGCTGCCATTAAAAGCGTGTCGCTGTCGTCCAGGTCGCTGTTGACGGCTTCACTTATCGGCAGGGCGTACAGGCCGCCGCTGATATTTCGGATTGATCCGTTAAGGCTGTGAGTCCATTCCGAACCGAGCATGACATAACCTTCACGGTTAACCTCTGGGTCGTCCGGGTTTTTGGGGCGTTCGATAAAGCCAACCGGGTTCCACGCATAGCCTTTTCCCCATTTGACTGCTTTTTTGCCTATGTCGAATTGCCATGAGGTTGTCGGTTGAAGTTGCCAGTAAAGTTCCTGAATGGTGCGATCGTTCAGCGTTTGCAGGGTGTCGTGCTGATAGTTGCCCAAGCCGCGGAAGCTGATGAGACTGTTGTCGAAACGATACAGGCCGTTCAGTTCCAGCTCTCCGTAGTATCGCTGAAAGTCCTGCGGTGATTGATCGCGAAAGCTTAAACGGCTCAAGGCTGCGTTTTCGTCGACTTGCAGATGTGTTGTCATCAGGTCGGCATGACCGAAAAACTCATACGGCTTTTTCTGATAAGCCTGAAGGTCGAAACTGAAATCTTCCGCCTGACTGTTGAATGCCGTCAGGGCGATCAGCAGTGCAAGTGCAAATCTCATTCTCTAAGCTCACCGGCCTTGTCCATATAATTCAGCGAGAAAACCTCATCATTGAATTCGCGCGGCTTGATGCCGTCAAACAGCATCACCGATTTGTAGCCTTTATACAGAGGGCTGTCGGTTTCCAGCATGGCCGGGCGGATATAGCCGTTACCGAAGTCCTTGATTTTGCTGTAGTGCAGCGTTTTGATGAGCATGCCGCTGGCCGAATAGGCTTCGATTTTCAGTGGTGTTTTGTATTCTTTGTCGACCCACATTTTCAGCTGGTCATAGGCAACGCTGCGGCTTTTCGCTTTCAGGGTCAGCAGGTAGTGCTGTTCTTCTTCGAACATCTCCGTGGCGTCGTATTCGACACTGTAGTCGAGTTGCAGAATGTCGGAGTTATTGAAAACGCCGCCGACTACCGACTGCAGGCTGGTAATGCGCAACGGCTTGCCGACATTGGGAATGTACAGCCACATATTCTCGCCGATACGCAGGCTGGAACGTCCGCGCTCGCTGGCCGGGTCGAGGAACAGTGCCAGCATTTTATCCTTACCCTTTTTGACCGTGTACAGCACAAAGGATTTCTGTTTGCCGTTCGGTTCGATATTGATCAGCTTGCGGTACATTTCGTAGCTTTGCGGCTGCAGGCGTTGGTCGACTTCCAGCAGTAGTTCGTTGGCCGCAGTGGAATCCTGCGCCTGAACGGGAATTAAACTTAAGCTGCTTGTGAGCAGCAAAAACGGGATGAGCAGAGATTTCATCGATTGGGCTCCGTACAGGTTAAACTTGACGCAAAGCATCGACCGGGTTCAGTTTGGACGCTTTCCAAGCCGGCTGTAAACTGGCGATTACGGCGGCGGCGATGACAATCAGCGAGGCGAAAAGAACGTCCTTGAGTGCCAGTTGCGGATCGAGAATCAAGCCGCTTTGGCGGCCGAATGAGAAGCTCAGTTCCGCCTGTTGCAGGCCGAAAATCACCAGCGCACTGATCAATACGCCGATCAGCGCACCGGCGATACCGAGCAATAGCCCTTCGGTAATGAACAGTTTGAGGATGGTTCCCGGCTGGGTGCCCATTGCCGCCAGAGTTCCGATTTCTCGGACGCGTTCATAAACCGCCATAATCATGACGTTCATTACGCTGATAAGGACGATCGCTACCAGCATAATCTTGATAAACAAAGTCATCAGATCAATCATATTGGCGATGTTGGAGAATGGCGAAAGTTTTTCCCAGCTGTGAATTTCGAAAGCCGGTTTGCCCTGTTGATTCTGGAGCGTGCCGAGGGTTTGTTGCAGTTTTTGCAGTACCGCTTTCTGCTGCTCGGGCGATTTGAGGCGTATGGCAATTTCGCTGATTTCATTACTCTCCAGACGAAGCAGTTCACGGGCATCGTCGAGGTGCAGATAACCGTCGCGACCGCCGGGTCCGGAAAGCCCTTCAAGGATACCGGATACTTGAAAATTCATGCCGTTGACCGAACCGTCGCGGTTGGTGGCGACAAGCACAATGGAGTCGCCGACTTTAACCTTGAGTCCTTTGGCGATCAGTTCGGGAATCAGTATCTTGCCGGGTTCGACCAGTTGTTGCGGTTGCTCGCCGAGGATGCGTCCCGGTAAGTCCGGGCAGGCCTGAATTTCCCTTTCCGGCAGAACGCCGTTGAGGCGGATATTGGTGGTTTCGTTAAAGTTGCTGAACATCGCACCGAATTTCAAACGCGGTGACCAACCCTCGATTTCCGGAATGGCGTCGAGTGCTTCTTCGGCTTTGTCCACCATTTTCGGTTTCATATTCATGGTCAGCGGCAAGCTGTCGATGGAGGATACATAGCCTTTTTTGTGAATCTGCAGATGGCCGAGCATTGAGTCGGTAATTTGCCCGATCATCATATTTTTAAAGGAGCCAGAGGTGCTGATGAACAGTAGCATGGCTACCACCCCAAGCGTAATCAGTAGGGTGGTCAAGAGCGTTCGACGCTGATAACGCCAAAGGTTGCGTCCGGCAATGCGTAGGATTTTCATTCGCGCTCTCCTTCGGCTGCTGTTTGTCGATGCTCGCTGATTTCACCGTCTTCGAGCATAAACAGGCTTTCGGCTGCATTCATGATTTTGTTGTCGTGTGTCGAAAAGATAAAGGTGGTGCCGAAATCGTCGCGCATCTGTTTCATCAGATCGATAATCCGGAAAGCGGTTTGATGGTCGAGGTTGGCGGTGGGTTCGTCGGCCAGAACCAGTTTGGCCTGAGAAGCGAGTGCCCGGGCGACGGCAACCCGCTGCTTCTGTCCGCCGGACAATTGGCTTGGAAATTTGTTGGCCTGTTCGGCTATGCCGACCGCTTCCATAAGGGTTTTAACCCGTTGCTGGCGTTTGGCCAGCGGCCAGTTCTGAACCATCAACAGCGGATATTCGATATTTTCGGCCACGGTCAGAACCGGAATCAGATTGAAGTCCTGAAAGATAAAACCGATATGCTCGCCGCGGAATTTAGCCGCCTGTTTGCGGTTGAGGGTGCTGATGTCGGTATTATTGATCAATAATTTTCCGTCGCTTGGCTTGTCCAGTCCGCCGATCATATTGAGTAGTGTACTTTTGCCGCTGCCGGAGGGGCCGACAAAAGAGACAAAGGAACCCTGTTTGATATTAAAGTTGGCGTTGCGGATTGCGGTCACTTGCTGTTCGCCAACCAGATAGCGTTTTACCAGATTGCTGGCTTGTACAATATCCATCGATATCTTCCTAAAGAGAGGCTGTTTTGCGGTTATATGAAACCGATTTAATCACACGCTAATGGGAGGGGGAAGCGGAAACTTGAGACGGGTGAGGGTTTGATGATTCTGGATAAGATTTATAGGACATATGTATTGCAGACGCAAGCGAATTTGCTCGCTTGAATCTGACTTTTCAGACGGATGTCCGGTCCTTGGATCAGTTGGCCGTTTTCTGGAAACTGAAGGCTCCGCGAATATCGCCTTCCTTGAAGCCGGTCGCCTTATCGTTAGGGTACAGTTGCGCCAGTTTGGCTTTGACGCCGTCTGGGATCTGTTGCGCCGAGCCGTGACAGGTCAGGCACACGCCGCCGGTCATGACCGGTTTCATATAACGGATGGTTTCTTTGCCATCAGCTTTGACGATTTCGAATTTTTCCAGTGTTTTCGGGCTGACACCGGCCGCGATCTGTTCTTCAAACCATTTCAGCGTTTGCGTTTCCCAGGCGTCAGGTGTGGCCGTTGCGCCGCGCGGTTTCAGGCTGACGCGGTTGACGTTCCAATCGTGTTTTTCGCTGACGGCCTTGGCAATGGCCGGCGCTTTGGTGTTACACATTGCAACCGCTTCGATCGGGCCGCCGGCTTTCATCGCGCCCTTTAAGGCCGGTTTAAGTTGTCCACCGAACTCTTTAGCCATCTGACGCGCTTCTTGCAGGTCGCTATTTACTGCGGATGCATGTGCATTGAGAGTCAGGCCGCCGATTAATGCGGTAAGCAGAATTTTTTTCATGTGAAGGTCTCCTGGTGTGTATATTTATTGGCTTATAAGAAAATCTAATAAATGGATATTAGCAATCTCTAATAAAAAACTCAATGTCTTGTTCATTACTTTTTGTTATGGTTTGTTTATGCTTACGCGTGTCGATTTTTACGTAGAAATCAGGCATGATTAGCCGATACTTAAATTCCCTTAACAGACAACATTCAATTAAACGGTGAACGCATATCCGTCGGCGTTTGAAGAGCTTGAGGCTGCAAAACACATGAACAAACTGGTTAAACGACTGATTCCGATTCTTCTTGTTGGCGTTGCCATTGCGCTTTTTATTTATATGAAAAACTCCAAACCGCAACAGCCGCCGGTTGAGGTGAAAGAGAAAGTGTGGATGGTTAATGGTGTCTCGGTATCGCTGGAGAATCTGTCTGCGGTGCAGACCTTATATGGCGTGGTGGAGTCGAACGCTTTGGTTAAAGCGTCGGCACCGATTTCCGCCGTGGTGGAAAAGGTTGCAGTTCTGCCGGGGGATGAGGTTAAGAAAGGAGAACTGCTGGTTGCGCTTTCTTCCGAAGATTTGCGTTTGCCGGTGGATCAGGCACGCGCCGATGTGGCGGATGCCAGAGCGCAGCTAAAACTGCAGCAGCTGACCATCAAAGCCAATCAAAAGCGTTTAGTGCACGAACAGAAAGTCTTGTCTTTAAAGCAGGAGGCTTTGCAGCGCGCAAAAACCTTGTTGCAAAAGAATCTGGCGTCGCAGTCGGTTGTGGATGCCGCTAAGGAAGCGCTCGTCAAACAGGAGTATACGGTAGTCGGCGTGCAGTTGGCGGTAGAACAGAGCGATTCGCAAATGTCTCAGGTTCAGGCGCGTTTGCAAAAAGCGCAGGCGGCATTGGATCAGGCTAAACTCAATCAGCAGCGCGGAGTAGTTTACGCGCCATTTGACGGGCGCATCGCAGAGGTGAATGTCAGTGCCGGTGACCGAGTCAATGTCGGGTCGCTACTGGTTAGCTTTTACGCGCTGGAGAGTATGGAGCTGAAAGCGAAGCTGCCGGTGAGCAGTCTGGCGCAGGCGGAAAAAGCGCTTTTGTCGCAACAGAGTCTGATTGCCGAATACGAAATCGCGGGCAGCCCGTTGCAACTGAATTTGTTGCGTTTGGCCGGTGAGGCTTCAACCAGCGGCGTCGATGCGTATTTCTCCATGCCGGATGCTTTGCACAGCAAACGTCCGGGAGAGTTGATGGAAGTGTATTTTAAAGGTCGGGCAATGCATCAGGTGGCGGCGGTTCCTTATAGCGCGATCTACGGCAATGATCGGGTTTATTTGATTGAGGACGAGCGTCTACGTTCGATTAAGGTCGAATTGAAAGGTGAGGTGATGCGCAATGGTAAATTGATGGCCTTGATTGGTTCCGCCGAATTACAGGATGGCGTTAAGGTGCTGACGACGCATCTGCCGAATGCAATTAATGGTTTGAAAGTGTCTGAGGTGTCGCAATGAGCGATAAGGAAACGCTAAGCCAGGCATCGTCCCCGCGCGAGGATGATATCGATCACGATTTCGAAATCCCGGAGAAACGCTTTAAATCGCACGGTATGATCGGGGTTTTTGCGCGCCATAAAGTGGCTCCGAACCTGTTGATGCTGGTAATGATTCTGGCCGGGATCGTTGCTCTGATGAAGTTGAATGTACAGTTCTTTCCGAATTTTGAGTTGGATTATGCATCGGTACGCGTTGTCTGGCCGGGGGCGAACGCCGAAGATGTCGAAAAAAGCGTAACCGACCCGATTGAGCGGGTGCTGCGTAATCTGGATAACCTCGACGAGATGAGTTCAACCTCGGCACAGGGGCTGTCGACGGTTACCCTGAAATTCAAGCAGGGAACGGACATGATCGAGGCGATCGATCAGATCAATCAGCGGGTCAGCGAATTGCGCAACTTGCCGCAGGATATCCAGGTGCCGGTGATTGAGCGGATTATCCGTTATGAACCGGTTGCACGTCTGCTGGTGATCAATCAGAACGGCTCGCTTGAAGAGCTTCGGCCGCTGGTGCGCCGATTCGAGCGGGAGCTTCTCGATCGCGGGATCGATAAGATCAGTTTTACCGGTCTGCCGATCGAAGAAATGTCGGTGGAAGTTTCGCAGCAGAAGCTGGAACAGTATCAACTCTCTCTGGAAGGGATCGGTAATCAACTGTCGTCGATGAGTCGCGATTATCCGGCCGGGACTGTCGGGGATGACGACAGTGTGCGCGAGTTGCGCGCTTTGCAGCAGAAGCGCGATGAGATGGCTTTTGCGCAGACACCGATAGTGACTTCGAATCTGGAGAAGATCACGCTCGGGGATATTGCCGAGATTGACCGCCGCCCACAAAAAGATGCGCCTTATATTATGGTGGACGGTTATCCGGCAATCGAAATGCAGTTGCAACGAGCGGAAAGCGGCGATACGTTGAAATCGTCGAAAATCATGCAGGAATGGCTGCTGCAAACCGAGCCGCAATTGCCACAGGGCGTCGAATTCAAGGTATATGACGAGACCTGGTCGCTGGTTAATCAGCGGATTATGCTGCTGGTCAATAACGGGGTTGGCGGGCTTCTTCTGGTGGTCTTGATTCTGTATCTGTTTATGAACGGGCGGGTTGCCTTCTGGGTTGCGGTCGGGATTCCGGTTTCATTTATGGCTACGCTGATGATTCTGTATCTGGCCGGTGGATCGATCAATATGGTCAGTCTGTTCGGTCTGATTATGGCCTTGGGGATTATCGTCGATGACGCCATAGTGGTCGGGGAAGACGCGCTGGCGCACCACGAGCGCGGCGAGCCGGCATTACAGGCTGCAGAGGGCGGCGCACACCGTATGCTCGGGCCGGTAACGGCATCGTCGCTGACAACCGTGGCGGCTTTCCTGCCGCTGATGATGATCGGCGGAGAAATGGGGAATATTCTGTTCGCCATTCCGTTGGTCATTATTGCGGTGATTTTCGCCTCTTTGCTGGAGAGCTTTACCATTCTTCCCGGGCATCTTCGTCATGCCTTGCATAAGGTGGAGCCGGCCAAAGACGGTTCGGTGCGCCATAAACTGGATTCGGCAATCGATCATTTCCGTCATCACCAGTTCCGTTCGGTTATTCGCTGGTGTCTGGCGCACCGCAGTATCACCATCAGCAGTGCTCTGGCAATGATGATTTTTGTCATTGCTTTGCTGGCGGGCGGGCGCTTAGGTTTTGTTTTCTTTCCGTCTCCGGAATCGACTAAATTGTCGGCGGATGCGCGTTTTGTTGCCGGTACCCCGTCGGATGTTTCCAGTGATTATGTCGAAAAGCTGTATCAGGCGTTATTGGAGACTGAGCGCGAACTGGAACCGGGAATTCTCAAAGTGGCCGTGGTGCATTACAACAAAACTTCACGCCAGAGCGGCCCGAACTTTTCCGGGATTAATATCGAACTGTCGGAGCCGGATCAGCGCAAGACGCGTAATGCCGAGTTTATTCGCGTCTGGCAACAGAAGGCGGGAACCGTTCCGGGGTTGGATGTATTGACTATCGAAGCGCCGCGAATGGGGCCTCCAGGGAGTGATATCGACATTCGTTTAACGGGTGCCGAACCGCAGAAGCTGAAAGAAGCCTCGATTGAGCTGCAGGAGGTGCTGACGCAGATTCAAGGCGTAAGCGCGATTCGTGACGATCTTCCGTTCGGGCGCGATCAGCTGCTGTATGAATTGACCCCGCAGGGGGAAGCGCTTGGCTTTACTTATCTCTCTTTGGGACGTCAGTTATCGGATGCGTTCTCCGGTCGTCTGGTGCAGATTTTTACCGATGCCGAAGATGAAGTTGAGGTGAGGGTTCAGTATCCCCGCGCGCAACAGGCTACTCTGGGAACCTTGAATTCGATGCAGGTTGTTGCGCCGAACGGTGAACGGGTTTCTTTAAGTGTTGTCGCCAACTGGGAAACGCAGCGCGGTTTCGATGTAATGCGCCATGTTGACGGTCTGCTGGCGGTAACCGTGATTGGTGAAGTAGATAAAACCGTAAACAACGCCAACCGTATTCTGGAAACGTTGCAACAGACGACTCTGCCGGAGTTGCAGGCTAAATACGGCATTAGCTATTCGCTTGAAGGGCAGAATGCCAATCAGGCGGAGGCGATGAATGATATGAAGATCGGTCTGCTGATCGGGTTGTCGATGATTTATATTGTTCTTGCCTGGGTGTTCGGTTCTTACGGATGGCCGCTGGTGGTGATGATGGCGATTCCTTTCGGTTTGGTCGGCGCGATCCTGGGACACTGGTGGATGGGAATCGATATGACGATTCTTTCCCTGTTCGGCTTTTTCGGTCTTTCGGGGATTGTGGTCAACGACTCGATTATTTTGGTCAGTTTCTACAAACAGTTGCGCGCCGCTGGTCTGGCGGTGAATGAGGCTCTTGAAGAGGCTGCGGTGCAAAGGGTGCGGGCGGTGTTGCTGACTTCTCTGACCACCATCGGCGGTCTGACGCCTTTGCTGTTTGAAACTTCTTTGCAGGCGCAATTCCTGATACCGATGGCGACGGCGATCGCGTTCGGTTTGATGTTTTCGACGCTGTTGATTCTGCTGGTCTTGCCGGCCATGCTGTCTATTTATGAACAGTTTTTATTGAAAGCGCAAGGGAAAAGTCATCAGATGCACCCGCAGTCGGCATCAGCCGGTTGAACCGGTGTCTGAGTTCGGGAAATGAGTGCGGGGCGGCAAGCCCTGTTGCATTGGTAGTTTAAACAAGCCCTGAATCAGCGGTTTTGCAGCCGTCTGTTTCAGGGCTTTTTTATTTATGGTGGGGCGAAGTGAGGACGTTTTGTCATCTGCCGTTCATCATTTAGTCATTTAACGGGAGCATAATGAGGGCTGTTTTTTCATAAGAATGGGACGCACCCTGAAAGTTTAGTCGGTCTAGATGGCTGATTTTTAATGAATTTTACTAAGGGATAAAATCTACTGAGTTGTTTGCATTAATTAAGAAAACTTGATGATTGACTCAATTTGAGAGAGAATATGCGTCCAAATTTATCCTGTGGTCAGCCTAGAGATCTTGAAAATCTCCGTGAAACTCTTTTAAACAGGCACCGCAATAACCGAATTTTTTCTATAAAAATTGAGGAAAATCTATGGCAACTCGTAGAGATCTAGCTAACGCTATCCGCGCTTTAAGTATGGACGCGGTTCAAAAAGCCAACTCTGGTCACCCAGGTGCACCGATGGGTATGGCGGACATCGCTGAAGTACTGTGGAATAGCCACATGAAATTTAATCCGACCAACGCTAAGTGGGCGGATCGCGACCGTTTCGTACTATCCAACGGTCACGGCTCAATGCTTATTTACTCTCTACTTCACTTGACTGGTTTCGACCTGAGCATGGATGACATCAAGCAGTTCCGTCAGCTACATGCTAAAACTGCGGGTCACCCGGAATACGGTTATGCAGATGGTATCGAAACAACGACTGGTCCTCTAGGTCAAGGTATTACTAACGCTGTAGGTATGGCGATCGCTGAACGTACTCTAGCGGCTCAATTCAACAAGCCTGGTCACGACATCGTTGACCACCACACTTATGTATTCATGGGTGACGGTTGTTTGATGGAAGGTCTTTCACACGAAGCGTGTGCAATGGCCGGTACTCTAGGTCTTGGTAAGCTTATCGCTTTCTGGGATGACAACGATATCTCTATCGACGGTAACATCGGTGACTGGATGGAGAAAGGTGTTCCTGGTCGTTTCGTATCATACGACTGGCACGTTATTCCTAATGTTGACGGTCACGATGCTGACGCGATCAACGCGGCAATCGAAGAAGCGAAAAAAGTTACTGACAAGCCTTCATTGATCTGTACTCGTACTGTTATCGGTTACGGTTCTCCTAACAAGTGCGGTACTTACTCTTGTCACGGTGCGCCACTGGGTGACGATGAGATCGATCTAGTTCGTAAAGAGCTTGGCTGGAAAGCTGCGCCTTTCGAAATTCCAGAAGATATCTACGCTGGTTGGGATCATAAAGAGCAAGGTGCTAAAGACGAAGCGGAATGGAATGCTAAGTTTGAAGCTTACCGTGCGGAATATCCTGCTGAAGCAGCGGAATTCGAACGTCGTATGTCTGGTGAACTACCAGCTAACTTCGAAGTTGAAATGGATGCGTTTATCGCGGCAACTCAGGAAGAGTCTCCTAAGCTGGCTTCTCGTCAGGCTTCTCAGAAAACAATCGAGAAACTGGGTGAAATCCTTCCGGAAATGTTCGGTGGTTCTGCTGACTTGACTGGTTCTAACCTGACTAACTGGTCGAAGATGGTTAAGGTCAACAAAGAAAACGCCAACGGTAATTACCTGTCATGGGGTGTTCGCGAGTTCGGTATGGCTCACATGATGAACGGTATGGTTCTTCACGGTGGTTTCAAAGTATTCGGTGGTACTTTCTTCATGTTCATGGAATTCATGCGTAACGCTCTACGTATGTCGGCTCTAATGAAGATCGGTACGATCTATGTTTACACTCACGACTCTATCGGTCTGGGTGAAGATGGTCCTACGCACCAGCCGGTTGAGCAGATGGCGACTATGCGCGTTATCCCTAACTTCCAGACTTGGCGCGCTTGTGATGCGGTTGAATCTGCAGTTTCTTGGAAAGTTGCCATGATGCGCGGTAACGCTCCGACGGCTCTTGTCTTCTCTCGTCAGGCGCTAACGCCTATGGCTCGTACTGCAGAGCAGGTCAAGCTGATCGAGAAAGGTGGTTATGTACTGAAAGATTGCGAAGGTACGCCAGATCTAATCATCATCGCGACTGGTTCTGAAGTTGGCCTGGCGGTTGAATCTGCAGAAGCTCTAGATGCAAACGTTCGCGTTGTTTCTATGCCATGTACTGATGCGTTCGACGAACAAGATCAAGCGTATAAAGACTCTGTTCTTATCCCTGGTGTTAAGCGTGTTGCGGTTGAAGCTGGTATTAAAGACTGCTGGTACAAGTACGTTGGCCTAGACGGTGATGTTGTCGGTATGACTACTTTCGGTGAGTCTGCTCCGGCTGAAGAACTGTTCAAAGAGTTCGGCTTCACTGTTGAGAACGTTGTAGCAACGTGTAATAAAGTTCTAGGTAAATAATTCATCTGCTGGAGCGGCGACTTCGGTGTTGGGCTTGGCAGTCGTGTATTTCAATGCACTCCTGCAGCCCGCCTGGAATTCGCCAGCTCTAGCAGCGAATTAAGAATTTAAAGTTGGTGGATGATTTTGAAAAACAAATTGTCGGCTAACAAACACTTTTTATTTTAAAGAAAGAAACCACGCTAAATTCAGTGTGGTGTAATTTGGAGAAAACGATAATGACAATTAAAGTTGGTATCAATGGTTTTGGCCGTATCGGTCGTATGGCTTTCCGTGCAGCGGCTAAAGACTTCCAAGACATCGAAGTTGTAGCAATCAACGATCTACTAGATCCTGAGTACCTGGCATACATGCTTAAGTATGACTCAGTACACGGTCGTTTCGACGGTACTGTTGAAGTTAAGGACGGTAACCTAATCGTTAACGGTAAAACTATTCGTATCACTGCTGAGCGTAACCCAGCTGACCTTAAATGGGACGAAGTTGGTGCGGATCTAGTTATCGAATGTACCGGTTTCTTCCTAACTGAAGAAACTTGTCAGGCGCACATCGATGCAGGTGCTAAGAAAGTTGTTCAGTCAGCGCCTTCTAAAGACGCTACTCCAATGTTCGTTTACGGTGTAAACCACAACGAATACGCTGGTCAGGCGATCGTTTCTGCAGCTTCTTGTACGACTAACGGTCTTGCTCCAGTTGCTAAAGTTCTTAACGACAACTTCGGTATCAAGCGTGGTCTTATGACGACTGTTCACGCTGCAACTGCAACTCAAAAAACTGTTGACGGTCCTTCTATGAAAGACTGGCGCGGTGGTCGCGGTATCCTAGAGAACATCATCCCTTCTTCTACTGGTGCGGCTAAAGCGGTAGGTAAAGTACTACCTGCTCTAAACGGTAAACTAACTGGTATGGCTTTCCGTGTACCTACTTCTGACGTTTCTGTAGTTGACCTAACTGTTGAACTAGAAAAAGAAACTTCAATGGAAGACATCAAGGCTGCTATGAAAGCGGCTTCTGAAGGTGAGCTAGCTGGTGTTCTTGGTTACACTGAAGAAGCTAACGTTTCTACTGACTTCCGTGGTGATTCTCACCCATCTATCTTTGACGCAACTGCAGGTATCGCTCTAGATCCTACTTTCGTTAAAGTAGTTGCTTGGTACGACAACGAGTACGGTTACACTTGTAACATGATGCGTGTTGTTCGTCACGTTGGCTCAAACTAATTTAGTTTGAGTTCGCCCAGTAGTGGGTGATTTCTTTGTTAGACCTGCCAGTCGTTTACTACAGTAAACTCCTTCGGTCTGCCTTGAACTCACCTCACTATTGAACGAACGTGTTGATTTAGGGCTGGAGTTATCTAGCTCTAAATTAAATTTGCTTGTCAGTTTTCCTGCCGAGAATTGAAAAGCAAATTTAATTTTTATTTAAATCCAAATGCCGCTGGTTCCAGTGGTTTTAACTTTAATGAAAGAGGACTCAACATGTCTGTAATTAAGATGTCTGACCTAGATTTGGCTGGTAAGCGCGTTCTTATCCGTGAAGACCTGAACGTACCAGTTAAAGACGGTAAAGTTACTTCTGATGCGCGTATCCGTGCTTCTTTGCCTACTATCAAAATGGCAGCGGATGCAGGTGCTAAAGTAATGCTTATGTCTCACCTTGGTCGTCCAACTGAAGGTGAATATGATGAAGCGGCTTCTCTAGCGCCAGTTGCAGCAAACCTTTCTGAAAAACTAGGTAAAGAAGTTCGTCTAGTTAAAGATTACCTTGATGGTGTTGAAGTTGCAGACGGTGAAGTTGTTCTTTTAGAAAACGTTCGTTTCAACGTTGGTGAGAAGAAAAACGCTGAAGACCTATCTAAAAAATATGCAGCACTTTGTGATGTTTATGTAATGGATGCTTTCGGTACGGCTCACCGTGCGCAAGCTTCTACTCACGGTGCAGGTGCTTTCGCTCCAGTAGCTTGTGCAGGTCCTCTTCTAGCCGCTGAGCTTGATGCTCTAGGTAAAGCGCTAAACAACCCAGCGCGTCCTCTAGTTGCTATCGTTGGTGGTTCTAAAGTTTCTACGAAACTGACTGTTCTTGAGTCTCTATCTGAGAAAGTTGATCAGCTAGTTGTTGGTGGTGGTATCGCGAACACTTTCATTGCAGCTGCCGGTAACCCAGTTGGTAAGTCTCTATATGAAGAAGACCTGATCCCGACTTGTAACAAACTGAACGAAATCATGGAAGGTCGCGGTGCGGCTATCCCTCTAGCAACTGATGTTGTTTGCGGTAAAGAGTTCTCTGAAACGGCTGCTGCGGAAACTAAGAATGTTGCAGACACGGCTGAAGACGATATGATCTTTGATATCGGTCCTGATTCAGCAGCTGAACTTGCTGAAATTATCAAGAACGCCGGTACAGTTGTATGGAACGGTCCAGTAGGTGTATTCGAATTCGATCAGTTCGGTGAAGGTACTAAGACTGTTTCTATGGCGATTGCTGAATCTTCAGCATTCTCTATCGCGGGTGGTGGTGACACCCTTGCAGCGATCGATAAATACGATATCGCTGATAAAGTATCTTACATCTCTACCGGTGGTGGTGCTTTCCTTGAGTTCTTGGAAGGTAAAAAACTACCTGCAGTAGCGATGCTTGAAGAAGCGGCTAAAAAATAATTTAGCTTAATCTTTCCGGGCCGCTTTTGCGGCCTGGTTCATTTTATTTTTAATCCCCCTGTCTTGGATTCTGAACGAAAAGGGTGGCTCGTTAAGTAATTTTACCAAAGACCCCAGCCTATACTGGCTGTGGCTGTTCGGCGGTAAATCTATTTCGCGAGACATCTTTCAGCAAAGAAGGAAATACCAAGCAGCTTTTTTATAAAGGAAATCATTTCAAATGCCAAGTAATGGTTTAAGAAGAACTAAAATTGTCGCTACTCTAGGGCCTGCAACGGATCGTGAAGGTGAACTGGAGAGAATGATTCAGGCCGGACTGGATGTGGTCCGTATCAATATGTCTCACGGGAATCCGGAAGAGCATAAGGCGCGCGCCGAGCGCGTTCGTGAACTGGCTGCGAAGTATGATCGCGAAGTCGGTGTTCTGGTTGACCTTCAGGGACCTAAAATCCGTATTACCCGTTTTGCTGAAGATAAAATCTTTTTGAACCCGGGTGACAAGTTCGCTTTCGATAACAATGTTGGCAATACCGACGGTAATCAGCATGAAATCGGTCTAACTTATAAAAACCTTCCGTATGACGTTAAGCCGGGCGATAAACTGCTTCTGGATGACGGACGTCTGGTTTTTGAAGTGGATAATGTAGAAGGTGAACGTGTCAACACGACAACGATCGTTGGTGGAACCCTTTCAAACAATAAAGGGATTAACCTTTCCGGTGGTGGTCTATCAGCAGCAGCCCTGACCGACAAGGATAAAGAAGACATTATTACGGCAGCGGAAATCAATGCCGACTACTTGGCACTTTCTTTCCCTCGTTCTGCGGAAGATGTTGAATACTGCCGTTCTTTGGCGCAGAAAGCCGGTCTTAACTGTGCAATCGTTTCTAAAGTCGAACGTGCCGAAGCGGTTGCTGATGATGCTACTCTGGATGGAATTATTCTGGCGTCTGACGTCATTATGATCGCTCGTGGCGATCTTGGGGTTGAAGTCGGAGATGCTCAGCTTCCTGCTCTGCAGAAGAAAATGATCAAACGTTCACGTCAGCTAAACCGTGTAACCATTACGGCAACGCAAATGATGGAAACCATGATCGAAAACGCTATCCCGACGCGCGCGGAAGTTTTCGACGTCGCGAACGCCGTTATGGACGGAACTGATGCGGTTATGCTTTCCGGCGAAACGGCAACCGGTCGTTCTCCAAGCCTGGTTATCGAGACCATGGGGCGTATCTGTACCGAAGCGGAAAAACAGCGTTCTGCGCGTGAATCGACACACCGTATCGACGAGTCGTTCACTGCTGTTGATGAGACGATTGCGATGGCAGCGATGTATTCGGCCAACCATTTCGATGTGAAATGTATCGCGGCTTTGACAGAATCCGGTAATACGGCGCTACTGATGTCGCGTATCTCTTCCGGTAAGCCGATCATTGCCTTGACACCGCATATCGCTACGCGCCGTAAAGTTACTCTTTACCGTGGCGTATATCCATCATCGATTGATTATGACGGTTTAGATGATAAGGGTGTCCGTAACTCGACGATTGAACACCTTAAATATCATGGGCTGGTAAAAACCGGCGATATGGTTCTGTTTACCCGTGGAGAGAACCGCGGCCAGATGGGCGGAACCAATCTGATGGAAATCGTCAAGGTTGACTAAGCTTTTTTAAACGGTTCTGCACGCTGCGGTGTGCAGTGACTTTATTATTTGGCGGCGAATTTAAAGCCTGCTAGAATAGCTAAAATTTTTTAACTTGTAACAGGCCTGATTTAACTTAAGTTAATTGGCCATAATAAAGAGGAGTCTCGCACATGGCGATGATTACACTTCGTGAATTAATGGATTACGCAGCAGAAAACAGCTTCGGTATGCCTGCGTTTAACGTAAACAATATGGAACAAGTACGTGCAATTATGCGCGCTGCGGATGCTTGTGACTCTCCAGTAATCCTTCAGGGTTCTGCTGGTGCTCGTAAGTACGCTGGTGAGCCAATGCTTCGTCACATGGTTGCGGCTGCAGTTGAAATGTACCCACACATTCCTGTTGTTATGCACCAAGACCACGGTTCTGATGTTGGCGTATGTCTACGCGCTATCCAGTCAGGTTTCACCTCTGTAATGATGGATGGTTCTCTAGAAGCTGACATGAAGACTCCTGCTTCTTACGAGTACAACTCTGGAATCACTGCTGAAGTAGTTAAGATCGCTCACGCAGGTGGTGTATCGGTTGAAGGTGAGCTAGGGTGCCTAGGTTCTCTTGAAACTGGTAAGATGGGTGAAGAAGACGGTCACGGTTCTGATGAAGAGCTAGATCACTCTATGCTTCTGACTGATCCTGAAGAAGCGGCTCAGTTCGTTAAAGATACTAACGTTGACGCTCTTGCGGTTGCGGTTGGTACTTCTCACGGTGCTTACAAGTTCACTTCTAAGCCATCTGCTGATGTTCTTAAGATCGACCAGATCGCTAAGATCCACGCACGTATCCCTGATACTCACATCGTAATGCACGGTTCTTCTTCTGTTCCAGAAGAGTGGCTAGAAATCATCAACAACTACGGTGGTGATATGGGTGCAACTTACGGTGTTCCTGTTGAAGCAATCGTCGAAGGTATCAAGCACGGTGTTCGTAAAGTAAACATCGATACTGACCTACGTATGGCATCTACTGGTGCGATCCGTAAGCACCTAACTGAGAACCCATCTAACTTCGACCCTCGTAAGTTCTACAATGCGGCTGAAAACGCGATGATGGAAATCTGTAAAGCGCGTTTCGAAGCATTCGGTTGTGCGGGTCACGCGTCTAAGATCAAGTCTCTTGGTCTAGAAGAGATGCAAGCTCGTTACGCTTCTGGTTCTCTTGATCAGAAAGTAAACTAATTAAAATTATTTAATTAGTTCTTGTAAGAACCCGGCAAATACGCAGTATTTGCCGGGTTTTTTTATGCCTACAAAAAATATTTATACAAAATGTAGGGGTATTGGGTGAAGAACGGCGAAAGACATGCCAAAATAGCGCATGCTTTAAAAGTTGATGTGAGTTTATTTTGCATTCATCTCTTCACTGAAAAGCTGTATCCGCCCGTTTCGGGAAGATAGCATACTTGAAGTTTTAAATTGATAACCTTTAGGAAGCTTATGTTGAAAACATTAAGAGGCAAATTGATTGCAGGTTTTATCACCATTAATCTGGTCATTATTGCCAACTCTATTTTTAACTACACTAAAGTTTCGGAAAGTTCCGATGCCTTTGCCGACTATCGCCAAATGGCAAGAACATCAGTGAACAGCGGGATTATCGCTTCCAATGTTCTTGAAATGCGCATGACCACCAAAGATTACCTGTTGCAGGATGAGCATCGCGATATAGAGACATTCGAGCAGGCTTATCAGAAGGTCAGTAAGGCCATTGACGATGCGAAAGCGGTCGCGGCTACAGAACAGCAATTACAGGAGTTCGACAAGCTTAGAAGCGATGTCGACTCTTTTAAGGCTTCGTTTGAACAGGTGCATCAGTTGATGTTGAAGCGAAATGACATCGTCGACAATGTCTTGGATGCGAACGGTAAGACAATGGAGCAGACGCTGACTGCGATTATGCGCTCTTCTTACCAGAATATGGTTTTTGAAGTTCAGGGCGCTTCTGCGGAAAGTTTGCGAACTTTGCTGCTGGCTCGTCTTTATACGGCGAAATTCATTAAATCGAACTCACAAGCGGATATGGATCGAGTTCAGCAGGAATTTGCGGTCTTATCCGGACAGATCGAGAACTTGATCTCCGAGATTGCCTCTCCGATCGGCAAAGAAAAACTAGAAGGGCTTATTGCCACGATCAAGGTTTACAGTCAAGGTGTGAACGACCTCTATGCGACCATCAATAAACGCAATGAAATTCGTCATAATCAGCTGACGCGTCTGGGCGAAATGGTAGGCGCAGATGCGGCAGCGATCCAGCAGCATTCGAAGCAGAATCAGGATCGTCTTGGCCCGCAGATCCAGAAAAACAATGAAAATATTCTTAATATCACCATCTGGGTTGCTCTGCTGATTACGGCCTTCGCGATTATGATCTCGATTGTGATCCCGCGTTTGATCGGTACCGGCATTGCATCTATCCAAAACACGCTTAAAGAGATTGCTACAACCGGTCGATTCGATATTCGCGCGGATGAGTCGAGAAATGATGAGATCGGCGAGATTTCCAAAGAGTTGAATATGACGCTAATGGCGATTCAGGAAGCGTTGCACGAGGCTAATCAGGTTGTTTCGGCACTGGCCATGGGTGATTTCTCTAAACGCATTCAGGTCAATGTCTCGGGTGATCTGGACAACCTGAAGCAAGGCGTCAATACCTCGGTCAACTCGATTGAAAGCACCATGCAGGAAATCAACGGCGCACTTGATGCGATGAATCGCGGTCATTTTGACATTGAGGTTAATGCCAATGTTCAGGGCCAGTTCAAACAGATTATGGATAACACCGCCCAGACTATGGAGCGTATGAACCGAATTATTTCGGATATTTCACACGTTATGCATCAAATGCAGCAGGGTGACTTTACGGTTCGTGTGAATGCCGATGCGCAAGGCCAGCTGGATGAATTGAAGAACAGCATTAATTTGTCGATGGATGCTTTGGAAAAAGCGATCAACGACATTACCCGCCTGGTCGTCGCGCAATCAGAAGGGGATTTGACGCACCAGATTACCAATGAGTATCACGGCCAGCTGGATACCCTCAAGCAGGCGATTAACAGCTCGATCAGCCGTTTGGCGGATGTGGTGGCACAGGCGTTGAATGCAACGCATATTGTCGCCGGCGCGGCGGATGAAGTCGCAAAAGGCTCAATGGATCTGAGCGATCGCGTTCAGCAGCAGGCCTCAGCTCTGGAAGAAACCTCTGCGACCATGAACGAGATGAATTCCGCGGTTCAGGGCAACAGCAAGAACGCCCAGCAGGCCAGTCAGGTTGCGGTCGAAGTGCAGAATAAGGCGAATGCCGGTTCCCAGGTCATGCAAAGCACCATTGAGGCTATGGGCGAGATTCAGGATTCAAGTCATAAAATCGGCGATATCGTCAATCTGATTGACGGTATTGCTTTCCAGACGAACCTGCTGGCGCTGAATGCCGCAGTTGAAGCGGCGCGTGCCGGAGAACACGGGCGAGGTTTTGCCGTTGTGGCCGGAGAGGTGCGTTCCTTGGCGCAGAAATCCGCCGAAGCGGCCAAAGAGATCAAGTCGCTGATTGAAGAAAGCGTCAATCGAATCGATCAGGGGAGTCATTTGGCGAAACAGTCGGGCGAGATGCTGGATCAGATCAATCAGGAAATTGAATCATTCTCGAAAATGATTTCGGATATTGCTCAGGCGTCCGAAGAACAGGCGCAGGGCGTTAATCAGGTGCATAGCGCCATCGGTCAGATCGATTCGGTAACGCAACAGAATGCGGCTCTGGTGGAAGAAACATCTGCCGCCGCAGCCAGTATGACCGAACAGTCGGAGATTCTGCGCCAGGATATGGCGTTCTTCAAAATCGACTCGCAGCAATTGAAAATGCTGGCTCCGCCAGCAATCGAGAAACGTAAACCGCAGCCGGCATTAGTTGAAGATAAACGGGTGAAACCGGTCGAGACAGCTTCCGCTCAAAAAGTGATTGCGCCGGTAGCCGATGACGGTGCCGAATGGAGTGAGTTTTAACGAACTATCCTGCAAAGGTTCATGGTTCTGCAGACAAAATGCCGGTAATCGCGATTACCGGCATTTTGTCTGTTTGCAACCCGGTTTTACCGGGTGAGCAACCTCAATCAACACCCCTGTAGAGTTTAAGGTTGTGATAGGATTTGTATTGATTTACTAAGGTTTAGAGAGAAAACTTTTATGGGAAGCGCTCCTTTGGCCTCCACAAAAACCCTGCTTTGTGTTGACGATACACCGGCCAACCTTACATTGCTGAATGAGTGTCTCAAGGGGCACTACACGGTTAAGCTGGCTAACAGCGGCCAAAAGGTATTGAGCCTGCTTGAGAAGTCTCCGGAAAAGGCATTGGCGGATTTGATTCTGTTGGACGTAATGATGCCGGATATAGACGGTTATGAGGTCTGCCGTCGTATTAAGGAACATGAGGCGTGGCGGGATATTCCGGTTATTTTCATTACCTCAAAGACTTCGGCTGAAGACGAGAAGCGGGCACTTCAGGAAGGCGGAAGCGATTTCATTCCAAAACCGATCAATCCCGATATCCTGTTGGCGAGAATCAAAACGCATCTGGAACTGGGTGATTATCATCGGAAACTGCGCGATGAGAATCAGATGCTGGAGCAGAAGTTGAATCAACGGCTGACAGATCTGTTCAAACTGCAACAGGCAACCTTGACGGTGATGATCTCCTTGGCCGAATTCCGTGACGAGAATACAGGCAATCATATCAAGCGAACTCAGTCCTATGTGCAGATGCTGGCTGAAGAAGTGGAGCGAACGTACCCGCATATGGGATTGGATCAGAATACTCGCGATCTGATCGTTCAGGCGGCCCCGCTGCATGATATCGGCAAGATAACAACCCCCGACCATATCCTGCTCAAGCCGGGCAAACTGACGCCGGAAGAATTCGATATTATGAAACAGCATGCCCAGAGCGGCGCGGATATCCTCAAAGCGGCTACAAGTGAGATGGGCTCTTATGGCGGTTTTCTTGAAGTCGCTCAGGAGATTGCGTTGACGCACCACGAAAAATGGGATGGTAGCGGTTACCCTCAGGGTCTGCAGGGCGAATCTATTCCTATCAGCGGTCGGCTGATGGCGCTTGCCGATGTCTATGATGCCTTACGTTCAGAAAGGCCTTATAAAAAAGCCTTTAGCCATCAGGAGGCGTTGGCGATTATCGAAGAGGGCGCCGGAGCACATTTTGATCCGCGACTGACGGAGTGTTTTAAGAATATCGGTGAGAAGGTTGCAGCGATTACCGAAGAGTTGCTTTGAATGCTGGAACGGAATAAATAGATGAGTTATTTGCAGGATACACAAAAGCAGATACAGTCGGGCCTGTTCATGATTGTGGTATTGACCTTGGTGATGGGTGGCGCTGCGGTCTGGTTCTTGGGGAAAGGACTAATTCAGCAGGCTGAGTTTGACCGCAAGTATCACACGATTGACGCTCTTCTAAACCTCAATCAAACGATTTCCTTTGAGGATGGTCGCAGTACAACCTATCTGTTAAATCGCAGCAGTGTTCCGAAAAGCGAATTGCAGCGTCTTATGGATCAAACGGATACAAGCTATCAGGCGTTTCTGGATAGCACTCGTGACTATAGTTATGAGACCGCTGATCTGATGGCTCTGGAAAGGTATTTTCTGGACTTTATCGCTATCCGTCATCTGATATGGGATTGTCCGATAACCGATCCTTGTCTCAGCGAAATTGAATCGCTTCACTATCATAGCGATATTCTGCGCAGTGATTTGATCAACCGCATGGAGCGCTTGTTTTTAAATCTGCCGATTAACGAGCGTTCGATTACCGTTAAGATGCAGTTTATCGCCCATCTTCTGAGATGGAATAATCAACTGCACCGCTTGCTGTCGATGATCCGCAGTTATCAGGAATCCAGTGATCAGAAAATTTTGCCGATGATCCAGCAAGCCAATACAGAATTGCAGACTGAACACCGGATTCTGGTGCAAATGCTGGAGATTTACGAAGACGATCTTCTGCCGAGCGTGAAGCAGGCGTTAATGTCGCTGATCAACCGCTTTGATTATCTCAATACCCGTTTCACCTATGAAATTCTGATTAACGAACAGCCAGTCGTCACCGAACTGCCGTTCCGTTCAACGCTTGCGCTGCCGCTACTCGAAGAGAGTGCGGCGACCATTAAGCTGTTTTACGAGCATTCATTGCAGCAGTACCACAAATATCAGCGCTACGATCTGATCATATTTGTGGCCGGGCTGTTCATCATTATTTTCCTGTTCCTGATGAGTCGTAGAGTTATTCACCGGATTCGTGTCGATGCGTTGTTGCCGTTACAGCAAAACCAGGCAATTCTGGATAATGCGGCTTCGGGGATTGTTCAGATTGACAGTAAAGGGATCATCAACCGGATTAATAACAAGACGTTGGAGATTTTCGGTTTTGCCGAAGATGAATTGCTGGGACAGAACGTCAAGATTTTGATGCCTGAGAAGGATGCGGATCAGCACGACAGCTTTATCCGCAGACAGCTGAAAACCGGTGAGAATAGGATTATCGGTACCGGCCGAGAGGTGATCGGGGTAAAAAGTGATGGACGCTCATTCCCTATGCATTTGGCGATCAGCCGGATTGACTCGGACAATGAAACCAGTTTTATCGGCGTAGTGACGGACTTAAGTGAAAGGGAGTATGAACGTCAGGAGATCCAGACCCGAAATAAACTGCTGAACGCACTGCGTCAGGCGACTGAAGATTTTATGGCCAATACGCTGGATAGCGCGCATATTTGGGATGAATTGCTGAATTCGCTATTGGATATTTCAGAGAGTGAGTACGGCTTTATCGGTGAGGTAATTTTTCAAGAAGACGGCTCTCGTTGTCTCAAGCTGCGTGCCTTGAGCAATATTGCCTGGAACGGCGAATCCAAACAGATGTTTGAAAAGATCCTGTCCCAGGATATGCTGCTGTGTGATTCCGATACTTTGATCGGTCAAGTAATGTATCAAGAGCGGCGCGTTATCAGTAACGACGTGGCGAATGATCCGAGCGCCGGTCGTATGGCTCCGGAACTTCCCGGGTTGAAACGTTATATGGGGGTGCCGATCTTTCAGGGCAGAGAGCTGGTCGGCGTATATGGCATCGCCAATCGTGCGGATGAATACTGCGATGAACTGGCCGAATTCCTTGAGCCTTTTCATGCCACCTGCGGCGTCATGATCGCCGGAATTCGCCAGGCTTGTAAGCAGCAGGAGTTAGTGAACAATCTGGAAGAGGCTAAGGTTCAGGCGGAATCCGCGACGGCGTTAAAGTCCGATTTCCTGGCCAACATGAGTCATGAAATCCGTACTCCGATGAATGCGATATTGGGTTTGTCGCATCTGGCGTTAAACACCGATCTGGATTTTCAGCAGAAGGATTATGTTGAGAAGATTAACCGCTCGGCAAACAGTCTGCTGCATATCATTAACGATATCTTGGACTTCTCCAAAATCGAATCCGGAAAATTGTCGTTAGAGCATATCCCGGTACAGATTGAAGAAGTGATTGAAGACAGTATGATCGCGGTGCAAACGCTCGCGGCTCAGAAACGGCTTGAAGTCTTTGTTCATTTGGCGACGTCTTTATATCAGTGCAAACAGCCGGTTCTGGTCGGGGATCCGGTTCGCATCGGACAGATTCTGATTAACTTGCTGGGGAATGCGGTTAAATTTACCGAAGAGGGTTATGTTCTTTTATATGTTGAAGTGACCGAGCAGGCACAGGATCGCTGGACGGTGGCCTTTCATGTCGAAGATACCGGAGCCGGAATCGGTAACGAGCAACTGGATCAGCTTTTTGATGCCTTTACACAAGCGGATGCTTCTACCACCCGAAAACATGGTGGGACCGGATTGGGCTTGGCTATTTCCCGTAACCTGGCACGCGAAATGGGCGGTGACGTGACGGTTGCCAGTGCGCTGAATCGCGGCAGTATTTTCTCGCTGAGTATTCCGTTTGCCAAGCTCGGGGAGTCGCCGGTTTCCGAGTCGCTGCAAATGCGTCAGTCGGCATGGATTGTGGATGATATTCCAATGGCTCGCGAACAGCTGTGTTATCAACTTGAAAGTTTCGGTATGCAGGTGAGATTGTTTGCGTCCGGAGAGGAATTGCTACAGGCTCTGTCACAAGATCAATCGTTACCCGATTGGTTTTTTATCGACTGGATGATGCCTGAGATAGATGGTATCGAAATTGTGCAGGCGATTAAGAAACTGCATCCCGAATTGCTGGAAAAGGTTGTGCTTAACTCGTTTTACGACTGGAATAAGCTGCAGGAGCTGGCGGAACTGAATGGCATCGGTTATTGCCTGCACAAGCCGATTTTGCCGGGCCATCTGGCTCGCCTTTTCAAGGAAGGGCAGGATGACCGTTCGCTTTCTTCGGGTGAGCAGCCGTCAGTACCGAACCTAGAGAATAAACACTTGCTGGTGGTGGAAGATAACATTCTTAACCAACAGATTGCCGAAGAAATGCTTTCCCGGACTGGCGCGCGGATCACGCTTGCCGATAACGGCGAACAGGCGCTGTATCAGTTGCTGCGCTGTCATCAGAGTTTTGATCTGGTGTTGATGGATATTCAGATGCCGGTGATGGATGGTATTGAAACCACCCGTGCAATCCGCAGCTATGCACAGTTTTCGAGTTTGCCGATTATTGCCATGACCGCCCATGCCTTTAAAGAAGAGGTCGAACGCTGTCTGGCTGTCGGAATGGATGCGCATATACCCAAGCCGATCCTTCCTGAAAAGCTGTATGAGATTCTGGCCAAGACGCTGAATGTGGATAAGTTTGTTGATAAGTTGGACAACTCGCAGGAAGGTAAGAGCGATGCTGTGCCGGAAGGTGATGGCTTGGCGCTTCCTGTTGGGGATGGTTTGGATATCCAGGCGGCAAAACAACTGCTTAATAGCGAAGATGCGTTTTTTGAAAAGATGCTTTATAGCTATTTGGACACTTATCGCAATGCACCGGCAGATTTGCAGGAATACATTGCCGATCAACAGTGGGATGAGGCCAAACGTTTTGTGCATACTTTGAAAGGTCTGTCGGCCAGTGTCGGTTTTAAAGCGCTTTCGGAGTTGTTTGCCACCCTGGAAAAGCAGTTGGACGTTTATCTGGCTGATCTGGAGATGAATCTGTTAAAGCAGGTCCAAAAAGAGGAGTTAGTGGCATTTCTGGAGCAGGTCAAACAAGGGCATACGAATGCTTGGAAAATGTCGCAAGGTTTTATGGAAGCCTATGAAAACAGGGCCTCTAAAGATGACGAAGATGAATCTGAAACCGTTCAGGAAGTCGGTGAGTTTGATGCCGATGAATGGTCTGTGCTCAAACAGCAGTTGCTTGAGGGACTGGAAGAACTCGATGGCGGGGTTTTGGAGTTATGGAGCGAAAACCGGCTGTTAATAAATCGAGTGATCGCCGGCGAAGCGCGTAAGAAAATTGAAGATGCGATACAGAATTACGATTTTGACGAAGCGATTCAACTGCTTTCCGAGTTCTGATTGAAGCGATTCATTAAATTATTTTAGGAATAAAAAAGCCATCCGTTCGGATGGCTTTTTATAGCGCCTAGCGCAGTATCGGATTAGATATAGTCGCTGTGTTCGATGTTTTCCATGTCTGCACTACTGAAACGACAGACATTGACACTGATGTAGTCATCGTAAGCACTGCCGGATTGCACCCAGTTTTTAACTTTGTTCTCAATTGCCTGTGGCAACATTTTCTCGCTTAAAACCATACAAAAGCCGTATTTGAATCTCGGGCTTTCCGAGCCTTCAGCGACCACGGCATCGTCATCGACAAATACTTTCACGGTCGCTTCCTGCCCCGGCATGCTGACAAAGGCATTGGCGCCATGTTCCTGGATCAGACGCTGCAGCTGATTATTAAAGTGCAGCTTGCTGACAGGATTGAATTGATAATATTCCTTAATCAGCGCTTCGGCGCGATCAATCAGTGAGGCTTTTAACTCTGCAACGGAATCAAATGACTCGTCACCCAGTTCAAAAATCACAAATGCCTGTTCAGTTTTCCCCAGAGTCAGGCCTTTATCCTGTTCAATAATCAGTGCAGCACCATCCAGAATGGCTTGATAGTTTTCATCGGAAAACTCAGTCAGTGCTTGTGTAAATTGTTCTGCATTCATCGATATATTCCCCGAAAATAAATATCTAATAAAAAGCCCCAGCCAGTTTCCTGACTAGGGCTCGATTGTAACCAAAAATACTAGTTAAGGTTAGGTCGTCAGGTTTGCAAATAGTTGCGGTAGTTTTTCCGGCAGTTTCAGTACGTCATCGACAATCGCGTAACGGTTCTGACCGAAAATATTCTGCACATATTTATCTGCATATTGGTCAATGGTCAGACAGTATGAGTAGATACCATTGGTTTGCAGTTCTTCAACCGCTTTCTTGGCATCTTGTTTCAGATACTGACCGTCTTGTTCATCGATATCTGCAGGTTCCCCATCGGTAATCACCAACAACAGTTTCTGCTTGCTGTTTTGCTGTGCCAGGTAATGACCCGCGTGACGCATAGCACCACCCATACGAGTCGATAGTCCGCCTTGCATGCCGGCTAAACGCGCATGTACTTCTTGGTCAAATGGCTCATCAAACTGCTTGAATCGTACATACTGCAAGTCGTGACGACCGTCGGACGAGAAACCGTGTACCGCAAATTGGTCGCCGATACCATTAATCGCGTGCGATACCAGAATCGCCGATTCTTGCGTCACTTCCAGAATGGTTTTACCCACGCCCGGAATTTCTTCATTTGTCGATTCAGACAAATCAAGCAGTACCACTACCGATACTTCTCGCGAACGAATCACGTTTTTCATGGTAATGCGCGGATCAGGTTCCTGACCCATACGAATGTCGGTAATCGCTTCAACGCAGGCATTCAGGTCAAGCTCGTCACCGTCTTCGAGACGACGGATGCGTTGCAGACCAACCGCTTGCAGCTTATCAACAATCTGTTTAATGCGGTGCGCGATACCTTTGTTAGCATCCAGTATACGGTTATACAATTCCGGATCGCCCTTCTTGGCACGGCGCTCGTACAGCGTTACCCAGCTTGGACGATGCAATTGCACGCGGTAATCCCATTCATGGTAGTGGAACGGATCAGAGATAGGTTCCACGCCTTCCATTTCGTTATAGGAGACACCATTGTCTTCGTAAGGGTAAAGTTCGGAACCCAGTACCCAGACTTCGTCATGGTCAACGTCAACCAGCTCGGAATCGATCTCGTTGATCATCTCCATAACGGATACGTGTTTGCGAACGGGTTCCTGGTAAGCGGCTCCGCCGGCATCCATGTCACCCCATTCGTCCGAATCCCAAACCAGACGGTTATCATCGCGATAGCCGAAGCGCTGTTTGTTCAACTCGGTAAGCGAAACCCACTTGTTGGTCGATATATTCAGAACATTGTGCAGCAGGATACCCATATCCCACGACCACTTTTCATTGTCCAGATTGTCTTCGATCTCGGCATAGAAACGATCGGCGACCACAGTTAACTGTTCATCATTGAGCTCGTGCTCCGGATTCATTAACTTCAATGCTAACTGCTCAATGCGGTAAGCATTGCTTTTTGGATCCAGCGGCGTTTGCTCCTGGCTGGCGCGAATCACCTTCATCCACAGGTTTTTCAAGCCTGGGAAGTTTTTGATGGCGTTATATTCCACACGCGCATCTTCCATGATCTCGATAAAGAACATCTGCTGCGGGGTTAACTGTTCCATTGAAATGGCACATTTGCTGTAGCAGATGTGCGATGCCAAGTGAGCCGCCATCGCGCGATAGACTTCACCACCTTTCACTTCGCCAATATCATTCAGGGCGTCAGGCAGGTGCAGAGCCATTTTTTCAAAATAGGGTTTGAAATCTTCAAAGTCCGCCGCAGCAGGACGAATAAAGAAATCACGGGCCCAAAAAGCGCGCAGGTAGAAATTGATTGGTCGATGGAAATCGATAAACAATGAACCTTTACGCTGTTGTTGGAATACCGCTTTCGAATCTTCTGACTCCAGCCCGAAGTATTTAATCTGCGCCGGGAAGTTACGGGCGTGCGCTTGTGCACCCCATTGTGCCCAGCGACGTAGACCTGATACGGTCAGCTTTGACATTAGCTCGTCCATGTTGGCTAACATTGGACGCATACCGCGCGGTGTTTTCGAACCGATTTGGTAAATCAGAGCTAGATACTGGCGAGTCAGATCAATATCACGGGTTTTATCCGCAATCGTCGGCAAAGAATCGAGCACCAGCGCGATAACTTCACCGGAAGTTACCGACGACAGTTTCATAACGGTTTCATGGATATCGTCCAGAATCTCGTCGTCTACTTTGGCAATAACTTGCGGTACTGCTTCAAGATAGCTCACAACTACATCTTGACCCTTACCCAGATAGGCCAGGGCGTTGGCGTTATCCAACCACTCTTCACGTGAGTGCTCGTTCATGTAGTGAGAAGCTTCTTGGATCAATGAATCCAGCATTTCCTCCAACTGGGGAACGGCTTTTATCAAAGATGCTTTGACTTCTTCTAGATCAAAACTCATAACATTATCCTATACATTTTTTTTGATCGGCTCGGTGCAGTGTCTCTTGTCTCTGCGCCGACTCCAGTTAATGCTTATTCAAAAAATGTATCGACGGTTGTCATTAGGGTATCTAGGATATCGTCGTCATCCGTTAGTGGAGTGATCAGCGCCATAGTACAAGCTTTCTTCGGATCAACCCCTTTATTAATAAGCTGACCTGCATAAACCATTAGACGAGTCGAGATCCCTTCATCCAGACCGTGACCTTTAAGGTTACGAGAGCGTTGGGCAATTTGCACCAGTTTCTCTGCGATCGCCAGATCAATACCGGCTTCCTTGGAAACGATTTCTGCTTCAATTTTCTCTTCAGGATAGTCAAACTTGAAACCACCGAAACGCTGTTTAGTCGATTGTTTCAGGTCTTTCATCATTGACTGGTAACCCGGGTTATAAGAGATAACCAGCTGGAAGTCAGGATGCGCTTCAACCAGCTCACCTTTCTTATCCAAAGGTAGTACGCGACGGTGGTCGGTTAGCGGGTGAATAACAACCGTTGTATCCTGACGCGCTTCAACCACCTCATCCAGGTAACAGATCGCACCGATACGGGCGGCAACGGTCAAAGGGCCATCTTGCCAGCGAGTACCGTTAATATCGATCAGGTAACGACCGACAAGGTCGGAAGCGGTCATATCTTCGTTACAGGCAACGGTGATAAGCGGCTTACCTAGCTTGTGCGCCATATATTCAACAAAACGCGATTTACCACAACCTGTCGGGCCTTTCAGCATGATCGGCATACGCGACGCATAGCCGGACTCGAACAGTTCGATCTCGTCGGCAACTGGCTGATAAAAAGGTTCTTCTTTAATTAGGTACTGAGAAGGATCTAACGTGTTGATTTCTGACATGATTGAACTCTCCTTGGTAAGTCGATTCAGATTCCAAAAGTTTTAGAGTTGGTCACTTGTGTCAAATGAACAAGTCTAAAAGAGATGAAAAGTCGGCCAGGTTTCGGGGGCTGGCCGACGTTTGTTTTACCCGCCCGGGAGGTAAGATCCAAACGGGTAAGACGAGGTTAAGAGGTGCGCATCAATCGCTTTTAATGTCACCCCTCAGAATTTGGGTTGCCACACAAGGCGGTTGCCTTGTGTGACGAGTTGCTAATTAGCGGGGGATATTACATATCACCACGTTTGATTAGCATGTTTGCACCTTGAGACTGTGCAAAGTTGTCGTAACCGATCAAGCGAACGTGGTTGTTTGGGTTCGCTTTGATGCAAGCATCAACTTCAGCTAGTACTGCGTCTGCAGAAGTTTCACCGAACATCGGTAGTTTCCACATGTACCAGTAGTAGTCAGTCGCACGCTCTGGCTCAGAGTGTTCGATCGCTGGGTTCCAGCCTTTATCGATGATGTACTGAACCTGTGCTTTGATCTGGTCAGAAGTCATTGTTGGAAGGTATGAGAAAGTCTCAGCCTTACGTGACTTTGGATCAGAGATACGAGAAGGGTAATCTTGAATACTCATTAGTATTTTCTCCTAAATTTAAATTACTTATGCTTAACGTCTAGCTTGTCAACAGTGTCGAATTCGAACTTGATTTCTTTCCAAGTTTCCATTGCGATCTTAAGCTCAGGGCTAGATTTAGCAGCGTTAGTAAGGATGTCTTTACCTTCTTTCTCAACTTCGCGACCTTCGTTACGTGCTTGTACACAAGCTTCAAGCGCAACACGGTTCGCAGCCGCACCAGCAGCGTTACCCCATGGGTGACCAAGAGTACCACCACCGAACTGAAGTACAGAGTCATCACCGAAGATGGTAACAAGCGCAGGCATGTGCCATACGTGGATACCACCAGATGCAACCGGCATAACACCAGGCATAGCACCGAAGTCTTGGTCGAACATGATTCCGCGTGAACGGTCTTCTGGGATGAATGAATCACGCATGATGTCGATCCAACCTAGAGTTGCGTCACGGTCACCTTCAAGCTTACCTACAACAGTACCTGAGTGAAGGTGATCACCACCAGATAGACGTAGTGCTTTAGTTAGTACACGGAAGTGGATACCGTGGTGCGGGTTACGGTCGATTACACCGTGCATTGCGCGGTGAATGTGCAACAACAGGCCGTTCTTACGGCAGTAGTTAGCAAGACCGGTGTTAGCAGTGAAACCACCAGTTAGGTAATCGTGCATGATGATCGGAGTACCGATCTCTTTAGCGAATTCCGCACGCTCGTACATTTCTTCTGGAGTACCAGCTGTACAGTTTAGGTAGTGACCTTTTTTCTCACCAGTTTCTGCAGAAGCTTTCTCGATAGCGTCTTGACAGAATAGGAAACGGTCTCTCCAGCGCATGAATGGCTGTGAAGTTACGTTTTCATCATCTTTCGTGAAGTCTAGACCACCACGTAGACACTCATATACTGCACGACCGTAGTTCTTAGCAGATAGACCTAGCTTAGGCTTGATAGTACAACCTAGCATTGGGCGACCGTATTTATCCATCTTGTCGCGTTCTACCTGGATACCGTGTGGAGGCCCACCACAAGTCATTACATATGCAAGTGGGAAACGGATATCTTCTAGACGACATGCACGTAGAGCTTTAAAGCCGAATACGTTACCAACCAAAGAGGTCATAACAGATACAACTGAACCTTCTTCGAAAAGGTCAATTGGGTAAGCGATGAAAGCGTAGAAACAAGTATCGTCACCAGGAACGTCTTCAATTCGGTATGCACGACCTTTGTAGTAATCCAGGTCAGTTAGAAGGTCAGTCCATACTGTAGTCCAAGTACCAGTTGAAGATTCTGCAGCTACCGCAGCAGCGATTTCTTCACGAGGAACACCATCTTGTGGAGTTACTTTGAAACATGCTAGGAAATCTGAATCTTTCGGCTCATATTCCGGCATCCAATAAGTTTCGCGGTATTCTTTTACACCAGCGTTATACGTCTTTGCCATATTTGACCTCTTTAACGGTTAATAATGGTTTAAATATTATGGGTATCAATAATATTAATGAATTTGATAATCATTAATTTTTGTGATGCCCTTAGCTAAATAAAATTTGATGAGCTCGGCTGATAAAATTCGGAGAACTTCTCGGCTTCTTTGTGCCCGTCAAATTTCGTTGAAAGCTATGTTATGAAAAATCAAATTTTTTTTCGCACATGCTTTGTTATAGTGTAAATAAACAAATGTTTATGGAACTGGCGGAAAGCCTGATAAGAGTAAAGGTCATGCTTGGAGTAGGTTTATGCAAAATTTGCACATTACCGCGCAACAAATAAGAATTTTTGAAGCGGTAGTCCGTTTAGGGAGTTATACCCGGGCTGCGGAAGAGTTAAATTTAACCCAACCGGCTGTATCAATCCAGATAAAAAGACTGGAAGAGAACAATGACGTCAAGCTGATCGAAGTGGTCGGCAAGAAACTTTATCTGACGCCGCCCGGCGAACAGATGTATAAAAGCTGTCAGAAAATCCTCGAAGAGTTGCAGGAGCTGAATGTTTCGATCAAGTCCGCACAGAACTCCATCGAAGGTGAGCTGAGAATTGCTGTTGTGACCCCGGCAAAATATTTTATGCCGTATATTTTGAAGGCGTTTCTGAATCGTTTTCCGGATGTGCGTCCTTCGGTGACGGTCATCAATCGGCGTCGCATTATCGACGAGCTGAAGAATAATCAGTACGACTTGTCGATTATGGGACGGGTTCCCGAAGAGTTGAAGATGGAAGCCTTCCCTTTCTTCGAAAGCGAACTGGTCGTAGTTGCGCACCCGAGCCACCCGCTGGCCAAGCAGAAGAATATTGCGATTGAAGATATTGCCAATGAGCGCTTCCTGATGCGTGAAGTCGGTTCGGGTATTCGTTCTTCGGTGGTTGAGAAATTCGGTGAGCACGGCGTGCATATCGAACCTTATATGGAACTGGGCAGTACCGAGTCAATGAAACAGGCGGTAATGGCCGATCTGGGGATTTCCATCCTGCCCAAGCAGGCCATCCGCATTGAGGTTAAATACGGTCATCTGGTGGTTCTGGATGTACAGGGATTCCCGGTGATTCGAGACTGGTATTGCGCCAAGATGAAAGACAAAACACTGATGCCTCAGGCTCAAGCGTTTGCCGACTTTTTGCAGAGTGTGGATATTAAGAAGCTGTTGGCGATGTCCGATACGCGTTAAGTTATTTACGATGCTTCACACCTTCAGGCGGGGCGCAGTACAATAAGCTTCTCTCTTATTGAATTTGCGTTTCCATTATGCCTGAAAAAATCTCCCTTCTAGCCCGTAATGCGACCCTGCGCCAGTTGCAGGTTTTCGAAAGTATTGCCCGCCATCACAGCTTTTCCAAAGCGGCTGAGGAGTTGCACTTGACCCAGCCGACCGTCTCCATGCAGGTCAAAAAGCTGGTCGAAGTCCTTGAAACGCCCTTATTTGAACAGATTGGCCGTAAAGTCTATCTGACCGATGCCGGTCAGGTTTTGTACGATTGCGCCAGCATTATTCTTAATCAACTCTCTTTTGCCGAGCAGAAGATTAATCATATCAAGGGCTTTTCCGGGGGGAGCGTTAAGTTATCGGTCATCTCTACCGCGCAGTATTTCGTGCCGAAAGTGGTGCATGATTTCACCCAGGCTTATCCGGATGTTACGGTTATTATGCGTGTCGGCAATAAGGAAACCTTGCTTGAGCGTATTGCTAACAATAAAGACGACTTCTATCTGTTGGGTCAGCCGCCGGAAGCCTTGAATGTCGAGTCCTCGCAGCTGGCTATCAATCCTTTGGCGTTTGTTGCCAACAGCAAGCATCCGCTTGTCGGCAAGAAATTGACCATTGCAGATCTTGAAGATGAGCCTTTTTTGATGCGGGAAACCGGCTCGGGTATTCGCGCGCATATCGAAAAGGTCTTCGAAGAGTTTGGCTTTCAGCCGCATATCAAGATGGTATTGGGCGGGAACGAGGCGATCCGCCTCGGGCTTTTGCAAAATCTGGGGATTACCGTGGCTTCGGTACCGACTTTGATGAATGAAATCAATCAGGGTGAGATATCCATTCTCGATGTCGAAGGCTTTCCGATTAATCGCCACTGGTATCTGGTCTATTCCAAAGGCAAGGTTTTGTCCATCGCTGCCGAAAAGCTGATTGAACTGCTTCGTTCCGAAGGGGAAAAATTAAGTCGCAAAGCGTTTCAGAAACTGGATTGAGATTTAAGCCCTGTCGGTTTTTCTTAATACGGTAAGTTATTGATTAGAATCAAAAAGATAAACGCTTTTCTGTCTCTTTTCGAGTCGTTTGGTTGTGCGTAAAAGATAAATTTATCGCTATAAAAGTGTGCAAAATTGATTGATATCAGTTGTTGCTTCAAGAATGGGTAAAAGTATTGTATTCCGTCAATATATATCAGAATCTGGTATAGATCTAAAGCAATAGGATTAATCAATATTATTGATTGGAAGTTATCGGTTGGATCTTTATAATGGCCTCTCAAGTTTCGGGGTCGGATCAAATTCTAAGAGTTTGATTCGACAAAAATAAAGGATGTTCACTTCGAGCGACTAAGCTCAGGCATCCCTATATATTGAGGTAAGAAAAATGGATCAGTCGAATCGTTACGCTGACTTAACTCTATCAGAAGAAAAATTGATTGCTGATGGTAATCACCTTCTAGTTGCATACCGTCTAAAACCAGCTGCTGGTTACGGTTTCCTTGAAGTAGCTGCTCACGTTGCTGCTGAATCTTCAACTGGTACTAACGTTGAAGTATCTACTACTGATGACTTCACTCGTGGTGTTGACGCTCTAGTATATGAAGTTGACGAAGCTGCGTTTGGTGACAAAGGTGGTCTGATGAAGATCGCTTACCCAGTAGATCTATTCGATCCTAACCTAATCGATGGTCACTACAACGTATCTCACATGTGGTCTCTAATCCTAGGTAACAACCAAGGTATGGGTGACCACGAAGGTCTACGTATGCTTGACTTCCTAGTACCAGAGAAAATGGTTAAGAAATTCGACGGTCCAGCTACTGACATCTCTGACCTATGGCGCGTTCTAGGTCGTCCAGAAGTTGACGGTGGTTACATCGCTGGTACGATCATCAAGCCTAAACTAGGTCTGCGTCCAGAGCCATTCGCGAAAGCATGTTATGACTTCTGGCTTGGTGGTGACTTCATTAAAAACGATGAGCCACAAGCTAACCAGCCTTTCTGCCCAATGGAAACTGTTATTCCTATGGTTGCGGAAACTATGGATCGTGCACAGCAAGAAACTGGTGAAGCTAAGCTTTTCTCAGCTAACGTAACTGCTGACTTCCACGAAGAAATGATCAAGCGTGGTGAGTACATCCTAGGTGAATTCGCTAAGTACGGTAACGAAAAACACGTTGCTTTCCTTGTTGACGGTTTCGTAACTGGTCCAGCTGGTGTTACTACTGCACGTCGTAACTTCCCTGATACTTACCTACACTTCCACCGCGCAGGTCACGGTGCGTTGACTTCTTATAAGTCACCTATGGGTATGGATCCACTATGTTACATGAAGTTAGCTCGTCTAATGGGTGCTTCTGGTATCCACACTGGTACTATGGGTTACGGTAAAATGGAAGGTCACGGTGATGAGCGCGTACTAGCTTACATGCTTGAGCGTGACGAGTGTCAAGGTCACTACTTCTATCAGAAGTGGTACGGCATGAAGCCTACTACTCCAATCATCTCTGGTGGTATGAACGCGCTACGTCTACCTGGTTTCTTCGAAAACCTAGGTCACGGTAACGTAATCAACACTTGTGGTGGTGGTTCATTCGGTCACATCGACAGCCCTGCTGCTGGTGGTACTTCACTAGGTCAAGCATATGAGTGCTGGAAAACTGGTGCAGACCCAATCGAATACGCTAAAGAGCACCCAGAATTCGCTCGTGCGTTCGAATCATTCCCTGGTGATGCTGACAAGCTATTCCCAGATTGGCGTGAGAAACTAGGTGTACATAAATAATCTAAGTGTATAAACACTTGTTTATGTGAACCTATAAAAAACCCTGCTCTTGAGCAGGGTTTTTTGTAAATTTTACGTACTGATTTCACATCAAAAAAGTTGTAATGAAGTAGCTTCGATTTAAGCCTTTTTAGGTAAGAATCTTAGGGAGTTTCGAAGAATTTTCTGGGGTTGCAGGGCTTAAATTCAAATTACTTTAATTTCATTTCTGTCTGCTTTCAGGCAAAAATTTCTGTTTTTATCTACTAGTTTTCGGGGAACTAACATGGATATTTCACAATACAAAATTGATAACGAACCATTTTATGATGCTCAATCGAACGAAATTGAGTTATACGAAGCGGCTTACGATGCTCGTCTGCCAGTTATGGTAAAAGGGCCTACCGGGTGTGGTAAATCGCGTTTTGTCGAGCACATGGCGTGGAAATTGGGCAAGCCGATCATCACGGTTTCCTGTAACGAAGATATCACCGCTTCCGACCTTGTCGGTCGTTACCTGCTGGACGCTAACGGTACTCGTTGGGTTGACGGGCCTCTGACTATGGCTGCGCGTTACGGTGCAATCTGTTACCTGGATGAGATCGTAGAAGCGCGTCAGGATACGATGGTTGTTATCCACGCGCTGACTGACCACCGTCGTGAACTATCGCTAGATAAAAAAGGTGAGCTGATCAAAGCACACCCTGATTTCCAGTTGGTTATCTCTTATAACCCGGGTTATCAGTTGCTAATGAAAGATCTTAAGCAATCGACTAAACAGCGTTTCTGTGCGTTGGATTTCGATTACGCAGATCCAGAAACCGAGGCGCACATCCTGCAAAAAGAGGGTGGTGTTGATGATGCGACGGCTAAGAAACTGGTGCAGATCGGTGAAACCGCTCGTAACCTGAAAGGTCACGGTCTGGATGAAGGTATCTCTACTCGTCTAATGGTTTACGCGGCAACGCTGATCAACAAAGGTATCACTCCGGTTGAAGCTTGTAAGATGGCTTTGGTTCGTCCAATTACCGATGACGCTGATATCCGCGAGACCCTAGACAACGCAATCGAAATGATTTTCGGCTAATCATCATTGAGCTCTATCGCTTTTGGCGCTGTGCTGTATTGATTTCGGTCCTGTACCTTTTGTACACACCCTCAACCCGCTTTGCACAGCACCCAAAATCGAGAACCTCAATCTGATGATTATTCTTTCTAAAATTGTTTTTAGAAGGGATGTTTTTCAACTGAACGAATGAGAACGTTTAAGTATGAATGAAGAATTGTTTGCCGAATATCAGGAAAAGTTTACCTGTAAGTTTCCTAAAGCAGTTGAGCTCTTTCCGGAGCTGATCGAATATGCGGTTTCCAAGCTGTCGCAGGAAGGGGTCGAGGCGTATTTAGAAGGTGCGAACTTCTTATGTAAAATCGGGCAGGGTGTCGAGCCGGTCTTGGTTTATATGGAAGTGATGCCCGATATCGCGTCGCACTTCGGTAAGGGAACTAACAAAATGGTTGCCGACTACGCTTATCTAATGGCGCGTAGTCCGAATAAAAAAGCGTTGGTTCCTTTTTTATCGACCTTAGGTCACGTTTGTCGTCGTATTGACCGCATTGAAGATTTACAGCTGTATTTCGATATTATCGATGAGTTTGTCGATAAAACCCAGACTGTCATCCATGGGCATCATTCAATTCATGAAAGTCCGGGTATGGTGTCGTTAATGAACTCCATGCCGCAACTTATTTCTAAGTTGTGTCTAAATGGTATTCGTAACTTTATCGATTACGGAGCGCGTAACTATCTAAATGCGCCTGATGAGCAGATCGCTTATTTTGAGTTGGAATCGCACGATGCGAAATCGATTATCACCCGTGAGCGTAAAGGGACTACCTTTAAAGACGTCGAGCGTCACATGGATATGCTCAAAGAGTGTATGTGGGATTGTGAGCTACCGTTCCAGACTTTTGCAACTGCGTTTGACCAGTTGCGTAAGCCGGTTCCTTATCTGGATGACGACATTATTGCTGTACCGGATGTGTATGATGCTGAAAATGGTGTTTCGGGAACGGATCGTTACCGCGCAACCATTGCGCATATGATGGCGCACAAAAAGTGGTCTGGTCAGTTAATGGCAGATAACTATGCTCCGCATATGCAGCTGTTTATCTCGGTATTTGAGGATTGTCGTGTTGAACACTTGGCGATTCAACGCTACCCGGGTCTGAAAAAGCTGTTCCTGTCGCTACACCCTTATCCTGAAAAAGGGGCGTGTGATGATAAGAAAATGTCGTGTCTGCGTTACCGTGCAACGCGTATGTCGCGTGCGCTTTTGGATGAGAGCTTTGATCCGCAAAATGAATTGCTGGAAAGCTTCCGCGAGCGTTTCCATAAGGTCATGGCCGAGAAAGGTGAAGAGTCAACCACTGCGGATATGGCGGAGCTGGGTATCGATTTCTATGTGAAGACACGTAAGCAGTCTTCGGATAGCCAGCCAACGGTATTCTTTGACGATACCGAAGTTTCTTACCGCGACGATAACCGTTATATCTGGTTCTACTACGAAGAGTATGATGAGTCGGACGAAATTATGCCGAACGAGTATGAGAACGAAGAGCCGAAAATTGCCGATGACGGTGGTCTTCCGCCACGTCATTATGATGAGTGGGACTACATTTCAGAAAGCTACCGTCCAGATTGGACGACGGTTTATGAGCGTCTTCACCCTTCGAAAGATGCCGCTAAGATTGACCGCTTGATGGAAAAACACAGTGATTTGGCGAATCGCTTGAAGAAGATGATTGAAGCACTGAAACCGCAGAACAAAAAACGTATCCGTTTCCAAGAGGAAGGGGAAGAGTTGGATTTGGATATTGCGCTGCGTTCGATTATCGACTTTAAGAGTGGTCAAGCACCGGATCCGCGTATCAACTACAGCCACACGACCGATAGCCGTAATATCGCGGTGACCCTGTTGGTGGATACCTCGCAATCTTTGAATGAACGTAATGATCAAACGGGTCAGACCTTGCTGGAGCTTTCGGAAGAAGCACTAGCGATTACCGCTTGGACGGTAGATCAGTTGGGTGATAAGTTCGCGATTGCCGGTTTCTGTTCCGATACGCGTCATGAAGTACGTTATCAACACATTAAAGGCTTCTCTGAGCGTTATTGTGACGAGGTTAAGGCGCGTATTGCCGGTATGGAAGCCTCTTACTCAACGCGTATGGGGTCTGCGATGCGTCATGCGGCACATTATCTGGAAGCGCAACAGGCTGAGAAGAAACTGATGTTGATTCTTACCGATGGTGAGCCGGCGGATATCGATGCCAAAGACCCGCAAACGTTAATTCAAGATACTCGTAAAGCGGTTGAAGAGTTGCAGAGTCAGGGTATCTACTCTTACTGTATTACGGTTGACCCGAAAGCGGATGAGTATGTAGCGGATATCTTTGGTAATCAATATACGGTTATTGACCATGTTGATAAATTACCGGAACTGCTCCCGCAAGTATTTATGAAGCTAACAGCGTAAGAGGTGTGTTCGTGAAATCGACCATTACAGTTCGTTCAAAATTTGATTTTCGTGGTGAAAGCTTTTGCTATGAAGGTGAGATCGCATTGCCGGATTCGTTTGGTGATTTTGACCTGTTTTTGGAACAGCTGCCGCATCGCCTTGCCAAGCTAAATGATTTAACGACCCTCTCTTATAAGTTTGAGATGTTGGAATCAAGCGAGATTGAAGTTATTAAATTTCAGTCAAAGATTGAGTCCAGCATCACGGACTTGCCAATGCGAGTTGACCGGTTTCTTGAGTTATACGAAGAGATCGGGCCTGACGCGCATCTTGCCGTGATTGCCGAAGAGCATCAACTTGATCTTCAGGCCAGTCCGCAATTGGCTAAAGCGCTTAAGGAAGCTTACCTGTTGGGAAATCGACATAAGCCAAAAGAGAAACCTCAGGCGACGACCTGGTGGTAATCGGTTCGAAGCAGGTTTCTTGACCAATGCGACGCTTCAGTGTGTAATAGCGAACATTAGAGAAAGATGATTGTCTATGGATGATCCGTCTTTGTCATGAATATTGCTATAGCACGGCGATTGAAAAAGTGCCCGTAAATTTATTTACGGGCCTTTTTTATATCTGTGTTTCCCACAAATTCCAAAGAGGTTCTCAATGTGCCTGATTATTGTTGCCTTGATGATGATATTGCTTTACGGCCTTTCCGGAGAGCTTGAAAGTCTGATACTCAGCGAGTCGTTCGACGGCAAGCTTGTTCAGATAGCACAGGGCTGGGAAGTTCTTGGGGTGTTGTGGCAGGCCGGAGCCTTTGCTTTTTTATCGGGCGTGCTGGCCGTGTTATTGATTATGAAACTGTTTGCCGTTCGGGGCGGGAACGACGCGAAATAGGAGTGAAAAGGGATGTGCGAGAAGTGTGACTGCGACCAAAAGATTCAGGATCTTCTGGACAGAAATGAATCTTGGGTACAACAGGTAAATCAGGAGCGCCCGGGCTTTTTCCAGAGTCTGGTTGCGCAGCAGAATCCTGAATATCTGTGGATAGGTTGCTCCGATAGTCGAGTGCCGGCGAATGAGCTGGTCAAGATGGATCCGGGGACGATTTTCGTTCATCGTAATATTGCAAACCTGATCAATTCGAGTGATATGAACGCTTTGAGTGTTATTCAGTATGCCGTTGAAGTCCTTAAGGTTAAGCATATTATTGTCAATGGCCACTACGGTTGCGGTGGGGTCGCAGCAGCGATGAAGCCGGGCAACCCTGATCTGATTGACCACTGGGTTCGTCCGATTCGCAAGTATTACCAGAGAGCCAAGGAGACCTTGGATCTGTTGCCGGAATCGGAAAGAATCGATCGTTTGTGCGAAATCAATGTCGTCGAGCAAGTGCGCAATATCTGTCATGTTCCGGCGGTGAGAAAGGCTTGGGAGAATGGCCAGGAATTGGCTGTTCACGGGTTTATCTACGCAATTAAAGACGGTCGTCTGCATAACCTGAACGTCAGTGTCGGCAGTCTGGAAGAGGCGGATAAAATGCTCTTAAGACTTGAAGATTGATTGAGTCCGTCTCGCAGGCGGTGTTTTTACATCGAGTCCAATAAAACGGCCAGTTGTTCTAAAAAGAGCGGCTGGCCGTTTTTTTGATGGGAGACCATTATTTTCGGTACTTTGAGATAAGGCTCAATGTCTGATGTAAAGTCGTTGCCGGGCTCGGGTTGATTGATAATTACCGCCGCCAAAGAGAGACCGCGGTTCAGGATCGCTTCTTGACTGAGCAGAATCTGGTTGATGGTGCCGAGACGATTGGCGGCGACCAGAATAACCGGAAGCTGTAAGGTTTCTGCCAGATCGGCATTCAGACCGTCGCTGCTTAAGGGCGAATACCAGCCGCCGGCGCCCTCGACCAGTTGCAGATGTGTCTCCGGAACGGCACAGTCATCGGCAAGTTGTCGCGTTGTTAGGGTGATTCCGGCCTGAAGTAAAGCCTGATGCGGGGAGATCGGCGGTTCAAAGCGATTCGGGCAGATGGTCACCATAGACTCTCTTTCTTGTATCGCTTTATAGTAGGCAAGCGCATCTTCGCTCAGAAGCGAACCGTCGCTTTGCGGAATGCACCCCGAGGCGATCGGTTTGCGCGGAGAGACCGGATGACCGAGCTCGCTTAAAGTGTAAGCAATGCTGGCGCCGATAAAGGTTTTACCGACATCGGTGTCGGTGCCGGTGATAAAAAAACCGGTCATAAAAAACTATTCCGAAAGGCAAATTCTTTGTTAAAAACCTCTTCCAAATGCTCATTTACTATTTGTAAACAGCGCTTTGTCATCAGTTTTTGCCTTATCCGTACCATTACAGATTCTCAGTCAGACGCGCCTGCGCTTCCTGGTATTTCTCGAATGTGCGTTTGACCACGTCGTCCGGAAGTTCCGGTGCCGTTTGCGGATTTCTGTCCCAATCCAGAGAGTCCAGATAGTCGCGGATATACTGTTTATCGAAACTCGGCGGGTTTGAACCGACCGCATAACTCGATGCTGGCCAGAAACGTGAGCTATCCGGAGTCAACGCTTCGTCGATCAGGTGAATAACGCCGTTTTCGTCTTCACCGAACTCGAATTTGGTGTCGGCGATAATAATCCCGCGCTCCAATGCGAAGTCTGCGGCAAACTGGTACAGCTTCAGAGCAATTTCCTTAACCTGCTGGGATTTCTCTTCGCCCATGATTTTGACTAGTTGTTCAAAGCTGATATTTTCGTCATGGTCACCCTGTTCCGCCTTGGTCGAAGGGGTAAATAACGGTTCAGGCAGTTTGTCGGCCTGCTGCAGATCCGCCGGCAGAGCGATGCCGCAAACGCTTTGGGTCTGCTGGTACTCTTTCCAGCCGGAACCGACCAGATAGCCGCGAACAATCGCTTCGACTGGCAGTGGTTTAAGTTTTTTGACGATCATGCCGCGCCCGTCGAGCTGGATCAATTCGTCCGCAGTCAGATAGTCCGCCAGACTCTTATCGGTGACCAGCTGATTCGGCACGATTGATTCGGTTTTCTTCATCCAGAATTGCGCAGTTTCGGTCAGGATTCGGCCTTTGCCCGGAATCGGTGTCGGAAGAATCGCATCATAGGCCGATATGCGGTCGGTCGTTACGATCAGCATGTGCTGTTTATCGATATCGTAGATGTCTCTGACTTTACCCTTGCCGATAAGTGGAAGGCTGGTTAGGTTTGACTCATAAAGTGCGTGCATATTCAGTCCTAAATAAAATGAAACTTTATTAATCGTCTTTTTTGCGATTCATGACGTAAGGGAATTGAATGTGACCATATCTCAAGACCAGTACTGCGAAGGACAGTAAAGTAATGGTTCCGGCGATAGCGATCATTTCCCATTCGGTGAGTGATTTCAGATCCAGTATCAGCAGTCGCGCAAGAGCGACAATGGCGATATAGATCGGGAAACGGATCGGCAGTTTACCCGATTTCAGGTAAATTCCAACCATCGCCAGAACTTCAAGGTATAAGAACAGCAAAAGCAGGTCGCCCAGGGTGACTTCACCGGCCTGAGCCATTTGATACACTTCCGTCATACCGGCAAATATCGTCGCAATCGCAATGACCAGCAGGCCGAAGTATTCGGCGACATGGATGATTCCGCTGAGAACTCTGTCTTGGATGGGACGACGATCCGTCGGTTTGTTGCTATGCGCGAAATTCTGTTGGTCTGTTTTTTTGTCGGATTCTTGATGAATTTCGTAGTCGGACATGTATCGGCTCCTTGGCTGCCAAAAGCCTGAGATAAAGCTTATTCCGGCAAAGATTTTTTGCCATTTTAATGGATACTGTTAAAATGCACGAATTATTTTTAAACATTTAATAAATAGGTGCTAAAAGATGGCAAAGCAAGAAAACTGGATCGCTCCTTCAATCCTATCTGCAGATTTTGCTCAGCTGGGTAAAGATGTAAAAGACGTGATTGCGGCGGGCGCAGACGTGGTCCACTTTGATGTAATGGATAACCATTACGTTCCTAACCTGACCATCGGTCCTCTAGTTTGTGAATCCTTGAAAAAGTTCATGGATAACGAAGGTGTTAAAGCGCCAATCGACGTTCACCTTATGGTTAAGCCGGTTGATCAGATGATCAACGATTTCGGTAACGCCGGTGCAGATTACATTACTTTCCACCCGGAAGCTTCCGAGCATATCGACCGTTCTTTGCAGCTGATCAAAAGTCAGGGACTGAAAGCGGGTCTGGTTTTCAACCCAGCGACGCCTCTGAGCTATCTTGAGCACGTTATGGATAAAATCGATATGATTCTGATCATGTCGGTTAACCCTGGTTTCGGTGGTCAGGCGTTTATCGAACAGGCGCTGGAAAAACTGCGTCAGGCGCGTCAGCTGATCGACGCTTCCGGTCGTGATATCCGTTTGGAAATCGACGGTGGTGTTAAAGCGGATAATATCGCGGAAGTTGCAGCGGCCGGCTGTGATACCTTCGTTTCGGGTTCTGGTATCTTCGGTAACGCAAATGCAAATGATGCAAACCGTTATGACACGATTATTAAGCAGATGCGAGATGAACTTGCAAAGGCTTAATTCTAATCAAAATATTGACTAGACCTCCAAACGCTGGCGTTTGTCACCTCTGGTGCCCGCCGGCGTTTTGTCGTTTTAGAAAGTGGTTTTAGTCAATGCTGTCGGCTTGTCTGAACCGCTTGGAATATAAGAAGAGATACAATAAATGGAAAAATTTAAACCGGGCTTTGTGCTAATAGATTTAGATGGAACCTTGATCGACAGTGTGCCGGATCTGGCGTACTGCGTAGACGAAATGATGAAGCAGCTGGGTATGCCGGTGCGTGGTGAAGATGCTGTACGTAACTGGGTCGGAAACGGTGTTCAGCGCCTGACCGAACGCGCATTGATTAACTCGGTTGACGGCATGCCGGATCAGGAACTGATGGATAAGGCGTACCCGATTTTCCTGGAACTTTACAAAGAGAACACTTCCCAGCGCAGCTGCGTTTACGACGGCGTAGTTGAAGGGATCGAGTGGATGAAAGCGCAGGGATATCGTGTTGCCTGTGTGACCAACAAAGCAGAAGCTTTCACGATTCCTCTACTGAAAGACAAAGGTCTGTACGATTACTTTGAAGTGGTGGTTTCCGGCGATACCTGTGCCGAGAAAAAACCGCACCCAATGCCGTTGCTGTACGCAGCGGAACAGTTGGGCGTCGAACCGGAAAATGCCTTGATGATCGGTGATTCTCGTTCCGACGTTAAAGCGGCGCGTGCGGCTGGTTTCCATATCTTCTGCATGACCTACGGTTACAACCACGGCGAAGATATCCGCGACTACAACCCGGATGTCGTAATGGACTCTTTTGTTGAGCTGAAAGACTATCTGGAAGCGAAATAAAACCCGTTAAGGCCGATGACGGTGAATAACGAAAAACCGTCATCGGCTTTTTTAAGAGACAATTAAACGATGAATGCTTTGCTTTCTTTTTTTAAAACATTGATCCTTCAGTTGTTTCGACCTGTGACCTGTTCGTTAGGCGGAATCTACCGCTACTGGCAGTTTCAGCGCTGGTTAAAACAGGACTCGAAAAAACGTTAAACCCCCGTAACTTCGTAATTTCAAATCAAGGCAGATTTTCATGGACCCAGCCGTTTTTGCTACCCTTGCCCAACAAGGCTACAACCGTGCTCCGCTAATGCGGACGGTGTTGTCGGATTTTGATACTCCTCTGAGTGTTTATCATAAGCTTGCCAAAGGTGCCTACTCGTACCTTCTGGAATCGGTGCAGGGCGGAGAAAAGTGGGGTCGCTATTCGATTATCGGCTTGCCTTGCCGCAAGCGAATAGAGGTTCACGGTCAACAGATTTCCGAATACGACGGTGAGACCCTGCTGCAACAACAGGTTGCAGACGATCCGCTGGCCTGGATCGAAGCTTATCAGAACCGTTTCAAAGTGTTGCATAAGCCGGATATGCCGGCCTTTACCGGCGGTCTGGTCGGCTATTTCGGCTACGATACCGTGCGTTATATCGAACCGCGTCTGGCACAGTCTACGCCGGAGAAGGACGATATCGGCGCCGCCGATATTCTGCTGATGGTTTCCGAAGAGCTGGTGGTTTTCGATAACCTGAGCGGACAGGTGCATGTTATTGTGCATGCCGACCTGACGCAGGCAAACGCCTATGATACGGCCTTGGCACGTCTGGATGATATCTGCGAGCAGCTTTCGTCGCCGCAGGCGATGCCGAAAGACCTGCCGAGCGATGTACAGATCGAAGAAGCAGATTTTAAATCCAGTTTCGGTGAGCAGAGCTTTAAAGACGCGGTGCAGAAAATTCAGGACTATATTCTTGCCGGCGACGCCATGCAGGTGGTCATTTCCCAGCAGATGTCGGTCGATTTCAAAGAAAGCCCGATGGATCTGTATCGTGCGCTGCGCCATTTGAATCCTTCCCCATATATGTTCTATCTCGATTTGGGCGATACTTACGTGGTTGGTTCTTCACCGGAGATTCTGGTACGTCTTGAAGACGATATCGTCACGGTGCGTCCGATTGCCGGAACCCGCCGCCGTGGTGCTACCGAAGAGAAAGATCTGGCGCTGGAAAAAGACCTGCTGAGCGATCCGAAAGAGATTGCCGAGCATTTGATGCTGATCGATCTGGGGCGAAATGACGTCGGCCGTATCGCGCAGATCGGGTCGGTTGAACTGACCGAGAAGATGGTCGTGGAACGCTATTCGCATGTCATGCATATCGTGTCCAACGTGAACGGTAAAATCAAACCGGGTATGAGTTCAATGGATGCTTTGCGTGCCACTTTCCCGGCGGGAACGCTTTCCGGCGCGCCGAAAATTCGCGCAATGGAAATCATTGATGAGCTGGAACCGGTCAAGCGCGGCATTTATGGCGGAGCCGTCGGCTATCTGGGCTGGAACGGAAATATGGATACCGCCATTGCCATCCGAACCGCGGTCATTAAGGACAACCGATTGTTTGTGCAGGCCGGTGCCGGCGTGGTGTCCGATTCCGTACCGCAATCGGAGTGGGACGAGACAATGAACAAAGGACGGGCGATTTTCCGTGCCGTTCAGTTTGTGACGGAAGGGCTGCAAACTGCCAATCCGAACCAGCATAAATAATCAAGCACAGCGCTTATCGAAAAAGACAGAGATTAAGACACCATGTTGTTAATGATTGATAACTACGACTCCTTTACCTATAACCTGGTTCAGTATTTCGGCGAGCTGGGGCAACAGGTTGAGGTGTATCGTAACGACCAGATCGATCTGGAAACCATTAAAACCCTGAACCCGCAATATCTGGTAATTTCGCCGGGGCCTTGTACGCCGACTGAAGCCGGCGTGTCCGTTGAGGCGATTAAACATTTTGCCGGACAAATTCCGATTATGGGCGTTTGTCTCGGTCACCAGTCGATCGGTCAGGCCTTCGGCGGTAAGATTGTGCGCGCCAAGCAGGTCATGCACGGCAAAACGTCACCGGTTTTTCATAAGGATGCCGGTATGTTTGCGGGGTTGCCGAATCCGGTGGAGACCACCCGTTACCACTCGCTGGTAATCGAGAAAGAGACCTTGCCGGAGTGTCTGGAAGTGACCGCCTGGACGCAGGATGAAGACGGTAATTTCGATGAGATTATGGGCGTGCGTCATAAAGAGTTGCCGATTGAAGGCGTGCAGTTTCATCCTGAGTCGATCCTGACCGATCAGGGTCATCAGATGTTAAAGAATTTCCTCGAACAAAACGCCAGTTAAGGCTGGGCAAGCTGTTCCGAGATTTGTAAACTCGGCTTTGGCATCCCGCGTCGCTCTATAGACCGCTTCCGTATGGTCGTGCGCCTTGTCGAAAATTTTGGTTAGCTTTAAACCGCTTGCCGGGCCTTTTTAGATTCAAAAGGATAAAAAATGGATTTAACAGTCGCTTTGGAAAAACTTCTCAACCGTCAGGATCTGAGTGCAGATGAGATGCGTTCGGTGATGCAGCAGCTGATGACGGGACAGGCGCATGATGCGCAGATCGGCGCAATTCTTGCCGCTTTGCGAATGAAGAGTGAAACCGTAACCGAGATGACTGCAGCGGTTGAAGTCATGCGCGAGCTGGCCTCGGCGGTTGAGGTTAAAGACAAAACGCATCTGGTCGATACCTGCGGAACCGGCGGCGACGGCGCCAATACGTTTAATATCTCCACCGCCAGCGCTTTTGTGGTCTCTGCGGCAGGCGCAACGGTTGCCAAACACGGTAACCGCTCGTTTTCCAGTAAATCGGGCAGCGCAGATGTTTTGGAAGCGGCCGGCGTAAATTTAGCGTTGGAAGTCGAACATGTTGCCGAATGTATTGATGAACTGGGTATCGGTTTTATGTTCGCGCCGGCGCATCACAGCGCAATGAAGCATGTCATCGGTGCGCGTAAGGCGATGGGTGTGCGTACTCTTTTCAATATGCTCGGGCCTTTGACCAATCCGGCGGGAGCTCCCTATCAGGTAATCGGTGTCTTCAATAAGGCACTGGGTCCGGTCTTTGCCGAAGTGTTGAAAAACCTGGGATCCAAACATGTAATGATTGTTGCTGCCGATGACGGTCTGGATGAAATTTCGGTCGCGGCTAAGACTTATGTTGCCGAATTGAAAGACGGCGAGATCACAGAGTGGGAAATTGATCCGAGCGACTACGACATGGATCATGTTGATTTGCGCGACTTGTCGGTGGAATCGGCTCTGGAAAGCCTGAATATTATTCGTGCCGCTTTCGCCAATAGCGACGGTGCGGCCAAAGATATTATCTGCCTGAATGCCGGGGCTTCAATCTATGTCTCCGGACTGACGGAAACCTATGCTGAGGGCGTTCAGCTGGCGCGTAAAGTGATTGTTGATGGCCGTGCGCAGCAAAAGCTAAACGACTTTGTCGCCAAAACTCAGGCCTTTTAACACAGCAGGCATTCGTCGGCTTGGCCGGGAACGGCAAGTCGTAATGAAGTGATTTACCAAAGAGATCGGGGCAATGTCACGAACATTGATTTCCGGCTCTGACCGATGATTATCCCGTACAAGAGTTTCCGGAGGCGCGAATGGGTCACTTTACCGAAGAGATGTTAGACGAACATCTGAGCAATAAACACTACAGTCACCGTATGGGATGGCTGCGTGCTGCTGTCTTGGGTGCCAATGACGGTATTATCTCCGTCGTCAGTATTCTGGTTGGGGTGATTGCCGCCGGCTCAAGTAAGGAAGATATTCTGCTGGTGGGCATTGCGGCTCTGGTGGCCGGAGCCTTGTCGATGGCCGCGGGCGAATATGTGTCGGTCAGCTCTCAGTCCGATACCGAAAAAGCCGATTTGGAAATTGAACGCAAAGCGCTGGAAGAGGACTGGGAAACCGAAATGGCCGAGCTGGCGCTGATCTATCGGGAAAGAGGGGTGACCCCGGAAACCGCGCATCAGGTCGCTAAAGAATTGATGGCGCACGATGCGCTCGGTGCCCATGCCCGAGACGAACTGGGGTTGTCGGAAATTCATACCGCCCGTCCATTGCAAGCGGCGTTCGCTTCGGCGGCTTCTTTTATCTCAGGCGCTGGGATCCCGGTACTACTGGTGGCGCTGCTTCCTATGCAGAACTTAGGGTATATCGTTGCTGCCAGTTCCTTATTGCTGTTAACCATTCTGGGGGCTATCGCCGCCAGAACCGGTGGTGCGGATATGGTGAAAGGGGGATTGCGCGTTTTGATCTGGGGGGCGGTTGCCATGGCGGTTACGACCGGTGTCGGTCTGGTATTCGGCGTCGCCGGTTAGGTCGAGCGCGGACGCCTTGCTTTTAGAGGGCGATGAAAGCACCTTCATAAACGATTCAATCAATGAAAAAACCACTCTGTTTTACCGTCGGCAGCCTTGCATTCAGCTTGGGATTTGTCGGTATCTTTCTGCCGTTATTGCCGACGACGCCCTTTATGATACTGGCGGCCGGTTGCTTTGCCAAAAGTTCACCACGTTTTCATCAAGCGCTCATCAATAACCGCTGGATCGGTGCCGATCTGCGGCGCTGGGAGCGTGAAGGCACCATGTCCAGAGCGACTAAAAAACGCGCGACCTGGGTCATTATCGCCACTTTTTCTATCTCGATAGCCATTCTCTACGACCGCCATTGGTTGCAACTGATGTTGCTTGGCCTTGCTGCCGTTCTGCTGTTCTTTTTATGGCGTGTTCCTGAAAACCGGTCCTCTGTGAATTCTTAATATCTTGCGATGGCCGAAGTTAAATCGGTCGCGCCTTCTTGCTTAGTATTTTTACGCAAATTCACCTTTCTTAAACGATTTTCCAGTTTCGGTAAATCGCATCTTTTTACGGTTATTAATACGGAAATCATCCGGTAAAAAATCGTTATAAAACCTAACAAAAGAAAAATATTTTGCTCTCTAATGGTGCAGGAAAGTCATTTTTGACTTTTTTCCGAAAAATAAAAATTCCTTTTATATCAATGATTTATTTGTTTTTAAGGCGATGTATATAGAGTTCTCTCAATCTTAAGTATCGTTTCTTTCAATTAGTCAATAGGTCACTTTATTTCCTAAGATTGCACTCGAATTTACTTCAACTCCAAAAACCAAGGAGAGCATTAATGGCTAATAAAACGTTTAACGCTGGTGTACAGGATTACCAGCTGACTTATTGGACTCCAGACTACACTCCACTGGATACAGACCTACTTGCTTGTTTCAAAGTAGTACCGCAAGAAGGTGTACCACGTGAAGAAGCGGCGGCTGCCGTTGCGGCTGAATCATCAACGGGTACCTGGACAACTGTTTGGACTGACCTGTTGACTGACATGGAATTTTATAAAGGTCGTGCTTACCGTATCGAAGACGTACCGGGTGATAAGAACGCATTCTACGCTTTTATCGCGTACCCACTAGACCTTTTCGAAGAAGGTTCGGTTGTAAACGTACTAACTTCTTTGGTTGGTAACGTATTCGGGTTTAAAGCGGTTCGTTCTCTTCGTCTGGAAGATCTGCGTTTCCCAATGGCATTCATCAAAACTTGCGGTGGGCCACCATCAGGGATTCAGGTAGAGCGTGACAAGCTTAACAAATACGGTCGTCCGATGTTGGGTTGTACTATCAAGCCTAAGTTGGGTCTATCTGCTAAGAACTACGGTCGTGCGGTATATGAGTGTCTTCGCGGCGGTCTGGATTTGACCAAAGATGATGAAAACATCAACTCTCAGCCGTTCCAGCGCTGGAGAGATCGTTTTGAATTCGTAGCCGAAGCGGTTGATAAAGCGACTGCCGAAACGGGTGAGCGTAAAGGGCACTACCTGAACGTTACCGCCGGTACGGTTGAAGAGATGATGAAACGTGCCGAGTTCGCTAAAGAACTAGGTCAACCAATCATCATGCACGACTTCCTGACTGCTGGTTTCACTGCGAACACTACGCTGGCTAACTGGTGTCGTGAGAACGGAATGCTTCTTCACATTCACCGTGCAATGCACGCGGTAATCGACCGTAACCCGCTACACGGTATTCACTTCCGCGTACTGGCTAAGTGTCTGCGTCTGTCTGGTGGTGACCACCTGCACACCGGTACGGTTGTTGGTAAGTTGGAAGGTGACCGTGCGTCAACGCTAGGTTTCGTTGACCAGCTACGTGAGTCATTCGTTCCTGAAGACCGTTCACGTGGTGTTTTCTTCGATCAGGATTGGGGTTCAATGCCAGGTGTTATGGCGGTTGCTTCCGGTGGTATCCACGTATGGCACATGCCGGCACTGGTAAACATCTTCGGTGATGATTCTGTACTTCAGTTCGGTGGTGGTACGCAAGGTCACCCAGGCGGTAACGCAGCGGGTGCGGCAGCTAACCGTGTTGCGCTTGAAGCTTGTGTTAAAGCGCGTAACGAAGGTCGTGACCTGGAACGTGAAGGTGGAGATATCCTGCGTGACGCGGCTCGTAACAGCAAAGAATTGGCCGTCGCTCTGGAAACTTGGAAAGAGATCAAGTTTGAGTTCGACACCGTTGACAAATTGGATGTGGGCTAATTAGCCACGCTTATTTGAATCAATCCTAACAATTTAAGGAGATAGAGATGTCAATCCAAACTGATGATTACCGTACTAAATCGACGCTAGAAACTTTCGGTTTCCTTCCTGAGTTCACGGCTGATGAAATCTACGACCAGATCGTATACATCATTAACCAGGGTTGGAACTGTTCAATCGAACACGAAGATCCGGCAAATACTTCAGCGCATTACTGGGGTATGTGGAAGCTTCCAATGTTCGGTGAGCGTGATCCGAACGCAGTATTGGCTGAAATCGACCAGTGTCGTTCAGCTTACCCAAATCACGTTATCCGTCTGATCGGTTACGACAACTACACTCAGTGCCAAGGGCACAACTTCGTAGTTTACCGTCCTCGCGGAATGTAATTTGCGGCATTAGCCATAAATTAACGAGTGATTTAAGAGTCAGAAAGACGAATAGGAGGCTTTAGCATGAGTACAAGTAATGCTCAAAGCGGTCGAGCTGCAGCGGTTGCACGTCGTAAAGCTCAGGTACAAGGAAAAGGTTCGCAAGCGGCAGCTGCTCCGGCAGTACCGCGTCGCCGACAGCGTCCGGAACCTGTAGTTGAGACGGCAGTCGAGCCGGTTGCCACAACTTCTACTTCATCTGAACCGTCTCGTCGTCCTCGTCGTGGAGTAAATCCGGTTGCCGCTGCTGACACAGCATCGGCGGCTGGCCGCAACGCGGCTAAGGCACGCAGACAGCAGCAGAAGAATGGGAAGAGTGCAACTTCAGCAAATACGACTCAACCTCAAAGAACAAGAGCGCAACGTAAACCCGTTGAGCCGATTGTAGAGGCCAAGCAAGAAAGAACTGAAACGATTGCGCCAGCACCACGCGCAGAACGTGCAAGTAACGGTCGAGCGCAAGTGAAACCGCAAGCGAATCAAGTTCAATCCGGCGGACGTCTGCAGTCAAAAGCGTATCGTCAAGCACAGGCTAAAGGTAAGGCTGCGCAAGATGCATTCAAGTCAAAAGGCGGCAACCAATCGGGTGCCAAAGCCAAATTGGCTAACCCGGATGCATCCGCTCGCGATATTGCCAAGCAAGTACGTGCAGAAAGATGTTCACGCGGCAAGACTTGTTCGACTGGTACGACCCGTCCAACGCGTCAGCAACGCAACAGTCAAACTGCGGCGCCCTCTAAAGTAGAGGAATCGCAGACCCTGAGTGGTCAGACTGTTTCAGGCACGATGGTAGGTCAGGGCGAAAAAAAGATGACAGGCGCTGAAACCGGTGCATGTCAATTGGTCAGCGGAACCGAATATCTAGGTTCTGAAGAGTTTGCAAAAAACTGCCAGACTCAGCCAAGCGCCCAGCCGGCAAAAGTAACGCAAACGCAAACAACTCGCGGCCAGATTGTAAGCGGTTCAACCAAGGTTGGACGCGGTGAAAGCATGACCGGCAATGAAGTAGGGACTTGTTCAGCGATTACAGGTACAGAGTATCTGCCGGCTGATCAAAGCCAGATGTATTGCGGTGGCGAGCCTGCAAAAGCTAAGAAAACCGGGTTTTCGGTAATGTCTCAGCCGGCGCAGAGTAAGGCAAACAAGATTACCAGCGGCGGCGAAAACCGCAGCTCGCAATCAACAACAATTAAACCAAAGACTCCTGCACAGGCGCCAAAAAAAGTGATGCCTTCGCAGACGTCTCTCGGTAACACCACGACAGGTACCCAGGTAGGGCGACTTGAAGCGGTCACCGGGAGTGAAAAGGGAGCGTGTAAATCCGTAACGGGAACCGGCTATCAAGGGATGGAAGAAGCTGAGGCGTGTGACGTCGAAATGCCGAAACCAGCCATTAAAGTGACAGCCTCTGCGACGACTCGTGGACAGTCAATTACCGGTGAACGTAGCGGTGGCTCGATTGGAATGACTGGCGCGGAAGCAGGTGACTGCCAAGCGGTAACTGGTACGCCCTATACCGGTGCCGAACAGTCGCAACTGTGTTCAGTCGATCAACAAAATGAGATGAAAGTGCGTCAGCGTCAAGGCGCTAACAAAGCTGTCTCAGGTGTTCAACCTGGATTACAGGGGCTGACTGGAGCACAAAAAGGGGCTTGCCAGCTGGTATCCGGTACGAACTATCAGGGTCCTGAGCAAACGGCCATGGTATGTGACTCCAACAATGCGGCGATTCCAGGTGAATCGGATTTTCCGCAGATGATGGGCGCAGCACAGGCTCCAGTTCAGGCTCAGCCAATAGCTCCGGCTATGGCACAAGCTGCACCTATGCCGACTGTTGAAGAAGCAGTCGAACAAGGCGCAAAAATTACCGGCGACGGTTGGGATCGCGGAAGCAAAGTCACTGGTACCGAAGGTCCATGGGCTGCGCAACGCAACTCATCAGTTCGCGGTCAAAGAGGGCAATCTCCTATGGGAGCCAGCCAGTTCCGACCACAGAACAGTGAGGTTCCTATGAGCCCGATTACAGGCTCTTCAGGTAATACCGATACGGGGGCGAAAGTAACTTTATCAGGTGGTGCCAGAGCTTAACTTTAATACTAAAAAATGGGTGTTGTGATGAATCGAAATAAAAAGAGTCATCGTCAAAGGTCATTGTTTTGGAGGCCGATTACGCCCCCTAAGCGTTCACAACCGGAGATGCCAATCGCTCATGGTGTTTCCGGGGAGAGCTTAGGCAGTAAGAAGCAAACCAATACAAGAGAGTCTCTCTCAGCGCTGATGACAGGCGCCCATGCTTTAGTTGACGAGAGACAAAACCAGCTGCTTCGGCAGTATGAAGTGGAAATAAAAGCGCGGTTCGATGAAATCGAAACGACCTTAAAAGACATTTTATTACAACGTGGACAGAACGGTTTTATCGGTTGGGCAAACCAACAGCTGTATGCAAAGCTGGGTGTGACCTTAACAGATCAGGATTGGCAGGCGGGATTGAATATGCAATTTCAGACTGGCTTCCAGGAACTGTATGCGAAAACCCTCTTTGCACAATTTTTAAGAATGTCGCAAGAGTTCTTTAACAACGATCCCCTCGCGGGACAACGGACACAAGAAGCTGAGCAACTCTTTCGAGAAGCTGGGTTTCATGCAGTAGGTATCGCGCCATGTGCAGACGGACGTCTTGCCCATATCGTGAGCTACGTACTCAGACTGCCTTACGCGGCGGTGCGAAGAAAGGCCCATGCGGGATCACTCTTCGATATCAGCGAAAGCGTTCGAAACTGGGTATTTATTGAACATACGCGTTTTAGAGACGGCAAGCCGAATTCGGCTGACGAACCGACGCGTTATTTGAAGATAGCGGTATATCACTTTTCAAAGGCTGATCCAACTCATCAGGGTTGTGCAGCACACGGCAGTGATGACCACAAAGCAGCGAAAGCCGCTTTACAGAAATTACAGGACTTCAGACAGGCGATTGAAAACCGCTTCGGTTGTGGCTCAACGGTACAGACCATCCTGTTAGGGCTCAATACCGACGACGACAGCATGAAGGTGCATATTCCTGATGGCAACGGCGAGATCGATTTGCAGCGTTATGTGGAAACCGATCAGCTCTATCAGGCAACCATGGACCTGTCTGAAGACGAAGCAAATGAACTTTTGCAAACAGCGATTAGCAGCTGTAACCAGCTAATGAGAGCTTCGGCTCCACAGCCGGGAGTCATGAAATTGATTCGCTGGCTGATCAGCAACAATTTTTCGCAGATTGCCTATGTCAATCAATATGAAAACGGTTGCTACAGTGACTTGGGACATGCCGAACGATTTATCGGAATCGGTAATGGATTTGAAGAGGTACAGCTGCGTAATCTGACCTACTACAGCTTCCTCGACACGGTTGAAGAAGGGGTCAATGACGTAGATGTGGGTATCAAGATCTTTAAAGGTCTGAATATCAAGCGCCTGCTACCGATTCCAATCATTATCCGTTGCGATTACGACGGACGGGTTCCGGGGTCAAAAGACCGCGCGCGGGCGAAGGCTTTGCGCATAGAGAAGGCTCTGCGTAGCCGCTATCAGGAACTGGCGGAGTCAGGTTTATTGCAAACCATGGCGACTCTGCGAGATTTCACTGACAGCAAGCCAGCGGAGTTGGTGGCAAAAGAGATGGATTCTGCATTAAAACGTAGAACCGCTTAGAAAGGAGGTAAATGGTGAAAATTTATAAAGTCGATAAGACCCTCGTTTCAACTAACCGTATTGCCATGATGGAGCATAAGCCTCTTCTGGTAGTACGCGAAAAGGATGGCGGTACACCTCAGGTTGCAGTAGACCCGGTAGGGTGCAAACCAGGGGATTGGGTTCTTTGTTGTGGTAGTTCGGCAGCGCGTGATGCGACCGGGGTTAAAGGTTATCCAAGTGACCTGACCATCGTTGGAATTATCGACAAATGGGAAGGGCCTGAGGATGCAAATACTACAAGTTAGGCAACAACTGGTTTTAACCAGCCGGTTAGACGATATGGGGCATCTGCCTATCAAAGTTCTAACCACTGCATCGGGTGAAGTCTTTGTGGCGATGGATCCGATCGGAACGAAAAACGGCGACTGGGTTTTTACCATCGCCAACTCTGCAGCACGAGATGCGGCAGGCGATAAGCGATATTTAACAGATTTAACGGTTGGGGGCATCATCGATGACTGGCAACCAGATCAAATGTAAGTTTTAAAAAAGTAGCAACTCAAAGGAGATTAGTTATGAGTGATTACGGTATTGCGCTAGGTATGATCGAAACGCGTGGTTTGGTTCCAGCGATTGAAGCGGCTGATGCGATGACTAAAGCAGCGGAAGTACGTCTGGTATCTCGCGAGTTCGTCGGCGGCGGTTACGTTACGGTTATGGTTCGCGGCGAGACAGGTGCGGTAAACGCAGCGGTTCGTGCCGGAGCAGACGCTTGTGAACGTGTTGGTGACGGTCTGGTTGCGGCGCACATCATTGCACGTCCGCACAAAGAAGTTGAGCCGGTTCTAACAGTAGAAAGCAAATAATTTTTGAATCGCTTCGAAGCTTTTTCGAAGCGATTAACCAAAACAATCAAATAAGTTATTAAACATCCCTTTAAGGAGAAAAGTTATGAGTGATTACGGTATTGCACTAGGAATGATCGAGACGCGTGGTTTGGTTCCAGCGATTGAAGCGGCTGATGCGATGACTAAAGCAGCAGAAGTACGCCTGGTATCTCGCGAGTTCGTCGGCGGCGGTTACGTTACGGTTATGGTTCGTGGTGAGACGGGTGCGGTAAACGCAGCGGTTCGTGCCGGTGCAGATGCTTGTGAGCGTGTTGGTGACGGTCTGGTTGCGGCGCACATCATTGCACGCCCGCACAAAGAAGTTGAACCGGTTCTGACTGTAGAGCAGAAATAATTTTAAATCGCGCAAGGTTCCATAACGGGCTTTGGCGCGATTAACTCAAGTATTAAAGATTCCTTAAAGGAGAAACATTATGAGTGAATACGGTATTGCCCTAGGCATGATTGAAACACGCGGTCTGGTTCCAGCGATTGAAGCGGCCGATGCGATGACTAAAGCAGCAGAAGTACGTCTGGTATCTCGCGAGTTCGTCGGAGGCGGTTACGTTACGGTTATGGTTCGCGGCGAGACAGGTGCGGTTAACGCAGCGGTTCGTGCCGGTGCAGATGCTTGTGAACGCGTTGGTGACGGTCTGGTTGCTGCGCACATCATTGCACGTCCGCACAAAGAAGTTGAGCCGGTTCTGACAATCGGTAACTCAGGCGCTGACCGCAGCTAAGCAGCTGAGCTGAACGGACTCATCGGGCTAAATTACGGTTTAGCCCTCATTTAAGAAGTTAGGAGGGAGACATGCATTATTCTTCTAGAATGCCGGGCAGTGTGATGCCGGGACTAGGCGCTCACCCTCAAGTACCACAGGCTCAGACGGTTTCTGTAAACAGTCAGATTCTTGGTTATCTTGGACGCGCTTTGAGTCTTGAATTCTCCGCCGGTCAGCACTATCTCGCACAGGCTTCGTTGGCAAAATTCCGCCAAGAAATCTCTTTTGCGGAAGGTTTTGTCACCTTGGCAAATGAAGAGTTCCAGCACGCCAATCTGATCACTGATCGAATGGTTGCGCAGGGAGCTTTGCCGGCAGGGAGCGTTTTACGTCCTGCCGGTCCAGCGACTAATATCGCTGAAGCTTTAAGAAGTTGTGAAGAGCGCGAAGTCGCTCTGATTCAGCTTTACTCTGAAGCTTCGCAGTATTGCGCCAATTTTGGCGCTCATGAAGATCATGCACTTTTTAGCCGATTACTGGAAGAAGAGCATACACAGTTGATGAGAGTACAGTCTTGGTTGGAAGAGTACTTCCACAATATGACACAGGCTTATCAGCCAACTAGGAGCTTTGTATGAATGAACGATGGAAACTGAAACAGAAACCCGCGAGCATGGAAGCACGTTTTGAATTTGACAACTTTGAAAAACTGCGCAGTTTTTTGGATGAACTTGCAGAACAGGCGGATCAACTCGAACATCACCCGAATATCAGTTTCGGGAGAGAGCACGTCTCGGTGATTATCTACTCACAGGCCGATGAGCTTGACGATGTGGATTTTGCCTTGGCAAAAGGGATTGATGACGGTTTCCATCGTGTCACCGGTAGTCTTATCGAAGGAGCACAGGCATGAGCACTGAACAGAATTCAAAAACGCCTGCGACGCAAAGCACTGCGAACAAGGCGAGTGCGAGTAAGACGACAACCGCAACCCGGAAGCCGTCAACGGCTCGAAAGCCGACTTCTGCCGCCACTTCAGCTGCAAGCAGCAAAGCGGATACGGCATCACAGCATATTGCTGATCAGATCAAAGTCATGCCCCGAAACAGAGTTTGGCCTGATTAAGCGATATACCCCGCCCGTTTTTCGGGTGGATTAACCGGATGGTCTTTGTCTGGGAACGTCAAATAGGTTTTGACCTCTTTAACGGGTTTTTGGTTGACTGATCCAAGGTCTGCTTTGCAGGCAACCTCCAAAAGCTTACCTCTAACTGATTTGACGATTCCGCTTGGGGTAGTGCCGGTTCTACCCCTTTTTCCCACCTCATACAGCGCGCCAGCTTCTTGATTGAAGAGGCATCCGTTTATCCCTGAATTTTTATTCATTGACTCGGGTCTATGCACTGGAGAGGAATCTTCAATTTTTATAATTGTAAAGAATTCAATAGGATAGATTTCGCGAACTGAAGAGTCGCTACCTTAGTTAAACATAGACAACTGTTTATAGACAGTATTAACGAAAGTAGGATCTGGTATGAAGTGGATAGAAGATAATTACGATGGGGAAATGTGGAGTTTTAATTCGAGTGTTGATCGAGCGACAGCTTCGTCAATGACTCAGGCGGATGATCTGCCGCCTTCCAGACCCGGAGATATGATTCAGATTCTTGCCAACCGCCTGATGGAGGGCAAGATCTCGGTGGCTTTGAAAAAACTCGGATTGGGTTCGTTTACCGTTTGCGACGTGCACGGAGATCCCGGCCCGGAGTTCGAAGCGATCAAAAAGCAAGGCTCGGGCAGAAGCATTATGTTTATGCTCAATGTGAATCAGAAAGAACAACTGACGCTGAAACAGAAAATGAAACAGATTTCCGATGACGATTTTCCGGTGATGATGTTTTCAGCCAAAGAGCAGTTGGTGGTACCGAACGGACGCGGGTAGGTGAATGATTGTTTTAGCAACCGGTAATCCGTACAAGGTCGCTGAAATTGAGCCGCTATTAAAACAGGCCGGTTTCAGAGTCAAACTTCAAACCGACTTTTTCAAGGAAGAAGTTGAAGAAGACGGTTTGAGTTTTGTCGAAAACGCGCTTAAGAAGGCACGTTTCGCCAGCCGCATGACCGGTCTTCCCGCTCTGGCAGACGATTCCGGACTTGAGGTTGACGCACTGGGCGGAAAGCCGGGAATTTATTCGGCACGCTATGCGGCCGGCGCCAACGATGCAAGCGCTAAAAGCAGCGACGAAGAGAATTTACAAAAAGTATTGGCGGATTTGGGCCAGCGCCCTTATTCGCAGCGCCAGGCACGCTATTGCTGCGTGGCGGTATATGTTGAACATGCCGAAGATCCGATGCCGGTTATCGGTATCGGACAGTGGCACGGCGAAATTTTAATGGAAAGAAGAACCGGTCAAGGGATCGGTTACGACGATATTATGTGGATCCCCAAATTAGTAAAAACGGTCTCCGAGATTCCGTTTGACGTGAAAAACAAGATAAGCCACCGTGCACAAGCCGTACTCTCCGTAATGGAGCAGTTGGGAAAGAGGACTGAGCAATGATTGAATTGAGAACCTATGTGTTTTTGGATTCTCTGCAGCCGCAGCTCGCCTCTTATATGGCGACGGCTTCTATGGGATTCCTGCCGATTCCGGGCGACTCCTGTCTGTGGGTTGAAGTCGCTCCCGGAATGGCGGTGCATCGTCTGTCGGACATTGCACTTAAGGCTTCGAATGTCCGTCTGGCCCAGCAGATTGTTGAAAGGGCCTACGGATCGACGGTAATCCACCACCGTGATCAGAGCGATGTTCTCGAGAGCGGAAAGCACATGCTTAAGCATCTTAATACGCATGAGTATGACCGTCAGCAGTGTGTGGTGATGTGGAGCGAAGTGATCAGAGGGGTCACTGCAGACCATGCGACCCTGATCAACCGCGACAACCGCAAGGGCTCGATGATTTTGCCGGGGCAAAGTATGTTCATTATGGAGACAGAACCAGCCGGCTATATTATCTATGCGGCGAACGAGGCGGAAAAGGCGGCCAATGTGACTCTGGTCGAGGCGCGCGCGGTCGGGGCTTACGGTCGACTGCTGATGTGCGGTAAGGAAGAAGATATTAATGAAGCGGCAAGAGCGGCGAATGAAGCTCTGTCTAAACTAACGTGCCGCGGGCATGCGAAATAAAGGGTTTTTACTATGAACGACAATCTTCCGGTACAGAAAAACTTTTTAATCAGGCATGCGACTTTACGCCAGATTCAGGTCTTTGAATCGGTTGCACGTAATTTGAGTTTTACCCGTGCGGCCGAAGAGCTGCATTTGACCCAGCCGACGGTTTCAGCGCAGGTAAAAAGTCTGGCTGAGGCCATCGATATGCCTCTGTACGAACTGATCGGGCGAAATATCTATCTGACCGAGGTCGGCGAACAGGTTGCCTGCAGCTGTCGCGAGGTAATAAACCATTTCTCGAACCTGGAGATTATGCTGGATGATTTTCGCGGCATGAAGCGAGGGCAGCTGCGTGTCGCGGTTATCTCGACGGCGAAGTACTTTATTCCGATCGCGCTGGGTAAATTCTGTAAGAAATATCCCGATATCGATCTTGATCTGACGATCTGTAATCGCGAAACCCTGCACAAGCGTATCGATCACAATATGGATGATCTGTATATTCTCGGGCAGATTCCGCATAACAGCCAGGACCTGGAAGTCTTGCCGTTTGCACCGAATCCGCTGGTCATTATCGCTAACCGCAATAATGCGCTGGTCGGTAAAAAGGTCAGCCTGAAACGTTTGGCGAAAGAGCCGTTCATTATGCGTGAAGAGGGCTCGGGGATTCGTCGGGCGATTGAGAAAGTCTTCGCGGAAAAAGAGTTGGTGGTGAATGAACGCCTGACGCTGAATACGAACGAAGCGATCAAGCATTGCGTGGTCGGAGAATTGGGCGTCGCCTGCGTTTCGCGACATGCCCTTTATCTTGAGGATCGTGAAGGTCCGGTTGTCGAACTGGACGTTGAAGGCTTCCCGATTCAGAAACAGTGGAATATCGTTTATCCGTCCGGAAAGGAACTTTCGCTACTGGCTTCGGAATTCCTCGAGTTTCTGCAGGAAGAGGGCCGTAACTATATTCAGCTCGAACAGGAAGCCATGAGCCGGGTTTTGTAATCCGGCGCTGCGCACAAACGATCAGAATTCATCCTTTGGGTACCGGTCCAGACGGCGGATCGCGTACCTTTTTTTAAATTATCCGACGGCCAAGAAGCATTCCTGAATAAGGTGCTGATCTGCTCGGAGAACCTTCCCTGTCCGCCTTCTTTAGGCGTCCAAACCCGCACCAGGCAATCATTTTATAGAGTCTATGGGTTGCATTCGATTTCCCAATTTTTCATCAATAACGACTTCTTTTAATATTGAAATCAAATTTATGTCCGGCCGATTTGCGTGTCGGAAATTCACATGACATTCGTGTCATAAACCAATTTCAACTGAAAGGAGTTCGCTATGAGCATGCAGTGGATTGGCACCTTAATGCCATGGTTTATCCCGTTAAGTTTATTTGTGGCGGCGATCACCAATGAGCGAAGAGCAAGCTGGAGTCTGGCCAGAGGCGTTACCCTTGTCGGCTTTATGCTGGCGGTGTTTCTGGGAATCGCCATCTCGTTTGACTGGATCTCGCTCAGCGACGATCGCCGCTGGACCGTAGCGTCCGATGCGAGTCTGATCGTGTTAGGTCTGGTGACGTTTATCGGTTTCATCAATATCGGTTATTCGCGCAGCTACATGTCCGGAAATTCCGAAGACGAGAAGCGCTATCTGCGCTGGCTGCTGGTGACCTTGGGCAGCGTGGCGATCGTTATTACCACCAACCATATGCTGGTTCTGGCGTCCGGCTGGCTGGCGATCACTCTGAGCCTGCATCGACTGCTGATCTTCTACCCGAACCGTCAGAGAGCGGTGCTGGCCGCTTATAAGAAATATATCTTCGCGCGCATTGCCGAGGCATGTCTGCTGGGTGCCGTGTTGATTCTGTATTACGAGCACAATACCTGGTTCATCAGCGAGATTTACGGCAATGTTCAGGCATCGGATGTTTTGAGTAACTGGGACAAGTTTGCCGCGCTCCTGTTGGCGTTAGCCGCTTTGATTAAATGCGCGCAACTGCCGTTGCACGGCTGGTTGATTCAGGTTGTTGAAGCGCCAACACCGGTTTCCGCGCTGCTGCACGCCGGGATTATCAACCTTGGCGGTTACTTGCTGATTATCTTTGCGCCGCTGATTGTCATGTCTGATGTCGCTCAGTGGATGCTGCTGATTGTTGGTGGGGTCACTACGGTACTGGCTGCTTTGGTGATGATGACCCGTGCGTCGGTCAAGGTACGTCTGGCCTGGTCAACCATGTCGCAGATGGGCTTGATGATGGTCGAGTGCGCTCTGGGCTTATTTGAATTGGCGCTGCTGCACTTGATTGCGCACTCTTGCTACAAGGCCTACGCCTTCCTCAACTCCGGTTCCGAGGTGGAAGCGAGCATGAAACGCCGTTTGGCACAGTCGGAAACCCCAAAGGTCAAAGACTGGGCGATTGCCGGATTGGTTTCAATCGGCTTGGTTGGCGGTCTGGCTGTCGCGATGCAGGTTCCGGAGCCTTATAGCCCGTGGTTACTGTTTGCCATTGCTCTAACGTTGTTGATCGCCGAGCGTCGCGGTCGCAGTTGGACGGCCGGTTTGCCGGAAATTATCGGTCTGGCGGCATTCCTGTTGATCGTCTACAGCATTCAGAAATCGAGCTTGAGTTTCTTTGTCGAAAATCTGCCGACCAGTGTCGGCTGGGCCGGAGATCTATGGATCGCTTTCCTATTGATGCTGTTCATGGCGGGATACATTCTGTTGCGCTACTTCCAGCATCTACCGTGGATGGCGAAAGTTCGCCGCGCATTCTACGCCGGTTTTTATCTCGATGAGTTGGTAACGCGTTTGAATTTGCGTATTTACCCGACTCGTTTGCCGGTGCGTTTTAAGCCTAAAAAGTTACAGGTTCCTAAAGAGGAGTTATATCACTAATGACAGCGATGAATAAATCGCCGACCTCTTATGGGGAGGCACAAGCCCGCCCGTTGATTCCGGATTTATCAGCAGGGCAGAGGGAAAAGCTTAAATCTGCGTGCAGCAAAATTGCGCCGACCTGGCCGTTGGACGAGTTAGTGGCGGTAAACCCTTGGTGGGAGATGCGAGAGCAGCACTTTACCGAAGTTTCCGCTAAATTGACCGCCTTGAGTCAGGCGCAGTGCTTGATGCCGAAATCTTACTTTCAAGAGGTGTGGATGGAGATGGTCTCTCCGCAGCACTTGAAGCAGGCGATCGAAGAGTCCGGTGCAGACTATACGATTGAAAATCTCGAACGTTTTCTGATTGAAGACGACGAGCATACGCATTGGCACAATATCAGTGACTTTGTTGACAGCGGCCGTGATCGGAAATACAAGATGGCGTGGCGTGACGAGATTACTCATCAGATCAGCCAGTTCTGCGCCGACTTTTTCCGTTATCGCGAGCACACGGCGTCCTATGCCGAGACCTATCAAGGGCTGTACAGCGAATGGCTGGCGACGACGCGTCAGGACAAAGGGATTGAGATTCTGATGGCCGAAGACGGTCTGACCGAGCAGTTTATGAGTCTTCCGGATACGGCGGAAGAGCTTGTGGCCGAAGCGCTGACGGTGTTGCGTGTGACCGACGAAAGTCTTGAAGATTATGCGCACGCCCTGTTGCTGGATATTAACGGCTGGGCATCCTGGGTTGCCTATCTGCGTTGGCAGGATCGTCTCGACGGTGTGGAAAACAATCTGATGCTCGATCTACTGGCGATCCGTATCGCCTGGGAACGCGTACTTTGGCGGCACCAGAAATTTCACGATCGTTCCGTATTTAATGAACTGAAAGTGATGTGGCGTCATCAGATGAATATTCTGCCGGAATTGATCGAGACGCATAAAGCGGCGCAGGCAAAAGGCTGGATCTGGCAGAGAGCGGCGGAAATAGCCTATCAATCGGCACTGCATCAACAGTTGGAGCAGGCGGATCAGCAGAACGCTCAAAAACAGCAAGCCCAGCCGAAACTGCAGGCGGCTTTCTGTATCGATGTGCGTTCCGAGGTGATTCGTCGTGCTCTGGAAGCGCAGGACCCGCGCATTGAAACGATCGGGTTTGCCGGTTTCTTCGGTCTGCCGATCGCTTATCAACCAGTGGGGACTGAAGAACTGCGCTCGCAGTTGCCGGCATTGTTGAAACCGCAATTGCAGGTTAAGGCGATCTTGTCGCAAGAGACCGATCAAGGCACTAAAAAATCGCTTAATAAAAAAGCGCGCTGGATTGAGTGGGGGAATGCGCCACCGGCAACTTTCAGTATGGTTGAAGCGACCGGGTTGCTGTATGCCTTTAAGATGCTGCGTAACAGCTTCTTCCCGCAGGAGCATGAACACCCGATCAACCATCTGCCGACTGCGGACGCCTATGAGCTGTCATCCGATAACTCGCCTTTGAGTCTGGATGATAAGGTTAATCTGGCGGCCGGTATCTTGCACGGTCTGGGGCTGGATCAGAATCTGGCGGAAACCGTTATGCTGGTCGGCCACGGCAGTAGCAGTTGTAATAACCCGCACGCGGCAAGTTATGACTGTGGTGCCTGTGGCGGACAGACCGGTGAAATCAATGTGCGGGTGTTGAGCTTCCTGCTGAATGACCCGGAATTGCGTACAGGACTTAAAGAAAAGGGCATACAGATTCCTGAGAATACGCGTTTTGTGGCGGCCATGCACAACACCACCACCGATGCCTTTACCTTCTACGGCCCAGAAGAGCTGGACGAGGAAATGAAAGGCTGGTTTGTCCGTGCTTCGGAACTGTCGATGCAGGAACGTGCCATGAATCTGGGGTTAGACCATCTGCAGGGTGAGGCGGTGTATGAATCGATTCGCCGCCGTGCCAAAGACTGGTCGCAGGTTCGCCCGGAATGGGGCCTGTCCGGCAACGCCTCCTTTATCGTTGCGCCGCGTAAGCGCAGCCGCGGGCAAAACTTCCAAGGGCGGGCATTCCTGCACGATTATGACTGGCAGAAAGACGATGATGTCTCCTTGCTGACCCAGATCATGACCGCGCCGATGGTTGTGACCAACTGGATCAATCTGCAGTATTACGCCTCCGTGTGCGATAACTATGTGTACGGCAGCGGTAACAAGGTGTTGCACAATGTCGTTGACGGCTCGATCGGTGTCTTTGAGGGCAACGGCGGCGACCTGCGTATCGGTTTGCCGTTGCAGTCGCTGCATAACGGTAATAACTGGATGCATGAACCTCTGCGTCTGAGCGTCTATATCGACGCGCCGCGCGATTTTATCGAACAAGTCGTCGGCGAACACGAAGTGGTGCGTCAGTTGATTGATAACGAATGGCTATACTGCTTCCGCTGGGATCGAGACGGCACTATCGAACGTTATCTCAATCAAAGCTGGCATAACTAAAAAACCGTTAAAAGCGATTCAATCCGTTTTGATTCGCAAGCCGGTAATTGACCTCCTTCTGGAGGTCTTTTTTTGTCCAGTATTTGTCCGAGTAGATGTCAGCCGGGCAGGAGACAAAACGGCTTTTCGGTTTTGCTGTCGGCTATCGAGTATGAGAGGGTGGAAGAGTTGATAAAGGGGCGCCAGATGCCCGAGGAAGGAAGTTGGAAAGGCCTCTGACGCGATTCCTTGTTCGGAGATTACTTCTCCGGCATCATTGATGAGTGGTGATGGCTGATTTTCCAGAGACCGTCGCGGTATTCGTATACAAAGGTGTAACGCGCCGGAACCATTGTCTGCTCACCGTTTTTAGTGACTTTGAATTCATAGATACCGGCATCGGTCAGCTTGTTGCAGCCCTGTTTCAGATTCCGTGAAACAATCGTACCGAACGGTTTCGACTGCAGAAAATGCCGGAAGTAATCTTCGATCTCTGCGTGATTGACGCGCGGTACATTTGAGACGGTCGGCAGCAGAATGGCATCTTCCCAATAGAGCTGCGCCACTGTCTGCGGGTCGCCGCTCTGCAGGGAGTTATTCCACAGATTAAACAGTTCCTGGGCCAGTTTTTCCGAAGAGGGCGCACAGCTACACGACTCATTGGCGACAGGGGTGTCGATCGGTGCGTGTAAATCCCGCTGGGTCACACGGCGACCCTCTTGAGTGCGTTGAAAGCCGCTGACGCTGACATTTCGGCCGGTATCCCATTCGATGCCGACAGTCCCGCTGATTGGGTAACGATTGCTCATACAGATAGTTCCTTGTTAATTATTCAATCGCCCGGTAAAGGCGATTATTAATTCAGTTAAGCTCTTGTTCGTCTTTTTTAAATTTCTTGAAATAGCGACGGATAATGCGTCCATTCGGCTCGCAGTTGACCCTTTTAAAGATCACGTAATAGATAATCGCGTGGACCGCGAGGGTAATAATCAAGCCTTCGAAGATTCCGACTTTGAAGACCAAAATGGCGCACAGAGTGGCGAGCAACATGGCATAGGGGCCGTGGTGGGCGATATGCAGAATGCCCAGCGCCATTTTGATGCCGACAAACGACATGATGATGGCGAGCGCGAAATACGGCAGGTTGTGCAGATACTCCTGATTAAAGAGTAAAAAGCTGATCAGTAAACCGATGACCAGAACCGACAGTTTGGTATAGGCGCCGGCCAGACGGTTGGTAGACGATTTTGCCAGGCCGTCGAGATTGGTCATGCCGCCAAAGAAGGAAGAACCCATATTGGCGACCCAGATTGAGAGCAGGGAGTTGTTCGAATTACATGGCCGCTTCAACGGGTCGATTTTTTCAATCGCCGCATTACTCATGACCTGTTCGATGACATCGACCACGGCCAGCATTAAGGCAAAGAAAATGGCATACAGCCACATCCATGCGCTGTCAAATGACGGCACCGGGAAGCCGATATTGAAGTCGATATCTTCGATGTGCAGCATTTTCACTTCAATGAACAGTGCGGAAACAATACCGAAAAGGATCAGCGAGAAATACGGCAGCGCCGGTTTGCTGTCCTTAAAGTGCTGAAACAGTCCAAAGAAAATAATCGCGCCTATCACGGACAGCGCGACGACGTTAATCCGCTCTTCGGTCCAGAAAACGTCTGTTGCCGCGGCAACCGGCAGCATCCACAGGAAAGGCAGGAATTTCAAAGCGATCTTTAAGCCGATTCCCGCCAGCAGGCCTTCAACCAGATAGCCCGGCACCGCCATCAGCAGATAGCGTTGCCAGTTAAATTTCCAGATGATCGCCTGAAAAGCGGCGGTCAAGAAGACAATGAAAGCCATATTTTCGATGCCGAAAGTGGCGACGCCCATCGCGAGGATTGGCGCCAGTCCGGCGGCGATACCGGGGGCGCCGATGAAGTTGCCCGGACGGAACCAGGCGAACAGGAAGCCGATAAACGAAGCGAAAGCGACAGTCGCCAGACCGACCTGGATCGGGTAGTCGGACATCAAAGCGATTCCGATCGACAGCGGAATCGCCATAGTGGCGGTAATGACGCCCGCCTGAATATCTCTTAATGCATACTCTTTTCTAAAAGCCGCGGAGCCGGAATCAGATACCGAAGTTTTTATCGTTTCGTTTGCCATGGTTGCTTGTGTGCCTTAGTCGTTTTGTTCAGTCATCGGTAATGACTTTTCGGAAAAGTCGCCGCTAAGAAGGACAACGGTTCTACGTTCGATTTGCCGCAGCCGTTGAAAAATTCAAATTTTCGGCGAGGCTCGCTGCGGTTGTGCTCGTTCAAATGAAGAGGTTGTTCAGCGAAGTTATCTTAGAGAGAGGGCGATGAGATTAATAATTGATGATCCCACTGCAACCTATAGACGATATCAATAGGTCTCTGTTGCCGCGGTTTTTTCGTGATTTAGCGCCCTTTTGAGGGGGGTGGGAGGCAAAAGCATAGATTGGGGTCTTTGGTAGTGATTTGTATTATCGATAGTTTCAATCTATAGCGTTGCTAGAATCAGCTGAAAGAAGTGTGCAAATAAGGCAACATCGTTGAGAAGGGGTAAGCCGATTTCGCTTATTTGCATTTTCCGTTATTTTCGATAACCAATGTGAGAACACATTACTGGAAGGAATTGTGATTCAAACTTACGAGCAACTGCATCAGTTAATTGCGACACAATTGCAAAATTACCCGGCGCAAGATGATACTTCGGCCGCGCTTTCCTTTGAAAGCGAAGAAAACGGTTCCTGTACGGTCAGTAACAAAAGCAACGGGATTAAGTTCAAGTTTATGCTGGCAAAGTTCGGCGACGAGTACAAAGTGGGCTTTGCCATGTTTGAAGGCTATCAGCCGCAGCCGGTATGGATCGACGATATCCTGAGTTCGAATTTTGATGAGAATTTTGTGGATACCTTGATCAACGAGCATTTAGTGTAAGTCGAAGTTTAAGTCGAATCTTGCGGAGCGCCCGCTACAGCGTGCTCCGAAAATAAATTATCTGGAAGGACTATGGCGGCACGTATTTTTTCGATTGCAAATCAAAAAGGCGGAACAGGTAAAACGACTCTGAGTATGAATCTGGCAGCGGGTTTGGCCCGGCAGGGACGCGCTCTGCTGATTGATGCCGATCCTCAGGGATCCGCTTCTTTGTGGAGCGGTCTTTCCTCGGACAGTAAGCCGTTTCCGGTTTCGGTGATTTCGGTGGGTGGGCATTTAAAGCGTGAAGTCGAACGCTTTGCCCGGGATTACGATTTTATTGTGATTGATTGCCCTCCGACGCTGGAAACCGGCGTAATGCAGGCGGCTATGGATATTTCCGAAGCGGCGCTGATTCCGGTTCTGCCTTCCCCGGTGGATTTATGGGCCAGCATTCGCATTGTCGAAGTGCTCGAACAGGCACGAATTCGTAATCGGACTCTTAAACCTTATATTGTCGTGAACCAGTTAGAACCCCGCAGTGCTTTGTCGAAAGCGATGCAACAGGCGCTGGAGGAGTTCGACATTCCGGCTTTAGAGAACGGACTTCGCCGCCGTGCCGTTTATCGTAATTCCGCAATGGAAGGCTTAAGCGTCTATTGCATTGGAAAACGTGGCCAAACGGCGGTTGAAGAGATTGAAGGAATTATTCAGGAGGTATTATGACCACAGAAAAAAGTACAAGCACCAGCACACCGTCACCGAATACGACTCCGGCGAAAACTCGGGCTAAGACCAGCGCGTCCAAACTGGCCAGTAGTGTCCGACGGGCCAAAACCACTCAGGCGGCGAAAACGGCAGAGGATAAAGTGCCGCAGGAAACAGGCACGAAATCTTCCGTTTCCAAGGAAGAGACGATTCAACGTATGCCTTCGAGTCGCGTCTGGCCGGATTGAGTCGATTTTATCGCTAGAGGTTTTCAACCTAAGCCGCGTTTGCCAGGACGCGGCTTTTTTGTGCCAATCGATTTCATAAACAGGACGTTCGGCCACTTCTTCAAGTGCATGAATTCACGGTTTAAAAACAGTGCACCTCGGTGTCTCAAGAGGGCAAATCTGATAAACTAGCGCGCAAATACAGAAATAGGGTTGAAAGATGAGTACGCCAACGATTTTGAAAAAAATTATTTTCCGTAAGATGGAAGAGATTCAGGAAGGCTGCGATAAGATTCCGTTGCGCGAGATGAAGCAAAAAGCGCTGATGATGACTACCAGTCCGACCAAAGGTTTTGCCGATGCTTTGCAGGCCAAACTGGATGAAGGGAAGTCGGCGGTGATCGCGGAAATCAAAAAAGCGTCGCCATCCAAAGGCGTATTGCGCGACCCGTTTGATCCGGTCGAAATTGCCAAAAGCTATGAAGCAAACGGTGCGGCTTGTCTGTCGGTACTGACCGATCGCGATTTCTTTCAGGGTTCCAACGAGTATTTGCAGCAGGTTCGTGCTGCGGTCGATCTGCCAATTATCCGTAAAGATTTCATTATCGATGATTATCAGGTGTATGAAGCACGTGTAATCGGAGCCGATTGTATTCTGTTGATTGCTGCGGCGATCGGCGATGCGCAGATGTATGAGCTGACTGAGACGGCGTTGCAGCTGGGGCTTGATGTTTTGATCGAAGTGCATAACGAAGAAGAGCTGGATCGCGCTCTGCGTCTGCCTTTGCCGATGATTGGCATTAATAACCGGGATCTGCATTCCTTTGATGTCAGTCTGCAAACGACTTTGAATATGCTCGATAAAATTCCGGATGACCGTATTGTGGTCACCGAGTCCGGTATTCATTCTCCGGAAGATGTCGCTTTAATGCGCGAGCATCATGTCAATACTTTCCTGGTCGGCGAAGCTTTTATGCGCGCCGAAAATCCGGGCGAGAAGCTGGCCGAGCTTTTCAAATAAGGTTCCTTTCCTGTGTGCGTCGTCCCCTCTTCGGCGGCGCATCTGTACAAAATTTTTCAGCATTTCACCATAGCGGAACGCCCCGTCGTACTTAAAACATTTTCTTAATCTCCCGGAATTTTATCTTCCAAGCGATTCGAGTTGCTGTAGAAAGAATGCACGCTTTGCCGAAGTAGTTTCGCGTGTCGGGTGAGATGGGTTTTATGCCATAAAAGGAATGGGAAAAGCCAAAAATCTAGTTGATTTCGTTTGTTTTGGATAAAGGGATATTGTTTACTAATAATTACATTTAATGAGTGACTGTAAATAATTCCTTATAATGAATGGGCTTTTTATCGAGGAGCAAAACGTATTGAACCCATCTCTTCAGGACAAAATTCAGATTGCCAAGGCGATTCTGGCGCAGCAGTCGCTGCCGTCGGTTCCTCAGGAGGTGTTGCTTCTCAAAGAAGAGTTCGATAAACCGTATCCCAACAGCGTTACGATCGCCAATCTTATCAGCCGAAATCCCGAATACCTCTCCAGCTTTCTGAAAATTGCCAACGCTTGTGTCGCCGAAGAAAAGGGCGCGATTCAGGATGCCAAAGCGGCCGTGAATCTCATCGGACTGGACGATGTTTTTAACCTTTTTGTTTCCACACTTTTTGCCCGTTTGCTGAGTTCTTCAGCGGAAGAAGAAAAGATTCTTAACGAGTGTATGAAAATCGGCATTGTTGCCGCCGAACTGTCCTACTGGGTGTACGGCGTGTCGCGTTCGGAGGCCTATATGCTCGGTTTGTTGCAGAATACCGGATATATTTTCATGCGCCGTCACGATCCCGACGGCTATGATGGAATGATTAACAGTCTCCGTATCAATCCCGTTTCCCAGTTTCTCAAAGAAGATCAGCGATATAACACGAATCATGCGGTTTTCAGCAGTATTCTGGGCAGTAAATGGAATATGCCGGACAAGGTCGTCAAGTCGGTGCTGTTTCATCATGATCCGGACTTTGAGCGCAAGCTGTCGGCCAACAAAAAAGTTTGCGATCTGGCTGCTTTGGGCGTGGTTTCAAGTTATCTGGTCAGCGGTAGCGATAATGCGCAATACATTACTCAGGAGCTTAAGGATTACGGTTATCTGGGCAAGCAGTATCTGAAACTTCCCGATACGGCAATTGCCTCGGCCTGCGCCGCCTTGAAGAAATGGGGCAATTCCGCCACCTTTGTAACCGCAAGTCATTGAAAACGACATTGTACGACGGCTTTTTTCGGCAATGGAATTCCTAAGTTAAATCAATTGGTTGATGCATTTTTTCGACGCTTTTTATTTCGCTTTAGAAAAAGAAAAAATCTGCTTGCATATTTTCCAAAAAGAAGAATAATACCCACTTCCTTTTTCACACAGAAACCTTCGTGTGACTCCCTCCGAGTTGAAGGCAACAGAAAGAAAAATGGTTAACACCTCACGTAATGCTTTTGCAAAATGGATAAGCGAAGCGGCGTGGCTGGGGTTTGGCAAACTAGCCTTTGTTTGTCGGACTAATAATTAATCATTCATCCGTTACTTCCCTTTTTTAGCGGGTGTTTTAATAAAGGTACTCCTAGAATGCCGCATTCAGAAAATATTCTGGTCACCAGTAATGACCATTTTGAAGTCGTTGAAAAAACTACGATTATCGACGATACCTGGCCAACCCACGATCAAGCGGTTGAAGATCAGACATTGGATCACTTCATCTGCCGTGACGGTAAAGTCTTTGCCGGAACTCATCTGATTATCGACCTTTGGGGCGCAAGCAACCTGGATAATCTTCAAGTGATGGAAAGCGCGCTGCGTGAAGCGGTGGAAAAAGCCAAAGCGACTCTGTTGCATATTCACCTGCATCACTTTACGCCGAACGGCGGAATTTCCGGTGTTGCAGTGCTTGCCGAATCGCACATTTCGGTTCACTCATGGCCGGAGCGCAACTATGCGGCTTTCGACGTCTTTATGTGCGGCGATTCCGAGCCGGAAAAAGCGATTGAAGTGTTGCAGGCGGCATTTACGCCGAGCGACGTTAAAGTCGATACCATTCTGCGCGGCGAAGTCGAGAACGCGAAACAGTAAGGCAAGCAAAAGGACAGTCTAATGAGTCAGCAAACTTATCTGGAAACACTTTATCCGACCTGGGGACAGAGCTTTGTGATGAATGAAGTTCTGTTTGAAGTTAATACCGGTCACCAGCACCTGATTATTTTCAAAAATGAGCAGTGGGGCACGGTGATGGCGTTGGATGGCGTGATCCAGACAACGGAAAAAGACGAGTTTGTTTACCATGAGATGATGGTGCATGTGCCGATGATGGCGCATGGCAATGCCAAGAAAGTACTGATTATCGGCGGCGGCGACGGTGGAATTCTGCGTGAAGTGCTTAAACACGAAAACGTGGATTCGGTAACTCAGGTGGAAATTGACCAGCAGGTTATCGATATGTGTGTGAAATATCTGCCGAACCACTCGGCGGGCGCCTACGATAATCCGAAAGCCAATATTGTTATTGCCGACGGTGTCGATTTCGTCAACGAGTGTACGGAAAAATTCGACGTGATTATTTCCGATTCGACGGATCCTATGGGGCCTGGTGAAGTGCTTTTCACCTCGCGTTTCTATCAGGGAATCAAAAACTGTCTGAACGACGGCGGTGTCTTTGTAGCCCAGAACGGCGTAAGTTTTATGCAGACCGACGAAGTGTCAACGACACATAAACGTCTGTCTCCATTGTTTGCGCAAGCGAGTTTTTATTCCGGTGCTGTACCGACCTATGTCGGAGGTATTATGACCTTTGCATGGGCAACCGATAACTTAGCGCTTAAAGAGGTTTCTCTGGAAACTCTGCAGCAGCGTTTTAAGCAGTCCGGAATCAAAACGCGCTTCTATACTCCTGAAGTGCATAAGGGCGCATTCGCACTGCCTCAATATGTGCTGGATGCCATTGCTTAAGCTGCTAATTTTTAAATAAATTGCAGTTAATTTTGAGCCACAGTAACACTAAACCGCCTTTCAAACGGCGGTTTTGAGCCAATGGGTTCTCTCGTTTTTGAGGTTTAAAAAGAGTCGAATGGACACTCAAGATATTATTCAGCACTTCGCTGAACAAACCCACCCTGATGAACTGGAACAGTTTGACCGCTCCAGCCTGCAAGAATTGGTCGCCAAGCACGAAACACCGTTTATGGTGTTGGACTTGGAAGAGGTTGATTACCAGTTCAAATCTCTGCAAGCGGCGCTGCCGAACACCAAGCTGTTTTATGCTTTGAAGTCGCTTTCGCATCCAGAGTTGATCAAGCGCCTGAAGAAATTGGGCTCTTACTTTGATTTGGCGACCATTGGGGAAGTGGAACTGGTCGAATCCCTGGGGATTACAGGCGATCAGTGTATTCATACGCACCCGATTAAAAAAGATAAAGAGATCAAACGCGCTCTGGAATTCGGCTGTACCCGTTTTGTAGTCGATAACTTTGCCGAAATGCAGAAGTTCTATCCTTATGCCGGACAGGTTGAATTGATTATTCGCGTCAGTTTCCGCAGCCCGCAGGCGGTGGTTGATCTGTCGCGTAAATTTGGTTGTACTCTGGAAGAACTGCCACGCCTGGTAGATGATGCGGCGGCTCACGGTATCAGTGTGGTCGGTCTGTCTTTCCACGTCGGTTCGCAGTCGATGTCGCCGATGACGCATGTCAACGCGGTTCGTTCCAGTGTTGCGGCGATGAAAGTGATGAGCCATGTGGATTGGAAGTTCCTGGATATCGGCGGTGGTTTTCCGATTGTGTATCAGGAGTCGGTATCTCCGATTGCCGATTTCTGTGTGCCGATTAACGAAGCCTTGGCTGAACTGCCGGAAGGGGTTGAAGTTTTTGCCGAGCCGGGGCGTTTTATCTCCGGCCCGTCGATGATCGAAGTCGTTTCGGTTGTCGGTAAAGCGAAACGCGGCGCACGTATGTGGTACTACCTGGATGACGGTGTTTACGGCGGTTTCAGCGGTCAGATGTTTGACCATGCCGCTTATCCGATCGCTCCGTTAAAGCCGTTTGATCCGACCGGTGAGTTCTTCCCGAGCGTGCTGGCAGGACCGACCTGCGACTCGATCGACGTGGTTGCCGAAGATATCGAACTGCCAGAACTGGAAGTAGGCGATATTCTGATCGGCAAGCAGATGGGGGCCTACACTATTGCATCGGCTACCGAGTTCAACTACTATCCTAAGCCGAAAGTGGTTGTAGTCGAAGATATCTTCGACCCGGAAACCGAAGCTCTTTAAGAGCGCTAAGAATAACGAGGAGCGACAATGACGACGATTGTGAAATGGCAAGGTTCTGGTATGGCATTTGATGCAACGGCCAGCACAGGGCACACTGTACGTATGGATGCGGCGCCGGAAGTCGGTGGTGAAAATACCGGCCCGCGCCCGATGGAGATGGTTCTGATGGGGCTTGGTGGCTGCACCGGTATTGATGTGGTGATGATGCTGCAGAAGATGAGTCAGGATATCAAAGACGTACAGATCGAAATCGAGTCGGAACGCTCCGCGGAAGTTCCTAAAGTGTTCACTAAAATTCATGTGCACTTTAAAGTTTACGGTACCGAATTGAACGATAAAAAAGTTCAGCGCGCTGTCGATCTTTCGGCGGAAAAATACTGCTCAGTTTCCAAAATGCTGGAAGCAACGGTTGAAATGTCGCACGACTTTGAAATTATCGAAGTCTGATTCTTACCGTTAAAAAGCGTTTTCAAATAAACCCCGGTCATGCAGAATAGAGGCATCGCCGGGGTTTTTTTATGCATATTTGCCAGGGGGTGTACATGCAGGACGGTTTAATTCACGCTTTATTGCTGGATGGGCAAGGTGGTGCCAAAAAACTGGAATGGCAGCAGTTACAGAGCTGGAAACCGGGAGATGGCGAATTATGGATTCACCTGGATTATAGTGTGTTCTCTGTTAAAGAGTGGTTGTTCCATGGATCGAATTTGGATATTTCGGTTGCCGAAACCCTGTTGAGCAGCGAATCCAGGCCGCGTTTCAGTCAATTCGATAACGGTACCCTGATGGCGTGGCGAGGCGTAAATATGAACCCCAACGCCGATCCGGAAGATATGATCGCTCTGCGTTTATGGTATGAGGAAGGGCGCTTAATCACCACCTTGCGCCGTGATCTGGCTTCCGTGGAAGAGGTTTCTCAGGCGTTGATGAAGAATAAAGGGCCGACGACGCTGGCCGAACTGATGGTGAATCTGGCTGGCCGTATGGTATGGAGAATCGGCGAAGTGGTCGATGAGTTCGAAGAGCATATGGCAAATCTGGAAGATCAGGTGATTGAGCACAGCGGAGCGCGCCTGCGTTCCGAGCTCAGCAGCTTGCGCCGTCAGGTGATCGCGATGCGCCGCTATCTGGCGCCACAGAAAGAGGCGTTACTGCGGTTTTCGCTGGAAAAATTGCCGTGGATGACGGCCGGAGAGCGTGTGGAGTTACGCGAAGTGGTTGACCGAATCACCTTGACGCTGGAAGATCTGGAAGCCTTGCGGGAAAGAGCTGTTGTCGGTCAGGAAGAGCTTCAGAACCGTCTCAGTGAACAACTCAATAACCGCATGTATCTGTTGTCGATTATTACGGCGGTTTTTCTTCCGTTGGGATTTTTAACCGGGCTTCTGGGCATTAATGTCGGCGGCATTCCCGGGGCGGACAACCCGCAGGCATTCCGTTATTTTATTTGGTTGGTGGTTGTTTTGATTGCCGTCCAGCTGGTTATTTTTAAATGGCGTAAATGGTTTTAGCCTGGGAGCAGGGGTTTCCGGGTACGCGTTTTTACTATAGAGAGAATTTTCCTATCACCTTGATTCTTTTATGAAATCCTCTGTATAGAGTGCGAATTGATGACTGTCAATTTAGTGTGCACAAAGCAAGGAGACACCAGTTTTCGGTATACATTTCCCTGTTTTTTAGAGGTATGCTGTCAGCATCGTTTTCTGCAAGGTAATGGCGTAATGTTTTTTCGATCAATGGTTGCCGTTGGGCTGCTGGCAATTTCCCATCTTGCTTTCTCCGGAACCTGGTACGATCCAAAGTTGCCTTTTAAGGAAGCAGTGGTCACGTACCAGATTCAGGGAACCATGAGTGGAACCAAGACCGTTTACGTTCGCGAATATGGCCGAAAAAGCGCGGAGTACAGCGATTTGTCGATGAGCATATTCGGTATGAAGCAGCAGCAGAAAGAGATCGTCATTACCGAGCCGGAATGGATCTATACTTTTGATATGGTGAACCGTTCTGCGGTTAAAACCAGTAACCCCACCAAGATCTTTAAACAGGAATTGGAGAAGTACACGGCGGAAGAGCAGGCCAAGATAGCCGAAAATGCCGGTAAAAACGGGGTTTACCTGTTGAAAGGCATGCAGGGGACAGTTCAGAGAGACATTCTCACTCTGCATGGTTATCGCTGCGATATGACCAGTGCAACCGGAGTCAAGGTATTTACAATCTCCGGTACCGGTTTTCCGCTCAAGACCATCAGTCAGATCATGGGCGTCACTTCGGTAGAAGAAGCGGTTGAAGTCCGTCAGGAAAATCCCCCTGAAGAGCGTTTCGAAAAACCTAAAGGGATTGAGGTTCATTACGACCCGGCGATCGATCAGATGATGCGCGATCAGATCAAAAGAACGCTGAAAAATCTATTGCTTGGCGTTCCGCTGGAATCCAAAGCGCGGCACGAACAGAAAATGTTATCCGCCGAGCACAAAGCGTTGAATTGACGGATTTCTCACCTTCCAACGAGTCTCTTTTCAGATTCACACAGCCTGCCATTGATGCAGCGCCTGACGCCACATATTTGCTTCCGCCTGACGGCGTTTATTCAATCCAGAACTCGTCGACCATAGACGCTGCATCGAGAGGATTTCATCCTCGACACGGTTCAGAACCACTTTGCGTTCGGTTTGTGAAAGCTCGGAGTTTTCCGCTTCTTGCAGGATTTGCTGAATATTGCGCATTTCGCGGCGTCTCGAACCACTAAGCGAAGTACCGCGATTGTACACCAGACTTACCAACACGGAACGGAGCGGTTTGGGCAATGCCGTAATGGAGTCGTAGATCGATTCGGTCTGTGAAAAAAAATTGGGGATGGTGTGGCGGGAAAACACCTGCCAGGCGGCCGTAAAAGGAATGGTAATTTCAAGCTCCTTGAGTTCGTCCGTTCTTTGTCTGTTGCCTTTGCGCCCGATATCTTTGCTCAGTTCATTTAGAACCTCCTGCGATAGAAGTTGTCCCCAGTCATTTTCAAAAGCGTCGGATGAATGAAAACGCAGATCATAACCGACGCCGATCGTGATTCCGCTGGCATGTCCCGGGTAGTGCGGCCATTTGGTAAAACGTTCATAAAAAGCCAGACCACCGGTCTCTTCCCGGGCGATAAAGGCAATTCCGTCCGTATCCAGACGTTCAAAGGGTTCAGGCTGGGTTTCCAGCCACTGCCATAATTCGCCATCGGCGATTCCGGTGATATTTTGATTGGCGGTTTTTTGCGCAAAACGCACGCCACGTTCGGTTCCCGGGCCGAAATCCCCGTCGACGGTAAGCATGGCTCCAATGCGGTTAAGCAACGACTGCAAGGGCTTGACCGCATCGCTGACAGCGTGTCTTTGTAGTGTTGGATAAGTCATCTCCGCTCCTTTAAGAATCTCAATTGATCGCTTGGTGCTGGATTAGTCTTCGAAACGAATAACGGTCGAGCGCTGATCCGGATCTTCGGGGAAAACGCGTCCGCTGTGAATGCACTGGAAGATGTGTTTGAACACCAGTCCGGGGTTGCCGTCCTGATCGCTTCTGAAGTAACTGTGTCCCTTGAGATCGTAGCGGCTGTTGACATCGTCGCAGTCCACTTTATAGACATTCTGCGGCGTCTTATTCATGTTTTCAGGGCCGGAATGGCCAAGACGGCGCGAGGCGACTTTATTTCTGACATTCGCCACTTTACTGGCTCTGAGAGCCAGATCGTCACCGGCGAAATAGACCACTACATTGCGTGAAGCGTCGCTGATAAGACGGCCGCGCTCGTCACGGTGAACCGATTCGTTTTCGATGTCAGCCGCAACCAGAAAAGTATTGCGGAAGAGCATTGGAACCCCGTCTCCGAGATCGTATTTGTTCCAGGCCTGCAGAGTTTCCCGCAAGACCCGGTTCCCCATGGAATGGGCGAGAACATTGATTCTTTTCAGGCATGGAGCGTAATCGGGTTTATGGGCTTCCTGATCGCGCCACTGCATAAAATGGTTCAGCGCCCGCGAGAAGGAGCTGGCACTGCTATCGGCGGATTTCTGATCGTCCCAGTAGTCGTTGATAATGCCCAGATCGTTGTCACAAGGCCAGATGACAGGAACCACCAGAACTTCTTTCGGTTTTTCGCGGTCGCAGAGTTGCTGAAATTCTTGAGCGGCTTCGAAAACGTCGTCCGGAAGATTCGAGTAGCCGTGAATATATAACAGTACCTGCCGGTAAGCGGATTTTTTCAGTTCGCTCATCAGGTTTTCGCCCATGATTTCATTCATGCTGCCGTCGGGATGTCGCTGGCAGTAGAAGACCGAGTTGCTTGGCGCGTTATTATTCAGGTCAAATTTGAAAGGGCGGTTTTTACGGCTGCGGATCGAGCCTTTAGGGAATCGGTTGGTGATAAATAACATACAACTTCCTTCACTGTGCTTTTGACCTTTTTAAAATAGCTTTAAAGGTATAAAAGTTCATTAGGTAAGTTGTGTTTACCCTATAAAAGAGTCCGGGAAATTGATGCAGGGTAATTTTATCTATCTGCAACCGTGTCGTTAAGGACTGTTTCAGGGAGAGGAAAGACTCACCTGGAGTGGTGAGCCCATCGATTTATTTTTTGCTTTTTTTCTTGGTAGAAGTTTTCTTCTTGGCGCTTTTCTTAGGTTTCTTTTTCTGAGCCTTAGATTGAACTTTGATTGCCGATTTAATGGTGAAGTTCGGCTCCAGTCCGGCGATTTTGGCTTCCGGAATTTTCTGCTGCAGATGATATTCGATGCGCTCCAGCGCTTTAAGATCGTGGCGTTCGACCAGATTGACGGCGATACCGACCTGCTGGGCACGACCGGTACGGCCTATGCGGTGAATATAGATGTCGCCGCGATAAGGCAGGTCATAGTTAATGACATGCGTGATATTGAGCATATCCAATCCGCGCGCGGCAACATCGGTCGCAACCAGGACCTTGATCTTACCGCTTTTGAATTTGTGCATTTTCTCAAGGCGAACCGCCTGAATAAAGTCGCCGTGCAGCACCTGCGCACTGATATTCTGCGATTGCAGAAAATCGGTAACGGCAATGGCGCGTTCTTTTTTGTTGCAGAAGACAATCGCGCTCTGGCAGGAAGCGTCATTCAGCAGACTGGTCAGAAGCGCGTGCTTATGGTCTTTGTCATTGGCAAGATAGCTGACCTGTTGAATCTGTTCCGACTTCCGGTTCGGCGCGTCAATCTGGATTTCCACCGGCTCGTCGAGAATTTCGTCGGCGAATTTACGCACGCCGCTTCCGGACAGGGTCGCCGAAAAGAGCCCGGCTTGGAAATCCCCCGGAATGGCTTCAAGAAGCGTTCTGACTGTCGGTCCCTGACCCATGTCGAGCATACGGTCGGCTTCGTCAATGATCAGCAGTTCGACATAGGAGAGGTTTACCTGATCCTCTTCCATCATTTTCGAGAGACGGCCGGGAGTGGCGACCAGAATGTCGGTTGGGTTACTCAGTGTCTGAGCCTGTTTACCCTGGTTGAAACCACCGGTAATAACGGCTGTCGGGAACTCGCAGTGGGTACCGAGCTGTTTGACCGTTTTATGAATCTGAAAGGCCAGTTCGCGTGTCGGTGCCAGTATCAATACTCTCGGGAATCTCGCCGCTCTCGGCTCGTCGAGCAGATACTGCAATGCCGGAATGACAAAGGCCGCGGTTTTACCGGTACCGGTTGCCGCGCCTGCCAGTACATCGGTACGATCCAGCATTGCCGGGATCGCTTCCTGCTGTACCGGGGTTGGTTTGTGGTAGCCGATTTTCTCAATCGCGCTGAGCAGAATCGGGTCAAGGTCGAATTCGTCAAAGGTCATGTTGCTGTCTTTTTTTATTGTTCTTATTCTTGGTGCACTATTGTATAACAGGGGTTGTAGTCGCTGGCGTCGAGTTTCATGCGTTTTTGATCGACGAACTTCTGTAGCAGCTTGTCCATTGCATGCATAATGTCGGCGTCTCCGCTGATGCGGAAAGGGCCATGTTGTTCGATCTCTCTGAGGCCTTCCGCTTTGACGTTCCCGGCAACAATGCCGGAGAACGCTTTACGCAGCTGACTGGCGAGTTTGTATGCCGGCTGATCTTTGTGCAGATCCAGATTGGCCATGTTTTCGTGGGTTGGAATAAACGGCTGCTGCTGATCCAATTCCAGCGTCAGACGCCAGTTGAAATAATAAGCGTCGCTGGAGGCTTTTCGATCCTGACGCACGGTTTCCATCGCGAATTTCATTTTGGTCGCAACGTCGCGCGGGTGCTCGATAATGACCTCGAACAGTTCGCAGGCTTTGGCGCCAAGCGTTTCGCTAATGAATTCCATAATGGCGTCGAAATATTCGCGACTGGCTTCATTTCCGGTCAATATAACCGGCATCGGAATGTCCTGGTTTTCCGGGTGTAACAGGATGCTGATCAGATACAGCAACTCTTCCATGGTGCCGGCGCCGCCCGGGAAAATAACGATGCCGTGCCCGAGACGGACAAAGGCTTCCAGACGTTTTTCGATGTCCGGCATGATACACAGTTCGGTGACAAAAGCGTTCGGGGCTTCAGCCGCGATAATGCCCGGTTCGGTAATGCCGATATAACGGCCGTGCTGATAGCGTTGTTTGCCATGGCCGAGCATGGCGCCTTTCATCGGGCCTTTCATAACACCCGGGCCGCAGCCGGTACAGATATCCAGATTACGCAGTCCGAGTTCATAGCCGAGATGTTTACTGTATTTGTACTCTTCGCCGGATACCGAATGGCCTCCCCAGCAGACGACAATATTCGGCGTGGTATTGGCTTTGAGTAATTGAGCATTGCGGGCGATATGGAAAATGGCGTTGGTAATGCCGTGGCTGCGCAACAGATTAAACTGTCCGCTGTCGAGCACATCGTTGCGGGCATAGACAAGGTCGCGGATAACCGCGTACAGATGCTCTTTAAGGCCGACAATCAACTGGTTATCGACAAAGGCGTGACGTGGCGCGTTTTTAATAATTAATTGAACGCCGCGGCCTTTGACACTGACCATGATGTCAAAGTCCTGATATTTTTCCAGTAGCGTGAGCATGTTATCTTCGTTTGAGCCGGTATTGAGTACGGCCAATGCACACTGGCGCAAAACCTCGTTCAAACCGCTCTGGGTTGCATCGCTCAACTGATTGGCTTCCTGATAGGAGAGGATTTGCAGTGAGCCTTCCGGACGAATAATGACTTCAGCGATATCGGTATTCATAGAGATGTCTTTTTAATTGGAATTCATTAAGAATTTTACGTAATCTAAACAGCGTTCATCTGTTGAGGGTCTATTATGCGTGACAGTCGTCCTTATGAGGAAGGTTTTTTAATTATTTTGCTGCTGTTGGCCATTGTCGGCCTCTTCTGGCTTTTTAACCCTTTTCTGGAAGCGTTGTTTTTCGCCATGATCGTCGCAACCGCCAGTTATCCTTACTATCTCAAGCTGCAGAAACGTTTCGACTATTCGCCGACGGTTGCTTCTGGGGTGATGAGCACGCTGATCTTTCTAGGTGTCATCGCGCCGGTAACCTATCTGTTGGTGGAAATCAGTTTGCAGGTCGGACAGTTGTATGGTCAGGCCCAGACCTGGCTCGGCCAGCAGAGCCCGGAATCTCTGGCCAAGCTGAATGCTTCACTGATCGCTTATCTGCCGATCAGCGAAAATACCCAGATGGATCTGCTGGCGCAACTGAAAGCGCATTCGCAGAAGATCCTCGACTTTGTTCAGAAAGTGACCGTTTTTCTATTGCAGGGGGTGTTGGGTACAACTTCTTCTTTTATTACTTTCCTTGGCTTGTCGGTTTTTGCGCTGTTTTTTTTCTATCGTGACGGCAGTGCGATCGCCGGGCATCTTAAAGTGCTTTCCCCTCTGGAAAACAAGTTTGACAGCATGATTATGAATCGTTTTTCCAGTCTCTCCAGCGTTTTGACGTTGAGTGTGCTGGGGATCGCTGTTCTGCAAGGTGTCTCCTTTGCGGTACTGGCGTGGATTCTTGGGTTGCCGGGGATGTTTATCGGTATGGCAATTGCCGTTACTTCGTTTGTGCCGATTGTCGGCGCGGCGCTGGTATGGGTGCCTCTGGTAATCTATACCGGCCTGCAGGGTGAATATATCAGCGCTGTTGTCATCGCTGTCTGGGGGATTGTGGTCACCGGTTTCATTATTGATAATGTTGTGCGTCCGATTCTGATTAAGCGGTTGACGGCGGTGGTCGGTGGCGGTAGCAGTGATATGGCCGTGGCCAATCACACTTTGATTACCGTGCTGTCCACCTTTGCCGGCTTGATCCATTTTGGCGTGATCGGTCTGTTCTTCGGTCCGGTTATCGCCGCTATGGCGATTACCATTTTCGATGTGTATGAAGAGATGCATTCAGAGCGGTTAGACCGTTCATAAAAAAAATTGAAGTTTTCCGGGGTGCTGAGCAGCGCAGGGTTGGTGTTATGATTTGGGTGAAGCAATTGAAGGGAGAACACAATGAAGTTGCTGAACCGATCTCGTTTTTTTGTCAGTAAAACCGGTGCCCTGTTTGCCGGAATCGCTCTAGGATTGACGGCAAATAATGCGCTTGCGCAGGAAAAGGATCCTTATCTGGCGGGCTTCGAGGCCTATGCCAAGGAGGTGAGAAGTTATACCGACAGTCTGTATCAGGCGGTCAACAGTTATGTTGCCGACGCTGAACGCACCGAAAAATCGGTTGGCTATATTGGACGCGTATTGCCGATTCCCAAAGCGCAAAAGGTCACCGATGGCGTCTATACGGTGGTTGGCAGCATGATCTGGCATAATCCGGCGAATTTCGGCCTGAACAACAACCTTTCTTTTATCGTTTTCGAGGACGGAGTCTTTGTTTTCAATGCCGGAGCCAATCCGGCTCTGGCGTACAGTTTGCACCAGCAGATCAAGAAGGTAACCAACAAACCGGTCAAATGGGTTGCGGTTGAGAATAACCAGGGGCACGCCTATCTCGGTGCCAGCTACTGGGTTGATGTCGGTGTGAAAAACCTCTATTCGAGCCAGTTGGCGAATGATCAGTTTGATGCTGCCTTTGATATGATCAAAGCGGAGTGGGGTGCTCGCGTCGGCAAGGAGTTAACCTTGCATGCACGCAATGTATCCGATAAGTTCACGACGTTCGAGAACGAGTTGGCAATCGATGTCGGCGGCGGCGAGAAAGTGATACTGAAGGATTTCGGCCCCGGGCATACACCGGCTTCGACCAGCGCTTATATTCCGTCGCGTAAGGTGATCCTGACCGGCGATCTCGGCTTTAACGAGCGCATGCCGGTATTCTTCAGCTATACGGATTCTTTCGCCTGGGAAGCCTCGTTCAAACGGATGATGGATGCAATTCCGTCGGACACGATCGTTGTTCCGGGTCATGGTACGCCGACCGATATGCAGACGGCTAAGAAACAGATGTATGATTATCTGGTCTATATGCATCAGGAAGTGCAAAAAGTCGTGGATGCCGGCGGCAAGATGGAGGACGCCGTGAAGGTCGATCAATCGATGTATAAAGATCGTCCGGTTTTCCAGCAGGCGGCGACCAATAATGCGGAGCATATTTACATTGAAATCACCGGGGGCGACTTTTAATTTGAGTCTGATTTGGTAAATTTCTTTGTTGGGAGCAGACTCATTAAGTGATACTTAACTTCGTCTACTCCCGCCGCGAACTTTCCTCAAATCATCTCTCAAATTAGGTCAAAATACCTTGCCTGGAAATCCCTGAAAATTATCGCCCAAATTTTAAAGAAAATTTGTATTAGTGTTAGGCTCGTTTAGGTTTTACTAAACGTCACCAAGCGCTGCCTTGAGTTGCGCCAAAGCTTCCTCGAAAAGGGCATCAATGCTTTTTAGAAAATCATATTCGGTTTTATTGCTTTCGGTCTTGTCTGGCCTTCTCTGTAGCGAAAGCACTTTAAAAATGCGGTAAAGTTCTTTAATCTTCCCTGTATGTCTAATCACGATATTAATACGGATACTCAGTTGTCCGAATCCTGCTGGTCGGTTTATCTTTTGCGTTGCGCCGATAATTCGCTCTATTGCGGCATTACCAATAATCTTTCCAAGCGCTTGAAACAGCACAACGGGGAGTTGGTCGGCGGTGCGAAATACACCAAGAGCCGACAGCCATGCCGACTGGTGTACTCTGAACAGGCACTCAGTCGCAGCCATGCAAGTCAGAGGGAGTATCAGATTAAACGCCTGTCCAAGGCGGAAAAAGAGCGCCTGATGCAAGCTGTATAAATACCAAGGATAAAGTGTTTTAATTTTCTTGGATAAGAGTTCTTTTCTCTTCGGCTAGAAAGGGTAAAATCTCTGTTAATATTAAAAATCGATTTCCCTTTAAGATTCCACTATGCCGGGCACTCATTACGACAATGACCACTCTTTTATTGAAAGTCTGCCGACAGAATTAAAGCTGGTCGCCTATCGGATTATCCGTAAAGACTCTCTGGAAACCATGTTGCTCAATCTGCGCAGTCAGCATTCCAAAGAGTTTGACGCCTTTCCCAAACTGGGGCAGGTCAGCGACGAGAAAAAAGAGCGCACGATACACGCTTGCATTGTCGCTAAGATCACCGGACTTGATAAAACCTTGTATATCAATTCGGACCATGAGGTTTTCATTAACGAAGTGCTGTTCAAGTCGCTGCGCTTTCTTTCCAAGCGCGCTTTGGAGTTTACCGACGAGAGTGACGAAACGCTGCTGGACTATCTTAAGCTGGCGCACTCGAAAACCTATCAATGGCTGCACAAGTCGGATAATGAAGATCGCCGGACTTTGGCGATCCGTAAACGTTTTCAGAACACGCGCCGTTACTTTCGCTATAGAGCAAAGCTGAAATACCATTTCATCCGTATCGGCTCGCAGGAAGGCAAAGAGGAGCTGACCGGCGATATCTATACCACGGGGATTCAGCATTTCACCAAAATCGTTAACGAAAAGCTGGATATCCTGCACGCCAACTACCATACCAATATCCGTCAGGCGTTGGCCAAGCCCTTTCCGGCGGCTTATCAATTGTTTATGGTGGTCATTGAGCGGTTGGAATATCTGCGCAAGGTGTTGAACGGTATTTCGGTTGGGGTTTTGCCGATCGAAGAGGCGAAACGTTCTCTGCGTCAAGGAGTGGAACAACCGCTCGATTACGCTTCATTGAGCGGGAATATCCGTACCGAAAGCATTCTGCGGGACTTCGAGGAGAAAATCGATCAGATCAGCGCCAGTACTCTGACGCTTTTAGAAAAATCGACGCCGCATCAGTTGTATGATGGACCGGTTTTGAAAAAGTTGAAAATCGATAAGGATATTGTCGATTATCAGGAGAAACGTGAGAAAAACCGCTCCTATCTGCTTTCTTCCTTTATCGATCTGTACAACTATGCGCAGCTGTTGGAAAAGATCTATAACAATATTTCGGCCAGTAACTACATTATTATTTTTCCGGAGTACTGGTCCGAGCATTACCATGACGCTTCGCCGGTCGGCTTTTCGTTCTACAGTGAATTTCTGGTCAGCGTTAACGATATTCTGGAGTTGTTCTTTCAACTCGATCTTTCCGACGATCCGGATAAGAATGTCTATGATGTGATTCACCAGAAGGTGAAAGTGGTGCGTATCGATGAGCACCCTGATATGGGCTTTTATCAGATCTCCTGTCAGTTCCTGGCACCGGCGGCGGAAACCATGAATACCCTGCGCAAAGCCCTGCAATCCAAAGAAGTAATTGACGCCTTCGAATCCGCAGCTTTTATGGGCGAGGAAAACAATCCTTTAGCGATTTAAGCGCCTCACCGTCTCTTGATCTGACAAAGACCTTATTCGATCTTAAGGGTTTGAAAAGGTTGTATGTCCTCTTTTCTTGATAAAATCCAATAGAAATCTTGAACTGCTTTTGTTTAAGGTAGACCGTCCGTTGCGTCTACATCGCGGTTCGATGGTTTTTTCTGATATTTTATTGAGAGTGTCCGCCATGAAATCCCAGCCAGAATGCTTTTCCTGTCTATACGCACAGGCTTTGAAAACCAGTCGTTTGTTGAATCTAAGCGATGACGATTGTAAAGCAGTATTGGATCGGGCAGCCGAGATTCTGCAATCGCATTCATTGGATTCTACTGCGCCGCAGATGGCTAAAGAGATTTATCAGGCGGTCAGCGAGATCAGTGGTATTGAAGATCCGGTCAAGGAAGCGAAACAGATCGCGCTTAAGCAGGCACTCAAGCTTGATACTTCACCAGTCACCTCGCTGGAAGAGGCACTTAAGCTCAGCGTGATCGGCAATGTGATCGATTTCGGAGCGCCCAACCAGTTTAACCTCCAGGCAACCGTCGATTCGCATTTTCATGAACCTTTTGCCAGAAACGATATCCTTAAACTGGAAGCCGATTTAGTGTCCGCTCGTTCGCTGGTTCTGATCGGCGACAATGTCGGCGAGCATATTCTTGATCTGCACCTGCTTAAAATCATTAAGCAGAGATACCCGCATTTGCAGTTGTATTTTTTCGTGCGCGGCAGACCGGTGATCAATGATGTGACCGTCGCGGAAGCACAGATCTTCGAAGGAACTGCGGAGGTTATTGATTCCGGTGTCGCCACGCCCGGCTATGATCTGAGCGAAGTCAATGAGCGTTCTTTTGAACTGTTTAAAAACGCGGATATTGTTCTCGCCAAAGGAATGGGCAATTTTGAGAGCCTTTACCGACAGACCCCGCGTGATGTTTATTATCTGTTTATCGTTAAATGCGAGGTGATTGCCAGAGCAATTAAGCAATCGGTCAAGGATATGATTTTATGGAAAGAAGAGTCTCTTTAAGCTCTTCTAAGCTGTTTAAACGCGGACTGCTGGCAAATCACATGTGCATTCGCCAGTTTATTTTTCAGTGCCTGTTGGTTGCGTAACTCAAAAACCTCTTTCAGAAACTTTAAACGACTCATCTTTGTATCCTTTCTACTCTTGGGAATAAACGTTTTGCTTTGCTCAAAACGCAGGCTTAATAACCTCTTTAATGGGTATTGAGCATAAGCCATGCCAGAGATTTTTCTGTGCCGTAGAAAGGTAAGTTGTTTTTTATTTTTATGATTAAAAACAATCGGTTAAGAGAGATTGGTTTTCTATTGGAATTGTGCAAAGTCACTAAGAAACAGGCCGATTCAGCATTCAGAAACGCTTTGATTTTACGGTCGTCATTTTTTTGACGACATTTTCTGTTTGCGCTCTGGTGTATAGTGCCACCATTTCCGTGGCGGTTCGCCTTGCATATAGCGGACCGCGGAGATAAAAACATCAAGCAGGCAGGGATCGAGTCTTTTTTGCATAATCAGGCCAAGGTCTTCGTACAGTTGATAAGGGTCTTTACCGACCAGTTCCTGAGGGCTTTTGAGGCCTAGTGTCATGAATTTGCGCTCAATGGCTGCGCCGACATTGGGAATGTCTCGGAACCTTAAGATATCGTCTCTTTGCATCGCCTTGAATTCTCCGGTTTTGAATGGAACGCTCTGCTGAATGAAATACAATCCGCATGGCCTGATCGGATGTTCATGGAGGGTTTTTAGTATATTCCTGGAATTAAGCGATAGCGTACCTGTCGTGCATACTCCCGATACCCCGGTAACTCCTCCAGCAGAGCCTGATCTTCGAGTGCGGTTCTGATGACGGCAATAGCCAATGCAAGCAGTGCCGGGATCAGTGACCATAGTGAATTCAGAGCCAGAACAATGCCGAATAGCGCAAGCACATTCCCTGCATAGCCGGGATGGCGCACAATCCGGTATGGGCCGCTGTCGCAAACCGTATGTCCTCGATCCGTCTGAATGCGCATGACAGCGGAAAAAAAGCGGTTTTCTATCAAAGCCCAGGCAGCAAAAGCATACCCCTGCGCGATAAAAAAGAAACCAAGAAGACTGACCCAGAGCGCAAACTCGGGTGACCAGTTGAAGCGATGGTCTAGACCCGCCACGATCACCATCGGGTACCCGACACTCACAGCCATCAGCGGGGCGAGCACCTTATCCCACGACTTGGTATTTTGGAAATTTTCGAGGTTCTGTCTTTCGGCGGTTAATCCGGGATGACGGTGTTCGGCCAAAATACGTCCACCCATGCCTGTGCTCAAGATAAGAAAGGCGTAGATCCATGCTTGCCACCATTTAAGGTCTCCTGCGCATATAAACAGTATTAACGGGATTAACAGGTACACCAAAGCCAATCTAAACCACTGTTTAGGAGATACGGTTTGCGCAGACTCGTTATGGATCTTAGCGGACATTTCATTTACCAAATAAAACGGATTCAAGTGCCTGATTGTTGAGGCGCAGTTGGCTTGAATAACACCAAGAGCCTTGGGCTCTTTTGATTTGTGTTCATTCGTTTGTAAGAAAGTCTTATCCTAGAGTGTAACGTACTTTTTGTCGTACATAAAAAGAAAAACCCGCCGGGAACTTGGTCCGGGCGGGTCTCTTTTGGGGGCGGAGAAGTAAGGTGGATTACTTCATCGGATCCATCAGGTTCGGTTCGTCGGTATAACCGCCGTCGATCCCTTTGGTGACAATCGCCACCGCATCGTGCGGATGCAGACTTTCCAGATGGTTAACGCGTACCCAGAAATCCAGATAATGTTCTTCCTGAGCGCTTAGAGCAGCCTGCAAACGACGACTGGCATCTTCACAGAACATCAGGTTAGAAGCGTTCAGGCGTGCGAATTCCTGTTCGTCTTCGCGTTTAACCGCTGCTTGTACCGGCGTTTGCAGCGCGGCTTCAATATCGTTAATCAGGTTAGAGATGCCTAATGAATCACTTTCTTCGACTTTAACCTTGACCTGAGCATAAGAGCGCTGGCTGTGCGGTGTGGCACAGATGCCTTCCGGAGTGCCCAACCAAGCCATGACATCGTCATAACTGAGATCTTTACCGTCGAAGTCACGTTCAAAGGCTTCCTGAATCAGCTGGCGAGAAAGCGCTGCCGAGCAAGGGCAAGTGGATGAGTAAGGTACCTCGATCGAGATTTCGCAGTCGAAATCGCCGTCGCGCATTTCACCGCGGACAGTGCACGGGTAATGTTTCCAGCCACTGTTGCCGCTTTTAAGCGAGTTACGGCGTTCGTAGTAATCGAATTTGAATTCAACAAACGCATGCGAACTCAAACCTTCGTGTGATTCGATGAATTTGTCGAGAACGGCTTTAACGCGGTTCGGCGAAAGCGGCTCTTCGGTCGCCATCTGATCGAGAATCAGATACAGACGTGACATATGGATACCCTTGCTGAGCGGGTTTTCCAGATTGACGTAGGCTTGAGCTAAAGAGGACATACGGACGCTTTGTGACGCGTCTGTTCCCTGTTGAACCAAAACAGGCAGTTCAATGCCGCTCATTCCGACCCAGTTCAGGGTCCCTTGTGGTGTTTGGTGCGGCTGACACGCGATATCGGGCATGTGCTTAGTCATGCAATTTCCTTCGGCTGTTGTGGACGGGTCCTATTGGCAAAAGCAAGTGGGGCACGTCTCGTGATTAAAAAATGAGCTGCGATTTTAACAAAAATTTAAAAAACCGGCGGCTTTATTATTGGAATTTAACGAAGCAGGATGGCGCTAAGCAGTTGAGATTCCATAGAAATAATAGTGTCTTTATGCGGTGGGATGCTGTTTGGTGCTTCTGTAAATAGACATTCCAGTCGGCTATCTTGTCGCCAGGCAATATCTTCTAATTGTAAATGGTTATCAATATAATTCAAGAGCTGCCACTCTTTTCCGGTGCGCAGCAGGCCTTTGGCACGGGCCAGTAAAGGGGAGAAGTTGTCTATCCAGGCTTTCAGCGCGATGCGGTTAAACTGCACTTTGGCGCTAAATTGCCAGCCGATAGCGAGCAGATGACCGTTTTGCGGGTCGATTTGCAGAAAAGCCTGTTCGACACCGGGCAGAGCACTGTTCCAGTCGCGGTTTTCGCTCGCATGGAGTGTGCCGGTGTTCTGTTTAAGGGTGAAATCTGCTGTAACGGCTTGAAACTGGAAAATGGGGTGGGTTTGTCCGGATGGCTTGAGTTGCTCGATGGCGATTTGGGCAAACTGCGTCGGCAATAGGGTTTTTTGAGCATACAGCCGTTCAAGAATCGCCCGGCTTTGCGCAATCTCTTGTTCCGAGCTCAGATCGGTTTTATTAAGTACGATCAGGTCGGCCAGCGTCACCAGATCACGCATGACTTGCGATTTTTGCCAGCGGATTTCGGTCAATTGCTGCGGCGTGATAACGCACAGTGTTTTGTGTAGCGTGTATTGAGGAAACTGTTTCAGGGTGTCGAGCACCTTGGCCGGATGGCCGAGTCCGGTCGGTTCGATAAACAGTTTATCGATTGGCTGGCGGCTTAGCTCTCCGAGTGCTTGAGCCAGATTGAACTGCGCCGAGCAGCAGATGCAACCTCCGGAAACGGCTTTAATCGTGATGTCGTTGTTTTGCGACAGGGTCGCGCCGTCAATATCGACTTCGCCGAATTCGTTGATCAGAACCGCCCAGTTTTCGTTTTCCGGTTTCTGTTTAATCAGCTGCCGCAGACAGGTGGTTTTACCGCTGCCGAGAAGGCCACTGATTAAATATGTCGGAATGCCGGTCATCTCTGTTACGGCAGGTCTTTTCCGCCAAGCAGTTCGTCGATCGCCTGCTGCTTGTGCATCTGAATATTCAGACGTTCGCAGATGATTTGTGCGTCGCGGTAGGCGTTACCAAGACAGGTGGTGGCGCCCGGTGAAGGTGTCATATTGAAAATCAGACGCTCGTTTTCCGGGACAATACTCGCTTCACCCAGCTTCAGTTGCATCGTGGTTTTGTCGATGACCTGCGGGCGCAGACCGCCGATGCCGGAGGCATATTCGAGATCTTCCGGTTTCAGGTCAGGAATGATCTTCTGTGCGTCTTTAGCGAAAAGGCGTTTACGCAGCCACGGAATCTCGAAGGCGAAGTTGCGCAGAATATAGTTGCGGATGGTGCTGTCTTTCATCAGATCCCAGAAGACTTTGATAACCTTGCGATCAAGTTTCAGACTGCGCCAGAAATCCAGATAGGTTCCGCCGGTATAGCGTTCCAGCTTCGGTAGAACCAGAGCGGTCGGCCCAAGACGGGTTTTGCTCAGTTCAACCAGATCCGGGTCGCCATGCAGTGCGGCAAACGGCAGCTTGTCGTTCTGCATGGTATAAACTTTACCGTTAAGAATTTTTGGTACGTAATAGAAACTTCCGGCCATCGGCAGAATCGACATGTCCATACCGTGCCCAAGCTGATTAGCCAGTAGCAGGCTGTGACCGCCGGCGGAGACTACAACGAAATCGGCAAAGAAAGTGCCTTGTGAGGTATTCAGCTCGTAGCCGTCTTCAACTTTGCTGATTTTCTGCACTTCCGTGCTTAGGGAAACCTGAATTTCGGTATTGGTTTTACGCGCCTGATTGATCAGGGCCTTGGACATGTTTCCATAGTTCACCGCAGAATATTCGTCGGTACAACCGGAAGCCAGGATGCGCTCCGGACGGCGTTCGCCGTCTTTCATGGTGACCGCCGGTTCGACTTCGGCGATCTTGTCTGCGTCCCACAGTTCCATATACGGGAAGGCTTCGGCAAACTCGTGGTGACGTTTTTCCAAGCGTTCGCATTCGTCATCACCGACGGCAAGAATCATTTTCGGGAATTTATACAGGAAGTCGTTCTTTTCCACCTGCTGGGCAAAGTATTCGATCATACTCGCTTGTTGCTTAACGACTTTGGCTTTTTCCAGTGTGTAGTTGGTTTCGATGTCGCCGCAGTGCAGGGTCTGGCTATTGGATCTTGCGCTGGAATTCAACGGTGCCAGGCTGCCGTACTTTTCAAGCATGGCCACTTTTTTTACATCGGTGTAACGCGACAGCATATAGGTCAAGGCACAACCCGAGATACCGCCGCCGACAATGACCACATCAAAAACTCTATTCTTCATTTACGCACTCTTAAGTGTTTAAGCAGGAAAACACGCTATTATATAAAAGATCGTGCCTGAAATGGGCAAGTGGATGATTTTTTGTGCTTTTTTTCTTAATTTTTTTCCGCCGCTCTTTTTACAGATTACAGCTTCTCGGTTTTTGTTCGTAAGCCTGCAGTTTTTGCAAATCCAGATTCAACTGATCGGCTAGGTGCTGCTTGAGTACATCGATATTTAACATCTGTAAGGCTTCGGGAATCAGAGCATAGTGCATCCAGGTTCCGTCGCGCCAGGAAGTAACCAGTCCGGAGTTCTTCAGATAAGCCAGATGACGGGAGACGGTGCTTTGATTCAGTTCCAGTGTTTCGACCAGATCGCAGACACAGAGCGAGTCGCGTTGCAGCAGAAGGTGAACGATACGCAGCCGGACCGGTTCCGACAGGGCTTTAAAGGTTTGGGTGACGATTTCTAGTGTCATAGGTTTTGACGGGTTCTATTTATGTATCAATCTCGACGGACGTTTTCCGATGAGCCTCTATTTTGAAGCAAATGCACGGATTTTTCTAAAACTTTTAAAAAGGCTTTGCAAATTCCCGCTTTGAGTTTTAATATATTTGCCTATGCGTATATATGAATTCTGGAGGTATCTAGTGGATTGGTCTAAAAAAATTTCAGTGCTATTCACGTTCTGTCTGAGTCTGTTTGCTTTTCCGACGCAGGCCATGGAATTTCATTTCAAGCCGGTTGCGGATCAGGTTTATGCTTATATCGGGCCTTTGACGAACCGCTCGGAAGAAAATTTGGGCTTGAATAATAATATCGGCCTTGTTGTAACCGGAGATGGCGCCGTGCTGATTGACTCGGGTGCAGGAGATGTTTCCGCCAAAGCGTTGGAAAAAGCGGCCGGAAATGTGACCGATAAGCCGATTATCGCAGTGATCAATACCGGAAGTCAGGACCATCGCTGGTTAGGAAATCACTACTTTGCTCGCAAAGGAATTCCCGTTTATGCGCTTGCACGGACGGTAGAAACTCAGAAGAAGATGGCTGCGGAATTGATCGAAAAGATGGCCGGCGTTTCTGCAATTTTTGCCGGAACTTCGCCTGAGCATGCTGCAAAGCCTTTCCAAGGGGACGAGGCTCAGTTTAATATCGGTGGCGTGGATTTTGCACTTAAGTTTTTCGGCGATGCGCATTTTCCCGGCGATGCCGTTGTTTGGCTGCCGCAGCAGAAGGTGCTGTTTTCAGGAGATCTGATTTATGTCGATCGAATGCTCGGAGTCCATCCGTTTTCCAAGGTTGCGAGTTGGCGCAACGCCTTTCACCAGGCAGAAGCCTTGCCGGCGGTAAAAATTGTCCCCGGACACGGACAGGTTTGTGATTGGGATAAGGCGCGTCAGGACACTGGAGCCTATCTGGACAAACTGGTTGATGTCATGTCTGCGGCGGCGGATGAAATGCTTGGTGTCGACCAGGCGGTTGCCGAGAATAAGGATTGGCCGGAATTTAAACACCTGGAGCATTATGACTCCTGGCATAAAATGATTCTTAATCGTACTTACTTGCAATTTGAGCAGGGGCTTTGACCATGACACCGTTTGAAAGCACAGCAAGCTGGTTTGTGTATGGGATTTTGAACATAGATGCCCAGACGGCATTAGGGCAGGCCGTGCATTTCTTTGTCATGGATGTGCTGAAAATCTTTTTTCTGCTGGTACTGATTATTTATCTGATGGGGCTGCTGCGAGCGTTTGTTTCTACCGAACGGGTGCGCAGCGTGGTTGTCGGCAAGCCATTGTGGCTAGGTCGCTCCATGGCGATCGGTCTGGGGTCTGTGACGCCTTTTTGCTCCTGTTCGTCGGTTCCTTTGTTTATCGGCTTCGTCGAAGCCAGAATTCCGCTCAGTATTACCTTTGCTTTTCTTATTGCCAGTCCGATGATTAATGAAGTGGCCGTAGTGCTGTTGATTTCTCTATTGGGATGGGAAGTCGCTTTCTGGTATGTACTAGCCGGATTGATCGTCGCCTATATCGGATCAGTGGTCATCGGCTGGTTTAAGCCGGAGCGCTGGATTGAGGCTTATGTCTGGGATATCAAGATGCGCCAGGCTCAGGAGCAGGAAGCGCTTGCCAACGGTTGGCGTGCCAGACACGGTTTTGCCTGGAACGAGGTGAAAGTTATTGTTAAACGCATCTGGCACTGGGTGATTATCGGTATTGGTGTCGGCGCAGCCTTTCATGGTTATGTGCCTCAGGTTTGGGTAACCGAAACGCTGGCGGATGCGAATAACTGGTGGAGTGTTCCGGCGGCGGTTCTGCTTGGGGTGCCTTTGTACTCCAATGCCACCGGCGTGATTCCGGTCATCGAAGCCATGCTGGGCAAGGGCGTACCGCTTGGCACCAGTCTGGCTCTGATGATGAGCATTGCCGCTCTGTCCTTGCCGGAACTGCTTATTTTGAGAAAAGTGATTCGCTGGCCGGCTCTACTGCTGTTTGTTGCAGTATTGGTGGTGGCTTTTATTCTGGTCGGGTACGGCTTTAATTATTTTTACGCTAAATTGTAATGAGGGAGAAAGTACATGAGTGTTGCAATTAAGGGGAATCGTCCACTGCGCATCTTTGCCGTGTTGATGCTGATTTTGTTGGCTGTTTCGCATTTTATGGGGCAGATTGATCTGACTCAGATCTCGTTTCTGTGGTTGATGATCCTGATGGCTCTGAACGCGATTCAGGCATCCTATACCGGATTCTGCCCGATGTTTAAAAATTCACGCGGCGAGTGCGTTGCCTGTGGAGTGGTCTGTGATGCCGACGCCGGGGATAAAAGCTGCTGTTCCGATGACAGTTGCTGTGATTCCAGTGCTGCGGACAAGAATAAAAAAAGCGCCTGCTGTTCCGATGAAGATTCCTGCTGCAGCCCGGCCGGCGAGAAATCGTCATGCTGCGGCGATTCTCAGAAATCCGCTTGTTGCGATGACGCCTTGGAGATCAAGGTATTGGGAACCGGTTGCAGTAACTGCAACAACACGGTTGCGCTGATCGAAAAGGTTGCCGGGGAGTTGGACGTATGCGTTAAAGTCAGCAAAATCGAAGATGTTGCAGAAATTGCTTCCTACGGGGTTATGAGTACGCCGGGCGTTGTGGTGAATGACAAGGTTGTTCATTCCGGTGGCGTTCCAACGCATGACCAGGTTGCCGGTTGGTTGCAGTCGGAAAGTTAACTGAATTCAGGATAAATATTCACTCTTTTGTCATGCGGGTGTCACTTTGGGGCGTTTAAATGCGGCCAATTGAATTAAACCTATGATTTTAAGGAATAGATAAATGACGATTAAAGTGGCGATTAACGGTTTTGGGCGCATGGGACGTCTGGCGCTGCGACAGGCATTCGACTGGCCGGAAATTGAGTTTGTGCATATCAATGAAATCGCGACCGACGCTTACGGTTCGGCACATCTTCTGAATTTTGATTCGGCCCACGGACGCTGGCAGCATGAGGCTAAGGAAGATCATGGTCAGATCGTGATTAACGGCCATGCGATCAGTTATTCCCAGCATGAGGAAATTGATGCCACCGATTGGGCTGCATTCGGGGTGGACGTGGTGATTGAAGCAACCGGACAGTTTCGTACGCCGGAAAGCATGCAGCCGTATCTGGATCAGGGGATTCCTCAGGTAATCGTCGCCGCACCGATGAAAGAACCAATCAAAAATATTGTTATGGGCGTTAATGATGACGTTTTCGTGGCCGGAGAGGATCGAATCATTACCGCCGCATCCTGCACTACCAACTGTATCGCTCCGGTCATTAAGGTGCTGCAGGAGAAGATCGGTATCGAGCATGGCTCGATTCTGACCATGCATGACCGTACCAATACTCAGAAGGTGGTTGATCACGGTCACAAGGATTTGCGTCGTGCCCGATCCAGTTTTGAATCGTTGATCCCGACCAGCACTGGCTCGGCTAAGGCAATCGGAACGATTTTCCCCGAATTGAACGGTCGTTTGAACGGTCTGGCGGTACGCGTGCCTTTTATGAATGCGTCACTGACCGACCTGACTCTGGAGATGAAACGCAAAGTCACGGCGGAGGAGGTGAATCTGCTGTTTGCCGATGCCGCACAGAACGATTTGCAAGGCGTGCTTGGTTATGAGATTCGCCCGCTGGTTTCCGTCGATTATGAAGGCGAGACCTGCTCGTCGGTGATTGATGCACTGTCGACGCTGGTTGTGAACGGCACGCAGTTGAAAGTGCTGGCCTGGTATGACAATGAAACCGGTTATGTGGTGCGTATGATGGAGCTGGCGGCCAAGGTTGGCCGTTTGAATCAGGCGCTGTTGCCAAAGCCGCAAGGGCCGGAGTGAGCGACCATTGAGCTTGGACGGCAACCGCTGTTCAGTCCGGGTCAGTTGAGACCTAACCCTTCCCAAGGAGTTTTTATGCCATTGCATTCGCCCGTTGCGCAATACGGGATGGTGACCGCCAACTATTGGGCTTTTACTGTAACCGACGGTGCCCTGCGCATGCTGGTGCTGCTGTTCTTTCATCAGCTCGGTTACAGCCCGCTGGAAATCGCCATGCTGTTTCTGTTGTATGAGTTTTTCGGCATTGTAACCAATCTGTTCGGCGGATGGCTCGGCGCGCATCTTGGCTTGAAAGTGACGATGAATCTCGGGCTGGCGTTGCAGGTTGTCGCTTTATTGATGTTGACGGTTGATCCCAGTTTGCTTTCGGTCGCTTATGTGATGCTGGCGCAGGCCTTGTCCGGGATCGCCAAAGACCTCAATAAGATGAGTGCCAAGAGTTCGATTAAATCGCTGACTCAGGATAAAAACGGCCAGATGTACCGTTGGGTGGCTTTGCTGACCGGCTCGAAAAATGCGCTGAAAGGTGCCGGTTTTTTTGTTGGCGCGCTGCTGCTGGAGCTGGTCGGTTTTGCGGATGCGATGCTGTTAATGGCTTCGGTGCTGACGGTGATCTGGCTGTTGTCACTCCTGATGCTGCAATCGGAAATCGGTAAGGCGAAACAGAAAAATAAATTCAGCGAAATTTTTTCTAAGAGCCAGCCGATCAATATGCTGTCCGCAGCGCGTTTTTTTCTGTTCGGCGCACGCGATATCTGGTTTGTGGTGGCTTTGCCGTTGTATCTGGCAACGGTGCTGCAGTGGGAGCATACCGCGATTGGCGCCTACATGGCTTTCTGGGTTATTGGGTATGGCATGGTGCAGGCCAGTGCACCGGCTTTGACAGGGATTAAGAAAGGCGGCGCTGGCGAGTCTCACAATCCAACCGCCAATACCGCCAAACTATTGGCTTTTGCGCTCGGGGCGATTCCGTTTCTGATGGCGCTTTTCCTGCATAAAGAACCGCAGTGGATTCTATTGATCGGCTTGGTGGTTTTCGGGATTGTGTTTGCGCTCAACTCCGCAGTTCATTCCTATCTCATCGTCTCCTACGCGGATGCAGACGGAGCCTCCAAGGATGTCGGTTTTTACTATATGGCAAACGCCGCCGGGCGTCTGGTCGGTACGCTTCTGTCCGGTTATGTCTATCAGGTGGTCGGAATGGAAGCCTGTCTGATGACGGCGGCGGTTTTTGTTCTGCTGGCCGGGCTCTTGGCCGGAAAAATCCGCCAGCCGGCGAGTGTTGCGGCGGCCTAAGTTGCGATCTATGATGGCCTGAGTCATATGAACCGACCTGAAGGGGTCGGTTATGTAACTTCCTTATCTTATGACAGCAGGTGTTTCAGGCTGCTTTTGGCATCCGGATATTTAAACTCGAATCCTTCGTCCAGCAAACGTTGCGGATAGACACTGGCGCTGTGCGTCAGCACCTGCGCGCCTTCGCCGAACATCAGTTTTAACTGCCACAAAGGGAGTGGAAGTATTGTCGGTCGATGTAGAATCTCACCGAGTGTTTCGGCAAACGCTTTTTGTGGCAGAGGATTGGGGGCGGTCAGGTTGAAAGTACCGTGCATCTGCGGTTGCTGGATAAGCCAGGCGTAGGCGCGACACAGGTCGTCGATATCTATCCAGCTGAAACACTGTCTGCCGCCGGCAACCGGGCCGCCAAGACCAAATTTGAACGCCGGCAGCATTTTGGCCAGTGCTCCGCCTTTTGGCGAAAGCACTACGCCGAAACGGGTAATTGTCAGTAATTCCGGTGCAACCAGTTTTTTGGCTTCCTCTTCCCAGGCGATTGAAAGTTGGGCCAGAAAATCATCGCCGGGTTGTAAATCCTTTTCCGTGTAATGACGCTCGCACTCCTCGGCCTGCGGATAAAAACCGATAGCCGAGGCGCAAAAAACACGTGGCGGATTCACGGTTTCCTGCAATACCAGCGCCAGCATTCGCGTGGTGTCGATGCGGCTGTCCCAGATTTCCTGTTTGTATACCGGATTCCAGCGAGCACCGATATTAGCGCCGGCGAGCTGGATGACGATTTCGGCGTCTTTGATGGCCTCTAGCAGTTTTTCCGGCTGCGCGAAAACCTGCCGACCGTATAACTCTACCGTGTGTTGCGAACTCAAATGTTGTTTAAGCGCTTGACCGATCATGCCGGTGCCGCCCAGAATCGTGATCTGCATACGAATCTCCTTTGGGATATGAGCGTGTTCACTTTTGCCGTTTTTAATGTACCATTCTTTATAGGGAAACGCAGAAACAGCAAGGATGAATTGTGGCAAATATCGAACAAGCGGTCTTAATAACCGGTGCCGGGCAGAGAGTCGGTTTCCATCTGGCCGAGCAGTTTCTCGCTCAGGGACGCTATCCGGTTCTGATTACCTATCGCAAGCCGCGCCCGGAAATCGATCAACTGGTCGAACGGGGCGCAATCGCCTATCAGGTGGACTTTTGTGATCAGGAATCGTTTCGGGACTGGCTCGAAAATCTGCGCGATGAAATCGGCAGTCTGCGGGCGATCATTCATAATGCCTCCATCTGGGTCACCGATGCGCAAATCGCCGAGCGGTCCGAACTGTACGACCAATTGTTCAAGGTTCATGTCGAAGCGCCGTACCGGATTAATATGACATTGTCCGGCCTGCTGGAAAACGCGGCTTCGGGATTGAAAGATATTATCAGTTTGTCGGACGCGAATTGCGAGTTGAACCGTAGTGACTATATCGCTTATTTGAGTTCCAAGGCGGCGCTGCAGAATCAGATGCGTGTGTTTGCCAGTAAGTTTGCGCCGCAGATTAAAGTCAATGATATTGCTCCGGGGCTGTTGATGTTTCATCCGGATGATAGCGAAAGCTATAAACAGCAGCGCCTGCAAAATCAACTTATACCGATTGAGCCCGGGCCGGAGGTGATCTGGCACACCGTTCAGTATCTGATGCATAATCCCTATATAACCGGGGTCAGCATACCGGTGGATGGTGGCGTGCGTTTAATGAAATAGCGCATCTGTTTTTGGATAGCGTAGCAGGAGATTTGCAGTATGAATCAGGCGATTAACAGAAGATATCCGCAAGTGGCATTTCCAAAACCGAAAATTGCCGTCTCTGATTGCCTATTGGGCACGGAGTGTCGTTATAACGGCGGGCATGCGCAATATGATTTTGTGCGTTACAAGCTGGCTGATTATGTCGAATTTAAACGCTTCTGCCCGGAGGCGGCGGTGATAGGGACGCCGCGCGAAACGGTTCGTCTGGTTGGTGTCGACGGACAAATTCGTGTCATGGGTCCGAAATCCGGTTCCGACTACACCGACGGACTGCAGGACTATACCGACAAGAAGATGCGTTTCTTTCATCAGCAAGAGATCGACGGCGCGGTGGTTAAATCGCGTTCTCCGAGTTGTGGTTTGGAACGGATCAAGGTGTATCGGCCGACGGGTGAATGGTTCGGATCGCAAGACCCGATGGATGCGGGCCTGTTTACCAAGAACCTGCGGCGCGAGTTTCCGATGATTGCCATTGAAGAGGAGGGGCGTTTGCAGGACGCTTGGCTGAGGGAAAATTTTATGCTGCATATTTTTTCTGCGGCGCGCTGGCGTGAGTTTGTGCATGGCGACCCTTCGGTTGCCGATTTTCAGGCGTTTCATCGCGATCATAAATATCTTTTGTTATCCAAAAACGAAGGGCTTTACCGCAAAATGGGGCCGATTGTCGCCGAGGCCGGCACAGCCAATCTGGCCGAGAGTCTTCAGCGTTATGGTGAACTGTTTTTGCAGGCGGTGGGTACCTCGACTTCGCGCGGTAAAATGGTTAATACCATCGAGCATATGTACGGCTACTTTAAGGATCAGCTCGGTGAGAGTGAGAAGGAATTTTATCAGCAGACGCTGGCGGAGTTTAAGTTGGGCATAGTGCCGCTGGTCAGCGTGATGAAATTGATTGAGCAGTGGATTCACCACTTCGGCAGCGATTATCTGGCGACCCAGAAAATCATTCATCCCTATCCAGCGGAACTGGCTTTGCGCTCCAGCGTTAATGCCTATCGGGATTTCAAAAAGAAATAGTCGTTAAGAAATAATTTTTATTCGGCTTGGAATCGGATTAAGGGTGCCAGATGCCGCCAAGAACAGCATCCCGTTCGGCCCCGGTTACCGCGCTAAGCTTGACTGGACGATTGTTAAGGCGTTCGTGCGCCAGCCAGGCAAACAGCATCCCTTCGATCGCGTTCGGGTCATGGCCGGCATCAGCACTTGAACGAACCATACAAGCAGGCAGGTGAGCCTGAATCCGTTCAAGCAGGTAACGGTTGAAGGCGCCTCCGCCACAGATCCAGACGTTACTTTCGGCTTGCTTGCCGAGCGAGAGGAGAACCTGTTGCGCAATGCTGGCGGCGGTCAGCTCGCTCAAGGTTGCCAAAAGGTCGTGTGCGTCTAGCTGCTCGACAAAATCACTGCCCAGTTTCTGTAATAGCCACTGCCAGTTAAAGTAATCGCGGCCGGAGCTTTTCGGTGCGGACTGCTGGAAATAGTCGTCTTGCAGAAGGGTGTCCAGTGCGGCTGTTTGCACACAACCTTGTCTGGCCAGAGCGCCGTTTCTATCGTACGGGCAGGCAAACAGTTTTTGGCAGGCCTCGTCAATCAGCGCGTTCCCCGGTCCGGTATCCCAGCCGATAGCCGCATGAGCGGAGTGCATTGCAGGAAGCACGCTGATATTGGCAATGCCGCCGATATTAACCGCAATGGCTGTCTGTTCCGGTTCGGAGAACAGGCACTGGTGGAAAACCGGGGCAAAAGGCGCGCCTTGACCGCCGAGTGCCATATCATCAACCCGGAAATCGCCGACAGTGGTGATGCCGCTGTGTTTGGCGATAATGGCCGGATGCCCAATCTGCAAGCTCATCATTAAATCCGGCGCATGATAAATGGTCTGTCCGTGGCTGCCGATGGCGGCAATGTCGCTTGCTTCGAGTTCGGTTTCGTATAACAGCTGAGTTACCGCTGCGGTAAAGAGCTGCCCCGTTTGACTGTGTAACTGGCTGAACGACTTTAAACTGAGCTTTTGCTCGCTGTTGCATTCGAGCAGTAACCGTTTAAGGTTGTCGGGAATAGGGGTGGTCGTGAAATGTTTGAGTTGAAGTGATTGATCGCAGATGGCAATCAGCGCCGCATCAACGGCGTCAACGCTGGTGCCGGACATCAGGCCGATATAGAATTCCTCGGCCTGACTTGAAGGTGTTTTACTCAAAATTGAAAGCCAACTGCGTACTCTGGTCCAAGCGGTCAAGCTGGCCTAGCAGGAAGTGACTTCGACGCAGGAAATCCTGTTTGTATTTGGCATTGACCGGGCCTGCGGCCGGAAATTTGATTTTTAGCGGGTCAACATGTTTGCCGTTAAGCAGGAATTCATAATGCAGGTGCGCTCCGGTTGAGTTACCGGTGCTGCCGACATAACCGATAACCTGACCCTGTTTGACCATCTGGCCTTTTTTGTATTTACCAAAACGCGACATGTGCGCATACATAGTGGTGTAGGTGTTATTGTGGCGGACTTTGACTACCTTGCCGTAGCCGCCTTTCCAGCCGCGATAGACGATCTGACCGTTACCGGTTACTTTAATCGGTGTGCCGGTTGGCGCGCCATAGTCAACGCCTCGGTGTGGTCGGCGCTTGCCGAAAATCGGGTGCAGTCGTTTCGGGTTGAAGCGCGAAGTAATTCTGACGGTATCCAATGGCGCCTTAAGGAAGGCTTTTTTCAGGTTATTGCCGTTTTCGTCGTAGTAACCGATCACTTCATCGCCGTCGCGCAGGATAAAACCGTTGTGAATCTGTTTGCCGCCGTCAGAGGTGATCTGTACCGCCAGAATATCGCCGTCGCCGATGTATTCGTCGTTCAGATAGCGGGTTTCGTAGATGACTTTAAAGTAGTCGCCGTCGCGCAGTTCTCGGGAAAGGTCAACGTCCCAAGCGAGCATCTCGGCCAATTGCATAATACTTTTAGGGCTTAATCCGGCACGCTCGGCCGCCGGGTAGAACGCCCCTTTGATTTCGCCGTAAGCGGTTTTGGTGCGGATTTCCACCGACTTTTCAACCTTGTTGATACGGAAGCCGGTATCGGTGCGAATCAGTTCATGATCCAGCGTTTTCGATTTCGGATAAACGATGCGTTGCAGGTCGCTGTTCTGATCCAGCCAGACAGTCAGCTTGTCACCGACTTTAAGGTTGGTCATCAGGCCGCTGTTTTTGGTTTGACTGATTTTATAAACAGTCGATGCACCGACACCGACACGCTCAAGTGCGGTACTTAAGGCGTCATTACGTTTAATGGTAACGGTTTTTTGAATCCAGTTGTTTTGCGGGGTTTTCATCTCGTCCGCTTGTGCCGCGCCAATGGCTGCCGATTTGCTCAAATCAAGCTTCGGTAGCGGCAATGATTCCGGTTCGACCGGTAGATTGGCATCGGATTTGGAAGGGATGGCGGCTAGCAAGAAAACCAGCAATCCTGACAGGACGGCTAGCGTTGCGATATGAAAGGAAATTGGCCAGTTTTTCATAAGCGTATCGAAGGACTCTCTCTCGTTTCCGGTTAACGGTTGTGCACAAAAACCGTTATTTATCTATTGATTATAGTCAAATCATCTTCAATATGAAATGGTGAGCGTTTTATTGTTTTTTATAGATAATAGTTATTGCTTGATGGCTTCTATTTATTACGCTATTTCAGGGCATCCACTTTGATTGAGATAAGCAGGCCGTAATCGGTTTTTTCGACCGTCAGAAGCTGGTGTTTATTGACTTTAGCCCAGCTGGCGATATCTTTTTCCGCTCCGAGGTCGGTGCAAGCGATGCTCAGCTCATCCCCGTTTTGGGATTTTCGCACCGCTTGTTGCAGTTTAATGACCGGCATCGGGCATTTAAGCCCTTTGGCATCTATTATCTCTGTACTCACTTTTTCTCCTTAGAGTTAAACCCTATTCGATAATGCGCTATAATCAGCCAATTTTTAAAATTTTATCGTCGGCCTGAATTCTTTCCACTCAAAAGGGCGGGCGATGCAAGCATTGTACAAAATTTATCAAGAGGTTTAATCCTGTGTCGGCACAAGCAGCAACAGATATTCGTACCTTTCAAGGTCTGATTCAAACCCTTCAAGCGTTCTGGGCGGAACAGGGATGCGTCGTCATGCAACCCTATGACAACGAAATGGGCGCGGGGACTTTTCACCCTTCGACTTTCCTGCGTTCGATCGGCCCGGAGCCTTGGCGCGCTGCTTACGTTCAGCCTTGCCGTCGCCCAACCGATGGTCGTTATGGCGAAAACCCGAACCGTCTACAGCATTACTACCAGTTCCAGGTGATGTTAAAACCGTCGCCGGATAATATTCAGGAGTTGTATCTGGAGTCCCTGAAACGTCTGGGAATCGATCCATTGGAGCACGATATCCGTTTCGTTGAAGATAACTGGGAATCACCTACGCTGGGTGCCTGGGGTTTGGGTTGGGAAGTGTGGATGAACGGTATGGAAGTTACCCAGTTCACCTACTTCCAGCAGGTCGGTGGTCTGGAGTGCCGTCCGGTAACCGGTGAGATTACATACGGTCTTGAGCGTATCGCCATGTATCTTCAGGGCGTGAATTCGGTTTACGACCTGACTTGGGTTGACGGGCCGGGCGGAAAAGTCACTTACGGTGATGTCTTCCACCAGAACGAAGTGGAGATGTCGGCCTATAACTTTGAAAAGGCGGACACCGAAAAACTGTTCCGTACTTTCGACGAATGTGAAGAGATATTTGCCAAGCTGGTTGAAGACAAGCTTCCTTTACCGGCTTACGAGCAAGTTTTGAAAGCGTCGCACGCTTTCAACATGTTGGATGCCCGTCACGCTATTTCGGTCACCGAGCGTGCCCGTTTTATCGGTCGAGTGCGCACCATGGCGCGTCAGATCGCCGAAGCATATTATGAAGGACGTGAAGCTTTAGGCTTCCCATTAGTTAAAGATTCACAAGGGGAGGCAAAATAATGACTCAGACTGTCGATTTTCTAGTAGAAATTGGAACCGAAGAGTTGCCTCCGAAGGCGTTGAAAAAACTGAGCCAGGCTTTTGGCACAGGCATCGAAGCCGGTCTGACCGATGCGGAACTGAGCTATGGTGCAGTCTCTCTTTACGCGTCTCCACGTCGTTTGGCGGTTCGTATTCAGGAATTGCAGGCCAAGCAGGACGATAAAACCGTTGAGAAGAAAGGACCGGCGAAAAAAGCGGCATTTGATGCTGACGGTAATCCGACCAAAGCGTTGCAGGGATTTGCCCGCGGCTGCGGTGCGGAGGTTTCCGATCTGGTCGAGATTGATACCGATAAAGGTGTCTGGATGGCGTTTATGCAGGAGCAGAAAGGGCAGAATGCGGCCGAGTTGCTTCCTGAAATCGTCAATCAGTCGCTGGCCAAGTTGCCGATTCCGAAACGTATGCGCTGGGGGGCTTCGGATGTGGAATTCGTGCGTCCGGTGCATTGGGCGTTGATGCTGATGGATGATCAGGTCGTTCCGGCTACCATTCTCGGCCACCAGACCAGTAACGTCACTCGCGGCCACCGTTTCCATGCGCCGCAGGCGATCGAGATTGCCAAACCGGCAGATTACATCAATACTCTGTGTACTCAAGGCTATGTTCAAGCGGACTTCGATACGCGTGCCGATATGATTCGTACGCAGGTCGAAGCGGCGGCGAAAGCTGAAGGCGGAATTGCGCAGATCGACGAAGATCTTCTGGAAGAAGTTACCGCTCTGAATGAATGGCCGCAGGCGATTGTCGGCGATTTTGACGAGGTTTTCCTGAGCGTGCCTTCGGAAGCCTTGGTTTCAGCCATGAAAGGGCACCAGAAATATTTCCATATGCTGGATGCCGACGGCAAACTGATGGCGAAGTTCATCACCATTTCGAATATCGAAAGCTCGAATCCGGCTTCGGTGAAATCGGGTAACGAGCGCGTGATTCGCCCGCGTCTGTCGGATGCGAAATTCTTCTGGGATCAGGATCGCAAGCAGCCGTTGGACGATTTCCTGCCGCGCTTGAAAACAGTCGTCTTCCAGCAGCAGCTTGGAACCCTGTTTGACAAGGTTGAGCGTCTGGAAACGCTAACCGTTAAAGTTGGCAAGCCGCTGGGTGCCGAATCACAGATTCTTGAGCGCGCTGCGCGTCTGTCGAAATGTGACCTGATGTCGGAAATGGTCGGCGAGTTCCCAGAACTGCAAGGGATTATGGGGCGTTACTACGCCATGGAGCAGAAAGAAGATCAGCTGGTGGCCGACGCTCTGGATGCGCAATATCAGCCGCGTTTTGCCGGTGATGAGCTGCCGAACTCCGCTGTTGCGCAGGCGCTGGCGATTGCCGATAAACTGGATACCATTACCGGTATTTACGGCATCGGTCAGGTACCGAGCGGTGACAAGGATCCGTTTGCTCTGCGCCGTTCGGCTCTGGGTATGTTGCGTATCATTATCGAAAAAGAGTTGGATCTGGATCTGATGCTGATGATCCGTTTCGCGCTTGATTTGCATCCTCAGGTGAATGCCGAAGACGAATTGGTTGCCGATATCTATGACTTTATTGTCAGCCGTCTGAAAGCCTATTTTGCCGATCAGGGTGTTACTGCCGAACAGTTTGAAGCAGTTCGTTCTTGTGCCCCGACGCATCCTTTGGATTTCGCCAAACGTATTGATGCCGTCAAGGCGTTTGCACAGATTGACGGAGCGGAAAGTTTGAGTGCGGCCAACAAGCGTATTGCCAACCTGCTGAAAAAAGTCGAGGGCGAGATTGCGGAAACGGTCGATACCGGACTGTTTGCAGACGATGCTGAAAGCGCGCTGTTCGCCAAGTTGGATCAGTTGCGTGAATCGGTAAGCAATTTGATTGCCGCCAAAGATTACATTGCGGCGATGGAGCAGCTGGCGACCATTCGCGAAGAAGTTGATAGCTTCTTCGATAGCGTCATGGTGATGGCTGACGATGCAGCGGTTCGTAACAACCGTTTGGCGTTGTTGAATCAGATCTATCAGTTGTTTATGCAGGTTGCGGATATTTCGCGCCTGTAATTAAGACGTTAGGTCTGGCGAAGTCCCGCATTTGGCGGGACTTTTTGTTTTGAAGGCACTGTGAAGCATTGTTCTTATGACAAAAGTCATTGTTCTCGATCGCGACGGCGTAATTAACGAAGATTCGGACGCCTTTATCAAATCGGCTGACGAGTGGGGGCCGGTCGAAGGAAGTCTGGAGGCGATCCGCATGCTTAAAGAGGCCGGGTGGAAAGTCGCGGTTGCGACTAACCAGTCCGGTATCAAACGCGGTTATTACGATCGTGCGACTTTGAGTGCAATGCATCAGAAAATGCAGCGTTTGCTGGCACCCTACTCGGTTGACTGGATCAGTTTTGCCCCTTATCTTGGCGAGGATGGATCTCCGGCTCGTAAGCCGGGAACCGGTATGTTACAGTCGATCGAGAAAGCCTTAGGTTGCTCTTTGCAGGGCGCTCCGATGGTCGGCGATACGCTCGGCGATATTAAGGCTGCTTTACGGCAGGGGATGCGGCCCCATCTGGTTCGAAGCGGTAAGGGCGAACGAACACTATCTACACAGGATCCCTTGCTGCAGTCGATTCCGGTGCATGTCAACTTATTGGCGTTGGTGCGCCATCTTTTAGCGGAGGAAAATTTGTGAAGCTGATCTGGTTTGTACGATCAACGCTATTTGCCATAGGGCAGATGATTTCTTTGGTTTTTTTCTCGCTCATTGGGCAGTTTACCCGTCCGTTCTCTTATAGAGTGCGCTATGGGGTCATGTCTCAATGGGCTTATTTCTGTCTTTGGTGGCTGCGTATGACCTGTGGAATCCGCTCGCGGGTTCACGGTTTGGATCAGGTCGATCATGAAAAACCTGGCTTAATCCTTGCTAGACATGAATCGGCTTGGGAGACATTGAAATTTCAGACAATCTTCCCGCGTCAGGCGTATGTTTTGAAGCAGGAGTTGCTGAAAATTCCGTTCTTCGGTTGGGGAATGGCTTTGTTGCACCCGATCGCGATTGACCGTGGAGCGGGGCGCAAGGCGCTGAAGCAGATTTTGACCGAAGGTCAGCAGCGTTTGGATGGCGGTAATTGGGTGGTCATTTTTCCGGAAGGAACCCGTATGCCGCCGAATGAACTGGGTAAAATCAATATCGGCGGCTCAATGCTTGCCAAGCAGGCTCAGGTGCCGATCTATCTGGTGATGCATAATGCTGGAAAGTTCTGGCCGAAAAACGGTTTTATTAAAAAACCGGGTACGATTGACGTTTATATTAAACGTCTGGATGATGTCAGCGACCTATCCACTGCCGAATTGAATCAGATGATAGCCGATTGGTATCAAACGCATTTTGACGAGTCCTCCTTGTCCGAAGGAGGGCCAGAAAAGTAGAGAGGGACTTTAGATGAGTCGTCTTGCCAGTTTTTTAGGTATTCTTTTGGGGGTTGTGCTGCTTGCGTCAACCATGTTCGATTACCAGCAACAGAGTTTTATCAGCGCCTTTTTGAACTGGCAGGCGCTGCTCCTTGTCTTAGGCGGAACCTTTGCCGCCGCCCTGATTAACTATCCGCTGAATCAGGTTGTGTCGATTTTCCCCGGGATTTATAAAGTCTTCGCTACTGAATCCCGTTCGGATGAAGAGCTGATTACCGAAATTTTCGATCTGGCGACTCTGGCGAAACGCAAAGGGCCTCTGGCAATCGAAAATCAGTTGACCGATGTGGAGGATAAATTTTTCCGTCATTCGCTGAACGAGATGTTGCTGTATCAGGATGCGGAAAAACTGCGCAGCAGTTTGCAGACACGCCTGATGACCAATCGCCTTCAGGATCTTAATTCTCAGGAAGTCTTTATCAACATGGCGTCTTATTCGCCTGCCTTCGGGATGATGGGAACGGTCATGGGGTTGATTGTCATGATGACAACGCAGATTAACGCCGATATGTATTCGCTGGTCGCTGCGCAAAGTAACGACATGCTTTCCGGTTTGCTGCATGGTATGGGGTTGGCGTTGGTGACTACTTTTTACGGTGTGCTTCTGGCTAACCTGCTGTTTCTGCCGATTGCCGGGAAATTGAAAGTTTTGGGCGAGCAGGAATTGCTGCGCAACGAAATGATCATCCATGCCGTGGTTGCCATGAAAGCGCAGGAGTCGCCGCTGCTGATTAAAGAACAATTGAAGTCTTTCGTTCACGAGAAAACCCAGCAGCGCCTCGGCGAGATGGCGTAGACCGCCGTAACGGGGGAGTTGTCCATGTTAACGATTATCAGCCGCTCAAACCGCAACGGAACTCTGCTGAGAGACCGCAATCCGATCCGTTCAGTGCCGGTCTGGCTTCTGGTGTACATCGGGTTGTTCACCTCTTTGCTGGCGATTTTTCTGTTTATTCTGACCCGTGTTCAGCTGGAAACGGTTCCTCCAAAGCGCGCTTATCAGAATATCGTCGCGGATCTGTATCAGAAATCGCTTTCGATTAAAGAACAGGAGCAGCTGGACTGGCTGAAGGTGGAAAACACGCTGACCAAGGGCGTTAAACTCAGTCTGGACTATCAGTTGCTGAAAGATAAAAATCTGTTCGACTCCGCTCAGGCTAACATCAATCCCCAGCAGACGCCTTATCTGCGGCAGATAGCGAATCTGATTTCACGAATTGATCTGCCGCAATCCTCTCTTTACTACCAGCGCTGGGTCGATAATTTGCAACGCTCCGGTATGCAGGTGGAATTTTTTGTCCGTATTGAAGGGCATACGGATGCGCACCCTTTGCATCCCGGATCGCGATTCAAGGACAATGTTGAACTCAGCAGTTACCGGGCTTATGCCGTGATGGATTTTCTGCGCCTCTACAGCCGCTTGCCGAAACGCTATTTCACGATTGCCGGCTACGGCAGTTTTCATCCGCTGGTTGAAGACGCTTATTCAGCGGAAAATCGCCGTGTCGAAATTTATCTGCTTCCGAAGTTACAGCTTAAATCGACGCAGAGAGCTTCCGTAGAGGGTGACGGGGGTGAGCGATGAATGTGACCGCGGACAGAAGAGCGCGCAGTTCCTGGCTGTTGGCTTTCGGGGATGTCATTACTTTGCTGATTACCTTTTTTATTATGGTGATTGCATTGAACAATGCTCAGGTCAGTAAGTTGCAGAGCTGGACTGATCAGCAGATCACAATCGCTTACCAGTCGTTTGCTGAGGAGATCAAGAACCAGGGGTTGCAGGTGATTTCGGTTACCCAGACCCCGCAGGGCATTCTGTTTGCAGTGCAGAGTTCGGCCGCTTTCAACAGCGCAGACTATTATCCTTCGCAGCAACTGTTGGGTGAACTGCAATATCTGGGAAGTTTGTTAAGGGAAAATCGTTTGTTTAATCTGCAAAATTTGCCGCAGGAAGCGAAGGTCATTAATTACGCCCTGGAACAGGGGATGCAATGGAAAGCGGAAATTGTCATAGAGGGGCATACGGATAATGATCCGATTCTGCCGACATCCCCTTTGCGAAATAACTGGTTCTTGAGTGCGATGCGTGCGCAGACGGTGATGGGTGAACTCTTCAAGGTTTCGCAGCTGCCGGCCGATCTGTTTTCGATCTCCGGCTATAGCGAATACCATCCGGTTGCAGATAATGGCAATGAAGCCGGTAAAGAGTTGAACCGGCGTATCGAGATTCTGCTTACTGCGGGATTTGAGAAGCTTCAGGAAGTTGAGGCAGTTGCCAATTAATCGGCGTTTTGCCGTGCTCTTCAAGATAGGCATTGGCCCGGGAAAACGGCCGGCTGCCGAAAAAACCGCGATAGGCCGACAAGGGCGATGGGTGCGGGCTTTTGATGACCAGATGGCGCGATGTGTCGATTTTCGCGCCTTTTTTCTGCGCGTAGCTTCCCCATAGGATGAACACGCAATGATCGCAGTATTGGTCGACCAGTTCGATGACTCTGTCGGTAAAGACTTCCCAGCCTTTTCCCTGGTGCGAGTTACTGTTGCGCGCTTCCACCGTCAGCACGGCGTTAAGAAGCAGAACGCCCTGGTCGGCCCAAGGCTGGAGATTGCCGTTATGCCGGTTGTCGACCCCGAGGTCATCCCATAGTTCCTGATTGATATTAACCAGCGATTTCGGCAGAGGGGAAACCTCCGGTTGCACCGAAAAGCACAAGCCGTGTGCATGTCCCGGCGTAGGGTAAGGGTCCTGGCCGATAATGACTACTTTCACATTATTCAAAGGGGTGGAGTTCAGGGCGTTAAACCACAGATTACCGCGCGGCAGAATCTGTTTACCTTCGTCCTTTTCCTGCTGCAGAAAGCTTTTAAGCTGCAGCATATAAGGTTGCGAAAATTCCGTTTCAAGATGGGACAGCCAGCTGCTCTCCAGTTGAATCTGACTCATATGTATTCCTAAAACCTGATCCTGTATGGGTTATTGCCGCGCTTCTGTCGGTTGGCCGGCAGAATATGGTATTATCGGCGTTATGCCAATTTTTGAATTTGCGTCATTCTATCATCAGGAGTTTGAGCTTGGCCGAAAACTATAATGCTGCCGAAATTGAAGTCTTAACCGGACTGGAACCCGTCCGCAAACGTCCGGGGATGTACACCGATACCACCCGCCCGAACCATCTGGCTCAGGAAGTCATCGATAACAGCGTCGATGAAGCGCTCGCCGGACATGCTTCGGAAATCACCATTACCCATCATGCCGATGGCTCCATGAGCGTGCTCGACAATGGTCGAGGCATGCCGGTGGACGTGCATCCGGAAGAAGGGGTGCCCGGTGTCGAGGTCATTATGACCCGCCTGCACGCCGGGGGGAAATTCTCCAACAAATCCTATAATTTCTCAGGTGGTTTGCACGGGGTCGGTATCTCCGTAGTGAATGCGCTTTCGACCAAAGTCGAAGTGCAGATTCGGCGCGATGCCAAGCTGCATCAGATCACCTTTGCGAATGGTGATCTGCAGCAGAAGTTGGAGGTGATCGGCAAGGTCGGCAAACGCAATACCGGAACGATGGTGCGTTTCTGGCCGGATGCGCAGTTCTTCGATACGGCGAAATTTGCCATTGGTCGTCTGCAATATCTTTTGCGAGCCAAAGCGGTTCTCTGTTCGGGGCTTAAAGTAACGTTCGTGGATGAGACGAACGGAAAGAAAGAGGTCTGGCAGTATGAGAACGGACTGAAAGACTATTTGAACGATGCTCTGGACGGACGCGAGCGCTTGCCTCAGGAAGGTTTTGTCGGCGAGAGCCGTTCGGACAATGAAGAAGTTTCCTGGGCGGTCGCCTGGCTGGAAGAGCCGAGCGAAATGCTCAGTGAAAGCTACGTCAATCTGATTCCTACTCCACAGGGCGGAACCCATGTAAACGGTTTGCGTGCCGGTGTGACCGAAGCGATCCGAGAATTTTGTGAATTCCGCAACATGGTACCGCGTGGCATTAAGATCACGCCGGAAGATGCTTGGCTAAACGTGGCGTTTGTACTGTCGGCCAAACTCAAAGAACCGCAGTTCGCCGGGCAAACCAAGGAACGACTTTCTTCGCGGGAGTGTGTGCCGTTTATTTCCGGAGTGGTGAAAGACGCCTTGAGTTTATGGCTGAATCAGCACACCGAAGTGGCCGAAAAAATTGCCGAAATGGTTATTCAGAACGCCAGTAGCCGAGTGCGCAAAGCCAAAAAAGTGGTGCGTAAAAAAATCACCTCCGGGCCGGCTTTGCCGGGGAAATTGGCCGACTGCGTGGATACCGATCTGACGCGGACCGAACTGTTTCTGGTTGAAGGGGATTCCGCCGGAGGCTCCGCCAAGCAGGCGCGCGATAAAAATTTTCAGGCGATTATGCCTTTGCGCGGCAAAATTTTGAATACTTGGGAGGTTGAGTCCGCTCAGGTTCTGGCTTCTCAGGAGATTCATGATATTTCGGTTGCGATCGGCGTGGACCCCGGTTCGGATGATTTGAGCGGTCTGCGTTACGGCAAGGTCTGTATTCTGGCAGATGCCGATTCGGATGGTTTGCATATCGCGACATTGATCTGTGCGTTGTTTGTACGCCATTTTCCGCAGTTGGTCGAAAAGGGACATGTGTATGTTGCTATGCCGCCTTTGTATCGAATCGATGTCGGTAAGCGCGTATTCTACGCGCTGGACGAAGCCGAACGACAAGGGGTACTGGATCGTATCGTTGCCGAGAAGTTGCCGGGCAAGGTTCAGGTAACGCGCTTCAAAGGTTTGGGTGAGATGAACCCGATACAGTTGCGTGAAACCACGATGTTGCCGGAGAGTCGCAGATTGGTGCAACTGCAGCTGGATGGTGAAAATGCGGTGACGGAAATCATGGATATGCTGTTGGCGAAAAAGCGCAGTCCGGACCGTAAAAGCTGGCTGGAACAGAAAGGCGACCTTGCCAGCGTATAGTCAGGTTTGAAAATTTAAATCTGAATAGTAAAAAACCGGTTCTTCTTAAGAAGAACCGGTTTTTTTATGCCTGGTTACAGGCTTGGCAGTCCGTTTTGAATACGCACCTGTGGAGTGTTGTTAAATGCAGAATTCTGGTGGACAGAGACTTCCTTCAAACGGAAGAAACGGTAGTTTTTGACGTTCCGCTTATTCAAAACGCTCTCCTGATTCTCAAGATCCAGAAGCACCAGTTTTTTATCGGCAATAGCGACCACGGCCACATGATTTTCACCGTTTTTTCTGAAATTGACCAGTGTCGAGTCGATACCGATCAGTTGCAGTAATGTCAGTTTTAATATGGCAAAGTCTTCGCAGTCTCCGCCCCGGTTTGCCAGAAACTCTTCTGGTTGCGCCCAGTAATCTCTTGAACGATACAATTGGTGATCGTCAATATACTGATAACGGTTGACGATCCGATTTATCGTAATCGCTTTGGCTGTTTCGTCTTTTCCTTCTATTTCGTCAATAACCTGAGTCAGAAGTTTACTAAAGGTCTGGTTATCTGCTTTCGAGGCATGCGTACTCAAAAGCATCATTACTAAAACGGATGCTAGGTGCTTTATCATTGCTGTCCCTGTAGTTGCAAAGCTTTATCGATTTCCTGAGATAAAGCGGCGAACTCTTTTGTCCTGAGTTCTTGTCTAAAAGGTTAAAAAAGCCGGAATTGATCCGGATGGCTTTAGTTTTTTCAGCGGCCTGTCCGTTAGCCTTTTTTGGAAACCCCGTTTTGGGATTTTGAGCTGTCGTCCTGCAGATTCATTGGTAGGCTTCAATCGCCTGCCGTTATTACTGGTTCAAATTTGGCATCCTTTTTGTACGAACTTTTACGAATAAATTTGCCAAATTTTTCTTTTGTTTTTCATGACTTTATGCGGTCATGTTAGAAATTTTATACTATGTAAACATTATTTATTGTAAACAATGTTTACTTTATATTGGGGTTTTTATATGATGTCAATAACTTTTTCTTATTCGGTTCATAAATTAAACCTTGTGTAACAGGGCGAGATTCGATGGGCTGGTTTTGCAAGTGTTTGATATATGAGCTTTTTTCTGTCGTCGTCCGGAGACAGATATTTAGCCTTAGCGAGGAAGCCAAGGATGAAAAGAAGTCATGAACAAATTCTAGAAAACGTGGTTGCGAGTCTTGAACAGACTCGGGATGCCGTGGCGGCTCTGTCGGGTTTGCGAAAAGAATTCTTCACCGAGGCCTATTATCTTCAGGGTTCTGTGCGCGCCACTAGCTGGTTTGTGTGGGGAATTGCCGGGGCGCTGGTCATGCTCTATTTATTTTCGGTACTGATCAGTCTCGCCTTCGGATGGAACAACGGATTAATTCTGCTTGTCGAACTACTGCTTTTCGTCGTCGTATCGGCTTTCGTTTTGCTCGAGCATTTCCGCGCGGTCGAACGATGCCGTAAAGAACCCTATGTTCTTAAGGATGCTTTGGAACAGAAACTGCTACTTTCTAGAAAGCTACGACCACATTATCGAAATCATGCCGGTTTATTGGATGAGTGCGTCGTTTGTCACGAGTTTGAACCGCTGGAGTATTTTGAATTCTTGCAAAGGGTCGCAAGTTATATCCGGGCGGCGAAAAAGCAGATTGTAAAAATGTCGGCGCAGACCGCTGACAAGATTGCTGGGGCTTCGGCCAAGTTGTCGAAAAAAGCGACCTCTTTGAAAGTGAGCGCGCTGCAAAAGCAGAAAATTGCCGAGATTAAGCAGGGCGGTTTTAAAAGTTTTAATGGAAAGATGCCTGAGTGCTCCGAGGAGCATAAAGCTTTGATCGCTCAGCGCAGACTGACACGTGTCATTAATTATTCTGCGGTTTAAAACTGCATAGGGTGAAAAGAATGAAAGCTCCTTTGAAATTTACCTGGCTATTTTGTTCAATGCTGGTGTCTTCATTGGTTTATGCCGATTTTGATAAAGGGTTTGATGCCTATATGGCTGGCAACTATCAGGAAGCCGCGACGCAGTTTGAGGATTCGGCAAATCAGGGGGATGTCTATTCTCAGGTTGCCTTGGGGACCATGTATCTTGAAAACCGCGGCCTTAAAGTCGATCAGCAAAGGGCGTTGAACTGGTTTCAGAAAGCAGCTGATCAGGGGTATCCGCGTGCTCAATTGTATGTGGGACTGATGTACCTTGAAGGTGAAGGTGTCCAACAGGACTTTTTTACGGCGATTAACTGGCTGAAAAAATCGGCGTTGCAGGGTAATCCGGATGCGCAATACAAGTTAGGGCTCCTGATCGAAAACGGTAAGGGCGCCCGTAAAGACAGCCATGAAGCGAAAAAATGGTATGGCCTGTCTTGCGGTAATCAAAACCAGAAAGGCTGTGACAGTTATGCCCGTCTGGTTAAAAAGAAATAAAGTTTAGTCGCGGTTTCCTGTTTAGACGTTTCTGCTCTAAATACCGCATGCTTAAAGAAAACCGGTATAGTCTTTTGCGACTATGCCGGTTTTTTTATTGCAATGGAAATGCCTCTACCTATGACGGTTAATTGTGTTTTATGGCCTTTTTTCAGTTATGATGCACCGCCAAAAGAGGTGCATAAAGATATGAAAGTGAGTCGATTCGCGGTCGTAAAAACAGTCTTCAGCTTGTTTTTGGGGCTTGTTGTAATTTCCGATACCGTAGCGCAGGAAAGTGTCAGTAAGCAACTGGGTGATTACCATTTGACGCTTTATCCGGATATTCAGGGCGATGTTCTGGATTTGGAGGCGTTTACCAAACAGTCCGATAACGATGTGTTTTTCGGGGTGACTTGTTCGGCCATGTCGCCTTTTCCATCCATGCAGATTTTGCTTTTCGAAGATGAGATCATCAGTGAGTTTCCACGATTGATGGATGCGTCCTATCAGATCGACGGCAAACCGGGGGAAGTTCCTCTCCAGGCAATTCTTAAAGCCGATTTAACGGCGGATCGTTTTGTTAATAGATTGCGCTTCGAGGTTGATACGACGAAGGTGCAGAAACGAATGGATCTGATGAAGCAAGCTTATCATCGATTGCTGGATGAGTTGGAGCAGGGAAAAACGATTCAGCTGACGGTCGAGCATAGACATACCGGAAAAAAGAGCTATCGGTTTTCTCTGCAAGGGCTTAAAACGGTTTTGCAGCCTTACCAGAGGGTCTGCCGTTAGTTCTTCCGGATGGATAAATTTAGACATAAAAAAACACCCTTAGGTGCTTTTTTTATGTCTGAGCGTTAGAACTCACTCCATTCATCGCTTTTGTTCGGTGCGGGTTGCGACGAGGCTAGACGCTTCGGCGTTGTTGCCGCTGTCGAAGGTTGTGAAGGCACGGAAGCGATTGTGCCCGAGCCGGCAATTTTTTTGTCGAGTTCATCCAGAAGAGAAGTGATCTCGGTCGATAGCGTCATCAGTTGTTCTTTGAGCTGTTGTGCAGTGTCTTCATCACCGATCTCTTTCGCATCCATAATGCGTCCGACCATGGCATGGAATTCACGGTGTGTCTCCTGCAAGTTCTGCATTTCCTGCATATGCAGCAGGTTCTGACCGTCTGAATAAATCCATTGGCCCAGTGCACAGACGTTATCCAGACGAGCCTGCTCTTTATTAATGTCACTCTGCATTCCGGCAAGATAGCTGTCTATGCGGATAATCCAGGTGTTATGCGCCATTTTGGCTTCGGCAAACTTGGCGCTTAAAGCCGAGCGGATTCCGCTTTGCTGGTGTAGCTGGAAGCGCGAAATAAAGGTTGCCTGATTTTCCGCCTGCTCACTCATATTGTTTGCCGTGGCTGAAAGCTGTTCCACCAGCGCCGCGTTCTGTTGCGTCGTCTGATCCAGATGGGCCATCGCCTGGTTGACCTGTTCAATTCCTTTCGCCTGCTCAAAAGAGGTTTGCGATGCTTCCGAGATCAGCGTTTCCAGATTGTTGATTTTTTCGACCATGTCGGCAAAAACGCTATTGGTGTTTTCCACCTGTTCAGTTCCGGCTTTAATCTGTGTTGTGGCCGAGTTAATCAGGCTGGAAATGTCCTTGGCGGCTTCCGCTGATTTCTGAGCCAGACTGCGAACCTCTCCGGCTACCACGGCGAAACCACGACCGTGCTCTCCGGCACGTGCAGCTTCGACTGCGGCATTCAAGGCCAGAAGGTTCGTCTGGAAAGCGATGCTGTCGATCACAGAAGTGATTTCGCCGATTTTCTGACTCAGCTCGCTGATACCCTGCATGGCTTCAATGGTCTGTTTCATTACTGCAATGCCTTCTTGGGCATTGCGTGCTGTTTCATGCGAAATCTCGTTTGCAGCCTGCATGTTTTCCGCCGTGTGCTTGGTCGTAGAGGTGATCTCTTCCATACTGGCGGCGGTCTGTTCAAGAGAAGCGGCCTGTTGCTGGGTGCGTTCGGAAAGATCTTCGCTGGCGGTGGCGACCTCTTTGGACATGGTGCCGATCTCTTCCGCACCGCTTTTGACGTTGCCGAGCGTCAGTTCAAGGTTGTTTAGCGAATTGTTGATCGCCAGTTTGATCGAGTTCAACTGGCCTGCAAAAGCGCCATCCATGCGATCGGTCAGATCGCCCTGACTCATTCTGGCCAATACCTGGGTGACATTGTTCAGGGTTCCCGAGAACTTCTCCAGCAGTGTATTCACCGAGCCGGAAAGTTCGCGTTCAAAGTCGTTCAGTTTGGAGACATCGATACGGTGTCCAAGTTCACCGAGAGCCGCCTCGTTAATGAGACTTTCGATGCCGCGCTCGATTTCCAGCTGATCGGTCATGTTTTTCCATTCGGCAATGGTTCCGATTCGCTGACCGTCATTGTCGTAGATCGGATCAACGGTTAGATCGATAATCACTTTGCCGATGTTGAAGCGCGCATGATGCGTTCCGCTAAGGTTGTCCAGAATGTTCTGCTGGTGCTGCGGATTGACATGAAAAATGTCGATACTCTGATACATCAGATTCTCGGTATCGAAGTTCGGCAGAGTTTTGCGTAGATCTTTTTCAGCGGTTTTGAGCATTTTCATCAGCGAGTCGTTGATGAAAATGATATTGCGAAAGCGGTCGGCAACCATGATATTGGTATTGGCCGACTTCAGCGCCTGCTCGATTCGCGTCGATTTCAGCAGAGCTGCACGGGCATGATCAAGATCCGAACCGAGTTTCACCTGCATTGACTGGATACGTCCCAATATATGCTGCACATGGTTTTTTCCGAAGCTATCGATTTTATTGTCGAATTTACCGCTGGAGATCGAGGTCAGAAGATTTTCGATCAGGGTCAGTTTCTGATTGTGTTTAAACATCACGAAAATGATTGCTGCAACCATTAAGAAATCGAAGGCTTCAAACAGCCATGTCGGAAGCCAGTCATGAATTGCGGGAATCATCGATGAAACCGATGCGCTCAACAATAACATGACGGCAAAGAAAATGACCTGTGATGCGGTATTGATATGGCGAAGCGGGTTTAAACGATGTTCCGCATCAAGAATAATGCCGTTTTTAATCTGCATTCGGCCGGCGGCAATCTCTTTATATGCATGTGTTGCCTGACGTTTTTCTTCATCGCTGGCAGGCACTCTTAATGACATATAACCGGTAATTTTGCCGTTTTCGAATGTCGGCGTAGCATTGGCGTAAACCCAGTAGTGGTCGCCGTTTTTACAACGGTTTTTAACAATTTGAGACCAAGGTTTTCCGGCTTGAATGGTTTGCCAGAAGTCTTTGAAAACTTCGGCCGGAACGTCCGGGTGACGCAGAATGTTGTGCGGCTGTCCCACCAGTTCTTTCCAGTTGTAGCCGCTGGCATCGATAAAGGCTTCGTTGGCGGCAATGATATTGCCCTGTAGATCGGTATGGGAGACGATTTTTGTATCAGGCGGAAGAATGTGCTCTTTTTGAGTGACAGGTCCATTGTCGCGCATGGGGGCTACCTTGGTTAATGCTTTTTACGTAAAAGTCATTATAAACTGTATGGATAAGCTTGTATTAGGAATCTTTGGGGGAAAAGATTGAGGGGCGTCAATTTGATTTTCGGTTTTGCTGACAGATTTCGGGATGAGGTGCCGAGGCGAAATGGAAATACTGCGGGGAAATTCGTCGCTCAGTAGCTGCGAACGCGGCTCTTTTTTCCCATTAGGGCAAGGCGCTGTTTGTATTCGATAAACTCCATAATATATTGCCGCTGGGTTGGGGTGATGCGGTCAAAATGCAGTTTAAGATAGGAGCCGTCGGCGTTATTGTGACGGTGGGTTACTTTGCCTAGGATTCGCAGTGTCCGGAAGTATTCAGCGGTCGGGATTTCAAAGACCAGTTCCAGTTCGGTACCGATGCGCGCACCTCGCGGCGATTGGACGCCAGCGCTTTCTGTCGAGAGATCGGCCAAAATACCGCTTGCCTGACCGTTTTTTCCGATCAGGGTAACTGAACGATCAGTTTTGACACTGATTGAATCCATAATCAATCCCTTAACTATCAGACCCAGATTCTACTGGTAAGCCCTTATTATGCACTAAAGCGGCTGTGGTAACTAAAAAAAGCGCTGAGCTCGTATTCATGAAAGCCGCTCAGATCGACGAATTGCAAACCGATCAAATGCTGGTCGCGGATTTTAGTACAGCGAGTGATCTTCGCTTGCAGTTTCATGTCGATAAAACCGTCTTCATTCGGCAGTTTCAAGTGAATGAGTGCCGGGGTACAGACAGGGAGTTCCGTATTGCTGATAAGCCCGATGCCGCACATTGAGATGTCGATCAGTTTGCATTTCAGCAGTTGCTCATTGCACGCCAGTGAAACGGGGAGGTTAATGGCGATTCGTGGCGAGCAGCGCCTTTCTGTATCGTGGGTATTCTTCAACATAAGACCGTCCGGTTTTAAACGAGTTGCGTGCAGTTCAATTAGAAGTAGCAAGCGAAAAGCTTGCCATTTTTTGTGTTTAGGATGAACAGCTTAAGGCAATGCCTTTCTGCTCTTCTCTCGGAGCCTGCAGAAAATGCGCATAGTTTTCGCGCAGATCGGCAGGAGGGGAGAAGGGGGTTTGCAGCCATGCCATCGCAGCAGACAGAAGATCGTAATCGCCTCCTTCACAAGATTCGATAATTTCCTGGGCGATATGATTGCGTAAAACAAAAGATGCCGTCTGTTCAGCAATTTGCTGCCGTCTTTGCTCCCTGTCTATCTGCTCGGTTCGACTTAAATAGGTCTGTCGCCACTCGCGCCAGGCTTTGCTGTCGCCGACGAAATCAAGCCACTGATGTTCCTGCTCGCTCTCCAGCTTACCTAGATGATGGAAGAAGTGGTGGAAGTCGATGTCGCTTTTGTCCATTAAAATCAGGCTGTCGGCGATAAAGTATTTGTCTCCTTCCGCCAGATTCGGCAGACCGAATTTGCTTCCCATGGCATGTAGATAAGCCTCATTGTAGTGAATGACATAAGCATCCAGGCCCTGTTCGATCTGTTCGCTGCTAAGCAGCATGCTGAAAGCCTGGCCGAGTACCTGACAGTTCCACAAGCCGATGTTGGGTTGTTGGCTGTACGCATAACGGCCTTCGGTATCCGAGTGGTTGCAGATGTGATGAATTTTGAAGTCGTCCAGAAAGGCGTAAGGTCCGAAGTCGAATGTCTCTCCGGCGACTGACATATTGTCGCTGTTCATGACGCCGTGGCAGAATCCGGCGGCCTGCCATTTGGCAATCAGTTCAGCCGTTCGGATGCAGATGGTGCGGAAAAGTTCGGCGTAGCGTTTAGCGGGAGGCTCGTCAATAAGTTCCGGATACACGACTTCAACGACATAGTTAGCCATTTGTTCAAAATCACTGCGGTCGCCTCTTTGTGCCAGCCATTCGAAGTGTCCGAAACGAACATGGGTTTTGGCAACCCGGATGTAGCTGGCCCGATCTTCGATTTTTTCGCGACGCACCGGCTCCGGACTGTGGCAGAGACTCAGGCAGCGGGTTGTCGGAATATTCAGATGGTGCAGCGCTTCCCCGATCAGATATTCGCGGACAGCGGAGCGCAATACGGCCCGACCGTCGCCACGGCGCGAATAAGGAGTGATTCCGGCCCCTTTCAGATGCAGATCCCAAGAACGGTTTTCGGAATCGATCGCCTGTCCCAGCAGCAATCCTCGCCCATCGCCCAGATCCGGATTGTAATAGCCGAACTGATGCCCGGTGTATTTCTGCGCAAGCGGTTCCAGTCCGGGTGCCATTGCTTGCCCGGCGGTGAGCTGCAGGACTTGACTGTTTTCCAGACGGATTCTCAGCTGCTCCGCCAATGTTTGGTTGTAATGCACCAGTCGCGCATCGACAAGCGGTTCCGGATCGATGTGGCGATAGAAATGACTTGGCAGTTCGAGATAGTGGTTGGTAAAACGGTTCACGGCACTTCGCTTGATTTGTGGGTAGTGAGCATAAAGGTTGACTAACTTTTAGGGCTATTTTAACGGAGTCGCTATCGATTGATAGGAGGATTTGCACTATGAGGGCGTGTTCTTTCGGGAGTCTGTGCTAAGCTAGGAATCCCTTAGAGTTTAATGGGAGAAATTGGATGCGTTATCAGTTGGATGTCGAGAATATAAAGTGCGGTGGCTGTGCCGCTTCAATCAGTAACAAGCTTCAGGCGATAGAGGGCGTTTTGTCGGTTGAAGTGGCGATTGAAGAAGGGATTGTAACCCTTGAAACGGCTGAGGAGAATGATACTGTTCTACAGCAGGCCAGGGAGGCGCTGTTGAGTATGGGGTATCCGGAAAGCGGTACTGTCGAGGGGACCAAAGCATTGGGTGCAAAGGCAAAGTCGTTTGTTTCCTGCGCAGTTGGTAAAATGGCGCAGAAATAGTTTTTAGCGGAAATTAACTTTTTTGAATCCAAGGAGTTAGCGGGTGGATCAGACCACAATGAATTACGATGGAATCGAACAGCGCAGCGTTGCGGAATTTGCCGAACAGGCCTATCTGGATTATGCAATGTATGTCATTCTCGATCGCGCTTTACCGCATATCGGTGATGGCCTGAAACCGGTTCAGCGTCGCATTTTGTATGCAATGTCAGAGCTCGGCTTGAAAGCGACAGCAAAATTCAAGAAATCAGCCAGAACCGTCGGTGACGTGCTTGGTAAGTTCCACCCGCACGGCGACTCGGCCTGCTACGAAGCGATGGTTCTGATGGCACAGAACTTCTCCTATCGCTACCCTCTGGTCGACGGTCAGGGAAACTGGGGGTCGCTTGATGACCCGAAATCTTTTGCCGCTATGCGTTATACCGAGGCGCGTCTATCGAAATTCAGTCAGCTCCTGTTGCAAGAGATTGGCCAGGGTACGGTTGACTGGACGCCGAATTTCGACGGTACCATGGATGAGCCGCAAGTACTCCCAGCTCGTGTGCCGCATGTTCTGCTGAACGGAACCTCGGGGATTGCTGTCGGTATGGCGACCGATATTCCGCCGCACAACTTGCGTGAAATCGCCAACGCATGCGTTCATCTGCTGGATAACCCGAAAACCACTTCGCGTGAATTGATGGAGTTTCTTCCGGCTCCGGACTACCCGAATAAAGCGCAGATTATCAGTACCGAAGAAGAACTGGCGAAGTTGTATGAAACCGGTAACGGTTCCATTAAGCAACGTGCGGTCTACTCGGTGGAAGACGGTGTCAATGTGGTTATTGAGGCTTTGCCGTATCAGGTTTCCGGTGCCAAGGTGCTGGAGCAGATTGCCAGTCAGATGCGCGCCAAAAAATTGCCGATGGTGGTCGATCTGCGCGATGAATCCGATCACGAGAATCCGGTGCGTCTGGTGGTGGAAATGCGCTCCAAACGCGTGGATGTCGAGGCGGCGATGCTGCATCTGTTTGCCACTACCGACCTGGAAAAAAGCTACCGCGGAAATTTCAATGTGATCGGTCTCGACGGCCGGCCGCAGGTCAAGAATCTTGCATTGATTCTGAATGAATGGCTGGTGTACCGCAAAGAGACCGTGCGTCGCCGTTTGCAATACCGTCTGGATAAGGTTTTGGCACGTCTGCATATTCTGGAAGGGATGCTGATCGCCTTTTTGAATATCGATGAAGTGATCCGGATTATCCGTGAAGAAGAAAAGCCGAAGCCGGTTCTGATGGAGCGTTTCGGTTTGACCGATATTCAGGCTGAAGCGGTTCTGGAATTGAAATTGCGCCACCTGGCTCGTCTGGAAGAGATGAAAATCAAAGCCGAACAGGAAGAGCTGGCTGCCGAGCGTGACAAACTGGAGAAAATTCTTAATTCGGCCGCGCGCTTGAAGACGCTGGTGAAAAAAGAATTGCTTGCGGATGCCGAGGAGTACGGTGACGAACGAAATTCACCGGTGGTCGAAGCCAAAGGGGCTCAGGCGATGAGCGAACAAGATCTCTTACCGTCCGAAGCGGTTACGGTTGTGCTTTCGGAAAACGGCTGGGTTCGTGCGGCCAAGGGGCATGATATTGATGGTGAAAGTCTGGGATATAAATCCGGGGATGCGTTCAGAGGTCAGGCTGCGGGACAGAGTCGTCAGATGGCGGTTTTCCTGGATTCTACCGGGCGTAGTTATTCTTTGGCGGCGCACAGCCTGCCTTCGGCGCGATCGCACGGGGAGCCGTTGACCGGTCGTTTGAGTCCACCGGCAGAGAGCCAGTTTACTCAGGTTCTATTGGCGAATCCGAAAGACAAATTTATTCTGGCCAGCAGCGCCGGTTACGGGTTTATTACCGAGTTCGAAAATCTGTATTCGAAAAATAAGTCCGGAAAGGGCGTGATTACCCTGCCGAAGGGTGCGGAAGTTTTGACACCTGCCGCTGTGAAAGATAAAGCGTTTATTGCCGTTGTTACCTCCGAGCCGCGGATGTTGGTGTTCTCGCTGGAAGAGTTGCCCGAACTGGCAAAAGGAAAGGGCAACAAACTGATTCAACTGCCTAAAGGCGAGAAAGTGAATGCGGTATTTGCCTTTAATGACGGAGAAAAACTGAACCTCAAAACTGAAAAATACGAGAAACAGTTCGGGCCGACAGCGCTGCAGGAGGCGCTGGGTGGCCGGGCGAAACGCGGTATTGTCTTGCCGAGAACTTTGAAAAAGGTTTATTCCATCGAGGCAGCCGAGTAAAAGAGTTTTAATTTTCTGGGAAGTTGATAGCGAACAAGAGGAATTGGCCGTCGAGACAATAAGATGAAGCCCTTCGAAATAGAGTGAATGGCTAATGGTACGACATTTGCTTAGACTATTCTCGGTAAGCTAAATCAGATGCTAACCTTTAGAAGAGTAGTTTTAGATTTGCTTAATCATTGGATTTCGTAAATGAATCAGAATTTGTCGAGTCAGGTTTGAGGTATGTGCTGGATGGCGCGCTCAGACAGGCTAGTAAGGTTATTTTATGTTCGCAAAACCTTTTGGAATTTTAGTTATCGCGTTGAGCTTTTTCGGCGGCTTTATCTTGATGGGCGGGAGTTTGTCAGCTTTATGGCACCCGTCCGAGCTGCTGGTTATTCTCGGTATCTCGCTGGGCGCGTTTCTTGCGTCGACTCCCGTCTACGTGTGGGCGCGGACGCTGTTTTTCATAGGACGTTATTTTTCCGGAGAAAGAGTCACCAAACAGCTGTATCGTGAAACTCTGGGTCTGTTGGAAGATCTTGCCCGTCTGTCGCGCAGCTCGGGTGTGCTGGCCGTCGAAAAGCATATTATGAACCCTGACGACAGTCCGATCTTCGCCGAATATCCGCGAGTGCTCAAGCACCCCGATCTTAAGAAATTCATTATTGATAATTTCAATTACCTGATGCTCAACCCGCCTGCGACGCAGAGTTTCGGCGCGCATATGGAGAATCAGATCTACTCGATTTCACAGTCGATGATGGAAGTGCCTAAGGCGGCCGGAAAGGTCGCCGACTGGTTGCCCGGTTTCGGGATCGTCGCGGCGGTCATGGGGGTTATTCTGACCATGGAGCTGCTGGGCGGCGATATGGATGTAGCCAAGATCGGGACGGCAATCGGTGCCGCGCTGGTCGGAACCCTGACCGGTGTCTTTTTCGCTTTTGCAGTTGTCGCGCCTTTTGTGCATGCGGTTGAGGTCATGATCCGTCAGGACCGTACGCTGTTTGAAATGGCGGCTGCTTTCCTGGAAGCCTATTCGAACGGTGTTTCGCCGAACCTGGCTATCGAGATCGGACGGCAAATTGTGCCGCCTGAATTCGCCATTCCGAGAGAAGAGGAAGAATAACCCCGATGTTTTGCGTAAGCCCTTGCCGAGGATGTGAATATGTCGCGTCGCCGTGATCATGACGAAGGCGGGGCGCATGGTGGTTCCTGGAAAATCGCCCTGGCGGATCTGATGACCGTTCTGATGGTTTTCTTTCTGGTACTGTGGCTGATTTCCGTTGTGGATCCGAAAGACCGTCAATCGTTTGTCAACAGTATGATGGGAGAGCCGCCGATCGGTGCCGAGGTCGACGATCAGAAGCTGCTTCCGCCGCAGGAATCGCTGATTAATCTGGAGATGAAGCCTCCTGTCTCAAGAGAGGAAGTGGAAAAGGCGCTGGACAATATTAATCCGAAAGATGTCGATATCGAGGATACGCCGGAATACACCAAGATTACCCTGCGTTCGGATAGCTTTTTCGAAAGCGGACGGGCGACGATCAGTGACAATACACGTGAAGAGTTGGAGAAGCTCGGCGAAACCTTGGGATCGCGTGAGCAGGACATTACGATTACCGGTTTTACCGATAATATTCCGATCAGCAGTATTCTGTTTCCGTCCAACTGGGAGTTGTCCGCGGCACGCGCTGCGACCGTAGCGCGAACATTTATCTATATGGGGGTGGATCCCGCCTTGGTGACAATTGCCGGTAAAGGGGATAACGATCCGGTGGCCGGTAATGATACGGCCTACGGACGTTCACTGAACCGCCGCGTGGTAATCTATGTTGATAAGACCACGCCTAAGGAAGAGCCGACGGTCAATCCTTATCAGCCGCCGCAGGGTAACGCCTTTAAAGCAGGGCGCCAGTAATCTCTTAGCCGGCGCAGTACTTGCAGCCTGGATCTTTTTTCAGATTCAGGGTGCGGATCATCATGCTGTAGGCATCAATAATCATCAGCTTTCCGGTTAAGGTCGGCAATTTCAGTAGCGCTTTGATCGCTTCAATCGCCTGCATCGAACCAACCATTCCGACGACAGGAGACAGGACGCCGTTCTGACTGCAGGTCAATTCCTGGCCGTTATCTTCTGGATAGAGGCACTGATAGCATGGAGAGTCGTCATTGCGGAAATCGTAGGTGCTCAGCTGACCTTCCCAGCGGATAGCGGCACCGGAAATCAACGGTTTTTTCGCGGCATAACAGGCTCGATTGAGCGCGAAGCGCGATGCGAAATTGTCGGTACAGTCGAGAATCACGTCCGCCTGACGAACCAGTTCGCTTACCTCATTTTCGTCCATGTGCCGGGCAATGGTTTCGATCTCGATGTGTCGGTTCAGTTGAGCCAGGTTGCTTTTCGCCGATACGACCTTGGCTTGCCCGATATTGGCTTCCCTGTGAACGATCTGACGTTGTAAGTTCGAGTCGTCGACTTCGTCGAAGTCGACAAGGGTTAATTTCCCGATCCCGGCTGCTGCCAGATACAGCGAGGCCGGCGAACCGAGTCCGCCCAATCCGAAGATAACCGCATGCGATTGCGCCAGAGTCAGTTGGCCGGCATAGTCGATTTCCGGCATCAGTATCTGCCGGCTGTAGCGGGAGAGTTCCTGATCGTTCAGTTCCGTTTTATTCGTGTTCATCGCTTACCTCTCTCTTGCGTTCGGTTTTTTGTCCGAAGGTAATCCGTTGATTGCCGCCGTAATCGCAGCGGCTCTGTATCTGTTGATAGCCGTTTTGTTGCAGGATCTCTTGCACCGCCTGTGCCTGATTGTAACCGTGTTCCACAATCAGCCAGCCGTTATCCTGCAGGTGCGCCTGCGCCTGTTCGGCTATCAGGCGGATGTCGTTGAGTCCGTCTCGGCCCGAGGTCAGCGCGCTAAGCGGCTCGAAGCGGACATCTCCCTGCTGCAAATGTGGGTCCTGCTCTTCAATATAAGGCGGGTTGCTGGCGATCAGGTTAAAGCGCTGTTCGGCCGCAAGCGGTTGACACCAGCTTCCCTGCATAAAGGTTACCGGTAAATTCAGGCGTTTGGCGTTTTCCTTGGCGACCTCGAGGGCCGCCGGAGAGAAGTCGATGGCGCTGACCTCGGCCTGCGGCAGTTCGCTTTTCAGGGCCAGTGCGATGGCTCCGCTTCCGGTGCCGAGATCCAGAATTTTCGCTTGCGGGGTTGCGGGCAGCAGTTCGAGTGCGGTTTCGATCAGTGTCTCGGTGTCCGGACGAGGGATAAGCGTGTCGGCGGTCACTTTGAGTTCCAAGCCCCAGAACTCTCTATTGCCGATTATATGAGCGATCGGCTGACCAGTGAGGCGTAGATTGTACAGAGTTTGAAATTGCTCGGTTTCCGCCGTCGAAAGCGGTTTTTCCGGCCAGGTATAGAAGTAGCTGCGAGTGCACCCAAGCACATGACCCAGAAGGATCTCCGCCTCCAGTTTCGGGTTGTCGATAAAATTGCAGGCGGCTAGTTTCCCGCTCGCATCGAGCAGAGCCCGTTGAATGGTGTAAGCGGAAGGCATCTTTAAACCTGCAATCAGGTGTCGGAGTTCAGGCTCGCCAGCAGTTCTGCCTGGTGTTCCTGAATCAGAGGGTCGATAACATGATTGAGTCCGCCGTTCATCACTTCGTCCAGCTTGTACAGCGTCAGGTTGATGCGGTGGTCGGTTACCCTTCCCTGCGGATAGTTATAGGTTCGGATACGGTCCGAACGATCGCCGGTTCCGACCAGACTCTTACGTTCCTGGGCAATTTCCGCATCGTGCGCCTGCTGTTTGGCATCCATAATTCGAGCGGCCAGAAGCGACATGGCGCGGGCGCGGTTTTTATGCTGCGAACGTTCGTCCTGACACTCGACCACGGTTCCGGTCGGGAGGTGGGTGATACGGATGGCCGAATCGGTTTTATTGACGTGCTGTCCACCGGCACCGGAAGCGCGGAAAGTATCAACTTTGAGATCGGCTGGGTTGAGTTCAACCTGCTCGACTTCCGGGGCTTCGGCCATGATAACTACGGTCGCAGCAGAGGTATGTACGCGGCCCTGCGTTTCGGTGGCCGGAACGCGTTGCACACGGTGTGCGCCGGATTCGAATTTCAGACGTGAATAGGCGCCGGCACCGATGATGCGGGCGATGATCTCTTTGTAGCCGCCATGTTCGCCTTCACTGGAGTTGATGACTTCTACCTGCCATTTCATGGATTCGGCATAGCGCGAGTACATCTTAAACAGATCGCCGGCGAAAATTGCCGCTTCGTCGCCACCGGTTCCGGCACGAATTTCCAAAAAGATGTTCGAATCGTCGCGCGGGTCTTTGGGAAGCAGCATTTTCTGCAGCTCCAGCTCCAGCTCTTCCAGCTGGTTTTTCAGATCAGGCAGTTCTTCCTTGGCCATCTCCTCCAGATCGGCATCGCCGGACTGAAGCATCTCTTTGGCCTCTTCGATGTCACCTTCGGCTGCGTTGTATGCGGTGAAAGTTTTAACGACCGGAGTGAGTTGTGCATGTTCGCGGGTCAGGGCGGTGAACTTTTTCTGGTCGCTGATGATCTCCGGGTCGGAAATCAGGTGGTTCAGTTCTTCAAGGCGTTCAACCAGGTTTTCCAGTTTTTGACGAATCGACTCTTTCACGGTAGTAATCTCTTAAATATTCAGTTGCGCCTTGCGCAGCAAGACTCGGCAGCGCAGTTCCGGTTACGGCAGGCTAGTGTTTGTTGTTTTGAAGGTCCGGACAGATCAGTAGCTGCTGGGCCGAATCAATCAAGGTTTGATTGTCCTCGATTCCGGCCTGGTTCAGTTGCGATGTCGGTGTGTGCAGCAGACGGTTGGTCAGCTGGTTGGCCAGCAGTTTGATAACGGTTTGCGGGTCGCCGCCTTCTTCAATCTGATGCAGGGCATGCTCAAGCGCGTGCTGTTTGATCTGTTCCGCCTGTCGGCGGTAGTCGCGGATAATCGGTTTGACGCGTGCAATGGCGTCTTGCTGCGCCATAAAGTTTTCCGCCTGCAGGTCAATGATCTCTTCGGCTTGAACCGCTGCACTCTGGCGCGATTGCTTGTTGCTTTCGATAATTTCCTGAAGGTCGTCCACGGTGTATAGATAGACGTTGTCCAATTCGCCGGTACTGGCTTCAATGTCGCGAGGAACGGCGATATCAACCATGAACATCGGGCGGTTCTTACGTTTTTTAAGCGCCTGTTTGACCTGATCTCGTTTGAGGATGGCGTGCGGACTTCCGGTCGAGCCGATCACGATGTCCGCTTCATGCAGGTGGTCGTCCAGCTCGTCCAGTTGGATGCCGTAACCGGCAACGCTTTCGGCCAGACTGTGTGCCCGTTCCAGTGTTCGGTTGGCAATAATCAGTTTGCCGATGTTCGCTTCTTTCAGGTGGCGGGCGACCAGTTCGATGGTTTCGCCGGCGCCCAGCAGCACGGCCGTCTGTTCGCTCAGGTCACCGAAAAACTGTTTGGAAAGCGAGACGGCGGAGAAAGCGACGGAAACCGGGCTGGTTCCGATTGCGGTATCGGTGCGCACTTGTTTGACGGTTTTGAAGATATGCTGGAAAAGCGTGTCCATCGACTGATGGATGCTGTCATTTTTATGCGCCAGATTATAGGCGTCTTTAAGCTGTCCGAAGATTTGCGGTTCGCCAAGAACCAATGAATTCAGACCGGAAGCGACACGCATAATGTGTTTAACGGCGTCGATATTCTGGTATTGGTACAGGAACGGATTGATGCTTTTGGATTCCAGATCGAAGAAGTGGTGCAGCCACTCTTTGATCAGGTCGGCGTCGGTGTCTTTCTTTGGTGTGCAGTAGATTTCGGTTCGGTTGCAGGTCGATAAAATGATACACTCGGCCACCAACGAATTGGATTTGAGTTCATGCAGGGCGCTTTTCGCCTGCTCAGGGGTAAACGAAACTGTTTCACGGATATCGACAGGAGCCGTTTCGTGATTGACACCGAGTGTAATAAGCTTCATATTAACTGTTTACCATTGATCAAAACGCATGAACATGCAACTAAAGAGGCGTAATTCTGCTAAATTATCCCCTCAATTGCAAGTTTTTATAAGAAGGCCCTTGTACGGGGTCGAAAAGTCAAAGATTTATAAAATTACTTAATTATGACAGTCGTTTAGACCTTTGTGGCCGTCATTTCATGTAACGGGTCTACTACTTTATCCGGAATCAAAAAATACTATGAAGTTTTGTGTGCCAGCTCTGCCGACATTCAAGTTGAAACCTTTCGCTTTGGGACGCTTTCCGAGTGCTTTGATGCTTTGTGCCGGTCTTATGGGGTTGCAGGGCTGTGCTTCCAGCAGTCAGTTTATTCAGGCGGCACCGTCGATCCCGATGGATGAAGTGAGTAAAGAGAAGGCGATGGACGAAATCCTCAAAGAGGATGAGGTTAAACACAATGTCATAGCCGACCATCTTCTGACGGCTGAGCAGATGTTTTTGCTATTGCGGGCGGAGATGCAGCTTAAACGCGGATTGGGTAAAGAAGCTTTTGATACCTATTATCAGCTCGCGGACGAAACCCGCGAACCCGAGCTTGCCCGGCGTGCCTTTGCGGTCGCTATGGCAACCTATCAACCGGAAAATATTGCTCAAGCGGCCTCTTTATGGCGTTCGATCGAGCCGGATGAGCCGGTGGTCTGGCGGGCCAGTTTCGTGTTGAGCCTGCGCAGCGGCGATGTCGACAGCGCGCTGCAGCAATGGCAGACCTATGCGGATCTGTCGGTGGATCCTCTGGATAAGGATATTCTGACGGCGGCTCAAAGACTGGGTTCGGCGATGATCGGCAATGTGGATGCCTCGACCGAATTTATGCAGCGGATCGCCGAGCGTTACCCTGATCAATGGTCGAGTCAATTGGGGCTTGGAACGGTTTTAATGGCAAGACAGGAACTCCCCAAAGCGCTGGAGGCCTTTCAGAAAGCGTTGACTTTTGATGGCTTGGAGCAGAAAGGCAGTATCTATGACTTGATCGCCAAGCTCTACCTGCAGATGGAGAAGTATCAGGAAGGGGTCGCTCAGTTCAGCCAATATGTCGATGAAGACCCGGAAAACATTTCCTTGCAGGAGAAGCTGGCGCGTCTCGAAGTCCAGGCGGGTATGGTGCAGCAGGCCGAACAGCGCTATCAGTCGATTATCGATAAAAATCCTCAGCAGCACTCGGCACGCTTTGCACTGGCTTTGCTGAAACTGGAAAACAATCAGAACCAGCAGGCCAAAGCGCTACTGGAAACCTTGTTGCAGGTGCCGGCTTATCAGGATATCGCTACCTATTATATGGGGTACGTACTGCAAAATATGCAGCAGCTTGACGAGGCGCTCGAATATTTTCAGAAGGTTTATTCTCCGGCGTATCTGACCGATTCGTTATTGCATCAGGCGGAAATCTATTTTACTCAGGGCGATCTTGCCAAAGCGTTCGAAGCGTTGGACAGTGTCGATACCAGTAATGTTGCCAGCCTGAAAAAAGTGCTTTTAGCCAAAGCCATTTTCTATCGTTATGAAAAGCAGTACTCGCAGGCGGTGGACGTCTTACAGGAGTTGCTGGAAGTCGAGCCTGACAATCAGCGTGCGTTGCTGGAACAGGGGAATCTGTATTTTCAGCTCGAACGCTACGACAGTTATGTCGCCAATATGCAGCGACTGCTGGAATTGGATGCCGACAATGTCGATGCACTTAACGGCTTGGGATATTATTATGCAGAGAATCATATCCAGTTGGACGAAGCGAAAAAGCTGATTACCCGAGCGTTGGAACTTGATCCGGATAATTACTTCATTCTCGACAGTATGGGCTGGGTTCATTATCAGCTTAAAGAATATGCTGAAGCGGTGGATTTTCTGCGCAAAGCATTTGCCGTTAATGAAGATGAGGTGGTGATGGAACACCTGATTCGCGCTTATTGGATGGCCGGCATGCGCAGTGATGCAGAGGCTCTTTGGCAGCGTTACCGCGAAGAGCAGCAATTAAATCAAGAATTTACAACTTTACAGGAGTGGATCGAGAAGGTGGAATAATTATAAGTTGCTCTGATAGGGTTAAAAAAATGACAATTTTTTCGAAAAAAGTGTTGAACTTCTAAAAAATCGTTGTATCATACGCACCTGTCTTCAACGACACAGATATACAGGGATATGGCCAAGTGGTAAGGCATCTGGTTTTGATCCAGTGTACCGCAGGTTCGAATCCTGCTATCCCTGCCATTATCTACCTTCCGAATTCCCCAAATCATTTTTTCCTCTGAACAGGAGTGCCTTAAATGGCTACAAAAAATGTCATGATTTTTGCGGGAAACGCAAATGTCAGTCTAGCAGAAAAGATCTCTCAGTATTTAGATATCCCCCTCGGCAAAGCAGACGTTGGTCGTTTCAGTGACGGCGAAATCATGGTTGAAATCAAAGAATCTGTTCGTGGACAAGATGTGTATGTTTTACAGCCGACTTGTACTCCGGAACCAGCCGTCAATCTGATGGAAATGCTGGTGATGATCGATGCGCTAAAGCGTGCGTCAGCCGGTCGTATTACCGCTGTGATTCCTTATTACGGTTTTGCCCGTCAGGATCGCCGCCCTCACTCGGCGCGTGTTCCGATTACCGCTCGTCTTGCTGCTGATATGATTACTATTGCCGGTGCCAACCGTGTGGTAACCGTTGACCTTCACGCTGACCAGATTCAAGGCTTCTTCGACATTCCGGTGGATAATATCTACGGATCGCCTCTTTTGGTCGAAGATATGCATAAGAACCAGGATCTGGAAAATGTCACGATTGTCTCGCCGGATATGGGCGGGGTGGTACGTGCGCGTGCCGTTGCGAAAGCGATTGATGCCGATATGGCGATTATCGATAAGCGACGCCCTAAAGCGAATGTCGCCCAGGTCATGAATATCATTGGTGATATCGAAGGTCGCGACTGCATTATTATCGATGATATGGTCGATACCGCGGGTACGCTGTGTAAAGCTGCGCAAGCGTTGATGGATCGTGGTGCCAAGAGTGTATCTGCCTATGTTGTGCATGCGGTGTTGTCCGGTCCGGCTGTGGACAATGTCAAAGGTTCTGTATTGAAGGAGCTGGTGGTAACTGATTCTATTCCTGAGAGCGAAGCGGCGCTGCACTGCGAGAAGATTCGTCGAGTGTCGGTTGCCGAGCTTCTGGGCGAAACGATTCGCCGCATTAACCAGGAAGAGTCTGTGACTGCTTTGATGTCGCATTGATTGCATTCGACTCCTGTGAAAAGCGCCTTAATTGGCGCTTTTTTGTTTTCCGGCAATAGTAAAAGCTTTAATTCGTCTGGAAATGCGACAAGGTGTTGAAAAATCTGTGGAAATTTCTGCTGTTTTTAGTATAATCCGCGCTTTGCTTGTGTTTGGTCGCGAACATGAGTTTTGTTAATTGATAAGATCTTTACGATCTTGATCCTATTGGAGAAAAAACAATGAGCCAAAATTGGACAGCAGAAATTCGCTCTGAAGAAGGGAAAGGTGCGAGCCGCCGCCTTCGTAAAGCTGGTAAAGTTCCAGCGATCATCTACGGTGGTGACAAGGCAGCAACTTCAATTTCTTTCGACGCTAACTTCATTGCACACGTTTTTGAAAACGTAGACCTGTTCAACACAGTTGTTACTGTTGATGTTCAAGGTGGTGATGCAGAGCAGGTCGTCGTAAAAGACATTCAGCGTCATCCAGCTACTAACGATGTTGCGCACATGGACCTTCAGCGCGCGTCTGACAACAAGATGATCACTAAGAAAGTTCCGCTTAACTTTATCGGTAAAGCCGCTGCTCCTGGTGTGAAAATGGGTGGTCTTATGTCTTTCCTACAGCCTACTGTTGAAGTACGTTGTTTGGCGAAAGACCTTCCTGCGTCAATCGAAGTTGACGTTTCTAAAATGGAAGCCGGTACCAGCATGCGTCTATCTGAGTTGAACATGCCTGAAGGTGTTATCCTGACTGCATTGACTCACGGCAACTCTGACTACGACCAAGCGGTTGTAAACATCGGTAAGCCTAAGCGTAAAGGTTAATTCACTCTTAACCTTTAAATCGAGAGCCAGCGCTTATGTCACAGATTAAATTAATTGTCGGTTTGGGTAATCCGGGCGACAAGTATGATTTAACCCGACATAACGCTGGTTTTTGGTTTGTGGACGAAGTAGCGCGTCAGTTCGGTGCGGTATTTCGTCCAGAGACCAAATTTCTTGGTGAAGCGGCGCGAGTCCAGTCCAACGGTTTGGATTTCTGGCTCCTGAAGCCCGCTACTTTTATGAATCGCAGCGGCCAGTCGATTTCGGCTCTGGCCAAATTCTATAAGATTCCGGTCGAATCGATTCTGGTTGTGCATGACGAGCTGGATCTGCCGCCAGGCACGGCGAAGTTGAAAAAAGCGGGCGGTCACGGTGGTCATAACGGTTTGCGCGATACGATTGCTGCGATGGGCAAGGAGTTTCTCCGTCTGCGCTTGGGAATCGGTCATCCGGGCCATCGTGATCAGGTTGTCGACTATGTCCTTAAGGCTCCGTCCAAAAGCGATCGCCAGTTGATCGATGATGCCAGTTACGCGGCATCGAAAGTTGTGCCTGAGTTGGTCAATGGCCAGCTTGAAAAGGCGATGATGACGCTGCACACCAAATCTTAATCCACTTTTTACTTATCCTTATCTGCCCACGAGGAGACTTCCATGGCAATTAAATGCGGTATTGTTGGTTTGCCGAATGTTGGTAAATCCACTCTGTTCAATGCTTTGACGAATGCGGGAATCGAGTCTGCAAACTATCCGTTCTGTACCATTGATCCAAACGTTGGTGTTGTAGCGGTTCCAGACCCTCGTGAAGATGCGTTGGCGGAAATCGTCAAGCCGGAACGAGTGCTGTCGGCAACGGTTGATTTTATGGATATCGCCGGTTTGGTAGAAGGGGCTTCAAAAGGTGAAGGTCTGGGGAATAAATTCCTGCAGAATATCCGAGAAACCGATGCAATCGTGCAGGTTGTTCGCTGTTTTGAGAATGACGATATCGTGCACGTTGCAGGTCAGGTGGATCCGGTAAGCGATATTGAAATTATCAATATGGAGTTGGTTCTGGCCGACTCGGAATCGCTGGAAAAAAATGCGCAGCGCCAAGCAAAGCTGGGTAAGAGCGGTAATAAAGAAGCGCAAACCCGTCAGGCGCTGTATGAGCGTGTTCTGGATGAAATCAAAGACGGTAAGTTGATCCGTTTAGTTGAACTGACTGACGATGAAAAGTTACTGTTGCGCGATCTTCAGCTTCTGACCATTAAGCCGATGATGTATATCGCCAATGTCAATGAAGACGGTTTTGAAAATAACCCGTTGCTGGACAAAGTACGCGAGATCGCCGAATCGCAAGGTGCGATCGTGGTGCCGGTTTGTGCCGCTATTGAAGCGGAAATCGCCGAATTGGACGACGAAGATAAAGCGGATTTCCTGGAAGAGATGGGTCAGGAAGAGCCGGGTCTAAACCGCGTTATCCGCGCAGCCTACGATCTTCTGGGTCTGCAGACGTACTTCACGGCCGGTGTTAAGGAGGTTCGCGCCTGGACGGTTAAGAAGGGTGCAACCGCACCGCAGGCAGCCGGAGTGATCCATACCGACTTTGAAAAAGGTTTTATTCGTGCCGAAGTGACTTCCTATGAAGATTTCGTCGCCTGTAAAGGGGATGCCGGAGCGAAAGCGGCCGGTAAGCAGCGTTTGGAAGGGAAGGAGTACATTGTCCAGGACGGCGATGTGATGCATTTCCGTTTCAATGTTTAAGCGTCGCTTTTCTCGATAATAAAAAAGGGAGCTTTTGGCTCCCTTTTTTATTGCCGTAAACGGTATGCCCGGCTGTGTCGGGCCATTCCGTATCGCGGTCGACTGCTTAGTTATCCTCTGTATCTTCGACATCGATCTTGGTAACAAATCCGTTGGTGTCGTAGTCAAGATCAAGCAGCAGTTTCGGTTGCGTTGTCGTGTCGTAACTGAGCAGTTCGCTCAGACTCTGCGGTCCACTGAGCTCGTCGTTCTCAAATAACGTATCGGTCCCGCTGGTGTCGATTGTGAAAGTGACGCCTGAAACCGTAATTTCGGAGTCAACCGTTCCTTCATAAACACCTTGGAATTCATAGGAGCCGTCATCGGAACTGCTGCCTTCATCATCGCGTTCGATCTCCAGTGCAAAGAGCTCGCCGTCGGCAGTGCGATAGGCGTCAACTTCGATAAACTCTCCTACGCTCAATTGGCGGTTGTCGAGGTGGTCGTCACTGTCATCGAAAGAGGTTGCATAGCCGGTATAGATGATTAAATCCGAACCGGCAACGGTAAGTACGAAGCTGCCAACGCCGTTTGCATCAAGCTCTGTCGATTTAACGGTTCCGTCCAGATCAATTTCCGAATCGCGCAGATCGATTTCCGTTGCGATTAGAGTACCGTCTTGCAGGAAGCCTTCGACATTAACCCAGACATTGTCAGCTAGCGAGATAAAGTCGGATTCGATTTCCACGCCGGTAAAGTCAACCGTAATGCCGTGTAACGAGAAGGTTGAGTTGGTGCCGTCGAAATTCTCGATGTAGCCTTCAAGTTCAAACTCATCGTCGTCGGACATGCCTTGCAACAGGTCGTCAGGACTTTCAAATTCGATTTCAGATGCAATAAGAGCACCGGATGTGCCATCAATTTGTCCTTCGACTTCAACAATCAGACCGTCCGCCAGAGCGGTAATGTCGTCATCCAGGTCGGTTTGATCGTTGTACTGAATCTGTTGTCCGTTGATGACAAAAGTGCCGTTGGCAGTATCAAGGGACGTGATTTCCCCTTTAATTTTGAATTCGTTACTGTCGCTTTCGGCATCATTTTTATCATCGATATAGGTGGCAACCAGAGCGCCGTCTGCATTGTAGTAACCGCTGACTTCTACCGGAAGGTCGTTTGCCAGAGAGGCATAAGTCAAGGCGTCATCGAATTCTGTACGAGTCCGTTTGACGATAACGGTTGTGCCGTAAATGGTGAAAGTAGTGATGTCGGCGTCATTTGGATCTACCGCCAAATTGGCAATCGGTCCTTGCAGATCGTCGTCGAAGATAATCTTGGTTGCTGTTCCGCTGATACCGTCGTCATTAATGGTCCCTTCGACGCGTACGACCATACCCACTTTCAAGTCATCCTGGGTAGCGTCAACTGTATTGCCGTCGACTTCGAAAACTGCATTGTCCGTTTCGTATTTGACGCCGCCGACCATGACGCTACCGAAGCCGGTAATGGTACCGGTTGAAATGTAGCCCGTGCCGCCAATGCCTGCTGTGCCTCCGCCGCCGCATCCGGCCAATGCCAGCGCAAGCGCGCCGCTTAGGGTGGTAAGTTTGAGGCGATGGCGTTTAACTAGAGATGTCATTTGCGTCTCCTTTCTTCAATTCATTTTTCGATTCGTAAAAGTAGATGCCTAAGCTGACATAGCATCCGTTTTCTGGTTCTTCGGCTTCGTGCTCGGATAGCCATTTATCCAGGGAAAGCAGTAAAGACTGGGCTTGTTCGGAGCTTAATTCCTTGAATGCTTGCAGATGTTTGACATCCAGGTGTTTGGTGGAGACTTTTCGTTGGTAGCGTTTATCTTCCGTGAGTGCCGTATTTATGTTGTGGTCTATGGTGTCGAGCAACTCGGCGGTATCGGCCCCGAGGATTTTGATGAGTTCTTCCTGATCGTTTGAAGGCAGGTAAGACATCTTAAGAAGATAGACTTGATCGTCTTCGACTCGAATGCACCCGGCAGAAGTCAGCTGGTCGAGCATCGCTTTAACCGGGATATCCCCACTGAATTTTTTAATCAGTTGTGCAAAGCTCGGTTCTTTATCGGATAAGTTCAGCGGAAGAGGTTTTCCGTCCTGGTCGATAAAGGCGTCGTGATGCACCCAAGCGCTAAGAACGCGTGTTGCACGGTTGTATTTTTGCTGCTGCTGTTGTGCATCGCTTTCCGGGAGTTCTTTAAGTCGTTTAACTTCTTTTCGAGATAGCCCGGTTTGAGCGGCGACACTGCTGACGGTTGTTTTACTGCCCTTTGCTTCGTTCAGAGCAAAGGACTCGTCAACGTAAGCCTTTCTAACCAGCGATTCCAGGTGTGATGACGGAATGCCTTGGCGAATCAGGATTCGAACCAGTGGGCGCAATAGTTTGCTGATATTGCGGTTGATGGTGTTCAGTGTTTTTTCTTTCATGGTTTGGGATTATATTCCCAAAAAATCCAAAATCAACTTATTTGGGAATATTTTCCCAATTAATCAAGCTCTGTCCGGAATTATTAAACGATCAAAGCTGCGAGCGGTTATGTGCTGTGCGAGATCTTGATCAAGAGAAGGTATGTGAACGAATGGGTTTTGCGTCTGAATGGGCCGTCTGATCGCCTTGGTTTATCACGTAGAGTAGGGTTGAAAAAAATAATCCGCTTTATTTAAAATTTTCTAAAAATTGGGTTGACAGCTGGTCGACAGTCTTTATAATACGCACCACATTTATGGCTACATAGCTCAGCTGGTTAGAGCACATCACTCATAATGATGGGGTCCCAAGTTCGAATCTCGGTGTAGCCACCATATTTTAAAAGCCCGTAAGCACTTGTGTTTACGGGCTTTTTTTATTGCCTGGATTTCTGGCGATGAGAAAGGACGCTTTTACTCTTGAGAGTCGTTTCAAGCCGCTCAAGTCGAGGGTGATTTTTTTGAACCTCTTTTGGGTTTTCAGTCTTTCAGTTCGATCCAAGACAGGAAATTGATTCAAGCGAACTTCGGTGTTGGCTCCGGTTGCTAATTGCGTAAAACTAAGTGTACTATTGGAACACGCCCATTTACATGGATAGTGACTTTTTGGGAGGGGTATGGGTACTAACCGTAGGTTATCCGACAGGATTAACGCACGTAGAAAATGTGTCATCGAAAAAAGAGGGATTAAGTATCCTTGTCACTTAAAAGATCTTTCTCTTGATGGAAACGGGGTCGGTTTTATTTCGAGCTCAAAGTTTTCGTTGCATGAGCATATTATTCTCGAGATAGGCGGCATTACCGAGTTGGGCGTGGATTCTGTGGAGTGCGTCTTGAGAGTGATGCATGTTACCGAGTTACATGACCATAACGTCTATGGTTGTCAGGTTGTGCACAGCAATGAAGAATTCAGGAAGTTTGTCGAGCAAAAAAATAACATGCGTGTCTCTTTTCGCTCGAAACTCTTGCGGGATTTGATGTTGAAAAAGCACTCGTAATTAGGCTTTGGAGGTGCCGTCCATAGAAGAATTGGCGGCATTAGTTAACTTCACAGAGCATTTGTAAATTATTAAGAAATGCGTTAATTGATTGAATATCGCATTTCTTTTCCATGCTGCAGATTGCCAATGCAGGATGGGCATGGCGGGCAAAATATCACTCGGCGTCGTATCTAAAGAACGCCATTAAAAAAATGAGTTTTGCTTACCTTTCCTTGCGTTTGTCACGCAATCGTCATCTATCCTTCGATTATTGATAACCAAACCCTGTTGGGATTAAGCTACAATTTACGATTAATTTCTTGTTTTCCGTCGCTCAGAGGTGATCTTGAGTTTTTCCGTTCTACAAAAAAACATTCAGACTCTTTTCGTTCAGGGCGCGACTCTGGCCTTATTTTTACTGTCTGTGTGGGGTGTCGGAAACTTGGTTGCCGTATGGCTCGAACCGCCGGTCAAGGTATTGGTGCCGAGTTTACAGAAGTTGTCGGACACTTCTTCAGTCGAGCTGATGCCGCAAAAGCCCTCTTTCCTCTTCGGTCAGCCGGAGGCACGTGATTCCAAGAACAAGACAGAATTGCTTAACCAGGACGAAATCAAACAAACCCGCTTGAATGTCAAACTGACCGGTGTGATTTATACGCCGCAATCTTCCGTGGCGGTTATCGAATCCGGGCGCGAGACGTTTGTTTTGAAGGAGGGGGAAGTGCTTCGTCAAGGGATTACGGTTGAACAGATTCAACCGGACTTTGTGGTCTTGAATAACCGCGGTGGTTTGGAACGGTTGATGCTTGAAGAAAGTGATTTACCTGGCAAAGCGGTTGCAATCGCGGGTGGCGCTTCTTTAAACCAAGGTCAGACAGCGGATTTGCAGAAGATTCGTGACGAAGTTCGTAAGTCTCCACTTGCTCTGAATCGTTATGTCCGTTTCCGTATGTTGAAGGAGAGCGGTCAGGTGAATGCCATTCAGGTCTGGCCGCGCAGAGAACGGCAGTTGTTTGAGAGTCTCGGGTTTAAGAATGGTGACAAAATCCTGCAGGTAGACGGTGTCGCGGTTTCGACATTGGCCGGTGATCCTCAGCAGATGCAGAAACTGTTGCAGAAATCCCGCTTTGATCTGCAGATTGAACGTAGTGGACAGCAGCAAAGTCTGTCCGTGGTATTGCAGTAGCATACACATTGAACCGCAAAACGATTAATAAAACCGGCTAATTTTAAAGGCTTGATTTCATGAAACAGACCCCGCTTTTCAACTCGACCCATAAATGGCTGCAAAGCGTTTTACTGGCCGGTTCACTCTGCTTTGTAGGTTACAGTGCGCCGATTTTTGCGCAGACTGATGACGCCATGAGTGAGCAGAGTTTCGGTAATTTCCAGAATGTTGAACTGGAAAAGGTCATCGAAGCGGTAGCGAAAATTTCCGGACATAACTTTGTGGTTGATCCACGGGTAAAAGGGAAGGTGACGCTGATTGCTCCGGAAGGCATGAACCCGCAGGAGTTGTATCAGACGCTGTTATCGATTCTCAGTGTTCACGGTTATGTTGCGGTGGAATCCGGCGGAGTGACCAAGGTTGTTCCGGCGAACCTGGCTAAGGATCAGCTGAGTTATCGAAATTACCAGGAAACCTCTGAAGATTGGGTCACCGAGGTGCTGGATGTGCAGCATGTCGAGGCCACCAAACTGGTTGCGGTTCTGCGACCGCTGGTGGCGCGCGAAGGCCATCTGGTCGGGCTGGCGGAAAGCAATCGTTTGATCATTACCGATACCGTTGCCAATATTCGTCGTATCAAATCGGTATTGCGCAAAGTGGATATCGATAATTACGGTCAATTTGAAGTGATTCAGGTTGAACATGCGCCGGCGGAGGATCTGGCCAAAACCCTGAAAGGCCTGATTCCGAAAAACAAAGGCGGTACCGATGTCACGATCTCTTTCGATGAACGTTCCAATCGAATTATCCTGACCGGAGACGAGCAGAAACGCATAATGCTGCGGGCATTGCTGGCGGAACTGGACGTGCCGATGGCTTCCGAAGGTCGGGTTCAGGTTATCTATCTGCGCTATGCGAAGGCGGCGGATCTGGTTCCGGTGCTGCAAAAAATTTCCTCAAATCAGTCTTTGGCGCAGGCTGCGGTAGCAAACGATACGCCTGTCGATGTTGCGCCTGCGACGCCGGCAGATAATGGCGTTGGCGAATCAAAAAGCGCGTCACCGGCAACTTCGGCCAACCCTTTGACTCTGGCGAATCAAAAGCAACTCAAGGAACAGATCAGTATTGAAGCCGATGAGCGTATGAATGCACTGGTCATCAGCGCGCCGACGCCGATTTTAACCGCATTGAAAGAGGTCATCCGCCAACTGGATATTCGCCGTGCTCAGGTTTTGATCGAGGCGATTTTTGTCGAAATCTCCGAAGACCGTGCTGCCAATTTGGGTGTCGAGTGGGGAGCTTTGGGCGAGAAAGGCGCCGGGTTAATTAATTTCTCCGGTACTTTACCGACCATTCTCGGTAATGTCGGTAATCCTTTGGCGCAGGTCGGTGCTTTAAGCACCGGTGCCAATTTTGCCGTCGGCGACTATGATTCCAACAGCGGTTGGGGTGCTTTATTGCAGGCTCTACACAGTGATTCGGCCTCGAATATTCTGGCGACGCCTTCGTTGCTGACGCTGGATAACGAAGAGGCGGAAATTCTGGTCGGGCGTGAAGTGCCGTTTCAGACCGGGAGTTATACGTCGACGACAACCAGTGTGTCCAATCCGTTTAGCACCATTGAGCGTAAAAATGTCGGTCTAAGTTTGGTGGTCAAGCCGCAGATCAACGAAGGTGACGAAATTTATCTGGAAATCGATCAAGAAGTGTCCGATGTTCTTCCCAAAGGCGAGGCTGTCGATATTCAAACGACCAAACGTCAGATCAAGACGAGAGTGATTGTCGGAGACGGTAATGTGGTCGTATTGGGCGGACTGATTAACGAGAAAGAGACGCAGGTTGATTCTAAGGTTCCTGGCTTGGGGGATATTCCGGGCTTGGGGGCTTTGTTCAGTTCAACCAAAAACACGCGTGAGAAGGTCAATCTGATGGTGTTCCTACGTCCGGTAATCGTACGCGACAATCTTAAGAGCGATTTCTACAGCCAGCAGAAATATAAATATATCAATGAACAGCAGCAGCGTTTGCTGGATCAGCCGCAAAAGTCCTGGGTGACGCCTGGATTACGTCCTAAGCTGCCGGACTATCAGCAATGGCAGAACAATACGCCGGAACAAAATCCTCAGAATATTCCGTTGAAATCGGATCAGAATCGAGCGCCGCAGTTATCCGAAACGACCCCAGTCGCCGAGGACAAAGCCGCGAAGGTCGAGAAAGTCGAAGACATCAAAACGCAGAGCGCCTATGAGGCTTATGAGGCGATTGCCAATGGCGACTATTGATCTGCCGTTCAGTTTCGCCCGCAAGAACGAGGTTCTACTGCAGTCGGATAACGGGCCGGAGGTCTTTTTCACCGAGCAGACGCCAAGAGTCGCACTGCAAGATGTTCAGGCGCGTCTGCTGGCTTCGGGAATTGCTGAAATCCGCTGGCAGAAAATTTCCGAACAGGCGTTTAAAGCCAAAGTTCAGCGTGCTTATGCCGACAGCGGTTCCAATTCCATCGAGGTCGCACATTCGATCGAGACTGACGATCTGGCTTCCGTGGTGGCGGAAATCGGCGAGCCGGAAGACCTGCTGGACAGTGCCGACGACGCGCCGATTATTAAATTACTCAATGCGGTGCTGACCGAAGCGATTCGTTCGGAAGCGTCCGATGTGCATATCGAACCTTATGAAAACCAGTTGCGCATCCGCTTCCGTGTCGACGGCGTACTCAAAACCGTATTGTCGCCTAAACCGGCGCTGGCTTCGATGCTGGTGTCGCGTATCAAAGTAATGGCGCGTCTCGATATCGCTGAAAAACGGATTCCTCAGGATGGCCGTATCGCTTTGAAACTCGGCGGTCGCGCCGTTGATCTGCGAGTGTCTACCTTGCCGTCCAGTTTCGGCGAGCGGGTGGTGTTGCGTCTGCTGGATAAGGGCGCTGAACGCCTGACACTCAAAGATCTCGGTATGCCGGAAAGACTGGAAGAGGGTATGCAGCAGGCGCTGTCCAAGGCGCACGGAATTTTTCTGGTGACCGGTCCGACCGGTTCCGGTAAAACAACGACGCTGTATGCTGGATTGACGCGACTGAATGATTCTCAACGCAATATTATGACGATTGAAGATCCGGTCGAATATAACATCGAAGGCATTAACCAGACACAGGTCAACACCAAAGCGGAACTGACGTTTGCCAAAGGGCTGCGAGCGCTGCTTCGTCAGGACCCGGATGTCGTCATGATCGGGGAGATACGCGACCATGAGACCGCTCAGATTGCCGTGCAGGCATCTTTAACCGGGCATTTGGTGCTGTCTACTTTGCATACCAATACGGCCATCGGTGCCATTACCCGTCTGCGGGATATGGGCATCGAATCGTTTCTTCTGGCCTCGAGTCTGAACGGCGTGCTCGCGCAGCGTCTGGTTCGTCGGCTTTGTCCGCATTGCAAACAGGCGCACTCTGCCGATCAGGCGGAATGCGAGTTGCTCGGTGTTCAGGAGGCGACGCTGTATCAACCGAAAGGCTGCGATCACTGTCAGCAGACAGGGTATTCCGGGCGCATGGGACTGTATGAATTGCTTCTGGTGGATGAAGAGGTTCGCTCTATGATCCACTCCAACCACTCCGAATCGGAAATCGAAGCTTATCTGCGCAAAACCACGCCTTCGTTGAACGAAAGCGGTTATCAGGCGGTGCTGGACGGCAAAACTTCTCTGGAAGAGGTTTTACGGGTCACCCAGTCGTAGTTCAGGGTTTAAAACGATATGGCGGTATTTGAATACAAGGCGCTTAACAGACGCGGAAAAACCCAGAAAGGCATGCTGGAGAGCGATTCCGAACGTCTGGCGCGCCAACAGCTTCGCGATCAGGGATTGACGCCAATTGCGCTGCAGGAGGTTCAGGCCAAAAGCAGTAAAACGGCCGACGGCTCGGCAAAATTTTTACAGAGTCAGTTGGCGGTAGCCGATCTGGCGCTGTTTACCCGTGAATTGCATACTCTTCTGGATGCCGGGACGCCGCTCAATCAGGCCTTGAAAGCGCTGACCGAACAGGCCGAAAAAAAGGTCATGATGCGTTTTATCCGCAGTTTGCACGCCAAGGTTGGGGAAGGGTATTCGCTGACGCAGGCGTTGCAGAAAGCTCCCTATAAAGTGCCGTCCGACTATATCGCCATTATTCAGGCTGGGGAACACAGCGGTCATTTGACTGAAGTGATGTCGCGTCTGGCGGATACGATCGAGCAGCGTGAACAGTTGAACAAAAAGCTTAAAACCGCGCTGATCTATCCGGTATTGATGGTTGTTGTGTCGATTGCGATTGTGCTGTTCCTGATGGTTTATGTCGTGCCTAAAGTGGTTACGGTGTTCGATAATATGCAGCAGACGCTTCCTCCTTTGACTCAAGGCCTGTTGACAACCAGTGATTTTGTGCAGGCCAACTGGGGCTGGATCGCTTTGGAGCTGATTTCCGTATGGTTGCTGTACCGCTGGCTTCTTTCGCGGGAAAAAAGCCGTTACCGGATCCATCAGATTTGGTTGCGTCTCCCGGGGGCGAGAAAATTTTTATTATATTCGGCTGCTGCGCGTTGGGCGCGAACCTTTGGCGTCCTTCTGGCTTCCGGTGTTCCGGTGCGCGATGCGATGGCGATCTCCGCCGAAGTGATGACTCTGGCGCCGCTGAAAGCGTCGGTGATGGATATGGTCGAACTGGTTCGCCAGGGAAAAAGCGTGCACTATTCGATGCAACAGTCGAAGGTGTTCCCACCGCTGCTGCTGAACCTGGTCGGAACAGGGGAAGGTAAAGGGCAGCTGCATTCAATGCTGTTGCGCGGCGCTCAGCATTACGAAAACGAAGTGGAGAATGCCGCTTCGACTCTGGTCAGCCTGATCGAACCGATTTTGATTATGGTGATGGGCGCGGTCGTGCTGGTCATAGTATTGGCGATTATGCTGCCGATTTTCGAAATGAATCAGATGATAGGTTAACTGTAAATTTAGGATAAAGAAAATGAGATTAGACAGACAGCAGTGGAAACAGTCACGTCAGAAAGGTTTTACCTTGATCGAATTGATGGTTGTGGTCGTCATACTGGCGATTCTGGCCGGGTTTGTAGTGCCGAAACTGATGGATCGCCCGGATGAAGCGAGAATAGTGAAGGCGAAGCAAGACATCGCCGCGATCGCTTCCGCTCTGCAGCTGTATAAGCTGGACAACTATCAGTATCCGACAACCGATCAGGGCTTGGAAGCACTGGTTACACAACCAAGCGATGATCCACAGCCGAAGAATTGGAAAAAGCTACTGGATACTCTGCCCCTAGATCCTTGGGGGAACCCTTATCTGTATCTTTCTCCCGGCGAACATGGGGAGTTCGATCTGTTCACCTATGGGGCGGATGGCGCCGAAGGCGGTGAAGATATCAACGCCACCATCGGTAACTGGCAGCAGAAATAGACGATTTGGAGCCACGGGTGCGTCTTCGGCAAAAGGGTTTCACTTTGATTGAGCTGATGGTCGTACTTTTGATTATCGGCCTTTTGTTGACGGCCGCCAGTCTGAGTTTTAAAAACAGCGACAGTGCTCTGTCCCGCCAGCAGGCGAGCCAGATTCAGGCTCTGTTTCATTACGCTCAGGATCAGGCGACATGGCAGCAGAGGACTTATCTGCTGATTCCGGATAATAAGGGGGTGACGCTTTTCAAGTGGCAGCAAGGCCAGTGGCATAAAGATGACAAGGCCAAGGTACTGTCATGGAAGACGCCTTTTGAGGTTGATTGGCAGTTGCCAGCATTGCAGAGTCGCGAGGAAAACCTGCTTAACCGCGGCTGGTGGGTTCTACCGAGCGGTGAGGTTCAACCCGGTTCGATCAGCTGGCGATTGAAAAATGCTGAGGATGAAGACACGATTTTAGAATGGGATCAGTGGCTGGAATTTGAATTGGTTGCGGATGATGCGGTTTGACGGGGCTGGCATGGCACAGGTGAAGACTTTACAGCGCCAAAGTGGATTCACGCTGATTGAAGTGCTGATTGCTTTGGTGATCGCGGCGATCGCATTGGCGGCGCTGAGTCGAAGTTTCGGTGTGACTACACATAATCAGTCTTTGCTAGAAGAGAAGGTGGTGGCGACCTGGGTCGCGCAAAATGCGTTAACGCAGCAACAGATCCAAACCGGCAGCAACCAGTTTTCCCGTGAAGAGAAGATGCTGGGACGAAACTGGCTTCTTACCCAGAAGATCGAAGCGACACAGTTGGCGCAATTCAAAAAATTGACGATAGAGGTCAAGCCGGATACAGCGTCTACAGGCGATGACGCATCTGTCAGTACTCGTCTGGTCACTGTGGTGGGCGTACCATGAAATCGCAGAAAGGTTTTACCCTGATCGAGTTGTTGATCGCCATGTCTATCGCCGCGATTATCAGTATGCTGGCTTACCAGACGATCGATTCGGGAGTACGGGTCAATCAGTCTCTGGAGACGCATCAGCAGGAACTGAAGCGCCTGCAAGGTGCCTGGTGGTGGCTGGAACAGGATCTGATTCAGATGGCTCCAAGAGCGGTCAACGACGGTTTAGGCGGTTCACTTCCTGCTATGACCTATCGCGTTGATTTGGGTTTGGAGTTCAGTCGTTTAAGTGATGCGCAAAGTCCTATGGCGATGGCGGGTTCTTATGGGCTGAATCGTGTGGCCTATCGTCTGGAAAACAAGCAGCTGGTGCGTCTGCTGTGGCCGGTGATGGATCGGGCGCCGGATTCGGTTCCGGTTAGAAGGGTTCTGCTTGAGGATGTGCAAAGGTTTGATTTGCGTTTTCTCGATGAGCAGAGTCAATGGCGGGAAAACTGGCCGCCGGAAAACCGTGAAACACCGCCGTTAAATAATCTCCTGCCGAAGGCCGTCGAGGTGCGCATGCTTAATCGGCTTGGTGAAGTGAAGCGGCTTTTTTTAGGCACGGATTGGATGGAGTTTAACCCTTATCCGGCAGCCGCATTGGACAGTGTCTCCGGACAGGAGGGAGTCAATGAGTAGTCGGCAGCGACAAACTCAGTCCGGTTTCGCCTTGATTACTGTAATTCTGGTGGCTGCTCTGGTGGCGATTATCAGTTCGGAGCTTTTAAGCAAGCAACAGGCACAGATTCAGCGCAGCGGTTATATGCTGCATCAGACACAGGCTTTGAGTGTTGCCTGGGGGCTGGAGTCCTGGGTGAAACAGGGATTGGCTCTGGATGGGAAAAACAATAAAACCGATCATCTGGGCGAACTCTGGGCGCAGCCTTTGCCGCCGATTCCGTTTGAGGACGGCGAAATTTCCGGCGAGTTGCTGGATGCTCAGGCAAAACTGAATGTAAACGCTCTGTTGAGTGTTGACGCTAAGCGTAAAGAGTTGTGGCATGCGGTTTTTAACCGTTATGCCCAGCAGCAGAACCTGAATTTGAATCTGGCGGATCTGATCGAGGACTGGATTGACCGTGATTCAGAGCCGTTGGCGGGTGGCGCGGAAAGCGATCAATATCTATTGAATACTCCGGCTTTCAGTGCCGCCAATCAGCCGATGGTTACGCCGCAGGAAGTGTTCAATCTGCAAGGAGTGCAGACGTTAACTTTTCAGCAGAAAACGCTGCTTGTGGCGAACTTAAGCGCCTTGCCGCAGGAGACTGCGGTCAATATTAATACCGCTTCCGAAGCGGTGTTGCTCAGTTTGAGTCCCTGGATGACGGTGCAGGTTGTGCAGGCCTGGTTAAACCAGAGGATCGGCAATCCGGCCGAGAAGGTGGATGATTTCCATCGTTTTCTGATCGGCGTTACGGGGCTGACTCTGGAAGAGGTGGCTAAGGATTTGCCGGAAGGCCTGATTTCGGTCAGAAGTGATTTTTTTATTTTAAACGGACGAATTGATTTTGGTCTGGCGCGGCAGCAGGTTTCAGGGCTGTTCTATCGTAATGAGCAAAATCAGGTGAAGATACTGCAAAGGTGGTTAAGTGTCCCCGAATAACTCGAATGTAACTTTACAAGCCGACGCTAAGGCTCTGTGCTTCAATCTGCAGGGGGAGTTGCTGTTGCGGCAATTCGCCGACGGGGCAGCGGATGTCAAAGAGGAAAGCGTTGAATCGCTTCTACAGCAGGGGCGAAGCGTTGAATCGCTTCTACAGCAGGGGCGTATCACTTCGGAACAGCTCCGACAGATCGGTGTTGTCTGGGTTCCGACTTCCCAGTTGGTTATAGCGCAGGTTGTTTTGCCGGGAAGCCGTCAGTCAGAGTTGCGCGCAGCCCTGCCGTATGCACTTGAAGAGCAACTGTCCGACGCGGTCGAGAATTACCATTTTGTTATTTTGCACAAACAGCCGGCGCAAGAGGGAACACAGTTACAGGTTGCCGTGATCGCCAAGGTTTTAATGAATCAATGGTATCAAGCCCTTAAGCGTCTCGAACTGGATAACTGTCTGTTGAGCGCCGATTGTTTCGCTCTGCCTGAACCGGAAACTGACGTATCTGTCGCGATGGTGCTTCCCGGAGCGCCGGTGGTGATCTATCGTGATGGGCGTTATAGCGGTTTTGCCATTCCCGAAACGCTTAGCGAGCAGTTGGCATCTTCTTCCGAGGAGGTGCGCAATTTGACGCCTCAGCAGGCGCAATGGCAGAAAATCGCCTTTTCGCCGAGTGCCTGGCAGCAGTTACAGAGCACCAATCTGGCGGTCGGCGAGTTCGCGTTGAAGGAGTCGCAAAATCTCTGGCGTCAATGGTTATGGCCGAATCTGGCCGCGGGGCTTCTGTTCGTGGTATTGCTGGGATCAAACTGGCTAGAAAAGGAGCAGGCGCTGCAGGATGCGCAGGTTTACCGTTCTCAGAGCGAGCAGCTCTTTAAAGCGATGTTTCCTGATGTAAAGAGAGTGGTCAGTATCAAGACGCAGACCATGACCCGCCTGAGAGCGCCGTCGCAAGATGTAACGAGTGCGCGTTTAATGCCGCTCGTTTACCAGCTCGAACCGGTGTTATCCGGGCAGACAAAAGTTCGTATCGATGAATTGAATTGGCAGCGCCAGGCTCAGGGCGGCAAATTGAATCTGCGTCTGACGGCGAAACAGAGCGGTGATTTGCAAAAGCTGCAGCAGCAGATTCAACAGCGGGCAGGTAAACTGCAGGCGCAGTTGAGCATTAAGAATGTCACGCCTGAAGTGGCTCTGGGAGAGTTAAATGTGGTCGCAAATTGAAAATCTTCTGCAGCCGATCAAGCTGCGCTTTAATGCTTTCTGGCAACCGCTGGCCGACCGGGAAAAAGTGTTGCTGGCGATGCTGGGTATTTTCCTCTTCTGGGTGTTGCTGTACGCGTTGTTGTGGCAGCCGATTCAGCAACAGCAGAAGGAAGCGCATCAGCAGTTGTTGAATGCACAGAACCAATGGCAGTGGCTTAATCAACAGATACCTCTTTGGCAGCGTCAGGGACAGGAGCAGAATCAGGCGGCGATTTCAAACCGCAATCAGTTGATGAGCAAGGTTCAACAGTCTTTACGCCAACTTAATCTGCATAAACAGATCAGCAAAGTCGATCTGACATCCAAGGGGGTGAAAGTGGTATTCAAACAGGCGGATGCCCCGAGGCTTTTGCAATGGTTGGCGACCCTGGAGCAGGAAGGTGTTGTCAGTCAAAGGGCGCAGATAGTTCCTCTTGAAGGCGGTGTGGTCGAGGCTCAGATTGAATTTGTTGTACCGGAGTAGGTGCAGGTGTTTGGTGGCTGGAAACGCGCCGGTTTACTCATAATAAAGATTGATTTATATGTATTTCTTTAGAAAGAAACAGGTAATTCTGCTATTATTTTTGGCAATAGTGCTGTTTTGTATCTCACTGATAAGTTCTTTTAAAATCAGTGCCTTGAATTCATTTATAGGCATGGAAAACAAGCCTGTTCAGTTCAGTGAACTTAACGGAGATTTGGCGCAGGGTTCTCTGGCTATCGGGCTTGCGAATCCGGATTATCAGCCTTTGGGTATTCTGCGCTGGCAGCAGTCTTATCTCGACTGGTTGCTGTTGCATCCGCAGCTGAACGGGCAGTTCCGCGGACGAAGCAGTGAATTGCCGTTCTCCGCAGAGTGGTCTCTTTTGTCGGGCGACCTTGCGCTAAGTCTCAGTGAAGGTACGCTCCAGTTTGAAGATATTATGCCGCTGCTGGCATTGAATCGGGATATCGGACGCTGGTTGAACGGTTTAAGCGGACGAGTCGAGGGGATTTCTCTGCAAACCCGGTGGGTCGATGCCGGACAATGGTTGCAAAAAACACAGGGCGCCATGCGTCTCAACGGATTCAGCTTTCTGGGGGAATCCTTGCCGCCGGTGTTTATTACCGTCAGTCAGCAGGATGAGCAGGTCATTATTAAACTCTCTGCCGAACAAAAATGGACGATGAGCGGTGAAATTGTTTTGACGCCGCTTAAACGGGAAAAGGGATTGCAATCGATTCAATATCAGGGGTTAGTCAAGGTTTCGGCGCCCTCTGCTGAGAGTTTGCCTAATTGGGCCAGTCTGATGAAGTCTTCTTCGGACTCTTCGGACTCTTCGGCACAGAGCCGTTTTCAGGGGAATTGGGCGCTCAATTAATCGGGCTGCCATGGAGTTGATATATGAAGTCCGGATTTAATTTGTTGCTGCTGTTGGGATGTTCGAGTGTTTTAACCGCCTGCGGCGGTGGAGGCGGTTCATCGGATACACCCGCAGTTGAGTACGAAACCTGCGGCGAAGATTCCCCGATAACTTCGATTGATGATTCTCTGTTCGGGTATCAGTGGTATCTGGAAAATACTGGCCAAACAGCTTTGACCGCTGACGGAAGCGGTGGTGTCGCCGGTGAAGATATTAATATTTTCGCCGCCGGTCAGATGGCTCAGGGGTACAGCGGTGATTGCATCAAAATCGCGGTCGTTGATTCCGATCTGGAAATTGCCCATGAAGACCTGCAGCAGAATGTTGTTCCCGATGCGTCTTATAACTTCACTTATGTCGCCGAAGACACGGTTCCTTCCAATGGACAGGGATTACATAACCCGACCGCGACCTATTCCAGCGGTGGGCATGGCACCAGTGTCGCCGGTTATCTCGCTGCCCGCGGGGGGAATGCACTCGGTATAACGGGCGTGGCGCCGAGCGCAGAACTGCGCGGGTACAATATGCTTTTGGCCCAGGACTATCCGAACGAATTGGCTGCGCTGGGCTATCAGGATACTGTCAATAACGGCAATTACCCGGAATTAACTTCTCCTCAGGTCGATATTTTCAATTTGAGTTACGGACGAACCATAACTTATGATCTGCCGAGCGGGGAAGCGCTGTATTACGTTGTTTTAGTGTATGCGCAACAGTGGGGAACGGAAAACCTCAGAGAAGGCAAAGGTGCTTTGTATGTCAAAGCCGCCGGGAATGAGTTTTCCGGTCACGAAGACAGTGAATACACCAATCCGGCAGATAATCCGTTACCGGTAGAGAAATGTACCCAGGCCATCGAAAACGGCGTGACCTGTTTCAATACCAACCTGGAGCGTGATCAGGCCTATCCGTTTGTGATCCCGGTCGGGGCATTTAACGCAGAGGGCGAGAGAGCAAGCTATGCCAGTACAGGATCGTCGATCTGGATTGCGGCTCCCGGCGGTGAATACGGGCAGTTCAGTCCAGCCATGCTGACAACGGATCAAAGCGGCTGTGACGCGGGTTATAGCCAAACCAATTCCTCCTATAGCACTTCGGATTTCGATAATGGTAATACGCAAGAAAATCTTGAGTGTAATTACATCAGTATCTTTAACGGAACTTCCGCGGCTACGCCGGTTGTCAGTGGGGCTGCGGCCTTGTTACTGGAAGCGAATCCGGCTTTGACCTGGCGTGATATCAAGCATATTCTGGCAACAACGGCGCGTAAGATCGATCCGGGCTACGCCGAAAAAACTTTGACGCTTGGGTTGAGTCAGGTTGTGCTCGAAGATGGCTGGGTCGATAATGCGGCAGGTTATCATTTTTCCAATTATTTCGGTTTTGGCGCTCTGGATGCGGATGCCGCTATCAGTATGGCGAAGAACGGTTACTCGCTCCTTCCGGCAATGCAACTGCTTCCGGGAGACAACGGTTTCGCCGGTCCGGTTACCAATACCGGTGAGATCCCCGATGCATCTGCATCAGGGATTAGTGAAACTCTAAGCGTTAACGAGACGGGGAACCCGATTGTCGAGAGTGTTCAGTTAACCATTTCGCTCAACGGGATTGACACTCAGACCAACGGTTCCGCCGGGCACAATTTTGACTTTAGTGATTATCAAATACTTCTCGAGTCGCCGAATGGCACCCAGAGTATTGTGATGACTCCGTTCCATGGATTTGATAAGAACTACGATATCAATAATTTTCCGATGATCAGTCATGCGTTTTATGGTGAAAACCTGAATGGCGACTGGAAGTTAATTGTCCGTGATCTGGATTCACAAGCCGAGCTGACCGGCGAAGGAAAGCTGGTCGATTGGTCTCTTAAATTCTATGTGCATGAGTCGTAAATATGCTGTTTAAAAGAACCTTTTTGAAATTACTGGCAATCGCCGGCTTATTCCTCTCTTTTCAGGTACAGGCGTATCTCTTACCTTGTCAGCTGGTAACGCAGATGGCTGGGTCTGATGTGTATGAAGCAAAGTTGCAGCGGGTTGCTTCCATGACGGCGCCGGAGGATTTGCCGGCAGCGATGGGCTTGGAGTTGCTCGAGCGTCATGGCGGCTGGTATATCTATCAGACACCGGAGCCGTGGTTTGAACGCCGAACCTGCGGGCCTCAGCTACGAACGGTACAGGGCAAAAACTTTCAGTTCATGCCGGTGCTTTTGAATAAAAAGACCGGGCGCAATGCCGTTCTGACCGGAACTTTTCTTTTAAAAACCTATCGGGCGAAGCACCTTGATGAGGTGATTGAACGCTACGGTTTTCGTCTGGTGACCCGCTTGCCGAAGCCGGATACGGTGATTATCGATGTCAAACCGATTCAGTCCTACGACGATATGATCGAGATGCTGGATAAGGATCGCGATGTCGAGCTGGTTGCGCCTTTAATGAGTGAACCGCGTTATCAGCTGCGTTAGTTGTCTAGGACGTTTTAATAGGCGTTTAACAGCTGTTTAAAAGTCATTTAAAAGTAAAAAGGCTCGGGAGTTCCGAGCCTTTTGCGTTATATGGTCACGGGGGGTAAGAGAGATTATTGCGGCTGATAATCCACTTTGCTCTCTTCAACCATCTTATAGATGTCGACCCGTTTTGGATTGCCCAGCTTTTCCAGTGCCTGATTGATGGCGCGTTCGAGATTTCCCGGATAGAACTCTTCAAGCGTAAGACCGATAATCGGATCGGCGATCTGGTTGCCCTGAGAGTCGAAAATCAGTGTCGTCGGAGCAACCTTGACGCCGAGTTTCGGTCCCAGAGTTTTCATTTCGATGTCTCGTCCCTGGAAATCTTTCATCATCCAGTGATCCTTGTCGAGAACCAGCTGACTGAAATGCCCGTACTCTTCCAGATCGGTCGTCTGCAGAAGCGGGTAGAGAATATTCTGTTCCAGTTTCTTGCAGTAGTTACACCAGGTTGCCGTGGCGAAAATAACCACCGGAACATTCTTTTTGGCGGCGGATTGCCCCGCTTTCTGCAGGTCGACGGCCAGCGGAAGTACGTCTCCGGCACTTACATGGGAAAGGTTTAGGCTCAGTAGCAGGCCGAGCAGGATGGTTTTCAGGCTGACCGAGCTTTTTTTATGGTAATTTCGCATCGGTAGGACTCCTCACTAGTATTTGTTATCGATATCGGTTGCAGCGGTTTGCCTTGCCGCCAAGGTATTCGATATAGGTTTTCAGTTTGATCAGTTCTTTTTTGTCCAGTCTCAGCGACTGCTGATAGTGGCTGCCGCACTGCCAGTCGCCATCATTCAGAAAGCGCAGTTGATCCGAACTGTTCTGATAATGCAGACTCAATTCTACACCGGCTCCGTCGGGACGATAATGAAGATAGGCTGGCAGATCCCTCAAGCGGCCGTTAGCGGCATCACGCAATTCGATATCAATTTCATAGCGTTCTCCCCGAGCCAGCGTGTAGCTCTGCGGCATGATTTTATAGTGCTGCTTATCGCGCTGGAAACTGCCGCCCATAATATTAACGCGAATGACATTGCCGTTCTGCGGTGCAGCGTACAGTTTATCGAGACGTTTCTGTTCTTCAATCTGTCGCTGAAGCTCCAGTTTGCGAGCCTGATTGTTCGCAATCTGTTGAGCTTTGCTGCGCTCGGCACGGATCTGCTGTTCGCGTAATAACAGCTCTTTGCGCTCGTCTGGCGTAAGCTGTTGCCATTGCTCATCGCTCATGCCTAGAGGGTTTGAACTGGCGCAGGCGCTTAAAAGTACGGAAAACAGTGTCAAGAGGGCCAGACGGGATAACATAATTTTCTCCATAAATACAGTGCGCTAAATAGTAAAAAGCCGGGGTCTGGCCCGGCTATTCACGAAGATCGCATTTATTTTTTAATCAGGAACCAGACAGCCAAAAGCCAGATTGCCAAGGTGACATTTTGATCCAGCGGCATATTCTGGCTGGCGGCCAGGAATGGCGCAGCGGCGAGAGCAACGGCGATCCAGCGGTTGCGGTTTTGGCGGTTCTGCTTTTCCAGTTCGCGTTCGATTTTCTGTAACTGTTCAGACTGCAGGCCTACGCCCTGATGCGCAAGTTTGTTTAGTGTTGTGTGCAACAGACCCGGTAAAGTCGGTGCTTGTTCCATCCAGAAAGGCAGGTTGGCCTTGATGTTTTTAACCAGGCCTTTAGGTCCGACACGTTCCTGCATCCAATCTTCGAGGAAAGGCTTGGCGGTATCCCACAGATCCAGTTCGTCATCCAGCTGGCGTCCCAGTCCTTCGATATTAAGCAGGGTTTTCTGTAGCAGAACCAGTTGCGGCTGAATCTCCATCCCGAAACGTCGTGCAGTCTGGAACAGGCGCATCAGCACCAGACCGAAGGAGATCTCTTTCAGCGGGCGATCCCAGATCGGTTCGCAGACAGAACGAATCGCCGCTTCCAGCTCATTGACACGGGTATCGGATGGCACCCATTCGGATTCGATATGCAGTTCGGAAACGCGCAGATAATCGCGGTTAAAGAATGCCAGAAAGTTTTCTGCCAGATAACGCTGATCTTCCGGCGTCAAAGTTCCCATAATACCGAAGTCGATCGCGGCGTAACGACCGTCGGGAAGAACAAAAATATTGCCGGGATGCATGTCGGCGTGGAAGAAATTATGCTTGAAGACCTGAGTGAAGAAGATGATTACGCCTTTGGCAGAAAGGTCTTTGAGATCGACGCCGGCTTCAATCAACTTTTCGGTTTCCGAAATGCGGATGCCGTAAATACGTTCCATCGTCATGACGTTTTCGGCGGTGTGCGACCAGTAAATCTCCGGCACATACAACAGATCCGAGTCTTCGAAATTGCGTTTCAGCTGCGCGGCGTTTGACGCTTCGCGGATCATATCCAGTTCGTCGAGAATGGTTTTTTCGAATTCCGCGACCACTTCGACCGGATGCAGGCGTTTGGCGATTTTGACGGCCTTTTCGAAGAGGCTGGCAAGGATACACATAATCGCCACATCCTGTTCGATCACCGGCTTAATGTCCGGACGCACAACCTTGACGACCACTTCGGTGCCGTCGTGCAGTTTGGCCGCATGAACTTGAGCGATAGACGCGGAGGCCATCGGCATAGGGTCAAATTCCGAAAAAGCTTCGCCGACCGGTTTTTGCAATGCTTTTTCGATCAGTTGCAGCGAGTGCTGTTCGTCAAACGGCGGGCAATCATCCTGCAATTTGGCCAGTTCAATGGCGATGTCGTACGGAAGTAGATCCTTACGGGTCGAAAGTGCCTGACCGAGTTTGATGAAAATTGGTCCGAGTTCTTCCAGAGCCAGGCGAATGCGTTCGCCACGGCTCAGTTTGGACGGCGTTTTCCAGTTCCACGGAAAGAGTTTGTTAAACCAGACCAGCCAGGCGAATTTACTGCCGCTCAGCACCATTTTATCGATTTCGTAATGGCTCAGGACTCGGTTGATTTTAATAAGGCGGCGCAGTTGCTTGATGGCTTTCATGAATGTGCTTCTAAATGGGGTTAACGGTTGACTGAAGAGGCGTCGAGCTGGTTAAAACGCTGTTCCAGCTCTTGCAGGCGTTGCTCGACAGCGGAGACTTCCTGGCTGAAAGCGGCGATCTGCGGTTTGCTCGGTACGGCCTGAAGTTCGAACTGCAGGTACTCTTTCAGGGTTTGCATGATGTAATCGCGCTGGTCGCGTTTGAGCTGCATATAGGATCGTACTCCGTGACCGACTTTGAACGCGATCAGATCACCGGTGATCTTGGAGAGGTGCTCTTCCCAGTCGATATCGATTGCGGCCAGAGCGTGCAGGAACTGTTGCGCCAAGTCGCGATTACCGTCAAGTTCGAAGCAGGACAGATCCTTCGCATGCTTGAGCGCGATCCAGTCTGCCGCCTGAGCGGAGATGGAGGCGTCGCTTTCTCCCTGAAGGTGAGTCTGCACCGAGATCTGTTGTTCATTGATCAGGCAGTAGAAAGGCGTTTTCAGCGGCAGAATCTGCAAGGTGATGATGCATTCCGGCAAGGCTTTGATCGAAGCGCCGTGATCGCTGTCGAGTCGTAAGCTGCCGTTTAATGTCTTCTCCAGTGCTTCGGCGAGAAAAATCGGGAGTCTTTGCAGTTCGGTGCTCATGGTTTTATTCCTGATCGTCTAGTACTTCCAGCCGCGGTGCAGGGCGACAATGCCTTGAGTCATATTGAGGTATTCGGCCTTGTCGAAGCCGGCATCGAGCATCATCTGTTTCAGGGTTTCCTGATCCGGATGCATGCGAATCGACTCTGCCAGGTATTGGTAGCTTTCTTCATCATCGGCTATGACTTTGCCCATTTTGGGCAGGATATTGAACGAGTAGAAGTCGTAGAGCTTGGCGAAAGCCGGATTGGTCACTTTGGAAAACTCTAGAATCATAAGCTGACCGCCCGGTTTCAAAACCCGGTACAGTTCGGCCAGAGCCTTGTCTTTGTTGGTGACATTACGCAGACCGAAGGCGATGGTTGCCAGATCGAAAGTGTTGTCCGGAAAAGCCAGCGCTTCGGCATTGGTAATGGTGTATTCCACATTGCCGATGATGCCTTCGTTGATCAGGCGGTCGCGGCCGACCCGAACCATGCTTTCGTTAATGTCGGCTAGAACCACCTGACCGCTTTTGCCGACGCGCTTGGCGAAGGCTTTGGTCAGATCACCGGTACCACCGGCCAGATCCAGAACCTTGTGCCCCGGGCGCACGCCGCTCAGATCGATCGTTTGACGCTTCCACAGGCGGTGAACACCCATCGACATGACATCATTCATAATGTCGTAATTGCCGGCAACCGAGTCGAAGACGCCTTTGACGCGTTTGACTTTCTCTTCGAGGGGAACCTCGGTGAAGCCAAAGTCGATGGTGGATTTCTTGTCGCTCATAATTTTCCTCGTTTTGCTAGCCGGCTGTACTGACGGTCATTTAATGGGTTTGTTGCGATTTTAATGCGTCCAGTTCAGGATGGGAATGCCCCTCGCGCATAAGACGGCGCAGATAATCCATCCAGTACTTGTGCTGGTTTTTCCCTAAATCGTACAGGCGTTCCCAGGTATAAAGTCCGGTGTCGTGACCGTCGTCGAAATGCAGCTTGACGGCGTAATTGCCGACAGGCGTGATAGCCTCGATGTTCACATTCTGTTTATTCAGTTGCAGAGTCTCCTGCCCGGGGCCGTGGCCGGTTACTTCGGCCGACTGGGAGTAGACGCGCAAAAACTCGCAGCTGAGCTCGAAGGTTTCCCCGGTATCGAAACCGATTTCCAGTTTACGCGATTTCTGGTGCAGTTTGATTTCGATTGGATGCGGCACGGATTCTCTCCAATTATAGAATGTATTGTGACAGATCCTGGTCGACCGCCAGTTCGCCAAGACGCTCATCGACAAACTGAGCGGTGATTTCCACTCGCGCACCACGCATATCGGACGCCTCGAAGGAGATGTCTTCCAGCAGGCGTTCCAGAACGGTGTGCAGACGGCGGGCGCCGATATTTTCCGTGCCTTCGTTCACCTGGAAGGCGATTTCCGCCAGACGACGGATCCCTTCGTCGGTGAACGAAAGTTCGACACCTTCGGTTTCCAGCAGGGCGATTGCCTGAGTGGTCAGGGCGGCTTTCGGTTCGGTCAGAATGCGTACGAAATCGTCTACGCTCAAGGATTTCATTTCGACGCGGATCGGCAGACGCCCCTGAAGTTCCGGAATCAGATCCGACGGTTTGGAAAGATGGAAAGCGCCTGACGCGATAAACAGGATATGATCGGTTTTAACCATGCCGTATTTGGTGGACACGCTGCAGCCTTCAATCAGGGGAAGCAGGTCGCGCTGTACGCCTTCGCGGGAAACGCTGCCGCTGCTGTTATCCTGATTTTTGGCTACCTTGTCGATTTCGTCGATAAAGACGATGCCGTTCTGTTCAAGACTTTCGATGGCCTGCGCCTTAATCTGTTCGTCATTGACCATTTTTGCCGCTTCTTCTTCGATCAGCGCTTTCATCGCCTGTTTGATCGGCATCTTGCGCTTCTCTTTTTTGCCCTGACCCATGCCTTCAAACAGGCCTTGCAGCTGTTGCGTCATCTCTTCCATTCCCGGCGCACCGAGAATTTCCACATGGCTTGGCGCTGCGCTAAGGTCGATTTCGATCTCTTTCGTGTCCAGATCGCCTTCGCGCAGACGCTTGCGGAATTTCTGGCGGGTTTCGGACATATTGTTATAGCTGTCCTCTTCGCGGCCGCGCGCCGGAGGCAGCAGAATATCCAGAATACGTTCTTCGGCACGATCTTCCGCCTGACGCTGCACCTCTTTCATCGCCTGCTCGCGTTGCATTTTGACAGCGGTTTCCGCGAGATCGCGGATAATCGAATCAACATCTCGCCCGACATAGCCGACTTCGGTGAATTTGGTTGCTTCGATTTTCAGGAAGGGGGCGTTAGTCAGTTTGGCCAGACGGCGAGCGATTTCGGTTTTACCAACCCCGGTCGGCCCGATCATCAGAATGTTCTTCGGCGTGACTTCGGCGCGTAACTCTTCGGACAGTTGACTGCGACGCCAGCGATTGCGCAGCGCAACCGCTACGGCTCTTTTTGCTTCTGCCTGACCAACGATATGGGCGTCTAAGCTGTGCACAATCTCTTTTGGCGTCATCATGATTCGGGTCCTTTAAATCTCGTTTTAATCTGGAATGCTTATTTGGTTTTCGATGTGGCGGGAGTTTGCCGCCGAATTGGATTAATGGGGGCATTATAAAACTTATCAAGCTTTTTTGTCGCTAAGGAAGCGGTGAATAAGTCATAATACTTCCTTACAAAGCAAAATGTTTTTTCCGGCAGCTGTCTAAGCTTCCTCCGAGGCGTCGCCTGGCGCTTGCTTGAACGGAAAAACGGTTTTTATGGCGGTTTGCCTGTTGTCGCTTTGTTTGCTAAATTCAGCGGAAGTGAAATGCCTTCTCGGGCATACGGCACAGCGCTGTCCGGCGGTATTAAGTATCCGCAGCGCAAGTGACAATTAAGAGAATTAACAAAAAGAATACAGGATGAAAGAGTTACGCTTTAGCAAAATGCATGGGCTTGGCAATGACTTTATGGTCATAGACGCCATTAACCAGCAGGTGACGTTTTCCGAAGAAAAGGTTCGCCGTTGGGCCGACCGCCATTTCGGCATCGGTTTTGATCAGTTACTGGTGGTCGAACCGGCGCAGCAGGCCGATGTGGATTTCCGCTATCGTATTTTCAATGCTGACGGTTCTGAAGTTCAGCAGTGCGGCAATGGCGCGCGTTGCTTCGCACGTTTTGTCGTCGACAAGGAGCTCACCGATAAAAAAGAGATTCGTGTTGAGACCGCTTCCGGCATTATCGTGCTGTATGTTCAGGACGACGGCTGGGTCAAAGTGAATATGGGCGTTCCGAACTTTGCGCCGCAGAGCTTGCCGTTTCTGGTACCGCAGCAGCAGCAGCGCTATTTGGTTCCCGTTCTTGGCGAAGATGTGGTACTCGGTGCGGTTTCCATGGGGAATCCGCATGCGGTGGTTAAGGTCGACAATATCGATTCCGCGCCGGTGGAAGCTCTTGGCGAAGCGCTGGAGTCGCACGAACTTTTTCCGGAAAGGGTCAATGTCGGATTTGCCCAGGTACTGGATTTTGAAGAAGTGCGCCTGCGCGTGTACGAGCGCGGCGCGGCGGAAACTCTGGCGTGCGGAACCGGTGCTTGTGCTGCGATGGTTGTACTGCACAACTGGGGGCTGGTCAGTGACCGTGTCAAAATTCGCCTCCCGGGCGGCGACCTTTTGGTTGAATGGAGCGGTAAGCCCGATTCTGTTGTCTGGATGACGGGACCGGCGGAAACGGTTTTCGAGGGAGTCATTGCCGATGAATGATCGTACTCTGTTGCCGGAGGAGGTCAGCCGTTATCTGCGTGCGCATCCGGATTTTTTTCATAGTCATCCGGAATTACTGGAAACGCTGAGTTTGCCGCATCCGCAGACCGGCAACGCCATTTCATTGATCGAACGCCAGCTGCACCAGTTCCGCGAACAGCGGGATCGTTATCAGGTCGAAGTTGAAACAATGCTGGATATCGCAGGAGAGAACGGTCAGCTGTTTCAGCGTGTGATGCAATTGAATTCGGGGTTGATGGCCAGCCGAACGGAAGAAGAGGCGGTTCGTTTGCTGCATGATCAGCTACGCGAGCTGTTCCGGGTCGATCAGAGCGTGATTCACTCTTTTGATATGCCGGTTCGCAGCGTTGCCGGTATTCGCCAGCTCGGGATGTCGGCAAAGTGGACCGCGGCCTTGAGCGCACTCTTGACGCCTAAGACCCCGTTCTGCGGCGCTCTGGAAAAGGAGTGGCGTCAAGGGTTGTTTGAAAACGGCGAGTCGATTCATTCCGTGTGTATTCTGCCTTTAGGGGAAGAACGGATTTGGGGCATCTTGGTTTTGGGCAGTCATGATTTGCGGTTCGAAAACGACTTTGGTCACTTCTTTTTACGCCTGATTTGCGAAATGGTCGATGCCAGGCTGAAATGGTTGTTTAACAAGGAGGCCCAGCCCTTGAGAAAAACGAAAGCGTCTTCCGGTGAGCGAGCGAAGTTACGTGTAGTGGAGCCTGCGACCGCCTCGGAGAAGGAGTGACGGGTTTGTATCGGGAAGAGCAGGGGAGCGCTTTGTCGCGGGAATTGGACACGGCCGTTGTCCGCTTCTGCGAATCGATGCAGGCGCAGAACCGTTCGCCTCATACCATTAAAAATTACCGCGCGGACTTAAACGAATTTATCGACTATCTGGCGCATTCAGATCTGCAGATCTTCTCTGCATCCGGTCGTGTCGACTGGTCGCGACTACATTCCCAAGATGTCCAACACTTTATCAGTCAGCGTTTTGCCGAGGGAATCAAGGCGCGCTCCCTGGCGCGTAAACTCTCCAGCCTGCGCAGTTTTTTTCAGTTTCTGCTGGAACGCAAACAGCTCAAAATTAATCCGGCCGAAGGGCTGAAAGCCCCGAAACTGCCCAAGCCTTTGCCGAAAAGTCTGGACGTGGATCTGACTTCTCAGTTGCTGGATCAACCGCTTCATTCCTGGCAAGATGTGCGCGATCAGGCGATTTTCGAACTGCTCTATTCGGCCGGATTGCGTGTCAGCGAGTGCGCTCAGCTGGATTTGTCGCCCGGTTTGGATAATCTTTCCGCAGGTTGGGTTCAGGTTTTCGGAAAGGGAGCCAAAGAGCGCTTGGCTCCGGTCGGTTCCAAAGCGCAGCAGGCAATGCAGGCGTGGCTGGCAATACGTCATGAGTATGCGAAAACCGGAGAAGATGCGGTGTTCGTGAACCGGTTTGGAAACCGTTTGAGTGTGCGTTCAATCCAGTCACGCTTGGATAAGCGTGCCGCGGAGGCCGGGCTGCCGACCAAGATGTCGCCGCACCGGTTGCGACACGCCTGTGCGACCCATGTACTGGAGTCCAGCGGAGATCTGCGCGCGGTTCAGGAGATGCTCGGCCATGAAAACCTTTCTACTACGCAGATTTATACCAAACTGGATCTGCAGCATCTTGCCAAGGTCTATGATCAGGCCCACCCACGAGCCAAGAAGCGCCGCCAGTAATAATGAGCGGTTTTTGTCCCGAAGCGGGCGATAGAGACGCTTAATCCTTGCACCGTTATTTTATTCATCTCGTTTCTATTGCGGATTTCCTTTAGAATAGTGCCGGCTAATATTGAACGATTATGGAAATATCGCCCCGTCGTTTTGCGGCGGCGAACCAGAAATAAACCAGGAATAAAGGAGAGCCGATGTCCTTCAGAGGTACCACAATATTATGTGCAAAACGCGAAGGTGAAATGGTGATTGGCGGTGACGGCCAGGTTACTTTGGGCAATGTTGTGATGAAGGGCAATGCGCGTAAGGTGCGTCGTCTGTACGGCAGTAAAGTCATCGCCGGTTTTGCCGGAGCGACTGCGGATGCCTTTACATTGTTTGAACGCTTTGAGGCGCGTTTGCAGACGCACAGCGGTCATTTGATGCGTGCCGCTGTGGAGATGGCCAAGGATTGGCGGACCGATCGCGCGCTGCGTAAACTCGAGGCGATGATGCTGGTTGCCGATCAGGACAATATGCTATTGATTTCCGGTACCGGAGATGTGATTGAGCCTCAGGAAGATTTTATTGCCATCGGTTCCGGCGGTAATTACGCTTACGCGGCAGCGGCGGCCCTGATGAAAAATACCGAGCTCAGTGCGCATGATGTGGTTGAGAAATCTCTGACCATTGCCGCCGATCTGTGTATCTATACTAACCATAATTTGACGATCGAGAGTCTGAAACGCGAAGGATAAGCGTTTTCCGTCTATTCGATTTAAGGAGTAATTTATGGCGCAACAAGCAAAACACGCGCAACAAGAAACGTTCGAAGAGATGGCTGACGAGTCCGCAATGGTCTGTACGCCAAGAGAACAAGGTGTTACCGAAAGAGTCGTGGAGTCGGCTCTATGGAACAGCCGTTATGTGGTGATGGTAGCGGTTGTTGCCAGTCTGCTGACGGCTTTTGCGATTTTCTATACCACGACAATTGATGTCTTCTATACCATCGCTCACTTGACGCACTATCATGAACTGGGCGATGCCGATCGTGCGATCTTGAAAGCACAGACGGTGGCGCATGTAGTCGGTTCGGTCGACGGTTTTCTGCTCGGGGCGATTATGTTGATTTTCGCTTTGGGGCTGTATGAACTGTTTATTTCCAAGATTGATCTGGCGAAAGGCAACAGTACCAGTAAAATTCTGATTATCAACTCGCTGGACGATCTTAAGGATAAGCTGGCTAAAGTGATTCTGATGATTCTGGTGGTCATGTTCTTCGAGCAGGCGATTTTCCTTAAACCGACCGCGCCTCTGGAATTGCTGTACTACTCTCTGGCGATCATGTTAGTCGCTCTGGCGCTTTATCTTTCGCATAAGGCCTACTCGCACTAGAATCAACAGGTTTCCTGTTTGGCAAAACCCGCTTGAGTTGAACCCAAGCGGGTTTTTTTATTGTCTGTCGTTCCGGTGTTCTTGTCCGTTAAACAAAACTGTCATCAAGCTGTTATTTGTCTGTTATTAATTTAATTTATTCTTGGCGCAACGTTTTTCAGGCGTATTGACGAATTTTAAATTATCAGAGAAGGGTATTCCCATGCAGTTTTCTAAAGTAGTAATCGGTGCCGCGGTCAGTGCGGCCTTATTGGCAGGGTGTGAGTCCACACAGGTAAAAAGCGAAGCGCCTGTAGCACAAGAGCAAAAAGTTGCAGCGCCGGCGGTGCAGGAAGCAGCGGTTACGACTCAGCTGTTTGATGTGGTTCATGACGGCCGTTATTACAGTTTCTACGACTTTGCGACCTATCAGTCTTTTTTGAGTGTCGGTGAAACGGCTTACCGTCTGACTCGTATCGGTGGCGGACCGCACGGCGAGACACTGGTCTTCGGTCTGGCGAAAGCGGACAAAAAGAAAGGTGCCGAAACACCTGCGGCGATGATCTGGGATGGCAAGTCACAGGTTGAGGGCGAGTTTTACGGTGAGATGAGAAAGCACGGCCGTATTTATGTATTCTCTTCAAAAGACGATATGGATGCTGTGCGCCAAGTTGGCGAACCATCTTATATGTACACGCAGATCGGTGCGGGCCCTAAAGGCGAAACGGTGGTTTTTGTACTCAATAAGAGTAACAAAAAAGAGAAGCCGATTGCTTTGATGGCTGAATATAAGACGATCAACGGAATGAAATAAGATAATTCATTAGAACCGTCTGTTTTTAAAAGGAGCCTCCGGCTCCTTTTTTTATTGGCATTTAACGGTTCCGGAGGGTCTGTTCGATGTCTTGTAATAGGTTGTGCAGAGCGCCGCTGTGTTTACGGAATGCCTGATAGCCCCGCAGGCCCTGCTGCTGTCGTTGATCGGGTGCGTCTGCAAACAGGCATAGCTGTTGGGCCAGCTCTTCGGCGCTAGCGACAATAATTACGCCGTTGTCCTGCTTGATGGCATCGTAGAGTGTTTGCAGGTTGTGGTGCCATTTTCCGGAGATAACCGGCGTCCCCACTGCGGCAGGCTCCAGAATGTTGTGGCCGCCGAAAGGAACCAGAGAGCCGCCGATAAAGGCGACATCCGCCAGTTCAAACCAAAGCATCATTTCGCCGACGCTATCGGCCAGTAAGATTTCCGTCTGTTTCTGTATGAGGGCTTTGCTAGATCTCGTGGCGTAATTGCACTGTTGTTGCTGAAGAAGCTGCTCGACTTCGGTAAATCGATCGGCCTGGCGCGGTACCAGAATTAAAAGCGCGTTCGGGTGTTGCGCCTGCAGGGCGCGGTGAGCCTCAAGCATTAACGCTTCTTCGCCCTCATGGGTGCTGGCGGCAACCCAGATAAAGCGTTCTTCGGCGGTCGAAGCAAATTGCCGTTTCCACTCGCTGGCCTTGTGTGCGAGTTGTGGGTCAAGATTCAGGTCGAACTTGAGGTTGCCGTGAATTTTCAGTTTATCGGCCGGTACGCCAAGTTCGAGAAAGTGTTGCTTGTCCGCCGCAAACTGACAGCCAATCCACTTGAATGCCTGCAATCTGGTTTGTAGCCAGGTGCCGCCGAATTTGCGATAAGAGTGCATTGAACTCGCCTTTAAGCGGGCATTTGCCAGAACAATCGGGATGTTTCGTTTTTCGCAGGTGCGAATCAGGTTTGGCCAGATTTCCGTTTCGACAACAACGACCAGTTTGGGTTGCAGGGCATGCAGAAAGCGTTTGACCGCAAACGGATAGTCGAGAGGCAGAAAGTGGTGCTCGACGCCTTCGGGCAAGGTACCGGCCAATTGCTTTGCGCCGCGTACCGAGCCGTTGGTTAAGGTGATCGGCAGGTCGGGATGCTGTTCCTGCAAGGCACTGATTAAAGGGAGTACGGAACGGGTTTCGCCTAGCGAGACGGCATGAATGACAATGCCATGCCGTTTCTGTGGGTGGATATAACCGAACTTATCAGCAAAACAGTCCGGCAGCAACGGGTTGTCTTTTTTTGCTCTAAGGCATTTTCGCCAGCTGATCCAGGCGACAGCGGGAAGGGCCAGATGGGTCAGTAGCAGATAGAGCAGATTTCGCATGTCACTCTACGAAAGTTTATTTCAGGTCGTAGATTTGAATGATGCCGACAACCTGTTCTTTCTCGCGAACCAGTAGGGCGGTAATTTTATGTTGGTTCATAACCTCTTCCGCTTCGGAGAGACGCGCTTCCGCTGAGATGAATTTCGGCTGGCGGCTCATAATATCCTGAGCGGTTTTTTGCATCAGGCTTGCAGGATCCTGTTCCATATGGCGGCGCAGGTCGCCGTCGGTGATAATGCCTACACCGTTACCGACAACACACAGTCCTAAGCGCCCCTGACTGATTGCGTGGATCACTTCGCTCATCGGGGCTTCCGGAGCCACGGATGGAACCTGAGCGCTCATTTCGTGTTTGACGCGGGTCAGCAGTTTGCGTCCAAGACTTCCGCCCGGATGGAAACGGGCAAAATGATGAGGCTGGAAGTCGCGCGCTTCCATCAGTGCCACGGCCAACGCATCGCCCATCACCAATGTTGCGGTAGTCGAGGAGGTTGGTGCAAGTTGGTGCGGACAAGCCTCTTGAGGAACATCGATATTAAGATGGTAATCGGAGTTGGTCGCCAGAGTGGATTGCGGTCTGCCGGTCATCGAGATCAGTGTATTGCCGTTGTCCTTCAGGAAAGGCAGCAGGCGAATGACTTCTTCGGTTTCACCCGAGTTGGACAAGGCCAGAAAAATATCGTTCGGTGCGACCATCCCGAGATCGCCGTGAAAGGCTTCACCCGGGTGCATGAAGAAGCACGGTGTTCCGGTGCTGGCCAGTGTCGCCATGATTTTTTTACCGATCAGTCCCGATTTTCCCATGCCGCAAATAACCACTCTGCCTTGGGTCTTCAAAATGGCAGTTACCGCCTGATCGAAGTCGTCGGTCAGTTGCTGGCTAAGATTGGCAATGGCTTCGGCCTCTATATTGAAAACTCGTTTGGCTATGTTTTGGTATTGATTGGTCATCGACAGTGGCGTCCTTGCTGAAAAACGTAATACAGATCGCGTTTGCTTTTTAAACGGTTCAGATTATACCGATATTCTCGGGCGGCTTGCCTAAAAGTGAAAGCCGGATGCAAGGTCGGTTTTACCGTCTTCCTAGCAATTTATTAGCGATCTGTTAGCGACCTATTGCGGTTTTTAATCGATTTCGTTTTTAAATTGAATTATGTGAATTTGCGTAGTATCAAGATTTTATACGATTCCTCGGATTCCGGAAAAGAATCCGGACCGAGTATTTTTCCTTTTGCTATTCTAGCCAAAGATGCATGTCTAAAAGCGTACCGGAAACCTGAAAAGTTTATTGAATAGGTGACTGAGACGTCATAAAACCTTAAAAAAACTGGTCTGTTAAACAGAAAATAATAAATCAGGATTGTTTTTTGCTGTAGGCATTTCAAGGCATGTTTTTGCTTTAAATGGTTTCCTTTGCGATGCATTTTGGTGCACGACACCAAAATGGAACGTTTCTTTAAAGCGATGATAGCTAGATGAGGATAGAGATTGAATGAAATATTACACTGAGACCAAAACCAGCTCGGATTTAACCCGCAAGACCCTGGCTCTAGTTCTGGCTGGAGGAGAAGGAAGCCGCTTGAAAGAGTTGACCCGCTGGCGAGCTAAGCCGGCTGTGCCGTTTGGCGGGAAATACCGGATTATCGATTTTGTACTTTCCAATTGCGTGAATTCCGGGATCCGCAAGATCGGGGTTTTAACTCAGTACAAGTCGCACTCGCTGATCCGCCATATTCAGCGTGCCTGGAGTTTTATGCGCTATGAAGTCGGAGAGTTTGTCGAATTGCTTCCGGCGCAACAGCGTATCGATAAAGACTGGTATAAAGGCACCGCGGATGCTCTGTATCAGAACTTGGATATTATGCGCCGCCATAATCCGGAGTATGTTCTGGTTCTCGGTGGCGATCATATCTATTCGATGGATTACAGCAAAATGCTTCTCGATCACGCTAATTCCGGTGCGGATGTAACGATTGGGTGCATCGAAGTGCCGCGCGAAGAGGCTAAAGGGTTCGGCGTCATGTCGGTTGATGAGACGCTGCGTATTACTAAATTCACCGAAAAACCGTCGGATCCGGAAGCGATGCCGGGCAAACCGGATATGGCGTTGGCTTCGATGGGGATTTATATTTTTTCGACCGAGTTCCTGTATCAGAAATTGATTGAAGATCGCGATAATCCAAGTTCGAGCCGCGATTTCGGTAAGGATATTATTCCGTCGGTCATCGACGATCAGTATGTTCGCGCCTATCCGTTTGTAGATGAAAAAGAAGAGCCGCTTTATTGGCGTGATGTCGGAACCATCGAGTCTTTCTGGAAGGCGAATCTGGATTTGTGTTCGGTCGAACCGGAATTGAATCTCTACAACCGTGACTGGCCGATCTGGACTTACCAAGCTCAGTATCCGCCGGCTAAATTCGTTTTCGATGATGAAGGGCGTCGTGGGGAAGCGATCGACTCATCCGTTTCCGGCGGCTGTATTGTTTCCGGTGCGCGCATTAAACGTTCGATTATCTCGACCGGATGCCATATTCACAGCTACAGTCTGATCAAGGATTCGGTTATTTTGCCGCGTGTTGAGGTCGGGCGTAACTGTCGTATTCAGAATGCCGTGATCGACAAAGGAACCGTTATTCCTCCGGGAACCATTATCGGCGAAGACCCGGTAGCGGATGCTGAACGTTTTTATGTTGAAGAAGCGTCCGGTATTGTTCTGGTGACCCCGGACATGTTCGGCCAGCGATTGCATGTCGTTCGCTAAGGGACTTTCAGATATTAAGAAAAGGTAAGCATTATGCAGGAAAATAAACTTAAAGTTGTCTTGTGCTGGCATATGCACCAGCCGCACTATCGCGATGGTGAGGATGGCATCTATCGACTGCCTTGGGTTTATCTGCATGCCCTTAAAGACTATACCGATATGGTCTGGCACCTTGAGCAGCAGCCTGCCGCGAAGGCGGTGGTGAATTTCGCTCCGGTGCTGCTTGAGCAGCTCGACGATTATCAGGCGCAGATTCAGACGTGGTTGGATGATGGCAGCCTGATGTCCGATCCGTTGTTGAATTGGGTCTCCGGCGCACAGGCGATTCCTGAAGATGTCGAAAAGCGTATTGCGATTGCGGAAGCCTGTCAGAAAGCGCATGCACCGACCATTATTAATGTTTTCCCCGCTTTCCGTGAACTGGTGGATCTGCTGAATGAAAGCAAATTGCTGGATGAGCCGAACCAGACATTGATTACTTACCTTAACAGCCAGTTTTTTACAGATCTGCTTGTCTGGTACCACCTCGCATGGATGGGAGTAAGTTTGCGTCAGGACGACTCTCGTATTCAGACGCTGATGTTCAAAAAACGTAATTTTTCTGCGGAAGACCAGCGCCTTTTGATGCAGATTATGGCGGATGCCATTTCCGGGATTATTCCCCGTTACAAGGCTTTGCAGGACAGAGGGCAGGTCGAACTGTCGATGACGCCATACGGGCATCCGATTGTTCCGTTGTTACTGGACTTCGACAGTCTGCTGGAAGCGATGCCGAATGCTCCTATGCCGTCCTATCCGCAATATCCGGGCGGTCGGGAAAGAGCGCATTGGCATATGAAGAAAGGACTTGATGTCTTCGAACATTATTTCGGTCGTAAACCGGGCGGAGTCTGGCTGTCTGAGGGCGCGATCAGTAATGACGCGATCGCTTTGCTGGATGAATATAAAATTAAGTGGAGTGCTTCGGGTGAAGGGGTTTGGCGCCATTCCTGTGAAAAATCGCACATTAATGAACACGACCTTAACAGTAAAAAAGCACTTTACCGTCCGATGCGTCCGGTAGGGAAAGAGTGCTCGCTGTTTTTCCGTGACGACGGTCTTTCCGATCTGATCGGTTTTCAGTACAAAGACTGGCGCGCTGAAGATGCGGCGAACGATTTTGCAAATCATCTGACCAATATCGCTAATTTTGTCTGTAAAGACGGGCAGCCGCATACCGTCAGCGTCATTCTCGATGGTGAAAATGCCTGGGAATATTACCCGGATAACGCCTATCACTTTCTGATTGAGCTATATTCGGTACTTTCTGATCACTCTCATGTGGAGTTGACGACTTTCAGTGAGGCTTTGCAATCGGGCGTTACCCCGATTCCGTTGCCGGAAATTCAGGCAGGAAGCTGGGTTTATGGTTCTTTTTCGACCTGGATGGGCGATCCGGATAAGAATGTTGGCTGGGATCGTTTGATTGAGGCGAAACAGGCGTATGATAAGAAAGTCGCGTCGGGTCAGTTGACGGCCCAGCAACAGAAGCAGGCGACCGAGCAGCTGGCAATCTGTGAAGGTTCGGATTGGTTCTGGTGGTTTGGCGGATATAACCCGGCTGACAGTGTCAGTGATTTTGATCTGTTGTTCCGTTCTCACCTGCGCAAACTGTATCAGATTCTGGATGAGCCTCCGCCGGTAAATCTGGAGACTCCGATCTCTTTCGGGGGCGGAGAGATGGAAAACTCCGGCACCATGCGTCGAAATTAGTATCGGGAGGCGGTTGCAGTGAAAAAAATGATTGATAGAGCAGAGCCGTCCGATTCACCGTTACGCCAAGCCGGCGTTTTATTGCATATTACCTCCTTGCCGAATGCGGCGGAAAAACCGGGTCAATTGAACTCCGAAGCATGGCGTTTTCTGGATTGGATTCAGGAGTCCGGTCTCAGTATCTGGCAGACATTGCCATTGAATCATCCGCATGCCGACCTTTCGCCTTATTCGGCCTTGTCGGCCTTTGCGTTTAATCCGGCTTTTTTGCCGGACGATTGGATGCAGTACCTCAACGCCGAGCGTTATGCCCAATTTTTGCAGAATGAACCACACTGGTTACAGGACTATGCGCTTTTTGTAACGATCCGTGAGCAATTGCAGGGCGTCAGTTGGGTGAACTGGCCAGACGGACTCAAGCGACGCGATCCAGAGAGTTTGAAACGTTTTAGCCGCCAGCATCAGGAGCGAATCGAGCAACTAAAGAAACAGCAGTGCGTACTGGATTATTTATGGCAGAAACTCAAGCGTGATGCCAACCAGAGAGGCATTCAGCTGTTTGGCGATATGCCGATTTTTGTTGCTCTGGACAGCGCGGATGTCTGGTCGAATACCGAAGAATTTCTATTGGATGAGTCCCTGATGCCGAAGGTGGTCGCCGGAGTGCCACCGGATTATTTTTCCGAGACCGGCCAGCGTTGGGGGAATCCGCATTATGACTGGGATGCGATGCGCAAAGACGGCTTTACCTGGTGGATAAGACGTATCGAGCATGCCCTGCGACAGTTTGATCTTTTGCGTATTGATCATTTTAGAGGTCTTCAGGCGTGCTGGCAGATTGACGCCAAGGAAGACACGGCGATTAATGGACACTGGAAAGAGGTTCCGGGCGAAGCCCTTCTTGACAAGCTGCAGCAAGAGTTTCCGCATTTACCGTTAATAGCGGAAGACCTTGGGGTTATCACCGAAGAGGTGGTTGAACTCAAGGAGAAATTCGATCTGCCGGGCATGTCGGTATTGCAGTTCGGTTTTAACGGCTTGCCCGATAATCCGCATGCGTTGGATGAGCAGGTTGTCAATTCGGTGGCTTATACCGGGACACACGACAACGATACGACCATTGGCTGGTTTGAAGCACTCGATGAGGGTGGTAAGGCTTGGGTATGGCAGCAGCTTGAAGAACATTGTGGATCGCTTTTGGAGGAATCTGGCTTTGAAAACGCTATGCCATGGCCGTTAATCGTTGCCGCTTTTGCTTCAGTCGCTCAAAGAGTCATTGTGCCGATGCAGGATTTTCTGATGCTGGATTCGCAACACCGGATGAATGTTCCAGGCGTCGCCGAGGGGAATTGGCGCTGGCAGTTCGATTGGTCTCAGCTTTCGAAAGAAACGGCTAAGGAAATTGCTGCTTTAGTTGTCTTGACCGCTCGCGGTGACAGTGCGTGATAATAAAAACAGATCGCGAAAGTGCTTTAATCATTTCGCGGTAATAAAGTTCGATTTAAGGAAAAATTATGCCAAATAGCTTTCAGGCTGCCGAACCGATGGACCGTCTTATTCCAGAAGTAAAAGATCATATTAATCGTCTTGAACAAGGGCGCCATCATGATCCTTACGATTTTCTGGGGGTTCACAAGATTCATGCCGTACAAGCTGGTTCTGCGCAACAGTGGGTCATTTGCGAATGGTTGCCGACGGCGGAAAGAGCAAGGGTGAAACTGCGGCAAGAGGATTTTATCGATCTGCTGCGCTATCCGGACAGCGACCTGTTTTATGCCCTGTTGGACGAGGAGCAGTTCCGTCAGCTGCCGCAGCATTACGAGGTTCAATGGTGTGAAGGCAACGGCGAATGGCATAAGGCGGAATCCCCTTATACCTTTTTACCGCAGATTGGAGAGCTTGATCTACACCTGTTTTCCGAAGGTCGTCACTGGCACCTGTATGAAGTTCTCGGCGCCCGGGTTATGGAAGTCGACGGCATACCCGGTGTGCGTTTCGCTGTTTGGGCCCCTTCGGCCGAACGTGTTTCGGTCGTTGGTGACTTTAACGGCTGGCATGGCTTGCGCCATTCAATGAGAGTCTTGGGCGGTTCCGGTGTCTGGGAAATCTTTATTCCGCGCTTGCAGCTGGGCGATTTGTATAAGTTTGAGATCCGTAACCGCGATAGCGGTCAGGTGATGGTCAAAACGGATCCTTATGCCCAATCGATGGAGATTCGCCCTGCGACTGCCTGCCGAATTGCCGAATCGGATTATCGCTGGCAAGACCAGAGTTGGATGCAAGCACGTGGGCATTTCGACTGGCATAAGGCGCCGATCAATATTTATGAAGTGCATTTGGGTTCCTGGCAAAAAGACGAAGACGGGAATTTTCTCAATTATCGGGAGATTGCGCATCGTCTGGTCGAATACGTGCAATGGATGGGTTACACGCATATTGAACTCTTGCCTGTTTCCGAACATCCGCTTGACCAGTCCTGGGGTTATCAGACGACCGGCTATTTCGCTCCGACAAGCCGTTTCGGAACACCGGACGATTTCCGCTATTTTGTCGATCACTGCCACCAGAATCAGATTGGCGTGTTCCTCGATTGGGTTCCGGCACACTTTCCGAAAGACAGTTTTGCCTTGGGGCGTTTTGACGGGTCCGCGTTGTATGAGCATGAAGATCCCCGTATGGGCGAGCATCAGGATTGGGGCACCTATATTTTCAACTTCGGACGCAACGAAGTCCGAAATTTCCTGATTGCCAATGCGCTCTATTGGGTTAAAGAGTTGCATATCGATGGTCTGCGGGTGGATGCGGTGGCGTCCATGCTCTATCTGGACTATTCGCGAAATGACGGTGACTGGTTGCCGAATAAATATGGCGGTCGGGAGAATCTAGACGCCATCGAATTTTTGCAGACGATGAATGCCGAAGTCCATGCTCAGGCTCCGGGCGTATTGGTTATGGCCGAGGAGTCGACTTCCTGGCCAATGGTGTCGCGTCCGACCTGGATGGGCGGACTCGGGTTCTCGATGAAATGGAATATGGGATGGATGAACGATACGCTTTCCTATATAGAAAAAGAGCCGGTTTTCCGCTCGTACCACCACAGTGAACTGACATTCAGTCAGATGTATGCCTATTCGGAAAACTTTATTCTCCCGCTGTCGCATGATGAAGTGGTGCATTTGAAAGGCTCGCTGATCGGTAAAATGCCGGGAGATGACTGGCAGAAAGCCGCCAATGTACGCCTGCTTCTAGGTTATCAGATGCTGCATCCGGGTAAAAAGTTGCTCTTTATGGGATCGGAGTTTGCACAATGGGGAGAATGGTCCGAGTCGCATGCTCTGGATTGGTACTTGTGTGATCATCCTTTAAACCGGGGCGTTCAGTTGTTTAGCAGAGAAATGAACCGCCTGTATAAGGATCATAGCGCCTTGCACCAGAGAGATTTTGAAGGCGATGGTTTCAGTTGGATTGATTGTCATGACTATCAGCAGTCGGTTTTGAGTTTTATGCGTCACAGTGATGACGAGACTGTGATCTGCCTTTTCAATTTTACGCCGGTTCCACGAGAAAACTATCGTATCGGTGTTCCGGAGGCGGGCGAGTATCTGGAATTGATCAATTCGGATGCGGAATGTTTCGGGGGCGGTAATCTCGGCAATGGCGGCCACCTTCCGGCACAGGAGGGTGATTGGATGAATCAGCCATTCCATCTGGACTTAACCCTGCCGCCTTTGGGTGTATTGGTCTTAAAAAGAAAAGATTGAGAAAACGGATTTGAACAGCCATTATGAAAATTTTATTTGCCACTTCGGAAGCGCATCCTTTAATTAAAACCGGCGGTCTGGCAGATGTCAGCGGCAGTTTGCCGAATGCCTTGAAAAAGCTTAAACATCAGGTTCGTATGGTGCTTCCCGCCTATCACGATGTGATGGAGAAGCTCCCGGATAAGTCCTATCGTCAGGTTGCCAGTTTTAAGATCGGTGGGTGTGGCAAACAGCTGGATGTTCGTATTCTGCAATTAAAGGCGGGTGCTTTTGATTCGATAGAGGTTCCGGTCTGGCTGGTGGATATTCCCGCGCTTTTCGGGCGTGCCGGGAACCCTTATTTAGCCGAGGACGGAACGGACTGGTGGGATAATGGTGAGCGCTTCGGTGTTTTTTCCAAGGTGATTACCGAGCTGGCAATGGATCGTTGTAACCTTAAGTGGGCGGCGGATGTGGTGCACCTGAACGATTGGCAGACAGGTCTGGCCGCCGGCTTACTGAGTGTCGAAATCCATCGTCCAAAAACGATTTTTACGATCCACAATATGGCTTACCCGGGCAATTTTCCGAAACAATTGTTTGATGGACTGGGGTTGCCTAATAATCTGTGGTCAATGCATGGCGTTGAGTTTTGGGGGCATTTTTCGATGCTGAAAGCCGGTGTTGCTTATGCCGATTGGATTACTACGGTCAGCCCGACCTACGCGCGGCAGATCTGTACCTATGAATACGCGTACGGATTTGAGGGAATTCTTCAGGAAAGAGCCGGGCAAGGCCGACTGATCGGTATTCTTAACGGGATTGACGAGCATGTCTGGAACCCGCACAGTGATCCATTGATTCCTTACCGTTATTCCGAGAAGAAAGGGCGCACCAGTGCCAAAAGAAAAAACAAAGCGGAGCTTCTAAAAACGTTTTGCGCTCTGCACCCGGATCAATCATTGCCGGATGAAAACCGTTTTGACGAATGGCTGGACAGACCTTTAATCGGTTTCGTCGGTCGTCTGGTGGCGCAGAAAGGTATTGATCTAGTGCTGTCTGTGCTGCCGGAAATTCTGGCTACAACCGATGCCAATTTTGCGTTTATCGGTTCAGGTGATAAACATTTCGAAGCCGAGTTATGCCGCATTTCACGGGATTTCCCGAAAAGAGTCTGGTGCCATATCGGTTATTCGGAAGAATTGGCGCACCTGGTTGAGGCCGGGACGGACATGTTCCTGATGCCATCGCGTTTCGAACCTTGTGGTTTGAATCAGATGTACAGTCTGGCTTATGGAACGCCTCCGATTGTCCATCATACCGGAGGGCTTGCCGATACCGTGGTGAATGCGAACGAGGATGCATTGAAATCGGGGGAAGCGACCGGTTTCGTCTTTTATGAGCCTAACCGACATGCACTTCTTTCGACGATTCTGCATGCGCTTTATCTGTTTACCAATAAAAAGCGTCGCTGGCAACAGATTCAAAAGCAGGGGATGCTACAGACGTTCGACTGGAAAGAAAGCGCCAAACAGTATGAATCCCTTTATAAGGAGATACTCTGATGCCTACGGAAATAGAAGCCAAAAGGCTGGAAGTGATCAGCGATATGCTGCCTAATATCGGTATGAACAAAGACGCGATCGAAGCGGATTTTTTGAAATATTTGTGTCATACGTTGGGAAGGCAGCTGACCTCCGAGGATTACTATCTTTTCAAAGCGCTTTCCTATGCAACGCGTGATCGCTTGATGACGCATTGGAAGCGAACCTGGGCTGCCTACAATCATAACGGAAAACTCAAAAAGGCTTACTACCTTTCAATGGAGTTTTTGATCGGCCGTTCACTGACGAATAATCTATTGAATTTAGGTATCGAGAACGCGACCGAAAAAGCGATTTACGATCTCGGTCTGGATTTTGAAGAGATTGAACATACCGAACGCGATGCTGGCTTGGGAAACGGCGGTCTGGGGCGTCTGGCCGCCTGTTTTATGGACAGTTGTGCGACACTGAAGCTTCCGGTAATGGGATATGGTCTTCGTTATGAATACGGGATGTTCCGGCAAATAATTCAGAACGGCTATCAGGTCGAACAGCCGGATCACTGGTTGGGATTTGGCCCGCATCCATGGGAAATTCAGCGGGCGGAATATACGCAAGTGGTCAAGTTCGGCGGGGAGTCGCGTGAGTATATTGATCCGGTTTCCGGCAATCTGATTGCGCACTGGGAACATGCCGATGTGGTATTGGCGATTCCGTATGATGTCCCTATTCCCGGTTTCAAAAACGAGACGGTCAATACTTTGCGACTATGGTGGGCGATGGCTAAGGAAGGTTTTGACCTGTCCGAATTTAATGCCGGCTCTTATCACGAAGCGGTTGCGAAAAAATCGGAAGCGGAGAATATTACCAAGGTCTTGTACCCGAACGACTCGAGTGAAAACGGTAAGGAGTTGCGCCTTAAACAGCAGTATTTTCTGGTGTCCGCCTCCCTTCAGGATGTACTGACGCAATGGACGGAAAAATACGGTTCCGATTTCAGCGATTTTGCAGAATATAACGCTTTCCAGTTGAATGATACGCATCCTAGCTTGGCGGTAGTCGAACTTATGCGACTTCTGGTCGACAAGGAACGTATGGGATGGGACGAAGCGTGGAGCATTACGACGCAGACTATGGCTTATACCAACCATACGTTGTTGCCTGAAGCACTCGAAAAATGGCCTAGGGAACTGTTCCAGAGGTTATTACCTCGACCTCTGGATATCATTTACGAGATCAATCGTCGTTTTCTGACCGAAGTCGCTATGAAGTGGCCGGCGGATACGGAACGACAGCGTCGAATGTCGATTGTCGACGAGAATGATAATATTTCTATGGCTTATTTGGCGATTGTCGGCAGCCACTCGGTCAACGGCGTGGCGGAATTGCATTCCAATCTTCTTAAAGAAGGGCTGTTTAATGATTTCTACCAGCTCTGGCCGGAGAAGTTCAATAATAAAACCAATGGCGTAACCCAGCGTCGCTGGTTGGCGGGATGTAACCCGGATATGCGCTCTCTGTTGAAAGAACATATCGGCGAAAATTGGATTACACACCTGGAGGATTTGCATCAGATTGAGCCTTTGGCCGAGGATGCAATGTTCCGTAAACGCTGGCATGAGGTAAAGCAGAAGAACAAAAAGCGCCTGGCGGATCTGGTTTTTGAAGAAACCGGTGTAAATCTGCCTCTGGAGTCGATGTTCGATGTTCAGGTCAAACGTATTCATGAATATAAGCGCCAATTGCTGAATGTGTTGCATGTCATTCATCTGTACTCACGCATTAAACGTGGCCAAATCGATAACTGGACCAATCGAGCGGTGCTTTTCGGCGGTAAGGCGGCGCCGGGTTATGCCATGGCGAAGTTGATTATCAAGCTGATAAATAATGTCGCCGATGTGGTCAATAGGGACCCGGATGTCGGCGATAAACTTAAGGTGGCCTTCTTTCCGAATTACCGAGTCTCGGCGATGGAGGTCATCTGTCCGGGGACGGATCTCTCCGAGCAGATTTCGACAGCGGGTAAAGAGGCTTCCGGTACCGGCAATATGAAGTTTATGATGAACGGCGCTTTAACCATCGGTACTTTGGATGGAGCCAATGTCGAGATTCTGGATACGGTTGGTGAAGAAAACTTTTTCCTTTTCGGTTTGAAAACCCCGGAAGTGGAAGAACTGCGCCGTTATTACAACCCGCAGATCTTTATCGATCAGAGCAACGATCTGCAGGCGGTGATGGGACTGCTCGAATCCGGACATTTCAATCAGTTTGAGCCGAGGATTTTCGATCCGATTATCCGTTCGATGAAATCTTCACAAGACCCGTGGATGACCTTGGCGGATTTCCAAAGTTATATTTCCGTTCAGGAGCAGGCGGCGCACGCCTATCAGGATCGCGAAAGCTGGGTGCGTAAAAGTATCGTTAATACCGCGCGCAGCGGTATCTTTTCGACCGATCGTACCATGCAGCAGTATAACGACGAGATTTGGGGGTTAACGCCGATCGATACCGGGTCGGTTGACATTGCCTGTTAGGAATTGCTGTAAGATTCCCCTTAAAAAAGCAGAGCTGATATGAATCGGCTTTGCTTTTTTAGTTTATTCGTCTCTCTTTTTTAAGTGGTCGGTTGAACAGTAATTATCTTTGACCTTATAACTAGGTTTTGGTTGGGGCTTTAGGCCGCAAAATGCTACTATAAGCGGTAAATTTTGATACGAGAAAAATAACTATGTGCGGAATTGTTGGGGGAGTCACGGAAAGGAATCTGACTCCAATTCTACTTGAGGGTTTACGTCGTCTTGAATATCGTGGCTATGACTCGTCCGGTATTGCCTTGATCAGTTCAGAGGGAGAAATCGAGCGAGTGCGCTCAATTGGTAAGATTCGACAGTTAAATGATAAGATCGAACGCTCGGAACACCCGTTTCAAGGACAAATTGGCATTGCGCATACCCGTTGGGCAACCCATGGAATTCCGGCCGAGCAGAATGCACACCCGCATATCTGTAACAATCGCGTTGCCGTAGTGCATAACGGCATTATTGAAAATTTTGCCGAGCTGAAAGAAAAACAGATTGAGCAGGGCTATCGCTTTACCTCTGAAACCGATACTGAAGTAGTTGCCCACTGTCTGGACTCCGAATTAGATAAAGCTGACGGCGACTTGCTGAAGGCCGTGCAAGCCACTGTGGAACATCTGGAAGGTGCTTATGCTTTGGGTGTGATTGCGCTGGATGAGCCGGATCTGTTAGTGGCGACCCGTTACGGCAGCCCTTTGGTGATCGGCGTCGGTATCGGTGAATTCTTTATCGCCTCGGATGTCTCTGCACTCCTGCCGGTGACGCAGCAATTTATTTTCCTGGATGAAGGAGATGTCGCCAGCATCCGCCGCGATCAGTTGCAGATTTTCGATAAAGACGGCGAGCCGGTTGAGCGTTCGATTGTAACCTCCACTTTAAGCAGCCACTCTGTCGAGCTTGGCGAGCACCGACACTATATGCACAAAGAGATTTTCGAGCAGCCGCAGGCGGTTGTCGATACTTTGCAGGGGCGTATAACGGATTCTTCGGTTCTGGTTTCCGCATTCGGTCATCGCGCGGAAAGCATTTTTTCCGAGATTGAGAATATTCAAATCATTGCCTGCGGTACCAGCTACCATGCCGGAATGGTGGCGAGATACTGGTTTGAGGACATCATCGGATTGCCTTGCTCGGTCGAGGTTGCCAGCGAATTCCGCTATCGCCACCCGGTGATTCGCAATAAAACCTTGCTGGTTACCATCAGTCAGTCCGGCGAAACGGCCGATACTCTGGCGGCTTTACGAGAAGCCAAACAGCAATTTCCGGGAATCGCTTCCCTGACAATCTGTAATGCGCCGGAATCAAGTTTGACGCGTGAGTCGAATCTGGTATTCCTGACGCACGCCGGTCCGGAAATCGGTGTGGCATCGACCAAGGCGTTTACCACTCAATTGGTTGCGCTTGCCCTGTTAATGACCGCTATCGGTCAGGTACAGAAGCGTTTGACGGAACAACGCGAAAAAACCATTGTTCATGGGCTGCAAAAGCTTCCGACGCTGATTCAGAATGCGCTTAAGCATGAAGAGACGATCAAAGAGATCGCGCTCTCCTTTGCGGATAAAACCAGCGCTCTTTTCCTCGGGCGAGGAACCATGTTCCCGATTGCCATGGAAGGGGCGCTCAAGCTTAAAGAGATTAGCTATATTCATGCTGAAGCCTATCCGGCGGGCGAGTTGAAACACGGTCCTCTGGCGTTGATCGACGAGCAGATTCCTGTGGTTGCCATCGCTCCGAAGGACGAGTTACTGGAGAAATTGAAATCCAATCTTCAGGAAGTTAAGGCGCGTGGCGGTCAGATGATTGTTTTTGAAGACGAAGGTTCTTGTGTCAGCAGTGATAATGATAATTTTCATGTCGTTAAGGCGACCACTAATGTCGGACGGATTACCGCGCCGATCACCTTCAATATCCCGCTGCAATTATTGAGCTATCATGTTGCCCTGATAAAGGGTACCGACGTCGATCAGCCGCGTAATCTGGCTAAATCGGTAACGGTCGAGTAAGGCAGGCGTTGCGAGAAAAACCGGTCAGTTTTATGTAAGACTGATCGGTTTTGTCGTTTTCTTGCTCGAGCCACTCAAGCTTTGACGTCGATATTCTGTCCCAGATTTCCCTGCGGTGTCGGATTGCTGGAAACTTGTGAAACTTGCGGAATGCTGTTGATTAGCATCATTGCTGCCTGGCTTTGCAGGTCAATGGATTTTTTCAGCATGCCGACTTGCGCCTGCTGCTGACCATAAGCCGGTTGCATCTGCAACGCATTCACTGATCCGTCTGTAGAAATCGCCATAATAGACCTCCGAAAAACTAAGTCTATGATTCGTAAGTGACTTTTATTTATCAAGTCCAACCGTTTTTATTATAATCAATTTATCGACTGTGATTTTTAACGGTTTTGTAAAACGATGGCGATTTCATTCAGCACTGTCTCATCACAACCTGCAACTTTGATACCTTTAAGTTCGGCTTTTACCGGACAGGGTAAAGTGCTGCCTCAGGAAAGTGCTGCGGACTTGCTGTCTTCGAAAACGAATTCTGCCGCAGAACAGAACCTAAAATCTCAGCCTTCGCAGCGAGTGCCGGATCGGGAAACCGTTTCCGATCAGCCGCAGCAGACTGTTTCCGGCAATCAGGCACCTCAAGAGACCCAAGAGCAGCGACTCAGTCAGCAGCAAGTCGAACAGGTGATCAGTCAGCTGAAATCTCGTGATAGGGAAGTGCGGGCGCATGAAATGGCACACTTAAGTGTTGCCGGAGCCTATGCACGGGGAATGAGTTTTACCTATCAGACAGGTCCGGATGGTAAACGCTATGCTATTGGTGGAGAAGTTGGCATAGATACTTCGGCCGTGGCCAATAATCCGGAAGCGACTCTGCAAAAAGCGATAGTGATACAAAATGCTGCCTTGGCGCCAGCCGAACCTTCTGCGCAAGATATGCGGGTTGCATCTGCAGCTTCACAGATGATGATGCAGGCACGCGCGGAAATGGCTCGGCAAACGACAGAGAGTTATGGCGATACAGCTGAATCTTCTGAGATAAGGGAAGCCGATTCCATGCAGGATTCTGACAGTGATTCTCGTATGGAAACGGCGACTACTATTCTTCCTAAGGCTGAAACGGCGCAGATGGAGAATCGGTCAACTCCGGTTGAGGCCGCTAATTTAGCGCAGAGATCCGACCAGCTTCAGGCGGCAAGAGCGCAGTTTGATCTGCGTATGAATCTGAACGGTGCTTAATGCTTCCACGGTATGATAAACATTTGTAGAAAATGGGCGTTTAAGCGTTAGGCTGACGTTGCCTTTCGCTTTGAACCGAGAGCAGAATTATATTAGCTTTCGGTCGGGCAGAAAGTCTGCTGCATCGCACTCATTAGAGTGAGAATGTTATGATCGCGGACTCGGCAAAGGATTTTGCTGCCTTCCCGGCGGGAGGTGATAATCTCTTTTTCACGCAGAATATCGATGTGTTGGGAAATGTTACTTTGAGTTGTACCCACTTGCTTGACAATTTCCATTACAGGCAATTCGTTTTGTCCGATAACACAAAGAATTTTCAGCCTAAGAGGATGCCCCATCGCTTTTAATGCTTTAGAGGCTTTATTGATATTGTCTTCTTTCATTTCAAATGGGACGTTTTCTTCACTCATTCTGATCAATTCACTATATAACGATATTACTGAAAATTTATGTAAATTCTATAGAACTTACCTGAATAAGTCACCTCAAGGATATTTTATGAGTTGCTAATATTTTTTTGTGGAAAAATGGCGAACAAACTTGAATCCTGTGGTTTAAAACATTATAAATGCTAGATTATTGTGAAGATTTATCTAATTGGAGAGCCTTGTGGCTATATCGAAAATAAAACAAGTCATGTGGGTCGGAACCGGCGTAATCTTTGGGGCTATGATTGCTGTCGGAACCACTGTGTGGGCGGATCGCGACGAAACGACTGTTCAACAGACCAATTCCATTCCTTTGCAGGAGCTGCGCGCTTTTGTTGAAGTCTATGAAAGAATCTCCACGGATTATGTTGATCAGGTTGACGATAAAAAATTGCTTGAAGGCGCAATCAGCGGCATGCTTTCCAGTCTGGATCCGCATTCGGCTTATCTGCCTCCGGTCGATGCCAAGGAGATGGAAGAGCATACGCGAGGCGAGTTTGGCGGCTTAGGGATGGAAGTCGGGATGGAAGATGGCTTTGTGAAGGTCATCTCTCCGATCGACGATACTCCTGCCGAGAAAGCGGGTATGAAAGCCGGCGACTTGATTATCAAGCTCGGTTCAGAACCGGTTAAAGGCAAAACCTTGAGCGAAGCGGTCAAGATTATGCGCGGTAAGCCCGGAACCAAAATCGAATTGACCGTCGTGCGAGATGGTGTTGATGCGCCTTTTACGGTCGAATTGACGCGCGCTATCATCAAGGTGAAAAGCGTTAAGCAGCGTATGCTTAAAGACGATATCGGTTATGTCCGTATCAGCCAGTTCCAGGTGCGTACCGGTCAGGATCTGAGTAAAGCGATTTCAACTTTGGAAAAAGAGAACGGCAAGCCTTTATCGGGTCTGGTGTTGGATCTGCGTAACAACCCGGGCGGTGTTCTGACCGCTGCGGTTGAAGTTTCCGACGCTTTCCTTGACGACGGACTGATTGTGTACACCGAAGGACGTATTCGCAATTCGCAGATGCGTTTCGAAGCCGAGGGTGGAGATCTTATGAAAGGTAAGCCGATTGTCGTGCTGGTGAATGAAGGTTCGGCTTCGGCTTCCGAAATCGTTTCCGGAGCGCTTCAGGACCAGAAACGCGCGATTATTGCCGGTCGCGATACCTTTGGTAAAGGGTCGGTGCAGACGCTGATGCAGCTGAATAACGGTGCGGCGATGAAAATTACCACGGCCCGTTATTTTACGCCGTCGGGACGTTCGATTCAGGCCGAAGGGATTCAGCCGGATGTGAAGATTGATCTGCTGAAAGTCGAGAAGGTCGAAAAGTCCAAGATCGGTAATATCAAAGAGAAGGATCTTTCCGGGCACCTGTCTAACGGCAATGGCGATAAAGAGGAAGAAGAACTGACCGAGCAGGAAAGAGTTTCCAAGGAAACGGAAGCGCTGCTGGATAAAGACTTTGAATTGAGCGAGGCCATGCGTATTGTCAGAACCATGATTCTGGCCCAGCAGCTTAAATAAGCAGCGCGTATGAGCGAAATAAAGCCACCCGAACGAATGTGACGGTGGCTTTTTTATTTGTCAGGATGAAAAAACGGCATAGGGGTGTGAAAAATGAGCAAAGTACTGGTTCCTTTGGCACAAGGGTGTGAAGAGCTCGAAGCGGTTACCATTATCGATATTCTAGTGCGCGGCGGCGTAGAGGTCGTGACCGCTAGTCTGGACGACAATACCACCATCACCGCAAGTCGCGGTGTGCAATTAGTTGCCCAGAGCACGCTGGATGAAGTGATCGATGATCATTATGATTTGATCGTTCTACCCGGTGGTTTGCCAGGTGCGGATTATCTGCAGGCGGATTCTCGGATTATTGCAAAACTCAAAAGTACGGTCGCAATGGGCGGTTTGGCGGCCGCAATCTGTGCGGCGCCGAAGGTTCTGGTTTCTGCTGGCTTGCTGGATGGCAAGCAGGCCACCAGCTATCCGGGGGTAATTGAAAAACAGCCTGCGCATGACATGCAGTTTTCGAACGAGGCCGTCGTGGAAGACGGTCAGGTTATTACCTCCAGAGGCCCGGGGACAGCAATGGATTTTGCTTTGCATCTTCTGCAGAAACTGCAGGGGGCGGATGTACGGCAAACTGTCGAGGCCGGATTGGTTAGAGCGTAAACAGGGTCACGGGAATGGATAAGATTTTTGTGTCTCTGGCATCTTATGTCGACCCGGTTTTGCTGTTTACTCTGGCTCAGGCCTATGCCAAGGCGGATCAACCGGAACGCTTGGTATTCGGCGTGGTTGATCAACACCCGCAAAGCCGCAGTGATATTATCCGCCGTTTCAAGTTCCAGAAACAGATCCGCTATGTGCATATCGATCCGGTGCAAAGTCGAGGTGTTTCCTGGGCTCGGTCACTGGTTTTTTCGCTTTACCAGAATGAAACCTATTTACTGCAGATCGATTCACATACCTATTTCGAACAGGGCTGGGATTCGGTTTTAATCGAGCAGTTTCATGCGCTTGATCGCCTGTCGTCCAAGCCGATTCTGTCAACCTATCCTTATGCCTTCGAGTTCGAAGGCACTCAACCGGTAATCAAGTCCAAACCTTCCGAAGAAACGGTGCTGGTGCTAAGACCAAAGGCGGAGGAAGTACTAAAAGACGACGATCCGGTTCTGCATTTTCGCGCGGAACATCTGATGACGCGCGAAATGGTTCGCGGATTTCATCTGGCAGGCGGTTTTATCTTCACCTGGGGACGTTTTGTGGACGAAGTGCCCTACGACCCGCGTTTATACTTCCATGGCGAAGAGCAAAACCTAGCAATTCGTGCCTTTACCCGTGGCTGGGATATTTTTCACCCGCCGCATATTCCTCTGTATCACCTTTATAAGATGCCGGACAATGCTTACGATTCGCATCATTGGCACGAGAAATGGGATTCACAGAGAGATTACCGCTGGTATGAGTTAAAGGATTTGGCGCGGCAAAGAATGGCCGATCTGCTGTATTACGGTAAGCCGTTGGGTGCTTTCGGTTTGGGAAGCGAAAGGAGTCTGCAGGATTTCGCCGAATTTTCCGGGATCGATTACAGTAAGCGAAGCATTAACCGCAGCCGTTTCCCTGTTTGAATTCGATACAAGGAAACGTTTCTTGTTGTTCTACTTTTTACCGTAACCGCCGCCGCCCGGTGTGTGCATCCATAGCTGATCGCCGGGGTTGAAGGTTTGTGTAAAGGTACTCTTCAGCCATTCGACATGGTCACTCTCTCTCGCCAGATAGCCCTGTTGTCCGGTTTTTCCCGGAGCGCCGCCGTCCAAACCGTAAGGTGCGACGGTGCGGTGATTGCTCAGCACCGAGACGGTCATCGGTTTCAGAAATTCGATGTGCCTTTCACAGCCGTTACCACCGTTAAAACGACCTTCTCCGCCGCTGTTGTGGCGAATCGCAAAACGTTTTAAACGAACCGGATAGCGCAGCTCGAAAATCTCCGGATCGGTCAGGCGAGAGTTGGTCATATGGCTGTGAACGGCGTCTTCACCGTGATAATGCTTTCCGGCGCCGGTTCCTCCGCACAGCGTCTCATAATACTGCCAGGTTTCGTCACCGAAAGTCAGATTGTTCATGGTTCCCTGTGAGGCGGCCTGAATTTTCAAGGCGCCGTAGAGTGCATCCGTTACCACTTGCGAGGTTTCGACATTGCCCGCGACTACCGCCGCCGGATAGCTCGGATTGAGCATCGAGTTCGGCGGAACAACCAGTTCGATAGGGCGAAGAAAACCGTCGTTCAGCGCAATAGGCTGATCGATCAAGGTGCGCAGGACATACAGAGTTGCTGCGCGGGTAATAGCATAGGGGGCATTGAAATTGTTGTTCTGTTGCGCGCTGCTCCCGCTAAAGTCAATACGGGCTTTACCGGCGCGGCGATCAATATCGATGCGCACGCAAATTTGTGTTTGCTGGTCGGTATCGTAACAGAAGTGTCCGTTGTTTAATTGCGCAAGCAATGCTTTGACCGCCTGTTCAGAATGTTGCAGAACAAACGCCATATAAGCACTGACCTCGGCCACGCCGGTTTTGGCGCAGAGTTTCTGCAAACCGCTTATTCCGGTCTGATTAGCGGCAATTTGCGCCTGCAGGTCGTGCAGGTTCTGGGTCAGATTACGCGCCGGATAGCGTGCTTGGCTAAACGCTTTGTGAATGATCAGGGACTGCAGTTCACCCGCCTTAACAACCTGCACGCAGTCAAGCAGAACGCCTTCTTCTTCAATATGACGGCTGTCAGCCGGCATAGAACCGGGGGTCAGGCCGCCGACATCGGCATGATGCCCGCGTGATGCGACATAAAAACGACAGATTCCGTCAATAAATACCGGCGAGATCAGGGTTATATCCGGCAAGTGGGTTCCGCCCGCGTAAGGGTTGTTCAGGGCGAAGCAGTCGCCTTCCTGAAGCTGTTCGGCATGCCGCTGAATGACGGTTTTAACCGATTCGCCCATCGAACCAAGGTGAACCGGAACATGCGGGGCGTTGGCGATCAACTGGCCGTGACTGTCGAAGAGTGCGCAGCTGAAATCCAGACGTTCCTTAATATTGACCGAGTGTGCGGTCTTTGCCAGAACCGCCCCCATCTGTTCGGCAATGGCCATAAAACGGTGATTGTAAAGTCCGAGTTTGACCGGATCGATCTCGGTGTTGATATCCAGCGAACCGCTGCCTGGTGCAGTTTCGCGTGCAACATCTTGCGGCAGATATTTTTCCAGAAGCAGCTGTCCGTCTTGCAGCAGTTTCGCCTGCCATCCTTGCTGTAGATAGATGGTACCGGTTGGTTCCAGAATCAGCGCCGGTCCCTGTAAGATCTGCTGCAAAGCGAGCCGGTCGCGTTGAAAAACCAGCGTATCGTGCCATTGGCCATGATGGTAGGTTTGCACCTGTTCTTCCGCTTTGGCGGCTTCCTGCTCGGCTGGCGCCAGTTTACGGGCCTGATGGGCCGTGCTCAAAGCCTCAACGCTGATGCTATGGATATGAATGTCTGCATCCAGGCGAAAACCGAACTGACGCTGATGCTGAACTTCAAAGGCGTGCCGATAGTCGTCAGCGCCGGCCTTTTCCCGCCAGTGGACATCCAAAGTAGTGTCACTGCCCTGATAGTTAAGATGCAGTGTGATCTTGTCTTCGGCGAATTGCGCACCTTGTTGTTCAAGCTCTTCTCTGGCTTCGGCTCTCTGTGATTCCAGACTGCTTTGCAGTTTGTCGAGGTGCTCAAGAGACTGCTGATGAGAGCGTGTAATCAGCACCGAATTCTGCGCCAGTCCCATACCGTAAGCAGAGAGAACGCCCGAGTAGGGGTGCAGTAAAACCTGGGCAATCCCCAGTTTTTCGGCGACGGCGCAGGCATGTTGTCCTCCGGCACCGCCGAAACTGACCATGGTGTAGTCTTTCAGGTCATAGCCGCGTTGGGTGGAAATCGTCTGTACCGCATTCGCCATGGTCTCGACGGCGATCTGCAAAGCGCCTTCGGCGAGTGATTCGGGCGTCATGTTCAGCGCTTGGCCCAGGTCGGAAAATTTCTGCGCGACGATCTCTCTATCCAATGGCTGTGTACCGTCGGCTCCGAAAACGGCCGGGAAATGTTGGCTTTGAATGCGGCCGAGAAGGAGATTGGCGTCGGTCACGCTGAGAGGGCCGCCGCGTCGGTATGCTGCCGGTCCCGGATTGGCACCGGCAGATTCCGGGCCGACTCGTAACTCGCCGTGGTGGGCGTGAATAATCGATCCGCCTCCGGCCGCGACCGTGTGGATGTCGAGCATGGGCACGCGCATTTGCGCGCCGGCGACCTCGGTTTCGAAGTTGCGTTGCAACTCCCCAGCATAGTGCGAGACATCGGTCGAGGTGCCGCCCATATCGAAACCGATGATTTCATCAAAACCGGCCATTTTCGCGGTTTTCACTGCGCCGACAATGCCGCCGGCAGGGCCGGATAGAATGGCGTCTTTTCCCTGGAAACGCTCCGCCTGACACAGACCGCCGTGTGATTGCATAAACTGCAGATCCACTCCGGGCAGTTGAGCGGCAACCTGACGTACATAGCGGTGCAAAATCGGGCTAAGATAGGCGTCAACGACCGCTGTGCGCCCGCGCGCGATATATTTGATCAGTGCCGATGTATCCGCCGATGTGGATATCTGAGTGAAACCGATCTCTTCCGCCCATTGGGCTACCTGTTTTTCGTGTTGCGGGTTGAGATAGCTGTGCAGCAATGCAATCGCAATGGCTTGATAGCCGTCCTGTTTAAGGGCGTGTAGCCCCTTTTTGGTTACGGCTTCGTCGAGTGCTTCGATTTCTTTACCGTCGGCGTTCATTCGCCCGGGAATTTCAATGCTCTTTTGGTACAGGGGCGTCGCGGTGCGAACTTCCAGAGCAAAAATGTCCGGGCGGTTCTGATAGCCGATCTTGAGCGCGTCGGCAAATCCCTGGTTGGTAACCAGCGCCACCGCTTCGCCTTTGCGTTCCAGCAGAGCGTTGGTGGCGACGGTTGTGCCCATTTTCACGCAAGCGATTTGTTCAACCGGGATCGGTGCCGGTTCGGAGACCTGTAGAAAATAGCGGATACCGGCGATGGCGGCGTCCTGGTAGCGTTCCGGATTTTCCGAAAGCAGTTTATGGGTGTGCAGCTTGCCGTCAGGAGCTTGAGCGACGATGTCGGTAAAGGTTCCGCCGCGGTCTATCCAGAATTGCCACTGTTTTACACCCACTCTATTTCCCCGTTGATTTTCCGTTTGAAAAAGTTGTCTCTGTTTTTGCCTTCAATGGCACGCAGAGCAAGAAAAAAAGCTCCAGCGGCGTTATTATAGGCGCAAATGTCTAAAAACTGTTCCAAGGATCCTTCCGACTATGCCTTCGGCACGACAAGCAGATTATAAAAGTTCCTTTTCCGTGTTTAAAAACATTGCCCACTGGCGTTTCTGGTTCAGGTCGGCGGTGCGTTTTCAGCAGCAGAAAGGCTCCGATGCCGTCGCGATTCTGGCGTACACCTCGCTGATCGGTATTGTGCCGATGCTGGGTGTGATGCTGGCACTGTTTTCGGTATCGAGTTACTTCTACGATTTCGAGGCGCTGGTGATGGATCAGGTCGTAAAAAATCTGATGCCCAGTTCCCAGCCGGTAATTCAGGATTATCTGTTGCAGTTCTCGTTTCAGGCAACGCATCTGAAATGGCCGGGGTTGATTATGATGTTTATAACCACCGTGATGCTGCTGTGGAAAGTGGATCAAAAACTCAATCAGCTTTGGCCGGAGGGCGCGAAAAGACGCTGGTGGGTCAGTTTGCTGCACTATCTCGGCATCAGCCTGTTTGGACCGATTCTCCTCGGATTGAGCCTGCTGGTCAGTTCGGCGATTCTGGCATTGCCTTTGGTCAGCGATACCACGCCTTTTATCGAGAAGCTGTTGTTCGGTTTGAAAATTATTCCGGTTGCTTTGAGCTGGCTCGGATTTACCTTGCTGTATAAATTCGTTCCCGCTTGCCAGGTTTCCACTCGTGCGGCTTTTTTAGGCGGTTTTATGGCCATGCTGCAGATGGAATTGCTTAAAGTCGGTTTTGGAGTCTACGTCAAACTCTTCCCGACTTATGATCTTGTCTACGGCGCTTTTGCTGCCGTGCCGCTGTTTCTGCTTTGGCTTTATCTGATCTGGTTTATCGTGATCTGGAACGGTGCCGTGGTTGCAACGCTCAGCGAACAGTATCTGGGCTGGAAAAAGGCGCGATTAAAAGCGCAGGCGACTGAGGCGCAGGCATGAAAAATTCTGCGGGGGCGTTTCCGACACGCAGATCGGTGATATTGGGCGGGATTCTGCTGCTGGCTGTGATCGGACATCTGTTTGTGGGACACAGTTCGCTGAACTGGAATAGCTTGTTGACGGAAGGAGTCAGTAGCCAGCAGTGGTTTATTCTGCAAGAGTTCCGTTTGCCGCGCGTACTGATGGCAATCATTGTCGGAGCCGGTCTGGCAGTCGCCGGTGTCGCTTTGCAGGCGCTTTTCCGCAATCCGTTGGCCGAGCCGGGGTTGATTGGCGTCGCCAGCAGTTCCGCATTTGGTGCGGTAGCGATTATGGTGCTTGGCGGCTGGCTGTGGCAACAGGTCGCATTATGGCAGATCGGTTTTTTCGCATTTGCGAGCGGGCTTCTGGCGACTCTGCTGATTTACCGGTTGGCGACCAAGTCGGGTCAGACCGATATTGCGCTGATGCTGCTGGCCGGGGTGGCGGTTAACGCAATCATGGGGGCGGCCACCCAGCTACTGCTCAGTGTCGCGGATCTGGTGCAGTTACGGACGGTGACCTTCTGGTTGATGGGCTCGCTGGTCAATCTTTCATGGCCGTCGGTCGTGGGTGTTTCAACGGTCGTGCTGTTCTGTACAGCGGTTCTGTGGCGTCTGGTCCGAGCGATGAACGCGTTTGTTCTAGGGGAAAACAGTGCCCGTTATATGGGGTACGATACAGGTCGTTTTAAATGGCAGGTGATGATTTTCAGTGCGCTGATGGTCAGCAGTGCCGTCTCGGTGGTCGGCGTTATCGGTTTTGTCGGTCTGGTGGTGCCGCATATCGTCCGTTTATGGGTCGGTTCCGATCATCGTCTGGTTTTGCCTTTGAGTGCCTTGGGCGGAGCAATACTGCTGGTTCTGGCTGACTGGCTGGCGAGAGTCCTGCTGCATCCTCTCGAGTTGCCGATCGGGCTTTTGATGGCTCTGATCGGTGCGCCTTTTTTTCTGATGATGTTGCTTAAACAGCGCAGAGGATGGCGCCAATGAAACGGATTGTCTGTCAGGACCTTGCTTATCGTATCGCGAAAACGGAACTGCTTGATGAGATCAATGCCGAATTCCAGAGCGGACAAATCAATGTCATTCTAGGACAGAACGGCGCGGGTAAATCAACCTTGCTGAGCCTGCTGGCAAAAAGCCTCGATCCGAGCGCGGGCGATATTGTGTGGCAGAATGAACCGCTTTCCAGTCTGAGTCTGCAGGCGCTTGCGCGACAAAGAGCGGTCGTTGAGCAGCAGCAGGGGGTGCAGTTTGATTTCACCGTCCGCCAGCTCGTCAGTCTGGGACTGGAAATTCAGTACAGCAGTGAACTGCTGGAAGCCTATCGGCATGAAGGTCGTTTCGAGCGCTGTCTGCAGCGGATTATTACAGTTTGTGATCTAGATAATCTGCTGGATCGCTCGATTTTAAGTCTGTCCGGAGGGGAGTTTAAACGGGCGCAGCTGGCGCGAGCTCTGGCGCAGATATGGCCTCTGGGGGACTGCGAAAAGCAGGGTGAAGAGATGGACTTCAGCGGCAGATGGCTGTTCATGGACGAGTGGAATGCTGCTTTGGATATGCGTCATCAGCAATGTTTTGCGGCAATGTTACGCCAATGGTGTCGTCAGGGGCTGGGTGTGATTATGGTGGTGCATGATTTGCCTCTGGCCATGCAGCTGGCCGATCGGGTTCTCTTGTTGAAGCAGGGACAGGTTGTCGCCGAGGGCGAAGCCAAAGAGGTATTGCAGCCGCTGATTCTGCAGGAAGCGCTGGAGATGCAGCTGCAAACCTTTCATGACGACAACGGGCAGGCGCTTTATCTACCGCAGTTCTGATGGGTTACGCGTTTTCTTGCGGATGATTCAGTTGGTCGAGTATTAACGATTTGGCTTGGGTAAAATCGATTTTCCCCGTCAGTTCCAAAACCGCTACCTTGCCTAAAGCCTGCTGATAGTCGAGAGGGTCAGGAATCAGACCGTTTTTCAGAAATTTGCCCGAAGCATCGCTGTAAAAAGGGCCGGGGCTTTTGACCAGTGCCGGGATCAGGTGCGGCGATTCCTGCAGAGTCGTGCGATGCACTTGAGTGCTTTCATCGCTGCTCGCCTGCCAGTTCAGAATTACTATCCAGTCCAGTTCACATTCCTGCAAATAGCAATTTCCCCAATACAGTCGGTCCACCGGTGCATCGAATTTCATCTCCAGAGCGCGCAGCTCTTCCTGCGGCATAGCGAGAAATTCGCAGCGTTGCCGTTCACTGATCAGTGAATGCAGGCGCGGGTTGTGAACAATCGTGCCTGGATTGATTCGCGGTTGCTTGGGAATGCCGCGCATCTGCATGCGATCTGATGCATCCGCTTTGAACAGCAGGCGGTCATTGCTGATAAAGTGCTCGCCCTCTTCCAGTAGGTGCAGCATCAGAGTCGATTTACCGCCGCCGGAGAGTCCGGCGATGGCGACACCCTGTTGTTTAATCTGTAATCCGGCGGCATGTCCGAGCAGCCAGTTACTCCGGATATGCCGGTTCAGATACTGAGTCAGGATAAAGTTGATAATCTGGTTAGGATGTTTTTCCGCCGGGCCGAAGGCCATAAGAGGGAACTGTGGATTCGCTTCGGCCGGTTGCAGGAACAGCATCCCGGTTTTGACCTTATACAGCAGGCGCAGTTTGCCGTGTGCGGTATCGAGGTCGTAAACCGCATCTTTGCGTCCGCTTTTACCCGCTTCGCGTTTCCAGTCCTGCCATTCGGTGGCGGCAATCAGTTTGTCCGCAAGGGATGATTCGTAGATAAATACCGTCTCTCGAGTCTGCGTCTTATCGCTATCAGTGTTCTTGTCGCTCCACACAGCCTGATTACCGAAATAGTCGGCCAGTTCCTGCAACAGGACTTCACTGTTGCTTTGCAGCCGATAACTGACTTCACTGAGGCGCAGCTCCAGACTGGATGCAGAGGTCGCGGGTTGACGGTCAATCAATTCCGAAATCAGGGTCGCATTAATCATTGGCACCGCTTTTCTGTAAATCCTGAATGACGTAATCGGTGTAGGCCTGCGCCATATTAAGATTCAATCCTTCTTTGGCGCCTTTGAATCCTCCGAATGCGGAAACTTCAAAACAGACCGGGCCCTGATCGGTTTCGGCAATGTCGACCGTGGTATAGGAGAGGTCAAATTGCGCTTGCGCTTTTTGCGCCATCTCGATGATGTCCTGCGACGGTTTCACTTCGGCATATTTCCCGCCGGAGTGAATGGTGGTGTTCCAGCTGTCGCCGTTGGCGACCCGGGCGTAGGCTCCCTGATGTTCTCCGCCGAGGAAAACCAGCCCCATGTCATGACCGGGTAAATTCATTTTTTGTTGAATATAGTAAAACTGATGCGTGCGATAGAACGCCTGCAGTTGTTTGCGGATTAAGTCGTCTTTCTGATCCGCTTTAATCACTTCCATGCCGCGCGCTTTGGTGGAGAATAGCGGCTTGAGCACTACTTCGCCGAATTCTTTGACGGTCTTGAAGGCGGCGTCGTGATCTTCGGTAATACAGGTTTTCGGCATGGGGATTTTTGCCCGTGCCAGGGAGATGGTGCAGCTCATGCGATCCACCAGACGGATAATCTCGCTTGGTTTGGAATAGACTTTGACGCCGCAGGATTCGACGAAACGCAGGATTTCCAGACGGTCAATTACCATTGGGCTGTAGGTCTGAGAGATCTTTTTGATAATGATAGCGTCGAGTTCGCACAGGCACTGCCCCTGATAGGTGACTTTCGGCGTCGAGAGATCGGCGACGACTTTTTCGATATCGATGACCATTCGGAAACCGGTTTTCGCTTCGATTTCGTCGGCCAGGACTTCGGTTGACCATTTGCCGGGAATGCCGACAACGCCAATTTTCAGATTAGTCACGGAAGAGCTCCTTTGGTAGCTGATAGTTGGGCAGTTCTTTTTTCGGAAGATTTATCAGTTGTTCCAAGAGGTAACGCCCCTTAAAGAGCATGGATTTGGCGTGTTCCTTATCGAGCACGAAACGGGTCGAGCTGATAAAAGACCGCGCCAACCCGAGCGCCATGCGTTTTGCATAGTCATTATCGTTATTCTGTTCGGCATAGTCGGCACCGAAGTCGTAAATAGCTTCGATGGTCAGACGGATGCGCTGACGTACTTTCGGATCATAGTTGGTCAGACGGTAGAAAGAGACCATCAGTACCGAGAGATCCTGCGTATAGTCGAGGTATTCGGAGCGATGCAGGTCGATAAAACTGATATCGTCCTTATCGGCATCGTAAAGGATGTTGTCGACGTTGAAGTCGCCGTGGATATAGACAGCATTGGCCACCTCAAACTTCTCTTCCAGTTTGGCGGCCTGCTTAATCAGCTGTTCCAATGAGGCTTGCTGAGCATCGCCGATGCGCAGCCCCTTGCTTTTAAGGTTGAATTCAGGGTGTACCGCGTAGACGCTTTTCAGGCGTTTCTGCAGCTGTCGCATAAAGTTAGCGCTGATCGGTTTGCTTTTTTCGGTGGCTTGCCAGATTTCGCTAAGGGTGGCAAACAGTCGGTTCAGTCCTGATTGCAGTGCCTGACGATCTTCCAGTAGCAGCTTGTCGAAGGTCTTCCCGGTCAGGTATTCGAACAGCAGGGCGGCTTTATCGCCCTGTTTCTGATAGGAATACACCTCCGGAGCAATGCCGGGGAATTTCTCGTGCCAGCTTTCGATGCCGATTTTTTCTTCCAGCAGCTTGTCTTTACGTCCCTGTTTAAAGATTGCCAGAATTTCTTCCTGCGCTTCGCTGGCCGAAGTGACGCCGGAAATCGTGCAGCCGGATTTGGTTTCGCCCATGGAGTGGATATTGATGCTCTGCTCGGTCAGATCGTAATCCAGCTCAGACAAGCTGGCTTCCAGCGTCTGATAGCGATCGATCTGAATGAACTGGCCGAGTTTCCCGGAGATAATGCCTTCTCCGACTTTGAGCAGGGCATCGGCCATATTCAGGATGTCACGGACGATAAAACTGCTCTGCATCAGCGCCTGACTGTACTGTCCGGTTTTCAGGTTGTCCTGATAACGGTCCAGTTGCTGGCGACAGCTTTTTTCAATCCGCCCCTGAAGCTGACAGATGTCGATCGACAGGGTCAGCTCTTCGCTTTCGACGGCCGGTTCAATCAGCAACAATCCCTTATTGAGGTCTTCAAGCGCGGCGAAGATGCGCTTTTTCTGCAACAGCTTCAGCGATTTACACTGTTCCAGCTGAAAGCATAAGGCTTCGAGTTGCGAGGAAAGGTGATGCAGGCTGTAGGAAATATGTTCAAAGCCCTGAAGTTGCGCCTGATATTCGCGGTCTTGGCGCAGGCTGCTGTTATAAGAACGGTTCAGTAAGCTGAGATGGGCGTTTTCGATATAGTCGATGCGCTCGAGGCTTTTGAGGAACAGGCTCGGATCATTTTCCGCTATGCCGTCGTAGATGGCTTGCAGCTGTTTTTGCAGATCGATCAATAGAAAGCGCAGACTTTCATAGACCTCGGGAAAATGATTCATAGTGGTTGTGTACCGTGAAATTGACAAGACAGATCAGGTGACAAGTGGCTTATTTCTTTTTCTTGGGCTTTTTCGCTTTTATAAAAAGCGGAGCATTATCCGGATCGTCGTCATCGGTATCGTTGGTCCAGCTGAGTTTGATGCGCAGGCTCTGTTCTTTTTTGGTTTTGCTGGCTTTGATACTCATTTGCGTAAGTTCGCTGGTATTGAGGATCTGGGTGTCTTCATCGTCCGACAGCAGAATTTCACCCTTTTCGATTCCTTTGGACAAGGCTTTGAGGTAATTAACAACGGACTCTTTGTCCTGCAGAGATTCATGTTCGAAGTATTGCGGTTTCTTTGCCATTATGAACTCCCTCTTTTGCCCGCTAATTAATTGAACCTAACGTTCGGGTTTGTAAACCTTGAAGGGTGGAACCGTTTCGGCGCCGTGAGGTCGTTGCTTAACGCCTGAACCGTGCCGTCGGAAGAGAATATTGTAACAGCTTGACCGTTTGCCGGCAGGTTGCTTTTGGCACGGCAGTTGGCGTTGAGCTCCGTATCGCATTCAAAATGCAGAATTCCCTGGCGAATAATCAGCTGCTGACCGTCGTGATGCGCTCGGTGTCCGTTAACCAGTGCATAGATTCCCTGGTTTTTCAGAGCCTGTGCGCCCAGTTCGGAAAAGGCCCAGTCTTTATTGCGGTACTTTGTGCGCACGACATTGCCCAGTTCGCTGTAGTAGATCTCGAAAATCTTGCCTAGCTGTAATGCCTGATTGAACTGTTGGTTGATGTCTTCGACCGGTTCTTTCAGCAGGCGATGCGCGATCCGGTCGTCGATTCCGGCATGACAGAAAAGATAGCTGCCGTGACGCTGCATTAACTGCAGGTTTTGGAAGAACCAGAAAAACTCACCATCTTGTTCGATGAACAACTGTTTGGCCGTAGTGACCGCCATCATCAGCTGGTTCCAGTCATAGCCGTATGAGTTCCACGCCTCGATGAAATCCTGTTTCTTTTTGCGGATCTGTTTGAGCTCTTTCTTGAGCTGCTTAGCGCTCATAAAGTTACAGGCGTACTGCGGAAAAAGTTCGAACCACTGTTCATCGGGCATCAGTTGAGCTTCGATCAAGCTTTGCGGTATGGATGCAATTTTTTCATCCCGGCAATACTGCTCGAAGATTTCGGCGAAAAAAGCCGCAGTTTTTCGACCCATACGCACGAAAAAGTGAGCCTGTCGAAGATCGTCCAGATGATTGGTCGCTAAAAGCCCGGCATAAACTCTCAGATCGTGATTGCCTGAAAGCAGAACCAGATCGGGATGCTGTGCACGCAGTTTATTCAACAGGCGGAATAGCGCCAGATTGCTCGGGCCTTTGTCAAAGCAGTCGCCGCCGATCAGAATCTGTGCGTTTTCAGCTCCGGGCGAGAGATAAAGCGTTTCATGAGTCGAACGCTGTTCGATCAGACCACTCAATTTCAGGGAGTTAAGCAAGGCGTCGGCATCGGCATGCAGGTCGCAGAAAAAGTAGATCTCTTTTTGCGGCGTCTGCCAGCCGTGAGGGTGATTGAATTCGCCGGTAGTCGACCAACTCTCTGTCAGGGCATTCATTGGAAGTCCTCCACTAAAATCTTGTGATCCGTTTAATCCGGACGTTCTTCTTCCTGGCGCACTTTCCATTTTCCGGCGAGCAGGTCGATTTCCAGTTGGTGTGCCTTGAGGCGGCATTCGAAAACCATCGGTTGCGCATAGTGCATCGAGTAACGACCGATCTCCGCTTTTTCCAGCAGACCGAGTTTGTAGGCAGCATGTCGAAAGGCTGCACCATGGCCGACCATTACGATCAACTGATTATTCGACTCGCTGTTGGCCATGACCTGAAGCAGTGTCTGCTGAATGAATTGGCTGACACGGGTGCCGGCCTGCATTAAGGATTCGGCGCCGTCCACCGGCAGGCAGAAGTCGGAATTGCTTTTCCAGTGCGGCGGCAGAGGCGCGAACCGCGGATCCTGGTCAATCACCGCTTCAATCTGTTCAAGCGTCAGATTGGCCAGAGCGCCGACGGAACGTTCGTTCAAAGCGGCGGTTGTTTCAATCTGACAGGACTGTTTGAGTTGGTGTTTGATTTCGGTTGCCGTCTGCCAGGAGCGCAACAGATTCGAGCTGTAAATGCTTGGGTAAAGTTGCCACTTCTGGTGCTTGATCAGTTTCTGCAGCGCTTTGGCGGCTTTACTGCTTTGCGCAAACCCTTCTTCGGTCAATCCGTAGGGTTGCAGAGCGCTCGGCATCTGCGGCTGCTGTTCGTACTGTGCGTGGCGTAAAAAAGCTAAATAACATCGTTTCATTCGGCCAGTTTAGTGAGCACGAATGACGCTTATGTCACACCTAGGTGAAAAATTTATGACGGGGGAAGGGCGGCAGAAGAGCTGCCGCCGATGGAAAAAGAGAGGGAATTCCGTTACAGGGAGAAGTCGCTGAAGTCGTTGGTATCGACTTTGGAGTCGACCTGCCCGACCAGGTAGGAACTGATTTCCGATTCCTGCGGTGCGACCTGCACGTTATCGCTGACCAGCCAGTTATTCATCCATGGCAGCGGATTACTGCGGTTTTCAAAAATCGGTTCCAGATTCAGGGCTTTCATGCGTACGTTGGTAATGTATTCGACATACTCTTTCAGAATGCTGGCATTCAGCCCGATCATCGAACCGTCCTTGAACAGGTATTCGGCCCACTCTTTTTCCTGTTGCGCCGCGGAGCGGAAAATGTCGATGGCGGCTTCTTTCTGTTCTTTGGCGATGATAGCCATTTCAGGATCGTCTTTGCCATCGGCCATCAGATTAAGGATGTTCTGAGTTCCGGAAAGATGCAGGGCTTCGTCGCGGGCAATCAGTTTGATCACTTTGGCGTTACCTTCCATCAGCGATCTTTCGGCAAAACTGAACGAGCAGGCGAAGGAGACGTAGAAACGGATTGCTTCCAGGACATTGACCGAAACCATGGTCAGATAGAGCTGGCTCTTGATCTGCTTGCGGAATTCCGGGTTCTCATTCAGGTCGATCTCTTCGGCGTACATTTTGTTGGTCAAGGCGATCAGTTCGTCATAGTGCGAAGTGACGGCCAGGGCGCGCTTGGTGATCTCATCGTTATCGACAATATCGTCAAAGACTTCGGACGGATTGGTAAAGATATTGCGGATAATGTGAGTATAGGAGCGGCTGTGGATCGTTTCGGAAAAGGCCCAGGTTTCGATCCAGGTCTCCAGTTCGGGAATGGATACCAAAGGCAGCAAAGCTACGTTTGGGCTGCGTCCCTGAACCGAGTCCAGAAGGGTCTGATATTTGATGTTGCTGACAAAGATATGCTGCTCGTTTGCCGGCAGTTGTGAATACTGGGCTCGGTCAGTCGAGATATCCACTTCTTCAGGGCGCCAGAAGAAGGAAAGTTGCTTTTCGATCAGCTTTTCGAAAAACGGATATTTTTGCTGATCGTAACGCGCCACATTCACATTTTGTCCAAAGAACATCGGCTCTTTCATTGGGTCATTGTGACTCTGACAAAAAGTTGAGTAGGTGTTTTTATCTTGGCAACTCATTTCCGTTTATTCCTTCTACATCGAAACAGGGGTTTGCGCCCCGAAATTTTAAGAGATTGACTATTTTAGTACTGAATGAGATTAATTGTCATTTAAAATATTTCAGAAAAGCGTCTCTCTTTTGCGTCTTCTTACTATAGGTTGTGTGTTTTGGTTTGTATGGTAACAATTTATAGTGGTTATAGCGAGTGTTGTATGTGGCTTTTTGCTGACGGTTCGATTTTCGGTCCGTAAACGGATTCAGACGGATAGTATCCGTTATTTTCAGGGGAGCAGAGAGAAAAAAAGCGATGGCGGAGAGTCCGACATCGCTTTCTTTTTTAAGGCCGAGCGAACGTCGGCGCCTATTTAAGCTTAGTGCGAGGCGATTGCCATACCGTGGTCATGCACCTCGATCAGTTTCTGGTGTAATGCTTTGACGGCAGTCGCGTAGCAGTCGGCATCGACAAAGATCTGCATCTCCACCTGACGGGTATTCTGATGCATGGCTTCGATATTGATGCCTTCGTCGGCAAGGCTCTGAATTGCTTTGGCCAGAAGCCCTTTGACGCGCATATTACTGCCCATTGCCGAAACCATGCACAGTTTGCTGGTGGTAATCTGCGCCGATGGGAACAGTTCTTCCAGCTGGCTGGTCGCGTGGTTCACCTTGTTCAAGTTACTGTTGATATACAGGGTGATGGTGTTGGCGTTGAAATCCTTACTGACCACCTGGCATTTATTGCGATTGGTCACTTTCAGGATTTGCGCTTCGTAGTTGCCCTGCTCGTTCATCATTTCCTGGTCGAAGATTTCGACAGCAATCAGTGAATCCATACCGGCGATGATTTCGACTTTCGGTTCTTCGCTCTTATAGTCCGCAGTAATCAGGGTACCGTGATGCTCCGGTTCGAAAGTGTTCATAATGCGCAGCGGGATTCGTGCCTGACGCAGGCCTTTACCTGCGCCCGGGTGAATCGCTTCCATACCGAGATTGGCCAGTTGATCGGCAATGTCGTAACTGGTTTTTCCGATCGGTACGGCATTCTCTTCGCCGACCAGACGAGGATCTGCGGAAGAAAGGTGGAATTCTTTATGGATGACCGCTTCGGTCGCTTTCAACATGACGGCGATTCGGCTGAAGGTCATCTCCGAGTATCCGCGGTCAAAGGTACTGATCAGGTTTTCTTCACAGTGTGCATAACCGGTGACGATCGGTAAGGTTGTGGCAAAGTCGATATCGGCAAAAGCGGTTTCGATATGCTCGTCCAAAGGCAGGATTTCTTTGCGATCCCAGCCGGTCAGGTCGACAAATACGCTGTTGACCCCTTGGTTCTTCAGCAGTTCGGCCAGGTTATAGGCCGAATGGGCTTCACCGATCGAGGCCAACAGCTCGCGCACGGTTAATAGATGTTCGCGCAGTTCGAAATGGCCGTGACGGCAGATTTCATGCAGATGAACCAGCACCTCGCGCGTGTCGGTGATACGCGCGTCGATAAAGGCGTTGGCATGCTTCAGCTGTTCGCCGTCACTGAACAGTTCGCTGTTGATTTTTAGCAGTTCGGCACGCAAGGTTTCCAGCGCTTCCTGCCAGTTATGGCTGTCGTCGCCACGGGCAAACAGGCCGTAAACACCGGGCTGTCCGCTTTTTTTGTGCTCAAGCAACAGGTTGGTCACGCCGCCGTAGGCCGAGACGACCAGAACTCGATTGTAAGGGGATGCCGGGTAGAGCACGATATTGTCGCGCACCGCTTCGTAGGCGCTCATCGAGGTGCCGCCGATTTTTTCAACACTCAGTTGACGGGGCGCGCTTTGTGAATTTTCTTGGTTTGACATAGGTTTAGCGATCTCTAAAACGATTTTTAAGGGCCATTTACTTGCCTGAGAAAAATGGGCGATATTTTACCGCCACACTTTTCTCAAGGGAAGAATTAATCTTCTCCGGAAAGCACTAATCAATAAAAAAATTGCCGCTTCCCGAAGGGAACCTTAAAAACGCTTAGTCTTCGCTTGGAAGGTTGTAGGATCCGTCTTTGTCATGCGTTTCACGACCGGTAACCGGAGGATTGAATACACAGACCATGCGCATCTGCGAACCCTTGTTAGCGCGCAGGATATGCTGGTCATGTTCGTTCAGTGCATAGACGGTTCCCTCTCGGATCGGGTGAGTAATTCCGGTCGCTTTATCGTAGATTTCACCTTCGCCTTCAATGCAGTAAACCGCTTCAAGATGGTTTTTATACCAGAGGTGAAGATCTTCGCCTTCCTTGATCAAAGTATCGTGCAGGGAAAAGCCCATGCCGTCTTTGGCCAGCAGCAAGCGGCGGCTGGTCCATTGTTTACTGTCAACATCGGCGTCGGTACCGATAACATCGTCATATAGGTTTTTTACAATCATGGAAATTCCTTGTTTTCGGCTCGCCAAGCGGCAAGCCTTCTCTTATTCATCGTTTATGGATTAGTAGTCTGCCGAGCAGGTTTTAATCGCGTTCTTCAGAATGTCAAAACCTTCGTTAATCAGTTCTTCCGTGATGACTAGAGGCCCTAAGAATTTGATGACGTTGCCTTCCGAACCGGCCGTCTCAATCACGAGACCTTTTTCGAAACATTCGCTGCATACTTTGCCGCACAAGTCCGGGTCACGGAATTCGATCCCCCAGATAAAGCCGTGTCCGCGCACATCTTTGGTCAGGTGCGGGTACGAAAGCGCCAAATCTTGCATACGCTCTTCAATCAATTTGGATTTTTCTTTGTTTTCGTTGGCGAAGTCGTCGTCCGACCAGTATTCGTTGATAGCGGTGGCTGCCGCGACAAATGCCAGGTTGTTACCGCGGAAGGTTCCTGAGTGTTCGCCCGGTGACCATTTATCGAGTTCCGGCTTCATTAATACCAGCGACATAGGTTGACCGGTACCGATGGATTTCGATAGCGTAACGATATCCGGCTGAATGTTGGCGCGTTCAAAACTGAAGAAGTCGCCGGTACGACCGTTACCAACCTGAATGTCGTCAACAATCATCAGGATGTCAAAGTCATCACAGATTTTACGAAGGTCTTTCAACCACTGCGGACCGGCAACATTAATACCACCTTCAGCCTGAATGGTTTCCAGTACGATTGCTGCCGGCAGCTCGGTACCCGAAGACGCATCTTCAAGAATTTTGCGCAGATAAGCGATGGTATCGACCTTATCGCCAAGATAGTTATGGAAAGGTACCTGATAGGTATAACCCGGAACGCCGTAACTGTCGTCGTGATAATACTGGTTACCGGTAATACTCAAAGAACCCATTGACATGCCGTGGAAACCGTTGGTGAAACTCATGACCTGCTTACGGCCTTTCACTTTACGCGCAATTTTTAGCGCCGTCTCAATGGCGTTGGTACCTGTCGGGCCGACAAATTGCAGTTTGTAGTTCAAGTGACGCGGCTGCAGGATTTTGGTAACGAAAGCTTCGATAAACTCTTTCTTGGCGACCGTTCCCATGTCCAGTGCGTGACCAATGCCGTTACGTTGCAGGTATTCGATAATTGCGGCATTGATTTTCGGGTTGTTGTGTCCGTAGTTCAAGGCACCGGCACCGGCGAAAAAGTCGATATAACGTTTTCCTTGGGTATCCCAGATTTCGGCACCCTTGGAGGTATCGAATATGGTCGGGAAAGAACGAATGTACCCGCGAACTTCGGATTCATAAGTGTTAAAAATTTCTAAATCTGACATAGTTTTCTCTCAATCTTAAATTTGTTTAAAACGGTTTAAATAGGGCAGTTTCACTACTGCGCAATTGCGATAAGGCAATAGATCTATTTAAGTATCGGTTAAGTAATCATTCAGGCTCTGGCCATCGGGAGCGGTCAGGAAGTAATAATCCTCCGCTTCATGTTCCTGACCGGCAAAATGCGCCTCAGTCAGGAAGGTTTCGCTGCGTAAGGTCAGTCCGAAAGCCTTTGCCAGGCTTTTGAATACGCCTTGCGATGCCTGATTGCTCGGACTGATTGTGCAGCTTAGGGATTGCAAAGGCGTTTGGCTGAAAGCCAGGCTCTGTTTGATCAATTGCTTGACCAAACCTTTGGCGATGCCCCGGCCCCGGCCCGTTTTGGCGACGACCATCTGCCAGACAAACAACTCTTCGGGTTTGTCTGGACGTAAATAGCCGGAAATGAAGCCCAGCAATTCGCCGTCACTCTCCGCAACAACACAAGTGTCGGCGAAATGTGAACTTTGCAAAAAGTACAGATAGCTCGAATTCAGATCCAGAGGAGGTGAATCGGCAATCAGTTGGTAAATTCTGAGACCGTCTTCCAAGCGGGGACGGCGATATTTAATCAGGGAATTATCTGTATCGATCTCCATAGTAGAAGTCTTCGGTTAAAGATGAGTCTTTGACCAATCGCGCTGAAACAAAAGTTAATTTGAGAAACACAAAAGACGTTAAGAGCATATTCGAAACAGCGTAAAGTCGGTGAATTGACTGAGGCAGGGTTGCCCCTCGCTGCATATGCCTTACGATTGATCCTGAGGGTTTTGCCCTAGGGATTAGACTTGACCGGTTTTCACGGCCTAAAAAAGTGCGCCTAAACGCAAAAGACAGCAATGTAATTGCAGTATGAAAAAAGATAATTTAAGTCTTGGTTGCTTAAAGTTGGTGCATACACTAACAAAGTGAAAGCTCTATTTCAAGGTTGTATAGGAAAATACAATGGTTTTTACAATGTGTGATAGATTTTAACTAAGTGCAAGACGGCTCATGAATGAGCCGCCTCTGTGGTCTTACGAAATCATCGCTTCCAGCTCTTCCCAGCGTTCAAAGGCGGCTTCGAGTTCGGCTTCTTTTTCCTGCAGTTTGCCCAGCACGCCTTGTATCGTCTCCTGATCCTGAGAGTAGAAATCCGGCTGGGAGATTTCTTCGTTCAGAGTCTCGATTTGTGCTTCCAGGTCTTCCAGCAATTGCGGTAGCGCGTCGTATTCGCGCTGGTCTTTGTAGCTGAGTTTTTTCTTTTGCGGCGGTTTATTTTCGCTTTTGGCCGCAGTTGGAGTCTCCGATTTTTTCTCGGTTTTCTTTTCCGGTTTTTCGGTTTTATTCTGTTCCGTATAGTGTCTCGGACGCTGGCGCAACCAGTCGTCGTAGCCGCCGACGTATTCGTTGACGTCGCCCGGCGCGTCGAAGACCAGTGAACTGGTGCAGACATTATTGAGGAATTCACGGTCGTGGCTGACGATCAGCACCGTACCCTGATAGTTCATCAACAGCTCTTCAAGCAGTTCCAGTGTTTCGACGTCCAGATCGTTGGTCGGCTCATCCAGAATCAGCAGGTTGGACGGTTTGGCAAAGACGCGCGCCAGCAGAAGTCGGTTTCGTTCCCCGCCGGAGAGCGCTTTGACCGGCTGGCGTGCTCGATCCGGGCTGAACAGGAAGTCGCCCAGGTAGCCCATGACATGCTTGCGTTGACCGTTGATTTCGACATGATCGCTTTCCTCGAGGACGCTTTCGATGACCGGCAACTCTTCATTCAACTGCGCACGATGCTGGTCGAAGTACGCGATTTTAAGGTTGGTCCCGAGTTTGATCGAACCTTCCTGAGGTTCCAGTTTGCCAAGCAGCAAATTGATCAGCGTGGATTTACCGCAGCCGTTTTCACCGATAATGCCGACCTTGTCTCCGCGCATTATCACGCTCGACAAGCCGTTAACGATCGGTTTATTCGGATAGTTGAAGCCCAGCTCTTTGATTTCGATAACCTGTTTTCCGGAGGTGTCGGCAATATTGGTCTGCAGATTGGCTTTGCCTTGCTGCGAACGGCGCGCTTTATGTTCATCGCGCAGTTGCTTCAGGGCGCGCACACGACCTTCGTTGCGGGTACGGCGTGCTTTGATTCCCTGACGGATCCAGGCTTCTTCCTGAGCCAGCTTTTTGTCGAATTCTGCGTTCTGCTTGGCTTCGGCCGCAAGCCATTCAGCCTTGCGTTCTAGGTAAGTATGGTAGTCGCATTCCCAGTTGGAGAGCTTGCCGCGATCCAGTTCGACGATGCGATTGGCAAGCGCCTGCAGGAACGAACGGTCGTGGGTTATGAAAACCAGTGCACAACGCATCGAGGTTAAAAAGTTTTCCATCCACTGAATCGAAGGGATGTCCAAGTGGTTGGTCGGTTCGTCGAGCAAGAGTATGTCCGGTTCCTGAACCAGAGCTTTGGCGAGCAGGACGCGGCGTTTCATTCCTCCGGAAAGGGTTGAGAATTCGACATCCGGCGGCAGACCGAGTTTGGATATGACGGTATCGACTTTTTGATTCAGCTCCCAGCCGTTTTTGGCATCGATTTCCTGTTGCACCTGGGTGAAATGCGCCAAAACCTCGTCGGAGTAATCCTGCTCCATTTTGACGCTCAATTTATGGAATTTTTCCAGCAGCGGAGCGATGTCGCCGAGTCCCTGAGCAATGATATGGAATACCGAACCGTGGGTGTCGTGCGGTACTTCCTGCTGTAATTTGGCGATATGTACGCCATCCTGAACGATGCGCGTCCCGTCGTCCGGCGGGATAATGCCTTCAATTACTTTAAGCAGGGTGGATTTGCCTTCACCGTTTCGTCCGACAATACAGACCCGGTCATTTGGTTCGATCTGCAAGCTGACTTTGTCGAGTAGCGGCGCCGAGCCGAAGCTGAGTTGAATATCGCGTAGAAACAGCAGTGCCATACAAATACCTTAGTGCTCAATAAAGAATTTGCAGATTATAAACCTTGTATTGCGTCGAGTGCAGAGGATTCGATTTGTCCGGCTTCTTTTGCGGAAACGGAAACGGGAATGGATCTGTCGCGGAAAAACAGTGTCCATGCGGTTTTTAGGGATATGATTTTGCGAAGTTTTATGCGGATAGTGATAGCATATTTTCAAGCGGAGTGGACGGTCGTCTCCGCCGGTGTATTTACATAGAGGAAAGAAAATGAAAAAAAGTTTCTATTTAACGGTTTTGCTGAGTGGACTGATTCTTGGTGGCTGTTCGGCTGAAGTCGGTAGTCAGGCCTGGTGTGAAGAGATGGATCAGAAGCCGAAAGGGGAGTGGTCTGCAAACGAAGCGAAATCCTACGCTGAAAACTGCATTTTCAGATCAAAAGAATAATCGCTCCCGAGCATTCTTTTTGGCGTCTTTCCGGAAGCGGACTCTGCTCCGGGAGACGTTGTTCCCGCTTCGCCGATTGCGCTTTTTAAAACTTCGCTTGCCTCGGTTTATTTTTGATTTATCTTTTTGACAGAGCGCTCAGCCGTTTCTGTGTCATTACCCTTTATCTTCCGCGAACGCTTCGGAGCGGAATTGGTTCAGATAGTCTTTGATCTTATCGGCAGGCATCGGTTTGGCAAAATAGTAGCCTTGGAAGTTCGAGCAGCCCTGTTCACTCAAAAAGCGAACCTGTTCTTCGTTTTCGGTACCCTCGGCCAGAATATCCAGCTTCAGACTCTTCGCCAGAGCGATAATCGCACCGGTAATGGCAGCATCTTCTTTGTCGTCCGGCAGGTCGCGTACGAAGGACTGGTCGATTTTCAGTTTGGAGATCGGCAGTCGTTTCAGGTACGACAGTGACGAATAGCCGGTTCCGAAATCATCCAGAGAGAGGGTGATGCCAAGCTGATCGATCTGTTTCAGGAGCTGGATCGACTGCTGAGGGTTATTCATCAGCTCGCCCTCGGTCACTTCAAGTTCCAGGCACCGAGCCTGACAGTTGGAATCGGTAATCAGCCATTTGAGGAACTCGACAAAGTCTTCGCGTTGCAATTGTTTGATATTCAGATTCATCGACAGACGACCCGGTTCCAATCCCTGTTTATGCCAGCCGGCAAAGTCCTGCACCGCTTTGTGCATGACATGACGATCAAGATCGACAATCACCCCGGTACTGGACGCTACCGGAATAAATTTCGCCGGAGGAATAAAGCCCAGTTCCGGATGATTCCATCTGACCAAAGCCTCCATGCCGAGAATTTTACGGTTGCTAAAATCGATCTGCGGCTGGTAATACACTACAAACTCGCCGTTCTGTATTCCGGAGCGGATATTGGCTTCCATATTCAAACGGTCGAAAGCTTCTTCGGTCATCTCCCGTGAATAATACTGGAAGTTGTTGCGCCCCTGATTCTTGGCGCGGTACATGGCGGCATCGGCATTTTTCAGCAGGTCGGTCGGGTTGTCGCCGTTTTCCGGGTAGATGCTGATACCGATACTGCAACCGAGATGGAGCTCGTGGTTACGCACGAGGATCGGCTGATTGAGGTCTTTAACGATCTTTTCCGCCAGGATAGAGGCGTGCTGTTCCTGTTTGAGTTCTTCAATCAGAATGGTGAATTCATCGCCGCCCAAACGGGCGAAAGTATCGCCGGAGCGGATCAGCTTTTTGAGATGTTCGGAAACCGCTTTGAGCACTTCGTCGCCGATATCGTGCCCCAGAGAGTCATTGATCTCTTTGAAGTTATCGAGATCGATAAAGAAGACGGCCAGTTTCTCGGAATTTCTCTGTGATTTCCTGATGGCCTGTTCGAGCCGGTCATAAAACAGACTGCGGTTGGCCAGACCGGTCAGCGGGTCGTGGCTGGCGTAATACTGCAGAATGTTTTTCTGTTCCTGCAGCTCTTCCTGCTGTTGTATCGCTTTGGTGATGTCCGAGTTAAAGCCGACAAAACGGGTAGCCTCGCCGTTTTCGTCAAACAGGGCTTTGCCTCGTGCGCTGATCCAGCGCCATTCGCCCTGTTTGGTCTGCATGCGGAAAGTGTTCTCGTAGGTTTTGTCGCCTTTGCCGCTCAGGTATTGGTTAATGCGATAGCGCACCTTGTCGAGGTCATCGGGGTGGATGAGCTGCATCCAAGCTTCGGGCGTCGAAATAAAATCGTCCGGAGAGTAACCGAGCATATTGGCGAAGCGCTCCGAGAAGTAGATGTCATTATCTTTGATGAGCCAGTCCCAAAGTCCGTCGCGGGAGCCTTCAATGGCAAGTTGAAAGCGGTTGGTCGCGGCTTTCAATGCCTCTTGTTGTTGCAGCAGCTGGCCCTGTGAGGCTTTGATGGCACCGACCATGTGATTAAGGGTTCGGCCCAGCGTCTGGATCTCGTTAGGCCCTTTGATCGGTACAAAGTGTTTGGGCAGGCCGTCGGAATCCCGGTGAGAAATGGTTTCGATAATCTCCGTCAGCGGGCGCAAAAGCTGCATGCGCATCATAATAAATAGGGTCGCGACCAGTAAAAGTGAAATCGCCAAGGCACTGAGCAGGTTTTCGACCAGCAGATTATCCAGCCGCTTGTGCAGCTCGTCATCGGAGATATAGACCGTGATGGTGCCGAGCGGATTTCCCTGAGCATCGGTCAGATTTTTTTTCTGGGAGAAATAGGCGTCGTGAAGCTGCTGCGCCTGTCGGCTGTCGGCAGGGTCGTATTCGACGATTTCCCCTTTATGATTGCGAATATAGCCTTTGTAATAAACACTCTCTCCGAGGAGGGTGCTCATGTTGCTGTCCTGGATGATCATCGCAAACAGACCGTTGTGCTCGATCTCGTTGTGAACGATTTTGCTGTATTCGTTGACCGAGTAGGAGGCGATCATGTCGGTAATATGATCTTCGGCGGCAATCATGGTTCGATGCGCGCTTTCCTTGATTTCTAGATCGAGGCGCTGTTTTTCGCCCTGATAGGCAAAAAGGGTTGTGACGGCCATAACCAGCAGCACTGAAGTGATAATGATCAGTCCGGATCTCAGGTAGATTGAATTGTTTTTGATCGGTTTGCTTTTCACGTTCACAAGTTACTTCAGTATTCCCAGTACATTTCGTTTGATGGTCGGCTGCATTTTTTTAATATTCGCCATCGAAATCGGCAAGACGGAAAGTTTAATCTCTTTTTCAACCTTTTTCCCGTGTAAAAAATTATCCAATACCGAGACGGCCGTGGAGCCCATTAGAAATGGTTGCTGCATGGCGGAAGCGATCAGGACGCCTTGCGGAATCAATTCCAGAAACTCCGGTTCGGCGTCGAAGGTCAGCAGCAGGATTTCGTTTTCTTTACCGCTGTCGCGGATGGCATCCAGTGCGCCCTGATAGCGGTTGGAACCCTGCAGCCAGATCGCTTTCAGGTTCGGCGTCTGGTTGATCAGTTCGCTACTGTAGTCATAGGTTTCCTGATAGGAGAAGGTAATCTGCTGTTTGAGACCGCCGCCCTTAATACCGGCTTCTTCCAGCGCTTTCAGGAATCCGGCGGTCCGGTTTTTGCCGTTTTCTCTTGCCTGAGGAATCGCGATGATGCCGACGCTGCCGTTCTGCCAGCCGAGTGCTTGCATTTTTTCGGTCAGAACCTGTCCGATCTGGTAGGCCCCCTGAAAATTATCCGAAGAGATATAGCTGACATAGTCGCCGCTTTCGGTTCCGATGTCCGAGATAACCACGGGAATGCCGGCCTTGCGGGCGAGTTCAAGAATGGTGACACAGGCGGAAGAGTTGGTTGGCGAAACGATGATTCCGGAAACATTCTGTTTGATCGCCTGAATGGTATTTTTCAGCTCGCGTTTAGCTTCGTTGTGCGCGCTGTATATTTCCAGCTGATAGCCGAGCGTGTGCGCCTGCTCCTGAATGCCTCGGCTCATGATTTCCCAGAAAGGGATATGGATATCGGAGACCAGATAGGCAAGTTTCGGAGTATGGTTCGATTCCGAATGACCTTCTGCAGCCGGGTTGGCCTGAGCCAAATTGAGCGGGTTAATAAAAAGAAATATCGTCAGAAAAGCGCTGAATAAATGTGAAAATCGTTTCATGGAATCGCGGACTCTTTGATGCCTGCTGTGGTTTGTTTCGGGATAACTGATCAAGTTATGAGTATAGCAGTTTATTGTTCGCGATTAAGCGGAGTTCGCCCCGGTTCGGGTTGCATATTTTTTGCAATTTTGCCCGTCGGTTTTACGGTAAAGTAATTGAATTAGTGCCAAAGGGAAGGCTATGGGGATTCGTTTAAAACTGGTCGGTTTTCTGCTGTTGTTCGGGTTTGTCATTCTCGGCACCTTGCTGTGGAGTAACCAATATGTTCTGCACAAGACGATTCTGCACTATGTCGACCAGCGGGATCAGCAGCGGTTGGAACGTTTGAAAAACAACCTGGAAATCTATCTGCAGTATGAGTCGACCGATGAGGCCGAAGGTCTCCCGCTTTCCAACTGGCAGCGGCTGCTGCACCTCTCGCATCGTATCGATTTAAGTCAGAACCCGGGAATATTGCCGTTTATTCTCAAACGTGAGCCCAAAAGACGACCGTATGCGCCGGATGAATTTGAAGAACGTGTCAGTCTGATGAGTAACGACGGGCAAGTGATTCTCGGTCCGAAAATGACTAAAGCCTGCATGCGCCTTCCGGTCCAGGTAAACGGCAAGGTCGTAGCACAGATCGGTTATCACCCCTTGCGTGAATTGATCGAGCAGGCGGATATCGAATTCGCCCAGACACAATTTAAAATTTTAACGCTGGGGGCGATTCTGATCACCTTGCTGGTTCTGGTCATTCTCTGGCCGCTGGCTAACCATTTTCTGGTGCCGATTCGTGAATTGACCGGGTCGGTTCGCGCTCTGGCTCAAGGAGATTATCAGAAGCGCACTAAAGTCAGTCGCTCGGACGAGTTCGGTGCTTTGCAAAGAGACTTCAACCATCTGGCTAATACTTTGCAGGCTTCTCTGCAGAGCCGTAATCAGTGGGTTGCCGATATTTCGCACGAACTGCGAACGCCTTTGACGGTATTGAAAGGTTCCATTGAGGCCATGCGTGACGGTATCCGTCCGCTGGATGAGAAAAGTTTGCACAACCTGCATCAGGAAGTGGAGCTGTTACAGCATTTGATCGAAGACCTTTATCAGCTGAGTTTAAGCGATGTCGGCGCCTTGCAGTATGTGATGCAGACGGTGGATCTGACGGAGCTGATGCAAATGGTTTCGGCGAATTATCGAGCCAAAGCGCAAGCCAAGGGCATCGCTTTCAAACTGAACATTCCCGCATCGCGGAAGGTGTTGGTGCATGGTGATGAAAAGCGCCTGACGCAGATGTTGAATAACCTGTTGCACAATGCGGTGGCCTATACGGATGCCGAACGCAGCAATGGAGATCAAGGGATGATTGAATTATCGTTACAGGAAGAGAATCGAAGCTGGCTGATCCTGATCAAAGATTCGGAGCCGGGCGTGGAAACCAAAGACATGCAGAAGCTGGCAGAGCGTTTTTTCCGTACCGATCCGTCGCGCAATCGTCGCTCTGGAGGAGCCGGGCTGGGATTGGCGATAGTCAGTCGCATCGTTGAAGCGCATAGCGGATCGGTGCAATTCGACGCTTCCGAATCAGGTGGTTTACAAGTTGCGGTTAGGTTACCGAAAAAGGAGCATGGATGAGCCAGGAGAGGATTGTCATCGTCGAAGATGAAGCCAAAATTGCCGAAATTTTAATCGAATATCTGCATAGTTTTGGTTACGAGACACAGTACTTCGAACGTGGTGCACAGGTAGTATCGTGGCTCAAGGAGAATCGGGCCGACTGCGTTATTCTGGATATTATGTTGCCCGATAGCGACGGCATTGAACTCTGTCAGCAGATCCGTGGATTCAGTCAGATTCCGATTATGATGCTGACCGCCAGAGTCGAAGAGGTTGACCGAATTCTCGGCTTGGAGATGGGGGCGGATGATTATATCTGTAAACCCTTTAGTCCGCGGGAAGTGGTCGCACGAGTCAAAGCGCTTTTGCGCCGGGCCAAACCGAGCAGCGAACACCCTCAGGATAACGGCTGGATTCTGGATGGCGAACGTTATCAGGTTCGTTATCAGGGTGACAAGGTGGATCTTTCGGCGGTGGAATTTGAGATTTTGCGTACTTTGTCTCAGGCGCCGGGGCGAATTTTTTCCCGCGCGCAGTTGATTGACAGCATTTATCACGATCACCGGATCGTCTCCGATCGTACCATTGACAGTCATATTAAAAAACTGCGCCAGAAGCTGAGTGCGGCCTTAGGGGAAAATGACTGGATTCAGTCGGTCTATGGCGTCGGTTACAAGTTTGCCGCCAATGCTTTTGCGGAGAGTGAATCGGCTTCCGGTGCATAATCTTGCACAGCATCTCTTTTTCCTTGCATAAAGTTTGCACGATTCGATTGCATACTGAACACAACCCGAAGCAAACCCTTCGGTTTCAATAAATTGTTCAGGAGAATGACAATGAAAAAAGTAGCATCTATTATCGGTATCGTTGCCCTGGCTGGAATCACCACAGTGGCTTTTGCCGGAAACGGAGATTTCTGTCAGAACAAAGGGATGTATAAAGGCGAAGGGAGTTATGGCCATCAGCAATACATGATGCATAAACACAATCGTCTGAAAGGCACCGGTCACAATTTTCATGCAGGGGGGCATTTTTCAATGCACAAGGCTATGCACAAGGCTATGCACAAGGGCGGTTTTCACAAGAACGCCATGAGTGCCGAAAAACGTCAAGCCTTGATGCAGTTGAAAGTGGAAAACCGCATCGAACGCATGACTCGCAAGCTGAATTTAAGCACGCAGCAGCAGGACGCAATTCGTAAAGTACTGATGCAAAAACAACAGAATATGCAGCAGATGCGTCAGCAGACACGCCAGGAAGTGCATAAGCTGTTAACGGACGAGCAGCGCGCCAAGTTACCGCAGAGAGCATTTGCTCCGGCAGCGTAAGCGGGAATGATTAGCCGGCGGCCGCAGGCGGGCATAATAAAAGTTTCATATTCAGTGGCCGCCGTTTCCTAAAATATTCAAGGCTTTTTTATTATCTTCAGCTCACTGCTCCCAGGAGGATTAAATGGATACAAAACAACAACTCAGCAGACAGACTCTTTTTCTTCATTGGCTGGTCGCTTTCGGAATGATTGCGATGCTGGCCTCCGGCATTTATATGGATGAAGCGGAGGTTTTTGCGCTCTATCCGTGGCATAAGTCGTTTGGAGTTTTGCTGTTGGCCTTCATTTTGTGGCGTATCTATTGGCGCGTGAAAAACGGTTGGCTGGAGCCGGTGCGCGAGTACAAGCCTCTGGAAATCACTTTGTCTAAAGTTGTTCACTGGGTGTTGATTATCGGGACGGTTCTGATGCCGATTTCGGGCATGATGATGTCAGGGTTGGGCGGTCACGGCATTCCATTTTTCGGACTGGAATTAATGGCCAGAAACCCGGATCCGCAGAACCCACAGGAAGTTATTGCGGTGAATGCAACTCTGGCCGGTTTAGGAAAGACATTGCACGGGCTGGGCGGTAATCTGATTATCTTGGCTGTAGTTCTGCATATTGCAGGGGCTTTGAAGCATCACTTTATCGATAAGGACGTCACTTTAAAACGCATGACGGGACAGCGTTTGTCGGATAACGACTGAGGATTAAAAATCCAGGCACAAAATCAGGTTGCTGGTTGAATGCATCAGATACTGGTTTTGTGCTTTATGGGTTTTTTCGTTCTGCCAATAGGCGAGGACTTCCGCGCTCTCTGCGGTATTTTCTCGCTCTCTGCCTGCTTCGATACGGTTCCATAAGTTGAAAATCAGTCGGCCGCCGGGTTTCAGACAGCGGCTAATCGCCTGATGAAAGGGGTGTGAACTCAGCTCGGAAGGCAGTCCCTCGGAATCGAAGATGTCGATCAGAATGGCGTCATATTTAAAAATGGCGTCGCTTTCGCACTCTGCGGCTAATTCCTGAATGTACTCAATCGCATCGGCTTGCACCGCTTCGATTTCCGGAGCATCCGGCAAACCGAAAAATTTATAAGCAATATCGATCACGATCCGGCGCAGTTCGACTATTGTCATTTGCAGATTTGGTAGGCTGTGATAAAGGTGGTGCGCCATGGTGCCGCCGCCCATGCCGAGCATCAATACCCGATAGTTTTTGGGCTGTTTACGGGCTTGGAAATGTTCGTTGACCAGCGCGATCATTTTCTGCTGGTATTCGAAGTTCAAGGTCATGGGCGCGTTGCGGAAAATGCAGCTTTGCTCGACAGGTGAGTCGAAGTGCAGTTTGCGGGTAGTGCGATTTTCGACAACCTGAACCAGGCCGTACTCGTCGCGCGCCGTATGGATAATCATGCCGTTAAATTTCATATGAATGCTCTAGAGTCCTGCCCACCAGAGACGAAGGCGCAGACCGATGGAACTGGTCAACCCGACTTCGACAAAAGCGATTTCACCACTGGGGGTGATGACAAAATCCGCCGGTACCGCTTTGGCGCCGAACTGCGCAGCGAGCGCGCCGTCCAGATCGTTAACCAGATAGTCGGCGTTCATCTCGTGCTGGCGGGCATAACTCAGAAGCTGCTCGTCATCGCCGGACTGGGTGGCAATACTGATTACTTTGTAATCGGCGGCAATATCCTCAATGCCGTCACGGCTGAATTTGCAGATCGGACACCAGGTAGCCCAGATGTGAATCAGTACCACTTCGCCTTCGGCATTCATTTTCTGCAGGTCCAGCGTTTGTCCGTTCAGGCTGGTCAGTTGCAGTTTCGGCGCCTGACCTTCGAGGACGTCACCTTGCATAAACGGGCGCAATGCCAAAAAGACGGCGACGAAAACCAAAACCGTTAACAGGTTCTTGAACCAGGCTTTATGCCAGAGTTTTGAGCTTTTAGCGTTTTGCGTCTGTTCCATCGCCGATCCTTGTAAAATATGGCACAATTTTGCGCGCTTATTATAAACGCATACGCAGCAAGTTATCAGGGAGTACGCAGTGCAGGCGGATTTTTGGCACGAGATGTGGGAAAGCGGAGTTGTTGGCTTTCATCAGAAAGAGATTAATCGTTTTTTACGGGACTTTTGGCCCCGATTGGATTTGCGCGGGGATGAGCAGGTGTTGGTGCCGCTGTGCGGAAAAACGCTGGATATGCTTTGGCTTCGTGACTTAGGGCATGATGTCATCGGTGTTGAGCTGTCGCAGAAAGCTTTGGACGAATTTCTGCAGGAAAACAGCCTGACGGCTCAGCCGGTACAGCATGATTGCTATTGCGGTTATGAACTGGAGCAGATGACGCTTTTGTGCGGTGATTTTTTCGGTTTGACGGCCGAAGACTGCAAAGGTGTCGGCGCGGTCTACGATCGGGCGGCGATTGTCGCTCTGCCGCCGCAGATGCGCCGGGAGTATGCACAGCATCTGCAACGAATTTTGCCGAAAGGGGTACCGTTTTTAATGGTGGTTATGGAATACGATCAGTCTTCGATGGCCGGTCCGCCGTTTTCAGTGAGCGAACAGGAAGTCCGGCAGCTGTTCGGCGGTTTTTCTTCGATCGAGGTCGTTGATCAGGAAGTTTTCGAGCGCAAAGGCAATCGTGTTGTCGAAAAGGTGTTGATTCTCCGCCCCTGAACGAGGTTGTATTCAGCGCGGCATGATTTCCGAGTATTTCTCAAAGTGCGCAAAGCCTTGGGGGTCGATTTTATCCAGTTTCGGGCTGACATGAGTTGCGCACAGCGGAAAGGCGATACCATACTCCTTGGCGGTTTGCAGCGCATGCAGGTTATCGTCAATCAGTAGCGTTCTCTCTGGATCGTATGGCTGAACATGCTGGATCTCGCTCCAGATGCGGATATCTTCTTTGGGGATGCCGAAGTCATGCGCCGAGATCAGGTGGTCGAAGTATTGACCAATTTCGGTCATCTCGAGTTTAATGGCCAGGCTGTCGCGGTGCGCGTTGGTGACCATTACGACGGTTTTGCCGTGTCGGCGCAAAGCAGCCAGAAAGTCGATGACTTCCGGATGAACTTTGATCTGGTCTTTGAATTCCCGCTTGAGTTCGGCAATATTGAGTTTCAGTGTCTCGCTCCAGTAGTCCAGACAGTACCAGTTCAAGGTGCCGGTTTGCGAGTGAATCTGCTGGTGAATCTGCTCTTTGGCCTGTTCGATGGAGAGATGGTTCTGATGTGCGTAGGCTTCGGGCATGCTTTCCATCCAAAAGTGATAATCGAAGTGCAGATCCAGCAAAGTGCCATCCATATCCAGCAAAACGGTGTCGATCTGATTCCAGTTCATTGGCAAGCCTTTCCCCTTTAGCGTATGATTATTTGATCGTTAATATCAAAAGCCTGATGAGGTTGTATGAGTCAAAAACTGCCCTCTATTCTAGCGGAAAAAATCGCGGCCAAGTCGCGGATTTTTACCGTTCAATCGCAGCATCTGGCGTTTTCGAACGGCGCAGAGGTAGTCTATGAACGCCTGCTTGCCGGCGGTGGCGGAGCGGTGTTGATCGTGCCGGTACTGGAAGACGGTACTTTACTGTTGATCCGCGAGTTTGGCGCCGGTGTCGGACGTTATGAACTCGGTTTCCCAAAAGGCAAGATCGATCCTGGCGAAGGCTGGAAAGAGGCTGCGATTAGAGAAAGCCAGGAAGAGATCAGTCATCTGCCGAAAAGGGTTGAATTGCTGGACAGCGTCAGTCTGGCGGCCGGTTATATGACGCACCAGACACATATAGTGTTGGCCACCGACCTTCATCCTTCCGAAGCGCCGGGCGATGAACCGGAACCGTTGGAAGTCGTTCCGTGGCATCTGGATGACTGGCAGGAACTGGTTGCCCATCCGGATTTTTCCGAAGGGCGCGCTTATGCGGCACTTTTATTGGTTCTGAAACATTTGGGGAAAATTTAAATGCAACAGGATTCGATTCCGCTGAACCAGCTTCAAGAATGGCTTCCGGAAGTGTGTCGGATTGCTTTGAATGCCGGTTTGGAAATTTCCAGAATGTACCGGGATAACCGGGAATTGGATATCGAGCATAAAAAGGATGGAACCCCGGTCACCGAAGTCGATCGCCATGCCGACAATCTGATTTTTCAAGCCTTGCAGAAACTGACTCCGGATATCCCTTTGGTGACCGAAGAAAGTGTTTCCCGTTTTCCGTTCGAGGAGCGACGTAACTGGCCGGTGTTCTGGCTGGTCGATCCACTGGATGGAACCAAAGAGTTTATTGCCGGTACCGGCGAATACAGCGTGAATATTGCTTTGATTGTCGGGCATCATCCCGTCCTTGGCGTGGTATTCGGCCCGGAAGTGGGAACGCTTTATTATGCGCTTCGTGATGAGGAGACCGCTTATAAACTGCCGCTGGATATTTATCAGCTGGATCTGGACAAGCTGAATGTGGATAGTCTGTTGTCTGCAGCCGAGCCAATCAAAGCGGCTCGCCTAAGTGAGGAAGAGGTGACTAAGGTCGCCGTCAGCCGTCGCCACGGAGGACGAACCCAGCAATTCATGGCGGAGTTGGGCAGCAATGAAACCGTTAAAATGGGTTCGGCGTTAAAAACCTGCCTGGTTGCGGAAGGCAAGGCGCATGTCTATCCCCGTTTCGGTCCGACCTCTCTGTGGGATACGGCGGCATCGCAAGCCATTCTCGAGGCTGCCGGAGGGGCTGTGTTAAATGCCGCCGGTCATCCTCTGGAATATGTGCAGACACCGACTCTGTTAAATCCTTTCTTTATTTCGGTTTGCCAGAAAGATTACCCGTGGCCGGCCATTCCCGAAGTTATGTAAAGCGCTAAAGTTATGCGTTGTTGTTGAAAAAGCCTCCGGTGGTTACCGGAGGCTTTTTTGTTTTAGGGCGGAGCAAATACGGTCAATTCACAACACTTTGGATCCGACTTTGTAGTGGATTGAAGCGAATTCATATTGCACCAAGTGTTTTCTTTTTGTGTTCTTTTTTGGTGCTCTATTCAGGGTGGTAAAAACCTTGTTTTTTGGTAATAAATTTTAAGTGATTGAAATATAAGCTTTATTTATTTTTTGGCCTATATCGGGTTAATAGGGTTTGTGAAATTAATTTGCTTTTTTTATAACAACTCAAACCCGTCTTGGAGATTTAATAGATGAAAAAATCACTACAACTAAAACCACTTCTTCTGTCACTTGCTGTTGCTGGTTCTGCAGCTATGGCAGTAACGCCTGCATCAGTTCAAGCGGGTGAGATTTCTTATAACGCAGCAGTAAGTAACATGTATCTGTGGCGTGGTCTGCAGATCAGTGAGAGTGCTGGTACTGTTTTTGGTGGAGCCGATTATTCTCATGAATCAGGTTTGTATCTAGGTACTTGGACTTCTTCTGAAGGTGCTTCAGGAAGTACTGAATTTGATGTTTACGGTGGTTATGCACCAACTTTTGGTGATGTTTCTTTGAATATCGGTTATGCAGCTTATTTCTATCCTGCAGCAGGTGGTTCAAGCTATGATCGCGACGACGGGAACTTGATCTCTGAATATGTTCTTGGTCTAGGTTATAAAGATTTCTCTGCAACTGCATATATCAATACAGAGACTGATGATGCAGATAACTACAAGTACATTTCTTTGGACTACGGAATGGGTGCAATCGGTCTTCACTACGGTACCACTCTGTCTGATAACGATGCAGCTGAATACAGCGATGTAAACATCAGCTATGCAGCAACTGATAACCTAAGCTTCAAACTGAGCAAGGCGTTCGGTGATGCGGTAGACGATACTGCACTAGAGAAGCCTCTACTTCAGCTTACTTACGGCTTTACTTTCTAATCTGACTTTTGGTCAGCCTAGTTAAGGAAAAAAGGGGCTGCGGCTCCTTTTTTTATTCAAAATGATTAATACCTCACTGAATCAGGGATGGAAAGGTTTTTTATCTTTTTCATTGGTCAACCGATGGAATAAAACCGTTGTAAAAGATAAGAAACACTTTGGTCCTCTTGTGCTGCAAAGGCCTTATTATCAGGAAGATGATCGGCCGACGATTCTGGTTATTCATCCGCCGGGCGGTGTTGTTGCCGGAGATCAGCTGTCTTTAAATGTCGATATGCAGCCCGACTCCAAAGCGTTGATCAGTACGCCTGCGGCAACGAAATTCTATCGGAGTCTGGGCAAAACAGCCTGTCAATCGCAAACGATCGAAGTGTCGGGTGGTTGTGAGCTTGAGTGGCTGCCTCAGGAAACCCTGTTTTTCGATCGTTCCAGTGTCAAAAACACTCTGGTCTTTAATTTGCACGATACAGATTGCCGGTTGATTGCCTGGGATATCGTCGGCCTGGGTCGTCCGGCCATGCAAGAAACATTCGAGAACGGTCATCTTGTGCAGAGTTTGACTGTCAATTTGCATAAAGAGCCGATTTTTATCGACCGGTTTGTATTTTCGGGTCAGTCGGAGCTTTTAAGCAGTCCTTTTTCCCTTGCCGCGCAGACGCTGATGGCGACCATGCTTTTTTATCATGCGGATAAAAACGTTCTTAAAAAAATCAGGGCGCTGCTGCTTGAGGAGCCGTGGTCGGATAGGTGCGGCATTTCACTGGTCGATGAGGTGTTGGTTTTACGAACATTGGATTGCGATCTCGATGATTTGAAAAACCGTTTGATTCGCGCTTGGGAGATTTCAAGGTCTTTAATTATTGGCGTTCCTCCAGTCTATCCGAGAATTTGGAAGACTTAGGGTCGGTATTCGTTAAGTAAGGTTACAAGGAGGCGGAGTGGAGCTTTTACCGAGAGAAAAAGATAAGTTGTTGCTGTTTACGGCAGGTCTGGTTGCAGAACGCAGGCTCGCCCGCGGCCTGAAGTTGAACTACCCGGAAGCGATCGCGCTGATTAGCTGTGCGATATTGGAAGGGGCCAGAGATGGACGAACCGTTGCCGAGCTGATGGATTTTGGAACCACGGTTCTTAGCCGGGAACAGGTCATGGACGGTGTGCCCGAGATGATCGATGAAGTGCAGGTAGAAGCGACCTTTCCGGACGGAACCAAGCTTGTTACCGTGCATCAGCCAATCGTATAGGAGGTCGAAATGATTCCGGGAGAAATAGTTGTTGCCGAAGGCGATGTCGAGCTGAATGTCGACCGAAAGTTGATCACGCTTGAAATTGCCAATGCGGGAGATCGACCTGTTCAGGTGGGGTCGCATTACCATTTTTATGAAGTGAATCCGGCGTTGCAGTTCGAGCGGGAAATGGCGAAGGGGTTTCGCTTGAATATACCGGCAGGGACTGCGGTTCGATTCGAACCGGGGCAGGTTCGCAAAGTCGAGTTGGTTGCCATTGGCGGTAAACGCAAAGTTTACGGTTTTCAACAGAAAGTCATGGGACCGCTTGGGGAGGATGCATGAGTTATAAATTGGATCGAAAAGCTTACAGTGAGATGTATGGCCCGACTGTCGGCGACAAGGTGCGTCTGGGCGATACCGAACTGTGGATCAAGGTCGAGCAGGACTACACTTTATACGGCGAAGAGGTCAAATTTGGCGGCGGTAAGGTTATTCGCGACGGCATGGGGCAGGGACAAGCCTGTTCTGACAGGGTTATGGATACCGTTATTACCAATGCGTTGATTCTGGATACCTGGGGAATCGTGAAAGCTGATGTCGGCATTAAGGACGGAAATATTGCCGCCATCGGTAAAGCCGGTAATTCGGATGTTCAGCCGGGTGTGGATTTTGAGATCGGTGCCGGAACGGAAGTGATCGCCGGTGAAGGTCAGATTCTGACCGCGGGCGGTATTGATGCGCATATCCACTTTATCTGTCCGCAACAGATCGAAGAAGCGCTTATGTCCGGGGTGACGACCATGATCGGCGGCGGAACCGGTCCTGCAGCCGGAACCAATGCGACGACCTGTACTCCAGGCCCTTGGTATCTTCATCAGATGCTGCGTTCTGCAGAGTCTTTTCCAATGAATCTGGGTTTTCTCGGTAAAGGGAATGTGTCGCTTCCCGATCCGCTGATTGAGCAGGTGGAAGCCGGTGCCATCGGACTGAAACTGCATGAGGATTGGGGAAGTACGCCGGCGGCTATCGATAACTGTCTGTCGGTTGCCGAAGACTACGATATACAGGTTGCGATTCATACGGATACTTTGAACGAATCCGGTTTTGTCGAAGAGACGATCGCTGCCCTGAAAGATCGTGTTATCCATACTTATCATACAGAAGGTGCCGGAGGCGGGCACGCCCCGGATATTATCGTGGCCTGTAAGCTGCCGAATGTCTTGCCTTCCTCAACTAATCCGACGCGCCCGTTTACAGTGAATACGATTGACGAACACCTCGATATGTTGATGGTGTGCCATCACCTTGATCCGAATATTGTCGAAGATGTCGCTTTTGCCGAGTCCAGGATTCGCCGCGAAACCATTGCTGCCGAAGATATTTTGCATGATCTGGGGGCTTTTTCGATGATCTCCTCCGATTCGCAGGCGATGGGGCGTGTCGGGGAGGTGGTTACCCGTACCTGGCAGACGGCGCACAAGATGAAGGTTCAGAGAGGCGCTCTTCCGGAAGATGAGGGAGCGGATTGCGATAACTTCCGAGCCAAGCGGTATGTCGCGAAATACACTATCAACCCGGCTATCACCCACGGTATTGCCGATTATGTCGGCTCGATCGAAGTCGGAAAGTTTGCCGATCTGGTGCTGTGGAAACCGGCTTTTTTCGGCGCCAAGCCTTCAATGATTATCAAGGGTGGCATGATTGCCGCAGCGCCGATGGGAGATATCAATGCCTCGATCCCGACGCCTCAGCCGGTTCATTATAGAGGGATGTTTGCCGCTCAAGGGCCTTCGATGAGTAATACCTCGATTACGTTTGTCTCGCAGACGGCTTATGAGGACGGAATTGCGGATAAATTGAAGCTGCAAAAGATCGTCAAGCCTGTGCGTAATACGCGCAATATCCGTAAGAAGGATATGGTGCTGAATGATCTGATGCCGAACATTACGGTTGATCCGGAAACCTATGAGGTGAGGGTGGATGGCGAATTGATCATTTGCGAGCCTTTCGATCAGCTGCCTCTGGCTCAGCGCTACTTTTTGTTTTAAGGAAATCGTTTATGAAAGAGTTTTTTGTTGTCAATCAGGTAAAACAGGATGATCTGAATCTTGGGACCCTGACGCTGAACTTCAGTCAGCGGGAGAAAAGCCGTTTAAAAGCCTCTTTGGACAGTGGAGAAGAGGTCGGGTTGTTCTTGCCGCGCGGTACGGTGTTGCGAGAGGGCGATGTTCTGAGTAACCAGCAGGGGGAAAGCGTTGTCGTTAAAGCGGCATTGGAATCGGTATCGACGATTACGGCACCCGACACCCATCTGCTTCTGCGCATCGCCTATCATCTGGGAAATCGTCATGTTCCTTTGCAGGTCGAGCCGGAATGGCTGCGCTATGTGCACGACCATGTTCTGGACGACATGGTTCGTCAGCTCGGCGGAACCGTTACCTCCGAAATGGCAAGTTTCCAGCCGGAGAGCGGTGCTTATGGCGGTGGCCATCATCACGGCGGGCATGAGCACTCTCATGCTCATTCACACAGCCATGATCATCACCATCATCATCACTGATTAACGGGGGCTGCGAGTGTCACAGCAAAAACTCCTCAGACTACTGCAGCTTAATAGTCCGAGCTTGCCGATTGGCGCCTACGCCTATTCGCAAGGCTTGGAAGCTGCCGTTCATCAAGGTCAGGTTGCGGATATCAAGCAAGCCAAGGCATGGATGACCTTGCTGCTCAGGCAATCACTGGCTAACAATGATTTGGCCGTGATTGCCCAGGCGTATGCGCATTGGCAGCAAGAGGATTATGCGCAGCTTAATTTACTGGCCAAGACCAGTCGGGCATTAAGAGAAACCGAGGAGCTTTTACAGGAAGATTCCCATTTAAGTCGCGCTCTGCTACGACTGGCAGAGCCGATGGGTGTGCCGATCGATGATCGGTTTAACCGCAAGACTTCGTTTCCCGTGGTTTATGCCCGATTTGCACAGGTCTGGCGGGTTGATCTGCAGCAGGCTCTGACCGCCTTTGCCTGGAGTTGGCTGGAAAATCAGATCGCCGCTTTGTTGAAGCTTTGTTCGATCGGCCAGACGCAGGCTCAAGTGATGATGCTCGAATTAGACGAGGTTGTGCTGGAAGCGGTTAAGACGGCACAAAATTTACCTAAAGATGCTTTGGGGATGAGTTTGCCGAATTACGCCATTCTCAGTGCCCAGCATGAAATTCAATATTCACGATTATTTCGTTCATAAGAAAACGATGGAGTACGCATGAAAGGTCCTTTGAGATTGGGAATTGGCGGGCCGGTTGGCTCGGGAAAAACAGCTCTGATTGAGATGTTATGTAAGGCGATGCGCGACGATTACAATATTGCCGTCGTGACGAACGATATCTATACCAAGGAAGATCAGCAGATCCTGATTCGTCAGAATGCTTTGGATGAAGAGCGTATTGTCGGGGTTGAAACCGGCGGCTGTCCGCATACGGCGATTCGCGAAGATGCGTCGATGAATCTGACGGCGATCGAAGAGCTTCAGGAAAAATTCGATCATCTTGATATGGTGATTATCGAATCCGGCGGTGATAATTTAAGCGCGACTTTCAGTCCGGAACTTTCCGACCTGACGTTGTATGTTATTGATGTCGCTGCCGGCGACAAACTTCCCCGTAAAGGCGGTCCGGGCATTACGCAATCGGATTTGCTGATTATCAATAAGACCGATTTGGCGCCGTATGTCGGGGCCAGTCTGGAGGTGATGGATCGCGATACTAAAATGCAGCGCGGCGAGCGGCCATATGTTTTTACCAATCTGAAAAAACTCGAAGGCCTGCAGACGGTTGTCGATTTTATTGTTGAAAAAGGGATGTTGTGATGCTGGAAACCGGCCTGTTAATCGTCTTTTTTTACGGCATGCTGCACGCTTTCGGGCCGGATCATCTTACGGCAATTGCAGATTTTTCGATTGGTCGTGAGCGCCGTCGCGTGTTTAAGGTGGCGCTCGGTTTTGCCATTGGCCATGGTGTCAGTCTGTATCTGTTTGCTTTGCTGTTGCAGCAGTTTGCTTTGTCCGACGAGTTACTGGCTTGGGGGGATATTGCCGGTGTTTCGCTGTTAATTATTATGGGGGCTTATCTGCTGTATCTGGTGCTGGCCGATCGTATTCACCTTAGTAAGCACTCGCATAATGGTCGTGAGCATATTCATATCTGGTACGGAAAATCACACAGCCATGCCGACGGAAAGACGGTCGATGTGACGAAAAAAGGCTGGGCAATGGCGGCGACGCTGGGTGTGCTGATGGGAATCGGCGGGGCACGCGGTATGTTGGTTTCCTTAGCGGCCTTGTCTGAACAGGCGGTCAGCCCGATGATGATTCTTAGTTTTACCTTGGGCGTGGCGATTATTTTTGTACTTTTCGGCTTTGCGCTCATGCTTCTGAATCAAAAGCTGATGCAGTCTAAAGCGCTGCTGCGCGGCGGTTATTCGCTTATGGGGGTGACCTCTATCGGCGTTGGCGGTTATCTCCTATTTGGTTGATTGCAAATGCTTCTTAAAAAAAACAGGCTCCGGCCTGTTTTTTTGTTTTTGCAACACGGAACGGTGTTTTGAACTAAAGTGATTTGGGCGATGTTTCGTTTTTGAATTTGAATGCACTTTTATGGTGCAGTCTTGTCATTCAACCATGTAGTAATGTGTATTGAATTTTTCACTTGAGCTGCTATTTTGTAATAGTGATATTTTTTTCTTTTAAATCAAGTAGATAGTTAATTTTTTACATCGGGTTTTAAATTGAGGTTCTTGGCATGTCTTTTGTTAATGATAGTTCCTATGTACTGCGTTGGGGCTGTGAACTATTGCCCATTGCAACGATAACGCAGGTTTAAGGTTTTTAATTTAGTAATTCAGAGTTTATGGGGAATTAAGCATGAGACATGGAGATATCTCTTCCAGTAACGATACAGTAGGTGTCGCGGTTGTTAACTATAAAATGCCGCGCCTGCATACAAAGGATGAAGTGCTTGATAATGCACAGAAAATCGCCGATATGATTATTGGCATGAAACAGGGGTTGCCGGGGATGGATCTGGTAATTTTCCCTGAGTACTCCACTCACGGCATTATGTATGATGCCAAGGAAATGTACGATACGGCATCAACGATTCCTGGTGACGAAACACGAATTTTTTCTGAAGCCTGTAAGAAAGCGAAAACCTGGGGTGTTTTCTCTCTGACTGGTGAACAGCATGAAGAGCATCCTAACAAGGCGCCATACAACACTTTGATTCTGATCAACGACGAAGGTGAGATTGTTCAGAAGTACAGAAAAATCATGCCTTGGTGTCCGGTTGAAGGCTGGTACCCGGGTGATAAGACTTATGTAACTGAAGGACCTAAAGGCATGATGATCAGTTTGATCATCTGTGATGACGGTAACTACCCTGAAATCTGGCGTGACTGCGCAATGAAAGGTGCTGAATTGGTTGTTCGTTGTCAGGGTTACATGTACCCGGCTAAAGAACAGCAGGTTATGGTTTCCAAAGCGATGGCCTGGATGAACAATACCTACGTTGCGGTTGCCAATGCCAGTGGTTTCGACGGTGTTTACTCATACTTCGGTCACTCTGCAATCATCGGTTTCGACGGTCATACTTTGGGTGAGTGTGGTGAAGAAGATTACGGTATTCAGTATGCCGAGCTGTCTGTTTCTCAGATCCGTGACTTCCGCAAAAATGCTCAGTCTCAGAACCACCTGTTCAAACTTCTGCACCGCGGTTATACCGGCAAGATCAACTCCGGTGAAGGCGATCAGGGTGTGGCTGCGTGTCCTTACGAATTCTACTCAACCTGGATCAATGATCCTGAAAAAGCCAAAGAGCAGGTCGAGAAGATTACCCGTAAGACTGTTGGTACGGCTGAATGTCCTATCGACGGAATTCCTAACGAAGAGACTACAACCGAGCATCGCTAAGCTCCTCTGAATTGACGATGTATGCATGAGTTATAACGTTTTATTAAATGATGTACAGCGTCAATTAGAACTTACATTATTAGCCTTCTGGGGGCGCTCATTCAGGGTGCTTCCACTAAATGATAATGAAGTGGTACCGCTTGTCAGAGCCGGTACCATTTTCCTTCCCGAATTTATTGAAGCCGAGACCGATAAAGAAGCCCGTCAGCGTTTCTTAAGCTCGGCTTTACATGCGGCTGCACATATTGTGTATTCCGTACCGCAAGACTCCTCCGGGCTGAATAATCGTCAGCTGGTTCTTATTTCGCTGCTGGAAGATGCCAGAGTGGAATATTTGGCTTCTCAGGTCTTTCCGGGCATGCGCTCGCTTTTCCGCAGGAATTACACGAAAAAACCGTCTAACTCGTTGCAGTTCGCCGAGATTGCCTATGCCGTCGCTTATGCCTTGGTGAATGAGGTGGATATTGCGGATAATCCTTTTGTCAGCAAAGCGCGCCGGCTTTTTCAGGAGGCGGTAGAAGAGGATGTGGAGAATCCATTGCTTTTCCGTGCAATCGGTCTTGCATTGGCTAACGATGTTGGCCAGATGCGCATCAGTATGAATGAAAGAGACGAATTCAGGCTGGTTGATTACCGCGATGATAATTCCTATCTGTGGAACGCCTATGAGGAAGTCGCGACCCAAAGTGAACAGGCCAGCGGAGATGACGAATCGGTCAGTGTGACCGGAATCGGCTACGAAGAGGTTCTGGATGGCAAGTCGGTTTCCAGTTATAAAGAAGGTGCCGGCGAAGTTGACGGTCTGGTTTTTACGACCGTCGACGAAGAGGTTCAGTCCTCGCTGTTAAAGCATACGCCGACGCATGAAATGTTTGCCTATCCCGAGTGGGACTATAAGATCGCCCGCTGGAAGCAGAAGTGGTGTTCGCTGGATGAAATTACCTTTCACGAACAAGATTCAAATGCGCTTGAACAGCGGATAGAGCACTATCGTAGCTTCGTAAACAAACTGCAGCATATTATTCAGTCCTATCAGTCGCAGATGCATCGCCGAAAGAAGCAGGAAGACGGCGTAGAACTGGATTTCGAGGCGCTTGTAGACCAGCTGGTAGAATTGAAAAAGGGCGGTGCGGCTTCGGAGTCGCGTATCTATATCGATCATGTTCGCGAGCGTCAGCATGAGCTCTCTCTGCTGGTGTTGCTGGATTTATCCGAATCGATGAACGATCCGCATGCCGAAGGGGCCGAGAGTGTGCTGGATCTGACTTTGGATTCCACCGTCGTGCTTTCCCAGCTGCTGGACGGCCTCGGGCATTCGTATGCGATTCAGGGGTTTAATTCCAATGGTCGTGGCGAAGTGTCCTATTACAATTTTAAAGACTTTGATGGCGAATCGGAAACCTCTCTGGCAGCTTTGGGACAGGCCAAAGCGGCTTATTCAACGCGTCTGGGGACTGCTCTCCGTCATGCCTTCCACAAAATCAGCCGCCGCCCTGAGCGACATAGACTGATTCTGGTTATTACTGATGGTCAACCCTCCGATATCGATGTGTACGACCCGCAGTATTTGATTGAAGATAGCGCGGTGGCGATTAAAGACATAGAATCGGCCGGCTGTAAGACTTTCTGTCTTTCTCTGGATAAGAATGCGGATGATTATGTGCAGAAAATTTTCAGAAAAGGGCATTATGAGGTGGTCGAGCATGCGGAGAAGCTTCCGCAAATCCTGACTAAGCTGTATTTAAAGGTCTTTAAGTCATTTCTGGCCTGATGGCCTGATGCTTGGCCAATGTCTTGGTTAGGCTTTATGCGCTTTTCTACGCGAGGGGAAGGGGGCGGAGAGACGTTTTCTTCTCATTCTTGGCGCCAGTTGCAGATTCAAAAATAGCTGGGCATGTCTATGTTCCCGTGCGGGTCCGATAATTAATTGATTACTTTTGCCCTTCGTTCGGGGTTTTTGTTCCGTAATAGAGGTTACAAGCTTCTTCTTTTAGTTGCTGGGCGATAGTGGTGTCCTTATCACAGGCATATTTAGCTTGCATGAGGATCGAAGCGATCGCGTGCGCAGAATACACTTTCCATTCATTATTTTCTTTTAACAGTAATTGCGTTGCTTTTACGGTTTTCACTTCCATGCTGCCCGGGGTTGAGAGTTCAGCGGTTACCTGGACGACAGCCATGCTTTCATCGGATTCGGTAATGCTTGCCCCTTTGATGGTGACCACTCTGTTTTTATCCAAAACAGAGGTTTTCAAAGCGATGACTCGAGTGAATTGTTCCTTGCTAAAGGATTCCTTGTCCTTGGATGAGAGCAGTTCGTAACTTTTGCCAGGCTGGTTGTCGAACAGGTTCTGGTAGTAAAGTTTGCCGATTTCAATTTGCTGTTGTTTATCGTCAGTGTCACTTGCCAGACTCTGAGTCGCAAAGAAGCTTGAAAGCAGGAGTAACCATGTTGTGATTTTCAATTATCTATCCTTTTAATAACGTTGAAGCTTGAGGTCGGTTCGGGCCGCGATGATATTCCCAATAAATGCTGAACTCGATAATTGTTGATTAACCTTGTGAAGTGAGTCGGGATAATCAGAATAAGTAGAGGCAGGCCGGTAAAGTAACCAGGAATCGTTGGATGTATAGATGAAAAAAGCCCCGATATTCAGGCGAATATTCGAGGCTTTTTCTTTGCCGGAGCTGTTTAGTGACTAATCATCCAAGGACGCATTGACGGGAACATTTTCTCGCCATTTGCAGTCCACATCAGCTTGGAAGCCTTTTTCTTATGATGGCCTCCGCAACCACAACCCTTGTGATGGTGTTTGTGGAGCTTTTCTTCAAACTTGCGGCGTTCTTCGTCCTCTGCACGACTTTCCTTAGTCGACATTTTTGGTTCATGCTGGGCTTTTTCGTTTCTCTCAATGGCTTTTCGCTTTTCAGGGGCCATGTCGAGAATTTCCGGCGGAACCATCAGGATTCTTGGCGCAAGTTCTTTACAGTGTGGACATGGCATGGGTTCAGCTGCATCATCAATGGTCGCTAACTCATGAAAAATTCCATGTTCTTGGCATTTGTAATCATAAACAGGCATTGGCAAAACTCCTTAAATTATTTCTCGTCTGGAGCGATTGGAACCGTTACGCTTTCATCAACTTGTTTAGTCGGTCCTTCGGCGTTAGGGTTGATATCAAAGTCGTATACTCCGGTAGGCATCCAAAGCGTCGCACTGGCGTTTGGAATATCAACGATACCGCTGATATGCGCTTGAGTCGGAACTGTACCCAGTAGCGAGTAAACCTGTTCACCGGTATAACCGAATTTCTTCATATACTCGATGGCATTCAAACACGCCTGTTTGTATGCGACGTTAACATCCAGATAGTGCTGTTTACCTTCTTCGTCAACCGAGATACCTTCGAAGACAACGTAGTCGTCGTAACGAGGCGTTAGCGGGCTTGGCTTGAAGATTGGGTTCTTGATGGCATATTTGCTCATACCGTCTTTAATCAGATTGACGCGCAGGTGAATCCAACCGGCCATTTCAATCGCACCACAGAAGGTGATTTCGCCGTCACCCTGGCTGAAGTGAAGGTCACCAACGGATAGGCCGGCACCATCTACGTATACAGGGAAGTAGATTTTTGAACCTTTGGTCAAATCTTTGATGTCACAGTTACCGCCGTGCTCACGTGGCGGTACGGTACGTGCACCTTCTTTAGCCGCTTCTTTCGCTGCTTCCGGTTTCATCTGCCCCATGTGTGCGGTTTCAGCGTACGGAAGGGTAGCCAGTGCAGGAACACGATCAGGCTCAGTATCGTAAAGCGCTTTTTCACGCTCGTTCCATTCTTTAAGCATCTCTTTTGATGGAAGGCATCCGATTAGACCCGGGTGCAGCAGACCTGCAAATTCAACGCCTGGAATGTGACGGGATTTGGTCATGATGCCGTTGAAATCCCAAATGGTTTTCTGAGCATCAGGATAGTGATCGGTCAAGAAACCGCCACCGTTGTTAAGCGAGAAAAGTCCGTTGAACCCCCAGTTGCTTTCTTCGAAAGTACCGATATCAAGGATATCGACTTCAAGAAGGTCACCAGGCTGTGCGCCTTCAACACCGACCGGACCGGAGAGGAAGTGAACCTGAGACAGGTCAACGTCACGGATATCCGATGCGTCGTCGTCGTTTTTGATCTGTCCACCTGTCCAGTCATAACATTCAAGAATGAAATCATCGCCAGGTTTGACGGTTGCAGCCATCGGGATGTCCGGGTGCCAGCGGTTATGAACCTGTTCATTGTCGTAGGCAGACTTTGAAAGGTCGATTTTAACTATCGTTTCAGCCATTTTAAAAGCTCCGTTGTGGTTGTGAGAAGTTAGTGGTTGAGAGGAATTCCGTTTGTTGTTAAACCGACAGGAATTTCGCTATCTGTTCTTCATCGACTTCGTCTTTAGGCTGATCGTGAATGATTTTGCCTTTTTCGATGACGATGATTCGGTCTGCAACATCGAGTGCAAAGCTCAAAACCTGCTCAGAAACGATGATGGATAGTCCGTGCGAATCGCGAATCTCTTTCAGGGTGTGCGCCATCTCTTTGATGATCGATGGCTGAATACCCTCTGTTGGTTCATCCAGAAGCAGTACGTCCGGGTTACTGGCCAGCGCGCGGGCAATCGCCAGCTGCTGCTGTTGACCACCGGATAGGTTTCCGCCGCGACGTTTGCGGAAATCGCGCAGGATCGGGAAGATGTTGTACAGTTCTTCCGGTACTTTGGATTCTTTAGTCGTCGTCAGGCCGGTTTCAATGTTTTCCTCAACGGTCATGGTCGAGAAAATCATTCGCCCCTGAGGAACGAAGCCGACGCCAGCGGCAACGCGGTCATGACTTTTCATTCCGCTGAGCTCTTTTCCTTTCAGTTGAACTGAACCGCTTTTGGTTGGGATCATGCCGATCAGGGATTTCATGAGTGTGGTTTTACCCATCCCGTTTCGTCCCAGTACCGCGATGATTTCGTTTTCTTTAAGAGAAAGATTTAACCCTTTTACGACCTCACTCTCTCCGTAGGCGACATGTAAGTCTTTAATTTCTAACATGTTGTAGATCTCCTCTTAATGACCTAGGTAGACTTCGATAACTTTCGGATCCGACTGAACGTGATCCATTGAACCTTCCGAAAGTACTTGACCTTGGTGCATTACAGTTACACGGTCAGCAATCTCTTCAACGAAGTGCATGTCATGTTCGATAACAAGTACTGAACGGTCTTGGGTAATTTTTTGCAGTAGTGCCGCGGTTTGCTTTCTTTCCGAAACCGACATACCGGCGACAGGCTCATCCAGCATTAGAAGTTCAGGGTCTTGAATCAATAGCATGCCGATTTCCAGCCACTGCTTCTGGCCGTGGCTCAGTAGGCTGGCTTTGCTTTGCAGCATTTCTTTCAAGAAAATCATTTCGGCAATCTCATTTACCTTGTCGATAACCGCTTGGTCTCGAGTGAAGGTTAGAGCACCCCATACTTTCTTGCCCTTAGGGTAAGAAAGCTCCAGGTTTTCAAATACCGTTAAATCTTCATAGATTGACGGGTTCTGAAATTTACGGCCGACACCAGCGTGAACAATTTCGTGCTCACGCAGTTTGGTAAGTTCTTTACCTTTAAATTTAATGGATCCTTCTGTTGATTTGGTTTTTCCGCAGATAAGATCCAGAATGGTGGTCTTACCGGCACCGTTAGGGCCGATAATGACGCGAATTTCCTGTTCTTCGATGTAGAAGGAAACGTTGTTCACCGCTTTGAATCCATCAAATGAAACCGTTAAGCCTTCAACACTGAGTACAAAATCTTTTTGTTGATACATGGTCTTCTCCAAATTTCCTTTTTACTCTGCTTTATCTTTCTTTAGCTTCTTGTCGAGAAGTTTGTCGACTTTTGGCTGAAGGTAAGTCTCATACAGTCCTGCCAAACCTTTAGGGAATGCCAGTACAACCGCGATGAACAGTGCACCCATCGCAAACAACCAGACTTCCGGGTAGGATTCGGACAAGATGGTTTTTGCCCAGTTGACGATCAGCGCTCCGTAAACGGCACCGAAGATAGACAGGTTTCCACCTACGGCTGCGAAGATAACCATTTCAATCGATGGAACGATACCGATCAGTGAAGGCGACATGAATCCGACTTGCAGCGTGAACATGGCGCCACCGATCGAAGAGAAGATCCCTGCGATACAGAAGATGAAAATTTTGTAGTTATCTACGTCATATCCGGAGAAGCGGACACGGTCTTCACTGTCGCGCATTGCGACCAGTAGGCGCCCCAGTTTGCTTTTACGAATGTACTGTGCAGCAACTAGAACCGCTAGAAGTAAGATGGCGTTGACGAAGTAGAGTATATATTTGGCTGAATCGGTACGAATGTCCCAGCCAAGTAGCGTTCTTAAGTCAGTAATACCGTTAACACCACCTGTGTACCCCTGCTGACCAATGATAAGGATGGTCAAGATAGCAGCGATTGCCTGAGTGATGATCGCGAAATACACCCCGCCCACGCGTCGTTTAAACATTGCAGCACCGATAATGTAAGCAAAAATTGCCGGTAAGACGATGATTGCAACAAGTGTGAAGCCAAAGCTGTGGAAGGGTTCCCAGAACCATGGCAGAGCCGTTAGCTGGTTCCAGTCCATAAAGTCAGGAATCCCAGGAGTTGATTGGATTGCCGTATTTTCCGGTGTCGATGCTTCCAGTTTAAGGAACATCGCCATGGCATAGCCGCCGATACCAAAGAAGATCCCTTGCCCCAGACTCAGAATTCCTCCAAGACCCCAGGATAAAACCAGGCCGATTGCCACGAATGCGAAGGTTAGGTATTTTCCGATCAAGTTTAGTCGGAAAATATCAAACAATAGAGGCAGTAGGACAAGCAGTAAAACTGCGAGTACAACAAATGACAGTACGTCATTTCTTGGGGTTAACGATTTAAATTTACTTTGTAACATCATGCCTCCTATTTACGCACTTTAAGCGAGAACAAGCCTTGCGGACGTAGCATCAAAATTACGATGACCGCTAGTAGGGTTAATACTTTTGCCATAGAGCCACTTAAGAAGAACTCCATAATGGATTGTGCTTGTGCAATTGAGAACGCAGATGCAATGGTTCCAAGTAAGCTTGCTGCACCACCGAATACGACGACCAGGAAGGTATCTACGATATACAGCTGGCCTGAAGTTGGTCCTGTCGAGCCGATCATGGTGAAAGTCGCTCCGGCAATCCCGGCAATCCCGCAACCCAGTGCGAAGGTGAAACGGTCGACTTTAGCGGTATTAATACCAACAGCACCGGCCATGGCACGGTTTTGAACGACTGCTCGCGCTTGTTTGCCTTTTCGTGATTTTTGTAGGAACAGGAATACGCCTACGGTGATAACGAAAGTGATGACCATAACGATAATCCCGTTAATCGGAATTTCGATGGTATCTGTCAGTGCATAAGATCCCATCATCCAATCCGGAAGACTTACGCCTACTTCACGAGGCCCGAAAACGGTTCTGTAAAGTTGTTGTAGGATTAGACTCAGTCCCCATGTCGCTAGAAGCGTGTCCAGTGGTCTTTTGTATAGATGGCGAATTAGACTCCATTCCACGAGCATGCCTAAGAGGAAAGTCCCTATAAAGGCAAAGATCATGGCGATGAAGAAATAGATGTCGAACAGGCTAGGAAGAAAGTCGGCAAAAAGGTTGGATGTGAGGTATGTGATATAAGCGCCCAGGATCATAAATTCCCCGTGTGCCATATTGATTACGCCCATCTGTCCGAAGATGATCGCTAGACCTAAGGCCATCAGGAGTAATACTGCAAACAGTATTAATCCAGAGAAGCCTTGCATTGCAAAGATTGAGCCGAGTTCAGCCCATGTATAATCGGCAAACATGTACTTTCCTCCTAGTGGATAAAGTGAGTTGTTCGGAAGTGAAAAAAAGGATCTTGTTATTTTGAATTCGCCTAATTAAATACTCTCTATAGAAAGTATTTAATTAGGCGCGGCAGCCTGTTGTTAGCTGCACGCGCACTAAGTGCTTATTGATAACCTTTAGGGAATGGATTTGGTTCAATCAATTCTTTAGATTCATAAACGACATCAAAAGTACCGTCTGCTTTAGCATGACCGATACGAGATTTAGACCATAGGTGATGGTTCGGGTGAACTTTTACATAACCTTCTGGTGCAGTCGTCAACTCGATGCCTGGAAGTGTTTTCTTGATTGCGTCAACATCGAAAGAACCTGCTTTTTCAACAGCTGCTTTCCATAGCCAAGGACCAAGATATGCCGCTTGAGTTACGTCACCAATAACGCTCTTCTCTCCCCACATTTTCTTAAATGCAGCTTCAAATTTCTTATTGTTGTCGTTAGGCAAGCTTTGGAAGTACTTCATTGAAGCGTATAGACCTTCAACGTTTTCACCGCCAATACCTAGGATTTCATCTTCGGTTACAGATAGAGTCAGTACTAATGGCTTCTCTTTAGTTAGATCGATACCGGCTGCTTTAAGCTGCTTGTAGAATGCAACGTTAGAACCACCAACAACGGTTGTGAAGATAACGTCTGGCTTCTTAAGTTTGATCTTGTTGATTACAGAGTTGAACTGAGTGTGACCCAGAGGGTAGTACTCTTCACCGACAACTTTCAAACCAAGTTTCTCGATGTGTTTACGCGCGATTTTGTTTGAAGTACGAGGCCAGATGTAGTCAGAACCAAGTAGGAAGAATTTCTTAGCGCCTTTGGTTTCTTTCGCCCAGTCGATACCTTTCAGGATCTGCTGAGTCGCTTCTTGACCTGTGTAGATTACGTTAGGAGATTGCTCTAGCCCTTCATAGAAAGTCGGGTAGAAAAGCATACCGTTGTATTGTTCAAATACTGGAAGTGCTGCTTTACGTGAAGCAGATGTCCAGCATCCGAATACCGCCGCAACTTTGTCGTTAACCAATAGTTTTTTAGACTTTTCAGCGAAGGTTGGCCAGTCACTTGCACCATCTTCTTGAATATATTCAATCTTTCTGCCTAAAACACCGCCCATTGCGTTGATTTGCTCAATGGCCAGTTTTTCTGCCTGAACGGAACCGGTTTCACTGATTGCCATAGTCCCTGTTACAGAGTGAAGAATCCCCACTTTTACCGTGTCGTCAGTGACGGCCAGGCCTGTAGTGTTAACTTCTGAAGCGTGAGCAAGAGAACCGAAAGTTCCGCCTGCCAGAGCCATGGCTGCTGGAATGGCAAGGAGTGATTTAAGAACTTTTCGTCGTTTCATTGTTGCTGGCGAAATTTTGTTATCCATAGAATTTTCCTTAGATTGAGTGGTTGAAGAAAATTTCGCCTCTGTTTAAGCATTGAGCATGCCATTTTTTATAAGTCTTTGAAATACAATGTTTGAATTGGTTTTTGTTTGGTTTAAAAGGTTTATTCCGCACTTTATTGGTGAGGTTTTTTTATTATTGGTGCAATGTTTGGTTTTTTTGTTCTGGATCAAGAATTGATCGGCAGATACAGCGGCTTATTACTTCTTATTCGGAAGGGTGAACTTTTTGAGTTGGTGGTCTGTTTTCGGTTTTTAGGGACAGGGTTTTGAGGAGGTGTTTGCAAAGGTGAGATATGCTGCGGGAATAAAAAAGCCCTTGGTTAAAAGGGCTTTTTCTAAGTAACCGAGGGTTACAGTTTACAGGCTCCGCCAGCGCAGCCGTCGTCTTCATGCGCGTCGTCAGCGCCATCACGGGTATTGTGATAATAAAGCGTTTTCAATCCCATCTTGTATGCGTACAGAAGGTCTTGAAGGATGACTTTGATTGGCACCTTGTCTTCGTCAAAGCGTGATGGGTCGTAGTTGGTATTGGCGGAAATCGCCTGGTCGACGAATTTTTGCATGATTCCGACCAGTTGCAGATAGCCGTGGTTGTTCGGGATGTGCCATAGCAACTCGTAGTTGTCGCGACATTCTTTAAAGCCCGGTACAACCTGTTTCAGGATGCCGTCTTTGGAAGCCTTGACCGAGACGTAACCTCGAGGCGGTTCGATTCCGTTGGTCGAGTTGGTGATCTGCGAGGAGGTTTCGCAAGGCATAAGAGCCGTTAGGGTCGAATTACGCAGGCCGTGTTGTTTGATGTCGCTGCGCAGTGCTTCCCAGTCCAGGTGCAGCGGCTCATTGCAGACAGTGTCGATATCCTTTTTATAGGTGTCGATCGGCAGAATGCCTTGCGAATAGGTGGTTTCATTGAAATAATCGCAAGCACCGTGCTCCTGTGCCAGTTGGTTGGAGGCCTTAAGAAGGTAGTACTGAATTGCTTCGAAAGCGCGGTGAACCAAGCCGTTAGCGGAACCGTCGGAGTATTTCGTTCCGTTCTTGGCCAGATAGTAAGCCAGGTTGGTTACGCCGACACCCAGTGTGCGACGCCCCATGCTGGCACGTTCCGCTGCCGGAACCGGATAGTCTTGATAGTCGAGCAGGCTGTCCAGAGCGCGTACGATCAGATCGGAAAGTTTTTCCAGTTCATCAAGGTTTTCCAGCGCGCCCAGGTTGAATGCCGATAGTGTACACAGAGCGATTTCACCGTCAGGATCTTCAACAGAGTTGAGCGGTTTGGTGGGCAGAGCAATTTCCAAGCACAGGTTGGATTGATGAATCGGCGCCTGATGCGCATCAAACGGACTGTGGTTGTTACAGTGATCCACGTTCTGAATGTAGATACGGCCGGTCTGTGCTCGCTCTTGGGCAACCTGGGTAAACAGTTCGATCGCTTTAAGCTGTTTTTTACGGATTGTTGGATCGGCTTCGTAAATTTTATACAGGCGTTCGAATTCATCCTGATCGGCGAAGAAAGCGTCATACAATCCTGGTACGTCGGACGGGCTGAATAGTGTGATCATGCCGCCTTCCAACATGCGTTGGTACATCAGCTTATTGATTTGCACGCCGTAATCCAGATGGCGGGCTCGGTTTTCTTCGACGCCGCGGTTGTTTTTCAGGACCACAAGGGATTCGACTTCCAAGTGCCAGATAGGATAGAACAGGGTTGCAGCGCCGCCGCGAACACCGCCCTGCGAGCAGGATTTAACGGCTGTCTGGAAGTGCTTGATAAAAGGAATCATGCCGGTGTGATAAGCTTCACCGCCACGGATTTCCGAACCTAGGGCGCGGATTCGTCCGACGTTGACACCAATCCCTGCACGTTGCGAGACATATTTCACGATGGATGAAGAGGTCGCGTTAATCGAGTCGAGTGAGTCGCCGCATTCAATCAGTACACAGGAGCTGAATTGACGGGTCGGGGTACGTACGCCGGACATGATTGGTGTCGGCAGAGACAGTTTGAACAGAGACGCCGCATCATAGAAGTCTTTGACATACTGCAGACGTGATTCTTTCGGGTAATGACCGAAAAGGCACATAGGAATCAGCATGTAGATGAACTGCGGGCTTTCATAAATTTGCTTGGTGACACGGTTCTGAGCCAGGTATTTCCCTTCAAGCTGTTTTACGGCGGCGTAGCTGAAGTTCATGTCACGGCTATGGTCGATATAGCTGTTAAGTTCGTCCAGTTCCTCGGAAGTGTAGTCTTCCATGATTTGGCTGTCGTAGACCTTTTTATCGGTCATTGCCTGAATATGGGTTTCCAGGTGTGGTGGTTCGAACTGACCAAATGCTTTTTTACGCAGGTGGAAAATGGCAAGACGGGCGGCAAGGTGCTGGTAATCCGGGGCGCTTTCGGAGATCAGGTCTGCTGCAGACTTGATGATCGTTTCGTGGATGTCGGCGGTTTTAATGCCTTCGTAGAACTGGATGTGCGAGCGCAGTTCGACTTCGGAAACGGAAACGTTTTCCAGGCCTTCAGCGGCCCAGCGGATGACGCGGTGAATTTTTTCCAGATCAATGGCTTCGGTGGCACCATTGCGCTTAGTAACTAGGATGTTTGGCTGACTCATGAACGGATCTTTTAACCTGTGTATAAATAAAACATCGTTAATTCTGATGGAATTAACAGATTTATTTTCTATTTCATAGGCTTAGCGCCTAGATGAGCAGTAGCTTGTGAACTGTGTGCCTTAATCTATAGTGTTAAAGGTAAAGAAGCTCTACAAGATATGGTGATGCGTCTGCTCGGTTACACAGAATATAGTGTAAATTTATATGAATCGCAAGAGGTTAAAATGTGGGGATAATTCACAGGTCGCGATACGGATTTCTGTGGAAATAATCTCTAAACCCCGAGTTTTCAGTGCTTTTTTGTTAAGGATAACTTGTGGATAACTTTGTGAATACAAAAATTAAAAAAAGAAAAATTTTTTTATTTACTTTTAAAAAATTTTAGTGTCAAAACGGACTGATTATTGGTCTTAAGGGCTTGCAATTTTATAACTTAATCAGTCTTGCGTTTTTAGGCAGCTCAGCAGTGCTAGGTAGAAGTCAACGGGATTAAATGGTTTGTCGCTCTCGTGTGCCGCGACAAGGATTTCGATCCGCGAATCTTTTCGGTAGCTGATCAATTCGCGGCTGAGTTGTTTTTGTCTCCATTGAAAAAGCATCCATGGTTTGCCGACACGAAAAACCCCTTTCATTCGTCTCATTCCGGTAAAGGCAGGTTTGCTGTTGAATTCTTCGAACAGGGTGTGCAGTTTTTGCCAGTCGAACTCTGCTTCCGGAGAAAACAGCCAGCCGTAACTGAGGGTTGTACTGCTTTGTTGCTGTTGGTAATCGAGAAGTTGAGGGTGCTCTGGCATCGATTCCTGGACGGTGTGAAGCGGTTGATGGAGTGCTTTGCGGTTTGAAGAGGTGATCTTAGTCGTTTGCGAATCGCGTAAAAAATACAGCTCAGCTGCTTTTGGAGCAGGTTTGAGTAGCGTTACATCTGCGGCGGACTGTTGGGTCAGTTCGACTGCCTGTTTCGGGGGGTAGAGTCCGGAGGCATACTCAGTGAGGGATGCGAGGTGTTCATCACTGCACAGGTCGCTTTTATTTAAAATAATTATGTCAGCCATATGGCTGAGATTGCGGTAACTCAATTTTTCCTGCCATAGCTCCGGGTTTAGCTCGTTGGCGGCAAATACGCAAAGGATGTTTTCAAGAAAAACGGATTGTTGTGCATCGAGTTCCTGCTTCAGGTTTTTCAAGAGATCAACCAGCGTTTCGGGTTCACTGAGACCGGTCGGTTCGATCAGGATTCGGTCGAATCTGTTCTCGCGAAGTAACGCATCCAGTGTTTTCTGCAGCTCGGGCATGGAGCTACAGCAAATGCAGCCCCCGGGAATCTCGTGAACGGTTGCTGAATTCTGACTACTGAGTATGGCACCGTCAAGACCGATCGCGCCGAACTCGTTAACGATGATCGCCCAAGTTTCGGCAATCGGTTTTTGCGTTAAGAGGTGTCGCAATAAGGTGGTTTTCCCTGCACCCAGGGTTCCGCAAATTAAGTTGATTTTACAGCTGGGGCGGTTTGATGATGTCATGCAAGAGAATTGAATGTGGAGAGAATTCGGCAGTCGTAGTGACTGCCGGAATCTTTACTTGTCGTATTTAATATTAGCGTGTACCGGGCAGGTCTGAATGCCTAGAAGCGTGTACAGCGGACACCATTTAATTAAACCGGTAACAAGCGGGATAACACCAATATAACCCCATGCGCCGATAATATCGAAATAAGAAAGCGCGATAAGCAGCGCACCGATCAAGATGCGGATAATGCGATCAACTAAGCCAACGTTCATAAAGAGTATTCCTTTGAGTTAAGGTTTTGTAATTTGTATATTGGTTTTCTTTTCCTTTAAACCTGCTTTTGGAATCGAGGTTTTGGAGGCGTTATTATCGTGCTAATTCCTGCAAAGATTGTCAATCTTTTCAGGTTTTTTTTGATAAATTAAGTCCTGATTTAGAACGGTTTTTAAGGGACTTTGCTTTTTAAAGTTGATCTGGATCGTGGTTGAGCGTGATTTATGCGTTTTCTCTGATAATCCAATGGTTTCGAAGAATAATATGAGGTAGTTTTAATTGGTATGAGTCAGCCTAAACTGGACGAAGAGATTAAAGCGAGTGAAAAGATCCCGGGCGGAGCCTATTCGGATTGGGTTCACGCGCGTTTTTGGATTAAAGGGAAAAATGCCAGTTTTGTCGGTATCGGGCGGGTTGAGCTGCTGGAGAATATAGAGCGTTTCGGCTCAATGAACCGCGCGGCAAAAGAGATGGGCATGTCTTACAAAAAAGCCTGGAAACTGATCGACGAACTGAATGAGATATATGATGAGCCGCTTGTGGTTAAAGCGCAGGGGGGCAAATCTGGAGGAGGGAGTGTTCTGACGCCCAAAGGGAAGGCGTTGATCGCTCTTTTTCGGAAGATGGAAAAGGATTTTGAAACCTTTTTACAGCAGGCCAGCCAGCAAATTAAAGCTTTCAATTTAGATTTGTAATGGATTGGCGGCAGATTTTAATAGGGTGCATTGTTTGCACCAAAACCTTAAGTTAAAATACTCAAAAAAGACTTTAAATCAGGCGGGTTTTGTTTAGTTTAAAGTAACTTATTGATAATGTAATAGAAACGAAAACTGGTATTTAAGTTGTTTTTGTTTTAATTTAAATGACATCTTGATTGGGAGAGTGTATATGAAAAAATTATCTATCAAGCCTTTAATGGCAGCAATGGCCATTGCTGGCGCGGCTTCATTTGCCGCAGCTCCGGCAGCGCATGCAGAAGCAAGTGTTACGGCGAATCTGGGTGGTGTAACGAACTATGTATTCCGTGGTTTTGACCAAACCGGTGGCCTGTCTATGCAGGGTGGTATCGACTACCAGAACGACATGGGTATCTATGCAGGTATCTGGGGTTCTACTATGGGTGCGGATCAGAACGAATACGATTTGTATATCGGTTGGGCCGGCAAAATCTCTGATTTTGACTTCGGCGTAGGTTATACCGCATACAGTTACTCGGAAGAGGTGGGCGACTCTGATTTCCAGGCGTTTGAAGAAGTTAACCTGTCTGTTGGCGTGAGCATGTTGTCTTTCAATCTGGATCTAGGTAAAGATAATACCGGTCCTGATGAGCTTGATTACAACCACTATGCCGCTTCTCTTGATCTAGACCCATATATTACCGGTGTTTCTTTGACTTACGGTACGACCGTTTATGAAAATGATGATTTCGAAGATGGTGCGAGCTACTTTGACATCGCTTACGGCACAACTCTGGATTACGGTCTGGACTTTACTGCCAACCTGATCTTCAGCGGCGAAAATGCTGAAGACGATACCTACTTCGTAGTGGGTCTAAGCAAATCATTTGACTTGATGTAATTGCTTTTGTTTGGCTCCTTAAATTGATATGTTATGCCAGCGCGTAAGCGCTGGTTTTTCTGTTTGAGGGGTCGAACGATATTGCCTGATAATTCCTGAATTCAGGTTTCTGCTCGATCTCCTCGTTCTGTTATTTAAGTTTCTCTTCTTTTTCTTCCGATTGATTTTCCGACTCGGTTTTAACGTCCGGTTTCGGCGTGCTGTCGATGTTTTCGCTCAGTATTTCCTTATCAACACTTTCTGATTTCGATGGTCCGTTATCTTGCCCGGATGGGTTGGTAAACTGATCGTTAAGTTTTTGTATCGATTTTTTCGACGCCTGTCCGATTTTGCCGAGCAATTTTTGTGTACCTCGGCTCCAGCCTCGTGGATCTTCATTAAACAGGCCGCGCCAAAAACGTGTGCTGTGGGCTAAAGCATTTGCCAGACGCGACTCATCCTGTTGGCGCAAGGTTTTCTGTTGCCACTGCGATAATTTCAGACGGATAAACTGATGCAGGCTGAAACCAGCCGTTAAAATTGCGATGAAAAACAGGCTGGCAAAAATCGATGATTCGCCGATTGCGGTGACGATTGACCATTCGGAAAACGGGGTGTCTAAAGCGCCGAAGCTTGAAAGGATAAAAGTCAGGAGTAGAAAAATCCCTGTAAATGCGGCAGCGTCCGTCAACAACACTCGTCGTCGCCATTTAGCGAGTTCCTGTTTCAGGCGCGGAACCTGGGTTTGTGTGATTTCATGTGCGATATTTTCCAGGGTGCGGGCAATACGGTAACTGCGTTCTATACTGACCTTGTCCATGCGCTGCACGATCTTTTGAATATCCTTATCGCGTCTGCGCTGAAAGCGTTCTTTAACCGCAGGGTCGGAAATGGATTCGGCGGCTTCTTCATTATAGATGGCAAAAAAGTTTCCGCCGATCAGCCCTTTCGAAGACAAGGCTCTCTGCCAGGAACCGATGATTTCTTCCAGGTTATCGTCCTTGGCGGCAGTGTCGATCTGGTTAAGGATGTACAGTACTTTGTCGGCGTCATGACGGGTTCTGGTCGAGGCGACCAAGTGTTCTAAGGTATCGCGCATAGCCCCTGGCTCTGGATGGCGGGCATCGAAGAAGACCAGGACAAGATCCGACAAGTCAATGATATGGTTTGTCAGGCGCAGCGTTGCGTCCCTTTGCGAGTCGGCGTCAAATCCGGGAGAGTCGATTAGAATTTTCCCTCGCAGAGCGTCCGCCTTGGTGGTTTTCAACTGTAGGTAGCTGTCGATTCGACTTCCTTCTCCGAATTCGACCTGATCGATTTGATCGCTCATGCCGTAAAACGGAAAGCGTGGATCGGAGTCCAGTGCGAGTCCCGGCAGGGTGGTGATTTCGTCGCTGTTTCCGTGGCAGATCACGGTAAATTTATCGTCTACCGCCTGATTCCCGGTAGCCTGTAATTTTTTGCCGACATATTGATTAATAAAGCTGGATTTGCCCGCTGAAAAGGTTCCTAGTACTGAAATCAGTGGCCACCACGAAATATGTTCCGCATAGGACTCTGTCCGCGCTAATAGGCCGGTTTTATATCCCACCTTATCAAGATTTTTGTAACTTTGAATGATTTCCAACAGAACCGGATTTTCCAGGCTGAGAAGCTGTTCCAGTTTCTGGTAACGCTCTTTAGGGGTCATTGTGAATCCTTTAAAGTTGTTGAAAATGCAGAGTGGTTCATTGACTCATTTATTTTATCGCTATCTTTTGGCTATTGCTGATCTTTACCTGGAAAAGCACGGTACTAAGCTGCCTTCTAAGTTTATATTGATAATAAAGTTTCCTTTATCGTTAATAAAAATACATTTTAATAAGTATATTTGTTGCGTTGTATAAAAAATACTGTTTGTAAATCTGCAGGGTTTATGTGTATAAAATGCGTATGTATATAGTGTTGTATATGCATGTAGATAATTGTTGTTTTAGGAGGGTCTAATGAGAATTTTTTTATTGTTGTCTATGTTGGTTTTCAGTCATTTTGTTTATGCCAGTCCGGTCAATGTGAATACCGCTTCCGGTGAAGAAGTTGCTCAGGCATTGAATGGCATCGGTAGCGTCAAAGCCCAGAGAATTGTGGAGTACTGCCAGGAAGTTCAATGCAAGCAGCCGGAGGATCTGCTGAGTGTCAAAGGAATTGGTGTTAAAACGCTGGAGAAAATCCGTGAAGATTTACGCTTCGAGGATTAACGGATTGAAACATATGAGATCGCTTACGCTAAGCCCGGCCCTGCTGGGCTTTTTTGTAACCTTCTCCGGTTGCATGTCGAGTGGTGTCGCCAGTGCGGAAATAGCGACCAGACCGGAATTATTTTTGCCGACGTCATTGTCTTTATCGGAAGCAGGCCGTTTGATAGAAGTTTCCGCAGACGGAGCGGACGAGTGGTTTTTAAGCCGTAAGTATGATGGCGTCCGGGCCTACTGGAATGGAACAGATTTGTTGACCCGGCAAGGAAACCGGATCTCTGCTCCGGTCTGGTTTACCGATGCGTTTCCCTCTTTTGCGCTGGACGGCGAATTATGGAGTGCGACAGGTCATTTTTCGTTTATTAGTGGATTGATTCGCTCTTCAGTCGACAGTAGGCAATGGGAGGAGGGTTGGCGAGCTGTGACCTACCGAGTGTTTGAGGTTCCAAATCAGGCGGGAGGGCTTATGGCAAGGATGTCTATACTTAAAGATTATCTGCGGGCGTATCCGTCTAAATATCTGAAGCCGGTTGAGCAGTATCGAATCAGTTCCTCCAGACAGCTAAGGTCGTACTTCCGAAAAATCGTGGACGCAGGAGGGGAAGGGGTTATTCTCCGTAATGGGGTTTTAGAGTATCAGACGGGTCGATTAGAAAGTGTGGTTAAAGTAAAGCCATACAGTGATGCAGAATGTATTGTTGTCGGCTATAGGCCGGGTAAAGGGCGGTTGCAGGGTAAGGTCGGTTCTTTGTCGTGTGCTTTGCTGAATCACCAGAAGTCTCGCCTGTTCCCCGAGTTACCGGTTTCTTCGCAGACGATTATTTATCTCGGTTCAGGGCTGAGTGATCGAGAGCGCATGGATCCTCCTGAAGTTGGCGCGATGGTTACATTTAAGTATAGTGGTTTGACTCGGCATGGTCTGCCACGTTTTGCAGTTTACATTCGACAGAGGTTTTCCGCTCAGGAAGTTCGCAGTTTAAATCTGGAGAGCCAGCCGTTCGAAGCACAATAAAAAAACCGCCACAAAGGCGGCTTTTTATTTAAGGATCGAATTAACTGTTAAGCCTGCATATAGGCCTCGATGCGATCCAGAGCGGCGACCAGGTTTTCCATGCTGGTTGCAAAAGAGATTCGCAAGTGACCTTCGCTGCCGAAGCCGGAACCCGGAACCGCGGCAACCAGTTTTTCTTCCAGAATGGCGGTGGCGAAGTCGGCATCCGTTGCAAAACCTTTCATTTTCATGGCTTCTGAGATATCCATAAATGCATAGAAAGCACCGTCGGCATGCAAGCATTTAAAGCCCGGAATGCGGTTAACGCGCTCGACGACATATTCGTGGCGTTTCTTGAACTCCACCAGCATTGTCTGAATACAATCCTGAGGGCCGTTCAGCGCTTCGACCGAGGCCGCTTGCGAAATAGAACAAGGGTTCGATGTGCTTTGCGATTGAACTTTGCGCATTGCCGCAATAATATCCACCGGGCCTCCGGCATAACCGATACGCCAGCCGGTCATGGAGTAGGCTTTGGAAACACCGTTCATGACGATGGTACGCTCATACAGTTCCGGCGACACTTCGAGGATATTGGTAAAAGTTTTGTCGCTGAGCATGATGTGTTCATACATGTCGTCCGATGCAATCAGGATCTGCGGATGCTTGGCCAATACATCACCGATCGCCTTCAACTCGTCAGCACTGTAGACGGCACCGGTCGGGTTGGACGGGCTGTTCAGCACCAGCAGTTTGGTTTTCGGGGTAATGGCGGCTTCAATCTGTTCGGCGGTAACTTTAAAGCCCTGTTCAATACCGGCGTGGATAATGACCGGTTCACCGCCTGCCAGCAATGCCATGTCCGGATAGGAAACCCAGTAAGGCGCCGGAATGATTACTTCGTCGCCGTCATTCAGGACGGCTTGGCATAGATTATAGAAACTTTGCTTTCCGCCGGAGGAGACCAGAATCTGGTTGGCTGCATACTCCAGATTGTTATCGCGCTTGAATTTAGCCTGAATCGCTTCTTTCAGGTCGGCAGTTCCGTCCACCGCGGTATAACGGGTTTCTCCGTTTTCAATGGCGGCAATCCCCGCGGCTTTAATATGATCCGGCGTATCGAAGTCAGGCTCTCCTGCACCGAGACTGATAATGTCTTTGCCGGCACGTTTCATTTCGCCGGCTTTAGCGGTAATAACAAGAGTAAGAGAAGGCTTTACTCGATTCACGCGATCGGATAGAAGGGCCATTGTATTGTTGTTCTCCACAAATTCTCGAGCTTGTATAATACGCACGCCGGAAGGGTAAAAGAGGCGATCTCGAAAAGTCCCTGATCTGCTCCGGAGCTCTTCCGGTAGGATCGATTAGAGTTGCTGTGTTCAAGTCTTTGCGAAAGACTCGGCTTTCCTCTTTAAAGTGCGGGATCAAAACCCATAAAAATTCCTACAATGGGTTTTTCGAGATGCCCTGTCGGGAAGGGGCGTAAAATCATTGCTCTATTACAAAAATATTACTGGGCATTTTACTGGATTTAGGGGTAGTTAAAAAGGAATAATTGTGGCGAAAACTGCTAAGAAATTTGAATTAGTCTCATCCTACGCCCCGAACGGCGATCAGCCGACAGCGATTCAGCAACTGGTTGAAGGTTTGCAGCATGGCGAAGCGTATCAGACTTTGCTTGGGGTAACCGGCTCCGGTAAAACGTTTACCGTTGCCAATGTGGTTTCTCAAGTTCAGCGCCCGACCATTATTCTGGCGCATAACAAAACGCTGGCCGCCCAGTTATACGGCGAGATGAAAAGCTTTTTCCCCAACAATGCTGTGGAATATTTCGTCTCCTATTATGACTATTACCAGCCGGAAGCTTATGTCCCTGCTTCTGACACCTATATCGCCAAGGACTCATCGGTCAACGAGCAGATAGAACAGTTGCGTTTGTCGGCAACCAAAGCATTGATGGAACGTCAGGACGTTATTTTGATCGCGACAGTCTCGGCCATCTATGGTCTTGGTGACCCGGAAATGTATTTGAAGATGATTCTGCAGTTGCGTCTCGGCGATGAAATTTCTCAGCGAGATATTCTGCAGCGTCTGACCTCCATGCAATACACCCGCAACGATATCGAACTGTGGCGTGGTACTTTCCGTGTTCGCGGCGACGTGATTGATATCTTTCCGGCTGAAGCGGAAGAGTATGCGGTACGTATTGAGCTGTTTGACGATGAAGTTGAGCAGATTGTTTGGTTTGATCCTTTAACCGGTGAAACGCTCAGTAAGCCGAGTCGCGTCACAATCTACCCGAAAACCCACTATGTTACGCCGCGCGAGCGCGTATTGGAAATGATCGAGCAGGTTAAGGTCGAGCTTAAAGAGCGTCTGAGCCAGTTGCGCGAAATGGGCAAGCTGGTCGAAGCCCAACGTCTCGAAGAGCGCACCAAACTGGATATCGAAATGATGATGGAACTCGGATACTGTCAGGGGATCGAGAACTACTCGCGTTATCTTTCCGGAAGAGGGCCGGGCGAACCGCCGCCGACTCTGATGGATTATCTGCCCAAAAACGCCTTGATGGTCATTGATGAAAGTCACGTCACCATTCCTCAGATCGGCGGGATGTACAAGGGAGACCGATCTCGTAAGGAGAATCTGGTGACCTATGGTTTCCGTCTGCCGTCGGCGATGGATAACCGCCCGTTGAAGTTCGAGGAGTTCGAGCGACTCATGCCGCAGACCATTTTTGTTTCTGCGACGCCGGGAACCTATGAAGGCGAGCATACCGATACGATTATCGAGCAGGTAGTGCGGCCGACCGGTCTGGTTGATCCGGAGCTGGAAGTGCGTCCGGCGTTGACTCAGGTTGATGATCTGCTGGGTGAAATCAAAGTCCGCGCGGAAAAAGGACAGCGCATTCTGGTGACCGTTTTGACCAAGCGGATGGCAGAAAACCTGACCGAATACCTTGAGGACCACAATGTTCGGGTGCGCTATATGCATTCGGATATCGATACGGTTGAGCGGATTGAGATCATTCGCGATCTGCGTCTCGGAGAATTCGACGTTCTGGTCGGGATTAACCTGCTGCGAGAAGGGCTGGATATTCCCGAGGTGGCACTGGTGGCAATTCTGGATGCCGATAAGGAAGGTTTCCTGCGCTCCGAGCGCTCGCTGATACAGACAATCGGGCGTGCGGCGCGAAATGTCGATGGTAAGGCGATTCTGTATGCCGATAAAATTACCCGTTCGATGAAAGCGGCGATGGACGAGACCGAACGGCGTCGTGCAAAGCAGATCCGTTATAACGAAGAGCGAGGGATCACGCCGCAGCCGTTGAACAAGAAAGTATCCGATATCCTTGAAGGATCGCCTTACGCCGCCAAATCCACCAGCCGGAGCAGTACGGCAAAAGTGGCGGAAAGCAGTTCGGATTATCATGCAGAAGAGCAGATGACCCCGGCACAGATTGCGAGCCATATCAAGAAGTTAGAGAAAAAAATGTATCAGGCGGCCAAAGATCTCGATTTCGAAACGGCCGCCGGTCTGCGTGATCAGATTAAATCTCTTAAATCGAGCATGGTCGGAGTTGGAGATTTAGGCTAGAATAGCCCGCTTGATGGAAATTTTTTACTTTGGGATAGAAATGGATAACGGTTTCTTGTCGGCATATAAAAAGTCTTGTCGAAAGTCATATCAATACATTCGGAAAACGTCTTTTGTGCTCGCGTTTGCAGTCGCGTCCGCCTTGCCGCTAAGCGCCGCTCATGCAGCCGCTCAGGAGTCTTTTCTGACGCCGAAACAGCAGGCGCAGGCGTTTAAGGAAGGGTGGGTCGCCGCGCAACGTGATGACTTGAAAAAAGCCTATAAGATTTGGAACCAGCTTAGTCAGAATCCCTCTAATGCGCCGGAATTAAAGCGAGCCTTGGAAAACAATCTGGCGGTGGTGCTTATGCGTCAGAAGAAGTACGATCAGGCGCAAAAACGCCTTGACGCCGCTTTGCAGGCCGATCAACAGGTTGCCAAAACACTGGATAATTTAAATCAAATATACGCTTATCAGGCACAGAAGGCCTATAACCGTGTTTTTGAAAAAAGCAAACTCAAAGAGCCGAAGGGCGATTGGCTGGTCATTGATCTAAACAGATTGGCGAAAACGGAAAACACTCGTCAGGATAAGAAGGGCGCGCCCGAGAACCGCTTCAGCGAAGCCGCATTTGAGGTGACCGGTCTGGTGGAGGGCTGGCGTCAGGCATGGGCCAGCCAGGATGTTGATCGTTATCTGAGTTTCTACGACGATCGTCAGTTCATGCCCAAAAACGGTATGGATTATGAAGCCTGGGAACGCAGTCGTCACCGCAGTCTGCGCAATCCGGAATTCATTAAAGTGTATCTGGATGATGTTCAAGCAATTGAAATCACAAGTGAATTAGTCAGAGTGGATTTCAGACAGCGCTACAAGTCTGACCGCTTTCAGGATACAATCCATAAAGTGCTGTTATGGAAAAAAGATCGCGGCGACTGGAAGATCATTCAAGAGGAAGTAGTTTATGCTAAGAAAAACTAAACTTGTTTTCGCTTTGTCTCTGGCGGCCTCCCTTCAGGTGGCGCAGGCTGACGAAGTTTTACAGGTTGAGCAGAAACTACTGTCCGGGTTGCAATCCATGCAGTCCCTGTCGTTTGAACAGGCATTGAATACTTTTGATCAGCTCAGCGAAGAGCATCCCACTTACAAACTGGTGCAGTTGGTCAAAGCGGATCTGCTGGCTCTGAAAGCGGGGCAGCCGAGTATGATCGATGCCTATCGCAAGGCGCATAAAGACGAAATCAGCAAGCTGGAAGACGAAGCCAAGGTGCGCTGGGAATTTGCCCAAGGTGCGCTGCAGCAAAACTCCGGTTTTGATCATTATGTGCTTAAGGCCGGGCCACAAAAAAATATTGTCATTGTCAATTTGCAAGAGAGCCGCCTGTATCTGTTCGGGCGCAACGCAAAACAGCAGATTGAGCAGTTGGCTGACTACTATGTCACCATCGGTGCGAAAGGTGCCGGTAAACAGCGTGAAGGTGATCAGCGTACTCCGATCGGGGTATATCATGTCGTTGATATGATTTCAGATGACAAGTTGCCGGATCTGTACGGTGTTGGCGCTCTACCGCTGAATTATCCGAATAAATGGGATCAGTCTCTGGGTAAAACCGGTTCCGGTATCTGGTTGCATGGCGTTCCGCGTAATACTTATACTCGTGCACCGCGTTCAAGTCGGGGCTGTGTGGTTCTGAATAACAGCGCCATGCAGAAACTGCTATCCGAATACAAGCTGCCGCTGAGTACGCCGATTCTGATCGTCGACGAGGAGAGCGAAAACCTGAATTTCAGTCTGGATTCCAAGTATCTGGTTAAAGAGGTTCGGGCATGGTTGGGCGACAATCAGCCGGAAGTCGATTGGTCGCAGGTTAGTGTTTACCTTTATCCGAACGAAAAAGACCTGTTCTATGTGACTTATCCTGCCAAGGAGGAGGATAAGATGGTGCACCAGTTCTGGCGCCGGGATATGGAAGGGGATTGGAAAGTGGTGCTTCAAGACACTGAAAACAATGAAATCAAATATGTCTTCCGTCGTTAGTCGGGATACATCGTTCAGTAATAAAAAAGGCCGTTGCAATAACGGCCTTTTTTATTGGTTGCAAGAGAGCCAAGCAGTAATTTAGAAATCCTTTTCCTGATGCTCAATCTTTTCGTTGGACCACTGTTCGATATCCTGCCACATCTGTACGATATCTTCTTCTTTCGGCATACTGCCGGCCGAGCGCAATTCAAGCGTCAGAACCGGAATCTTTAGAAACTCGCCGGCATAGCGCCCCAAGGATCCCGGATAGGTCCCAAGCTCACGATGGGTCAGGATGCCGATCTTGGTTGGTGTTGCATGTTCCGGACCATCGTAGTCCAAAAGACCGTAAGGCGCGTGAATCGAGATAATTGCGTCCGGTTGGAAGCGTTTGATGGTATCGACCAGCCAGCGCGTTTCCACTTCAGAAGCCGCTGTTGGGCCGGGATAACGGCGTTTATTTTTACGGTAGTACTGCTTCCAGAAGTTCAGGGCGGCGTCATCCCAATCCGGTGTCGGGAAGTTGCGGTTCAGATCCACTCCGCGGGCGTTGACACGGGTGGCCGGATCGCTGCGGAAAAGTCCGTCCGGGTTGGCGATCGGCAGGAAAAGCCAATGGTGTTGCGTCGATTCCCGATTATTGAGCATCGCCTGCATCCACAGGTAGGTGATACTGATCGCCGAATATTCGTCGCCATGAATACCGCTGATAAAAAGGATTTTCCCTTTCGGAAGCGCTGGGGTTTCTTTGTCGGGATCGCTGTTTAGAGGCACGAACTCTTTATAAGTAAGCAGACGTTTTTCAAAACTGCGTTGATCGGCGACCTGCAGATCTAATTCCTTGCAGCCCTGGTATTGAATCGTGCGCAGTTTTTCGGCCCATTCTTTACAGTAGCCGTCGATTGAAGTTTGAGTCCCGCTTAAAGCATGAGCGGAAGTGGTTGCCAGCCCCAGGCAGAGACCGGCCATTCCGAGTAGAAGCGATTGGTTAATTATTTTTTTTGTTTTTGAAAAGATCATTCCGTACTGGTTTCTCTTAAGGTAAAGCCCTGTTCTTCGGAGGTATCTCCCATTGCCATTGGTGGCGGGCGCTTACTGTTAAGTTTGATGTTCAGGCGCAGATCATTCATGGCATCGGCATTTCTCAGCGCTTCTTCGTAGCTGATCTGTCCGGTCTCGTAAAGTTCGAACAGATGCTGGTCAAAGGTCTGCATTCCCTGAGCCGTCGACTTGGCCATAATCTCTTTGATTTCACTGACACTTCCCTGAAGAATCAGTTCGGCGATGCGCGGCGAGTTGATCAGAACTTCTACCGCCGCGATCATTCCCCCGCCGATCTTAGGGATAAGTCGCTGCGAGATGATAGCACGTAAGTTCAAAGAAAGATCGAGTAAAAGATGGTTTTTATGGGTAACCGGGAAGAAGTTGATAATCCGGTCCAGTGCCTGGTTGGTGTTGTTGGCGTGCAGTGTCGATAAACACAAGTGTCCGGTTTCGGCGAAAGCGATCGCATGTTCCATGGTTTCCCTGGCGCGAATCTCCCCGATCAGAATGACGTCCGGCGCCTGACGCAGGGTGTTTTTCAGAGCGTTTTCGTATGAGTCCGTATCGACGCCGACCTCGCGCTGCGTCACGATGCATCCGGCATGACGGTGGATAAATTCGATCGGATCCTCAATGGTAATGATATGCCCCTGAGTTTCATGGTTGCGTACCCCGATCATACTGGCCAGAGTGGTTGATTTACCGGAACCGGTTCCACCGACGATCAGAATCAGTCCGCGTTTTTTCAAAACCAGTTCTCTAAGAACCGGCGGCAGGTTCAGGGAGTGAAAATCAGGGATTTCAGTATGTACCGAACGGATGACCATTCCCGGAGTACCGCGCTGCACGAAAACGTTAACACGATAGCGGGCGCGACCGGAAATACGGTAGGCGAAGTTGGCTTCCGAAGTGGTCTGAAAAGTTGTCAGCTGATCATGGTTCATGATCTCGTAACAGAGTTCGCGAGCCATATCCTGAGTGACGATGTCTTTGGTCAGATTAACCAGTCCACCGTCTTTTTTCATGACAATCGGTCGACCGGCGGTTACAAATACGTCGGAACCGTTCTGTTCGGTAAAGTGAACCAGAAGTTTTTGAAAATCGGTCAGTTCCTGTTCGCTCATAGTAAAAATTCCTTGTCTCTGGCGCTCCTCGTCTGACGACGGGGATTAGCTGAAGTTTTGTTTGTTGACCGCTTTGGAGCGGGCCGTTTCACGGGTGACGATGCCGCTTTCCATCAGGCGTTTCAAATCCTGATCCAGTGTCTGCATGCCCAGTTGGTTCGAGGTCTGGATAACCGAGTACATCTGCGGAATTTTCGCTTCACGGATCAGGTTTCGGATGGCGCTGGTTGCGAGCATGATTTCGTGAGCAGCGACACGGCCACCGGAAGTGTTCTTAAGCAGGGTTTGCGAGATAACCGCTCGCAGGGATTCCGACAGCATTGAGCGCACCATTTCTTTTTCTGCAGCCGGAAACACATCGATAATACGGTCAATGGTTTTCGCTGCCGAACTGGTGTGCAGGGTCCCGAATACCAAGTGTCCGGTTTCCGCTGCCGTCAAGGCAAGACGAATGGTTTCCAGATCACGCATTTCCCCGACCAGAATGACATCCGGGTCTTCACGCAGCGCGGAACGCAGTGAATTGCTGAAGCTCTTGGTATCTCGGTGAACCTCACGCTGGTTGATCAAACTCATAATGGGCTGGTGTACGAATTCGATCGGGTCTTCGATCGTCAGGATATGCGAGGCAAAGTTTTTATTAACGAAATCGATCATCGCCGCCAGAGTGGTCGATTTACCGGAACCGGTCGGTCCGGTTACCAGTACGATGCCTCGCGGGAAACTGGAAATGTCTTTGAAAATCGGCGGCGCTTTGAGTTCTTCCAGGGTCAGGATGTCGCTCGGGATAGTACGGAATGCGGCGCCGATACCGCGGTTCTGCATAAAAACGTTGACACGAAAACGCGCCAGTTTGGGGATTGCGAACGAGAAATCGGCTTCCAGTTCCGCTTCGAAATGCCGTCTTTGCGCATCGGTCATAATGTCATAGATCAGGATCTGCAGTTGCTCGGCTTCGAAGTCGGGCGCATCGATACGGGTGATGTCGCCATTGATTCGCAGAATCGGCGGTTGACCCGATGAGAGGTGAAGGTCGGAAGCGCCTTGCTCGACGCTGAAAGTCAACAGGCTGGTAATATCCATAAACATACCCCGGGGCGATTGGTAAAAGATGCAATCAATTATAGTTAATGGGGGTTTTAAAGCCTAGTTTAAGAGTGAACTATTGCTTTTTGAGATGTGCTAAATCATGTTTTGTATATGTAAAGCGCCGTTAGTCGAAGCCAATCTTGTGTACGGTCGGTGTCAACTGTCTCTGCTGGTAGTCTTTCCAGCGCACCCTGCCTTTCTGAACCAGGAATTCGGATTGGTCAACGATTTCGATAGTTCGTTGGTAATCCGAGTAATCCTCGCAAAAATCCGGGTGAAGATTGATCAGAACGTCCTTACTTTTTTTGGACAGGCGTTCGCCGAAAAGCTGAATCGGTGCCGCCATTTCATGCATCACCGAATGCGGAATAAAGCTGGTCGCTTTCCAGTTCCATAACGTCAGTTCAAAGCGACGCGCATCCTGCTCGGAAGCAAAACGCACATCACATTGACGTCCCTGCCGATAAATCTTATTAAGCAGTTGGCACAGAAACCGGTCTCGGCTCTGCTGGTCTGTGCTGTTCAAGATATAAAACAGCACATCCCGAGCCGCCTCGTTTTCGACGTTTTCCTGTGGGGTCTTCTGATGATCTTCGCTCATCGTTGATCAGCTTTTTGCCTGCTGGTTCAGGAACTCGATCATGGCCGGAACCGGACGGCCGCTGGCGCCTTTGTCCTTGCCGCTGACCCAGGCGGTCCCAGCGATGTCCAGATGCGCCCAAGGGACTTCTTTGGTGAAACGAGCCAGGAACTGTGCGGCGGTAATGGTGCCGCCTGCGCGTCCGCCGATATTCGCCATATCGGCAAAATTCGATTTAAGCTGTTCGTCCCACTCTTCGCCAAGCGGCAGCTGCCATAGACGGTCGTAAGTTTCTTCACCGGCGGCACGGATCTGATCGACCAGACTCTGGTCGTTACCGAGAATACCGGAAACGTGGTTGCCCAGAGCGATAATGCAGGCACCGGTCAAAGTCGCCATATCAATCACTTTAGACGGTTTGTATGTCTGCTGGGCATAAGTCAGTGCATCGCACAGAATCAGACGACCTTCGGCATCGGTATTGAGTATTTCGATAGTCTGTCCGGAAAGTGAAGTGACGACATCGCCCGGTTTCGCCGCTTTTCCGCCCGGCATGTTTTCGGTGGAAGGAATGACCGCGACGACATTGATTTTCGGCTTCAACTCGCCAAGTGCTTTAAAGACACCCAGAACGGTTGCGGCACCGCCCATGTCGTACTTCATTTCGTCCATGGATTCCCCCGGTTTAAGCGAAATACCGCCGGTGTCGAAGGTGACCCCTTTACCGACCAGTGCGATCGGTGCTTCATCGCCGCCGCCATTGTATTCAATGCAGATCATCTTCGGCGGAGTTGCGCTTCCCTGTGCGACAGCCATAAACGAGCCCATGCCCATTTCCTGCATCTGCTCTCTTTCCAGAATATGCGCTTTAAAGCCATAGGTATTGGCCAGTTCTTGTGCCGTTTGCGCCAGATAGGAAGGTGTGCAATAGTTTGGCGGCATATTCGCCAAATCCTGGGTTAATTCCATACCGAGTGCAGTTGCCTGCGCCAGAGAAAGGGATTCCTGAGCCGCGTTAACGGTAAAGCTCATGGCATTCAGTTTCGGCGTTTCATTACTGAAAGTTCCGCGGCTCGGGTGAGTGTACTGGTAGAAGCTTTTCTGAAAGATCAGAGCGTTCTGGCGTGCCGACCAATCGCTGTTGCGTCCTTTGGGGGCGACTTCGGCCAAGCCGTTAAGAAGTTGGTCGCAGCCGCTGGCTAATACCTGTTTGGCAGCGTTCTGTAGCGCGCCAAGATAAGCTTTGTCGCTCAGCTTGTCAGTGTCTCCCAATCCAACCAGGAAAAGTCTTTGCACGTCCACATCCTTTGGCATACTCAACATCAGGCAGCTGCCGGTTTTACCAGTGAAGTCACCGCTCTGGTGCAGTTGGCTGATCAGGTTCTGAATCTGGATCTTATCTGTCAAATCGTTGCTGATTAGATTGCCGTCGGCATCTACCGCGACGATCAGGCTGTCAAAATGATTTAGAGTTGAGCTGGCGGTTGCGGAAAATTGAATTTTTTGCATAGTCTTGATTCTTTCATCCTTTAAGTTATGGCAAGCCCGGAGCTTGTCAGGAGAAGGGCTGTGGATATTTTGGGTTATTGAATCATAAATGACGCGGAATATCAGCTTTGAAATCGATTTCTGCAGGTTCAGCCAATCGTTTCGCCAGTATGCGGCTATAATAGTGGCAGTTTGCGATAATCTTAATAATCACTTAACTCATCATCTTAATGGAACGGCACTTTGCGCATTATCGATAAGATGCTCCTTAAGGAGCTTTTATGGTCTTTTTCGGCTGTACTGATTGTCCTGTTGCTGATCACTTTTGGTGCCGAAGCGACTAAGCTTCTGGCCATTGCAATGGAAGGCAAACTGCCGGTGGCGGTTGTCGGTCAGGTTCTGTTGTTGAAACTGCCGACGGTCCTGGAGTTGATACTGCCTCTCGCGACCATGATCGGGGTCATGCTGACATTCGGCCGTCTGTATCAGGATCAGGAAATGGTGGTTCTGAATTCCTGCGGCGTTGCGCCGAGTTATTTTCGCCGTTTGCTGCTGTGGTTTCTGCTGCCGCTGACGCTGCTTGGCGTTTCGATTACGCATTATTTTTCACCCTATGCTTTATCACAGGAAAGGGTGTTGCTGGATAAGCAGGAAGTTGTCTCTCCGGTTGCGGCATTGGTACCTGGAAAATTTAATTCGCTACCCGGAAACAGAGGTGTTTTTTATGCCAAGGCGATAGCCGCCGATGGTGCTCTGGAAGATGTCTGGGTCAAATTTCTCGATAAGCAGAACGACTTGATTCTAATGGCGCCCAAGGGTCAGTTCATTACCCATAACGATCAGGTTATCCTGAGACTGCAACAGGGCTGGCGTTATCAGAACCTGAATCTGGCACTGGGCGTCGAACCGACTGAGGATCGTGCAGAACAAACCTTTGAAGTGCAGTATTTCGAATCTTTTGAAGGCGTTCTACCCGAACTGACCGGAAGTCGACGTGATCCTGAAAAAGAAGAGTTGTCTACATGGACGTTGCTTGATTCCGAAAACCCCAAAGAACAGGCCATTCTGCAGTGGCGCATAGCCGCTCCTTTGGGGATTTTGGTTCTGGGGATGCTCGGCCTTCAACTTTCCAGAACCGGCCCGCGCCAGGGTCGTTTTTCGAAGGTCTTTATCGCCATCGTATTCTTCATCCTTTTCAACCAGTTGTTGATCGCCGGGCGAAATGCAATTGAAGACGGTTACTGGCCGGCAACGATCGGGCTTTGGCCGATTCCTCTGCTGTTTTTGTTTTTCTCATTGGGCGTTTTCGGTTGGCTGAAACATCGTATGGCTCCTGCATTTTCAAAATCCGCCGCTCCAGCGGATCAGCGATCCGTTCATAAGGGGGAGCGATGAATCTTACGGAACGTTACCTAGGTAAAACGGTTATCTCTTTCAGCCTTTTGGTTCTGATGGTGCTGGTCGCTTTGCTGAGCTTTTTTGAGGCGTTGTACCAGTTTGGTAAGGTGAACGAAAGTTTTACTTTCGCGAAGGCGACATTGTTCGTCGCGTTGAAAATTCCGGGCTACTTTTCCGAGTTGTTTCCGGTCGCGCTGTTGATCGGGACTTTAATGGGTTTGGGATCTTTAGCCAATCACGGCGAACTGACGGTTTTGCGAGTGACTGGCTGGTCAATCCGACGTATTTTGTTTGCGGTCGCCAAAAGCGCGTTTCTGCTGTGGTTAGTGATTGCATTGATCGGCGAATATGTCGCGCCACAGAGTGAGTCCTATGCGCAGAAAATGCGTATAGAGGCGTTGAATAAGAGTCTTTCCTTAGGAAATTCGCAGGGTTTCTGGGTCAAAGATGGCGAGCGCTATATTCATATCGGGCGGGTTGTGTCCGCCGAAGAGTTGCGTCAGGTTACTCTGTATCACCTTAAAGAAGGGCGTTTACAGAAAGTGCAGTCAAGTCCGAAAGTCGTGTATGACGAGCGTCGCGGCTGGAAAATGCAGCAGGGCCAGGCCATGGGGTTGTTGTTCACCGATCTGCCTGACGATCTGAGTCGAGTGCTTCTGGAGGATAATGCTCAATTACAGCCGGAGCGTCTGCGCCAGTTACGTTTGAAATTCCAGAAACTTGATCAGACTCCTCTGGGGTTGCCCTTTGCACCGGATGATCTCGCCAAGCTGGATATGGATAGCCGTTATTTGAGTCTTGTCGATCTCTATGCCTATATTCAATTCCTGCAGCAGAATGAGCTGGATGCAGGGCCTTATCTGCTGGATTTCTGGCGTAAGCTGGCAATGCCGTTGGTCGCTTTCGCGATGCTGGCGATCGTTTTTCCGTTAATTTTCGGGTCTCAGCGTCAGATCAGTACAGGGCAGAGGGTGTTTGTCGGAATCGTCGTCGGTCTGGGCTTTCAGCTGGTCAATATGCTGATCGGTAATCTGGCTCTGGTCTACCAGCTTCCGATCGCGCTGGGCGCTTTTTTGCCAGCGCTTATTCTATTGGCCATCGCATTGCTTTGGATGCGTCGGCTGCCGTAGCCTCTTAAATCCAATGAAGGGATCGCTGTATCCGTATCAACAGGCGGAGGCTATCGGCTTGGCCATTCGGCTATTCCGGCATTATGCAAATTGATCTATTATCGCCTCGACTTCTTTGACTTTTTGCGCCACCAGTTGCGGGTCGCCACGGCTTTCTACATTCAAGCGCAATAACGGTTCGGTATTGGAGGTGCGGATATTCAGCCGCCATTGGGCGAACGCCAGGCCAACGCCGTCAGTCAGATCAATTTCGGGATTCTGATCGGCATAGTGGTTTTTGACCGCGGCGATGATTTTATCGCTGTGCTCAACTTTGTAGTTCAATTCCCCACTGCACGGATAGGCCGCCGCACGTTCACGGATCAGTTGGTTCAGTGATTTCCCACTTCGACTCATCAGCTGCATAATCAGCAGCCACGGAATCATGCCGCTGTCACAGAAGAAAAAGTCTTTGAAATAGTGGTGTGCCGACATCTCTCCACCATACAGTGCGTCGATTTTGCGCATATGCTCTTTGATAAAAGCGTGTCCGGTTTTCGACTGCACCGGAACCCCTCCGGCCTGGGTGACCTGTTCTATCGTGTTCCAGGTCAGACGTGGGTCGTAGACGATTTTGGCGCCGGGGTGATTTTTGAGCAGGGTTTCCGCGAGCAGGCCGATCAGGTAATAGCCCTCGATAAAGCCGCCGTTTTCATCGAACAGAAAGCAGCGGTCAAAATCGCCATCCCAGGCAACGGCAAAGTCCGCGTGGTGTTCGATCACTGCATCTGCCGTGACTTTGCGGTTTTCCGGGATCATTGGGTTGGGGACGCCGTTCGGAAAATTACCGTCCGCTTCGTGGTTGATGCGGATGAATTCGCAGGGCAGGTGTTCGGCGAGCAGATCGAACGTCGGCCCGGCTGCACCGTTGCCGGCATTGACGACGATTTTGAAAGGTTTAATGTTCTCAAGATCGATATAACTCAGCAGCTGTCGGATATAGGCGTTCTTATCGTGTTTAGGCAGGATCTGCGCAGCGGGTTCGACTCTGGGAATGAAGTCCTTTTCCTGCACCCGTCTCTTCAGCTCCAACAGACCGGTGTCTTTGCTGATCGGTTTTGAGCCGGTTGTAACCAGTTTCATGCCGTTATTGCCTTTCGGGTTATGGCTGGCGGTAATCATGATACCGCCATCGGCCTGATAGTGACTGGTCGCGAAATAAACTTCTTCGGTTCCGCACAGGCCCAGATGCCAGACTTCAACGCCGCTCTCTGTCAATCCGCGGCACAGGGCTGCGCTCAATTCGGGACTTTCCAGGCGGATGTCGTGGCCGACCACCACGTTTTTCGGGGTGAATTCGCTGGCATAGGCGCGCCCGATCTGGTACGCCAGATCGCTATTCAAATCCACGGGAACTTCTCCGCGAATATCGTAGGCTTTAAAGCAGCTGAGGTTTTGCATGAGGTTTTCCGTGAGTAAAGAAAAAAAGCCCAAAATAATTTTGGGCTTTGCAGTAAATATTGAGAGGGAGAGCTAACGTCCGACCCCGAAATAGGTGAAGCCGTTTTCCTGTAGCCAGATTTTATCGTACAGGTTACGACCGTCAAGAATGACCGGCGCGGCCATTTTTTCCCTGAGGGTCGTAAAGTTCGGACTCCAGAAGTTTTTCCATTCGGTCAGAACGCATAGCGCATCGGCCTGGTCGAGACAGTCATACATAGTGGCATGGGTATGAATGCGTGCACGCTGTTCACTGTTTAGATTCGCCTGCATCCAGTTCTGGAAAATATCATCCAGTTTGGGATCGAATATATGCAATTCGCACCCTTGATGCAGAAGGGCTTCAATCATGACCAGACTCGGCGCACCGTCGATCGAATTGGTGTTGGGCTTATAGCTGACCCCCCAAATGGCGATTTTCTTCTTATCCAGGTCGCACTGGTAGTGTGTCCAGAGCTTACGGAACAGGAGTTCTTTCTGCTGCTGGTTGATGTTGTAGACCGATTTCAGCAGGTTCTCTTTCGAGCCGGATTCGTCGATCAGCGTCTGCACGCGCTCCAAGTCTCTTTCGAGATAGGCGCCACCGAAGCCGACGCCGGAATACAGATAGGAGAAACCGATACGGTGATCGGAGCCCAGTCCCTGGCGAACTTCTTCAATATCGGCGTTCATCTGTTCGGCTACCAGCGCCAGCTCGTTCATCAGGCTGATTCGTGTCGCGATAAGCACGTTGGTCGCGTACTTGGTCAAAATTGCCGATTCCGGCGTCATTTGGATAAAGGTGTCGCGGAAACGGTTGAAAGGCGCCAGTAAACGGCGGAATTTTGCGACTGCATCGCCGTTGGTCGCACCGATAATGGTCCGATCCGGACGTTGAAAGCCTTCGATTGCCGCACCTTCCGGAGCAAAGTCCGGATTGATGATAATCGGCATTTGCGCCGCTTCGATAATGTCGCGAACGATATGAATACTGAAATTGGAGCGGATGATCAGACAGCTATTGTCGTGTTTCTCTTTGGCCAGTTTTGCTGTTATTTTCAGAGCCTGCGAGCAATCACCATCGCCATAGGCGAAGATATGAAAATCGGCATTTACCTGATGGCTTTCTGAGACCTGCAAGGTCTCAAGCTCCATTTGTTGTTTGAGCAGTTTCTTCAGACCCGGTTCGGCCAGTTCGTTTGGGATTTGACCGATCAGGGTGACGTTATTTCCGGTCTCGGCGAGACAGGCGGCGGTAACCAGTGCGCTGATGGTTGAGCCAAATACGTTAATAATCATGTTTTATGTTCCCAGATTTGCTGCAGAATACCCTGTGTTGACTGATCCAGTTCGGATGCATCTCGTTGATCTATCGATTCGAGGATACTCAGGGCAATTTTCTTACCGAGTTCAACCCCCCATTGATCGAAAGGATTGATATTCCAGATGACCGATTCGGTAAAGACTTTATGTTCGTAGATCGCGACCAGCATTCCCAGATGGTAGGCATCGACGCGTGTGAGCAGCAAGGTATTGGAAACCTGGTCTCCAGGGTAGTGTTTGTGCGGGTCGTCACTTTGTTGTCCGACCATCATGGCGCGGCTTTGCGCAAGACAGTTGGCGATATTCAGGTTCTGGTGGAAAGTAGAGCGTTCGTCGCTTCCCTGTCCTTCCTTGAACAGAATAAAGTCGGACATAACACGCTCTGTGCCTTGATGCAGCAGCTGATAGAAGGCGTGCTGAGCGTTCGGCCCGACTTCACCCCACAGGATCGGACAGGTACGGTAATCGACAAAGGTGCCGTCGCGTTGCGTGTGTTTACCGTTACTTTCCATTACCAGCTGTTCAAGGTAGCCGGCGAAATGCTTCAAACGCGAGTCGTAAGGTAGAATCGCCTGTCCGGCAAGGTTAAGGAAGTTGGTGTTCCACACGCCGATCAGGCCAAGTAAGGCAGGGATGTTTTCTTTGAAAGGGGCGTTGCGGAAATGCTCATCCACCGCGTGGGCGCCTTCAAGCATTGCTTTAAAACCTTCCATGCCGTGCTGAATCGCGATAGTCAGGCCGATACTGGACCACATTGAAAAACGTCCGCCGACCCAGTCCCAGAAGGCCAGTTGCATTTGCGGCAGGATTCCCCATTCGCTCATCTTGGCAGGGTTGGCTGAAACACCGATAAAATGACGCATAATCGCGTTTTGCGACTGGCAGTTACTTTGACAGTTGGCTTTCATCCATGACTTTGCCGTTTCCGCTAAGGACAGGGTATCAATGGTGGTGAAAGATTTAGACGCGACAATAAACAGGGTGGTTTCAGGATTCAGCTTGGCCAGCAGAGATTGCAACTGACGGCCATCCAAAGTCGAAACGAAGTGGATGGCCGGGCTTTGCGGAAGCTTTTGCATTTCCAGAGCGTGGGTAATCATCAGTGGTCCGAGGTCGCTGCCGCCGACACCGATATTGACGACATCGGTAATCGCCTTGCCCGAATAACCGCGCATCTGTTGGAGGTGGAGTTCCTCAACGATAAACGCCATCTTATCCCACTGCTCGGCAACTTCCTGAACCGGGTTGCTGACATTGCGCAGTGCGGTATGCCAGGCTTTGCGGCCTTCGGTGTGGTTCAGTTCGTCGCCGCTGATGAGGCGTTCGATCCACTGTTTCAAATCGGCTTCTTCCGCCATTGAAACCAGTCCGTCAAGCACCTCTTTAGTGATCTTCTGCTTGGAAAAATCCAGCATGATGCCCGGCATCTGAACATGGAACTGGGCAAAGCGTTGCGCGTTATCGGCAAACAGACTGTTGAGGTGGGTCTGTTTGAGTTGTTCGGCCTGAGCGCTTAGGGGTTGGTAAGCTTTAAGCTGCTTCATTTAATCTCCGTTTCCAGCCATTCCTTGAACTCTTTACCGAGTTCCGGATGTTGCATGGCAAATTCGACAGTTGCTTTCAAGTAGCCTAATTTATCGCCGCAATCATAACTTTTGCTGGCGCTTTGATATGCCTGAGCACCGCGCTCTTTCATCAGGGTCGCGATCGCGTCAGTCAGTTGTACTTCGCCGCCGGCACCTTTCGGAGTTGTGTGCAGGATACCGAGAATCCGGTTGTCGAGAACATAGCGTCCGGTAATTGCCAGATTGGATGGTGCTTCCTCGTTTTTCGGTTTTTCGACCATGCCGACCATATTGGCCGACTGGCCCGGATCCATCTCAATCCCCTGGCAGTCGACCACGCCGTATTTATGCACATCTTCGTGAGCCACCGGCTCAACCATAATCTGGCTCTTGCGGCTGGTCTGGAAGGCCTGCACCATCTTGGCCAAATCGCAGGATTTCGAATTCAAAATTACATCCGGCAGAATGACCGCGAAATCGTCATCGCCGATAATCGGTTCCGCGCACAGAATTGCGTGCCCAAGTCCAAGCGGAGCAGGCTGGCGGATGGAGATGATATTGGCGTCGCTTGGCAGAATATTGTCAACGACGTTGATCAGCGAGTGTTTCCCTTTGTTTTCAAGCGTCGTCATTAATTCAAAATTATGATCGAAGTGGTTTTCGATAGCGTTTTTCGAAGAGTGGGTGACGAGAATGATATCGGTAAATCCGGCGCAGATCGCTTCGCAGACAACATATTGAATCAGGGGCTGGTCAACCAGCGTAATCATCTCTTTGGGAATGGCTTTGGTAGCAGGTAAGAATCGGGTGCCGAGTCCGGCAACGGGGATCACAACTTTTTTCATCTATTCGCTCTTGTTTTCAGTTTTTGTATTTCGAATAAGGCATATTTTCATTCTAACCAATAATTATTGAATTTCTATGAACTCGTTTAAAAAAAAACGGAACGCGTAGTTTTGCATTTTATTCGTATAGAATACTAAAGTTTATTGTTGTTTTTTGTCAGGGTGGCGGTTGGCAATTTCGAGCAATTGCGTTTTGATCTGCATCAGAGCCTCCAGTAAGACCGGTTGAAAATGTGTACCGGATTCGGCCAGCATCATCTCCAGCGCTTCATCCTGAGAAAAGGCTTTTTTATAGGGCCGCTCGCTGGTTAGCGCATCATACACATCGGAAATCGCCATAATCCGTGCTGACAGGGGGATGTCTTCTCCGGCCAGACCATGCGGGTAACCGGAACCGTCCCACTTTTCGTGATGGTAGTAGGCGATCTCTTGAGCCACCTCCAGAAATTGACCGCCGTTGCCCATGGACTCGGCGGCACGTTGCAGAATGCGGAAGCCTTTTTCGGCATGGGTTTTCATGACGGTAAATTCTTCGGAGGTCAGTTTTCCCGGTTTGAGCAGAATATTATCCGGAATAGCGATTTTACCGATGTCGTGCAGAGGGGCGGATTTGGTCATAAGTTCGATCTGCTCGTCGCTCAGACGTGCGGTAAATTCGGGATTTTTAGCCAGCTCTCTGGCCAGAGCCTGCACATAATATTGTGTTCGGCGGATGTGATTGCCGGTCGCCTCATCGCGAAACTCCGCCATTGAGGTCATGACAAAGATACTGCTGTCCTGCAGGCGATTGATTTCGTTAAGACGTTGCGTGACTTCTTCTTCCAGAGTTTCCGCGCGCTGACGAATTTTTTCTTGAGCGTATCTGAGTTTGAGTTGCGTGTCGATTCTGGCTTGCAGCACGCCGGGGTTGATGGGTTTGGAAATGAAATCGTTGCCGCCGATTTTGAGTCCGTGTTCTTCATCGGCTGGCTGGTTCTTGGCGGTAATGAAAAGAATCGGAATGTCTTCGGTTTGCGGATCTCTGCGCAGTCTGGTGCAGGTTTCAAAGCCGTCCATCACCGGCATCATTACGTCCAGCAGAATCAGGTCGGGTTTGTGTTGGGCGATGACCTCCAGCGCTTTTTGGCCGTTGGTGGCGATGCGGGTTGCGAAGCGATGACTTAAGAGGTCAACAAGAAGTTTCAGATTAAGGGGCTCGTCATCGACACAGAGAATCATTGGCCGATTGTCAGTAGTCGCTTCTTTTCTATCCATAAAACTTACCGCCGAGAAAAATCCGGATTAAATAATGACTGCTACGCAAAAGGTATCAGTGGTTTTATACTATTCGCTTACAAAAAATAAGTAAATGTCGTAGGGTAAGTTTTATTAATAACCGTGTTTTTCAGGTGGCGGAAAGTTTAAAACTGGTGGATGCAGGAAGTCACAACACCCCAGATCACCATATCACTCTCTTCGTTGACTTTGATTTCCGGGTAATCGGGGTTTTCCGGCAGTAGAAAGGTGCCGTCTTGACGAATTGCCAGACGTTTGACCGTTAATTCGCCGTCCAGGGCGGCGATGACAATTTTTCCGCTCTGCGGAGACTGACTCCGGTCGACAACCAGAATATCGCCGTCAAAGATTCCGGCATCGCGCATCGAATCGCCCTGAACTTTCAACAGGAACGAACTGTGACGGTTCGGCGCCAGCTTTTCGTTTAAATCCAGGCGCGCTTCGACAAAGTCGTCGGCGGGGGAGGGAAAGCCTGCGATCACCTTATGACTGTACAGCGGCAGCAACTGCTCCGCTTCGTCTACCATACCGCTGAGAGCTTCCAACTGCTGCAGACTGGCATCGCTGAGGTTTTGTTTGTAGTTGTCGAGCCACTGTTTGACAGTATCGACCTGAGACTCCGGAATGCGTACAACCTTAGTCGCTTCGCCAAAAGCGCCGCTGCCTTTTTTGCGTCCCGCACCGCTTCGTTTTCCGCCATGTCCTATTGTCATAAATCGATTTCCATTTGAGTAAGAGTAACGTTTACCGTTCGACTTTCCGCAAAACTGCTCCATATTGTATCGGTTTCGACCGAGGTAAATGGAAGCTTGTCGCCTTTGATATTTAACCGCTTGAAATAGCTTAATAAAATCTGCTTGTTTATGTTGTTCTCTTTGCCGTAGAATGCAATTTTTGGATATTGTAACACAAATCAAAAGAGGTTGTATGGGGCGAATCTTTGCGCTGATCGACGGAAATGCTTTTTATGCGTCTTGTCAGATGGCTTTTGAGCCCGCTCTGCAAGGGCGGCCTGTGGTGGTTCTGTCCAATAACGACGGCTGTATCGTTGCCGCCAATGCCGAAGCCAAAAACCTTAATAGTGAGTTGCTTGCCAAAGTAAAAAGCCTCGGTGACGGCGGTTATTATGCGGCCCGGCCGGATAATATGATGTTTCAGCCTTATTTCAAAGTGAAATGGCTGCTGGATAAGCATCGGGCCAAGGTATTCAGTTCGAATTACGAGCTCTATGCGGATATGTCCAATCGAATGCACCAGCTTTTAGGACGCTTTGCGCCGCGACAGGAAGTGTATTCGATTGATGAGTCCTTTCTGGAATTTACCGCGGTACACCCGTCGCTTTATCCTCAGGGGTTGGCCGCTTATGGCGAGCAGATCCGCGTTGCGGTCAGACAGGATCTGGGCTTACCGGTGGCGGTCGGGTTCGGGTCAACGAAAACGTTGGCCAAACTGGCTAATCATCTGGCAAAAAAGTTGCCGCAGTATCAGGGAGTGTGTGATTTGACCGCACTGCCGACCGAGGCCCTGTCACGGCTTTTGAAACAGGTTGACGTCGGGCAGGTCTGGGGCGTCGGCAGGCGTCTGAATCAGGCTTTGCGCCGGGATGGTATTATTACGGTGGAAGATTTGCGACAGGCCGACAGAGCACGCCTGCGAGTCAGGTATGGTGTGGTGCTGGAACGGACTGCGGCGGAATTAAACGGTATTTCCTGCTTGCAGCTGGAACAGGTGCGAGGCAAAAAACAGATTGTCGTGTCGCGTTCGTTTTCACAGAAAGTGAGTGATTTCGAACGCCTTGCCGAAGCGTTGATTGTTTACAGTTCGAGGGCGGCGGAGAAGCTGCGGCGGCAGAACAGTGTCTGCCAGATCGTGACGGTTTTTATTCGCACCGATCCTTATGCGCCGGAAACCTATTATGCACCGAGTCATGCGACCAGTCTGATCTATCCGTCGGATAATAGTGTGCTGTTTGCCAAAATCGTCAGACGCGCCTTGAGACAAATCTGGCGACCGGGATTCCGCTTTCACAAAGCCGGGGTGGTTTTGTCCGAGCTGCAACCCAAGACCCAGCTGCAACTGGATCTTTTCGCCGCGCAACCGAAGTTTTCCGCCAATCCTCGTCAGGATAAGTTGATGACGGTAATGGATCAGCTAAACCGCAAGCACGGGCGCGGCAGTCTGTTTTTGGCTTCAAGCGGATCGAGTCGCCCGCAAGGTTGGCAGATGGCACGTAATTTACTGTCGCCGCGTTATACGACGCGTTGGGAGGATATTCCGATTGCCAAGGCTAAGTGATTGTTATATTTTGGTTTTATGTGCGAAATATGACAGCGATGGTTACAGGCGGGACGCTTTGTCACAAGAGTGTCAAATTTCTTAAAAAGGTCTGTGGCAAGATTTCCTGCAAGACGTAGCGATGTTAATTTGGAGAGCTGGCACAAGATGAACCCGGTGGCGCAAAAACTTTACGATCAACTTGTTGTTTATCTTGAGTTGGATAACGCACTTCAGGAGCAGGAGAAAGCTCTGCACGAGCTTCGGGTGTCGGCACGCAAACTGGTGTCTCTATTGCCGAAAGACGATTATCACCGAGCGTTTTTCAAAAGAGTGATTCAGGCAAGCAATAAGATTCGTGATCTGGATGTTTTGATGTTGCAGGTTGTGCCGGGGTTTCCCAAAGAAATACGGGCTGCAGGAGATCAGTTGAAAAGTGAACTGCTGGAGGTTCGCAATCAGCTGGACGACGATTTTAAAAATTTTTTGCAGCTGGATATTTTGCCGGAGCTGAGGAATTTGCGGGCCAATTTTACCCGCGAGAAGGATTCACTGGCCGTCTCGGCCGGTGTCGAAGATCTTGAACAGATTGAAAAACAGTTTCGCCAGATCAGGAAGCGCCTTTTGCTGGTCGATCTGGAAGAGACGCAGGTTCATAAGATTCGCTTGAAAGTGAAGCGTCTGCGCTATCAGGTCGCACACCATTACCGTAACAAAAACAAATTGCTGGCCGAGCTGAAATTTCTGCAGGAACAGCTTGGAAAATTCCACGATTTTTCTCAGGCGGGGAATCTGATCCGCAAATACGCCGCGGATCTGAAACCGGAATTTCTCAAACAGCTGAGAAAGCATCTTCAGTCGAAACAGAACGCCATTCTCAAAAAGGTGCGCAAATCGCTTAAATAATTCATTCTTTTTGCTTTTAACCCTGATGTTTCTCCGTTTTTATCCGCGTTTTGCTCATCTATAATGAGTCAACTTTTTTTGATTAAGTTATATGGATAACTATTGTGTTTCAAACTGCTTTTTCTCTTGTTCGACGTTCAGCCCGATTGTGGTCTGCAGGGCTGATTTTCATTGTTTCGGCCGCTGTGCTGCATGGTTGTAGCACTCCGCAGACGCAACCGGAACCGGATCGGCCGTCAAAGCACTATGCTTTGGTGGTGAATCTGGCGGATTCTTTCAATAAGTTGTACCCGAAAGTGTATTTGAACGATCAGTATATTTTCCGGGACAAGCTTTTGTTGGTGCCGAAAACCTACCAGTTTAAAGTGAGCTACCGCGATCACTCCGGACGCAAGCATTCGCAAGTGATGAGGGTCGAACTGGAAGCCAATCATTGCTACCATCTGGATTACAGCGCAGGGCAGTTCCGCTTTAGCAGCGGCACCTATGGCGAAGCCTATTGTTCCGCGATGATTGACCGTACCCGTTATGAGTTGACCTCCTTTAGCAACGCCTCCTGAAGCGCCATCTCTTGACTGCCGTCACGAATTAGCCGATTTCCCGGTGTGGAGTGGCGATATCAGCTTGCCAAAGCACCCGATTCTGATAAGGTTATCGCTAAATGAATCTTTTTGAGGGAGCAGGGAGAGTAATGGCGTTTCAGTATCTTGGCGATAATGCCGCTCTTTGTGCGACTTCTTTCGGTTGTAAAAGCTTTGAAACGAGCCTCTTCCGGGTTTCTGCGGACAGGAAAGGATTTTGGTTTCAGGTGCGGCATTGGAGGTTGGCTTGATGCGTCGCAGGCTTCTTTTCTGGCCGTTATCTCTGATCTTTGGCCTGCTTCTTCTAGGAAGTTTCGGTCGGCCCACCCTCGGAAATCTCTCTCTGGATTTCGACCGCTTTTATCAGACTATCTATTCGCAGCACGGTGAGCAGCGTGCACGTCTGGCCGTAACCTGGCAGAAAATGTTGGAAAGAACTAAAACGCTGCCGGATCAGCAGAAGCTGATCGAAGTGAATAACTTCGTCAATAAGGTGGTCTATTATCAGTCCGATATCAGCAATAATCAGGTCAAGGATCACTGGGCATCCATTGCCGAAACTTTCGGAAAAGGCGCGGGCGACTGCGAAGATTATGCGATTGCCAAATATGTCACCCTGCGTCTGGCAGGCGTGGATGATTCGCACCTGCGGTTGATTTACGTTAAAGCTTTCTACGGTGGACGGACTCAGGCTCATCTGGTATTGGGCTACTATCCGACGCCGAACTCGATGCCGCTGATTCTGGATAATTTGATTGGTGAGGTGAAACTGGCCAACACCCGTCAGGATCTTAAGCCGGTGTTCAGTTTCAACAGCCGCGGTTTGTGGGCGGGCTTGTCGAAAGCGACCAAGTCCAACCCTATGGCGCGATTGTCGCGTTGGCAGCAGGTCATGAGCAAGATTGAGCGCGAAGGCATCAGCCTGCGTTAGTCGGGATAGGAATTTAAATTTTAATGGGATGCATATAACCGCACGCATTCAAGAAGAGGAGTAGGTTATGTCTTTGGTCAAGCAGTTATGGATAGCGATTATTGGCCTGATGATTCTGGTGTTCTTTACCAGTTTTTTCATCAGTACCTATAGCGCCAAAAGCTATTACATCGAGCAGCTGAACTTGAAAAACAGTGATAACGCCAACTCCCTAGCATTAATGCTGTCACAGATGGAAAAAGACGAAGTGATGGTTGAGCTGCTGATTGCGGCGCAATTTGATACCGGGAACTATAAGCGCATTGAACTGCTGGATCCGAATGGCGACGAGCGTCTGAGCAAAACCCACGAAGTAGAGATCAGCGCTCAGGTTCCGCAGTGGTTCAAGGCGCTGATTCCTCTGAAGGTCGGAAAAGGCATCGCGCAGGTTCAGGACGGCTGGCAGCAGTACGGTACTTTGATCGTCGAAAGTGACGACCGTTTCGCTTATGAATCATTATGGAAAACCATGTTGCAGTTTCTGATGTGGTTTTTTGTCGCCGCGCTGATACTCGGAGCCATCGGCACCTGGGTGTTGCGTATTCTGACCAGCCCTCTGGAAGATGTCGTCAAACAGGCGGAGGCGATCGGCGGGCGCCGCTTTATCACTTCCGAAGAACCGAAAACGCTGGAATTCAATCGTCTGGTGCGTGCGATGAATACCTTGTCGGCACGCGTTCGCACCATGCTGGAAAACGAAAGTCGTCGTCTGGAAGAGATGCGCTACAAAAATCAGCATGATGCGCTGACCGGCTTCGCCAACCGCGAGTTCTTTGTCAGCAAACTGGAAAGCGTTTTGGCGAATGAAGACAAAAACGCCCGCAATGCGATGATCTTCCTGCGCGTTGCCAATCTGGTCAAAATCAACCAGAGTCTGGGGCATGAGAAAACCGATGCCCTGTTGAAAGGGGTTGCGGAAAAAATTATTCAGACCATCCGTCAGCACGATAAAGAGTTTGACGAAAGTACTTTCGGGCGTCTGAGCGGTACCGATTTTGCGATCATGCTCAGCAATATCCAGGAAATGGACGCTTTGGCAAAAGCGCTGGAAGTCTTTATGGCAACCTATGCCAATACCTATAAAGACCAGGTCGAGCTGCAGCTGCCGATGGCGGCGTCCTCGTTCAAGGCGAACGACAGCCGACAGAATATCTTCCAGAAAATGGACGCTTTGCTGGTCAAAGCGGAGAACGAGCAACAGACACTGCTGGTCATGGAAGACAAGGGGGCTGTGCAGGACGGCCTGAAAAATTCGCAGCAATGGCGCGAGCTGTTGGAGAAAGCGTTGGACGCTTCCAGTGTGGTGGCTCAACTGTTCCCGGTGGTGGATATTAAAAACCGACCTCTGCATCACGAAGCGATGATGCGTCTGAAAGTGGAAGAAAATACGATTACCGCCGGTGAATTCCTGCCTTGGGCGCGTCGTTTCGATATGTTGCCGCAGCTGGATATGGCATTGACCGCATATCTGCTTGAACAGATGAAAAGCGGTGCCATTAGACACTCGGTTGCAGTGAATCTGGCGATTGAAACTTTGAAAAACCTGGACGCTCGCGATCAGTTGATCGAATCGATCAAGGCGAGCGGCGTTGCCGACCGTTTGTGGCTGGAGCTGCCTGAGCGTGCGGTAATGGAAGATATCGGGCACTTTGTCGAGTTCTGCGAGTTGGTTAAACCGCTGGGCTGTAAAGTCGGTCTGGATAAAGCCGGTTCCGGCTTCGCCAATATCTCCCGACTGCAGGAAGTTGGTCTGGATTACATTAAGATCGATTCGGCGCTGATCCACAATATTTCCAAGCAGGATCAGGAGACGAAGAGTTTCGTACGTGGTGCCTGTACCTTAGGGCATTCGATCGGCCTGCAGTTGATCGCCGAAGGGATTCAGGATTTCCAGGAGATCAATGAACTGGAAACGCTGGGCATGGATGGCGCAACCGGTCCGGGGGTTCAACTGAGAAATTAAGCGAAAGAATTAAGCTAAGATCGATAGGATTAGAGAGATCAAAAGGAAAAGCGGCTCGGGTTTGAGCCGCTTTTTTTATGTCGGGTTAAAAGGTGTTCGCCGGAAGCTGATTCGGCGAGAGTTGGTACAGATGTTGAATGTCATGGCGTTGTAAAATCTCCTTGGGAGCGCCGTTTTTCAGTATGCGGCCGTTATACATCGTAATGGCGCGACAGGCACTGCCGATGGCGTGTTCCGGATGATGCGTGGTAAACAACACCGTACGCCCGGCTATTTTCAACTGAGTGATTTTCTCCAGCAGCTTAATCTGGTTGCCGTAGTCGAGTCCGTTGGTCGGTTCGTCCATCATAATCAGCGGCGTGTTCTGGGCAAAAGCGCGTGCGATCAGTACCATCTGTCGTTGTCCGCCGGAGAGTTCGGTATAGGGACGGTGCGCCAGATGCTCGATATTCAGCCATTTCAGAGCCTCTATTGCCGTGTCGTATTGCTCGGCCGAGGATTTGATCCATGAGGCCTTTGCACCGCGAGTGGCCATAAGTACCATGTCGATGACCGGGTAGCCGAACGCCGTGCGATGGTATTGTGGAACATAGCTGATCGATTGCGCAATCTGTTCGGCTTTCAGCTGCGAGCTGTCCCGACCGTTAATCTCAACCCGGCCGGCGCTTTTCGGATGAAATCCAAGCAAAGTGCGCAGCAGCGTAGTTTTGCCGCAGCCGTTCGGCCCCAACAGCGCCACGACCTCACCGGCATTTAAGTGCAAAGCAATTTCCGAAAATATGCTTTTGCAACCCTGTTGAGCCGCTAACCCGTCAGCCACCAGCAGGGGACTGAGCGGGCTGCTCGCTTGATTCTGTATTGCTGGCGCCGAACTGTGCGGCCATTCCGAGCGATGAACATTAAGTTGCCGGTTAAAGAATTTCATTACTTCTCCTCCAAAGCTAGTTTTGCCAGCCTTTTTTGGCGTTTTTCAGTGCCCAGGCAAAGACCGGCAGTCCGATCAGCGCCGTCAAAATCCCGATCGGGATTTCGATGCTCAGCGCCATTCTGGCCAGATTGTCGACCACCAGAAGATAGATGGCACCGAGCAGAGCCGAGGCCGGCAGAAGCAGTCGATTGTCAGCTCCGAGCAGCAGGCGAACGATATGTGGAATGACTAAACCGACCCAGCCGATCATGCCGCCAAGCGTCACTGTCAGAGCGCTTAAGAACGTTGCAATAACGATCACCAGAAGGCGTTTACGCTCGACATTCACTCCGAGACTGCGCGCTTCATCGTCCCCGAGACTGAGTACATTCAGGACATGACCGTGCAGACTGAGAATCAGCAGTCCGAGCACAACAAACGGCAGCAGCCAGAGAAGTAATTCACCATTTACATTCGCCAGTGATCCCATAAGCCAGTAAGTGATTGCCGGCAGTTTGCTGTAGGGGTCCGCGACATATTTGATAATCGAAAGAAAGGCGCTGAAAAGCGCACCGGTAATCATGCCGCCGAGTACCAGAATAATCATGTTCTGCTTCAGTTCGCCTTTGGCCAGCATTAAGGCGATGAACACCGCCAGTAAACCGAAGACGAACGTCAGCAGCTGCATGACCCAGATCTGTTCGGAGAGCAAAATACCCAGCGATGCGCCAAAGGCCGCGCCGGAGAGTACGCCGAGTATTCCGGGGGAGACCAGCGGATTCATAAACAGCGCCTGAAAGGCCGCGCCGCTGATTGCCAGAGCCGAACCGATCATAATCGCCGCCGCAATGCGTGGTAGACGGACATCAAGCAGGATACTGGTTATCATCGGGTCGGCTGCACCGTCGATCAGCCCCCAGTATTTAAGCAATTCGGCCAGACTGCCTAAAGGTGCAAAGTCGTAACGCCCCAAGCTTAAAGAGAGCCCAGCGGTTGCGAGCAGAATCAGGCTCAGTAGCAGTAATATCTGCGCGCCGGAAAAAATGCCGCAGCAGGCTTTCGGGTGATACAGATCAGGCCGCATCGCTTTGCGCCATTAAGGGTTGCCAGATTTCATCCTTGAACCAATGCAGCTGTTGAAAACGGACCTGATGGCTGTGGGTCAGGGGGTTGAGCGCAAGATGTTTAACACCCATTCTAAGCAGTCGTTGCAGCTGCTGTCGAACCTGCTCGGGCGAACCGCACAACATGCGACTCAAAAGCGCTTCTGGGTCGAGTTTTGCCATAGGTCCGGGGTGCTTGCCCCAGTGTTTGGATTTCTCTTCGCGGAAAAGTTCGATATGTTCCAGCGCCATCTGTCTGGCGACCGAAGGGTTGTCATCGATAAACAGACCGCGTGCCACCATCATATTAGGAGCATGTTGCGCGAAGCGTGTATACAGTTTGATCTGCTGGTCGATCTTGTCGCTGTCCCAGAACTGCGCGCTCATCAGTCCCAATCCGTTTTGTGCCGCCATCTGTACCGTCTGTTCGTCGCCGGTGGCGACAAATAACTGCTGTGAGTGCATATCGCAACGTGGCTGCAGAGTAATATTTTCCCACTGGTAATGCCGGCCTTGATGGCTCTGCGGTGTGCCGCTGTTCCATAATTGCATTATCGCCGGCAAAGCTTCATTCATCCGTTCGCGGCTTATTTCCTTGTCCGCTTTAAAGGCGGCGTTTTGCGATTCGAAAGGACCTCCCTTGGCAAACCCGCATAAAATCCTGTGCGGATAGAGAGACTGCAGTACCGCCAGCTGTTCGGCAACTTCGATCGGATTGTGGAATCCGAGCAAAAGTGCGGCGCAGCCGATTTTGATGTTTTCGGTTTTACCCAGAAAGTGACCGATCAGGTTCAGTGGTGCCGGAGTCAGGCTCATGTCGTTAAAGTGATGTTCCGTCACCCAGGCATTGTCGAAACCGATGGCGTCCAGTTTGCGTACCAGGTCGGTAAAAGCGCTGTAGGTCGCTTGCGGAGTCTGATTCAGTTCCGGAGTAATATGCAGCATGACACCCAGTTGTGGGCGAAGTTTCAGATTCGCTTTCATAATGTATTCCCCTGTAAAATCGATTGCGCCTGTTCGCGGCTTAAAGCGGTTTGAAAAAAGAGTTGGAAAATTTCCTGCGTCTCGGCGACAGTATCCAGTTCGGCAATTTCGCGCACCTGCGGATAGAGTTTCTGCATCAGCCACTGTGCGGCCAGAATGCGCATAAAGGAAGGCGGGCGATCCAGCCAGCGGAAAGGAGTTTGCGGCGCCAGAAAGATCAGCTTGTTGCGCACCGCTTGCAGACCTTGCCAAGCGGGCATCAGATAAACTTTGTCGTAGAAAGCTTTTTCCTGGGTGACGATCGCATCCGGATCGTATTTCAGCAGTTGTTCGATATTGATTTCGACTTTGCCGAAACGCGAGTATTTACCCTGATCTGCCGGGCACTGATGCGGATTCAAGGCACCTGCCCAAGGCAGGGTCTCGGCATGAATCGAACCACGGCATTCGGTCGCCAGACCATTCGGGTCTTCGGCGTAATAAACGGTTTTCGGTGTGACGTTGCGCTGTTGCAAAAGTGCTTTCAGGCGTTTCTGACGTTGCAGCAGCTGTGCGAATTTTTGTGCCAGCATTTCGCCGCGTTCGGTTTTGCCGAGCCATTTACCGAGGTTTCTCAGGTCTTGCGGGTAATCTTCAAGAGTGTCCAGATGCAGATTGCAGACAGGAATGCCGAGTTTCTGCAACATGGCCTGACGGTTGGCATGCACCATGGCGCCGGACATGACGATCAGATCCGGTTTGCTGGCCAGCAAAACTTCCATGTTCGGTGTCCGTCCCTGTCCGAACCAGCCGCCGATAATCGGTTTGTCCATCAGTTCATCCGCAAACACGTTTTTTGCCTGCGGTGCCGGCGGAAAATTCCAGCCGATCAGTTTTTCCGGCGCCATGGCGACCAGAAGATAGGTCACGATCGGGTTGGCGCCGTAGACTCGCGCAGCTTCGGCATCGACCGTACAGTTTTTAGGTGTCGGCTGAGCGGTTTGAGCGCTCAGGGCTTGTGTATTCTGCAAAAGCCCAAGACATACTAAAGTCGTTATCACTCCGCTTTTGAAAAACCGTAAAAAACTAGGATGCAGATCCTTACGGTGAGGCATGTTATGCGGTTTGACTTGTCTTAGAAAAAAAGAGTATGCAGACATTTAAATCACTCCCGCATTAGAACTGATATTGGATATTCGCCCAAAGGGTACGGCCCGGCATCGGATCGCCTTCGGCAATTTCGTAATCGGTGTCGAGCACGTTTTTGAGCGCAAAGTCGGCATGCCATGCTTTATTGATCCGGTAGTGGGCGCGGATATCCCACAGGCTGAAGCCATCCGTCGGTCGACTGCCGTCAAAGCGGGTTTCGCTGTCGGACTGATAATGCCCGTCCAGACCCAGATGCCAGTCGGTGCTGACGAACCAGTCCAGACCCAAATTAGCGCTGTGTTCCGGGGCATAGGTCGCAAAAATGGCGTCATCCGCATAGTTGCGAATCAGGCGGCTATAGCTGAGACTAAGGTCAAGCGTCGTGCCGAGCGGAAGGCTCGCCAGCAATTCAAACCCTTTGGAGGAAGCGGTACCGACATTCTGGTTCTGATCGCAGGTAGTGCCGCCGCACTGGTCGCTGGTCACGGTCACGGTCACGGTTTCGATGGCATCCTGAATCGACGCATAGAAGGCGTTGGCGCGGTAGCGCAAGGTATTCAGCTCTCCCAGCAGTGCCAGCTCATAATGCAGTGCTTTTTCCGCCTGCAGATTCAGATTTGGAATGGCCTGTCCGAGACGATAGGAGACCTGATCTTTCATATTCGGAAAACGCGATTTCAGCGAGATTCCGGCCTGAATTCGCTGTGTGCCCAAATTGTGGTCGAGTTTCATCTGCCAGTTGCTCTGTTGTTGAGCGCCTTGCGGTTGCGTGGCATCGTCGTTGTCGTCGGCCTTCGTCAGCTTGTAGTGGTCAAGCCGGTATCCCAGTGTGAATTGGGTTTGAGGTGTAATGCGGATTCGATCCTCAAAGCCGAGACTGGCGGTTTCCGACTGGAAGGTCCGCCAGCTGTTATCCAGATCTTGTATGTCTGAATCCAGGTCGCGCTCTTTATGTTCGTCCTTTTTCAGCAAAAGTGCGGTTTTGAGAAGGTGGTTATCGACCGGTACAGCCGCTTCCAACGAGCCGCCGACACTGTAATCGTTGTACTGCGAGCGGAAAGCGTATTTCTTGGTGACGCTGTTGTACTGATCGTCATCATAGGAGTTGAGGGCATTGTCGAACTTGTCGTAAAAAAGACGGGTTTTCAGATAGCCCGGATTGTCGCTGACGCCGAACTGAGTGTAACCGACATAATACAGGCTCTGTTTATCCCATTTCGGCCAGTCCCAGTAGCGGACGGTATCCTGAGTGCCGGCATAAGGACTGGATTCCTTGGAACCTTCGGTCTGATAGTAACTCAAAGTGTATTCGTCATGACTGTTCGGCGTATAACCAAGCTTTAAATTGGCGCTGAGGTTTTCGTTTCCGGATCTTAAGCGTTCGCCTTCCGGCTGATAGATGGTGCCTGCGTTATCCTGCGGCTGAAAATCGTCGGACAGCGGAAAATTGTCTGCCTGCACGGCGCTGACTCCGCCTTGAAAATAAAAGTTTTCGTTAATGATGACGCCGATCCGTGCATTTTGGGTCTGTTTGAAGACGCCTTCGCGCCCGCCTTCGATCGAGGCATTGATATCGCCTTCGAAATCCGCGTTCGGTCGTCGGGTCACCAGATTGATCGAGCCGCCCATATTGTTCGGGCCTTCAAGAATCGACCCCAGGCTTTTGGTGACTTCGATCTGACTCAGATCGCCAAGCAGAAAGCGACTCAGGTCGATATTGCCGTCGTAAGGGACATAGATCGGGATGCCGTCCAGATTCAGAGTGATCTGCCGTGAATCAAAGCCGCGGATATTGGCGCGGGTTTCGGCACGGCGGCCGCCAACCTGCAAGGTGGCACCGGGAACGTCCTGAATCGCTTCTCCGACATTGCTGTCGCCTTTTTCCTGAGCGACTTCGCTGTCGACGGAAGAATAAGTTGTGGATTCGTCGGGTTGCAGGACGGTGATTTCACCCAGTTTGAAAACGTTGTCCTGTGCGTGAGCCGCGCCGGCCAAGGCAAAAGAGCTCGCGATAAGAAGCGCATGCTGTAAGGCGCTTTTGGTAAATGGGGGTCTAGTCATAATTGTGCTCGCCAGATTCAATGTTTATCTTTGTATATAACGATTGCTGTAAAAAAGCCCGAATGCAGTAATCGGGCTTTTTATTCTCTAAATACGAGAGATAATCGTTATTTCACTTTGTATATAACGGTTGCATAATATAATTTTTATTCTATTGTGCTGTCAATATTAGTTTTTGCTGATTTATATGTATGGGCTCGTCCGGGAGTGAATCGTGACGCGAAAAATCAGGCTGCCGGGGAATGCGTAATGAAACGAACAGACGCCTGGCGAGGCGAAAAAAAATTTTATGAAAAACACTTGCATTGACAAAGCGAGTCAATATAATACGCTCCAACAGTCAGAAATGACCTGTTAACAATGCAATTCCCCAATAGTTCAGTTGGTAGAACACCGGACTGTTAATCCGTATGTCGCTGGTTCGAGTCCAGCTTGGGGAGCCATATTTCGAAACCCCGGTCTGAGTATTCAGGCCGGGGTTTTTTGTTTCGGTGAGGTGTTCAGAGCGGCAAACGCTCGTCGGCTTCGCTTTCAATCCCGTGTCTAAGCGACTATGCTATCGAGACCGTTTGTGTTTGGTGTGCAAAACTATGGATATCGGTTTTAATCCGCTTCTAGCCATTTTCTATTTCGCCTATATCTTTCTGGTGCTGTCGGCGGTGGTGCATATGCTGTATCAGAAGCGTTCGCCGCAGAATCTCACCGTCTGGCTGCTGACGCTGTTGCTGCTGCCTTACCTCGGTATTCTTTTATATCTGATTTTCGGTTCGCGGAAACTGCTCTATAAACGCAATAAACCAAATATCGTGATTCCGATCAAGCCCAGTGACAGTCTGGTGATTCCCACGGAAAACCGTCTGGCGCGGCAGGTCGATCAGCTGCTGGTTGCCGACCAGATCGCCTGTACCACGACCAGCAATAAAATCGCGCTGTTTGATGATTCCAGTCTGGCTTTTGACGCGTTTATGCAGGCGCTGCAAAAGGCTCAATCCCGAATTCATATTGAAACCTATATTTTTGAATTGGATGCAACCGGTGCGCGTATTCTGCAAGCCTTAACCGAAAAAGCCCGTCAGGGCGTCGAGGTTCGACTGTTGCTTGATGCAATCGGCTCTTTTGCGCTTTACCGTCGCCCGAAAGCATTGCGGTCACTCCTTGCCGCCGGCGGTCAGGTAGCGTTTTTCCAGCCGGTTTTTAAAAACTTTTTTAACAGTCAGGTTAATTTGCGCAATCACCGCAAGATCTATCTTTTCGACCATGACATTGGATTTACCGGCGGCATGAATCTGTCGAACGATTATCTCGGTTCTGTCAGTGATGATCCGAAAAACGGTCGATGGAAGGACTTGTTGTTTCAAATGCAGGGGCCGGTTCTGTCGCATTACCATATCGTGTTTAACGAAGATTGGCGCTATACGACACAGGAGAGTCTGCCGCAAATCGAAATTGCTGAGATCTCGACGCCGGAAAAATTGGTGCAGACCATTCCTTCCGGTCCGGATATTCACAAAGAGCCGCTTTTTGAATCGCTGATGCAGGCAATTTACGCGGCACGGCAGGAAATTGTCATCGTCTCTCCGTATTTCATACCCGAGGGATCGATTATGACGGCTCTGATGATTGCGATGAAACGCGGCGTCAAGGTCATACTGGTTTCACCGGAAAAATCGGATCACCTGATCTTTGATATGGGGCGTAGTTCCTATCTGCGGGAGTTGCATGAAGCGGGGGGCGAAATTCATTTCTATATCGGCAAAATGCTGCACGCCAAACTGGTCTTTATCGACCGAGAAGCGATGCTGTTCGGTACGGCCAATCTCGATTACCGGTCGCTTTTTATCAATCATGAGCTGACCAGTTGGGTGTATGATCCGCAGCTGATCGAGCAGGCCGGGCGATGGGTTGAAGAGGTGGTTGCGCAGAGCCAGCCTTATCAGGTTCCGAGCACTCGGGGACGCAGACTGTTTGAAAACTTCACGCGGATCTTTGCGCCTATTTTATAATCGGAGGCAAGATTCGATTTCTGTTGGCCGACTTTGCTATGTTTAAACCGAAACTGACGCTTATTTCTCATGCAGGGACGAAGCCTGAAGCCGACTCTGTCCTGCCGAATCCGTTTCGTTTGCTGACCTGGAATCTGCAAAAAACCGATTTTTCCCACTATACCCATCGGCCGATCGAGCAATTGTTGGATATCGAAACGCCGCATCTGCTCTCCCTACAGGAGGCGGCAACTTTCCCGATGCAGAACCGCTTCTTTAACATGCCGTTTATTATGGCGCCGAATATTGAAACCCGGCGCAGACATTTCGGCGTATTGACCGCCTGCGGCTTCGCGATGAGCGCGCAACACCAACTGCTGACCCGCAGTCGCGAACTGGGCTGGACTACGCATAAAACCTCTCTGGTTACTGAGCATCGCCTAAGCGACGGGCAGGTTTTGACGCATATTAATATCCACGCGATTAATTTCGTGCCCAACCGGCTTTTTCAGCGGGAACTGACGCTGCTCTGGAATCTGATAAGCGAAAAGCGCGGCCCGATGATCGTTAGCGGCGATTTCAATACCTGGAATAAAACCCGGGTCGCCATTCTGGAAAACGCCGCGCGTCAGCTTGGCTTGTCGCAGGTGGTTTATCCGGATGTCACGCCGATTAAAACCCTTAACCGCCAGATACTGGACTATGTCTTCTATCGTGGATTGACAGTCGAGTCGGCGCGCGCCTTTGATGTGAAAGCGATCTCCGACCATAATCCGCTGGAAGTGGTCTTTTCGCTTTAAACGCCGAGCTTTTCACTTTCCTGTGCCAGCCGTTGAAGATTTTCCGTCTCCTGAAAGGGCGAACTTTGCCACAGGTCGTCGATATAGTGCGCGATCACTTCCCGTTCTTCGTGAATGAAGCGGTTAAGCGGTTCGACAAAAGGATTGACCGTCAGCCAGTGACTGGATTGCAGGCGGACCGGCACAAAGCCACGGGCAATTTTATGTTCGCCGCCGGCTCCCGGCTCAAAACGCTGCAGTCCGTGGGCGATGGCAAACTCGATTCCCTGGTAGAAACAGGCTTCGAAATGCAGGTCTTTGATCTGTTCGCAACATCCCCAGTGGCGACCGTACAGAACCAGGTCGGATTTGAACATCAGTGCGCCGGCGACGGTTTCACCGTCCTTATCCGCCAGAACCAGCAGAATCTTGTCCGCCATGGTTTGTGAGATTTCACGAAAAAAATCGTAGTTTAGAGTTGGCGTGGACCACTTTTCGAGAAAGGTTTTCTGGTAGAAGTAATCGAAGTCCTGCCAGTCTTTGTCAGTCGCCTGACTGCCGTTCAAGCAGCGAAAACTTATCCCCTGTTGCTGGACGCTCTTGCGCTCGCGACGGATATTTTTGCGTTTCTTGGATTTTAAGGCCGCAAGAAAATCGTCGAAGTCCCGGTATTGTTGATTAAACCATTGGAATTGCACATCGTGACGACTGAGCATTTCCGGCTGTGCGGCCAGTTTGGCCTGTTCGTCGGCGAACAGCAGATGAAAGCCGCTGTAATCCTGTTGCTGACTCAGGTTTTTCAGCGCTTCGACAACCTGCACGGTTAACTGCGGATTATCTCGAAAATCCGGGTGTATCAGCAGGCGTGGTCCTCTGGCAGGCGTATAAGGAATCGCGCTGACCAGCTTCGGATAATAATTCAGGCCGATGCTGTTCCACGCCTGCTCCCAAGGCTGATCAAAGACGAATTCCCCGTAGTTATTGTGTTTTTCGTACAGCGGCATGGCCGCAATCAGGTTTCCGTCTGAGCGGAAAAACAGATGTTTCGGAATCCAGCCGAAGCGTTCGCTGACGCAGCCGTGACGTTCCAGCGCGGCCAGATATTGGTGCTGGATAAAAGGGTAACTGCTCTGATGCAAACGGTTCCATTGATCGGCATCGATTCGGTCGATCGAGTCAATAACGTCGAGAGTGATGTCGGCTGCTTTTTCCTGCATGGTTCCTTGAGAGGGGAAGGTGGGCTTGATATAGCTTAATTTAGCGGGAAATCGGTTTAATGTCATGTGTCAGTGCACTATTTATTTATCCCTACGAACTGTAGAATAATTCTTATTCTATATATTTCCGGGAATACGGTGAAAATCTTAAAGTCTCGCCAAATTAAAATCCTGATTCTGATTCTGCTCGGGTTCGGACTTTCTATTTCTCTCGCCTATAACGCTCTGGACAGAGTGTATTTCAGTGATTACATTGAAAAAGCGGCCTTGAACAATGCCAAGAACAAAAGTGTCGAGCGAGAGCGCTTTCTGTTGGGTTTTTTACACCAGTCCAAGCATAAGCTTCAGTCGATTTCCGGCTTTCCCGCATTTCAGAATTTTTTGCAGAATCCGTTGCAACAGGATTCGGTGAAAGCGCTGTTCGGCAATTTTACCCGCAACTGTCATGACATTATGCAGATCCGCTTTATCGATCGCGACGGAAGGGAAGTCGTCCGCGTGCATCGAAGCAGCTATGAATCGCCGGTTGAGGTTGTTGCGAGCGAAAATCTTCAAGACAAAAGTTCGCGTTACTTTTTTCAGCAATCCAAAAACAAGCCTCTGAATGAGGTCTGGTTTTCAGATATTGACCTGCTGACCGAAAACGGTGCCGTCGTTAAGCCGTTTATGCCAACCTTGAGAGCGATTCTCCCGGTCGCTGTTGACGGAGAGTTTGGCGGCATTCTGGTGATTAATTTTTTTATGGAGAACACGCTTAACAGTTTGATGAATGCGCCGCTGTATGACTCAATTCTGCTTAACGAAAAAGGCGAAATTCTGCTCCATTACGATCCATCCAAAAGCTGGGGAAGCTATCAAGAGAAGCCTTATCAGCTTGCTGATGAGTATCCGATGTTGTATCAGCAAATATTGAAAAGCGAGTCCTATGATGGCGGAGACTTTTTCTTCAAGAAATTGACGACGCCGATTAATACCGAGCTGGGAATTCTTTTCAAATTAAAAGCGTCTTTTGCGCAGAGTCAGCATGATCAGCTTGCCGAAAGAGAAATGGCGGTCTTTTTGATGATCCTGTTCTTTTCCATGCTGATGACCTACGTAGTGGTCAAACTGTTCGGCAAGACTCTGCTTCGGCTCGATACGATCGATAAGTTAAACAGCAGTTTGAATGAGGCATCCAAGGTCGCCAAAATCGGTTTTTGGGAGTTTGAGCAGGGCGCTCAATACCTTAAATGGAGCGAAGGGGTGTTCGATATTTTCAAGGTTCGCGATTACGCCCGTAAAATCTCTTTTGAAGATTTTTTGTCCTATATTCCCGAGAGTGATCGAGCCAGATTGCAAGCCGCTTTTGGTGAGTCTATGGCGGAAAAGAAACCGTATTTCGTGACCCATCAGATCGTTACCGACGACGGCGAGATAAAATATGTGGAAGAACGGGCGCATCACATCTACGATGCCAACGGCGATTATGTGCGCTCGCTTGGCAGTATCTATGACATTACCGAGAAACATCTTATTCAGGCGCGTTATGAAAGCGAGCGTAAGAAACTGATTGAGCTGATGAACAATGCATCGGATGCGATTTTTATTATGGATACCGATGGCAAAGTGGTCGAAATCAATAAACGCGTTCAGGAGTTTCTCGGTTACTCTTCGCAAGAGGCGCTGCAACTCAATGTCTGGGATTGGGATACGGATATATCACAAGACAACTTCGGTGATATCGTTTCCCTGCTTTCTTATGAAAAGCCGCTAAACCTGGAGAGAATTCATACCCGTAAAGACGGTACTACCTATGAAGCGGAAGTCTCGGCTACCCTGATCCGTGTCGGAGAACAGGATCTGATCTATGCCTCGGTGAGAGATGTGACCGAGAAAAATCAGCAGCAGCGCCTTCTTATGGATAGAACGCATGAATTGCAGGCTATTTTCGACACGGCCCGAGAAGGGATTGCCGTTGTTGATCAGGATATGCGCTATCTGAAAGCGAACCAGAAATATTGCGATCTTCTGGGATATTCGAAAGAGGAGCTGTTAAAGATCTCCTGTAATGATCTTACCCATCCGGACTATCTGGAAGAGAATAAAAAAATCATGCAAGAAGTGTTCTACAAAGGTTTCTATGAAGACTTTGAAAGGGTCTGTATCGGAAAAGACGGCAAAGAAAAGATTCTGAGTTCATCTCTGTCGTTGATTCCGGATTCCAATCAGGTCATCGTGGTGTCGGTCGATCATACCGAAATGCGCTTCTACGAGCAGCAGCTGCTCAGATTGACCAATACCGATGAACTGACCCAGTTACACAATCGAAAATACTTCAATGAGCGGATGAAAGAGCAGCTGGATCTGTTCAACCGCTACCAGCAGCCATTCTGTATGATTATTTTTGATATAGACGATTTTAAAGCCATTAACGATAAGTATGGGCACAAAGTAGGGGATGACGTGCTCGTCAAAATGAGCGAGGTTATCACTGCGGTGGTCAGAAAGACCGATCTGCTCTTCCGAGTCGGTGGTGAAGAGTTTGTCGTATTGGCACCGCAAACGGTGCTGCCGGAAGGCGAGGTTCTGGCGGAAAAAATCCGCCTGGCCGTCTACGAAAACGTGGATGTGCTGCCAGGACTGCATGTGACGATCAGTCTGGGGGCGACTGAAATACGTGAAGGCGACAGTTTCGATGCCATTTATCAACGAGTGGATGAATTGTTGTATCAGGCGAAAAACAGCGGCAAAAACCGGGTCTGCAGTTAGTCTGACAGTAAAGGTGACGCAGCATCGGAATCTGCAGCAAGTGCATAATTTTTTTTAAAAAAACTTGCAATGCAGATTCTGCTCAATATAATACGCCTCATCAAATCGTTTAGGCGATTTTGAAACACTTTTCCCCAATAGTTCAGTTGGTAGAACACCGGACTGTTAATCCGTATGTCGCTGGTTCGAGTCCAGCTTGGGGAGCCATATTCCGAAACCCCGGTCTGAAAATTCAGGCCGGGGTTTTTTATTGTCTCCATTTTTTCATTCCAGTATTTGCTTAAAATAGGATTAACGAAGAAACTGCACAGTCGATAAGGATTTTTCAGGTTAAATTCATGTAGCAGAACTATACTTGGAGCCGTTCCGCTCGATAAGGAACACAAAGGAGAAAATAATGAGATCAGAAAAATTTAAGATTGGTTTAATTTCCCTGGCGATGGCATCGCTGTTGGGTTCTGTTGCGGTTCAAGCCGCACCGCAAGACAAGCAAGATTTGCAGGTTCAGAAAGAACAGATGCAACAGGAGCGAAGCCGCTTACAGCAGGAGCAGCAATATCGGGTTGAAGAGCGCAAGCAGTATAACGAGGCGGTAAAGGAGCAGCGTAAATATCGCGAAGAGAGCGAGCGTGAAAACCGAAAATATCGCGAAGAACAGGAAAGAGAAGCCTATAAATACCGTGATGAGCAGCAGAGAGAAGAACGCAAGGCTTATCAGGACCGGTTTAGAGATGATGACTCTCGCCGCGGCGATATGATTCGTGATAACTATCGAATGGATCGCGGAATGGGTGGCAAAATGGGGCGCTGATGTTTTGCGGTGCTCTAAATAAAAAAGCCGGAAGTGATTTCCGGCTTTTTTATTTTTCGGCTAGGATCCGAAGCGGGCGGTTTGCGTTAATGTTCGCGGGTTGCGACAAATTTCAGATCCGGCCAGCGCTCTTCGATCAACGATAGGTTGACGCGAGTCGGCGCAATATAAACCAGCTGATCGGCAGCGTCATAGGCAACGTTTTCCGTGACCTTTTTGGTGAACTTCTCGATCTCCGCCTTGTCGCCGATAACCCAACGTGCGGTGTTGACGTTAACCGGTTCAAAAATACAGTTGACGTTGTACTCGTCTTTCAAACGCTGTGCGACCACCTCGAACTGCAGGACACCGACGGCACCAAGAATCAGATCGTTATTGCTGACCGGACGGAACAGTTGAGTTGCCCCTTCTTCGGAAAGCTGTTGTAAACCTTTCTGCAGCGCTTTCATTTTCATCGGATCTTTCAGTTGCGCGCGGCGGAAAAGTTCCGGTGCGAAGTTCGGAATCCCGGTGAATTTCAGCTCTTCGCCCTGGGTGAAGGTGTCGCCGATTTTAATAGTTCCGTGGTTATGCAGCCCGATAATATCGCCCGGATAGGCCTCTTCGGCATGGTCGCGTTTATTCGCCAGGAAAGTGATCGCTTTAGCAATCTTGACGTCCTTGCCGATACGAACATGCTTAAGGCTCATGCCTTTCTCGTACTTTCCGGAAACGATACGCATAAAGGCAACACGGTCACGATGTTTCGGATCCATATTCGCCTGAATCTTAAACACGAAACCGGTCAGTTTACTTTCATTCGCTTCCACATAACGGTCTTCGGTTTCGCGGCCTTTCGGCGCAGGGGCATACTGTTCGAAGCCGTCCAGCAGTTCCTGCAAGCCGAAGTTATTAACCGCCGAACCGAAGAAGACCGGCGTCAGTTCACCGGCCAGGAACAGTTCAAGATCAAATTCGTGGCTGGCACCGCGTACCAGTTCAACCTCTTCGCGCAACTCTTCAGCCTGAGCGCCCAGCAGTTCGTCAAGGCGAGGGTTATCCAACCCTTCGATCAGTTCACCTTCCGAAGCGGTTTGTCCGTCGGCCTGTGCGAAAATACGCACGGTATCGTTGTACAGGTGGTAGATTCCTTTAAAACGTTTGCCCATGCCGATCGGCCAGGTCATAGGCGCGCAGGCGATATTCAGAACTTCTTCGACTTCGTCCAGCAGGTCGATCGGCTCTTTCCCTTCGCGGTCGAGTTTGTTGATAAAGGTCAGAATCGGCGTGGTGCGCAGACGACAGACTTCCATTAGCTTGATGGTACGGTCCTCAACCCCTTTGGCGACGTCGATAACCATCAGCGCCGAGTCAACAGCGGTCAATACGCGATAGGTATCTTCCGAGAAATCCTCGTGCCCCGGAGTGTCCAGCAGGTTCATTACCGCGCCTTTATAAGGGAACTGCATCACCGAGGAGGCAACCGAGATCCCACGCTCCTGCTCCATTTTCATCCAGTCGGATGTCGCCCCGCGATCGGTTTTGCGGCTTTTAACCGCCCCGGCCATCTGAATGGCTCCGCCGTATAGCAGCAGCTTTTCGGTCACGGTGGTTTTACCGGCATCCGGGTGAGAAATAATCGCAAAGGTGCGACGTTTGGAGGTTTCAAGTTGTAAAGACATGGAATATCAACCGCTTACGAATAATAAGATGCTCAAAATCGGGCAAAATCAAAGAGCGGTATTATACAAGCGCGCGCGCGCGAACTCAAAAACTCCGCAGGTAATAACGATTATTTTGTCAATCCGCTTGCAGGCGGCTTAAGCGGCGGTCGTTTCGATGGCTTGAGTCAGCTCTTGATTGACTCTCATCAGTTCTTGGATAAAGAGCGTTTCGGCATCTTCCTGCGGCATGCCTTTTAGCTCGTGCCAGACGTCGAATTTGTGGCGTTCAAAACACTCTTTGCGGCTCGGCCGTGAGCCGATGCAGTCGCCGATTGTCGCTTGCCGATACAGGGCGCTTAACAGACACTCTTCGGCATAAGGGAAGCTTTGGCTTTGCGAAGTAAGCGCGTAAAGGTCGTTATAGAGTTCCAGCGCTTCGCTGAGATTTTGCGGTTGAATTGTGCTCATGTGTTCTCCTAGCTTAGTTGCGCGATTTGCAGACGCTGGAATTTTCTGCGTTGCCAGTAGAGAAAACTTTGCATCACCCAGTAGAGGAAGATCGCGGTGGTATAAAGCATAATCAGCGGAAGTCCGGTTTTCTGCAAGGCACCAAACGCAAGAACTAAAGCACCGACGACGGCTCCCCGACGCAAGGCGTAGAGAAGCATGAAGCGTTGCCACAAAGGCGGCTGAACAGTGTGCAAAGGTGTGCAGACAGAACGGGTAATCCAGTATTCGAGGCCGGTGAACAGTAGAAGCGGGATCAGGTTAAACCAGAGGTTGTCGGTAAAAAGTTGCAGGATAAATGGAAACCACAATAGAGCGCTTAGGGCCAGAAGCGGGTTAAGCCAGAGTCGTTCGCGCCAGAAGGCTTTTTCGTAAGTGCTGATTTTAGGTTGGAAACTTTTACGGGTGAAGTTGGATTTGGCTTTAAGCTGTTTTCCGCTTTTGGCGGTGTCGTCGGCAGTGCTCGATTTTAATTGAGGGTCTGCCTCGACCTGAGCGGCAAATTTCTGCGCCAGCGTTTTGGCGTCCTGCAGTTTCTGTAAACTTGTTGAGTCCATAGAGATAGAGTGACTGTTTTCTGATTTCCCAATAAAAAAAGCGGCTATATAGCCGCTTTAATTTACTCTGTTTTGCTCACGAGAGCCATAGATTTTTTTACTCGTCTTCTTTAATCCCTTTAGAGGCCAGTTTCGCTTCGCGTTTGGCTTCCTGTTCCAGGAATAAGCGCTGCAATTCGGCTTCTTCGGATTCCGTATTGCGATCTTCTTTCGGAGCCTTCATCAGGTCTTCTTTGGATACGCCGAGTATCAAGGCGATCGCGGAGGCGACGTAGGTTGACGAGTAGGTACCGACTACAACACCGACAATCAGAGCCGCAGCAAAACCGTGAATCACTTCACCACCTAGGAAGAATAGTGCCAGCAGAACCACCAAAGTGGTCAGGGAGGTCATAATGGTTCGTGAAAGCATCTGGTTGACGGCGATATTGGTCACCTCCACCGGATCCGCCTCGCGCATGGTGCGGAAGTTTTCGCGGACACGGTCAAACACAACGATGGTATCGTTGAGTGAGTAACCGATAACTGCAAGAATGGCCGCTACGACGGTCAGATCGAACTGCATCTGCGTCCAGGCAAAAACACCGAGGGTAATGACAACATCATGTACCAATGCGGCGACCGAGCCCAGAGAGAAGCGCCATTCGAATCGTAAGGCTACGTAAATCAGAACCCCGAAAAGCGCATAAAGAACCGCCAGAGCACCGTCTTCAGTCAGTTCGTCACCGACCTGAGGGCCGACAAACTCGACACGGCGCAATTCGATCGGATCCGCACTTGCTGCACGCAGAGCATCCATGACCTGATTGCTCAGTTGCGCCGAGTTCATGCCTTCGCGCGGCGCGATACGGATCAGTACGTCTTCCGCGGCGCCGAAGTGTTGCGCAACCGCTTCGTCAAAGCCGGCGTTTGCCAAATCGTTACGCAATACCGTCAGATCGACCGGTTTCTGATAAGAAACCTCGATCAGGGTTCCGCCGGTAAAGTCGATACCGAAGTTCAGGCCTTTCATCCACAGGCCGCCAAGGGAGGCGATAATCATCACCGCGGAGAGCAGCATTGCCAGAAAGCGCTGCCCCATAAAGTTAATCATTTTTGTTTCAGTCGCTGTACTCATATCGAATCCCTAAATAGACAGTTTCTCAACACGCTTGTTGCCGTAGTACCAGTTGATAATGGCGCGTGTGCCTAGAATCGCGGTGAACATCGAAGTGATGATCCCGATCGACAGCGTAATCGCGAAGCCTTTGATCGGTCCGGTTCCGAAACTGAACAGAACGATCGCCGCCAGCAGGGTGGTGATATTGGCGTCGGCGATGGTAACAAAGGCTTTTTCGTAACCGGAGTAGATGGCGTTCTGGATCGAACCGTTCTTGAGCTCCTCGCGGATGCGTTCGAAGATCAGTACGTTGGCATCCACGGCCATACCGACGGTCAGCACGATACCGGCAATCCCCGGCAATGTCAGGGTTGCCTGCAGCATAGACAGTACTGCAACGATAACAATCAGGTTCAGCGTCAGAGCCACGTTGGCGATCATTCCGAAGAATTTATAGCGCCAGACCATCAGAATCAGGACCAGTATGAAGCCGACGACGACTGACATGAAGCCCTGGTTGATATTATCCTGTCCAAGACTTGGCCCTACGGTACGCTCTTCGACGATCTCCATCGGCGCTGCTAGTGCACCGGCACGCAGTAGGAGTGCCAGGTCCTGTGCTTCCTGAGGCGAGTCCAGACCGGTAATCTGGAAACGGTCGGCAAACTGTCCGCGGATGACGGCGGCATTAATCACGTCTTTGGTGGTAATGCGTTTTTTGACTTTTTTGCCGTCAATCTCTTCGGTCTCGACACGGTTCTCGATATACAGTACCGCCATGCGATTACCGACATTCTGCTTGGTGGTCGCCAGCATCTTACGACCGCCGGCACCGTCCAGCGTCACGCTGACCATTGGTGAGCCTTGCTGCGGGTCGATACTTGACTGCGCGTTGATGACGTTTTCACCGGAAACGATAATCTGACGCTGTAACAGAATCGGACGGCCATCGCGGAAATGTTCCAGAGATGCGTTGTTCGGCGCAAATCCGGTTTTTTCCGCGCGCAACGGATCACCTTTTTCATCCACTAAGCGGAATTCAAGGGTTGCAGTGGCGCCAAGAATTTCCTTGGCACGTGCTGTGTCCTGAACCCCAGGAAGCTGCACGACGATGCGGCGATCACCTTGCTGTTGGATAACCGGTTCGGCGACACCCAGCTCGTTGATACGGTTACGCAGGGTGGTGATGTTCTGCTGCAGGGCGTATTTTTGCGTTTCGGCAATGGCCTTGTCCGTCAAACGCAGAGTGACACGCGGTTTTGCGGTCGTTTCGTCGGTCGTGACGATAAAGCGGTCGGCAAATTCGTTTTGCAACAGCTCGGCGCCGCTCTGGAAATATTCCGTTGAAGCAAACGCGATTTCAATCTGGGTTTTTTCGGCTTCGAACGGCAGGTAGCGTACGCGCTCTTCACGCAGGCGGCCTTTAATTTCGTCCACACTGCGCTGATAGGCTTTCTCAACCGCCGCTTCCATATCCACATCCATCAGGAAGTGGACACCGCCTCGCAGATCAAGCCCGAGATACATCGGCTGTCCGCCCATACCGCTTAACCATGCCGGTGTTGCCGGAGCCAGGTTAAGTGCGACCACGGCGGAACGGCCAAGCGCCTCTTTAAGGAGTGATTTGGCTTTGAGCTGGTCTTCGGTGTTTTTGAAACGGATCAGGAATTTGCCGTTTTCAAATTCGGACGATTTCACCGCCAGATTGGCATTTTCGAGAATGCCGGCGACCTGCGTTCGAGTCTGTTCGTTAAATTCCACGGATTTGGCCGGAGATACCTGTACCGCCGGGTTGTCGCCGAAAATGTTCGGCATGGCGTAGAGAATACCGATAACGGTAACCACCACCAGCAGCAGATATTTCCATGCCGGATATTGGTTGCTGATGATTTTCTGTTGCGTTTGAAACATAAAATTATTTTCCAGATAGTTGCTGGCAGCCCGCAAAAATAACTGCCCTAGAAACAACAAAAGGGGCCAATGCCCCTTGTTCTATTTGCGCTGGTTTATTCGCTACCTTCGCGCATAGTGCCCTTCGGAAGAAGGCGTGCGATGTTTTGGCGTTCAACCTTAACAGTCACGTTATCTGCGATTTCCAGATCGCAGAAGCTGTCGTTGATGTCGCGGATTTTACCAAGCAGACCGCCGTAGGTGACCACTTCGTCGCCTTTTTTCAGCGATTCAACCAGGTTTTTATGTTCTTTTACTTTCTTCTGCTGTGGACGGATCAACAAGAAGTAGAAGACCACGAATAGTAGAATTAATGGAATCAGGCCTTCCCAGCCGCCGCCTTGTGCTGCTGCAGTTCCTTCCGCCATCGCATCACTGATAAAAAAGCTCATAGATCACTCCTAATGTCTTTTAAAAGATAAACCGCTGTATTTTGGCACAGCTTTATTAAAAAATCCTCAAAATCTGAACTTTTTGCTCAATTCGTCTGGGTAAGCCCGATTGATGGAATTTTCTTTATACTAATGCCGGGCGGATAAGGGATTGAAGATTTGCCTGATAGAGAGTGAAGCAACTTCGAGATGGAGAGTCTTTATCGTGCGGCGGAAGTTTGTCCAAAAGAAGCCATGAATCCGGTTATCCCGTCATCTAAAATTTCAATCACAAATTTGGCTTATCGGAAGTTATTTAAAAAACTAATCAGGTAAAATAATCTTGTGTTTTGCAGGGTTATTCTGCAAGAAGAGAAGCAGTTTTTGTGGGGTGAGACTAGCGTGCGAATTAAAGTTACCAGGCAGACCGTTTTTGTCAGTGCGATGCTATTAGCGCTGGTTTGGCTGATGTTGAATGCTGTCCAACCGCAAATGCTGGCGCTGGGGATTTTGCTGGGTGTAGTTTTTCAGTTTTTCAGCTTCGGATTCGCCAATTTTTGGCGTCAGACTTTGGTGGAAAGCAGGACTCTCGGTATGCGTTCACATCTGTTGCTTCTGGGGTTTGGCGGCGTGCTTTTCTTTCCGGCTCTGGCTTTGCTGCCGGCACAGGGCGTCGAGGTTTCCGGTGCAATCCGTCCTCTGGGAATGAATGTGCTGATCGGAGCTTTTCTGTTCGGTCTCGGGATGGCGCTGGTTGGCAGCTGTTCCTCCGGTACTTTGCGCCATATGGGATCCTTGAACGGGCGTTTCTATCTGGTGTTTTTATGGATGGTTGTCGGCGGAACGCTCGCAGCGTCACAGGCGGATTTTTGGCTTGATATGCCGGTTTGGGGCTCTTTTTCTGCAGCCGTAGATCTGCCTTGGTATTTGGGGTTGGCATTGCACCTAGCTGTTATTTTTGCTCTCTATAAACTGTTGCTGTACCGCGAGCAGAAAAGGTTTGGTGTTGCTGATCCACTGTTTTTCCGCAGGTCACCGCTTATGCTGGCGGTGCTGTTGCTGGCGGTACTGAATTTTCTGATTTTATTAAGCAGTCAAGCGCCTTGGGCGGTCAGTTGGATTTTTCCGAAGCTTGGTATTCTAGGTATTCAAACGCTTTCTTTGCCGGTTGAATGGGAGTTCTGGGCGTTCAGTGCGCAGAACGAAACTGCGCTCTCCAAAAGTTTGCTGGATGACGGGATTGTTCTGACCAGTGTCGGGATGTTGATCGGTGTCAGTCTGGCGTTTGCACTGCAGGGCGGGCTGTATAAAGATCAGGTGAAAGACGATGAGCTGCTGATTGAAGAGGTTAAACGGCCGTTTGCCGAACCTTTTGCCAAGTTAGGAAGAGGAGTCAAGGATTCCGCAATGGGCGCCTTGATGGGGTACGGTGCGGTAACCGCTTACGGATGTAATGTCGGCGGGTTTTTCAGTGCCATCGTATCCGGCAGTCTGCATGGCTGGTTGTGGATGTTGGCTGCCTTGACCGGGATGAGTGTTGCACTGTTTTTATCGAGGGTCATGAACGCTCTGCGCTTTGCTGATCGCTAATTCGGAGAGTGCAGGCCGCTAAGGGCCTGAACTTCCATGGGACGAGCCTTTATTCGCCGGCTTCCAACGGCTGAAGCGGAGGAACCGGCTGGCCGATACCGTCGTAGAATTCTTGTACGAAATCGTCCAGCCTGTTCTCGGCAATCGCTGCGCGCAGACCTTTCATCAGATCCTGATAGTAGGTCAGGTTGTGGATGGTGTTCAAACGTGCGCCCTGAATTTCACGGCACTTGTCCAGATGATGCAGGTAGGCACGGCTGTAGTTGCGACAGGTGTAACAGTTGCATTCTTTATCCAGCGGCTCAAGGCTGGTTTTATGTTTGGCATTGCGGATCCTGACTACGCCTTCACGGGTGAAGAGGAAGCCGTTACGCGCATTACGGGTCGGCATGACACAGTCGAACATGTCGATCCCGCGGCGTACCGCCTCGACAATGTCTTCCGGTTTGCCGACGCCCATCAGGTAGCGCGGCTTGTCTGTTGGCATATGCGGCTCGGTATAGTCCAGCGTCGCCATCATCTCTTCTTTCGGTTCGCCGACCGACAGGCCTCCGATCGCATAACCGTCGAAGCCGATCTCCTTTAGGCCGTCAATCGAGACTTTGCGCAGATCTTCATACATACCGCCCTGTACAATCCCGAAGAGTGCGGACGGATTATCTCCGTGCGCGTCCTTGGAGCGTTTGGCCCAGCGCAGAGACATCTCCATCGATTCACGTGCTACCTGATGGCTGGCCGGGTAAGGGGTGCATTCGTCGAAGATCATTACGATGTCGGAGCCGAGCTTGCGTTGAACTTCCATTGACTCTTCCGGACCCATAAAGATTTTTTCGCCATTTACCGGGCTTTGGAAGGTAACGCCTTCTTCTTTGATTTTACGCATCTGCCCGAGGCTGAATACCTGAAAGCCGCCGGAGTCGGTCAGAATAGGACCTTCCCAGTGCGTGAAGTCATGCAGGTCGCCGTGCAATTCAATAATGTCGGTACCCGGACGCAACGCCAGATGGAAGGTGTTACCGAGGATGATTTGTGCACCGGTTTCGGCAACCTCTTCCGGAGTCATACCTTTAACCGAACCGTAGGTTCCAACAGGCATAAAGGCCGGCGTTTCCACGATTCCGCGCTTAAATTTCAAACGTCCGCGACGGGCGCGACCATCGGTATTATCTAGTTCAAATTCCATTATTTGTTCTTCTTCTATTATTCCTGCGGAAATACCAGCATGGCATCCCCATAACTGAAAAAACGGTATTGCTGTGCGACTGCGTGGCGGTAAGCGCTCATAGTCTGCTCGTATCCTGCCAGCGCCGAGACCAGCATAATCAGAGTCGATTCCGGCAGGTGGAAGTTGGTCAGCAGAACGTCCACTACCTGAAATTGATAGCCAGGGGTGATAAAGATATCGGTTTCCCCATGGTAGGGTTGCAGTTTTTCCGCACTGAATTTGGCGGCACTTTCCAGACTGCGAACCGAAGTGGTGCCGACGGCGATGACTCGACCGCCTCTAGCCTTGCACTGTTCAATTTGTTCGATTAAAGGGGCGTCCACTTCCAGGTATTCCGAGTGCATGACATGTTCGGAGATATCGTCGACCTGAACCGGTTTAAAGGTGCCGGCACCGACATGCAGTGTAACGAATCCGATGTCGGCACCTTTGTTTTTGATCGCCTGCATGATGTCGTTGTCGAAGTGCAGGCCGGCCGTGGGAGCGGCGACGGCGCCGGGTTTTTCCGAATAAACCGTCTGATAGCGTTCCTTGTCTTCGGCGGAATCTTCCTGTCCTTCCTGCTGGCGCTCGATATATGGCGGTAGCGGCATATGGCCGTGGGCTTCGATCAGTTCCAGAGCGGTTTGGCTGTTATTAACGACCTTGATGACAAACAGGGCCTCTTCGCGACCAATGACTTCCACATCAAAGGCATTTTCAATATTCAATACCGTGCCGGGTTTCGGTGAGCGGCTTGAGCGGATATGCGTCAATATGGTTGTGTCGTCGATAATACGCTCGATCAGCAGTTCGATTTTGCCTCCGGTTGCCTTGTGACCGAACAGGCGAGCCGGAATGACGCGAGTGTTATTAAAGACCAGCAGATCGTCAGCTTGAATGAAATCGAGAATGTCCGGAAAGCGGGCGTCTTTTACTGTGCCGTCACCCTGTAAAACCAGTAATCGGCTGTCACGTCGCTCTTTGGCGGGTTGCTGGGCAATCAACGCTTCGGGAAGATCGAAATAAAAGTCTTGTCGTTTCACGGGATAATTTCTCGGTGCCGGCTGTTCGGAAAGGGGCGCTATTTTCGCCGATTGCCCCTTTGTTTTCAAGCGCTTAACGGAGCGAGTGGGCTGCAGCGCTTTGTTTAGCCTATTCTTCCTGTGAACGGCCACTTAACTAAAATAGTGAAAAGTTCACTTAATCGCTTGACAGTATGGTGAGGGCTGATTAAAATACGCGCCACAATTCGTGCCAGAGTGATGAAATTGGTAGACATGAGGGATTCAAAATCCCTTGGTGGCAACACCGTGTCGGTTCGAGTCCGACCTCTGGTACCATACAATTCTATATATACGACCGTAGCTCAGCTGGTTAGAGCACCACCTTGACATGGTGGGGGTCGGTGGTTCGAATCCACTCGGTCGTACCAATTACTTTTCTTCAAGTAATTATTTGCATAATCTCCTCTAAATAACCTATTTTTTCGATAATTCCTGCGTTGTTATTTGCATTGCTGTCGCGCCTTGGCTAATATTCGTCTCTAATTTTGAAACTTTTTTCAGGTGAGTGAAGAAACGGTTGTCAGTAATTTCTGTTTCGGATCGTCACGCCTTTGTCATTTAATGATTTTAAAATGGCAAGATTGTATTTAGATTTGGATTAATTCAGTTAAAGAGTGTTTATGAAAATTGCAGTTGCGGGAACCGGGTATGTCGGTTTGTCTTTGGCGGTGTTGCTGGCTCAGCATCATGAAGTAATGGCTTTGGACATCGTGCCGGAAAAAATCGATCTGTTAAATAAAAAACAGTCACCGATTGTCGATGATGAGATTTCTGATTTTCTTGCCAATAAACCGCTGAATTTTACGGCAACTTTGGATAAAGAACTGGCCTATAAAGAGGCGGAATTTGTCGTTATTGCCACTCCGACCGATTATGATACCGAAACCAATACGTTTAACACCAAATCAGTCGAAGCTGTGATTGCCGATGTGCTGGCGATTAATCCAAGTGCGGTAATGGTGATTAAATCGACTATTCCGGTTGGTTATACCGACTCCGTTAAAGCCAAGTTTAATTGCGATAATATTCTGTTTTCACCTGAATTCCTTAGAGAAGGAAAGGCGCTGTACGATAACCTCTACCCGTCGCGTATTATTGTTGGTGAAAAATCCGAGCGCGCGCAGGCTTTTGCTGATCTTCTCGTGGAAGGGGCGGCTAAACCGGCGAGTGAAATCCCGGTTCTCTTTACCGATGCGACTGAGGCCGAAGCGGTTAAGCTTTTCTCAAATACTTATCTGGCGATGCGCGTCTCTTACTTTAACGAATTGGATACCTATTGTGAAACGCATGGCTTAAGCACTAAGCAGGTCATTGAAGGGGTGGGGCTTGATCCGCGTATCGGCGATCACTATAACAACCCGTCTTTCGGTTATGGTGGCTATTGTCTGCCTAAAGATACTAAGCAGCTGCTGGCCAACTATCAGGATGTCCCGCAGAACCTGATTGCTGCAATTGTCGATGCCAATACCACGCGTAAAGACTTTATTGCCGATCAGATTATTAAGCGTAATCCGGAAGTTGTCGGTGTTTACCGCCTGATTATGAAACAGGGTTCGGATAACTTCCGCGCGTCTGCGATCCAGGGCATTATGAAACGCATTAAGGCTAAAGGGATTGAAGTGGTTATCTATGAGCCGGTGCTAACCGAGCAGGGCGAAAGTGAGTTTTTCCATTCGAAGGTGATTACCGATATGGCTGAATTCAAGGCTATGAGCGATGTGATTGTTGCCAATCGTCTGGTTGATGAAATTCAGGATGTTTCGGACAAGGTTTATACCCGCGACCTGTTTGGGAAGGATTAAAAATGGCGAAGGTATTAGTGACCGGCGGAGCCGGCTTTATCGGTTTTTTCCTGACTCAGCAGTTACTGAGCCGTGGTGACCAGGTTGTCGGTATCGACAACCTTAACGACTACTATGATCCGCAACTAAAGCATGATCGGCTGGCTGAATTAGCGAAACATTCACATGCGGCCAATTACCGCTTTATTGAGTTGGACTTGGCGGATCGCAGCGGGATTGAAACTTTGTTTGCCGAACAGCAGTTTGACGTGGTCGTGAATCTGGGAGCTCAGGCTGGTGTGCGCTATTCGATTGATAATCCGCACGCCTATGTAGATTCCAACCTGGTCGGTTTTGTGAATATTCTTGAGGGTTGTCGTCACTCCAAGGTAAAGCATATGGTCTATGCCAGTTCCAGTTCAGTATATGGCATGAATACCAAACAGCCTTTTAGTACCGATGATCGTGTTGATTTTCCAATCAGTCTGTATGCGGCGACCAAGAAGTCCAATGAGCTGATGGCTCACACCTATAGCCACCTGTATGGAATCCCTACTACCGGTTTGCGTTTCTTCACTGTTTACGGGCCTTTCGGACGTCCGGATATGGCGTATTTCAAATTCACCAAAGCGATTCTCGAGGGCAAAGCAATAGACGTTTATAACAACGGTGAAATGCAGCGCGACTTTACCTATATCGACGATATTGTTGAAGGCGTGATCCGCGTCATGGATCGCATTCCTGAACCGCAAGTTTCCGAAATTACCAATGCCAAAGCGCCCTATAAGGTCTATAACATCGGTAACCACCAGCCGGTTACGCTTCGCCGTTTTATTACAGCCATCGAAGATGCCTGCGGGAAAAAGGCTAAAGAAAATCTTTTGCCTATGCAAGCCGGGGATGTACCGATTACCTACGCCGATGTGGATGATCTGATCGCAGACACCGGCTTCAAACCAAGTACTTCGATTGAGGACGGGATTGGTAAATTTGTTGAATGGTATAAAAGGTATTATCAGTGAGGGTTTTAGTCGTTGGTGGTGCTGGTTATATTGGTTCTCATATGGCTAAGATGCTTGTAAAGAGCGGGCATGAAGTAACAGTTTTCGATAACCTGACAACAGGCTTTCTTCGGTCTGTTAAATATGGTCGGCTTGTCGAGGGTGACTTGGATGACATGAAATTATTAGAAATGCTCTTTGTTGAAAATCATTTTGATGGAGTGATGCATTTTGCTGCCAACAGCCTTGTGGGTGAGTCAATAACAAATCCTGCGAAGTATTATCGTAATAATGTTGGTAATACAATTAATTTATTGGATGTTATGGTACGCCACAAGGTAAAAAGTTTTATCTTTTCGTCAACGGCTGCAACATTTGGTGAACCTGAATATGTACCAATTGATGAAAAGCATCCGCAAAACCCTATAAACCCCTATGGCTCAAGTAAGTTAATGGTAGAACGTATTTTGCAGGACTACGCTAAAGCTTACGGGCTAAACTCAGTGTGTTTGCGTTATTTCAATGCTTGTGGCGCTGATCCTGAAGGTGAAATTGGTGAGTGTCATGACCCAGAAACTCATCTTATTCCACTTGTTTTGCAAGCTGCATCAGGCCGCAGGGAGTCTATTACTGTATTCGGTCAAGATTATCCAACTAAGGATGGAACTTGTATTCGAGACTATATCCATATTAGTGACTTATGTTCAGCGCACTCTCTAGCTTTGGATTATGTCCTGTCAGGAAAAGGGCAGGGAGCCTTGATGTTCAATTTGGGTAATGGATCGGGGTTTTCTGTACGGCAAGTAATCGATATGGTGAATAAAGTTGTGGCTGAAGATGGCTGTAGTTTTAATGTGGAATACGGTGCACGGAGAATAGGAGATCCTGCGGTATTGATTGCAGATTCGACTAGGGCGAAAGATCAATTGGGCTGGAGCCCTGTGTTTGATAGCTTAGAGGTTATCGTTCGTCACGCTTGGGAATGGGAAAAAAAATTAGCGAAATTAAATTAAAAAGAGCTGGAGGTTAATAACGCCTTAATGAACGGTCTGTAAAAATAAAATGAATGTGATATATGAAATCATAATGCTCAATATTTCCAATGCATTGTTGTCGTTGAAGGTCATGTGATAGCAAGGTAGGACTCCTTTAAATAAAAGCTCAAAAACTAAAAAATGAAAAAAAACAGTTCATCTTTCAATATTCTAGTTACAGGCGGCGCCGGCTTTATCGGTTCGGCAGTGGTGCGCCATCTGATTAACGATACAGCGCATTCAGTCGTGAATGTCGATAAGTTGACCTATGCCGGGAATCTAGAGTCTCTGACATCGTTAAGAGATCACCCGCGTTATGCGTTTGAACAGGTGGATATCTGTGATGCGGTGGAATTGAAACGCGTTTTCAATGAACATCGGCCGGATGTCGTTATGCATCTGGCGGCGGAATCGCATGTCGATCGCTCGATCGATGGGCCGGGCGAATTTATCCAAACCAATATTGTCGGAACCTATACGCTTTTGGAGCAGGCGAGGGCTTATTGGAGCAGTTTAGAAGGTGACAAAAAAGCGGCTTTCCGTTTTCATCATATCTCGACAGATGAAGTTTATGGCGATCTTCCGCATCCGGACGAAGCGGGAAGAGGTGATAATCTTCCGTTGTTCACAGAGTCGACTGCTTATGCGCCAAGTTCGCCTTATTCTGCCTCCAAGGCCGGTTCCGACCACTTGGTTCGTGCATGGCAGAGAACTTATGGCTTACCGACATTGGTGACCAATTGTTCGAATAACTACGGGCCTTATCACTTTCCGGAAAAATTGATTCCTTTGGTTATCTTGAACGCCTTGGAAGGTAAGCCGTTACCGGTGTATGGTAAAGGTAATCAAATCCGAGACTGGTTATTTGTCGAAGATCATGCTAGAGCTCTGGTTGTGGTTGCGACTCAAGGTAGAATTGGTGAAACCTACAATATCGGTGGGCATAACGAAAAACAAAATATTGAAGTCGTGAAAACCATTTGTTCCGTGTTGGAGGAATTGTCTCCATCGGAAAATAATCCAAATATCGATACCTACTCCTGTGAGCCGGGTAATGCCGACAGCTATGTAGCATTGATCAAATATGTACAGGATCGTCCTGGCCATGACATGCGCTATGCCATTGATGCCGGAAAGATCGAACGTGAATTGGGCTGGAAGCCTCAGGAGACCTTTGAATCGGGTATTCGTAAAACTGTACAGTGGTATTTGGATAATGTGGCTTGGTGTCGGCGTGTACAGGACGGTAGTTATCAGCGCGAGCGATTAGGAACCCAAAAGTAAGAGAAAGTTATGAAAGGCATTATTTTAGCAGGCGGATCGGGCACGCGTTTGTACCCTTTGACACGTGGAGTTTCAAAGCAACTGGTTCCACTGTATGACAAGCCTATGATCTATTACCCGCTCTCAGTATTGATGCTTGCAGGGATACGTGAGATTTTGATTATTACCACGCCGGAAGATCAATCCAGTTTTCAACGTTTGTTGGGGGACGGCTCGGAGCTGGGGTTGGTATTTGAATATGTTATTCAGCCCTCACCCGATGGTTTGGCTCAAGCTTTTATTCTGGGTAAAGAATTTGTCGGTAATGATGATGTTTGCTTAATTTTGGGGGATAACATTTATTATGGGCATAACTTGACCGGTTTACTGAAATCCGCAGTGGCGAATGCGAAAGATGAAGGTAAGGCGACTGTTTTCGGTTATCACGTCCATGATCCTGAGCGCTATGGGGTGGCAGGGTTTGATGATCAAGGTAATGTGGTTTCTCTTGAGGAAAAACCAAAAATTCCAAAATCCAACTATGCTGTTACAGGTCTATATTTTTATCCAAATGATGTCGTTAGTAAAGCGGAGGAAGTCAAGCCTTCTGATCGGGGTGAGTTGGAAATTACGACTATTAATCAAATGTATCTTGAAGAGGAGCGCTTAAAACTGGAAACCATGGGACGGGGTTATGCTTGGTTGGATACCGGTACCCATGAAAGTTTACTTGAGGCTTCAACTTTTATTGAAACCATCGAAAAACGTCAGGGTTTGAAAGTTGCTTGCCTGGAAGAGATCGCTTTTGAAATGGGTTACATTAGCCAAGAGCAACTGGTTAAATTGGCCGAACCACTCAAGAAAAACCAATACGGACAGTATTTGTTAAAACGTGCTGAAGAGGGGGTTATTGGTTAATGGAGTTTCTTAGACAGTACATTCCTGAAGTGTTTTTGATTAAACCTAGAGTCTTTGGGGATGATCGAGGCTATTTCTTGGAAACCTTTCGCCAGGATGAATTTGAAGAAGCGATCGGTTATAAGGTTGATTTTTGCCAGGACAATGAATCCAAATCTTCTAAAGGGGTTGTAAGGGGGTTGCATTTCCAGTTACCTCCTTACGCGCAAAGCAAGTTAGTTCGAGTGATTGACGGCAGAGTAATGGATGTGGCTGTAGATATCCGACAAGGCAGTCCGACCTTTGGTCAATATGTAGCGTATGAACTCAGTGCTGAAAATAAGCATCAGTTGTTTGTGCCTAGAGGTTTTGCGCATGGTTTTGTTGTATTGAGTGATACAGCAATTTTTGCATATAAGGTAGATAATTATTACTCGCCGGATCATGATCGTGGACTGGCATTTGATGACCCAAGTTTGAATATAGATTGGAAACTGCCAGTAGAATATTTAAAGCTTTCCGATAAGGATAAGAAGCAACCAGTTTTAGAAATGTTGGATAGCGGCTTTAAATATGGGGTCAACTACTATGCTTAAGTCGGTGCTAGTAGCCGGTAAGAGCGGCCAATTGGGTCAATCCATTCACAAAATCGCTTCAGCTTATCCACAGTTCGAGTTTATCTTTACTGGTCGTGAGGAATTGGATTTTTCTAGCGCTGAATCAATGACGACGTTTTTTAGAGATAAGCATTTTGATGTCATTATTAACTGTATCGCCTATACATCAGTTGATCAAGCTGAGTCCGACCCAGCGTTAGCAGATCAGGTTAACCATCTAGCGGTAAAAAAGTTGGCCGAGTTAGCTAAGGCACAATGTGCTTTTTTAATTCATGTTAGTACGGATTATGTATTTAATGGTCAAAACTTTAAACCTTATATCGAAAATAACCCTGTCGATCCACTAGGGGTTTATGGTCATTCTAAATTGAAAGGCGAGAGGGCTGTGCAGGCGGTAAATCCTCATGGGTGTATTATTCGTACTAGCTGGCTTTATTCGGAATTCGGCAATAACTTTGTCAAAACCATGTTGCGGTTAGGCCAAGCTCGAGACAGTCTGGATGTGATATTTGATCAGGTAGGTAGCCCCACTTATGCCGAGGATTTGGCGAGAATGATCTTGAGGGTTGCACACGTCATTGTTGTAGAGGCAAGGCAATCTATTCAATTAGAAGACGATAGCTGCAATCAGCGTTTAGTAGATGTTTACCACTTTAGTAATGAAGGTGTTTGTTCTTGGTATGATTTTGCTAAAGCGATTTTTGAACTTTCAGGTACTCAATGTAGCGTTATGCCAATTGAAACTAAGGATTATCCAGTACCTGCAACACGGCCGCACTACAGCGTAATGAATAAAGCTAAAATCAAACAAGCTTTTGCGTTAGATATCCCTTATTGGAGGGATTCGCTCCGCTCTTGTTTAAATCAAATAGAACAAAACGATAATTATGATAAAGCTGATTAAAGAACTTTTTAGCCTTTTAACACCGGGTCAAAGACGAAGGTTTTATGTTTTGCAAATTCTTGTAGTCTTAATGGCTATATTTGAGCTTGTAGGCATTGCGTCGATCGCGCCTTTCATGGCTATAGTTTCTGATCCTGCAGTGATTGAATCAAATCATTTTTTGAATCAACTGTATTTTTTGACTGGTTTTACCGAATATTCTGAGTTCTTGTTCTTTATAGGTGTATTGGTTTTAAGTACATTGATTTTAGCTGCCTTTGTGTCCATGTTTACTATTTGGCGGTTGTCGTTGTTTGGGACAAAAGTGGGTACGGAGATTGCGGATAGGCTTTATGCTCACTATTTACACCAAGACTGGCTGTTTCACGCCAGTGGAAGTAGTGCTCAACTTACAAAGCAAGTAGCGACAGAAGCAGTCAGGGTCACAGAAGGGGTGATTCAGCCTCTGGTGCAAATGAATGCCAAAATCATCCTCTCCATAATGATTTCGGCAGCCATCATTCTTTACAATCCTATTGTTGCTCTGACAGGGTTGGTTATCTTTGCTATAGCTTATGTCCTGTTGTTTAAAATTGTAAGAAAAAAGCTACAAAAAAATGGCTCCTTAATTTCTAGTGTAATGACGCATCGTTATAGGCTTATGAATGAAGGTTTTGGTGGTATAAAGGATGTTCTTTTACTAGGGCGTAATAGCGATTTTATCAACCGCTTTGAAAAAAGTGGGCAAACATTCGCGTTGGCTAGGGGGAGTAATTTGGCAATTTCACAAGTTCCCCGATACCTGATTGAATTAATTGCTTTTGGTAGTATTATCGGATTAGTTCTATCTTTATTAACGTTCAATTCACAAGATATTTCAGTAGTTCTTCCTATACTTTCTGTTTATGCGCTAGCAGGTTTTAAATTGTTACCCGCTCTTCAGCAAATATATTCAAGCCTCTCTCTCGTTAAAGGGAATATTTCGTCTTTCGAGTCGATTCGAGAAGATTTGCAAGCAAGTCAAAAGCAATATGAATCTACAAATAAATTGATTTGCAATAGTACGCCACAGGAGCGCTTATCAGTTAATCAACGAATTTCTTTAGAAAAAGTAACCTTTACCTATCCTGGAAAGCATCGACCTGCTGTAGATGCGCTGACATTAGATATAGCTGCCAACAGTATAGTGGGAGTAGTAGGGCCATCCGGTTCAGGAAAATCCACTGTAATCGATATATTACTAGGGTTAATTGATCCGCAAAAAGGGTTGTTATTAGTTGATGATGTGCCAATTACTAAAGAAAACCGACGAGCTTGGCAAAATATTATTGGCTTTGTTCCCCAGAGTATTTTTTTAAGTGAAGGCTCGATTGCCGAGAATGTCGCTTTTGGAATACCCGAAAAAGAGATTGATTTAAAGCAAGTTGGTGAAGCGTTAAAGCTGGCACATTTAGATGAACTTGTGCAAACACTTGAAAATGGAGTTCATACCAAGGTAGGTGAACGAGGGGTTCAGTTATCAGGTGGGCAGCGTCAGCGTATAGGCATTGCGAGAGCGCTCTATCATGAAGCCGATGTTTTAGTCTTTGATGAAGCAACTAGTGCATTGGATGGTATTACTGAGAAAATGATTATGGACGCTATCCACGATTTTGGTGGTCGTAAAACTATTATTATGATCGCTCATCGGTTAAAAACGGTTCAAAAGTGTGACCAGATCTATATGATTGAGCAGGGAAAAGTGTCTGCACAAGGTTCGTATGAACAGCTTTTAAACTCCAATGAACTCTTCAAGAAAATGGCAAGTCATGCGTGATTCTATTAAGTTGCTCGATTGTACTTTGCGTGATGGTGGCTATTACAACAGCTGGGATTTTGACACAAAGCTTGTGCAAGATTATTTGCTGGCGATGGATGCTCTGAACGTTGATTTTGTTGAAATCGGTTTTCGTAGCTTAAACAACAATGGTTTTAAGGGTGGATGTGCCTATAGTACAGATGCGTTTTTAAACAGCCTCGCTATTCCATCTGGCTTGGTTAATAAAGTCGGTGTGATGGTTAACGGTTCTGAATTGGTTTCAGCTCAAGAGAGTTCCTTAGCGAAGCTGTTTTCATCCAAAGACAAATCTCCAGTTTCTCTGGTTCGAATAGCTTGTCATGTGCATGAGTTTGAAACATGTTTGCCTGCAGCTTCTTGGTTAAAAAATCAAGGATATTTAGTTGGGTTTAATCTTATGCAAGTCGCAGAGCAAACGCTTGAAGAGATTACTCAGTTGGCAAATAAGGCTAATGAATTTCCAATTGATGCACTGTACTTTGCCGATTCAATGGGGAGCCTTAACCCGAATCAAATATCTGAAATCACAAATGCGTTTAAAAAAGGTTGGGCAGGTGATTTAGGCATCCATACTCATGACAATATGGGGCAAGCTATCTCTAACAGTATAAGAGCAGTGGAAGCAGGGGTTACTTGGGTTGACAGCACTGTGACCGGAATGGGGCGAGGTTCGGGGAATGCCCAAACTGAATATTTGTCAATGGCTCTCGAGCCTTATCGAAAAGATAAAGGAAATCCGACAAAATTATTTGAGTTGATCAGGAAATATTTTAAACCTATGCAGGCCAATTATGGTTGGGGGACCAATCCTTATTATTATATGGCGGGGAGATTTGGTATTCATCCAACGTATATCCAAGAAATGCTACAAGATTCTCGTTACAGTGATGAAGACATACTTGCTGTCATTGAGCACCTTAAAATAGAAGGGGGTAAAAAATTTAGTCTGAATACCCTTGAGTCTGCAAGGCACTTCTATTATGGTGAGCCGCGAGGTAAGTGGAAGCCTGCGGATATCATGCAGGATCGTGATGTGTTGATTATTGGAACTGGTCCCGGCGTTGGTAAGTATCAACAAGCAATTGAAGAGTTTATTAAAAGATATAAGCCTTATGTTATTGCGTTAAATACACAGAAAAACATTTGTGAAGACCTGATTGATGCGCGAGCTGCTTGCCATCCTGTTCGCCTACTTGCGGATTGTCAGGAACACTTGAAGTTGCCACAGCCTTTGATTACCCCTGCTTCAATGTTGCCAATAGATGTCAAGCAAGCATTTCAAAATAAAAAGCTTCTTGATTTTGGAATTGCTTTAAATGAAAAGGGATTTGAATTCCATGCTTATGATGCTGAGTTGCCAAGCTCTTTAGTTATTGCTTATGTTTTGGCTGTTGTTACCAGTGGCAGGGCTGAAAGGGTTTTTTTAGCAGGTTTTGATGGTTATCCAGCCGGTGATTCCCGAAATAACGAGATAGCACAAACATTTCGACAGTATCAATGGCATACAGAGAGCAAAAAGTTAATAAGTTTGACTCCAACCAGTTATGAACAGCTTACTCAGCAGTCAGTTTATGGAATGATTTAATGAATAAAAAAATATCAGTTTTTTTACCTCTTCGTAGTGGTAGTCAGAGGGTGAAAAATAAAAATACCCGTCCATTTTTACAAAATGGAAAAAGTATTTTTCAATTAAAAATGTGTCAACTCATTGAGTTGACAGATTACATTGATGAAATAATCATTTCTACAAATGATTCAGATGTTATTCAACAAGCTCAAGAGTTTTTGAATAGCAAAGTCAAATTAATTGAGCGTCCTGAGTATCTATGCTTGAGTACAACTAAGGTTGTTGATCTAATTAATTATGTGCCGACAGTGATAGCCAGTGATCATGTTTTTTGGTTGCATGCGACGGCTCCATTTGTCGATGCAGAAGACTATTTGAGCGCAATTAAGCTTTATTCTGAAAAAGTATTGAATGGAAATCATGACTCATTAATGAGTGTGAATAAGCTTCAGCAGTTTATTTGGAGTGACCAGGAAAAAAGAGTTATTAATGTTGATAGGTCTATTAATCCTTGGCCTAATACTCAAGATTTAGAGCCTTTGTTCGAAATTAATCATGCTTTCTATATTTCTAGTAGAGATAATTATCTTCAATTTAATGATCGAATTGGTCAGAACCCATGTTTATTTGAAACAACTTCCGTAAAAAAAATAGATATTGATTGGCCTGATGACTTTGAATTAGCCGTAAAAATTGCGAGTACAATGGATTTGAAATGAATTCTATCGAAAAATACCAGAATCTTATTTTTGATTGTGATGGAGTCGTTTTGAATTCAAATAAAATCAAAACTGAAGCATTTTACAATGTGGCAAAAGTATACGGTCACGAAGCTGCAAACGCTTTAGTTGACTACCATGTTCAAAATGGTGGGGTTTCTCGTTATAGGAAATTTACATATTTGATTACGGAAATTTTAAAGAAACCAATGGATGAGATTGAGTTGAAAGCTTTGTTGGATCATTTTGCCTTAGAAGTTAAAAAAGCGTTAATGACGTGTCAAGTTGCTGAAGGTCTTTCTGAGTTACGTGAAAGGACTAAGGATGCCAAATGGTTTATCGTCTCAGGAGGTGATCAATCGGAATTGCGGGAAGTTTTTGCTGCAAGAGGGTTGGGCTGTTATTTTAATGGGGGGATTTTTGGGAGTCCTGATACCAAGGATGAGATTCTTTCTAGAGAGATGAATAGCGCGAATATTGTCATGCCCGCACTATTTATAGGTGATAGTAAATATGACCACATTGCAGCAAGAGAGGCTAATTTAGATTTTTTATTTGTTTCTGGTTGGAGTGAGTTTGAAGGCTATGAAAATTATTGTAATCTTAATGGTTTGACAAAAATTAAAAGTTTAAAAGAATTGTTGCTATGAGTGCATATTGCAAATATAGATTGCTGAAAAAAAAATTAAACTTTAATGAGTATAAAGGAAAGCCTCTCGGAGATCTTGTTGGATTTTTTATAGCCGATTATGTGTATAACGTTAAGCCTTCGTTTAATGTGTGGAGAAAAGTTAAGTATCTTATAAGAATGTTTTTTCTGATACCCTCGTTAAAAGCAGATGGTAAGAGAAGTGATGTTTTATATGTCTATTCTGTAGATCGAAAAGATCATGTTGAGCTTGGTGAACTGTACTTAAAACAGTTGAATTTAGGTGCAGATGAGGCTTTTTTGGGTTCTTCGAAAGTAATAAAGAAATTACGGTTTTCAATTGTGCTGGTTTTGAAGTCATATTTGTTAACGGCTAAATTAAAACTTGCTTCTCAGGATAGACTGTTTGCGGTGGCATGGATCTATCACCAGATTTCTTTTTTTTTAGAAAATGAAGAATTTGTTAAAAGTTATAAAAAGCTTCTAAGTTATAACTCCGGCTATGGTTATGAGAATTCTATTTCATGGCTTTTTAAAATATTAAATAGAAAAGTATATTCATTGCAGCATGGGATGTATTTTGAATACAAAAACTCAATACCATTTGATGTTATCAACTATGAAAATTTGGCGTGTGACGTTTTTTTTGCGTGGGGACGCTTTACCGAAAATCAGATTGAAAATAAAAAGCCAGTAGATGTAAAGGTTGAGATTATAGGGAATCCAAGATATTGTGAGACTGAAAATATTATAAATAAAGGTAGTGGAAATGTGGTTTTGGTTTCTATGCCTCGTGACCTTTATAGCAAAGAATATAATTCTTTGCTGAAAATATTAATGTCAGAGCGATTTAATTCATATGATTTTTTAATAAAATCACACCCGTTTACTGAGGTCGATTCTCTCAGAGAGGAATATGGAAAATCTAATTTATTTTTCTTAGAGTCTAAAATGGCTATAAAAGATTTAATAAATCATTATGTCCCTAGATATTGCATTGGATTTAATACAACTGTGTTGTTTGAATGCGCCTGGTATGGGCTGGACGTAGGACAATTTATCACGGGAAATGATGAATTTTTAGATGTGGGTTTTCATCAATTTTCAAGTTGCAATGAACTTGCGAGCTTTTTGGCAACTGAGGAGTTTAAGCCTCTTGAGGAAAAATATTATTTCGATTCTTGTATAACTTATGAGGTTTAAGGTTGTTGGTTAAGAGGTTTTTTTTATTGTTTTTTAAACTTTTGTTTGAAAATAAGATTGCCTGCTTTTTTTTTAAAGTCGTAAGTGGCTTTAAAAATAAGATTACGAGCCACTGTTTTTCGTTAAAGGTAGGAGAGTCAGCAAGTAGTGTTTATGTGAAGTCACCTTGTTATACTGCGGGATTAGAGTTTTTAAAATTGGGTGTAGGATTTTATTCGGAATCAAACTTGAGAATTGAAATATTGAGAGAATATAGAAATCAAGTTTTTACTCCCGTAATGCAGATTGGTGATAACGTTAGCATTAATTTTAATTGTCATATAGGTTGTGTCAATAAAATACTCATTGGAAATAATGTTCTTATCGCAAGTAACGTGTTTATTACTGACCATTCACATGGTTCTATTAATGAAGCAGATCTTGAAAAGCCTCCAAAAGATAGAGCGTTGGTCAGCAAAGGAGCCGTTATCATAGAGGATAATGTTTGGATTGGTGATGGTGTTTCTATTTTTGCTAATGTCACAATTGGAAAAAATTCCATTATTGGTGCTAATTCTGTAGTAACAAAAAGCATTCCGGAAAATTGTGTTGCAGTTGGTACACCAGCTCAAGTAATAAAGAATTTAGGCCTGAATGAATAAAATGACTCCTAATCAAAAAAAAATATCTGTCGCACTAGCTACATATAACGGTGCTGAGTTTCTCTCGAAACAGATCCAAAGCTTGCTAGAGCAAACTGTTTTACCGGATGAGATTGTAATTTCTGATGATAACTCTAGTGACAGCACTATTGGTATATTGAATGAGTATCAATCGATGTATCCAAATGTTATTAAAGTTATAAAGAATAGGAATAATGTTGGTTATGCACAGAATTTTAATAACGCTCTTGTTAATACGGTAGGAGATTTTGTATTCCTGTGCGACCAAGATGATGTGTGGTTTCCAAATAAAATAGAGTATATGGTTAACTTGGCAGAATCAAAGCCAGGTTATTTTGTTTATATGAACGACGCTCTTCTAACTGATAAAGATTTGAATCAGTTTGGATTTACAAGTTATGAACAATTGAAAAAATCAGGGGTCGATGATAAATACTTTGTTCTGGGATGTTGTTGCTTGTTGACAAGGGAATATTTGGATTTTGTTCTGCCAATACCGATGGGGCTCAAATCTCATGATAATTGGTTGGTAGAAATTTCTTATGGAATAGGTTTGCGTTATATAGAAAAAAAACCGTTGCAACTCTATAGACGGTATGGGGGGAATGTTTCAGACTGCATAAGTAACAGTACGGTATCAAATACAAGAGTTACATTTTTTTTAAAAGCCTTTAAAAGGATTCTGGCTAGAAATAATAATCTTTCTGATGAATCAGTTTTAAAATCAAAAAAAGATTTTTTAAAGGCACTTTTAACAGTAAAATCCAATCTTCCAGAAAATATTGAAAAGCGTTTTGAAAGCTATCTCTTTGAAAAAGAAAAAGAATTGGATCTGTTGCAGAAAAGAATTTCTTTGAGAAAAAAGTTTATTCTATTCAGGTTTTTCTTTGCAGGAAATATTCTTTTAAATAGGAAGTATGGTGATTACACTTTTGTACGGTTTCTCAGGGATGTATGGGGTTAGATTTATTTAAGGCTGTCTTGTGATGTAGATAGTTGAAAGTTAAGTTTGAGTCCTTTGAAAATTAGTGAATTTATCATATATGGTTAATCTGTCAATAATTATACCTGCTTATAATGCATCTGAAACCATTGGAAGATGCCTGATGAGTATATTAAATCAGTCAACTGACTTTGTATACGAGATAATTTTGGTAAATGACGGGTCCATGGATCACACTGGAGAAATAGCCCGGTCAATAGCAACATCATTCGATAAATTAAAAGTTGTTGATCAGTGTAATAAAGGTGTTTCTTCAGCGAGAAATAAGGGGCTGAGTATAGCGAATGGAAAGTGGGTAACATTTGTAGACAGTGATGATTTTGTTGTTGAAAACTATTTTGATGATCTTTCAAGAATTATTAAGTCTGAAGATGTTGATTTGATTGTTTTTAATTACTCTTATTTGAAATCAGGCTCTATAGTCTCACTTGGCGTATCACCGCTTTCTGATGGGGGCTATAAAGGTAAAGAGCTCGTTTACAGGTTATTGCTTGATGGAAAACTCACTAATTCTCCTTGTGACAAAGTTTTTAAAAGAGATTTGATTGGCTCAATAAAGTTTGATGAAGGTATTTCAATAGGAGAAGATCTCTTATTTCTCTCTTCATACTTGGCTTGTGTTAAATGTTTTTATTTTTTGAATAAAAGTTTGTATATTTATGATAAAGATTCGGATGGTATTACGGGAAGATTTTTAGATAGAGATAAGCTAAGGCAAATTTCTTTGGTAGTTAGTGATGTTACTGTGTCTGTTACTGATTTAAAGGTAAATGATGAGATCATAAACCAGTTTATTTTCAGGACTATGCTTGGATATTTTCTTTATAAAGATATTTTTTTACGCTTGAATGATGAATCGTCTTATTTGTTTAGAGAGGCTGTCAAAAATCTTAGATTTGATCAAGTATCTGGTTTTAAAAAGAAAGTTTTCTTTTTTCTATTAAAAAGTTATGTAATTTGGAAGTTTAAATGAATGTTTTGTATGTAACCGATCACAAATTTTATCACGAAAACGGTAAGGTTTTTTCAAAGACTCATTTGAATGAAAATAAGTTTAAGCGTTATCTTTCTTTTTTTGAAAATGTAAATATCGTTGGTCGACAATCTGGTGCTGATATGTCAGATGTCTTATACAAAAATGAACGTAGTAGTTTGAGCTTCCAGCTAGTTGATGATCCTGTAAAGCATCCTCTAAAAAATAATGTGGCACAGAAACTGAATGGGTTAATCGCAAGTTCTGATGTGGTTTGTATACGAGTTCCCTGTATATACCAGAAATCCGCATTTAAGTTGGCAAAAAAACATAATAAAAAAATTTTGATTGAGATGGTAGGTTGTCCATTTGATTCTTTGTGGAATTATGGAGGCGTTTTACCGAAGTTTATGGCAGTGAAAATGTATCTTTCTACTCGGATGGTTGTTGCAAATTCAGATGCTGTTATTTATGTTACAAAAAAATTTCTGCAAACAAGATACCCAAATAAAAAAGGTATTACTTTGGGTTCTTCGGATGTCGAGTTACCTAAGAACGCAGCAAGTATCAGGAATGGGCTTCACAACAAGCATAAGTGTGTTTTAGGAATGATTGCTGGTTATACAAGCTTTTATAAGGGCTTTGATGTGGCTTTTGATGCCTTGAAAACAATTCTCAGCACAGATCCTAATATTGATTATGAGCTAAGAATAATCGGTTCTGGTGACTCTGCAAAGTTAAAAGCATTAATTTCTAGTTCTAACTTACTGGACAAAGTGTTTCTTGATGGTTCGATGCCCGCTGAAAAAGTTTTTCAATGGTTAGATAATATAGATGTTTATCTACAGCCTTCTAGACAAGAAGGTCTACCTAGAGCTCTCGTTGAAGCGATGTCTAGAGGGTGTCCTTCTATAGGGTCGGGGATAGCTGGAATTCCCGAATTGCTGCCACAACAATATTTGATTAATGCAGGTGACTATAAGAGCCTTGCTCAAAAAATAATGATATTAGCAAACGATCAAAATGAATTTGTTAATAGTTCTCGCGATAATATTGCAGTCTCAAAACGCTTTGACTCAGATCTTCTTGTCAATGAATGGAAGTGTTTCATGGAAGGTTTTTTGAAGCAGTGATTTGCCCGGGATTTAAAGGCGGACAAGAGGTTATATTTTGAGGACTATTATAAGACTTTTATTTTTTGTGGGTGTTGCGTCAAGTTCAGTGTATCTCTTTAATAGTGGATTGCCACAGCCGGCAGACTTTGTTCTATTAGGTTTTGCTCTTTTAACTTATTTGCATGCATTAGGTAGATATAATATTTTTCCTGGAAAACTTATGCCTATTTCCTGGTCTTTAATGGTTCTTTGGGTATCTCTTGTGGTTTTGTTTTGGTCTATATGGCTTTTCTCAGAGCATTTTTTAAGGGATGCTTTATTTTGGATTTACAATTATATAATTGCTAGTGCTCTTCTTTATGCAATTGTCGCTGATATTATTAGCTTTGATGAGATTAAGAAATACATTCAAATTGCTTTGATTATTTCCGGTATTGGTGTAATTCTTTCAATTGGAGTCTCTGTTAGAACTACCGGTTTTTTCAATAATCCTAATCAGTTAGCATTTTATTCTTTATGTGCCCTTTCCATTAATCAGGTATTGAATAGAGGCTATATCTCTTTTAAACCGATTAGTTTTGTAGCTTTTGTAGGAGGGGCGATAGGTATTTTTGCAGCGGCTTCTATGGCGGCTATAGCCGGTTTTTTTGCACTTCTTCTTGCTCATTTAATTGCTAGTAGAAATTTTATATTAATGTTCAAAAGTTTTTTAGGAATTGGCGTTGTAACATTATTATTGATGACAACCAATCTTCCTTATATATCAGAAATTTCTTCAATCGTTCAATATCGTTTCGAACATGCAGAGCAGAGAGATAAGTTTTCCGGGATTTCCGAAGAACGTAATTATGATCGTATTTTTGCTTTCCCTGAGTATACAGTTTTAGGTGCTGGTGAAGCGCATTTAGAACGTTTTTATCCTTATAACGAAAATGAGATACATTCTAGTTTTGGTAATATGTTATTTGCTTATGGCGTTATTGGATTAGGTTTGTTTCTTATTTTAATATTACAGAGTATTATCCGCTCCCCTCTTGAAGTTTGGTTTGTGATGTCTGCGCCTCTTCTTTATTCGATAACCCATATGGGACTTCGTACTACTCTTTTTTGGGTTTTTATTTTGGTTGTTTGGGCTTTTTATAATTTAAAGGCAGAAAAAAATGCTTATTAAAGTTCTTGGCAGAATTTATGCCTTTCTTCTGACGATGGTTTACAAGTGCATTTACCCATTTGCATTCCATATTGTTCCGTTCAAAGTGTTTTTCAACGGAATTCTTATGATCGCTAAAAAAGGAAAGCTCACTTGTGAAGGGAGTTTCGTCAGTCGCTCTGGTTGTACAATCAATATTTATGGTGGACAGGTTTGTATTAAGAATGGTGTAACATTTAATCGCGGCGTTTTTCTTAATTCGCAGCTCTCTGTTGAAATAGGGGAAGATAGTTTTATTGGTCCGAATGTGCTTATTTATGATCACGATCATTCGATCGTCGATGGAGTTGTAAAAAAACGTGATTATGTGCAAGCTCCTGTAGTGATTGGGGACAATGTATGGATTGGAGCTAATTCAGTCATTTTAAAAGGCGTTACTATTGGCGACAGAACAATAGTTGCAGCTGGTTCAATCGTTAGCAAAGATATCCCTGCTAATACTCTTTTTATACAGAAAAAGGTTTCTACTTATTTGAAAAATAAGTAAATATATATGTCAAAAACTGTTTGTATTATAGGTGCTTTACCACGTTCTTTAATTAACTTTCGAGGAGAGTTGATTAAGAAAATTCTTTCCAGTGGTTATAAAGTGATAGCTATGGCTGGAGGTGCGAGTGCTGAAGAAGTTTCTGCCATCGAATCTTTGGGCGTTCGTTATATAGATGTTCCTGTTGAACGTACTTCAATGAATCCTTTTACGGACTTAAAAACAATGCTTTTTTATCGTTCGATATTTGAGCAAGAGAAGCCTGATTTTGTTTTGAGCTACACCATTAAGCCAGTGATTTGGGGCGGTATCGCTTTGCGATCCTTGCCAAAGTCTGATTTTACCGCGTTAGTGACTGGATTAGGCTATGCTTTCGAAGGTGATGGGTTTAAGCGTAAAGTACTGAGAACGATTGTTTCTCGTTTATACAAGTTTGCGTTGAAGCGTGCAGGTAGGGTTATTTTTCAAAATTCAGATGACCTGAGCTACTTTGTCTCTCATGGCTTAATTGAAAAAGCCAAGGCTTTTGTGGTAGCCGGTTCAGGTATACCTTTAGACAGCTTTCAATTCCAGCCCTTACCTAAATCAGATATTACCTTTTTAATGGTTGCGCGCTTATTAAAAGAAAAAGGGGTCTATCAGTATGTTGATGCTGCGTGCAAGGTTAAAAAAAGATTTCCTCGGGTTCGTTTTCATCTGTTAGGAGGGTTTGATCCTTCTCCGGGAGGAATTGATCAAAGCCAAATTGATGAATGGGTTGCTGACGGTTGTATAGAATATTTAGGTGAAACTACTGATGTACGGCCTTTTTTTTCTGAATCTCATGTGTTTGTTTTGCCTTCTTACTATCGTGAAGGCTTGCCTCGAACTATCTTGGAAGCAATGGCTACAGGGCGTCCTATTATTACAACTGATAATGTAGGTTGTCGTGAACCTATTGTTGAAGGGGAAAATGGTTGGTTAGTTCCCGTTCAGAACAGCGATGCACTTGTCGAAAAAATGATTTGGTCTATAGAGCATCCCGAACAACTTGAATCAATGGGAAGAGTTTCTCGCAAAATGGCAGAAGAAAATTTTGACGTGCATAAGATAAATTTACGAATGCTGGAAATAATGGAGTTGAACTGATTTCAAATGTTAAATTTCTGTGTTTTTTTGTTTTGTAAAAAATGGTTTTATGAAACGTATATTTGATTTATTTTTAATCTTTATCAGCTTTCCATTATTGCTTCCAGTTTTTATCGTGGTGGCAATTTTAGTGCGTTTTAAGCTTGGTACACCAATCCTTTTTACTCAGATTCGTCCAGGTAAGGATGCTAAGCCGTTCAAAATGATTAAGTTCCGAACTATGACTGATGATCGCGACGCAGATGGTGAATTATTATCAGATGAAATTCGGTTGACGAAATTTGGTCGTTTTTTGCGTTCGACGAGTTTGGATGAATTACCTGAACTTTGGAACGTCGTCAAAGGAGAGATGAGTTTGGTCGGACCACGTCCATTGTTAGTGGAATATGTTCCGTTGTATTCACAAGAGCAGTATAGGCGTCATGAAGTCCGACCAGGTATTTCAGGTTGGGCCCAGGTTAATGGGCGTAATGCAATTGACTGGGATGATAAGTTTAAGCTCGATGTCTGGTATGTAGATAATCGCTCACTTTGGTTGGATATTAAGATTATCTATTTAACCCTCAAAAAGGTGGTTGTTCGCGAAGGGATTTCTGCGGAAGGTGAAGCGACTATGCCTAAATTTACGGGCTCAAAAGAATGAAGAGGCTCGCTGTATTAGGTGCCAGCGGTCATGGCAAGGTCATTGCCGAAATTGCCGAGCTAAATGGTTGGAAAGTCTTTTTTTTCGATGATGCCTATCCCGGCGTTAGCGACCTCGAGCATTGGCCGGTTGTAGGGGGAACGGAACAGTTAATAAATACGTTATCGAGTTTTCAAGGATGTTTTATTGCTATTGGTAATAATCGAATTCGTTTGCAGAAACAGTTACAACTGTTCTCATTTGGAGCTCACTTTCCGGTCCTAATTCATCCTAATTCGGTTGTCAGTCGAATGGCGACATTACAAGATGGCACTGTGGTTATGGCTAATGCCGTTGTTAATCCTTTTACCCGTGTAGGCAGAGCTAATATTCTAAACACCTCGTCAACAGTAGATCACGACTGCGTACTGGCTGATGGTGTTCATATCAGTCCGGGAGCTAATTTAGCTGGGTCAGTTCATGTTGGAACTTGCTCTTGGGTGGGTATTGGAGCCAGTGTCAAACAATGCGTTACGATAGGTGAGAATGTGACTGTTGGAGCCAATGCAGCCGTTGTTTCTAATGTTTCAGATGATAAAACTATTGTCGGAATACCGGCAAAACCTTTAGGCAGTTAATTATATGTTAAATACTCAGTTTTCTCCTTGGCCATCGTATACAGAAAGTGAAGTTAATGCTGTATCTAAGGTTCTTTTATCTAACCAAGTTAATTATTGGACCGGACAGGAAGGGCGTGAATTCGAGAAAGAGTTTGCATCTTGGTGCGAAACAAAATATGCCGTCGCTTTGGCCAATGGAACCTTGGCCTTAGATGCTGCACTAAAAGCATTAGGGGTTGGGGCCGGCGATGAAGTAATTGTTACTTCACGAACTTTTTTAGCCTCGGTGTCTTCCATTGTTAATGCAGGGGCGAAACCTGTTTTTGCTGATGTTGATCGTAATTCACAGAATATTACAGCTGACACCATATCTGCCGTATTATCTGATAAGACTAGAGCGATTGTCTGCGTGCATTTGGCGGGTTGGCCATGCGAAATGGATGAAATTATGACGTTGGCTGATGCGCATGATCTGTATGTAATTGAAGATTGTGCTCAGGCTCATGGCGCAAAATATAAGGGTAGGCCCGCGGGGTCAATCGGACATATTGGTGCTTGGAGTTTTTGTCAGGATAAGATTATGACCACAGGTGGTGAAGGGGGAATGGTTACCACCAGTGATGAACTCTTATGGAAAAAAATGTGGGCTTATAAGGATCATGGAAAATCCTGGGATGCCGTTTATAATACTGAACACCCTCCTGGATTCCGTTGGCTGCATGAGTCTTTTGGTACCAACTGGCGTATGACGGAAATGCAGGCCGCAATTGGTCGTATTCAGCTACAAAGAATGCCTGAATGGCATCAAAGACGCTTAGACTATGCTAGTCAAATCTGGCAAGTAGCTAGGCGTTTGGATGGTTTGCGTGTGCCGGAGGTACCGTCTTATATTAAGCATGCGGCCTACAAGTGCTATGTGTTTGTCGAGCCTGCGGATCTTGCTGAAGGCTGGGATCGTGACCGGATTATGAATGCGATTTCTGAGTGTGGGGTTCCATGCTTTTCGGGATCTTGTTCCGAGGTTTATTTGGAAAAAGCGTTTGATAATACCGGGTTACGTCCGGAAAAGCCGTTACCTGTCGCTAAAGAACTGGGTGAAACATCATTAATGTTCCTTGTTCATCCAACATTGACACAAGAAGAAATCGATAAAACTTGTGAAGTCATTCAAATTATTCTTGAGCAGGCAGTAAATGGTTAGAGTGACGAAACTTTTTTTACCGTTGTTAAATTTACCGCGCTGGCAGAAGCGGTTGCTTTCTTTGGTGATTGATACTTTTACACTCATGGTCATTGCTTATCTAGCTTTGACGCTTCGATTCGGCGAGTTGTATTGGCCGACTCCCGTTCAATGGATCGGTATCCCTATCCTGCCGCTGGTGGCAATTCCTGTATTTATTCGTTTAGGTCTTTACCGGGCTGTTGTGCGCTATATAGGTGTGCGTTTCGCTTATACGGTCTTTTTGGCGGTTTCAGTCGCTTTTGTTTTATGGACTGCCGTTCTGTTTATGCTCAATCTTGAGTTTCCTCGTTCGGCTATGATTATTGCCTGGCTCCTGGCTTTACTGGCTATATCCGGCAGCAGACTGATTGCGCGCTCTTTGCTAAATGATGGTGTGAGTCGGAAACTATATTCTGATAAGAAGCGAGTCGTCATTTATGGCGCGGGTAGTGCCGGTCAGCAGTTATTTAATGCAACGGTTAAGATGCCGTTCGTCAGGGTTGTTGGCTTCATTGATGACTGTCCTCAATTACAGAATTATGATATTCATGCCGTCAGGGTTTTTAAGCCGGAAGACCTGGATGAGCTTATCGAGCAGCAGTCTGTCACGGATCTGTTTTTAGCTATTCCCTCGCTGTCTCCGGCAAAGAAAAAATCCATTTTGAGTTGGCTGGAAAAGAAACGCGTCAAAGTGTCGATTCTGCCTCCGATGGATCAGATTGTTGACGGTCAGGTTCAGGTTTCCGATGTGCGTGAGGTCGGTATTGAAGATTTGCTTGGTCGAGATATTGTGCCTCCTAAAGCGGAGTTACTGGAGCACTGTATCAAAGATCAGGTGGTCATGGTATCTGGTGCGGGTGGCTCTATTGGTTCCGAGCTCTGTCGCCAGGTAGTCAAACTGAAGCCTAAATCATTAATTTTGTATGAACTGAGCGAGTTTGCTCTTTATCAAATCGATAAGGAGCTACAAGGATCGGGGATTGAGATTATTTCAATATTAGGCTCTGTTCAGAATGGCGTTAAGCTCGATAGGGTTTTGAAGCAGTATGCGGTTGATACGGTTTACCACGCGGCAGCCTATAAACATGTCCCTTTGGTTGAGCATAATATTGCAGAAGGGATTCAGAACAACAGCTTCGGCACTATGACGATTGCCATGAAATCGGCGGAGAATGGCGTCAAAAACTTTGTCTTGATCTCGACGGATAAAGCGGTGCGTCCGACGAACTTTATGGGGGCTAGCAAGCGCATGGCGGAGTTGGCTTTACAGGCTTTGCAGCAGAAATTTTCTGGTACGCGCTTTGTGATGGTGCGTTTTGGAAATGTGCTTGGTTCATCCGGTTCGGTTATTCCCTTATTCCGTCAGCAAATTAAAGCCGGTGGCCCGCTAACGGTAACTCACCCTGAGATTACCCGTTTTTTTATGACTATTCCGGAAGCGGCATCGCTGGTCATTCAGGCGGGTTCTATGGGAACCGGTGGCGATGTTTTTGTCTTGGATATGGGAAAATCGGTAAAAATAGTCGATTTGGCACAACGAATGATTCGTCTGTCAGGTTTGGAAGTCATGGATGAAGAGGGCAATGGCGACATTGAAATTCAGTTTACCGGCTTGCGTCCTGGGGAGAAACTATACGAGGAATTATTGATTGGTGAAAATGTTGATGGCACGAGCCATCCGAAGATTATGAAAGCGCATGAATATTTTGTTCTGCTTGAAGAACTTGAAACGGCTTTTGTTCAGATGAAGGCTGCGATCAGCAATTCAGATTATGAGAAACTATCGCAATTGGTTGGTCAGGTTGTTTCCGGATTTAATCATACATCCGGGATTGTTGATTACTTTAAGATTTCTTCTGAGCAGGTTTCATCCAACAAAATGGATCTGGATTCAAAACCGAAATTGGGTGTGGTAAATGTTAAGAATGCCTAGATTTACATTTGTTGGAAAACCGCTGTGGTTTTTTTTCTTTCTGGCTCTTTTATCTTTTTCCGCTCGCGCCAGCGTCTGGTTTGAGCCGTCGGATATCCGTCTGAAACTGGATATCGAACTTCTCAGTGATCGTGGTATTTTGCCGGTAACCTCGGGAAGCTGGCCGATATATGCACCGGATTTGGATCGCGCTTTAACTTCTGTACCGAACTTGGATTCATTGAACAAAGTTGAAAAAGCGGCTTATTACCGTCTGAAAAGTCGCGTGTCGAGAGTGCGTTCCAAACAGTTGGATCTGAAACCGGAAAAGCTGTTGCGCATCTCCACTGTTTCCGAACCGCTTCTGTTTTCAGGCTTTGAAAGCCGTAACGTTTATGGCCAAGGTTCTTCGGCCAGTGCAGTGACTCGTCAGGTTTATAAATCAGTTGCTTTTCAAGTGAATCTGTCTCGTGCCGAGGGTGATAATCGCCTGGATGGGAGTTATATTGCGACAACTTTCGCGGATACTGTGGTGACAGTCGGCTCGCAAAACCGTTGGTGGGGGCCGGGTCAGGACAGTAGTCTGTTATGGTCGACACAGTCGCGTCCGGTATTCGGTGTTCATTTTCAGCGCGTAAGCTCCGAGCCTTCTTCTCTTCCCCTTTTAAATGCACTGGGTTCGCTGAATTATCAGGCTTTTATCGGTTCTTTGCAGGACTCGTCAACGCCAAATCCGGATGATAAGTCGATCAACTTTTATTCTGCACGAATCGAAGCCCGACCATTTGAGGGATTGCAGATAGGTGTTTCCGGCCTGACATTTGACGAGGTCAATGTGGTCGCCGATGAACCGGTCAAGCAAAGCCTGATGGGAGTGGATTTTCGTTATGGATTTTCTTTGCTAGATAAGTCATTTTCACTTTACGGGCAAGCGGCTAAAGAGGTCGATTCTGTGGCTGACCAGGGATGGAACACGCTTTTAGGCATCGGTTCTTATGCGGATTTCCCTTCATTACGAGGCCAATTGCACTGGTATCTTGAAGCCTTGGATGCAACCGAAGGGATCTTTGAACAGGGCGTGGATATAAGTGATTCTTCAGCCGGTTTTCGTCATAATGATCAGAGTTTTGCCAGTAATATCGGATATGGCGGGCGCAGCCTAACTCTTGGCGGTATATGGTCTGCCCAATCCGGATGGGCGGTGAAGTCTTCCGTTAAATATGCAGAATGGCAAGCAAGTGATCACAGCGGAACAGTCGTGTCTTTGTTTCCCGAAAGTGTACAGGGAGAGGATATCGAGTTTTTGGGTATGACGCTGACCGGCGAATTTTATTGGAATAAGCACTTTAAAATTGAACCGACGCTGTTTTATCAAAAGTTTAACCATCCGTCGGAGTTGATGGATAATAATGCCGGTTTGGGGTTGAGCCTCAGTTATCTGTATTAGAGATTACTAAAGGCGTTGCAAGGAATACTGGTTGACGGCAAGGGTCGTCTCTGTATTGAATTTTAAAAGTTAAAGTTTAGGTCTGATTTTAATGAATATTGGATTAGGAAAGATTTACAAAATGCGCATGTTTTCCAAGGCGTTGATTATCGGTAGCGCACTTTGTACCGGCTTGTGGGGAAGTGCCGGATTTGCCGTGCAGCCGAGTGCCGCGCAACTGGAAATGCTTAAGTCTCTGCCTAAATCGCAGCAGGAGGAGTTGATCAAACAGTATGCTCCTGACCTGATCCAGAATAGTTCCGCGCAGATGCCTGTAGAGTCAACCTTAGAAACCACCGCAGAGCCGGTAATTGAAAGCCGTGACGTTGATGAAGACCTTAGCCGTTCAATGCAGGCCAAGGAGGCAAAAAAATCCATTGATGCCGCCGATTTGCAGGAGCGCCAAGTAACAACGGCAATTGAAGAAGAGATCAAGCCTTTCGGTTACGACCTGTTTGCCGGTACCCCTTCAACCTTTGCACCTCTGGCCAATGCACCGGTTCCGGCGGATTACGTCATGGGGCCGGGCGATACCTTAAATGTACAGATTTACGGTGCGGAGAATGATTCTTACGTCTTGCAGATCGATCGCGAGGGTAATATTCAGTTGCCGAATGCCGGACCGCTTCAGATTGCCGGTATGCGTTTCAACGAAGCGTCAAAAATGATTGAATCGGAAATTACCCGTGCAGTGATCGGAGTGGAAGTCAGTGTGACGGCTGGGGCTTTACGTTCGATTCGTGTCTTTGTTCTCGGTGATGTCTATAAACCGGGGGCTTATGTTGTCAGCGGCCTGTCTACTATGTCCAACGCGTTGCTTTCCAGTGGCGGGATCAAAACCATCGGTTCTTTGCGTAATATCCAGCTTAAGCGTAATGGCAAGGTGATCTCCACTCTGGATCTGTATGATTTTCTGTTAAAGGGCGATATGTCCAAGGATGTCAGTCTTCTGGATGGTGACGTTTTGTTTGTGCCGACCCTTAAGAAGACCGTTACCGTTGCCGGCGAAGTTAAACGTCCGGCTGTGTATGAGCTAAAAAAAGAGCGTACGCTGGGTGAAATTATCCAATTGGCGGGTGGATTTACCCAGAATGCCAGTCCAGCGCACTCCAAGCTGGAGCGTATCCGTGAGGATGGTTTCCGTGAGGTGAAAGACGTCAATCTCCGTGCGAAAAAGGTTTTGCAGCAGCGCATTCAGAACGGTGATTCGATCCGCGTATTGGCTTCCGTTGATGAATATAAGGATATTGTTCTGGTGAACGGTAGCGTTAGCCGTCCTGGAGAGTATCAATGGCGCGACGGCTTACGAATTGCCGACCTGTTTCGTGGCCAATCGGCCGACGAGTTTTTAGCCAGAACCGATCTGGAGCATGTTTTTATCAAACGAGAAGTCGGTATTGAACGCAATATTCAGATCCTGATGGTGAACTTAAAAGAGGCGTTGCAGACCCCGCAAAATGCCGAGAATATTTCCCTGCAGGCGCGTGACGAGTTACTTGTGTTGAATTTCGATGATAATCGGGTCGAAGTATTGCAGCCTTGGGTGGCGGACTTAAAACGTCAGGCAAATCAAAATCAACTGGCGCAGGTTGTTTCTGTTTCCGGAAGCGTCAACTATCCGGGAGAGTATCCTTATGTACAGGGGATGAGCATTCAGGAACTGCTTTCTGTTGCCGGTGGAGCGTCTTTGACATCAATGGAAAAAGCGCTTCTGAAACGAGAAAATGCCTATAACCGTCAGGTCTCTGCATTGTTGATCGGCTTGAACTCCGAGATGTCGCTTAAAGCTCAGGCAATGGATGAGTTGATTGTTTTGGATGTCAACGGTATCGAAGAGATTGAGAGCGAGAAGCGTGAACTGTCGCAAATTCAGGCGGACGAAGAAGGAACTCCTTCCAAGCTTAGCCCGGTTAAGGATTCACATCAAAGGGTACAAGCTCTGGTAAAACGCTTGCGAGAGCAGTCAACATCTGAATTGCCGGCACAAATTGTTTCGGTGGAAGGTTTTGTTAGATTTCCCGGTGAGTATCCTCTGACCGAAGGGATGAGCGCTCAGGAGCTGATTGAACTGGCGGGTGGGTTTGCCGAGTCCGCCTATACCTTGAAAGGAGAGGTCGTCAGTCGCAATATCAGCCAGCAGGATCAGCAGTTAAGGGTCGAGAACCAAATCGTCTCTCTGGACGAACAGTCGCTTGCGTCGCTGAAATTGCAGTCAATGGATAGTCTGGTAGTTAAGCGTAAACCGGACTGGACGGAAAGACGGGTTGTTACTCTGTCGGGTGAAGTCAAATTTCCCGGAACCTATGTTCTCAAGGAGCAGGAAACTTTGGCCGATCTGATTCAGCGCGCCGGCGGGTTTACCAATCAAGCCTTTATTCGCGGAACTATCTTGCAGAGACAGGCACTGCTGGATAAACAGAATCAGGAACTTGAAAAAATGCGTTATCAGTTGGAATCCATTTTGGCACAGAGTGCTTCCAAGAAGACGTCCATGACTTCATCGGAGGCAACTGAGCAGTTATCCAAAATCTTACAACAAGCGAATCAAGCCAAGGCAACTGGGCGTTTGAGTTTGGTGAATCGTGATGAGAATTACTATGCCGCTTTCTCTTCTGTGCTGTTGCAGGATCTGGATAAGGTGCATGTGCCGGAAGAACCTAGAACGGTATCGGTTATCGGAGAAGTCTTTGCGACGCAGACCTTCAATTTTGACAGCAATATGGATGCTTCGGATTATATTCAGATGGCCGGCGGACCAAATAGTCTGGCGGATATGGATCGCGCCTATATCGTTAAGGCTTCCGGACGAGTCGTGCCTCTGCAACAAAGCGGTTTCTTCTACGCTTCGGCGAGGGCTGAAATCGATCAGGGTGACGTCATAGTAATACCAATGGATGTCGAGAAACTGCAGCCGCTTGAGTTGTGGAAAGAGGTCGCAACGATAGCCGGTCAGGTCGGTTTGGCACTGGCCAGCTTCAATGCAGTAGGAGTTTTCTGATGAGCCAGAAAAACCATATGAATACGCCGGAAAAGAACCTGCAAAACTGTCCACCGGGCTATCCCCCTAATTATCCGCAGGCTTACGCGGATGATGAAATTGATTTGCGTGAACTGTGGCATGCTGTCTGGTCACGCAAGTGGAGTATTGCTCTGATTACAATGATTGTTACTTCGATTGCTCTTATTTATGTATTAAATGCTAAAAACTATTATAAAGCTCATGTCGTTTTGGCACCGATCCATGCAGAGGGGAAGAGTGCGGGACTGGCAGCACAATTTGGCGGCTTGGCATCGCTGGCTGGAATCAATCTCGGTGGCGGAGGTGCCTCTGATACCGATACGGCGATCGCGATTTTGAAATCTCGTAAATTTGGTGAGCGTTTTATTCAAGAAAATAATTTAAAACCTTATCTTTTTCCTAAGAATTGGGATGATGATAAAGAAACTTGGATTGAACCGTCTCCCGGAGTTTTGGCATCTATCAAGGAATTGATTGTGCCTGCCTCTAATGGCGTTCAGAGTGGTTCTCAAAGAGAACAGTTAGTGCCAGGGGAGCCGAGTTTATGGCAATCCTATAAGGTATTCAGCAGCATGCTTTCTATATCAACAGATAAAAATTCGGGCTTTGTCACCTTGTTTGTTGAGTTTACCGACCCGGTATTAGCAGCGCAGTGGGCGACCAAAATGGTGCAGGATATTAATCTGCTGATGAAAACGCAGTCGCTTGCCGAAGCGCAGCGTTCGAATGCCTATCTTGAACAGCAGCTTAAAAAGACTTCTCTGGCAGAGGTCAGGCAGTCGATCTACCAGATGATGGAAGCCAATATCAAAACCATGATGCTGGCAAATACTTCGGAGGATGTTGTTTTTAGAACCATCGACCCGGCAGTTGTTCCAGAGGAAAAGTCCAAGCCCAAACGCTCTTTAATTATGGTCGCCTCCATGATTATAGGTGTCCTTTTAGGCATCTTTTGGGCATTAATCCGTAATGCTATGGCAAGCGGTAAAAAAGAGTCTGAATAAGAGCACTATGGTCAACCAAGCGTTTTCCATCTCGTTTTTTAAACGTATTGTCAAAGGGCTGCATTGCGGCCTGTTTATTTCTATTGCGGGCTCTCTATCAATTTCTTCCGTTCAGGCGCATGAGCCCGAAGTTTTGTTGGCAAGTGAATCTTCTGCTGCGACAAACCATTCAAACATGCAAAGTGACAGCAGTGTCTACCAAGGCAAGCTGTTTGACGCTCATTTGCACTATGCGGCGGAAGATGTGCAGAACTTTTCTCCACAGCAAATTGAAGCGATTTTTGACCGTAATCAGGTTGCGTTTGCGCAGGTTTCCAGCGCGCCGACCGACGGCACGGAAATTCTTTATCGTGCCATGCCGCAGCGAATCATACCTTTCTACAGTTTCTATCACGGATTCCATGACAAGGCTAAATGGATGGACGATCCAGCTGTTGTTCCGGCAACCGAGAAAGCTTTAAAGAGCGGATTTTACCGAGGTGTCGGCGAGTTGCACCTGTTTAAGGATAAGGTTAATAGCCCCGTTTTCCAGCAGGTCGTACTGCTGGCGAAACAACACCGGTTACCGCTTCAGGTGCATGGTGATGCCGAAGTCGTTGATAAGGTATTCGAACTTTATCCGCAGGCGACTGTGTTATGGGCGCATCTGGGAACGCGGCCAGAAGTGGATTTTTTGAATGCGATGTTACAGAAGTACCCGCAAGGGCTTTATATCGATACGTCCGTTCGAGACGGCATGCTATTGAGTAACGGCAAGCTGAACAAAGAGTGGCGAGACCTGTTTATTACCCATCAGGACCGCTTTATGGCGGCGGTGGACACATACAGTGTACAACGTTGGGAAAATTTCGATAAGGTTGTGAGCAATATACGCGATTGGCTGGGGGATCTGCCGCCGGAAGTGGCGCATAAGATCGCCTATCAGAACGCTGCGGAGCTGTTTAATATCGAATCAGTCGATTAGAGATACAGTTGCTTTCAGATTGTTTCGTGCGTTGCTAAACGGGTGCGAGATATTAGATTAGGCTTGGAATCCGAGGGATTTGCCTTTCACTCCAAATAACTTTGGAATGAAAGGGCTAAAAAGGTTTCTAGGTTTCTAAGTTTAGTACTCGCTGATCAGGAAGGTGACACGACGGTTCATACGCTTGCCTTGTGGTGTATCGTTGCTGGCAATCGGACGATCTTCACCGTAACCGTAAGTGATAATGCGATCGCGGCTGATACCGTTATCCATCAGGTAGAAAGCGACGTTTTTAGAACGGTTTTCTGAAAGCTGCTGATTGAAAGCTCGGCTGCCGTCACTGTCCGTATGCCCTTCGATATGAACGCGGGTATTAGGGTAGTTGCGCAGAGCATTCAATACAGGCCCTAAACGGTCCAGCATTTCAGGGTCAAGGTGCGCAGATCCGGAGCGGAAGTTAACGTCTCGTACATCGACTTTGATGTATTCCTGCCCATCAATATTAACCGCTTCTACATTTGTGTTTGGATCGTTGGCCGTGTCTTTATTGACGTCCTGGTAAATTTTACGCGCGGTGACACCACCGATAACGCCGCCAATGACGGTACCGGTACGGCTATCTACGCCCATTTGTCGTGCCAGAACGGCGCCGCCGATTGCCCCTAGTACTGTCGCAACATTGGCTTCAGTCTCTTTTTCTTCTTTAGTTTTATTCGGGTTTTGGCTACAACCACTTAAGCCGACTGCTGCGACAAGTGCGAGGCTGGTAAAGATCTGTTTTTTCATTGAAAACTCCTCAGGTTTTTCTTGATATAGAAAGGTTTTTTGGCTCTCTTGGAGAGTATGAATGTTTTTCATTTTAATGAAATTTGAACAGAAAAGTGTGGCGAAATCCTTTCTGCGCTCAATAATTCAGGCGATTTTTTGAAAAGGTTAGCAGTGGGGGCGCATTTAACCTTTAAATCCGTTAATATTAGCCTTCTTGAAATTATCTATCTTGTCTGCTCAGAAGGCGGGAATTTTTTATCACTGTTGCGATTGAACTATGCCGATTAAAGCGTTAATAGCCCTGATGCGCCCGCATCAATATGTTAAAAACCTGTTTCTGTTTCTGCCGCTGTTTTTTGGGTTGCAGATTACTAATCTGGAATTGCTGATTCAGGTGTTTTGGGCTTTTATCGCTTTCTCTCTGGGTGCCAGCGCAATCTATATTCTTAACGATTATCGCGATATTGCAGATGATCGCCAGCACCCTAAAAAATGTACTCGCCCGCTGGCATCAGGTGCTGTAAAACCGCAACAGGGTTTTGCTCTGATGATAGGGCTGGCTGTTATTGCCATCGCGATTATGGGGAGTCTGTCGCTTGAGGCTCTATGGGTTCTATTGCTCTACCTTGTCTTGAATATTGCCTACAGTTTTAAACTCAAGCATATCGCTTTGCTGGATGTGACAACGATTGCCATCGGTTTTGTTCTGCGCCTGTTTATTGGGGCTTTGGCTTCGGGCATGGCGCTTTCAATGTGGATTGTTGTGATGACATTCCTGCTGGCGTTGTTTCTTGCGCTGGCAAAACGGCGTGATGACGTACTGACCTTTATGGAAACCGGGCAGAAAATGCGCAAGGTGATTGACGGTTATAACCTGCAACTGCTCGATATCGCCATGGCGATTATGGCTTCGGTGGTGATTATGGCCTATATCCTCTATACCACCTCCGCGGAAGTCATCGCCCGCTTGCACAGCGAATATCTTTATTTAACGGCATTTTTCGTTATTCTTGGTGTTCTGCGCTATCTGCAAATTGCGTTTGTTTATCAGGACAGCGGTTCGCCGACTAAAGTGGTTCAGCATGACCGTTTTGTTCAGTTGAGCCTTCTGGGATGGATTTTAACTTTTGTCTGGATTCTCTACTAAGGATCGCTTATGAAGCTGGCGCAACGCTATATTCTGTTTGCTGTGATTGCGACCTTGTTGAACCTGATGTTTCAAGCCGCGAGTCTTGCTTTGTATCAGGGCGTCGGTTACCTGTTTGTCGCTATGTTCTGGGGGACCGCTGCCGGTCTGATCATGAAATATCTGCTTGATAAATGGTTTATTTTTTACGACAAGTCGGAACATATTCGCGATCACGGTAAGAAATTCGCCAAATACACTCTGACCGGTGTCGGTACAACCTTTATTTTTTGGGGTACCGAGTGGCTGTTCGACTGGCTCTTTGCATGGCCGGGCGCGCTCTACGTCGGCGCAGTCGTCGGCTTGGCGATCGGTTATGTGATTAAATATTTTCTCGACCGGCGTTTTGTTTTTAATTCCGCTGCTATCCAGTTTCAGGATTCGCACTGATGATGTCTTGTCCGCAAAAGAATCTTGCTGGCTGGGGGCGTTTTCCGCGCAGCACAAGTAAGGCGTGTTCGGTACAGAGTGCCCAGGAAATTGCCGGCTTTCTGGATGAAGAGGGTGACGTCATTGCCTACGGTAACGGGCGCAGCTACGGCGACAGCGCAATTGCCGATAAGCAGATAGTGACCCGGAAACTGAATCACTTTTTACAGTTTGATAAGGAAAGTGGCATACTCCGGGCGCAGTCCGGTATTCTGTTGTCCGAAATATTGCAAGTCGCGGTTCCGCACGGCTGGTTTCTGGCGGTAACCCCGGGGACGAAACTGATTACCGTCGGTGGTGCCATTGCCTCCGATGTGCACGGTAAAAACCATCATCATTTCGGCAGTTTTAGTCAAAGCGTTTTGGATCTGAAACTGATGCTGCCGAACGGCGAAATCATCGATTGCTCCGAGAATGAAAACCGCGACTGGTTTCATTCAACCTGTGGCGGGCAGGGGTTAACTGGGGTGATTCTTGAGGCAAGGTTGCAGTTAAAACCGATCAAATCGCAGAATATCGAACAAACGACCATTAAGTCGGCCAGTCTGCAAGAGACTTTCGCGGCGTTTGAAGACTATCAGGCATCGCCGTATTCGGTTGCCTGGATCGATTGTCTGGCCAAAGGCAAAAACCTCGGGCGCAGTCTGCTGATGGTCGGAGATTTTGCCACTGATGGCGATCTGGACTATCGTTCTCCGCGCGGGCCTGCAATCCCTTTTAACTTTCCGAAATTTGCGCTTAACCGCTTGACCCTGTCCGCGTTTAACTGGCTGTACTATCACAAGGTCCGCAAGAAAATCTCTCAGCAGATGGTGTCGATCGATCAGTTTTTCTATCCGCTGGATGCGTTATCCAATTGGAACCGTATTTACGGTAAAGACGGTTTTGTTCAATATCAGTTTATCCTGCCGAAAGAGCACAGTTATCAAGGCTTGCAGGAAATCTTGCAGATCATAGCCGCAAGCGGGAAAGGCTCTTTTCTGGCAGTGCTGAAGTTGTATGGAAAGCATAATGCCAACTGGCTCTCTTTTCCGATGGAAGGCTATAGCCTGGCGCTGGACTTTAAGGTTGAGCCTTCTCTTTGGGGGCTTTTGGAACGTCTCGATGAAGTGGTTGTGAAGTGTGGTGGACGTTTCTATCTGGCCAAGGATGCGCGCGTGCCGAAAGCGGTTTTCGAGCAAGGCTATCCGCAGATCGAACAGTTCCGGGCTTTTCGCAGACAGCATGGACTGGATAAGACATTGAATTCCCGGCAGTCTGTACGATTGGGGTTATAAAATTTAAGGATGATTATGAGTGATAAAGGGTTTGTTCTGATTCTGGGCGCCAAAAGCGATATGGCCCAGTCAATTGCCCGCGAATATGCCGGTTTGGGATTTAATCTGTATCTGGCTGCACGCAATGTAGCCGACCTGGAAAGTCTGCAAAGCGATCTGCAGATTCGTCATCAAGTCGAGGTGCGCCTGTTGGAATGGGATGCCCTAAAGCTGGAAGAGCAGTCGAATTTTTATCAAGGTCTTGCTCCGGCGCCGGTCGGAGTGGTGACGGCTTTAGGATTTCTGGGCGATCAAACTCAGGCGCAGCAGGATGCCGCTTTGGCACAAAAGATTTTGCAGAGCAATTTTAATGCGCTGGTGGCGGTCCTGGAGCCGATTGCAGCCGATTTCGAACAAAAGCAGAGCGGATTTATTGTCGGAATCAGTTCGGTGGCCGGCGATCGCGGGCGTAAGGCGAACTATATCTACGGTTCTGCCAAAGCCGGGTTTAGTGCCTATCTGTCCGGACTGCGCAATCGTCTTGCGGAAGCAGATGTTCAGGTATTGACGGTAAAACCGGGATTTGTCGCCACCAAGATGACTGCCGGTATGGATCTGCCGGAGAAACTGACCGCGCAGCCGGAACAGGTTGCCAAAATGGTTGTAAAAGCTCAGCAGAAAGGGCGCAATGTTATTTATGTCAAACCGATCTGGTGGCTGGTGATGCTGATTATTCGCCATATTCCAGAAGTGATTTTTAAAAAGATGAGCATCTGAGCATGCCGCAAGAAATCTCTCCGTCGGCTGCCGACCTTTCCAAGGGCTGCAAGGGCTTGGTGCTGTTCGATTTTGACGGTACTCTGACCAAAAAAGACAGCCTTCCGGATTTTATTCAGTTCGCCTGCGGGCGCTGGCGCTATTATTGGGGGCTTCTGTGTCTGTCACCCTGGTTAAGCTTGTATGTCATGAAGCTGATGCCGAACGATAAGGCGAAAGAAAAGCTTCTCGGCCATTTTTTTCGAGGCTGGGATGTGGCGCGTTTTAATACGCTTGCCAGGGAGTATTCTTTAAGCCGGATTGAGCTGCTGTTGCGCCCGAAAGCGCAACAGGCGATTGAAAACTATCAGCAGCAGGGCGCGACAATCGTTGTTATTTCAGCTTCCCTGCGCAATTGGCTCGAGCCTTGGTGCGAGCAAAAAGGTTTCGAGCTGATCGCAACAGAATTTGCTGCCGACAATGGTGTCTTGAGCGGTAAATTTGACGGCAATAACTGTTATGGACAAGAGAAGGTACGCCGCATCAAGCAGCGTTATGCCCTTGATCAGTTTGATTTTGTCCATGCCTATGGCGACTCGTCCGGTGATAAACCGATGTTGGCGCTGGCCGATAAAAGTTATTATCGCGTTTTCGAATAATTTCCGCTTACAGCAGGACGATCGTCGCCAAACCGAGGAATACGAAGAACCCCAGCGAATCGGTAACGGTTGTCAGCATGAGGCCGGAAGCCAGAGCCGGGTCGATACGCATGCGCTGCAAAATCAGCGGAATCATTGCGCCGGCAAAGGCCGCAGCCAGCAGGTTGACCATCATGGCGGTAGCGAAAATAGCGCTTAGTTGCCAGTCCTGGAACCAGAGCATCACCGCCGCGCCAGTCAGAACCGCCCAGATTAAACCGTTATACAGACCGACCGTCGATTCTTTAATCAGCAATGAACGGCTGTTAGATTTCCCGAGCTTTCCGGTCGCCAGAGCGCGAATGACAATCGTCGCCGTCTGAGTTCCGGCAATTCCCCCCATACTGGCAATAATCGGCATCAGCACCGCCAGCGCAACGACTTTTTCAATTGAAGCGTCAAACAGACCGATCACGATCGAGGCGAAAATCGCCGTCAGCAGATTGATACCAAGCCAGAAAGTGCGGCGTTTGGCCGAACGGCTCGGCGGCGAGAAGATATCTTCGTCCTCGTCCAGACCCGCGCTGGCCATACGTTCGTGTTCCGCTTCGTCACGGATGATATCGACCACGTCATCGATGGTAATACGGCCGAGAATTCGGTTCTGGTCGTCGACCACTGGTGCGAAAATCAAATCCTGTTTTTCGAACAGGTGTGCGACTTCTTTGGCCGAGGTATAAACGTTGATTGCCGGTACCAATTGATCAACGAATTCATGTACTTCGCTGTCCTCATCATGAGTCAGCAGGTAACGCAGCTGTAAAGAGCCGACATAGTGGTCATCGCGGTCTCGAACCAGCAGGGCGGTTGTTGACGGTGGCAGGTCTCCAAGCTGACGAAGGTAACGTAGTACGACTCCGAGGGTTACGTCGGCACGAACCGAGATGAAATCCGTACTCATTAAACCACCGGCGGTATTCTCCTCGAAGGCCAGTACCATCTGCACTGCTTCGCGGTTTTCTTCGCCAAGGGATTCGACAAACTCGATCTGCTCTTTTTGCTCCAGAGACTGGGCGATATCCACGATATCGTCGACAGCCAGCTCTTCGGTGATTTCGACAATTTCATGCGTTTCCAGTTCGCCGAGCAGGTTGGCTCGCACCTCTTCGTTCAGGTGGGTAAGAATTTCCCCCTGAATTTCTGCCGCTATGGCACTCCAAAGGACAGAACGTTCTTTCGGTGGTGTGGATTCCAACAGTTCAGCGAGTTCTTCGGCAACAAACTGGTTGCTCAAAGAGGAGATCAATTCAAGGTTTTGGTCCTTGACGGCATTGAGAAGCTGATCGGTAATGGTCTTTTTGTCGATATTGCTATTACTCACGGGCGGCCTTTGATATTTGGTCGATTATGCTTTTTGGGCAAACAAATTTTAAGCCAGGTTGGTTTTTGGCTTTTTTGCACCGTATGGTCGTCAGGATGCGCAGACAGGGATAATTCGCTTGGAAAGACCCGTTTGGCGCGCCTTGTAAGCGTTATTCTAACAGGCTGTGAGAATGCCGGGCTGGGGTTTTTATATCTGTATCAAGAAAGTTTCATAAACATAAAAAAACGCCCCGATACTTCGAGGCGTTTTGACGTTTTGTGCCGGTTTTTTGGGTAACCAGCTTCAGCGTTAAACTCTTAGGCTTCTGCTGCCATGTTTTTAACGCCGCCGGACTTCTGCTTGTGGCTGCCGATTTTTTCTTTGTGTTTGATGATTTGGCGATCAAGTTTGTCAACCAAGCCGTCAATTGATGCGTACATATTTTCTGTTTCTTCTTGAGCGAAAAGATCTGCACCTGAAACATGTACCGTCGCTTCAGCAATCTGAGCCTGCTTGTTTACAGTCAGGATGACGTGAACATTGGTTACGTGATCAAAGTGGCGCTCTAGTTTTTCTAGTTTTTCAGAAACATAGCTACGAAGGGCATCGGTTACGTCGATGTGGTGGCCTGTGATGTTGATTTGCATACAATCGCTCCTTTAGTTATCTGATTGCGATTTGACAAGTGAGAGTCATTTTAAAAAGAAGGGATTATAAACTCTCTTTTATTTTTTTAGGCTCTTTTTCCTGTCTTCAATTTCAGTATAGCAGTTGTTTTCTTAAATGAAAGATCAGAATCGGTGCAAATTTTTACAAGAAAAATTTAATATGACTCTGCTCAAGAAATGCTGAATTTTTGATAAATTTTCTTTCTTTATGCGAAGTTTTCACCGAGATAGACTCTTCTGACTTCCGGGTGTTCGAGTACTTCTTGCGGAGGCCCTTTGGCAAGAATCGTTCCTGCGTGCAGGATATAGGCGTGGTCGCAGACACCAAGGGTTTCGCGGACATTGTGATCGGTGATCAGGACGCCGATGTCGCGTTCTTTAAGGTGAATCACAATATTCTGAATATCCTTGACGGAGATCGGGTCAACCCCTGCAAAGGGTTCGTCGAGCAGAATGAATTTCGGCTCCATCGCCAGAGCGCGGGCAATTTCAACACGGCGGCGTTCGCCGCCGGAAAGCGCCTGGCCGGGTTGCTCAAGGATATGGCCGATTTGCAGGTCGTCAACCAGGTTCTCGAAAAGCTGCGCTCTTTGGTCTCGATCGAGTTCCTTGCGCATTTCCAGTATCGCCTTAATGTTGTCGGCAACGCTCAGTTGGCGAAAGATGGAGCTTTCCTGCGGGAGATAACCGATTCCCAAATGGGCACGTTCGTGAATCGGCATATTCGTTAAGTCGTGGTTGTCGAGAAAGATCTGCCCGCCATCGTTTTTGATCAGCCCGGTCATCATATAGAAGGTTGTGGTCTTACCGGCACCATTCGGCCCGAGAAGGCCGACGACCTCACCACTGTGTACGTCCAGATCGACCTGGGTCACGACTTGTCGTTTTTTATAACTTTTTGCCAGATTGCGCGCGTAGAAATGAGCCATGGGTTTGATTCAGTCTTTTGGGTTGATGGGTTATTGTTTTTTCTGCTCGGGAACCAGAATGACTTCGACCCGGTTCTGTTTTTGACTATCGCTCTGAGCTTGCAAGGTCTGCTTCTGCAGATCGTAAACCAGTTTGGAGCCGCTAATCTGGTGTTTGCCGTTTTCTTCGACCCGAGCATTGCCGATAAAGGTCAGGATGTCTTTTTCCGCCTGATAGATGATTTTATCGGCTTCACCTCGAGTCAGGCTTTGCGTGCTGATGTCCATGCGCTGAAAACGTGCCGGCTTACCGAGAATTTCGATCTTCTTCAGTTGATTGCCCGGATGAACGATTTCGATCTGCTCGCCTTGAAGTTGAAGGGAACCTTGGTTTACCAGAACATTCCCCTGGTAACGGCTGACGCCTTGCTTTTCGTTGACCATCAAGCGATCGGCGCTGATTTTAATCGGCTCCTGACTTTCAGACGGACGTTCTTCGGCATGCAGGGGCGCTAGAGTAAAGAGGCATAGAACGCCACCAAAGAGAAGCTTGTTCAATGTGTGCCGAATAGTATGAGAAGCATTTGACATGATTATTCCTGGCTTTTTCTGTCGTCTTGCGCCATTGTCTGTGGCTGTATAGTTCCTCTGACGCCGTCGGAAAACAACCATTCGCCATTGGTTAAGTCGGCGCTAAGGCTTCCGGCTTCGGTGACGGCATTCGGCTGGGTAATCGTGACGGACTGAGAACTTGTCAGGCGGCGCTGCGGATTATTATAGGTAAATTGTTCCCCGGTGAGCTGAATTTGTTGCTGCCATACGGGAAGGTCGTCCTGTTGTTGATAGTGGCTGAAACGAACATTCTGCGAAAGAGTGATATTGAATTGAGGGTCAAGAACGGCGATTTGACTGCTGATCAGGTTGAGATTGTTTTGTCTGAAGTCGACCAGAAGCAGCTGTTCGATATGACTAAGCTGCCGGTTTTGCTGATAACGTATCTGTCCGGCGGTAAAGTTGAGGGCGTTGCTCTCGTTTTCTATGCCCGGACGCCAGATTTGCGTCCCGCTGAACTGCCAGGTTGCTTCCTTCAAGGTTGCGGCAACGCCACTGGTCTGCTCTTTCTGGTTGGATTCAAGCCATACGTTGGTCCAGATCGCGACAGCGGCCAGAGTAAGTGTGGAAATCAGCAGTTTTGAAGGAGTCAGGCGCATAGGTGTTTTTGTTTAACCATTTTGAAGCGCCTATTATAAAACATAAAATGCAGGAAGTTTATGGTGAGCTTATTCTGTAAGGCCTCGCATATAGAAGTCCATGTGCTGCTGCCAGCTGTCCTGGGAGCGCATAATGATTTCACACACTTCGCGGACAACGCCTTTTCCGCCGATGTAGCGGGAGGTGTAGTCGACGCGCGTTTTAACTTCCTCTTCGCCGTCTGCCGGCGTGACGCTCAAACCGACGCGCATCAGAATCGGCAGGTCGAGAATGTCGTCACCGATGTAGGCGATTTGTTCCAGTTCGAGACCAAGCTTTTCAACCAGTTCAAGGAAGCTCGGCAACTTGTCCGGCACGCCTTGATAAAGATGCTCGATTTTCAGGTCCTGGCACCGCTTGGCGACCAAGTTGGATTTGCGTCCGGTGATTATGCCGATATCCACACCGCTTTTTTTCAAAAGCACCATGCCGTGTCCGTCACGAGTATAAAAGGATTTTATTTCCTGCCCGTCGTCGGTGTAGTACAGGCGGTTATCGGTCATGACGCCGTCAACGTCCAAAATCAGAAATTTGATCTTTTGGGCTTTGGCGGCAATGTCAGCGGCGATCTGCATAATCGTTCAGTTTCCCAGGTTTATGTTGGTCGGTTTTACAGCGAACCGGTGGAACGCAGATAAAGCATATACAAATAACTCAAGAAGGCAAGGCTTAGCAAAAAGCCGCGTAGACGGTTGATTTTTGCTTTGCCGTCTCTGGATAGAGCCAGCAACAACATGGCGACCGTTAAGACAAGCATGAACGGCATGTCGATATTCAGAATTTCCGGTTCCAGAATCGAGGGTGCCAGGAGGGCCGGCACCGCGAGAACCGCGAGAATGTTGAATAGGTTGGAGCCGACGATATTACCGATAATCAGGTCGGCTTCGTTTTTTCGAGCGGCGGCAATGGCGGCGGCCAGTTCAGGCAGGCTGGTACCGATAGCGATGATGGTCAGACCGATCACCACTTCGGGTACTTCGAAAAACTGGGCGATTTCCACGGCGCCGGAGACCATCATGCGCGCACTGATCATCAGAATGATCAGGCCGCCGATCAGATAAATCAGGGCTTTTTTCTGCGAGAGGTCTGCGATTTCTTCCATCTCATGAGCGGTTTCCTGCGCCAGAGGATCGGATGGATCAAGCGCTTTATTGCTTTTAATCATCCAGGTCATGACGGTTACCAGAACAATCAGCAGAATTACGCCGTCCCAGATACCTAAGGTTCCGTCCAGAACCAATAGGTAAACGCCGATCGAAATCGCCAGAAGAACCGGAAGTTCACGCTTGAGGATGGATGATTTTACGATGACGGGGGTGATTAGTGCGGTAATCCCGAGAACCAGGCCGATATTGGCGATGTTAGAGCCTATGGCGTTACCGATTGCCAAGCTAGGGCTGCCTTCCAAGGCTGCCAGAATCGCCACAATGATTTCCGGCATAGAGGTACCAAAGCCAAGAACGACGACACCGATAATCAGGGGGGATATCTTCATATGCGTCGCGGTACTGGCTGCGCCGTCAATAAAGACATCGGAACTCCAAACCAGAAGCGCCAGGCCGATTATGAGCAGCAAGCTTGGGAGGATAAGTGTTGTTGTCATAGGCGTATGAATTCAGTAAGTTATCTTTTTTCGGGCTGAGATTATAGCGGAAATTGTTTAACAATATAAAACATATTTATAACTCATGCTATTCAATCTATGGTGTTGGCGGTTTGGGTGTCGCTTGTTTTTTCGCCCATGATGTCCGTGCAGTCTCCGTTTGCAAAGACTCTGGCAGGCTTTGCAACAGTTTGTCACAATCTCAGTACGGTTTCTGTGTTTAGATATTTTGGCAATTCTGTGCATTAGCTCCTAAAATAGGCGGGCTTTTTATTTTGAGTAACCATTTTAGCTCGAGTTATATGAGTGATCGCGGGTGACGGGACCTTATGGAAAATCTTAAACTGGATAATTTGGAAGTGACCACTCTAGGGTGGCAGTATTCGCAATGGCAGGATACTTTTTATCCGGATGATTTGCCGGAAGAGTGGCGTTTGGATTTTTACCTGAATCACTTCCGTCTGGCGGCAGTTCCGCAGCATGTATGGCTGGCTTGGTTGCTTGAAGACGGCTTGGACGAAGAACCGTTTGACGATTTTGTCGATTGCCTGAACGAGAATACACTGCTGCTGTTAATTGTGGCCGAAGAGCAATTGGCGCATCTGGAAAAATTGCTTGAGTTGACGCAGGGGAGCGACTTTGCCGAACGTTTGATCGGTTGTGCGGTTTTAGCGGAAACGCTGTTGCCGCCAAGCGAAATACGGGGGCTACCTGTAACGCTTGTTTCGTCCCGTTTGACGTTTCCGGGTTGGTCATGGCGCAATGACGGTATTGTTGTCTCCGGCCAGCCGATGGCGTGGATTAATGATTTGCCGCAGGACGGCAAGCAGCAGGCCGATCTGCTGAAAGATCTTGTCTCCTCTATTCCGCAACAGGATTCGGCGGTGCCTGTCTGCGTAGCCAATCCTGAAATGTCGATCAGCTCGGTGCAGAACCTTAAAACAGTGGCGGAACTGTTGGGGTATTGATTTAAACGGGCATGATCCCTGTTCTTTGGCAGCAATAATATATTCACAATTTAATTATTTGCGTGCTTATTAGGAAACGTTAAACTAAACGCGGTACTTAAAACTGCGTCTTTCCCAAGTTGGAAAAACTAAAAATAAATGTAGAGAGCCATGGCGGATAGTTTAATTCAGATTGAAGGTGTCAGTTTTTCGCGCGACGAACGGATCATTTTTGATGACATCAGTTTGCAGATTCCCCGAGGGAAGGTGACCGCGATTATGGGGCCGAGCGGAACCGGTAAGACAACCTTGCTGAAATTGATCGCGGGTCAGTTGCAGCCTGATAAAGGACGGATTCTGGTCGACGGGCAGGATGTGCATAAACTGTCGCGGTCAAAATTGTATTCACTGCGCCGCCGAATGGGCATGTTATTCCAGAGCGGAGCGCTTCTTGGTGATTTAAACGTGTTCGAAAATGTTGCTTTTCCATTACGCGAGCATACCAAATTGCCGGATGACATTATCGAGCCTTTGGTGCAGATGAAGCTTCAGGCTGTCGGTCTTAGAGGCGCCCGTCATCTGATGCCGGCACAACTTTCCGGCGGTATGTCTCGCCGCGTAGCTCTGGCGAGAGCGATTACGCTCGATCCGGACATGATCTTTTACGACGAACCGTTTGTCGGACAGGATCCCATCACCATGGGCGTGCTGATCGAACTGATCGGCAAGCTGAACGGGGCCTTGGGATTAACCTCGGTTGTCGTATCGCACGATGTGGATGAAGTGCTTTCGATCGCCGATTACGTTTGCGTTATTTCGGAAGGAAAAATCATTGCGCAGGGCGATAAGGAGACGATCTTGTCGGAATCGAATCCTTTCGTGAATCAGTTTGTGCATGGTTTGGCCGACGGACCGGTTCCATTCCATTTCAGTAAAGATTCCTATCAGCAAAGCCTGAACGCTTTGCGGGATGCAAAATAAATTTTTGAATTACTGTTTATCAGGTTTAGTTAACTAATTTAGGGCACTTAAATGCAGGGTCGTTTTTCAATCAGTGAATTTCTGGGATCGATCGGAGCCAGCTTTCTTTCCGGCTTGGCTTTGATCGGGCGGGGCGCTCTGTTTGTCCTGTCGATGCTGCCGGCAATGCCGGCAGCGTTTCTGCGCTTTGACCTGTGGGTTAAACAGGTCTATATCGCCGGCGTACTGTCATTACCGATCATTCTGACCGCCGGGCTTTTCGTCGGCATGGTGTTGAGTCTGCAGGGGTATAATGTGCTGGTTGACTACAACTCCGAAGAGGCGGTCGGAACTATGACCGCTTTGTCGCTGTTACGCGAACTAGGGCCGGTCGTAGCGGCATTGCTTTTTGCCGGTAGAGCCGGTTCTGCACTGACGGCGGAGATCGGTCTTATGCGTTCTACCGAGCAGGTTTCGGCGTTGGAAATGATGGCCGTCGATCCGCTCAAATATATCTATGCGCCGCGTTTTATGGCGGCGATTCTGGCGCTGCCGATGCTGGCGTTGCTATTCACCGCTATGGGGATTATCGGCGGTTATCTGGTTGCGGTCGGTTGGCTTGGTGTCGATAATGGGGCCTTTTGGTCGCAGATGAACACCTCGGTCGACTGGAACGATGATGTGATCAACGGAATTATTAAATCGGTCGCCTTCGCGGTATTAATCGCGATCGTGTCTCTTTTTCAAGGGGTCAATGCCGTGCCGACTTCGGAAGGCGTCAGTCTGGCGACGACCCGAACAGTCGTGCATGCTTCCTTAGGGGTGCTCGGGCTGGACTTTATCTTAACCGCAATCATGTTTGATTAGCGCAACAGTTGTTTGACAGCGTTTGAGCTGATCAGGAGTCAGGATGAAACAAAAGACAAAATTTGAAATGTGGGTGGGTGCTCTGGTTGTAATGACCTTCGGTGCCTTGCTGATGATCGCTTTGCAGGTCAGTAATTTTTCGGCTTTGAAAGAGACGCCAAGCTATCAGATCAGCGCACTGTTCAACAATATCGGCGGCCTTAAGGTTCGTGCGCCGGTCAAACTCAGTGGTGTCGTCATCGGTCGCGTGACCAATATTACCATTGATCAGAAGACCTTTAAGGCGCGTGTGTGGATGGATGTTGATCGCCAGTATAATGAACTGTCGCTTGATTCTTCTGCTTCAATTTTGACTTCCGGGCTTCTGGGGGATCAGTATATCGGTATTACGCCGGGCGGTGATATGGAGTATCTGGAAGACGGCTCCGAGATTGAATACACCCAATCGGCGTTGGTTCTGGAAGAGCTGATTGGGCAATTTTTAGTTAAGTTTACGGAAAGCGGAGACTAATATGAACGCAAATGTTCGCACTGTCGGATTCTGGTTGTCATTAGGATTGGTATTTATCCTGGGCATGATGAGCCTGAAAGCACAGGCGGTAACTCAGGACGATCCGGGGAAAATGGTTCAGGAACTTTCCGAGTTGCTGATTGTCAAAGTTGATGAAAACCGCGAGAAGCTGCAGAGCAGTACCGAAGAAGTGGTTAAGTTCGCAGAAGAGTATGTATTGCCATATGTTGCTCAGGAGAAAATGGCCCGTTTTGTTATGGGAATTCACTGGCGTTCTGCGAGCGATAAGCAACGCCAGGAATTTATCGAGGCTTTTACCAAGAATCTGATTCGCAGCTATTCCAGCAACTTTCTGAAACTGGAAGTGGTTTCCGCTTCGGTCAATCAGGTTAAGGAACCGAAACCGCGTCGTGCGGAAATTACCTCGACGATTACCATGAAAGACGGTCAGGTTGTCGAAGTCATTTATCGCGCTTTCCAGGATAAGGAAAGCCAGAAGTGGCTGTTGTACGATTTTACTTTCAACAATATCAGTACTCTGGTCAGCTTCCGTAACGTTTACGGTGCGATGATCGACCAGAAAGGGGTAGATGCGGTAATTGACGAGTTGAAAAAGAACGACTCTGCGCCGATCCAGTCCGAACCGGCTGTAAATTAGGCGAATTTTATGGCAAAGCCCTTAGAAATGAATTGGCAACAGGATCAGGCGACCTTGATCCTCCCGGAAGATCTGACTGTTTCCAATCTGGATAAGTGGTTGAAAAAAAACCGCGTCCTTACTTTGCCGGTACGTAAAGTGGATTTTACCTCCAGCCGCAAGGTGGACAGCTCGGTTTTGGCGTTGATCGCGTACTGGGCGGTTAAGGCTGAACAGCCGATTGAGCTGATTAATGCCGGTGATCAGGTGGAAACACTGCTTGATCTTTATGACCTTGAAGAGTTGGTTGTCGTTCTCTCTTAATTGTCTCTTCTTTCAATATAACTCGATTATTTTTTATTTATGTCTGCCGTTGAATTTTGCAATGTAAAAAAACAGTATGGGGACTTACAGGCTCTTAAGGGCGTAAGTTTCAATGTCGAAGAGGGGGCGTTTTTCGGTCTTCTCGGGCCAAATGGTGCCGGTAAATCGACGCTTATCAATGCCATGTCCGGCTTGGTCGTTCCTTCGTCGGGAACGATTCGCGTCATGGGGCAGGATGTCGTTGCCGATTATCGCCAGACCCGTCGCGCTTTGGGACTGGTGCCGCAGGAGTTGATTGCCGACCCATTTTTCAATATCCGTGAAATGCTTCTGCTGCAATCCGGCTACTTCGGTCTTAAAGGGCGCGAGCAGCGGGCCTGGGTCGATGAACTGCTGGAGCGTCTGGCGCTGGCCGATAAGGCGGATTCTCTGACGCACCAGCTTTCCGGCGGCATGAAGCGTCGTGCGCTGATTGCGATGGCTCTGGTGCATAAACCGCAGGTACTGGTTCTGGATGAGCCGACGGCCGGGGTTGATGTCGATCTGCGTCGTACTTTGTGGGACTTTACCCGCGAATTGCACAAAAAAGGGCATACCATCATTCTGACCACCCACTATTTGGAAGAGGCGGAAACGCTTTGCGACCGCGTCGCGATTATGCAGAAGGGGCAGATCAAAGCGTTGGATCAGACTTCGGCTCTGTTGTCGAAACATGCCTATCGTTACCTGAAAGTCGTCGTTCCTAAATCCTATTTACAGCAAACTCCGCAACTGCCGCAGCCGTTACAGGAAATTCTTGTGGAAACGGAAGCCAATGCACTGGTTTTCCGTGTTGATAAAGATGTCGCTTTGGCGGATGTTTTGGGGCATTTGAGCCAGGCAGGCGTGCCGGTTGAAGACATTATCAGCCGCGACGCAACTCTGGAAGAGGTGTTTATCGATTTAACGGCGGATCATTCTGCTGAAACAGGAGAAGCGGCATGTTGAACTGGGCAGGGTGCTGGGCGCTTTTTGTTAAAGAAGTACGTCGTTTCTATTCGGTGGCCGTGCAGACGATTTTTGCACCGGTTGTCGCGACGCTGTTGTATTTGCTGGTATTCGGTCAGGTCATCGATTCGCAGCTGGATGTATTCAGCGGCTTGGCTTACAGCCAGTTTCTGATTCCCGGTTTGGTTATGATGGCGATTTTGCAGAACGCCTTCTCCAACAGTTCTTCGAGTTTGATACAGTCCAAGATGCACGGAAATCTGACCTTTGTTCTGTTGAGTCCGATTTCGCCTCTGGAGTTTTATATTGCCTTTACCGCGGCGGCGATTGTTCGTGGTTTGGCTGTCGGAGCCGGGATTCTGGTTGTCGGTGCGATCGGGTTCGATTTGAGCTGGCAGGCGCCGCACTGGATTTTGATCTTTGCGATACTCAGCGCTGCGATGATGGGCGGACTAGGTATGCTGGCGGGGATCGTTTCCGATAAGTACGATCACCTGGCGGCATTTCAAAACTTCATTATCATGCCGCTCACCTTTTTAAGCGGTGTTTTCTATTCGATTAAGGCATTGCCGGATTTCTGGCAACAGCTGTCACATTTCAATCCGTTTTTCTATATGGTCGATGGGTTCCGCTACGGCTTTTTTGAAAAGGCGGATGTTTCGATCTGGTTGAGCCTTTCGGTTACGCTGCTGTTCCTGCTGGCGGTTTCGGTGATAAATCTGATTTTATTAAACAAAGGCGTTAAAATACGCCAATAATTTTATTCAGGAGTCACTATGTCACCGGAAACGATTCGTCAGAAAATTCAAGAAGTTCTGCCAGGAAGCCAGGTTGAAACCAGCGGTGCAGACTGCAATTTTGCTGTCGTGGTTACCAGCGATGCGTTTGAGGGCAAGAGCCCGCTGCAACGTCATAGAATTGTCAACGAGATCTTTAAGGCGGATATCGAGAGCGGTGCTCTGCACGCTTTGTCGATCAAAACCCAAACGCCGGCGTAAATTTACGCCTAAAAACAAACCTTTAAAACAAATAACAGGGCGTCTTCTTTTAGGGCGGAATTAAACAAACATGGATAAACTCATTATCGATAACAGTCAGGGTGAACTCTCTGGCAAAGTGGAAATTTCCGGCTCTAAAAATGCCGCTTTACCGATTTTAATGGGCTGTTTGCTGGCCGAGACACCGGTCAAGCTGGCAAATGTTCCACATTTGATGGATGTGACCACAACCCTGCACCTGCTTGGCGCAATGGGTGTCGGCCTGTTATTTGACGAAAACCGCTGTATCGAAATTGATGCCAGTTCCGTGTCTCAAAGAGAAGCGACATACGAGTTGGTTAAAACCATGCGCGCTTCAATTCTGGTTCTCGGCCCGCTTCTGGCGCGTTTCGGCGAAGCGAAGGTTTCCCTGCCGGGCGGTTGTGCAATCGGGTCGCGCCCGGTGAATGTGCATATTGACGGTATGCGTAAAATGGGCGCTGAAATCGAAGTCGAAAACGGCTATATCGTTGCCAAAAGCAATGGCCGTTTGCACGGTGCCGATATTGAGATGCCGATTGTTACCGTAACCGGAACGGAAAACCTGATTATGGCAGCCGTGCTGGCGGAAGGAACCACGACCTTGCGTAATTCGGCGCGTGAGCCGGAAGTAACCGATCTGGCGCAATTCCTTGTTAAGATGGGCGCTAAAATTACCGGTATCGGAACCGATACACTGGTTATCGAAGGCGTTAAATCCCTTAAAGGTGTTGAATATTCGGTTATCCCTGACCGTATTGAGGCGGGAACCTATCTGGCTGCAGCGGCGGTAACACAAAGCAAGCTGACGGTGAGTAAGGTCAATCCGCAGCATTTGAGTGCCGTTCTGGATAAATTTATCGAGGCCGGGGCTGACGTCACGACAACCGCTGATACCATTACATTGGATATGCGCGGCAAGCGCCTTAAGCCGGTGAACATCGTCACAGAACCTTATCCGTTGTTTCCAACCGATATGCAGGCGCAGTTTATGGTGATGAATGCGGTTGCCGATGGCGACTCGGTGATTGAAGAGACGATTTTTGAAAACCGTTTCATGCATGTTTCCGAGTTGGCTCGAATGGGCGCGAAAATCGATATTGATGGCAATACTGCTCGTATTAGCGGTGTCGAAAAGCTCAAAGGCGCGAATGTGATGGCGACCGATTTGCGCGCTTCCGCCTGTCTGGTGCTGGCCGGTTTGATGGCACAGGGCGAAACCGTGATTGACCGCGTTTATCATATCGACCGTGGTTACGAGTTGATTGAAGAAAAATTTCATAAGATCGGTGCACACATCTACCGTCGTTGATTCGACGGAATTGCCGGTCTTGCAACCAATTTAAAACGATTTACAGATTAGATAATTATGAGTGAACAATTGACGATCGCCTTGTCCAAAGGGCGTATTTATAAGGATACCTTGCCGTTGCTGGAAGCGGCTGGGATTGAGCCGCTGGAAGATCCGAGCAAAAGCCGTAAACTGATTATCCCGACCAATCACGACAATATCCGTCTGTTGATTGTCCGTGCGACCGATGCGCCGACTTATGTTGCGCACGGCGCCGCCGATATCGGCGTCGCGGGTAAAGATGTTCTGATGGAAGCGCCTACGGATAATATCTACGAACTGCTGGATTTGCAGATTGCCAAATGTAAATTGATGGTGGCCGGTCCGGAAGTTGAGAAGCCTCATGGTCATCGTCTTAAAATTGCGACAAAATATATTAAATCTGCGCAGGCTTATTATGCGCAAAAAGGTGAGCAGGTTGATCTGATTAAACTTTACGGTTCCATGGAGATCGCACCTCTGATCGATCTTGCCGACCGTATTGTGGATTTAGTGGATACCGGGAATACATTGCGTGCCAACGGTCTGGTGCCGATGGAGCATATTGCCGATATCAGTTCGCGTCTGATCGTAAATCAGCACGCTTACAAAACCAAATTCAACCAGATTAACCACATTGTTCAACAGTTTAAATCAGTGATCGAGAAGTAAGATGTTAAATATTCGTCGTTTATCTGCCAATGCGGCAGGATTTAGAGAAGAGTTAGATCAACTATTGGCGTGGGAAACGGTATCGAACCAATCGGTCAATGATATCGTTAACGAAGTTTGTGCCCGCGTACGTCAGGAAGGTGATGCGGCGTTGTTGGAATATACCGCTAAATTTGACCGTCTTGAACTGCAAAGCGGTGCCGAGTTGGAAATCTCCAAGGATCGTCTGCAGCAAGCGTTGCAGAACATCCCGGCAGCACAGCGTGAAGCGTTGGAAATTTCCGCGAAGCGTGTTCGCGACTATCATGAGCGTCAGGTTCAGGATTCCTGGACTTACGAAGAAGCCGACGGCACTATGTTGGGTCAGCAGGTTACTCCGCTTGATTCCGTAGGTTTGTATGTTCCGGGCGGGAAGGCGGCGTATCCGTCTTCGGTAATCATGAATGCGATTCCGGCCAAAGTGGCCGGTGTTGAAAAACTGATTATGGTTGTACCGACTCCGGACGGTGAAGTGAATGAAATGGTGCTGGCGGCTGCGGCAATCTGCGAAGTCGATGCCGTCTTCACGCTGGGTGGCGCACAAGCGGTTGCGGCTCTGGCATACGGAACCGAGACGGTTCCTGCGGTAGATAAAATCGTTGGTCCGGGGAACATCTTCGTTGCAACGGCCAAGCGTCTGGTATTCGGTACCGTCGGTATCGATATGATCGCCGGGCCTTCGGAAATTCTTGTGTACTGCGATGGTAAAACCAATCCTGACTGGATCGCGGTTGATCTGTTCTCACAAGCCGAGCACGATGAAGATGCGCAGGCGATTCTGGTGACTCAGGATGCCGACTTCGCTGCTCAGGTTTACGACAGCATGAACAAGCTGTTGCCGACCATGCCGCGTAAAGAAATTATTCAGAAAGCGTTGGATGACCGTGGTGCGATTATCGTTGTCGACAACGAAGATCAGGCGATCGAGATGATTAATATCATCGCGCCTGAGCACTTGGAGTTGTCGGTTGACGATCCGAAGGCGTTGTTGCCTAAGATCCGTCACGCGGGTGCGATCTTTATGGGTCGTTATACTGCTGAAGCGCTGGGTGACTACTGTGCCGGTCCGAACCACGTTCTGCCGACTTCGCGTACTGCGCGTTTCTCGTCACCTTTGGGTGTGTACGACTTCCAGAAACGTTCAAGTTTGATTATGGTTTCTGAAGACGGTGCCAATACCCTTGGTAAGATCGCCGGTGAGTTGGCCGACGGTGAAGGTCTGCAAGCGCACGCTGCTTCGGCGCGTTACCGAGTAAAAGATTAATCTTTTAAGATTGTCTGCTTGCTAAAGAAAGCCACTGGTGTTGCACCATGTGGCTTTTTTAATGTCTGAAAACAGGGAGAGAGCTATGCATAGAGATGAATTGGCGTCTTATTTGGACGAACTCTTGGAAGTGAGTTTGTATAAAGATTATGCGCCTAACGGTTTGCAGGTTGAAGGGCAGAAAGAGGTCAAAAAGATCGTTACCGGTGTGACCGCCTGTCAGGCTTTGATTGACAGGGCGATTGAATGTGGCGCGGATACGATAATGGTACATCATGGCTATTTCTGGAAAAGCGAGCCGCAGCAGATCGTCGGTTTCAAACAGAAACGGATCAAGTCGCTGCTCACCCATGATATCAATCTCTTTGGTTATCATTTGCCGTTAGATGGGCATATTGAATTGGGCAATAACGCGCAGCTGGGTCAATTATGGGATTTGCCGGTCACGGATCAGGACGGATTGGTTTTCTGTTCGCGGCTTGAGACTCCGATCGCGGTAGAAGCCTTTTATCAGACCGTTAAACAGACTCTGGGCCGTGAACCTTTATGGCTAAAAGGCGGCCCAGAGCAGCTGCAAACGATTGCCTGGTGCAGCGGCGGAGCGCAAAACTATATTGATAAAGCGATCGCCATGGGAGCGGATCTGTTTATCAGCGGCGAAGTGTCCGAGCAGACGACTCATCTGGCAGCAGAGTGCGGAATTCATTATTTTGCCGCCGGTCATCATGCAACCGAGCGCCTGGGAATTCAGGTTTTGGGCGAACATTTGCAGGATAAATTTGGCCTGGATGTGACTTTTATTGATATCCCTAATCCGGTGTAGAGTGCCTGATTTTTGGACAAATGCAAAATTATTCGATAAATTTATTTTGTGCTATAGAAAAAATTTATTAATAACTCTATAAGTAGATACTGATTTAAGTTTAGCAAGCCCTTCTGTAGAATAGGGCCGATTTGCTTGTAGACAAAAGGAGTTCGCAAGCGTTTATTTTGCGAGTTCCCTAACTAGGAAGACAGCTATGTCGATAAAAAACAATAATGATTCTAGTGTAAACCTACAGCGCCGTAGAATCCTTACAGGCGCAACGGGTGTTGTCGGGGCTGCGGGAGCCACCTTCTTGGCGGTTCCGTTTGTTAGCTCATGGCAACCTAGTGAAAAGGCCAAAGCCGCCGGTGCTCCGGTAAATGCTGATATCAGCAAATTGCAGCCGGGTCAGATGTTGACCGTCGCTTGGCGTGGGAAACCTGTTTGGATTGTCAGACGTACTCCGGATATGTTGGCCAATTTGCCGAATATGGATGGCGAGTTGCGTGATCCTGCTTCAAATGAATCGGATCAGCCGGAATACTGTAAAAATCCAACCCGTGCTGTTAAAGATGAATTCTTGGTTGTGGTCGGTGTCTGTACGCACCTTGGGTGCGCACCACTGTATCGTCCGGCAATCGGTTCGCCGGATGTCGGCGACGATTGGCAGGGTGGTTTCTTCTGTCCGTGCCACGGTTCACGATTCGATCTGGCAGGACGTGTATTCAAAGCGGTACCGGCACCAACGAATCTGGAGATTCCGCCATACCGCTTTGTCAGCGACAGCATTGTGCGCATCGGTGAAGGTCCAACCGAAGGAGGGACGGCATAATGGCTGATAACCAAAATACTAAATTTGAAGCAAAGCAGGGAACTGTCCTGGGATGGCTGGATAAGCGTTATCCGCTGGTCAGTACCTGGAATGAGCATGTTGGCGAGTACTATGCGCCGAAAAATTTCAACTTCTGGTACTTCTTCGGTTCGCTGGCGCTATTGGTGCTGGTCAACCAGTTCGTTACCGGTATCTGGCTGACAATGAGCTACAAGCCGAGTGCGGCTGAAGCCTTTAACTCCGTCGAGTACATCATGCGCGATGTCGAGTGGGGCTGGCTGATTCGTTATATGCATTCAACGGGTGCATCGGCTTTCTTTATTGTCATCTACCTGCACATGATGCGTGGCCTGCTGTACGGCTCCTATAAAGAGCCGCGTGAACTGGTGTGGCTGATCGGTATGATGTTGTTCCTGGTATTGATGGCCGAAGCCTTTATGGGTTATCTGCTGCCATGGGGACAGATGTCTTACTGGGGTGCTCAGGTTATTATCTCGCTGTTCGGTGCTATCCCTTTGATCGGACCGGATCTGGCGCTATGGGTACGTGGTGACTTCATTATCTCCGATGCAACCTTGAACCGTTTCTTCGCTCTACATGTTATTGCCTTGCCGCTGGTTCTATTGATTCTGGTCTTTATGCACATTGTTGCTCTGCACCGTGTCGGTTCGAACAACCCTGACGGCATTGAAATCAAAAAGGTCAAGAACGAGCAGGGACTTCCTCTCGACGGAATTCCTTTCCACCCTTACTACTCGGTGAAAGATTCAATGGGTGCGGTCTTCTTTGCGATTCTATTTGCCTTTGTGGTCTTCTACTGGCCGGAAGGCGGTGGCTTCTTTATCGAGCCGCCTAACTTCGAGCCGGCTAACCCGCTGAAGACGCCGGAGCATATCGCACCTGTATGGTACTTTACGCCTTTCTATGCGGTTCTGCGTGCGGTACCGGATAAATTCCTGGGGGTTGTAGCGATGGGTGCCGCGATTATGTTCCTGTTCGCCATGCCTTGGCTGGACCGTTGTAAGGTGAAATCGATTCGTTACCGTGGTTTGTCTTTCAAGCTGCTGCTGGCGATGTTTGTCATCTCATTCATTATTCTGGGGTATCTCGGGACTCAGCCGGCAACGCCGACTCTGACAGTATTGGCGCAGATCTTTACTACGACTTACTTCCTGTTCTTCCTGATTCTGCCGTACACATCGGCCCGGGAAAAGACTAAACCAGTACCGGAGAGGGTGAAATAGATGAAAAACGTATTTCTACTAATCAGCTTTCTGATTTTGAGCGTTTCTTCTGTCGCACAGGCGGCAGGGGGGCCGGCTATCGAACTGGAAAAAGCCAATAATAATCTGCGTGATCAGGACTCATTGCAACGTGGTGCGATTTTGTTCAGCAACTACTGTATGGCGTGTCACTCGGTCAAATACATGCGTTATAACCGTATTGCCCGCGATATCGGTTGGAGCGATGATGAAGTCGTAGCGAAGATGGCTTATAACCAGGCCAAGGTCGTTGATGATGTTCAAACGCGTATGCTTGAGGGTGTCGCGATGGATGTATTGGGAACCGAACCGCCGGATCTGTCTTTGATGGCGCGTTTAAAAGGGCCGGATTATATCTATACTTTCCTGCGAGCGTATCATCTGGATGAGAACGGCAATTGGGATAATAGTGCACTGAAAGGAACGTCCATGCCGAATGTTCTGGAAGGAATGCAGCGTCATTATGCTCCGGAAGATTATGAGCAGGCCGCTCGTGATATCACCAACTTCCTTGAGTATGCCGGAGAGCCGGGCAAGCTTGATCGATTCGATCTTGGTTGGAAAGTGATCGCTTTCCTGCTGGTTCTACTGCTTCTTACCTATCTGTTGAAGCGTGAGTACTGGCGCGATATCAAGCACTAAGCACAACACGCTTTAGCGCATAAGCCCGCAATAATCGATTTATTGCGGGCTTTTTTTATATCTGAAAAGATGGCATTCTAGCGTGGAGCCCAAGATTTCCCATTTTGAGGAGAGTTTTATGAGTGCGCTTATGGACGCAGTGCAGCAGGTACTGCATTGGATGTCGTTGCTGTTTATTCTGGTTATCGGGGTCATTGTTCTTTGGTTGCTGACCATGTATCTGCAGGATCGTCTGCAGACGGAGCACGCCATCCGCCGCAATTATCCTCTAATCGGGCGTTTTCGCTATTTACTGGAGTCTCTGGGGAAATTTTTCCGCCAGTATATGTTTGCGGCCGATCAGGATGAAAAACCTTTCAATCGTGCACAGCGTTCCTGGGTCTACCGTGCCGCCAAAGGATTGTCTACGGTACAGAGTTTCGGTTCGACCCGTGATGTTGCCCATCCGGGTAAGATCGCTTTTGTTAATTGTGCTTTTCCGATGTTGGAGAAAGATGCCGTCACCTCTCCGCCGATGGTGATCGGTGAAGGCTGCAAAATGCCATACCGGGCGGAATCGCTGTTCAATATCTCCGGAATGAGCTATGGCGCGCTTTCCCGTCCGGCGGTCAGAGCCTTGAGTCAGGGGGCTAAACTGGCCTGCTGCTGGCTCAATACCGGTGAGGGTGGCGTTTCGCCCTATCATTTGGAGAGCGGTTGTGATCTGGTGGCGCAGATCGGCACGGCGAAGTACGGTTTCCGCGACAAAAACGGCAATCTGAGTAATGAAAAGCTCAGGGAAGTGGCCGCTTATGAGCAGGTCAGAATGTTTGAAATCAAACTCTCCCAAGGGGCCAAGCCGGGAAAAGGGGGGATTCTTCCGGCGGCTAAGGTGACGGATGAAGTTGCGGACATCCGCGGCATCCGCATCGGCGAAGATTCGATCAGCCCCAATCGTCATCCGGATATTGCCAGCAATGCGGATCTGTTGCAAATGATTCAGCATATTCGCGAGGTCACCGGAAAGCCGGTCGGCTTCAAATTTGTGATGGGTTCTCAGGATTGGATTGACGCTTTATGCCGGGATATCCTGATCGAGGGTGAGGTGTTTGCACCGGACTTTATTACTTTGGACGGTGCCGAGGGAGGAACCGGTTCGGCGCCGGTGGCTCTGATGGATGACGTCGGTATGTCGATTAACGAATCACTGCCGCTGTTGATTGACACTTTGAACCGCTACGGTTTGCGTTCACGGATTAAAGTGATCGCTTCCGGCAAGTTGATTAATCCGACAATGGTTGCCTGGGCGATTGCGGTGGGCGCGGATTTTGTTAATTCGGCGCGCGGTTTTATGTTCTCTTTGGGGTGTATTCAGTCGATGCAGTGTCATCTGGATAGTTGTCCTACGGGCATAACCACGCATAATCCTCGTTTGCAGCGCGGACTGGTGCCGCAGAAAAAGTCGCAAAGAGTTGCCCATTACCACCGCAATCTTATGCGCGAAGTGGAATCGATCGCACACTCCTGCGGCGTCGCCGAACCTCGGCTCTTAAGTCGGGCTCATGTAAGAAAAATGATGCGGCATGGCGTCTCGGAAAGTTTCGCCGAGCTGTATCCGGATGTTGTCGCCGACGGTGATGGCACATTTAAAGGGATTGCAGTGCAACACCGTTATAATGACCCTTCTTGAAAATTAATCGATAGAGAAAAATGGCAAAAGCGAAGACAGCTTATGTATGCACCGAGTGCGGTGCGGAATATGCCCAATGGGCCGGTCAATGTCAGGCCTGTAAGGCTTGGAATACTCTCAAAGAGATCAAGCTCGGTAGCGGCAAAAAAACGACCAAAAGCGGGAGTGCAAGCTATTCGGGGGCATCCGCCAGTTCGGTTCAGTCAATCAAGGATGTCGACCTGAGCGAAGTGCCGCGAATCAGCAGCGACATGTCCGAGCTGGATCGCGTTCTCGGCGGAGGGATTGTCCCCGGTTCGGTTGTTTTAATCGGCGGCGATCCCGGTGTCGGTAAATCCTCGATTCTATTGCAGGTCATGTGTGCGCTGAGTACGCGCATGTCGGTGCTCTATGTGACCGGGGAAGAGTCTTTGCAGCAGGTCGCTTCGCGTGCTAAACGCATGGAGTTACCGGACGATAATCTGCGTCTGTTGACTCAGACCGATGTCGAAGAGATCAGTGTCGCGGCGCAGAAAGAATCGCCAAAGGTAATGGTTGTCGATTCGATTCAGACCATGCAACTGGCGGAGATCGGCAGTGCGGCCGGTGGCGTTTCCCAGGTCAGGGAGAGTGCTGCTTACTTAACCCGTTTTGCCAAACAGAATAATGTTGCGATTTTTCTGGTCGGTCATGTCACCAAGTCCGGTGAAGTCGCCGGGCCGCGTGTTTTGGAACATATCGTCGATACTGTGTTGTTTCTTGAGGGTCAGTCGGACAGCCGTTTCCGTACTTTGCGCGCGATAAAAAACCGTTTCGGGGCTGTTAATGAACTCGGGGTCTTTGCCATGACCGAGAAGGGGATGCGCCAGATTAAGAATCCGTCGGCAATTTTCTTAAGCCGCGGGGAAGAGTCGGCACCGGGCTCGGTGGTGATGGTTATCTGGGAAGGGTCACGTCCTTTGCTGGTGGAAATACAGGCGCTGGTTGACGAGTCGCCTTATGGGGCGCCGAAGCGGGTGACGGTCGGTCTGGAGCAGAACCGGCTGGCCATGCTGTTGGCGGTGATGCATCGCCATGGCGGTGTGCAGGCCGGAGATCAGGACGTGTATGTGAATGTCGTCGGCGGGGTTAAGGTGTTCGAAACCAGTGCCGATCTGGCTCTGCTGTGCGCGATTCTTTCCAGTATGCGCAATCGCGCCTTGCCGCAGGAGATGATTATTTTTGGTGAAGTCGGGCTGGCCGGAGAAATCCGTCCGGTTCCAAGCGGGCAGGAACGTCTGTTTGAGGCGGCCAAGCACGGTTTTACCCGGGCAATCGTGCCGTTCAGTAATGTGCCCAAGGGCGGAATTCCGGATATGGAGATTATCGGAGTGAAAACCTTGCAGCAGGCTTTGGATGCGTTGTAGAGTTGTGTCTGTCCCGACGCGGACAGAAGAATCGAGTTTTAGAAGCGAAGAATAGCCGCAGCAAATGGAATAAGCGGCATCGATAATTTGAATGCAGATGCTTTCGCGACGACACGCCGTCGGCGTGAACGGCACTGTGAACTAGCTGAGGAGTGAATATGAACGTTTTTTCAAGCAGAGCGTTGTTGGTCGCCATGGGGCTTGCCCCGGTATCGGCGATGGCATCGGGATTTGCATTGATCGAGCAGAGCGCAAGCGGACAGGGATTGTCCTACGCCGGGGCTGCAGCGAGTGTCGAAGATGCCAGTGTGATGTGGTTTAATCCGGCTGGTCTGACGCGACTTGAAGGCGATCAATTCATTGTCGGCGGGCACATTATTTCGCCTAAGGCGGATTTTACCGAGCAGGCATCCGTCAAGAACGGCGCAACGCCGATTGGCGGTGAAGGTGATAATGGGGCTACCGTCGGTTTTGTTCCCAATGTCTATTGGAAAAGTCGTTTGGGGGAGTATGACGTTGGTTTTGGGGTTAATGTCCCTTTCGGTCAACATATTTCTTATGACGAAGATTGGGTCGGTCGCTATCATGCGACGGAAACGGATCTAAAGACGCTGAATCTCAATCCGGCAATTGCACGAAAGCTCAACGACAAACTGAGCTTCGGTTTCGGCCTGAATGCCCAGTATGTGGATGTCATTTTGGAGCAGAAAGTCGAACAGTCAGTACTGATTGAAGGTGCACCTGATGGAAACGCCAAGGTGACCGGTAACAGCTGGGCGTTTGGCTATAATCTTGGTTTGCTCTATCAAGCGAATAGTGATTTGGATATCGGCCTGTCTTATCGTTCTAAAATGCAGCATGACGTAGAAGGCAAGATTGATTATTCCGATATCAATGCTGCATTGGGGGGTGTTTTGTATGATATGGACGCCTCCTCGGATGTGGTTTTGCCGGCATCTGCAAGTCTGGCTGTCAACTATCGTTTTTCTGCTCAAACCCAGTTATTGGCGAGTGCGACCTGGACCGGCTGGTCCGGCTATGACGAGCTGATAATCGAGCTAGAGGACGGTTCGAGTTCGGAGTCTAATCAGAATTTTGAAGACAGTATGCGCTATGCAGTCGGGATGATTCATCAGATTAATCGACAGCTGCGTCTGAGAGGCGGTCTGGCTATTGACTATACGCCGGTGCCAGATAAATACAGCCGCTCTCCACGCACGCCGGATTCGGATCGTAAATGGGTTTCTGTCGGCCTGGGTTATCAGTTCAGTAAAAGTATGAACCTGGATGTCGGCTACAGCCACCTGTTTGCCGATCGTTCGGATGTTGATTACAACGTAACGACTTCGCTCGGGTCATATGACTTGCGCGGTTATTATGAATCCGCTGTCGATATCTTGAGTGCGCAGTTGGTGTGGAATTTCTAATTCGCCGCCTTATCTTTAGCGAAATGAACAAAACCCCGGTTGAATGCCGGGGTTTTGTTTTTTAGAAGTATTCCTGAAGTGCTTATATCTGCAGGTAGTCATGCCACTGCTGGAAAAGTTCCGGAGTGGTTGCGGCGACGGCAGCGCGTTTTTGCACCTTAGGCAGTAATACGTCTTCGCCATCCAGAGTACAGCTTTGGCCTCCGGCTTCGTGCAGGATCAGGTAGCCGGCTGCGTAATCCCAGATGTTCTGCGCGCCGTGCAGATAGATGTGGCCGCGCCCGGCGGCGATCCAGCACCAGTCCAGAGCGACCGAGCCGAAGCTGCGCTGCGATGAATATGGATTGTCGTGAATAATGCGACACGCCAGTTCCGGGGTCAGGCGTTTAAAGTCGATAATGCCGCTGGTCTGTTTCAGCTCGGTTTTAGCGGTTTTGGCTAGCAGCGGCTTATCGTTCAGTTCTGCTCCCTGGGTGTGGCGCGCGGCAAACATTTCATCACGATCCGGATCGTAAACCAGGCCGGCGACCAGTCGGCCTTCGATCATCAGTGCCAGAGAGACGGCGTAGACCGGAATGCCGCTGGCAAAATTGCTGGTGCCGTCGATCGGATCCAGAATCCAGCACCCTTGCGCACTTTTCAACGCGTCTTCCTGTTCCTGTTGCGACATCTCTTCGCCAAGAAATGCGAACTGCGGCCAGTTCTTAAGCAGAAAACTCTGTGTTGCTTTCTGCATCTCGAGATCGGCTTCGGTCAGCAGAGAGCCGTCCTGTTTTTCTTCAAATCCGACTTTTTCAAAGCGCGGCAAAATTTCTTGTTTGGCCAGCTGGCGGATGCCGTTTTTAAGCTTCTGCCACTCTTCCGCGGCGTTGAATGGATGTCTAGTCATGGGTACTGTGTCTTGTTCTCTGATTGGTATAGAAAGAGAGTTTGACCGTCTCAATCGCGTTTTGGGAAATTTTCGTGACCTCAAATACATAGTCGTCCACCTTGATACAGGTGCCGACTGGCGGGATTGATTCCATGGTTTCCTGAATCAGGCCGTTAATGGTTTTTGGCCCGTCGGTCGGAAGATCCAGTTCATAATCCTTGTTAAGGTCGCGGATAAATTCGGAAGCATCGATTGCCATGCTGCCGTCTTCGTTCATTTCCACGGTATCGGTGTTCGGTTTCGCTTTGGCGTCTGTAGACAATTTGCCGACGATCTCTTCCAGAAGGTCTTCGACGGTCAATAGTCCCTGCAGGTCACCGTATTCATCGACAATCAGCGCCATGCGGCGTTTTTTCTGATTGAATTTACCCAGTTGCACGCTCAAGGAAGTGGTTTCCGGGATGAAATACGCCTGGCGACTTATTTTGATCAGATCTTTTAAAGTAACATCTCCGCGCATCAGTACCGGCAGCGCTCGGCGCAGATTAAGAATACCGATCAGGTCTTCGTCGAGAGAGCCGCGATAGATGGGTACTCGGGTGTAAGGCGACTTTTGCAGATCCTTAAGAATCTCTTCGATCGGCTGATCGACATCGATTGCATACACATCCTGTTTAGGAATCATCACATCTTCAACCGTAACGCTCTCCAGCTGCAGAACGCTACTAAGCATGGAGCGGTAATGTGCCGGAAGCTGACTGGTCGCTTCGTTGATTAAGGTCTGTAACTCTTCATGGGTCAGAGCGTGATCGTCGTCATGATGTTTTACCTTGATGCCGAGGCTGCGTAAAAAACCGTTGGCGAAAAAGTTAACCAACCATACCAGAGGCGACAGAAGTTTAAGTAACGGCGTTAAGACGTAAGCTGCCGGATAGGCGATTTTTTCCGGATAAAGGGCGGCAACGGTTTTTGGTGCGACTTCGGCGAAGACCAGGATTACCAGTGTCAGCAGACCGGCGGCCAGAGCGATGCCCGCTTCTCCGATCAGCTTCATGGCGATAATGGTCGCGATCGAGGAGGCGAAAATATTGACGAAATTGTTTCCAAGCAGAATTACGCCCAGAAGACGGTCCGGCTTTTCCAGCAGGCGCTGTGCAAGAATGGCACCTTTATGGCCGGATTTGACCTTGTGCTTCAAGCGATAGCGGTTCAAAGCCATCATGCTGGTTTCTGAACTGGAAAACAGAGCTGAGAGAATAATCAGCAGTATAAGAATCCCAAACAGGATTGAGACATCAAGTGAGTTCAAAGTCTTTCAAACAGGTTATGAATCGGAGCTCAATTATACTTTTTTATTCGGCTTATAAAAAGACTTTGGGAAAAGAGTTTCCTCTTTTCCAGAATGTCGGCACAGAACTGTGGTAAGGAACGAGCTTAGTCGTACAGGGCGTGCAGAATCAGTTCGGTACCGATAAAGCTTACGATCAACAGAAGATAGGCCCAGATTACGTAACGAACCGCTTTCTGACCACGCCAGCCATAGCGGTAATGACCGATAATGAACCAACCGTATACCAGCCAGGAGAGAATGGCGAAAAAGGTTTTGTGAATCAGATGCTGCGCAAAAAGGTCTTCAACAAAGAAGATGCCGCTTAAGAGCGCGAAACTGAGCATGGTAAAACCGATGAGAAGCAGTTTTAGCATCAGGTTTTCCATTTCCTGTAACGGCGGCAGTGCACGCATCAGGTTGGAAAGTTGCTTCTTGCGGAAGCGTTTCTCTTGAATGGAATACAGAATCGCTTGAGCGGTCGCGATGCCGAGCGTACTGTATGCCGCGATTGAGATCAGTACATGGCTGCCGAGTTCGAGCGGCAGACGTGTGTGTTCGTTAAACCCGATCGGAAGCAAAGTGCTCAGCGCGGCCAGAGGGAAGACGAAAATCCCCAGGGTTTCAACGACCATCTTGCGGTTAAGGTACAGCAGAATCAAGGTCGCCAGCAGAGTGATCATGGAGAGCGCATTGGCAAAGTTGAAGACGAAATAACCCTGCCACAGGGTCTGGCTTAGCGAGAACAGATGCAGAACAGCGGCTAAAGAGGCGGAAAGCAGAATGTGCTTGCGCTGGTAGCCGGGATCGACTTTTTCAACAAACCGGATTTTTCGCCAGATCAACAGACTAACAAACAAATAAAGAATGCTAGCGATAAGTGCGCTGAATCCACTGAGTATCATAGATGTCCTTTGCTGAAAGTTGCTCGGCCTGGCTCTATTACGAGTCCGAACGTGTTGTCTTGTGAACGAAATCTGCACCGCTTGTTCTGATCGGTACATAAATTAGTGAATGAATTGTTTATAATAGCGGAATTAATTTTTGAATAGAAGAGCGCTAGAGCGTAAAGCATCGCCTTGTCGGGTGTGAGTACTAAGGCCTTTGCGCAAAGTGGAGAAAGAGATGTTTGATAATTTATCCGATCGCTTAAACCGAACATTAAAAACCCTGAAAGGTCAGGGGCGTCTAACCGAATCGAATATTAAAGACGCCTTGCGTGATGTGCGTCGAGCACTGCTTGAAGCCGATGTCGCGCTGCCGGTTGTTAAATCGTTTATCACCAAGGTGCAGGAGCGCGCCGTCGGTCAGGAGGTTTCAACCAGCCTGAATCCGGGGCAGGCGTTTATCAAGATCGTTAAAGACGAGCTGACCACGGTTATGGGGGAAGAGGCGAGCCCGCTTAACTTTAATGTGGAGCCGCCGGCGGTCATTATGATGGCCGGTCTTCAGGGGGCGGGTAAAACGACCTCGGTCGGGAAGCTGGCCAAGTGGTTGACCGAGCGGGAAAAGAAAAAGGTAATGGTGGTTTCGGCCGATGTTTACCGTCCTGCCGCGATTAAACAGCTTGAGACTCTGGCCGAGCAGGTCGGAGTTGATTTTTTCCCGTCTACGGCCGATCAGGATCCTGTCGAGATCGCGCGTAACGCGCATGCCGAGGCGCGTAAGAAGTTTGCCGACGTCCTGATTCTGGATACCGCCGGCCGTCTGCATATCGACGAAGATATGATGGGCGAGATCAAGCGTCTGCATGATTCGATTACACCGGCGGAAACACTGTTTGTGGTCGACGCCATGACCGGTCAGGATGCGGCTAATACCGCCAAAGCGTTTAACGATGCTTTGCCGCTTACCGGGGTCATTTTGACCAAGACCGACGGTGATGCTCGCGGCGGTGCGGCTCTGTCGATCCGCGAAATTACCGGGAAGCCGATTAAGTTCCTGGGGGCAGGTGAGAAGACCGATGCGCTGGAACCGTTCCATCCGGAACGTATGGCCGGTCGAATTCTCGGGATGGGCGATGTTCTGAGTCTGATCGAAGAAGCCGAAAGCAAAATCGATAAAAAGAAGGCGGAAAAATTTGCTCAGAAAATTCAGAAGTCCGGTCAGTTCGACCTGGAGGACTTTCTGGAGCAGCTGCAACAGATCAACAAAATGGGCGGTATCGGCGGTATGCTTGGCAAGTTGCCGGGCATGGGTCAGCTGAAAGGTCAGGTCGATAATGACATGGCGGAAAAAGAGTTCCGTCGTCTGGCGGCCATTATCCATTCCATGACGCCGCAGGAACGACGTTTTCCGGCCGTTATTAAAGGCTCGCGCAAGCGCCGTATTGCCACCGGTTCCGGTACTTCCGTGCAGGACGTCAACAAATTGCTTAAGCAGTTTACGCAGATGCAGAAAATGATGAAGAAGATGAAAGGCGGCGGCATGAAAAACATGATGCGCGGTCTGGCCGGCAAGCTTCCTCCGGGTATGGGGGGCGGGATGCCGCCGGGAATGCGTTGACCCTGATCTAAGCAGTTGTTTTTGCAGTATAAATAAAATGCCTTTTGCTCGAATAAAGGCTTGATAATAGGCCGCGGTTTCTTTATAATCGCGGCTTTCCTGTTTTTGGCTTATCGAAAGCGGAAATACAGATAGTTCTAAACTAGAAGAAATTGTTGAGAGGGTTTCCTCTCATCGCCTGACAACATAAAGGAAAATGTTATGGTAGTTATTCGTTTGGCCCGTGGTGGTTCTAAAAAGCGTCCTTTTTACAAGCTAGTTGTTGCTGATCAGCGTTTCAGCGCGACCGGCCGTTTCATTGAGCAGGTAGGTTTCTACAACCCTATCGCACGTGGTCAAGAAGAAAAACTACGTGTTGATCAGGCGCGTGTTGACCACTGGGTTGCTGAAGGTGCGCAAATGAGCGACCGCGTTAAGAGCATCCTTAAAAACGCTTAATCGACTCTTTGGCTAGCAGGTAAGTTTTATGGCGGAATTACCCGAAAATCTTTTGCCTGTCGGCCAGATTAACGGCGTTTTCGGGGTTCATGGATGGGTGAAGATTTTCTCCGATACCGAACCCCGCGAAAATATTTTTAGCTATTCGCCTTGGTGGATTAAACACAAAGGCGAATGGTTGGAAGTCAAAGTTGAAGACTTCAAAGGGCAGCAGGGCGGTAAAGCGCTGGTTGCCAAACTTGATCTCATTGGTGATCGCGATTTGGCGCGTGAATATATGGGGTGCGAGATCGCAATCGATCGCGCGCAACTGAAACAGGATGAGAACGAATTTTACTGGATCGATCTGATCGGCTGTCAGGTGGTAAACCTGCAGGGTGAAAACCTCGGCGAAGTGGCCGATTTGATCGAAACCGGTGCGCATGATGTTTTGCGTGTCAAGGGCGAGACCGAGGAGCTGATTCCGTTTGTAATGGATGAGTTCATTATCGAGATCGATGTCCAGGGCAAACGAATCAAGGTGGATTGGCAGGCGGAAGAGACCGAGTGAGATTTGATGTCATCACCCTCTTTCCGGAGATGTTCGGGGCTTTAACGGAATCCGGCGTCAGTCGTCGGGCTCTGCAAAAGCAGCTATATAGCCTGAACACCTGGAATCCCCGCGAGTTTACCCATGATCGCCATAAAACGGTCGATGATCGTCCTTATGGCGGGGGGCCGGGCATGGTGATGATGTATCAACCGCTTAAAGACAGCGTTGATGCGATTCGCCAGGCGCAGACAGCAAAACCTCATGTCATCTATCTTTCCCCGCAGGGGCAGCCGCTGACTCAAGAGAAGGTGGCACAGCTCGCTCAGCTGGATTCGATTACGCTTCTTTGCGGTCGATATGAAGGCATTGACGAGCGCCTGCTGCAAACCGAGGTGGATGAAGAAATTTGTATTGGCGACTTTGTCGTCAGTGGCGGGGAGCTGCCGGCTATGATGCTGATGGACTCCTTGATTCGCTTGCTGCCGGGTGCCTTGGGGCATGATCAGTCGGCGGAGCAGGACTCTTTTTCCGACGGTCTTCTGGACTGTCCGCATTACACACGACCGGAAGAGGTTAATGGAATGCAGGTGCCGGAGGTTCTGTTGCAAGGGAATCACGCCAAAATCGACGCTTGGCGTCACCAACAAAAGTTGCTGCGCACTGAGCAGCGACGCCCGGATCTACTGGCCCGATATCAGGACGGCGAGTAGGTTACACTCCGATACCGGAGTCTACAATTAGGATTCAACCTCTGACGCCTTGTCGCGTGTATTGTTGGATAAAGTTCACAGGGGCAAAACCCCTGAGGCTCGCTATAAATTAAAGAGCCACTAATGGAGAAGCTTAAAATGAGCGATATCATTAAAAAGATTGAAGCAGAACAAATGACTAAAGAAATCCCGGCTTTCGCGCCAGGTGATACAGTTGTTGTTCAAGTTAAAGTTGTTGAAGGTAAAAACGAACGTCTACAGGCGTATGAAGGTGTTGTTATCGCGAAGAAAAACCGTGGTATCAACTCTAACTTCATCGTTCGTAAAATCTCTCACGGTGTAGGTGTTGAGCGTACTTTCCAGACTTTCAGCCCGCTAGTTGACAGCATTACTGTTAAGCGTCGCGGTGACGTTCGTCGTGCGAAACTTTACTATCTGCGTAACCTATCCGGTAAAGCGGCTCGTATCAAAGAAAAAGTATAATTTCCGCCCCGCGTGGGCTGAAAACTTTTCTTTAAGAAAAACCCCGTCAGGTCTACTGGCGGGGTTTTTTTATTGCCTACTGTTTTTTAACAAACGCTTTCCGCTATACTTTGGCTCAAGAGTTGAATTCGGAGTGATTTATGTCCGCCGCGATGCCGCTGCTAGAGTTTTTGGAATATCTGCAATTTAATCAGGGTTTGAGCGCCAATACGGTTGCGGCTTATCGGACCGACCTGCAGAAATTCCGCGACTGGTTGCTGGAAGGGCGCCAGTCGTGGGAAACGCTGAGCTCTGAAAATCTGCAGGACTTTGTATTGCAGCTGATGGCACAGCGTAAAGCGAGTTCGAACGCGCGTATGCTAAGCAGTATCAAGCGTTTCTATCAGTGGGCCAATCAGCAGTACCCGATTGAAAACAATCCTGTTCAGCAGCTTAAGGCGCCGAAAGCCGAGCGTAAGATTCCCAAGGTGTTGAGTGAAGTGCAGATAGAAGCGCTGCTTGAGGCACCGGATCTGACTACGGCATTGGGAATCCGAGATCGGGCAATTCTGGAGTTGATGTATGCATCGGGACTACGGGTTTCCGAAGTGGTTGGCCTGCCGTTCGAGCAGCTCAATTTATCCGCCGGAGTGGTTCAGGTAACCGGTAAGGGGGCCAAGGAGCGCATCGTGCCAATTGGTGAAGTTGCCTCTGAATGGTTGCAACGTTATTTGCAGGGCGCGCGTGGCGAACTGGTCGGAAAGAAAAGAGTGTCGACGCTGTTTGTTTCCCGTCTCGGTCGTCCAATGACGCGTCAGACGCTTTGGCATCGGGTGCGCAAGCTGGCGGAATCGGTCGGAATCTTCAATAAGTTGTCGCCGCACGGCTTAAGGCACGCTTTTGCCACCCACCTGATCAATCATGGCGCGGATCTGCGCAGTGTCCAGCTTTTGCTCGGACATAGTGATCTGTCGACCACGCAGATTTATACGCATGTCGCTAAGCAGCGTCTGCAAAGCCTGCATCAGCACCATCACCCTCGAGGGTGATGGCGGCGATTACTTTTTAGGTAAAAACTTCTCGAATACCTTGGTCAATTCGCCGATGTTCACCGGTTTGGTCAGGTATTCGTCCATACCCGCTTCGATAAAGCGTTCCCGGTCTCCCGTCATGGCGTTTGCCGTCAGGGCAACAATGTGTTGTCTGTGCGCGCCGGTTTGTTTTTCGTGTTCGCGGATCTGTCTGGTGGCCTCGATTCCGTTGAGGTTTGGCATGTTTTCATCCATCAGTATCAGGTCAAAACGACGGCTTTTGGCTTGTTCCAGCGCTTCCAGACCGTCATTGGCAATCAGACAGCTCAAGCCGAATTTTTTCAGAATCGCAACCATCAGCATCTGATTGGTTGTATTGTCTTCCACCAGAAGAATATCGCCGTGGTAACGGACAATTTCTTTTCCTTCGGCAGGAGCTCGGGTTTTAGGCGCGAGTTCTACCGCTTGAACCGGAATGCTGAAATAGAATTTACTGCCCTCGCCGAGACGTGATGTCACCTTCAGGCTGCCGCCCAGCATTTTAATCAGGCGAGAGCTGATGGTCAGGCCAAGACCGGTGCCGCCGTATTTGCGGGTTGTCGAGGTTTCCGCCTGGGAGAAAGCCTCGAAGATTTTCTCCTGCGCTTCCCGGGTCATGCCGATCCCTTCGTCCTCGACCGAAATTCGCAGCCATCCGGGGTTATAGCTGATATCGAGGGTGATGGTTTTTCCGGAATCGGTGAATTTGACCGCATTGGACAGCAGGTTTGAGATAACCTGCTTAATGCGCAGGGCGTCGGATTTGATGCCGCTTGGAAGATTTTCCGAGAAGTGGGTGACGAAATTGATGTTTTTCTCGCTGCAACGCGCTCTAAACAGATCGGCAACGCCGGTCAGTTCGTCTTTCGGTGAAAACTCGCTGATATCGATATCCAGTTTACCGCTTTCAATTTTGGTCAGATCGAGAATGTCATTGATAATGCCGAGCAGGGTGTGACTCGATTGGGTAACCGTTTCGAGGTATTTTTTCCCTTCCTGGTCCAAGGGCTTTTCTTTGAGCAGGTCAATGAAACCGAGTATCGCATTCAATGGAGTACGAATTTCGTGTGACATATTGGCCAGAAATTCGCCTTTCGAACGGGTTGCTTCGAGCGCGCGGTTTTTCTGTTCCTGGAGATCGCGGTTAATCTTTTCAAATTCGGTAATGTCCAGCAGCGAGATGATATAGCGCTGATATTTTTTGGATTTTTGTCCGTAGATTTTATAAACATGCTCGGTGCCGTGATAACGCAGTTTGGCTTTATGCGTCTTGTCCGGGTTTTCGACGACATATTCGATCCAGCTTTTATCTTCGAATTTATAGACCAGTCCTTCTTCTTTGACAAAAAGATCACAGACGCAGTTATAGTCTGCGGAAAATGCTTTGAGATCGGGGTATTCGTAGAAGAATTTAAAGAACCCGCCACTGACGTCAATGATTTTTTCCCCGTCGTTGACAATGATAATGTTGTCTTGCGAATTCAGGATGTCGCGAGTGTAATCATGCGTTTTTTCAATTTCTTGCGATGTGCGGTGGATGTTTAAACTCAAGCGCCAGAAAGCATAGAGACCAACAATCAATAAGAACAGCGTCAGGAATATTTGCAGACTTTTATAGAAGCGCTTTTGATCTTCAACTTCTTTGCGGATCTGGGTAAAGTTCTGACGGTGGGTGTAGAAAATCTGATTGGCGTCTTCTTTGAGGCGATGGAAGACCGGTTCAAACAGCTTAACCTCAAGTTTTAGTGTCGAAATGCTTTTTCCGAGACGCGGATCTTGGGTTAACCGATAGTGGTCGATTTGTTTGAGCAGTTGATTAAGCTCTTTTATTTTATGAGTAATGAGTTCCAGTTTCGGAAGGACGTCGGCCTCGGCAAACGTAAATTGATTGCTGGTTATCGGCTTGTAGAACATGATCTCGAATTGTTCTTCGGTATTGGGCAAGTTCAGGTCGAGATTGTGTTTATAGGTTCCGCCCTGATTCAATACTTGCAGGACGTGAGTAATCTCTTCCTGACTCTCTTCAATTTCATGTTCGATAATTTTTCGCATATGCTTATTCGGGAATGCGGTTATCTGAAAGAAACTGGCTTCGGTCTTGTAAATTTCCAGAATAACTTCCAGCCCGAGATTGTTCTCCACTTCGGCATTACGGATTTTTTTATCCAGCTCATGGGTGTAGTTGGTAATGCTGAAATTTAAGATGGCCTGGGCTCCGAGCCCGAGAATGAAAATGACCAGCAGAAGAAACAGGTTGATGCCGGTTCGAGTGACGATGGAAGGTTTTTTCACAGTGATAGGTTTCGTCATTTAGTCGGCTCCAATACTTTGATCTGCTGCGGAGAGGCTGACAGAGTTTTAAGTTCCTCTTCGTTCAGGAAGCCGTATCGTGCAAAGGTTTCCAGGCCATGAACAGAACTGGCATAGGCCATGAATTCCAGTGCGAGCGCTTTGTTTTTCGAGTATTTAAGCAGGATTAACTCCAGTGAGCGTTTTGGGGCGAGCGCCTGATCAATCAGAATGGCATCCATATAAGATTCTGTTTCCGGCCATTTGGTGGTGGCAAACCAGTTGACGGCCAGATCGGCATCTCCGTTCTGGATCGACTTGAAAAGTCGATGCGAGTCGGTGGTGAAATAGGTGACATTTTCGAAAACGCGATCTTTCAGATTTTGTTTGTTCAACAGTGTTTCAGTCGCTTTGCCAACAGAGCTGCTTCCGGGAGAAGAAAGTACAATCGAGAGCTCGGGGTCGGTTAACTGGTTTAAATCCGAGTTTAAGTGCTTTGGGTTGTCTTTGGGAACGATTAAGGCCAGACGGTTATAGCCGACCAGTACATAGCGGTCGAAAATTTTTTGGTTCTCGGGTCTGGAGCGGAAGATGGTCGAGCCGGGGAAGTAAATGTCTCCGATCTGCTGGTTTTTCAGGGTTTTGAGAATAAAGCCAGAAGCGCCTTGAATGATCGTGATTTTAACGCCTTTTTGGTTTTCGAATTCGGTCGCAAGCTGTTGCAGCGGTCGAACCATGGTGATTCCGCTGTAGATGAGCAGTTCCGGTTTTGAATTGGAAGCCGGTGCATTCGAGCCTTGTTGACAGGCGGTCAGCAATAAAGAAAGGGTTAAAGTGAAAACGATCCGTAGCATGGCAATATTATCCCTGATAACTCCTTAATAATTTAACGGTTTTTAAAGGTTTTGCGCGACTCTTTAACTTAAAAATTGATTTGAGCGTGGTATATTGATGTGCACTTTTTCGGGCGTTCTCGTTTGACCGGCCCAAGTGAATTTATCAACCTCAGGGATGCAACACAGTGAATTTTGCGAAAAAACTTTTGGGTGGGCTTGTTCTTGGCTCTGTAATGCTTTCGGCTTATGCTCAAACGCCGGCTGATCAGCCGGATCAGGCACATGATTTCTCGGCTATTCAGAAACAGCTGCAAACGATGATTCCGGGGTTGGATCATTTTGATATCCAGCCGACCGGCATCAAGGGGCTTTATCAGGTGATTTTGGGTGTAGATGTTGTTTATATGAGCGAGGACGGCCAATTTCTGGTGCAGGGAGATCTGATTGATCTGCAAAATAAGGTAAACCTGACACGACAGGTTAGCATGCAGCAGCGGATTAAGGCTTTGGCGGGAATTCCCGAAGCGTCAATGTGGATTTATCCGGGTGACGAAAAGGCTCAGCGCAAAGCGACGATTACTGTGTTTACCGATATTCACTGTCCTTACTGCCGGAAATTGCATTTGGAGGTGCCTGAGTTGAATAAGGCTGGTGTGACCGTTCGTTATCTGGCTTATCCGCGAGCGGGGGCTGCCTCGCAATCCTACACGGATGCGGTTTCCGTCTGGTGTGCGGATAAACCGCTGGAGGCGTTGGATCAGGTGATGAAGGGGCAGAAAGTAGCTGAAAAGCAGTGCGATAATCCGATCAAGCAACATATGCAGCTGGCCCAGTTCTTTCAGGTGAACGGAACCCCGAATATCTTGGTGGACGACGGCCGGCTGATTCCCGGCTATGTTCCGGCCAAAGAGCTGATTAAAGAAATTTTTACAAAATAACCGTCGCGCCTTGTTTGTATGCGCTTTCAATAATTAAAGCACCTTTTCAGGTGCTTTTTTTGTTCTTAGAAAAGGTGCGTATTGCCGTTATTGAGTTGAGATAATAGACTGACTTCCGGTAAGGGTATAATAAAAATGATAACTAATATTTACTCTATCGCGGGTAACAAAGGATTTGTTATTCTTTTTTAAAGCCAGTTAGAAAAATTAACTTGCCCTTAAGTACAGTGCCTGAAAAAGGCCGAGGAGGAAAACAATGACAAATATATCTCATATTAAGACGGCGAAAAAATTACTGCTAGCCAGTCTGCTGCCGGCTATGATGCTAACGGGCTGCGGAGGCGGGGATTCAAGCTCTGGAACGGGTACCCTTTCATTAAGCCTGACGGATGCACCTATAGATGATGCGAAAGAAGTAACAGTCGCCTTTACCGGTGTTGCTATTCGACAGGATTTAGATGACGAGTCTTCGTGGATTGAATTTGATTTTGCACAAGAGCAGAGCATCAACCTTCTGGACCTGCAAGGTTCTCAAAGAGTCTCATTGCTGACGGGTGAAGATCTTCCGGCAGGGACTTATTCGGAAATTCGTTTGGATATCAACGAAGCCAACTCTTATATTGTTCTTAATGATGGTCAGGACACTACGGATCAGTTAGATGTTCCGAGTGGTTCTACTTCGGGTTTGAAAGTTAAAGGAACCCTTGTCGTACCGGAAAGTGGCGATGCGGCTTTCACCATCGATTTTGATGTGCGCAAGTCGATCGTTGCCCAAGGAAATGGTGACTATAAACTTAAACCGGTTTTGCGTATCGAGCAGGATAATACGATCGGACATATTTCAGGTACGGTAGCGCCAGAGTTATTGACCAGTGGTGCCAGCTGGACCTGTTCCGATGAAGATCCTGATACTTATAACTCGGCTTATGTTTATGCCGGTACAGATGTCACTCCTGTTGATATCAGTGGCAGTGTAGATGATCCGGTCACAACGGCTCTGGTCGCCTATAACCCTGATACGCAAGCTTATGAGTTTGAAGTAGGCTACTTGTCTGAAGGACCTTATACAGTCGCCTTTACCTGTAATGCCGATCAGGATTTGGTTGAGAGTGCTGAGACAATCGAGTTTAACTCGCAAGTTAATGCCGCTGTTGTCGCAGGTCAAACAACGACAGTCACTCTTGAAGCTCCTGTCGAGCCGGCTCCGGAACCCGCTCCAGAGCCTGCACCTGCACCATAAAACGATCAGCGCTCTTGTTGTGCTGTAAATAAAAAAATCCCGCCATGGCGGGATTTTTTATTTCCTAAGGAAAGTATAAGGTGTTAAACCTTAAATTTCCCCCCAGCGTTTACGTTTGGTAGGCATGCGGAAGAAGCGTCCAAGAAGCAAACCGAGTAGGAGAACGCCTCCACCAGTCAGGAACCATTGGCGCTTAATAGCATCTTCGGATTGGTCGATCTGTTCGCGCATAATCGCATTCTGGCTTTCGACCTCGTTCAGTCGAACTTTCATCGCCTTATTTTCTTCATCCATAGCCACGGCGTTACTGGAGATGGATTTAAGGTGTTCAAGTTCCTGACTTTGTTCGAACTTTTCCTGCTTGATGGTGCTCAGTTCGTTACTGGCCGCTTCAAAACGTTCTTTAAGCGTGTTCAGTTCCAACGTTAATGTATTGAATTTCTCTTCGACTTTATTGGTCTTTTCAATCTGCTCCTGCAGTCGGATTTTGGCAATCGGCTGGTTTTGCAGCATGCTCGACGGCATCCAGCCGGTATGGGTTTTTGAACCTTTGCTGTACTGGACATTGGCCCAGCCGTCGTTATTGACTTCAAGGATCTTAACCGGAGTACCGGATTTCAGCATCTGCGAGATCTTGTATTTGTAACCCGCACCGCGACGCACCGGAACATCAATCGAATCGGTGACATAATTGGTGTAGCCACTTACCGCCGCCTGAACAGGAGTACTGTGGGTGCTCAGTAAAAACGATGCACCCAATAGTGTCGCCAAGGCAAGCGGCTTGGCGTGGGAAAAGACGGAATTAGAGTTTAGAGATTTTTTCATACTGTCCCTCTAGATTGGTTAGGGCGGTTTCACTGTCGGCCAGTTTTTCACGTTCTTTGGCAACGACCGCTTCCGGTGCTTTAGCGACAAAACTTTCGTTATTCAATTTGCCGCTTAGACGTTTGATCTCACCTTGCAGTTTCTTGATCTCTTTGTCAAGGCGTGCCAGTTCGGCATCCTTGTCGATCAGGCCGGCCATTGGGATTAATACCTTCATTTCGCCAACCAGAGCAACTGCGGATTCCGGAGCTTCGGCTTCATTGTCCAGAACAGTGATGTTTTCAAGTTTTGCCAGGGTTTGCAAGAACAGCTGGTTATTGTTTAGCCAACTCTGGTCTTGAGCGTTCAGGCCTGCCAATAGCACCGGTAGCGGCTTGCTTGGTGCGATATCCATCTCGGAGCGGATCTTGCGCACACCGACGATGAATTGTTTTACCCATTCCAGCTCAGCCATAGCGCCGGCGTCGATTTTATTTTCATCGGCCTGAGGGTAGGGCTGAGTCATAATGGTATTGCCGTCCTTGCCAGCAAGAGGCGCAACCGCCTGCCACGCTTCTTCAGTAATAAACGGCATAACCGGGTGCATTAGACGAAGTAGGGCTTCCAGTACACGAACCAGTGTTTTACGGGTACCGCGTTTCGCTTCATTTGAAGAGTCTTTGTTTAGAATCGGCTTCGCAAGCTCCAGATACCAGTCGCAGTATTCATTCCAGGTGAATTCGTATAGCGCGTTGGCTGCCAAGTCAAAGCGGTAGCTGTCGAAATGCTTCTGAACTTCCGCTTCAACCTGTTGCAGACGAGATGTAATCCAGCGGTCAGCCAGAGAAAGTTCGCAAGGCTGCGATTCATCAACGCCGGTATCGAAACCTTCGGTATTCATCAGCACGTAACGGGTTGCGTTCCATAGTTTGTTACAGAAGTTGCGGTAACCTTCGGCACGCTGTAGATCGAAACGGATATCGCGACCGGTTGATGCCAGAGAGGCAAACGTAAAGCGAATGGCATCAGTACCGTAAGGCTCGATGCCGTCCGGGAATTGGCGGCGGGTCGCTTTTTCGATTTTCGCCGCTTTTTCCGGTTGCATCATACCGTAGGTGCGTTTGCCGACCAGTGATTCAAGGTCGATACCGTCGATCAGGTCGATAGGATCCAGTACGTTACCTTTAGACTTGGACATTTTCTGACCTTCGCCGTCACGAACCAGACCGTGTACATAAACCTGTTTGAATGGAACCTGACCGGTGAATTTCAGACCCATCATAATCATACGGGCCACCCAGAAGAAGATGATGTCGAACCCGGTAACCAATACAGACGTCGGATGGAAAGTTTCCAGTTCAGGTGTTTTTTCCGGCCAGCCAAGTGTCGAGAAGGTCCAAAGCGCTGATGAGAACCAGGTATCCAGAACGTCATCATCCTGCTTCAGTTCAATCTCAGCTGAGATGTTGTATTTTTCACGCACTTCGTTTTCGGTACGGCCAACATAAACCTTACCGTCAGCATCGTACCAGGCCGGGATTCGGTGTCCCCACCAGATTTGGCGCGAAATACACCAGTCCTGGATATTGTTCATCCATTCGAAATAGGTGTTTTCCCAGTTTTTAGGTACAAACTCGATATCGCCGTTTTTGACCGCATCAATCGCTGGTTTTGCCAAAGATTCAACCGCCACATACCACTGGTCGGTCAGGAATGGTTCGATAACCGAGTGCGAACGGTCGCCGCGTGGAACCATTAGTGTATGCGGTTTAATGCTATCCAGCAGGCCTAGTTCGTCCAGGTCGGCAACGATGGTTTTACGTGCTTCAAAACGATCCATGCCACGGTATTTTTCCGGCGCTTCGTCGTTGATCGCCGCATCCACGGTTAGGATGTTCAGCATTGGCAGGTTATGGCGTTTCCCCATTTCGTAGTCATTAAAATCGTGCGCCGGTGTGATTTTCACACAACCGGTTCCGAATTCCATATCGACATAATCATCGGCGATAATCGGAATTTCGCGACCGACCAGTGGCAGGGTAATGGTTTTACCAACCAGATCTTTATAACGTTCGTCTTCCGGGTGAACCGCAACGGCCTGGTCTCCGAGCATGGTTTCCGGACGCGTGGTGGCCACAGTCAGATGCCCGGAACCGTCGGTCAGCGGATAGTTAAAGTGCCACAGGTTACCTTGTTCTTCTTCAGAGATAACTTCAAGGTCGGAAACTGCGGTGTGCAGAACCGGATCCCAGTTGACCAGTCGCTTGCCGCGGTAGATCAGGTCTTCTTCGTACAGGCGAACGAAAACTTCTTTAACCGCCTCGGAAAGACCGTCATCCATAGTGAAACGCTCACGACTCCAGTCTGGAGAGGCGCCCATGCGGCGAAGCTGTTTGGTGATGGTGCCGCCGGATTCTTCTTTCCATTCCCAGATTTTTTCGATGAATTTTTCGCGACCAACGTCATGGCGGCTTAGGCCTTCGGCGGCCAAGCGTCGTTCAACAACCATTTGCGTGGCGATGCCGGCGTGGTCTGTCCCCGGTTGCCATAGGGTGTTTTTACCGCGCATACGGTTAAAGCGGATTAAGGTATCCATAATGGTGTCTTGGAAAGCGTGACCCATATGCAGAGAACCGGTGACGTTCGGCGGCGGAATCATAATGCAGTACGGGTCTGCGGAATCTTGGTAGCTCGGTTTGAAATAACCTTGGTTTTCCCAAGTCTGATACCACTTGGTTTCAATTGCGTTAGGGTCGAAATGCTTATCCATGGAACTCTTAATCAACTCATTAAAATATTGTGAAAAATAATCGTGAGATTATAGCAATCCAGCATAGGCTTGTCATAGCTAAGTCAGTAAATCGTTGTTTGTTGCTTCCAGAAGGGGAAGAATGTTCGAGGCAAAAATAAAGCGACTTGCGCCGCTTTAATTATCTGTCAATGGAGAGAGACGGAGAGCTTAACTGTTCAGCAGTTGCAGGACGGAAGCCTGTTGTTGGTTGCTTTGCGCCTGCATGGTGATGCGCGCATCCAGTAGCATGTTTTGTCTTGCCTGATCGGTTGAAGCCTGAGCCATATTGGTGTCGTTAATTCGACTGCGCGCTGCTTGAGCACTTTCGTTTTGTGTCTGGAGGTTGTTATAAGACGTCATCAAGCCCTGTTGCTGCGCACCGAATCCACTTCGAGTCAGGCTGAGCGATTCCATTGCGCTGCTCAAACCGTCGAGAACAGTCGAAGCGTTGGCCGGGTTGTCGATTGACAGTCCGGATAGCCCTAGACCGTTGGTCGTCAAGTCGGGAAGGTTCAGGCTTGTGCTTGTGTCGCCCATAGCAATGTCAATGGAACCGGTGCTACCGTTCAGCAGGTTTTGCTGGTTGAAACTGGTGTTTTGGGCGACTTCGTTGATGCCGGCGAGATTCTGCTGGAACTCCTGATCAAGCATGCTTCTCTGCGAAACGCTCATGGTGCCGTTCAATGCCTGTACCGTCAGTTCGGTCATGCGCTGCAAGCGTTCGGCGATCGTTGCGCTGGCTCCGTCCGCGGTCTGCAAAAGAGACATGCCGTCCAGAGTGTTGCGACCGGCAATATCCTGAGTAGAAATCTGAGTACTGAGTGCGGTAACAATCGCCTGACCACTGGCATTGTCTGCCGATTGATTGATTTGCGATCCGCTGGTCATGGATTGATTGGTACGGCTGATTTCATTGTTCAGCGCGTATGACGGTATATTTAAGACATTGTAACCGTTAATAGCCATGATATGATCTCCGCAAAACTGAATTCCTTATAGAATAAGTTTACGCTTTTTAGCGATCATATTAAAGAAATTATCGAATAGGAGCCCGGGTAAAATGTCTTGTTGTTCAGGAGGTTACTGTCAGTTTAAGTTTCCGGAAGGGCCGCCGATTGTGGATGATCCGGTCAGTAACCTGCAAGCAAAATATCAGTTTCTTCCATATGGCACCCTGCTGCAACAGGGGGAGGTCGTTCGTATCTGGATGGAGTCCGGCAAGACCAAAACCGTGGTCATTGATCGTAAGATTCCGCTTCAGGTTTTACCCGGCGAGCTGAAACCGACTGCTTCGGATGAGGTTATCCCTTGGCAGTTGGTTGCGCACGACAGCGGCGTGGACTATGAAGAGCTGATTAATTGGTATCGGCACCCGTTGCACAATCCAAGCGAAACGCCTGTACTGATGGTGTACGGGCATCTGGTTGAGAAAAAACTGACGTTGAAAGAGCGCTGGTTGAGCTTTCTCTATAAAATGCGCAATCTCGGGCGTTAACCGACAAAGTTTTTCAGAGCCTTGTTTGGCTTATTGCATTACAAAGCGTTCCAGATAGACGTCTTCCAGCAGTCCCGGATACAGATTGTGTTTTTCCAGAATCGAACGGGCGGTATTCAACAACTCTTCGCGCAGTTGATCCGGGCCGTCTGGGGTTTTCAGGTCGCTGTACGTCTGGCCTCGCAGAACACGATCCACGTCGTTTTTCAATATCGGGCGCAGGTGTTCCATCTCAACTTCTACCAGTTGCGGATAATAGGACATGAATTTCAAATCTACGGCAAGGAACTTCGCTTTGCCTTCTCCGCGAAAGTTCACCACATTTTTCTCCATCGAAAAATACTTGGGAATTTTTTCTTCCGGCGCATCGAACTGTTTGTATTTAGGTGAGTAACTGAGTGTTTCCTGTTCTTCGGCATTTGCAGGAAGGGCGGTCGGCACGCTGAGCAGTGTCGCAATTAGGAGTGTGAGTAGCTTTCGATTCATTGCAGGTTCCTGGTTGGTTCTGGCAATTTAGATTTTACCCGTAACCGTTGCGGAAGCCTGAGTATTGAAAAGGCAAACGGTGTTTAAGTTGTCCGTTATCAAAAAAGCCTGTTTTTATCAGGCATAAAAAAACCCCGCCGAAGCGGGGTGAAACGTTACCGAGGAGTTTGGTAAGGTTCTTTTAGTGGTAAGCTTGCGAATTACTTGGTGAATTCTGGATAAGCTTCCATACCACATTCTGATTGGTCAGCACCTTCGTACTCGTCTTCTTCAGAGATACGGATGCCCATGACCGCTTTGATAATCGCCCAGACGATCAAGCTTGTGATGAATACCCATGCAAAGATTACTGCGATACCAGTAAGCTGAGCAACAAGTGAAGCGTCAGAGTTAGTGAAAGTTACTGCGATCAGACCGAAGATACCGACAACACCGTGAACTGAGATCGCACCAACTGGATCATCGATTTTGAAGGTACGGTCAACGATCAGGATTGAGAACACTACGATGATACCGCCTGCGAAACCGATCAGGGTTGCAGATAGAGCGCTAGGTGTCAAAGGTTCAGCTGTGATTGCAACTAGACCAGCAAGAGCACCGTTTAGCATCATAGTCAGATCCGCTTTACCGAACTTGATCTTAGACATAACCAGGGCACCGATAACACCACCGGCAGCAGCCATTAGCGTGTTAACAAAGATCATTGCAACTGCGTTCGCTTCGTCAACGTTAGAGATTTTAAGCTCTGAACCACCGTTGAAACCGAACCAACCCAACCAAAGGATGAAAGTACCTAGAGTTGCAAGAGGCAGGTTTGCACCAGGGATAGCGCGAGACTCGCCTTCAGCAGAGTATTTACCTTTACGGGCACCTAGTAGGATAACACCTGCTAGAGCTGCAGAAGCACCAGCCATGTGAACAACACCAGAACCTGCGAAGTCAAGGAATCCTAGACCGTCAAGGAAACCGCCGCCCCATTTCCAGAAACCTTGCATTGGGTAGATGAAGGCAGTGAAAACGATTGCGAAAGTGAAGAACGCCATCAGTTTCATACGCTCAGCAACCGCACCAGAGACTACTGACATTGCTGTTGCAACGAAAACAACCTGGAAGAAGAAGTCTGACATACCTGAGTAATAAGGAGCGTCATCGCCACCGGCAATAACATCTGCAACCGCATTGTCACCACCTAGAAGGAAGCTGATGCCAGGGAAGAAGCTTGATACTGCTTCACCAGGGTACATGATGTTGTAACCAACCAGCATATACATAATACAGGCGATAGCAAAAAGCCCGACGTTTTTAGCAAGAATTTCCGTTGTGTTTTTGGCGCGGACCATACCGGCTTCCAGCATGGCAAAACCAGCTGCCATCCACATAACGAGTGCCCCAGACATTAAGAAATAAAATGTGTCGAGGGCATAACTGAGTTGTAATACTTGTTCCATTGTTTTTCCCCTATCTTTTACAGTGCAATATCGCCGGATTCTTCAGTACGGATACGGATCGCCTGTTCAAGCGGCATAACGAAAATTTTTCCGTCGCCGATTTTCCCGGTTTTGGCTGATTCACTTACCGCTTCGATCACGCCTTCGACTTGATCGTCTGCGACCGCGATTTCAACGCGTAGCTTTGGTAAGAATTCAATCGCATACTCGGCGCCGCGATAGATTTCAGTGTGGCCTTTTTGGCGGCCAAAACCTTTAGACTCGGTAACGGTCATCCCGTGAACATCAATGTTATGCAGGGCTTCACGTACGTCATCGAGTTTAAAAGGTTTGATAATTGCAACAACCAGTTTCATACTAACCTCTCTGATGTATTTGAATGTAAAGTTCGAATTTCAATAAACATTTAACGTGCCATAGTTTCAAAAATTCCTTTCATATCAATTAGATAATTAGTTTTTTGGGTTTTTTTTTGAAAATTGTCCGATTTTATGTCGATGAATTGTTTTTGTATGGTGCAATTGTGTTTGTAATTGGTGCAAAAGGGGTGTTTTTGTTTGGTGCAGAAGGAAAGTTTGTTGCATTTGTTTAACAGGGTGCCGAGGATTTTTCTTGCTTTTGCCGCCCAGTTGTTGGCGTTGGTTTTTTTGGCGTTGGCGGTATTGGTGGCGACACATTTTATCGAACCGCCCTATGAGGATTGGATGCTGCTTACCGGGCAGGCGGCTTTAGCCGTGTTTTTTAGTCGCCTGTTCGGCCTTCCTCGCTGGTGGGTGTGGATTCAATTACTGTTTCCTTATCTGTTATATCTTGCCGTATTAAGCGGTATCAATCCATGGTTTGGCTTGCTCCTGGCGTTGATGGTCTGGCTGCTGTTCAAGAACGCCTTTACGGAAAGTGTTCCTTTGTACTTGAGTAATAAAACCGCGCGACAGGCCCTGGCTCTGTTGGCTAGAGAAGCTGAGCTTACGCGCTTTATCGATTTGGGGTGTGGTTTCGGTGCGAACGTCGCTTTTATGTCAAAACAGCCGGAGATCAAGGTTTCTGACGGTGTAGAGACGGCACTGCTTTCGGTGCTTTTAGCCAAGTTGCGAGTGGCCGTGTCGGGTGGCACCGTTTTGGCGCAAGATATCTGGAAGACGGACCTTTCCAAGTATGATTTTGTGTATGCTTTTCTCTCTCCTCAACCGATGCCGCGCCTGTGGGAAAAGTTGCTCAGCGAGCTGCCGAGCGAAGCGGTTTTTGTCAGCAACAGCTTTGCGGTTCCCGGTGTGGAGCCGAGTGAAATCTGGTCATTAGATGACCGGCGTCAAACACAATTTTATATCTATAAGATGTCTGGCTTTAAAATGGGGAGCCAGAGTAATCAAGGAACAGCCGGAATCAAAGGTGAAGTTGAATGAAATATGATTTAGCGCAGGTCCAAAAGTGGAGTCCGTTTATCGAACGGAATTTACGTCGCTATCCGGAGCTGTTGGAAGTGCGGCCGTGGGAAAAAGCTCTTGAGCAGGGGGCTTTGTATCGTCAGGTGTATGAAAATGTTGTTGCCAGTGGCGACGAGGCGACTTTGAAACAGCGTCTGCGGCTGGAGCGCAATCAGATGATGGCTCGCATTGCAGTGCGTGATTTAAGTGGCCTGGCGGCTCTCGAGGAATCGATGCGTGAAGTGTCCGATTTGGCGGATGCTTTGGTAAATGCAGCCTTGGATTGGCATTACGCTAAATTGTCCGAACGCTATGGTCTGCCGATAGGGGAAGAATCCGGTGAACCGCAGAAAATGCTGGTAATCGGTATGGGCAAGCTGGGCGGTCAGGAGCTGAACTTCTCATCCGACATTGATTTGATTTTTGCTTATCCTGAGCGTGGCGAGACTAACGGTGCGCGAAAAGTTTCGAATGAGGAGTTTTTTGTGCGTCTTGGTCAGGCGATGAATAAATCTCTGGTTGAAGTGACGGATGACGGCTTTGTTTACCGTGTTGATATGCGCCTGCGTCCTTTTGGTGATTCGGGCACTCTGGCGGTCAGTTTTGCGGCTTTGGAGCATTACTATGAAGTGCACGGGCGCGCCTGGGAGCGTTATGCTTTGGTCAAGGCGCGGGTGATGGCTGGAGAGTCGGAGCAGGCTGCCGAGTTGTTTGAAGTTTTGCGTCCGTTTGTCTATCGCCGTTATGTCGATTTTACCGCCATGGACTCTCTACGCGATCTTAAGCGCATGATTCGCGATCAGGTCAATAAAAAGGGGATGCTGGATAATATCAAACTCGGTCCCGGCGGTATTCGCGAGGTAGAGTTTATTGTGCAGGCGTTCCAGTTGGTGCATGGCGGTCGCGATCGTGCTCTGCAGGGGCGTCAGCTTCTGCCGATGCTGGCGTTGTTGGAAGAACGTGGGTTTTTTGATGCGGAAGTCGCCGAAAAACTGCGTCAGGCGTACAGCTTTTTGCGCCGGGCCGAGAACCGTTTGCAAATGTGGAATGACATGCAGACGCATGATTTACCTCAAAATCCGGAGCAGCAGCAATCTTTGGCTGAATCAATGGGTTTTGCCTCCTATGAGCGCTTTATTGATGCTTTGAGCGATCATCGTCAGTTTGTTCAGGATCAGTTCTCCCAAGTGTTTGCCGAGCAGGATGTAGTCGGTGAGCGCGATTCGATGGATCAGCTTTGGCAGAGCGAGCTAGATGAGTCTGAGATGCTTGCCGAGTTTGACTTGTCAGAAGGGCGTAGGGCGGAAGTGCTTTCTTTGCTTAAGGGCTTGAAAAGCTCCAGAACTTTGCAGATGTTGAGTAAAGATGGCCGGGACCGTCTGGATGTGGTTATGCCGCTGTTATTGCATGAAGCTCTGAAGCCTGAATATGACGAGGTGGCGCTCGGACGTGCCCTGGCGGTCATTGAAGCGATTGCGCGCCGCAGTGTCTATCTGGTGTTGTTGAAGGAGAATCCTCAGGCGCTTAAGAATCTGTTGCAGTTATGTCATGTCAGCGCCTGGTTGAGTGATATGTTGGTCAAGTATCCGGCGTTGTTGGATCAGTTGATCGACGAGCGCAGTCTTTATGCACCATTGGATGCCGAATCCTTGGTGAAGGAAGCCTGGATGCTGATGGAGCAGTGTGACCTTGATGAAGAACGTTTTATGCAGGATTTGCGTCAGTGGCGCCATGCTCAGGTATTCAAAGTTGCCGCTGCGGATGTGACCGGCAATGTTCATATTATGAAGGTCAGCGATTATTTGACCTGGATTGCTGAAGCGGTGCTCAAGGTCACGGTCGAATTTGCCTGGCGCCTAATGAAGCACAAAAGCGGGCTGCCTGGTGGACTGGGTGAGTCAGATCCTAATCCGATGCTGGTTCTGGGTTACGGAAAATTGGGCGGAATCGAACTTGGCTACGGATCGGATCTGGATGTTGTGATGCTTTATCATGGTGTGGATCCGGGGGCTCAATCGGTTTCGCCGAGCGGTCGGCCGCTGGATAATTCTCTGTATTTTGTGCGCATGGGGCAAAAAGTGGTTTCACTGATTACCACGCTGATGCCGGCCGGCGTTCTCTATGAATTGGATACTCGTCTACGTCCGAATGGTGCTTCGGGAATGATGGTCGTCAGTTTTGAGGAGTTCTGTAACTATATCGAGAATAAAGCCTGGACATGGGAACATCAGGCTCTGGTCAGAGTGCGCGCGGTAGCTGGCAGTGACGAGGCTGTACAGAGCTTTAACGGCTTTAAACAGGGGTTTATTGCTCGAGGGCGCCAATTGTCCAAATTGCGCGAAGAAGTGGTGGAAATGCGTCAGAAGATGCAGGACTCGCTGGATAAGTCGAATCAAGATGTGTTTGATCTTAAGCAGGGGCGTGGCGGGATTGTTGATATTGAATTCATGATGCAGTATCTGGTGCTCGGCTATGCCTGTCAGTATCCGGATCTGACGGAATTTAGCGATAATATGCGGATTCTGGAAAAGGTTGCTGAGCATCAGTTGCTTGAGACCGGGCAGGTTGAAGCTCTGATGGAGGCTTATCAAGTGTATCGTTCCAAATATCACCGTCTTTCATTGCAGAACGAGAAAGCGATGGTGCCGAATAGTTGTTATCCGCAACAGCGTGAAAATGTCGCTGCAATCTGGCAGCAGTTAATGGTTGATTGAGTGAATGGATGGACGCTTGAGTTGCGTTTAAAGTTCAGTTCTTGTCGGCGGAAATAAAAAAGCCTCGAAAATTTCGAGGCTTTTTTTGTTTCTGCCTGTTTGTTAAGGGCAGGCAGAAGGCGAGCTGTATCCGAAGGATTAGCTTGAGTAGTACATGTCAAACTCGATTGGGTGAGTTGTCGCGCGAAGGCGAGTAACGTCTTCCATTTTCAGTTTGATGTAAGAATCAATGGCTTCATCAGTGAATACACCGCCGGCAGTCAAGAAGTCACGGTCTTTGTCCAGTGCGTCCAGAGCTTCTTCCAGAGATGCACATAGAGACTCGTAACCTGCTTCTTCTTCAGGCTCAAGGTCATATAGATCTTTTTCTGAAGGCGCGCCTGGATCGATCTTGTTCATGATACCGTCAAGACCAGCCATCAGACATGCTGAGAACGCTAGGTATGGGTTTGCTGTTGGATCAGGGAAACGTAGTTCTACGCGACGAGATCTTTCTGAAGGCGCGTATGGGATACGGATCGAAGCAGAACGGTTTGAACCAGAGTAAGCGATAAGAATTGGTGCTTCAAAGCCTGGAACCAGACGCTTGTACGAGTTTGTACCAGGGTTACAGAACGCATTCAGTGCGCGTGCGTGCTTCATCAGACCACCAAGATACCAAAGAGCTTCTTGAGAAAGACCTGAGTAGATGTCACCTGCAAAGATGTTTTTACCGTCTTTAGATAGTGACTGGTTAATGTGCATACCGGTACCGTTATCACCAACAATCGGCTTAGGCATGAATGTTGCCGTTTTACCAAGTGCCTGACAGGTGTTGTGAACCGCATATTTAAGAATCTGAACTTCGTCCGCTTTTGCTGTCAAAGTGTTACCTGCAACCGCAAGCTCACATTGACCTGCACCAGCCACTTCGTGGTGGTGAGCTTCAAGTTTAAGGCCCATTGCTTCAGACATTGCGCAGATGTCCGCACGAACTTCATGTAGCTGGTCAACAGGAGGAACCGGGAAGTAACCGCCTTTAACGCGTGGACGGTGAGCTAGGTTTCCGCCTTCGACAACGCGTTCGGCTTCCCAAGTCGATTCACCTGCATTGATTTTAACAAATGAACCGGACATGTCCGCACCCCAGCGAACATCGTCAAAAATGAAGAATTCTGGTTCCGGACCGAAGAATGCAGTGTCCGCAATACCGGTTGATTTAAGGTAAGCTTCTGCTTTCTTGGCAATACCACGAGGATCTTTTTCGTAAGCTTCCATTGTTGATGGTTCTACGATCATCATGCGAATAACGATTGTCGGATCGTTGGTGAACGGGTCCATGTAGTAACCGTCAGTCTGAGGCATAAGGATCATGTCTGACTGGTTGATGCCTTTCCAGCCCTGAATAGAGGAGCCGTCGAAAGTTTCACCGTCAGTAAAGAAGTCTTCGTCTACACGAGAAGCAGGAATGGTTACGTGCTGTTCTTTACCATGGGTATCGGTAAAGCGCAGATCCGCCCATTTAACGTCGTTTTCTTTGATTAAGTCTAAGATTGCTTGTGGCATTGTTAATAATCCTATATGACTGGGTTATTTGAAATAAAAAACAGAATTGATGTTAGCTGGAATCGTGCCAGATTGCACCTTTTTTTTCTTTATGCACTAAATGGTTGATTTGATTGTGGATTGAATTGCCCGGATTCTTCCAAAGATGGACACTCTTGTGAAGTGTTGTTTTAATTTGGGTCAATTGGCGTTTAAATGTGGTGCAAAATGCTGTTTTTTTAATGTGACAGTTATGTTACAAAAACATGAAAAAGGGCGCAAAATGTTATTTGAATGTCACATTCAATCTCTAGTATTCAGGCTTAAGTTATATAGGTAGAAAAACAGAATTCAGGTGATGACAGTTTTTGCTGTTTACCGTCTGTGATTACACCAATAAATATTAGTTTGGATAGGTTAAACATTATGAGTCATTCCGTAGATAATGCCTTGGATAAAGCGCTCTCTGGGCCAGCTTTTGAAAAGCGTATCAAACGTCGTAATCTTCGCGATTACCTTTCGAAAATCGGTATCTCTGTCGGTGGTTTAGGCATTATCGGTGCTGTGATGCTGATTATGTTCTTCCTTTTCTATGTGGTTCTGCCATTGTTTGTGCCGGCGCATATAGAAAAGCATCAGACATTTGCTTTGCCGGGCGGTGCGAATGAGACCACTTTGTATTACGGTGTTGATGAATATCAGACTTCCGGTCTCAGATTTACCCAGTCCGGGAATGCCTACGGTTTTGACTTGGTTAAAGGGGGCGCGACTTCGCAAGAAATGCTGCCCCTGAATGGAGCACAGATCACCAGCTTTACCGTTGTGAATGAGTTGAAAAGCATTATAGCTTTCGGGCTTTCAACAGGTGAAATCCTGGTTGCGCAATACGGCTATTCCGTTACCTATCCGAATAATGTCAAAACCATTACCCCAAAAGTAACCTATCCATTTGGGGAAGAGCCGATCAAATTGGCCGATGGCGTAATTGAGCATCTTGCGGTACGTGAATCCGATTCTGAAGTACGTATTGTTTATCAGATTAAAGATTCCGCCGAAATCAAAGTCATGCTTTTCAGTAAGGTTGAATCCATGCTGTCGGACAGTGTTCAGCTGGAAGAGGATACAGACGGTTCACTGATGGCTTCGCTGCCGACCCAGTGGCTTCTACTCGACAGCCTGGGGCGTAATTTATACAACATCGATGCGGATGGAAAAGTCGAGTACATCGATTTGAGTGACGTCAGTACGCCGCAGGTTATCGAGCAGGTCGAACTGCTGCAGGATGATAAACCAAGCGTCGTTCGCTTCCTGCTGGGCGATTATTCGATTATGGTCGGAACCGAGAAAGGGAAGGTCTATCAATGGTTCCCGGTTCGTCAGGCGGATAACAGTTTCAAACTTCAGCGTATCCGCGAGTTCGATGTCAGCCAATCGGCGATCACCTCGATCGGTATCGAAAAAGCGCGTAAAGGTTTTGCGGTGACGGATGCCGACGGTCAGTTCCACCTGCTGCACTCGACGGCCCATCGTTATTTGGGAACCGAGCAGGCGGCGGACGTCTCTCTGACTCGCGTCGTTATGGCTCCGCGCGCTAACGGCGCATTGGTCGAGACGGCTAAGGGCGACCTTGTTCATTATATGATCGAGAACGAACACCCGGACGTTTCGCTTGAAAGTCTGTGGGGTAAGGTCTGGTATGAAGGTTATGAAGAGCCGTCTTATACGTGGCAGTCATCATCGGCCAGCTCGGATTTTGAGCCGAAGTTTTCCTTGATGCCGCTTACCTGGGGCACGATCAAAGCCGCGCTGTATTCAATGCTGTTTGCCGTGCCGATTGCGATTCTGGCGGCGATCTACACTGCATTCTTTATGGATCGCCAGACCCGTCAATGGGTCAAGCCTTCGGTGGAAATGATCGAGGCCTTGCCGACAGTTATTCTCGGGTTCCTGGCCGGTCTGTGGTTGGCTCCGCATATGGAAGCGAATCTTCCCGGGTTCTTTGCGATATTTGTCGTCTTACCGTTGGGTATTATTCTGTTTGGCTATGGTTGGACCAAACTGCCGAAAGCGATTCGCCAGAAAGTACCGGTCGGTCGTCGAGCGGTATTGATGATCCCGGTCATTATCTTCCTTGGCTGGTTTGCGCTGCAGTTGAGCTCGCCGCTGGAGAACGCTTTCTTCAACGGTGATATGCGTCACTGGTTAACCTATTCTGCGGGCATCGATTTTGATCAGCGTAACGCGATGGTAATCGGTTTTGCTATGGGGTTCGCGTTGATTCCGACGATTTTCTCGGTTGCTGAAGATGCGATTTATAACGTGCCTTCCTATTTGGTCAACGGTTCTTTGGCGCTGGGTGCTTCCGGCTGGCAGACTCTGGTCGGTGTCGTGATCCCGACCGCATCCCCGGGGATTTTCTCGGCGATCATGCTTGGCTTCGGTCGTGGTGTCGGTGAGACGATGATCGTACTGATGGCTTCGGGTAACACGCCGCTGATGAACGCCAACCTGTTTGAAGGGATGCGTACGCTATCTGCGAACCTGGCGGTTGAAATGCCGGAAGCGGAGGTGGCCAGTTCGCATTATCGCGTCTTGTTCCTGTCCGGACTGGTTCTGTTTATCTTTACTTTCTTCTTTAACACGCTTGCCGAAGTGGTTCGCCAGCGTATGCGCCGCAAGTACGGTTCACTATAAGGATTTTCATAATGAGAGAATGGTTCAAAAAAGGCGAACACTGGATCTGGATGAGCTCCGCTATGGTGGCGTTGAGCGTCGTGCTGGTATTCGGGTTGTTTTCAATGATCACCTATAAGGGGCTGGTGCATTTCTGGCCGCATGAGGTGTATGAATATCAGTTGCAAAACGGAAAAGAGATCGAGCGAGTTGTCGGTGAGTTGCGCGACAGCAAAATGAAAGAGGTTTCTGCCGGAGAAGGTCAGGCCCCTCAGGAAATTCCTCAGCTTCTGATCAAGGTCGGTAACCGTGATCTGTATGGTATTGATTTTCGTTGGTTAAGCAGTGACGAACTGGTCAGCGACGAGCCGAAAATTGCTCAGGATGCGGTGGTCATCGAGCGCTATGAGTACGGTAATGTTTATGGCTGGTATCAGAGCCTGAAAGTCGCGGACGAAACCTTCAGCGGTTCGGACTTGCAGGCAGCGCTTGCCAAACAGGTTGCAGAGGGCAAACGCCTGCATGACGAGATCAAGTCGATCGAAAAGGGCGATATCGGTTTGATCAATTATAAAATCGAACAACTGCGACTTGAAGAAAAACGTCTGCAAGCCGACGGCGACTGGACAGATGCAAAAGCGCAGCTTATGAAAGATGAACGCGCGGCCTTGGATCAGCAGTTCCGCGAGTACCAGGCACAGACGCAAGAGCTTTATCAGCTGCAGAAAACACTGGGTGAATTGACGATGACCGTCAGTGGCGGTCAGACGCTGAATGTTCCGGTGAAAAATATCGTTGAATACTGGCAGCCGAACGAAATGAATCTGGCCGATAAGCTGGGCTTCTTTTTCCACGGTATCAAGCGTTTCCTGACCGAGGATCCGCGTGAAGCCAATACCGAAGGCGGTATTTTCCCGGCGATGATCGGTACCATTACGATGGTGTTGATTATGACCATTCTGGTTACGCCTATGGGTGTGGTCGCAGCGGTTTATATGCGTGAATACGCCAAAGACGGCCCGGTTCTGCGTATGGTGCGAATCTCGATTAACAACTTGGCGGGGGTTCCTTCGATCGTATTCGGTATTTTCGGTCTTGGTTTCTTTGTCTATATCCTGGGGGGCTCGATTGACGAGCTGTTCTACGGTTATGCTTTGCCGAGTCCGACTTTCGGAACGCCGGGTCTGCTGTGGGCTTCACTGACTATGGCGCTGTTGACGCTTCCGGTGGTGATCGTTTCGACTGAAGAAGGACTTTCCCGAATCCCGCGTGCGTTGCGTGAGGGCGGATTGGCGCTGGGGGCAACCAAGATTGAGGTGATCAGCAAGATTGTTCTTCCGATGGCGCTTCCGGCGATTATGACCGGTCTGATTCTGGCGGTTGCGCGTGCGGCCGGTGAGGTTGCGCCGCTGATGCTGGTCGGTGTGGTGAAGCTGGCTCCGGAACTGCCGGTTGATACCATTGCGCCGTTTGTGCATCTGGACCGTAAATTTATGCACCTGGGTTTCCATATTTATGATGTCGGCTTCCAAAGCCCGAACGTCGAAGCGTCTCAGCCCTTGGTTTACGCCACTTCGCTATTGCTGGTGCTGATTATTGTCGGTTTGAACTTAGGGGCGATTTCAATTCGTAACCGCCTGCGTGAGAAATATAAGGCACTGGATAATTAAGCCAATTCAGTGGGTAAATTGAGCATATTTAAAGTAAATACAGATTTAAATTTGCCAACGGAGTTGGCTAGAAGGGTTAAATTATGAGTGAAAATAACGTCAGCATTACAATGGATCGCGACAGCCGTAATCTTCGTTTGGAGGACGAAAAGGTTGCGATTGAAGTCAATGACTGGAACCTGTACTACGGTAATAAGCAGGCATTATCCAATGTATCGATGAAATTGCCGGAAAACCGCGTAACCGCATTTATCGGCCCTTCCGGGTGCGGTAAGTCAACCTTGTTGCGCTGTTTTAACCGCATGAACGATCTGATCGATATTGTCCGTGTGGAAGGGGAAATGACTCTGCATGGCGACGATATGTATGCCAAAGGGATGGATGTTGCCGCTTTGCGCCGTCGTGTCGGTATGGTGTTCCAGAAGCCGAATCCTTTTCCGAAGTCGATCTATGAGAACGTCTGTTACGGTTTACGTCTGCAGGGTATTAAAGATAAGCGCGTGCTGGATGAAAGCGTCGAGTGGGCGCTTAAGGGTGCCGGATTGTGGGAAGAGGTCAAGGATCGCCTGAATGATAATGCACTGGGGATGTCCGGTGGTCAGCAGCAGCGTCTGTGTATCGCCCGCGCGATCGCGATCAAGCCGGAAGTTCTGCTTCTGGACGAACCGACTTCGGCGCTGGATCCGATTTCAACGCTGGCGATTGAAGAGCTGATTTTCGAGCTGAAGAAAGATTTTACTATTCTGATCGTTACCCACAATATGCAACAGGCGGCTCGTGTGTCGGATTACACGGCCTTTATGTATATGGGCGAACTGATTGAATATACTGATACGGATACACTGTTTACCAATCCGCAGGTGAAGCGTACCGAAGATTACATTACCGGCCGTTACGGTTAATTTTAGCGGGAGGAGAAACCTATGAATCGTGATGAATTTAACAAGCATATTTCAGAGCAGATGAACCGCAATATTGAAGCTCTGTTTAATGAAGTTCTGGAAATGGGCGGCCTGGTTGAACAGCAGCTGGCGGATTTGAATCGTGCATTGGAAAGCAACGATGTTGAATTGGCGAAAGATGCCATTAAACAGGATGAAAACATTAACCGTGGCGAGATGGAGATCGATCGTCTCTGCTCGACGGTTCTGGCTCGACAGCAGCCGACCGCGTCTGATTTACGACTGATTGTAATGGCGATTCGCATTGCTATGGATCTGGAGCGTATGGGCGACGAAGCGGTTAAAATTGCTAAAATGGCGCTGGAACAATGTACTATTGGTGGTGACTGTACCACTATGCCGGCTTATAATTTTCTGCGCCAGCTGATGCTGGCAAGCAGCCAGATGATCAAGACCGCATTGAATGGCTTCTCTCGTTTGGACACGTCCGATGTGATGTCGATCTATCACGAAGAGGAGCGTATGGATGAAGTTTTGAATCAGGCGGTTGAGTCGATCAAAAGTGAATTGCTTGTTTCCGACAGTGCCGATAAGGTCGATTTGCAGTTGCGTATGCTGATGGCCGTTCGTGCCGCCGAGCGTATTACCGATCATGCCTTGAATATTGGTGAAAGCGTCGCTTATCTGGTTAAGGGTCAGGATATACGAAATCTTGACGAAGAGGCGATGGCGAAACTTTTGTCTCAAAAATAGAGACGTTATATTACTGTTTGGAGAAGAGGTTTGAGTCAAAAAACTATTCTCATCGTCGAAGATGAAGCCGCAATTCGCGATATGCTTAAATTTACTTTAAGTTCGTCGGGCTTTTGGGTAGAAGAAGCGGACAATGCTGAGCAAGGTATGCGCCTGGCTTTGGACAAAACGCCGGATTTGATTCTGTTGGATTGGATGTTGCCGGGGATTTCCGGAGTCACCATGGCGCAGAAACTGCGTCAGAATGAACAGACGCGCGATATGCCGATTATCATGCTGACTGCACGGGGCGAGGAAGAAGCTCAGGTTCAGGGATTTGATGCCGGAGTGGATGATTATGTCGTCAAACCTTTCTCTCCGCGTGCCTTGGTTGCGCGTGTGAACGCTATTCTCCGCCGCCAGCATGGTGCTGTCGGTGCGAACGACGGGCAGCAGATTATTGCCGGTCGTATGTGTATGGATATTGAAAGTCACCGTTTCTATGTCGATGGCGAAGAACTTAAGTTGGGGCCGACCGAATTTAAGTTGATTAACTTTTTTATGTCGCATGCGAACCGGGTGTTTTCTCGAACTCAGTTGCTAGATCAGGTCTGGGGACTGAATGTCGTGGTCGAAGAGCGTACCGTCGATGTGCATATTCGTCGCCTGCGCAAGCTTCTGGAGCCCGTCGGAGTCGATAATTACATTCAGACCATTCGTGGTTCGGGATATCGTTTTTCAGTTGTTGAGGAATAAGCTGATTGTTATCAAGTGGAATTAAACGCGAGCTGACCTGGGTTATCGGGGCGCTCTGGCTCGCTTTCGGCTTTGCCTGGCTGACCGGCTGGTGGTATTTAACCTCAGCCGGTTTTGTCGTTTTGTATATCGGTCGTCATTTATGGAGCGTCCGGCGTTTCGAAAAATGGATTCAAGGCACCAGTATCGATGCGCATCCGCCGTTGACCGGCTTGTGGAGCGAAGTCTCCTACCAGGTTTCGAAGAAGCAGCGCGCTCTGGAAAAACATGCGGATCTGAACTTCTATAAATCCGAGCAGTTCAAGGCGGCTTCGATGTTACTGCCCTCGGCGGTGGTTTCGATCGACCAGAATCACTATATCGAATGGCTTAACGAGCCTGCAACGCGAATGCTTGGACTGCTTCGCCAGGATGTCGGGCGCCGGATTGAAGCGATTCTTCGCCAGCCGGATTTTCTCGAATATCTGAAATCCGGCGACTACCGTCGGGCCATTACTCTGACCCTGGATCAGTCGCGGATTTTTGAAGTCAAGATCATCAATTATTTTGAAAATCACCGTTTGTTGATCGCTACGGATATTACCGAGCTCTATCAGTTGGCGCAGATTCGCCGTGATTTTGTGGCGAATGCTTCGCATGAATTGCGCACGCCTTTGACCGTATTACACGGTTATCTGGAGTTGTTAACCGATATGCCGCACGACCCGCAGTGGGATACACCTTTAGAACATATGAGTAATCAGACCGTTCGGATGCGTGCAATCATCGAGGATCTTTTGACGCTTTCTTCAATCGAAGCGGGATCGATTAATGCCAAACAGGAAGAAGTCGATGTGCCGAAAATTCTCGAGCAGCTAAAAGCCGAAGTCGATCAGTTGGCGTCGGCCGGACATAAGCTGAAATTCGAAATTACTCCGGGGTTGATGATAAAAGGTATGCCGGAGCCGTTGAAAAGCGTATTTATGAATCTGCTGTCAAATGCGATCCGCTACTCGCCGGATGGCGGGGAGGTAAGCGTGCGCTGGTATGTCGATGACGAGGGTGCGCACTTCAGTGTCTCCGATCAGGGGTTGGGGATTTCTCCGGAACATATTCCACGTCTGACCGAGCGTTTTTACCGTGTTGATAAAGACCGCTCGCGGGTGACCGGTGGTACAGGGCTGGGATTGGCGATTGTTAAGCATGTTCTGGATAAGCACGACTCTCACCTGGAGGTGAGCAGTATGCCGGGTGTTGGCAGTACTTTCGGTTGCAGTTTTGCACTTAATCGGGTGATTCAGGGGCAGAAGGATGCCTGACGAAATCTGCCTGAGAGTCTGGTGCAGCCGCCAGAGGCATCACCAGGGGTGTTGAAACTCCGGCAGGAATCATCAACAGACAAAATAAAACCCGCATTAAGCGGGTTTTATTTTATCCGGTCGAAATCATTTGTCTTACGGCAGCATCATTCCGCGGATAGCAAAGAAAAGGAAAGCGGCCAGCAGGGCAGAGGCCGGAACGGTAATCACCCAAGCGGCAACGATTTTCAAAAAGGCCGAGCGTTTAACCAACTCTTTCTGATATACCTTGTTCAGCGATTTGCGTTCTTTTTTGCTTAATTCAACTTCAGCTTTCTTCTCTTTTAATTGAGCCAGCATCACCTTTTTCTCCGGAACCGAAGCTTTAGAGAAGCGGTTGATGAATTCGTTGACTTCCTGCTCATCTTCACCCTGATGGTGATCCTTGATCTCCTGAATCGCTTTGGCATAGCTGCGCTTCAGATATTCACGCAGGAAACCGACACCGAAAATGGCACCAACGGCGATGTGCGTCGAACTTACCGGTAATCCGAGCTGGGAGGCAACGATTACGGTAATGGCGGCCGCCATAGCGATCGAAAAGGCTCGCATCTGATCCAGTTCAGTGATCTCCGATCCGACGGTACGGATCAGTTTCGGGCCGAAAAGCATTAGTCCCAGTGAGATCCCCAAGGCACCGATTACCATGACCCATAGAGGGATTTCGGCTTTGGTGGAGACTTCGTGACTTTGCAGGGCATCGTTGATCGCCGCCAGCGGACCGACCGCGTTAGCGACGTCGTTGGCGCCGTGCGCAAAGCTCAGTAGAGCTGCGGCAAAGATCAACGGCATGGTGAACAACTGGTTAATGCTTGCTTTGCTGCTGTCGAGGAATCTGGCCTGACGGGCGATCATCGGTTTAACCATCAGGTAGACGACACTGGCGATGGCAAGGCCGATAAGCAGGGCGGTGATAAAGTCGGTTTTCCAGACCTTTTTCAGACCTTTTAAAATCAGGTAGGTTGAAAATGCCCAGGCCATGATCGCGATTAAAATCGGCACCACCCTTTTGGCGGCCTCGAGCATGTCTTCTTTATAGGTAATGGATTTTTTTATCCACATAAGGAAGGCCGCGGCGATCAAGCCGCCGATAACCGGGGAAATCACCCAGCTGGCGGCGATGGCACTCATTTGATCCCAGTTGGCGATATTCCAACCGGCGGCTGCAATCCCCGCACCGAGAACACCGCCGACAATCGAGTGGGTGGTAGAAACCGGAGCGCCGAGCGCGGTTGCCAGGTTTAGCCAGACGGCTCCGGCAAGCAGTGCGGACATCATTAGCCAGATAAAGGTATCGGCGTCACCGATCAATGCCGGGTCGATAATGCCTTTTTTAATGGTGCTGACGACATCCCCGCCGGCAATCAACGCGCCCGCCGATTCGAAAATCGCGGCGATAATGATTGCTCCGGTCAATGTCAGCGCTTTCGAGCCGACGGCCGGGCCGACATTGTTGGCGACGTCATTGGCACCGATATTCAATGCCATATATCCGCCGATCATGGCGGCAATGACCAGTTCGGTGCTGACCGTACCGGTTCCGATTTGCATGTTTGAGGTGAAAAGAATGATTAAGACGATAAAGAGCATCGCCGTTCCGAAACGGAACATCTCTTTTCGGCTTTTGGTTGTGGCGTTTTCCAAGTCATGTATATCGCGAAAATCCATAAGGCCTTCCGATTTTTTATGTGTTTATCAGTCTGGGGAATTGTATAGAATTTTTCTTCCAATTAAGAAGAAATGTTACAGAAAATTGAAGCTGAATAGCTTAGCAGGGCAAAATTTGTCATTGAGCGATTTTCCATTAGCGCTATGAAACGGCGCTCTGATCCGGCCGGAAAGAACAAGGGAGCGTTTGAACGCACGGATTTATAGGGTTTGGGTCAAGAATGTTTCCTTTTTGTTTGTCATGTGAATGTCATATTTATGTCAAGAGGGGGTTACAGAGCCTACCTATAATTTGGATCACTTTTTAAGCAAATTGATTTCACTTACCTGGAGTTTCCAATGAAAAAATCAAGCCTTCTTCTAGCAATGGGTATTGCTGCTGCTTCTTTTGTTCCAGCGAGCGCTTACGCTGTAGATGATCTACCTGAGTATCAGAAAGTTTCTGGTATTTCCGGTAACCTTTCTTCTGTCGGTTCCGATACCCTTGCGAATCTGATGACGCTATGGGCGGAAGAGTTCAAACGTACTTATCCGAACGTTAACATTCAGATTCAGGCGGCGGGTTCTTCTACTGCGCCTCCAGCTCTGACTGAAAGCACGTCAAACATCGGTCCAATGAGCCGTAAGATGAAAGACAAAGAAATCGCGATGTTCGAAGAGAAGCATGGTTATAAGCCAACTCCAGTTGCGGTTGCGATCGATGCACTAGCGGTTTACGTACACAAAGATAACCCAATCAAAGGTTTGACGATTCCTCAGGTTGATGCAATCTTCTCTTCTACACGTAAGTGTGGCGCGAAAGAAGATATCGCTACTTGGGGTCAGGCGGGTGTTGAAGGGGATCTGGCTGCCAAGTCTATCCAGCTTTACGGTCGTAACTCGGTTTCCGGTACTTACGGTTACTACAAGAAGAAAGCACTTTGTAAAGGTGACTACAAATCTTCTGTAAACGAACAGCCTGGTTCTGCTTCTGTTGTTCAGTCGGTTTCAGCATCAATCAACGGTATCGGTTACTCTGGTATCGGTTACAAAACAGCGGGTGTTAAAGCGGTTCCTCTAGCGAAGAAAGACGGTAAGCCTTTTGTAGCAGCGACGCCTGAAAATGCGGTAAACGGTACTTATCCTCTGTCTCGTCTACTTTATGTTTATGTAAACAAAGCGCCTAACAAAGAGCTTGAGCCGGTAGTTAAGGAATTCTTGAAGCTGGTTCTTTCTAAGAAAGGTCAGGAAGATGTAGAAAAAGACGGTTACATTGCACTTCCAAAAACTGTTCTAGAGAAGCAGCTGGCTAAAATCAAGTAAGATTTAATCAAGTTGCAGGCCGGATTTTTATCCGGCCGCTGAAACAGATAAACCCCGTCGGAAAAGGATTTCCGGCGGGGTTTTATCTTTTCTGTTCAAGCGTGTCGGAGTTCTATTTGCCGACTACAGCAGTTCGATAACAACATCGTTTAGCGGAATCACGCTACAGGTCAGAATTTCGCCTTCCCCGGTTTCGTAGATTGGCGTTTGGATCTCTTCTACCTCTCCGGAAACCAGTTTGACGCGACAGGCACCGCAGTTTCCGCCGCGACAGCTGTACGGCATGTCAAAGCCGTTTTCGTCCAATGCTTCCAGCATTGAAAATTGCCCGTCAAATTCGCACTCTCCCTGTCCGATGACTGTAATTTTTGACATAGTTTGTTACTCCATTCTGATCGTATTCGAAATAGTTATTCTAGCAATTTCAAAGGTGAACACCTGGGCAATATTTGCAGTAAAATACCGCCTGATTAGCCTATAAGTTTAATTTATCAGTTTTTATAGTGAGCATGAATATGACCTGGAACGGTTTTCAACGACGATTTCAAATGGTTCGTGATAACAAACTTTTCGAGATTTTTGTTATTACGGTGATTATCTTTTCATCGCTGATGATCGGTATTCGAACTTATCAGCTTGACCCGCTGTATGAGTCGATTCTTTTAACACTGGACTATGCCGTTACGCTGTTTTTTCTGGTTGAGATTATGATCCGAATGGCGGCCGAGGATCGGTTGCTGAACTTTTTCAAGAAAGGTTGGAATGTCTTTGACTTCGTGATTGTCGTGGTCAGTTTGATTCCGATGGACTCGACGGAATATGCACTGATAGCACGAATGCTGCGTCTTTTCCGTGTCATGCGTTTGATCTCTTTTATACCGGAATTGCGCGTGCTGGTGACGGCGTTGATTACGGCCTTACCGCGAATGGGCTATGTCGCCTTACTGATGTTCATTATCTTTTATCTGTATGCCGTAATCGGCAACCTGCTGTTCTCGCAGATCAATCCGGGCCTGTGGGGTGATTTGGGGATTTCGCTGCTGACACTGTTCCGCGTTGCGACTTTCGAGGATTGGACCGATGTTATGTACGAAACCATGGCGGTGTACAGTCTGAGCTGGATGTATTACATTTCGTTTATTTTCTTCTCAGCGTTCGTGTTCCTGAATATGATGATCGGAATCGTAGTCGATGTCTTGGCTGAAGAACACAAAAAAATGGAAGCGGAAAAGATGGGGCTGACGCTTGAGGAGCACGAATCGTTTGAAAAACGCGTTCAGGACGAGATGCAGTCGCTGCATACGAAGCTGGATCAGCTGATGGCTATGCAGTCAGAGAAAAAATAGCCGGTTCCGAAATAAAAAAGAGCACATTACGGTTAAATCCTAACCGGCTTTGTGCTCTTTTGCGTTTCTAGGCGTTACCAGACTAGGAGTTTGTAACCTTCTTCCTGCAACTCCATTAAGGCTGCCGCACCGACCTCGGAATATTCGGCGAACTGACGCATATCGGAGTGCTCCCAGTGGATAGTATTCATGGTATTCCCGCAGGCAATCCAGCGTACGTTATAGTCTTTGGCGAAACCTTCGACACGATCATAAATCAGCTGGTCGACTTTACGTTGCGGCTCTTTAGCCAATACATGCAGCCCAGGTCCGATGGCGACGACGGCGATCTCGACATTGTCACCGTATTTTTTAATCATTGCCTGAATCGAGTTTAGGATGCCGATCTGATAGTCCTGATCTGCTTTATTCCACATATAGACCGCTTTGTGCTCGGCCGGGTCTCCGGGAAAACGGTCGCTTGGCGGATCCTGAAGTTCCGGAACCGGTTTTAATTGAAAGGTGCTTTTAGCGGCAGGGACGTCGCTCGCCAGTGCAGGGAAGCTAAGGCTTAATGCAAGTCCAAGGGCCATGAATTTGTGGGAGAGGGACATATTGACTCCAAATAAAGGCAGTTATGTTTTGAATTAGGTGTTCGTTATTATACTGAGTTGAAGCGGGATTATGCAGTGTCTATCTATGAACATAGGCTGACCCATTCACGCTTCGATTCTTTATAATCTCTTTTTGAATTGATTTTTATATTACTTGGGAAGGATTTATGTCTTTGCAGCAACAAATCGAAACAGCCATTGAAGAGAATTTTGCGATCAGCTTTATGCAGCTGGATAACGAGAGCCATATGCATGCCGGGCCGGCGAGTGAGTCGCACTTCAAACTGACGCTGGTCAGCGAGGATTTTGTCGATTTGACACGCGTAAAACGTCAACAGGCGGTGTATAAGGTTTTGTCAGACCTGATGCCGCAATTCCATGCTTTGGCGTTGCATACCTATACGCCTGAAGAGTGGATGGCTAAGGGGGAAGCAATTCCCGCCTCGCCAAAATGCGGCGGCGGGCATTAAGTCTCAGGAAGGATTCTGGTTGCCGATAATGTCCGCGAAAGGATGTTCTTCTTCCTCTGCCTCCGGCGCTGTGTGCGGGTATTTGAGGTACCAGAATTTAATGAATTTATCCCGTTCGATCTGCTTCTGAAGTAGCATCACCGCCTGAACATATTGGTCGATATAAATATAGTTGCCTTTTCGCAGGGATTGCCACAGATGGCGATAACGTTTCGGAAGAAAATCTTTAAAGTGCGGAACCAGTCCCTGTTCACCTTCGGTCGCGGCAATTCGCTGGATGATCTCGTTGCGGGCCTGTAGCGGGATATGCTTCTGCTGGCCGTCGATCATGCTGGCGATCCAGTATAAAAGGGCGGCCGCGACAATAAAGCTGATAATCGGCTGGTCGAATACGAAAGCGCCGATCAGCGTAAACACGGTCAGAACCAGTGTACTGACCGGAATCGCCAGCGCCGAGTACCAGACTTTCTGTCCTTTATAGAGTTCGGCCAGCTTATCAACATCGTACTGTTCGCAATTCACCGCCTGAAGGCGATCCAGTAACTCGTTCGGGTCGGGAAGCGGTTGCGAATTCGTCTCTTGTTCGGCGGTCTGCTTATAAGCGGCCTTGGCATCCGTAGCCATTTTCTTCTGCGGCATAGTTAATCGCTGTCCTCGTAAATATTGCCCTGGTAAGAATTTTCTGAGTTTTCTTTAAGCAATAAGAATACCTTAATCGGCGTTTTCTGTAACGGTTTGCCTGTAAAATCGCTTAATTTGATCCTTTTGGCGCCATCTGCTGCTGACAGTCGATGCAGAGTCTTTGACCGCTTTCAAGGTGGTAAGCGGTTAGGCTGCCTCCCCACAGGCAGCCGGTATCAGTCGAGTGGACATCGTGTTTGTCCACTTCGCCGAGCGTCGACCAGTGTCCGAAAAATATCTCCGTTCCCAGACTTTTACGTTTTTTGAATTTGAACCAGGGTTTGATTCCCTTAAGGTCTGGCTCACTCTGTTTGAGTTTTTTAACTTTTTTCGGGCTGCCTTTGAGTTTAAAGTTGAGCGTGCCTTTTTTATCGCAATAGCGCATGCGGGCAAAGGCATTGATAATGTAACGGATTCGCGGCCAGCCGGACATCTGCGGATCCCAGGACGTGTCTTCCGAGCCAAACAGTTCTTCGCGTACGAATGTCTGCCAGTCATCACCGAGCAGCGGAACCTGTGCTTCGGCAGCGAACTGCAGCGCCTCTTCAATACTCCACTGCGGCGGAATTCCGGCGTGAACCATGACCGCGTTGTGTTGCGGGTGGCGAATCATTAACGGTTGTTTGCGCAGCCAGTCTACGAGTTCATCGGCGTCCGGCGCATCCAGTATCGGCTGAATGGTATCGGATTTACTCAGGAAAGTTACCAGCCCGGAATAGACCGCCAGCAGGTGAAAATCATGGTTGCCGAGTACGGTTTTCGCTTTCCCCTGTTCTTCGAGCGCTTTGACGAAACGCAGGCACTCCAGCGATTTCGGTCCACGGTTAATCAGATCGCCGACAAACCACAGGCAGTCTTCTTCCGGTCGGTAATTGATTTTTCCGAGTAGCTGTTGCAGCTCGTCAAAACAGCCTTGCAGGTCGCCGATGATATAGGTGTTTTTCATGGATCAGATTATGTGTTCAGGGTTTTTCGGTAATAGTTACACAGGGTAACAAAATCCGCTAATTGCAGTGTCTCGGCGCGAGCCGAAGGGTTGATGCCACAGGACTCAATCTGTTCACTCTCCAGCCAGCCTTTAAGGTTGTTGCGCAAGGTTTTGCGTTTGAGGGCGAAGCACTGCTTAACGAATTTTTCGAATAGGGTTTCGTCGTCTGCCAGCAGAGGCTTTTCTTTGTATGGCAGTAGGCGCACAATCGCCGAATCGACCTTCGGCGGCGGAGTGAAGTTTTCCGGTCCGACATCGAATAGATGTTCGGTTTTGCAGTAGTACTGCATCATCACGCTGAGGCGGCCAAAGGTTTTGCTTCCCGGCTGGGCGCAAATCCGGTCGACCACTTCTTTTTGCAGCATAAAGTGCATGTCGCGGATGTTGTCGGCATAGCTAAGAAGGTGGAACATCAGCGGGCTGGAGATGTTGTAAGGCAGATTTCCGACAACTCGCAGTTGTTCGTCGGCCGCCTTAAGCAGCGTCGAATAATTGAACGTCAATGCATCGGTGTGATGCAGATGAAACGCCGGTTCGCAGGCGAAACGGATTTTTAGCGGGCCGATCAGATCATTATCGATTTCGATAATGTCCAGATGGGAAACCGTCTTGATCAAAGGTTCGGTCAAGGCCGCTTCGCCGGGGCCGATTTCAACCATATGATCCTGTGCCTGCGGACGGATTGCCGCGACGATCCGGTCGATAATACGACTGTTATTCAGGAAGTTTTGCCCGAACTGCTTTTTATGTTTGTGTCCGCTGCCGGCTTCGCGACGCTTGTTTGGGGCTTTAGCCATAATATTTAAACCTGCTGAGTCATCTGCATGGCGACTTCGATCGCGTAGTGGAAACTGCCGATATCCGCTTTACCGGTTCCGGCCAGATCCAGCGCGGTGCCGTGGTCAACCGAGGTGCGCACAAACGGCAGACCCAAAGTGATGTTGACCGCGTTGCCGAAGCCCATGTGCTTCAATACCGGCAGTCCCTGATCGTGATACATGGCCACTACCGCATCGGCCTGTTGCAGATATTTCGGTGTAAACAGGGTGTCCGCCGGGTAAGGTCCCTGGACGTTCATGCTCTCGCCAAGTTTGTGCAGAACCGGTTTAATGACGTCGATTTCCTCGCGGCCCATATGACCGTCTTCGCCGGCGTGCGGGTTCAGGCCGGTAACCAGGATGCGCGGGTCGTCGATGGCAAATTGATTCTTCAGGGAATCATGGGTGATACTCAGAATATCGGTCAGCAAAGGTTGCGTGATCGCTTCCGGCACGTCCTTGAGCGGCAGGTGGGTTGTAACCAGCGCAACGCGCAATCCCGGAGTCGCCAGCATCATTACGACCTGTTTGGTACCGCTGACTTCGGCAAGCATTTCGGTGTGGCCGCTGAATTTCAGGCCGGCATCGTTAATTACGCCTTTGTGAATCGGTCCGGTGACCATGGCGGCAAACTCTTTATTCATGCAGCCGTTGATTGCACGCTTGAGCATTTGAATGACATAGCGGGCATTGATCGGGTTCAGCTTGCCGGTTTCGACAGCCTGCGGCAGGTCGATCTGTTCGATCAGCAAGGTACCTGCGCGGCTTGGCTGTGCAGGTTGCTCGGGATCGTAATCGATTATTTTCACTTCCAAGCCAAGCATGGCCGATCTTTGCTGGAGCAGGGATTTGTCGGCGAGAACAACCAGTTCGATCGGCCAGTCCTGTTGCGCCAGTTGCAGTACCAAATCCGGACCGATTCCGGCCGGTTCCCCTGAAGTAATGACAAATCGTGCAGTCACTCAATTATCCTGTTCAAAATTTTATTGAAATTTGTTTTCATGCGCCTGAATAAAAAACAAAGACCAAAGCGCGGTTGCGCGCTCTGGTCTTGGATTGATCAAGCGTATGTACTGAATTATAAATTAATGCGTACGAACGCTTCGTCTCTCAGACGGCGTAACCAAAGATCAAACATCTCGTTGGCCTTACGCATACGCACCGCACGGGCGGCCTGTTCTTTCTTGTCCGCAGCATCTTCACTGACCGAGCGTACCGCATCCAGATAATAGATCAGCCAGCCGCGATCGGTGGCGATCGGCTGGGTTGCCTGGCCGATATCCAGTGTGGCAACAATACTCTGCAGTTCGGGGGCGAGTTCCTCTTGTGCCCGCCAGCCCATATCGCTGTCGGCGTTGACCTCTTCCGGAATATCGGAATAGGTCTGGTTCAGGGCTTCGAAATCTTCAAGGCTCTTGATGTTGGCGACGACGCTCTGTAGAGATTGCGGCGCTTCGGATTGTTGCATGGCATCGTCACTCAGGATCAGGAAGCGGTACAGGTGGTATTCGTCCACTTTTTGGGTTCCCGCCTGACGTTCATCGGCGATTTTAATCAGGTGGAAGCCGCTCGGACTTTGAATTACCTGACTGACCTGGCCCAGAGACAACTGTTCGACCGGTTTTGCGAAAAAGGTCGGCACTTCGCTGTCTTTCATCCAGCCGAGGTTCCCGCCATCGAGCGCCTTGGCGCCGTTTGAATAGCGTACCGCCAACTGAGCAAAATCTTCACCCTGAACAATACGTTGACGCAGTTGCGTTATTTTTTGCAGTGCGTCGCGGCGTTGCTGCTGGGTTGCCGATTCCGGCAGGGCGATCAGGATGTGCTGCAGTTCGATTTCACGATACTTGTTCGCCAGCGTCATTCGTTTTAGATAGTTGTTGATTTCGCTCTCGGTCACCTGAGCGCGGCTGACCACTTCTTTCTGGCGCAGTTTCTGGATAATCATCTGGTTGCGGATTTTGTCGCGAATACGGTTGAAGCCGTTGTCCGCTTCCAGATTCAGGCGGTTGCGCAATTCGAGTAGCGATAGATTGTTTTGCGCGGCGACTTTTTCCATCTGCTGGTTGAGTTCCTGATCGGAAATCTTCAGGCCGATCTGTTCGGCGCGGCTTAGCTGTACGGCTTGTAAAATCAAACTATCCAGAACTTGCTCACGCAGGGCGTCAACATCCTGTACCGAAATATTCTGGCTTTTCAGCTGTTCTGCTTGTTCCAGTAATTTGGCGTTCAGTTCGCTTTTGAGAATAATGCGGTCATTGACCACCGCAACGATGCTGTCGACCAATGCGTCCTGAGAGTTTACCGGTGTTTCGGCAGCGTGAACCGCACTGACAGGGCCGCCGATGGCAAACAGCGTCAATAGGGAAAGCAGGGTGGAATTAAGTTTTGATTTCATCATGTATCACTAAAAGTTAAATAGGTTGCTCAAGTTCTTCTTCAAAGACTGGTCGTTATTACTGAGTCCTTTGAATTCGAACTGAAATTGAATGCTGTCATTATACAAATCATTTGCCAGTTGTGTGCGTTCCGCTGTTGCAGAAACCGCCCAACAGCAGCTGTCGAATCGCAGACTCAATTGTGACTCAACAGTCTGGTTTAAATCCAGGTCATAATTCGTGACCAGACTCATCTGCCAGTTCTGATTCAGCTTGGAATAACCGCCCAGCATCAGGCTTTCGTTTGCCTGCGAGGAGGTCTGATCCATTTTAATGTGGTTGATAAACAGCTCGTTACGCTCGTTGACTTGCCAGAAAACGCGGTTGCTGCTGGCGGTAAACTCTTTTTGCTGCGGGTCGAACACCAGCGTCGAGTGCAGGCGCAAGGCATCCAGATTCAGCTGCGCTTTGGTATAAATATCCGACGCTCCGCTGTCGCCGTTGAAACCATCCTCGGCAAGCACTTTGGATTCTGTGAAACGGTACAGTTGACCGATACCGAGATTCAGGCGTTCCTTGCCGCTGGCGTCGATAAAATGGCTGCTCAATGCAACACTGACCTGATGGGTGTCGGCAATGCGATCGGAACCCACGTAAGGGTTCAGCGCGAAGAGGTTGCTGAAATCAGGGCTGCGCAGCGCGGAATCGAAAAGCGGCAGCTGATTCTGTTCGCGGTAAGCGGTGTACAGATATTGGATCTGCGGTTCCAGCGTCTGGGTATAGGTCTTCCCGGCGACCGAAACAGGTCGGTCAAAAATCAGTCCGCCGTCGATTACCGCTTGCGGAATAAAGCGTTCTTCACTTTCCACGACGCTGTTGTCCAGTTGGTAATCGCTGTAATAGGCGTTAAGCTGGGCATTGAACTGGCCGTAAGTTTTTCTTTGCTGGTAGCGTAATCCGCTCTGATTGTGCCAGCGCATCCCTTCCGCACGCGAGGTATCGGTTTCCTTGAGGCGGAAGTCGGTGACCTGACTGTTGAAATACCAGTCCAGGTCGCCCGGCAGAGCGGAGTTCGTCAAAGCATTAAGCGGTTGCCGGTATTGCATGCCGACTTCCGGGCGTTTCTCATAGTTGTTCTGAAAATTGATCAGCTTTTCGTAACCGCTGTAGAGTGCGTGGGCGGAAAAACGTTCGCTTTGATAGTTCAGCTGCATTTCCTGCGGGGCGCGGGTCGCATTGGTGTAATCCTTATCGATCGGCGCGTCATTGTAGACATTGGCGTCCGAAGTCTGGTGCCAGTTGATTCTGGCATTGACATGTTCGCCCCATTGCTGCTGATTATTGACCACCATACGCCAGCGCGGGTTTTCAGCTTCGCTCAAACTTTCATCACTGCGGTACAGGCTGGTTTCGACTTCCCAGCGCTGGCGGCTGCCGCTTAAGTTTCCGAGGTAGCGGAATTCATTGTCCAGCGCCAGTCCCTGTTGCGACATGGGGATGATATTCACGGTGTCGTCGTAGTTCGGCGCCAGCGCGAAATAGTACGGAATTTTGATGTATTGGGTGCGTTCATCGTTATTCAGCGCTTTGTAAGAGCCGATTTCCGGGAAGAGTAATCCGCTGGCACGATCGTTCAAAGGGTAGTCGAAGTATGGGCTGTAGAAAATCGGGATTTCCCTGACCTTCAGGGTCGCGTCTCTGGCGATAACCCGCTGCTTTTGCTGATCGACCACGATTTCCCTTGCTTGCAGATCCCAGTCTTTTTTCCCTTTGCTGTTCAGCTTACAGGTCGTCAGACTGGCCGATTTCAGTTCGGCTCGCTGTTTCTGTTGGTTGACCTCTATGGCATCGGATTCACCGTAAGCCCGGCTGGGAATGATCTGATAGCGGTTAGGGCCGATTTTCAGGTTTTGCTCGTCGATATCAAGCTGTTGTGCCGTCAGGCTGAACTGCTCCTGCAACAGGCGGATATTGCCTTGCATCTGTGCACGCTTGTTTTCAAGATCGACTTGCAAATCATCGGAGTAGATACGGATTTTTGGATGTTCGAGTTCGACATCGCCGGATAAGCTTAGAGACTGTTTGCCCTGTTGCTGTAGATCGTCGGCGCGAATGCGGATCGGTTGATTCAATAGAGCCTCGTCTTCCTGCATCGGACCGACTTTCTCGCTCAGATCGGATTTCGGCCAGACTTCCGGACGCGGGGTGATCAGCGCAGGCAGACAGGCTTTCTGCTCCGCAGTTAATTCCGTTTTGTCCGCGAATTCTTCTACTGAATATACGGGCGCTGCGCCGACAAAGCCGAGGGCTGCGAGCGTACAGACCAGCGTTTTACGTTTTAAATGCGGTATAGAATGCAGTTGGAAATGAGGCCCGATATTTGACATTACGCAGACAATAATGAATTATTCGTGAATCGCCTATTTTAACTGGATTAACGACTAATGGACGAAAGATTTCAACAGATTTGTGATTGGCTTGAGCAGTTGCCGATTTTACAGGGACGAACTTTCAGCGAGCCGGTACCGGCTTCAAGTGATGCAAGTTTTCGACGCTATTTCAGAATTGAGTTGGCCGCGCCTTTTACTGAGCCGAGTTCCGAAGAACTCGGATATCACAATGATCGCCTGATTATTATGGATGCGCCGCCGCAGCATGAAGACTGCCGGCCTTTTATCGATGTGGCGCGGACGCTGCAAGAAATCGGTCTGAATGTACCTAAGGTGTTGGATCAGGATCTGCAACAGGGCTTTCTGCTATTGACCGATCTCGGGTCAACCACTTACCTGAACGAACTGCAAAATGTTGATGAAAGCCGAGTTGATGAGCTCTATCGTCAGGCGTTAAGTGCTCTGGTGCAGCTTCAGAGCCGTACTTGCCAGCAGGCAGTGCATTTACCGAGCTATGATAGCGCGCTGCTGAACCGCGAAATGGACCTGTTTCCGGATTGGCTGGGCGAAAAACACCTGACCCGCGAATTCGATAAACTGCAGAAAGCGCAGTGGCAGGAGATGAAGCAGTGTCTGATCGATTCTGCGTTGCAGCAGCCGCAAACTTATGTGCATAGAGACTATCACAGTCGCAACCTGATGCTGGCGCCTGGACGCAATCCGGGCATTCTCGATTTTCAGGATGCGGTTAAGGGCCCTTTATCCTACGACGCCGTCTCTTTGTTGCGCGACTGCTACATCGCCTGGCCTCAGGAGCAGGTTGAAGAGTGGCTGCGAGCCTACTTTCTGGAATTGTGTCAACACCAGGTTCTGGATAAGGGGCAATGGAACGATTTTCAGCGCGCTTTCGATTTGATGGGGATTCAGCGACACCTGAAGGCTTCCGGAATTTTTGCCCGTCTCTGGCATCGAGACGGAAAGGAAGGTTATCTGCACGATATTCCGCAGACCTTGCAATATATCGCTTCCATCGGATCGGATTATAAGGAAATGCGCCCTCTGGTCGGCTGGATCGAAGACCAGTGGCTTCCGCAAGTGGAAAAACTGAATGCCGAGTTTCAAACGGCCTCTTCATCCAAGGCGGCCTCATGAGCGGTGCAGGAGAGTTTGTCCCGCGCGCGATGATTCTGGCCGCCGGACGCGGCAACCGTCTGCGTCCCTTGACCGATAAAATTCCCAAACCGCTGGTACCGCTGTGTGGCGTGCCTTTGATTGAGTACCATCTGCGAAAATTGGCGGCCGCGGGAATCCGTAAAGTGGTGATCAATCATGCCTGGCTCGGCAAGCAGATTGAAGAGGGCTTGGGAAGCGGGGAGCGTTGGGGACTGGAAATCGATTATTCGCCCGAACCCGAAGGCGGGCTGGAAACAGCCGGCGGGATTATTAATGCATTGCCGAAACTGGGCGAAGAGCCGTTTTTGTTGATTAACGGCGATGTTTACTGTGACTATGACTTTAACTGCTTGGTGCAGTCCGCACGCCAACTGCAACAGTCTTCCGGAAAAATGGGGCATTTAACGCTTGTACCGAGCCCGGCGTTCAATGCCAAGGGGGATTTTGGCCTGCATGACGGGCTAGTGAGTGAACAGGGCGAATTTACGTTTGCCGGACTGAGCGTGTTGAAGCCGCAGTTGTTTTCCGGGATGAAAGTCGATTTTATTGCGCTGGCACCGATTCTTAGGGCGGCAATGAACAAGCAGCTGCTCGACGGCGAAGTGTTTCATGGCTATTGGTCGGATATCGGTACGCTGGATCGGCTGCAGGAAGCTCAGCAGCATTTATGTCCTGACGCCTAAGGAGCGGTTTTGCGCCTTAATCAATACCTCAGTCGTTACGGAGTCTGCTCCCGTCGTGCCGCCGACCGCTTGATCCGCGCCGGTAAAGTCGAAGTAAACGGTTTTCCGGCCGAGTTGGGGATGCAGGTTTCCGAAGCGGATCATATTCGTATCGCAGGCCGGTCGATCACTAATCTTCTCCCGGAAAGATGGTTTGTGCTCTATCACAAGCCCAGAGGCGTAGTCTGTAGCAAAGCGCTTGAAGTCGAGAATAATTTGACGCAGGCTTTAATCGATGTCGGGCTTGCGCTGCCGTCGCACTGGCTCCCGATCGGGCGCCTGGATAAGGATTCGGAAGGCTTGCTGCTTTTGACTAATCAGGGCCAGTTTGCCGATGCTCTGCTGCACAAGCGTCAGGGCAAGGACAAAATCTATCTGGTCACGGTGGATAAAGCCGCCAGCGACGAGCAGCGGCGCCTGTTGGCGGGCGGCATGCTGTTAGGAGAACAGAAAACCTTGCCTTGCAGTGTATCCACGCTGGCTCCGAATGTTCTGCAGATCGTATTGCAGCAGGGACTGCATCGACAGATTCGACGAATGTGCCGACAGGTCGGGTTACAGGTTTTGCGTCTGCAGCGCGTCGAGTTCGCCGGTTTGCCGCTAAGCGGTCTGGCTCAGGGCCAGTGGCGTCACCTGAGTGAGAAGGAAATTGACCTGCTGCAACGTAATTTGCGATAGATCGACTATGATGGAAACTATCAGAGCGTTGAGCGTGTGGCGACGCCAGTGGAGATCTTAAGGAGACGGAGATGAGTCAGAAACATAAAAATATGCTGCGTAAGGTTTTTGCGCATCCGATAGCGACCAATCTGGATTGGAAAAAGCTGGCTGCGACTCTGGAGCATTACGGTGCCGAAATTGACTACACGACTGCGAGTAAAGCACGCATTCGCATTGGCCATGCCGAGTTGATTATCAGTCTGCCGCATCACGGACATGAGTTGAGTGATAAAGGGGATGTCACCCGTCTGAAACATTTTCTGGAAGGCGCGGGGATTACCCCTTAATATATTTTGTGCGAAAATCGTCGCTTATTTCCGCCATAAGGTAGTATTTGCGGCAATTAAAATCTAAAATCAGTGCGAGATGTTTCGCAAGGTTTTACAGCGAATCTCGTAACCTCGATTCGTGAGCGATTTGCCCGCTAGAAAAACATCGAACAAGTCGCTTGCGGCGGCGTCAGGGCTGGCTGACCGGATCCAGCAAAGCTGTTTTCCGGCGGCAGAACCAGTGCATATAAAAACACATACAAACAAAAACGATAAAGTCATAACGAATGTCTGAAAAAGTCATAGAATTAAAAGGTTCGGTTCTCTCTCTCACCGTTCTGCATCTCCATTCAGCGGATATTAATGAAACCAAAGCGGCTCTGGCCAGAAAGATCGAGCAGGCACCGAGTTTCTTTGTCGGAATTCCGATCATTCTTGAGCCTAAAATTGAAATCAGCGATCCGACTTTCCTTGCTTTGCTGGTTGAATACCTGCATCAGTTGCAGATGATTCCGATCGGACTGCGCTCGCAGGATCCGATGATTCAGAGTCAGGCGAATTTCGCCGGTCTGGCCATTTTCCCGGAAGATACGCGTCGTCCGACGACCAAAGAGAAAAAAGACGAGCAGTCCGCTGACAAACAGGGGGCGGAAGAGCCGCAGAATTATGCGCCTGTGGTGCTGGATGAAGGCGGATTGAAATCCGCGCTGGTGATTGAGCGTGCGGTGCGTTCCGGACAGCAGGTGTATGCCAAAGACCGCGATCTGATTATTCTGGGATCGGTCAATCCGGGAGCGGAGATTATTGCCGACGGTAATATCACCGTTTTCGGTAAAATGCAGGGCAAAGCCATCGCCGGTTCATCCGGCGAAATGGAAGCAAAAATTTTTGCCAAGCAGCTGGATCCGGAGTTGGTCTGCATCGCCGGCGTTTATCAGCTGGCAGACGATATTGCCGAAGAGTTCAAAGGCAACGGTCTGGTTGAAGTCAAATTACAACAAGAACAATTGGTGATAAACCATATTTAATTTTAAATAGTTGATTATTAAGATTAATCAGAGATTAGGAGAGTTTAGAGTGTCAAGAGTCATAGTGGTCACTTCTGGAAAGGGCGGAGTCGGTAAAACCACGACGAGCGCGAGCATTTCAACGGCGCTGGCGCTGAAAGGCAACAAGGTTGCGGTTATCGATTTTGATGTGGGTCTGCGTAATCTGGATCTGATTATGGGCGTCGAGCGCCGCGTAGTTTATGATTTCGTCAATGTGGTGCAGGGTGAAGCGACGCTTAAACAGGCATTGATTAAAGATAAACGTGTTGAAGGTCTGTATATTCTGGCGGCGTCACAGACCCGTGATAAAGACGCTTTGACACTGGAAGGCGTTGAGAAAGTCATCGAGGAACTTAAAGCGGACGGCTTTGACTACATTATCTGTGACTCTCCGGCCGGGATCGAAAAAGGGGCTCAGCTGGCGCTGTATTTCGCGGACGAGGCAATTGTCGTGACCAACCCTGAGGTTTCTTCGGTACGCGATTCCGATCGTATCCTGGGGATTCTACAGGCTAAATCCCGCCGCGCCGAGAAAGGCGAAGATCCGGTTGTCGAACATCTGGTGCTGACCCGTTATAACCCTAGCCGAGTCAATGCCGGTGAAATGTTGTCGCATGATGATGTTATCGACCTATTGAGCATCAAGCTATTGGGTGTGGTACCTGAATCACAGGAAGTTTTGAATGCCTCCAACTCGGGTGAGCCGGTTGTTTTGAACGACAACTCCGATGCGGCTCAGGCGTACCTGGATATTGTTGAGCGTTTCTTGGGTGAAGAGAAGGAGCACCGTTTCCTGACTGAAGAGAAGAAAGGCTTCCTTAATAAACTATTCGGGAAAAAATAATTATGGCTTTACTAGACTATCTACTCGGGCAACGAAAAAAGAAGTCTGCAAATCTGGCAAAGGATCGCTTGCAGATCCTTTTAGCGCATGAAAGAACGGAAGCAAAAGCGCCGGACTACTTGCCGAAAATGCGTGATGAAATTTTGCAGGTGATTGCTAAATACGTCGAGATTGATCAGGATCAGTTGAAGATTTCAATTGATGAAGAGAACGGCTTCGAGGTTCTGGAGCTGAACCTGGTTCTTCCGGAAGATAAGTAAACCGTTGCCTGTTTCTAGCGAACCCGGCCTTGTGCTGGGTTTTTTATCAGCGAATTTTTCTACCCCCGTTAATTTTTTCAGGAGTTCACCATGTTAATGCTTGTTTCTCCAGCCAAGTCGCTGGATGAAAAGACGCCGGTTCAGACTGCGACCGCGACTCAGTTTCAGTTTGCTGAGGAAGCCAAGGAACTGATTGAGCAGCTGCAGCAGCTTGGACCGGTGGAGATCGGCCAGCTGATGAGCATCAGTGAAAAACTTTCCGAGTTGAATTACCAGCGATTTCAGGAGTGGACTTACCCGTTTGCCGAAGACAGAGCAAAGCAGTCTGCATGGTTGTTCAAAGGGGATGTTTATCAGGGGCTGGATGCGTACAGTCTGGATCAGGAGTCGATTGATTATCTGCAGAAGCATCTGCGTATTCTTTCCGGGCTTTACGGACTCTTAAAACCATGTGATCTGATGTTGCCATACCGCCTGGAAATGGGCACCAAGTTCGCCAACCATAAAGGCAAGGATCTGTATCAGTTCTGGGGGGCGAAATTAAGCGAGTCTCTGAACCGGGATCTGCAAGCGCAGGGCAGCAAAACAATCGTAAATCTGGCATCGAACGAGTATTTCAAAGCGATTGATAAAAAAGCGCTGAACGGGCGGATCATTACGCCGATTTTCAAGGATTGGAAAGGCGGTAAATATAAGATTATCAGTTTCCATGCGAAAAAAGCGCGTGGTCTGATGGCTCGTTATGCAGCGGATCACAAACTGGAAGAAGCCGAAGGGCTGAAATACTTCGATTATCAGGGCTATGGATTTGAGCCGGAAATGTCGAATGAAACCGACTGGGTCTTTACGCGTAAACTGGAAGAGTAAATTCACCGCTTTGCCGAGACTTGGTTCAGGTAATAAAAAACCGCCGCGGGAAAATCCATCCTGCGGCGGTTTTTTATTTACATTGCTCTGAATCGTTTCAGGGCATGTTCTGTTATTGCAGTGTTTCTTGTTTTTCAAACAGAGCGTCGATATCGTCGGCGTTGTAGCGGATATGATAGTTACAGATCTCATTGTGAATGACGATCTCTCCCTGCTCTTCGAGCATTTCGCGAACTTCATCTTCTCCGAGCTTACGCAGCATGTCATCGACGCGCGATTTGTCTTGCGGACATTCATAAATAACCGCATTGCCTTCGAAAAGTTCGACGGTTTCTTCATGGAACAAGCGATGTAGCAATTCCTCACTCGGTAATTGCATTAATTCGTCATCCTTGACCGTTTCCGCCAGATGGCTGACGCGATCCCATGCGTCAGCATCCTTGTTGTCGGTATCCGGCATCTTTTGCAGCAGCAGACCTCCAAGCTGATTTTCGTCAGCGGCCAGCCACAATCTGGAAGGCAGCTGTTCGGATTGTTGGAAGAAGGTCTCAAAACATTGCGCTACAGTGTCCCCTTCGCGAGGGACATAACTCTGGAAGTGTCTGTTGGTCTGGGTATTTTCCAATGTGACCAGTATTTGTCCGTTACCGAGAAGCTCATCCATTGTTTTCTGATTCTCGATTGGCTGAGAGGTCTTGGCCACACCGCGCAGTTTGAAATCATGGGTTACTTCAACCACCAGTAGATTGACCGGGCCTTTGCCCTGAATCTGCAGGGTGATCTTGCCGCTGTGTTTCAGGCCGCTGGCCAGAATGACACTGACGGCGGTCAGTTCGCCCAACAGTCGGCTGATCACCTCCGGATAATGGCGATCACGGGTCATTTTCTGCCAGGCTTCGTCAAGCTGGATTACCTGCCCGCGGATATTGTGTTCTTTAAATAGAAAACGCTGAATTACATCTTGTGCCATGACTTTGTTCCAAAATTAAAGCGCATTAAATTGAATATCTTGTTTGCCGTTATCGCTTTTGGCCTGCAGATCGGCGTGGTAGGACGATCTGACCATCGGGCCGGAAGCAACGTTCTCGAAGCCCATTTCGTAGCCGGCTTCTTCAACCTGTTTGAACTCTTGCGGCGTCCAGTATTTTTTGACCGCCAGATGATAACTGCTCGGTTGTAAATATTGGCCGACGGTCAGCATTTCAACATTGTGAGCGCGCAAATCACGCATGACCTGCAACAGCTCTTCCATGCTTTCACCCAGGCCGACCATCAGACCGGATTTGGTTTTCACTTCCGGATGCATTTCCTTGAAGCGTTTGAGCAAGTCCAGTGACGACTGGTAGTCGGCACCCGGACGCGCCTCTTCGTATAGGCGAGGAATGGTTTCCAGATTGTGGTTGAGAACATCCGGCGGCTGTTTGGACAGAGTTTCCAGTGCCACGCTGAGACGGCCGCGGAAATCCGGTACCAGTGTTTCGATTTTGGTGTTTGGCGACTGTTCTCTGAGCTCACGGACACAGTCGACAAAATGCTGCGCGCCGCCGTCACGCAGATCGTCGCGGTCAACCGAAGTAATAACGATATAGTTCAGGCCCATCGCTTTAACGGTGCGCGCCAGATGGGCCGGCTCTTCCTGATTAAGCGCTTTCGGACGGCCATGTGTGACATCGCAGAAAGGGCATTTGCGGGTACAGATGTCACCCATAATCATAAAGGTCGCGGTGCCGTGTCCGAAACACTCGCCCAGATTCGGGCACGACGCTTCTTCACAGACACTGTGCAGGCCTTGCTCGCGCATGATGTTTTTTAATTCGCGAATACGGTGAATGTCTTTGGCTTTCGGAAGCTGGGCTTTGATCCAGCGCGGCTTTTTAAGCTTTTCCGCATTCGGGTCCGGACGGTGCTTCAGCGATTTGGTCTTGTACTGTCCTTTGGGCATGGCGGCATTGCGCTCTTTTAGAGAGCCGATTTGATCAATGGAAATCTCTTGTCGCTGCGGTGGTTGAGACATAAGTTTTCACTCGTGTTCGCTAGAAAGGCAGCTATTATAAGCCATCCGTAAAGTTTTAAGAAATCCACGCAGTTTTACTGAGCGTTGCTGGGCGCGCCGGCATCCAGTTGCTGTTGTAGAATACGGCACAGATGAGAACCTAACTCGCTGATTTGCGGGCGCTGTTCGGCGGCGATGAAATCGCTGAGTTGCGCCATTTGCATGCCGAGCAAACCGCATGGATTGATGGCCTGAAAAGGCTCGAGATCCATATCGACATTCAGCGCCAGTCCGTGATAACTCTTCTGTTTGCGGATTTTCAGACCGAGAGAGGCAATCTTTTGCCCGTTGACATAGACACCGGGTGCATCGGCACGGGCGACGGCATCGATATGAAAGCTTGCCAGCAGTTCGATAATGGCATTTTCGATAATGCTGACCAGCGCACGCACTCCGAGTTTGCGTCGTTTGAGGTCTACAAGGATATAGATCACCAGTTGTCCGGGGCCGTGATAGGTAATCTGACCGCCGCGATCGGTTTGCACAATCGGGATTTCCGGGTTCGGGTGTAGCACGTGTTCGGCTTTGCCATTGAGGCCTTGAGTGTAAACTGGAGGATGCTCTACGATCCACAATTCATCCGGGGTGTCTTCGTCGCGCTGCCGGGTAAACGTCTGCATCGCCTCCCAGGCAGTTTGATAGTCCTGTTGGCCGAGTTGTTTGACAATTAAGTCCATGGCAAGCGATCAGAGAGTCATTAGGACTTCAGGATGCTTTTTCAGGTCACCGTAAATGCCGTGTATCTGTTCAATACAGGTGGCATAGAAAGTGATGTTGACCGAAATAAACTTTTTGCCTTTCGAGTTATTGATATAGATGTTGTCCCGCGGAGTGTTGGGCGCGTATTTACAGGTAATTTCGTACACCAGATCGATAAACTCGTCATGGTTGCGGCCCATCGCTTTAAGTTTATAGTCACACGGAAATTCAATCAGCGTTTCGCTATCGGGAGTGTGTAAATCTTTTGTCATAGATGTTCTCTGTATTCTTCGCCACTCAGATAAAGAAAGTCCACTTCTGGTTGGCTGGTTGCAATGCTTATATTTTAGCGTCAGCAAATAAAAAGTCGCGACCTTTTAAGGATCGCGACTCAGTATCGGGTTCTGAAGGGGCGGCCTGCGCCGTTACCGTTTCAGATTGGCGGCATCCTTTAAGAATGCTTCGCTATCAGGCTTCGCTGCCGAATAATGACTTGAAGGTCAGTTTCAGCTGGTCAATCAGTTTCTTGAAGAAAGAGCCTTCTTCAACCGTGTCCAACGCAACCAGAGGTCGGTTAGCGACTTCTTCACCACCCAGAGTGATCTGTAGAGAGCCTAGTTCATCGCCTTCGCTGGCCGGAGCTTTGATGGTCGGTTCTACTAGAGTGTCGATCTTGATGTTTTTGTACTGCCCGCGAGGAATGGTGACATACAGGTCGTTATTCAAGCCAAGCCCGACCAGGTCGCGATTTCCTTCCCAGATGGTTACGTCCTTAAGACGCTGGAAAGCGTTGTACAGTTTGTGTGTTTCAAAGAAACGGAAACCGTAGTTAAGCAGTTTTTGCGTTTCCTGAATACGGGTGTTGGCACTGCTGGTTCCCAGAACCACACTGATCAGACGCATTTCGTCGCGCTTGGCGGAAGAGACCAGACAGAAACCTGCGCTTTCGGTATGACCGGTTTTCAGGCCGTCAACGGTCTCGTCTTGCCACAACAGTTTATTGCGGTTGTATTGTGTAATGCCGTTAAAAGTGAATTTCTTTTCCGAGTACCATTTGTACTCGTCCGGGAAGTTCTGAATCAGCGCTTTAGTCAGAATAGCCAGGTCGTGAGCAGTGGTGTAGTGCTCAGGGTGCGGCAGACCGGTCGCGTTAACATAGTGCGTGTTAGTCATGCCCAGAGATTTGGCGTACTTATTCATCAACTGTGCAAAAACTTCTTCGCTGCCGGCGATGTGTTCGGCCAGAGCAACGCTGGCATCGTTGCCGGATTGGATAACCATCCCCTTGATCAGATCGCGAACCGAAACCTGCTTACCGACTTCGATAAACATTTTCGAGCCTGGCATTTTCCACGCTTTTTTGGAAATGGTGACCATGTCGTCCATTTTCATATTGCCGTTGCGCAGTTCATTGATCACAACATAGCCGGTCATGATTTTGGTCAGACTGGCCGGCTCTACACGATCGTTGGATTTCTTTTCCGCCAGAACGCGGCCGCTGTTGAAGTCGATCAGCAGGTAAGCATCACCGGCGATTTCCGGCGGTGAAGGCACTACGTGCGGAACTGGTGCAGCAAGCGCGTCGGCAACCGGCGCAGCCATGCTCTGCGGCGCGAAAAAAACCGCCAGACTTAAAAAGAAGAGACGCAAATAGGTGCTAAAAGCTTGTGTGTAATGCATAGTATTCAGATTTTCTCGATTTTCTAAAGCAGAAAAGAAATGATAGCCGACGCCAAGGCTCGGATATCAATAATAAAATTGTTTGCTAATTTACCATATTTTGCAGCAAAACCTAAACCCAACCTCAGTGCATTAATGACAAAACCCTTGAAGGGTGAAAAGTAGAATTTGCTTACTCAGTTAACATCTTGCGGTGGGTTTGAATCGACATCATGATTCCGAAGCTGATCATCAGTGTGACCAGCGAGCTGCCCCCGTAACTGATCAGCGGAAGAGGCAGACCGACAACCGGCAGCAGTCCGCTGACCATGCCGATATTGACGAAGACATACACGAAGAAAATCATGGTCAGGCTGGCGGCGATCAGGCGGGTGAATTGGTCCTGGGCGCTGGCGGCGATATAGAGTCCGCGACCGATCACGAACAGATACATGGCCAGCAACAGAATGACGCCGATCAGTCCAAACTCTTCGGAAAGCACCGAGAAAATAAAGTCGGTTGTACTTTCCGGCAGAAATTCCAGGTGCGCCTGAGTGCTGCCCAGATAGCCTTTACCTTCAATCCCCCCGGAGCCGATGGCGATCTTCGACTGAATAATATGATAGCCGGCACCAAGAGGGTCGGATTCGGGGTTCAGAAAGGTCAAAACACGCTGTTTCTGGTAGTCATGCATATATTCCCAGGCGATCGGAACACTGGCCGCCGCCAGCAGCAGAGCGCCGAAAATCAGTTTCCACGGCAGTCCGGCAAAGAAAATAACGAACAGGCCGGACATGGCAATCAGCAGGGAGGTTCCGAGATCAGGCTGAATGACGATCAGTCCGGCGCTGATCGCGATCACCAATAGAGCCGATACGATGCGCTGGTAACTCGGCGGATAGCTGCTGTGGGCAAAAATCCATGCGACCATAATCGGCAGCACCACTTTCATCAGTTCCGATGGCTGAAAGCGAACCGGCCCAAATTCCAGCCAGCGCTGGGCGCCTTTACCTATCTCCCCGACAAGCGGCACGGCGATCAGCAGCGCGAGTGCAAACAGAAACAGAAAAGGGGTGAATAGAAAAATCAGCGAAGGTTTGATCTGCGCAAAGAGAACCATTAACCCGAGAGCGAAAGTGACACGGATAATATGCCGTTGGGTTACGTCCCAGTCGCCGCCCGAGGCGCTGTAAACGATTGCGACACTGGTGCTCAAAAGCAGCAGTATGCCCAGAAGTAAAAGGCCGTCGAGATGAAGACGGTTCAGGAAACCGCGGTTTCTACGGTACATCTGTTCGCTTTGATCGACTATTTTCATCGGTCATATCCTGCTTCTGCCGGTATCGGCGTCAGAGGCAGATCCGGTCTTAAATAACGTTTTATCACATTAACGGCGATCGGCGCCGCCGTTTTCGAGCCGCTTCCTGAATTCTCGGCAATGACGGCTACCGCAATGCGTGGTCTTTCGACCGGCGCGAAGCCGATAAACAGCGAGTGGTCATGCAGCGATTTGTCCAGTTTGGCGGCATCGTAGTCGGCTTCATTCAGACTGAATACCTGTGCGGTTCCGGTTTTTCCGGCCATGGTAAATGGCAGATCCGCGCCGTAACGGCGCGCGGTTCCGGTTTTGCCGTGCATGACTGCGACCATACTCTGGATGACTTTTTCCCAGTTTTCTATTTTTTTAATTTCGATCTGCATGGGGGCGTCGAATTCGTCCTGCATTTTTTGCAGCAGGTGCGGCGTAATCTGTTTGCCTCGGTTGGCCAGAATCGCAGTGGCGCGCGCTAATTGAAGCGGCGTCGAGAGGTGATACCCCTGGCCGATCGAAGAGATGATGGTTTCGCCGCGATACCAAGGCTTGCCTTTGACCGTGCGTTTCCATTCCTGCGAGGGGAGAATGCCTTTGGATTCGCCGGGGATGTCGACTCCGCTGCGCTCTCCGAAACCGAAGGGGGCCATGGCGTCATGGATGGCGTCGATTCCCATGTCGAGGCTGAGTTCGTAAAAATAGGTGTCGCAGGACTGGGCAATTGCTTTATGCATGTCGACCAGGCCGTGGCCCCAGCGTTTCCAGTCACGGTAGCGGTGTCCTTTGTACTCAAAATAACCCGGATCGTACACTTTTTTAGTCGGGGTGATGTAATCGTTTTCGATGGCTCCCAAAGCGACAAACGGCTTGATGGTCGATCCCGGCGGGTACTGGCCGTTTATTGCACGGTTGATAAACGGTCGGTTCGGGTCGTTGAGCAGTTCTCTATAGGTTTTGGCGTCGATCCCGTCAACGAAGAGGTTCGGATCGAAAGTCGGCGTGCTGACATACGCCAGAATCTCTCCGGTCTGCGGATCAATTGCAACGATACTGCCGCGTCTTTCGCCCATCAGTTTTTCAGCGAATTCCTGAAGGGTAATATCCAGCGTCAGGTGGATGTCCTGCCCGCTGACGGCAGGAGTGGTTTCCAGTTTGCGCAATACGCTGCCGCGGACATTGGTTTCAACCTGCTGTACGCCGGGATAGCCGTGCAGGATATCTTCGTAATATTTCTCGATACCGGATTTTCCGATGATCTCGGTGCCTCGGTAGCGTTTCTCATCCAGTTTTTGCAACTCTTTCTGGTTGATGCGACCGACATAGCCGATGGCATGTACGCCGATGTCTTTAAATGGATAAGTGCGTTTTAGACGGCTGCTCAGAGTGACGCCCGGGTGCTTGTGACTGATGACGGCAAAACGCGCCGCTTCCTGTTCGTTCAGCGTGTACGGCAGGGTATAGGTTTTAGCGCGTCGTCCCTTGCGGAATTTATCGAAAAATTTATCCAGTCGTTCCGTCGGATAGTCGCTGAGAATGCTCTTTAAGTCCTCTTCGAAGAGATCGATGTCATCCATGTCTTCACGGATCATTTTGATCGCGAAAACCGGTTGGTTATCGGCAATCAATACATGGTTGCGATCGTAAATCTTGCCTCGTGTAGGAGGCAAAACTTCGATAGAGATACGGTTCCCTTCGGCAAGGCCGTGGTAACGCTCGTAGTTGAACCATTGCAGGTAGGCCATGCGTCCGATCAGAAACAGAAACAGGGAAGCGGTAAAGACAAAGGCGACAATCAGTCGCTGGCGAAACTGACGTTTGCGTCTCTGGTTCTCCTGATCTGTGCTGAACTCCAGTCTTTCTTGCATAGTGACGGTGAACTTAATTTTCAGTCACATTCTGCTGGCTCAAGCGGTTGAGCGACAGTGCGATCAAAGCCCATAAAACGCCACCGACCAGAGGCATGATCCAGTAGGCAAGCTGTTGCTGATCGTCAAGCTTGGGAGCCAGTGTGAAGAGATGCATGATCTGGTAAATAAAACAGAAGCCGACGATATTGAGGCTTTGTTGCCAGATGGTATAACCGCGGAAACGCAGGCGGTGGCGCAACATGGCAAAGGTGAGAACGACATAGATCAGCGCATGCACACCCAGAGTGTTCTGATAGATGGTATCGGCGAACAAGCCGATCGCAAAAGCGGTGCTCATATAGGTATAGTCGAGAAAGTGACCGGCCCAGTACAACAGCACCAGAAGGGTGAAAGGCGGCAGGAACAGATAGTTCTGACCGATGATATTGATGCTGTCCAGAATCAGTGCAAAGACAAAGCTCAAAACGATAAGCCAGCGCACCTGACGGCTGGAAATGTAAATAAAATTATCACCCATAATCGTTTCTTTCTATCCTGTCAGAAGTGACACCCGTTTAATTTTCGGTGGCTTTGGTTTGTTCCGTTTCGGCGTTGGATTCCTTGTGCTCTTCCTGCTCCGGCGTCTCGCTCGCTTGCGATTTAATTTCCGTCAATGAATCCCGGTACTGCTTGAGAATCAGTACCTGTTGCGCCTGATGGAGTTCGCCGAGCGGGCTGGCATGAATTTCATAATAAGGGGCGCTGTCCTGACTGATGACCTTGGTCACCACTGCGACCGGATAGCCAGACGGAAAAACGCCGCCGAGTCCGGAGCTTTCCAGCAAGTCGCCGACGCGGACTTCGCTGCTTTTAGGAATAAAGTTCAGCTGAGTCGCGTCATATCCGCTCCCGCTGAGGATGCCTCTTTGCCCCGTACGCTGAATACGTACCGGAATTTGATGTGCCGGGTCGGTAATCAGCAATATCCGCGAAGTGCTTGGCGTAATGGAAACAACCTGGCCGATAATCCCTTTGGCGTCGATGACCGTCTGTTTGGGTTGAACCCCGTCCATTCTGCCTTTGTTTATGGTAATAAATTGTGACAGAGGATTATTGGAGAAATAGTTGACGGTAGCGATCTGAAAAGTGGCGTTGTTGACTTGACCTGTCGTGCCGAGCAGGGCGCGCAAGCGTCCGACTTCCTGTTCCATCTTAAGCAGCTGCTGCTGTTTTGCGTTAAGTAACAGCAGTTCGGCTTTCAAACGCTCGTTTTCCAGCTTCAGTTCGTCGTACGATGTGAAGTCGGTGGTCAGGTTGTCGTAGATTAACTTCGGCGCTTGAGCGATACGCTCAACCGGATCAAGCAGCGTCAGCAGGGCGCTTCGAAAGTCGCCCATGAAATCGCCGTAACGATCCGCGGCAATCACGCTCAAGGAGAGAATGAAGGCCACAAGAAAGTGAATAGCTTCCTGTTGAGGGGTTGTTGCCGAATGCTTGATAGGTCACTCCTGAATTGACGTTTTAGTCAAAAGAGAAGACATCAAGACCTTTTTCGTCCATCAGCTCCAGGGCACGGCCACCACCACGAGCAACACAGGTCAAAGGATCATCGGCGATAATTACCGGAATACCTGTTTCTTCGGAGATTAATGTGTGGATGTTGCGCAGCAGTGCGCCGCCACCGGTCAGAACAATACCGTGTTCGGCGATATCGGCACCCAGTTCCGGCGGAGTGTTCTCCAGAGCGGTGCGAACCGAACTGATGATCGCCTGTAACGGTTCTTGCAGAGCTTCCAGAACTTCATTACTGTTCAAGGTGAAACGGCGCGGAACCGATTCAGCCATATTGCTGCCGTGAACTTCCATCGTTTGTGGATTAACTTCATGGTAAGCGGTACCAATGGTTTTCTTAATGCGTTCGGCGGTCGATTCACCGATGACCATGCCGTAGTTACGGCGCACATATTTAATAATGGCATCGTCAAAACGGTCACCACCGACTTTGACTGAGTCCGACCAGACAATCCCGTTCAGGGACAGGGTTGCGACTTCAGTCGTCCCGCCGCCGATATCAACAACCATGGAGCCGGTCGGCTCGGAAACCGGCATGCCGGCACCGATGGCTGCGGCCATCGGTTCTTCAATCAGGTACACTTCGCGTGCGCCGGCTCCTGCAGCGGATTCGCGGATCGCACGGCGTTCCACTTGAGTTGAACCGCAAGGAACGCAGACCAGAACTCGAGGGCTAGGCTGAAAAAATTTCGCTTCGTGTACTTTGCGAATGAAAGACTGCAGCATTTTTTCAGTGACTTCGAAGTCGGCGATTACGCCGTCTTTCATAGGACGGACCGTTTCGATGTCTTTATTCTCTTTACCCAACATCATTTTGGCATTTTCGCCGACGGCGACGATCGAACGCATGCCGCTCCCGCGATGATTGTTGCGAATGGAGACGACTGAAGGCTCATTCAGTACCATGCCTTTACCGCGGACATAGATTAAGGTGTTGGCGGTTCCAAGGTCGATAGAAAGGTCGTTAGAGAAAAGCCCCATTAATTTGCGAAACATTATGGTGAATCCTTGATGTCGGTCAAAATTAAACAATTGGCCTATTCTAACTGAATTAATTTGAGGGTAGAAGTATTCTCTGTGCAAAACGGATGAGAAAAATAAGGCGCAAGGCGAGAGCGAACCATCGCCACTAATAAGAGTGGCAAAGGCATTCGGTTAGTCGTTGTTTGTATTATAAAATGCTTATGTTTGGTGGCGCTTTGTAAAAGAATTCGATCTTGGCCCGAGGCGTTTCCGTTTCCGGTGAAAGTTTGCCCGGCACTTAAGCGAACTTCATTTCAGGAGAAAGCCGGTTTTCAGATAAAGTCCGTTCGCTCGGACTGTATATGAAGGCGGTTTTATGGTATTTTATTGCGTTATTTTTTGCCCGGCGTGGCCCTGCTTATTTTCGTGGCTTTTTACGGCTTTTGAGCGTAAAGGTCGTGTCGCGGGCCATATCAAATTTCCAGATTGGGAGTGTCGAAGTGTCTATTGGAAAAAGCGAAGTGGAATATATTTCGCGTTTGGCGATGATTGATGTCGCGGACGATGAAGTGGAGCAAGTCTCTGCAAAACTGAGTAAGGTGCTGGATCTGTTTGCGCAGATGGAAGCGGTCAATACCGACGGTGTAGAGCCTATGGCGCATCCACATGAGGTAGCGCAGCGTCTGCGCGCGGATGAGATTACCGAGACGGATCAGCACGAAAAACTTCAGTCCGTTGCACCAGCCACTGCACAAGATATGTATCTTGTTCCGCAAGTAATTGAATGATAAGAGAAAAAGCATGCTACACACTCTAAGCGTAAAACAGATGAGCGAAAAGCTCCATGCGGGCGAGATCAGCAGTGTCGAATTAACACAGCACTATCTGGACCGCATCTCTCAATTTGATCCGGAACTGAACGCTTACGTTACGGTTACGCCTGAACTGGCGTTGGAAATGGCGCGCGAAGCGGATGAGCGTTTGAAAAACGGTACCGCCGGCGTTCTGACCGGTATTCCGGTCGCGCATAAAGATATTTTCTGTACCGACGGCGTTAAAACGACCTGTTCGTCGAAAATGCTGGATAATTTTATCGCGCCTTACGATGCTCATGTTGTTACCTTGCTGAAAAAAGCGGGTATGCCTATTCTAGGTAAAACCAATATGGATGAGTTCGCGATGGGTTCATCGTCAGAGAGTTCTTATTACGGTCCGACCAAAAATCCTTGGGATCTGAATGCGGTTCCGGGTGGTTCTTCCGGTGGTGCGGCAGCGGTTGTTGCGGCTAATCTGGCGCCTATGGCGACCGGTACCGATACCGGTGGTTCGATTCGTCAGCCAGCGTCTTTCTGCGGGATTACAGGAATTAAGCCGACTTACGGAACCGTGTCGCGTTTCGGGATTATCGCCTATGCATCCAGTTTCGACCAAGCAGGGCCTATGTCACGTTCGGCGGAAGAGTCGGCGTGGATGTTAAATGCGATGTCTGAATTTGATAGTCGTGATTCAACCTGTTTGGATATGGAACGCCCTGACTTTGCCGCGAATCTAGGTGATTCACTGCAAGGTCTTAAGGTCGGTGTGCCTGCCGAATATTTCGGTGAAGGTCTGGATCCGGAAGTTGAGAAGGTCGTTAAAGACGCGATCGCTGAAATTGAAAAACTTGGCGCGACGACTGTTCCGGTGAGTCTTCCAAATAAAGATCTGGCGGTACCTTCTTACTATGTTTTGGCTCCGGCAGAAGCCTCTTCCAACCTGTCGCGTTACGACGGCGTACGTTTCGGTTACCGCTGCGAAAACCCAACCGATCTGCAGGATCTTTATAAACGTTCGCGTGCCGAAGGTTTCGGTGCCGAAGTTAAGCGCCGTATTATGGTCGGTGCCTATGCGCTGTCGGCGGGTTACTACGATGCGTACTATCTGAAAGCACAGCGTCTGCGTCGCATGGTGCGTGATGACTTCACGAATGCTTTCGAACAGTGTGATGTCATTATGGGACCGGTAGCGCCGACGCCTGCCTTTAATATTGGTGAAAAAACCGATGATCCGACCAGCATGTATCTGGCTGACCTTTATACCATTCCGGTTAACCTTGGCGGTTTCCCGGGCATGTCGGTTCCGGCCGGTTTTGCCAACGGTCGTCCGGTAGGCTTGCACATTGTCGGGCCTTACTTCTCGGAAGCGAAACTGCTGAATATCGGGCACCAATTCCAACAAGTCACTGACTGGCATAAGCAAACGCCAGCACAGTACCAATAAGCGCGCAGGGAGAGAATATAAATGAGTTGGGAAGTTGTGATCGGTCTTGAGATTCACGCTCAGTTGACCACCAAGTCGAAAATCTTTTCAGGCGCGTCAATCGCTTACGGTGCGGCTCCAAACAGCCAGGCGTGCGCGGTAGATTTAGGTATGCCGGGTATGTTGCCGGTGGTAAACCACGCGGTAATCGGAAAAGGAATTGCTCTGGGGTTGGCTCTGAACGCCGAGCTGGGTAAGAAACAGGTCTTTGACCGTAAGAATTACTTCTATCCGGATTTGCCGAAAGGTTACCAAACCACGCAGATGGACTATCCGATTGTCGGCAAGGGGTATCTGGATATTGAAATCGATGGCGAAACCAAACGCATCGGTGTGACCCGTGCGCACTTGGAAGAAGATGCTGGTAAATCGAATCATGGTATCGTGCCGGGTATGACGGGGATCGATTTGAACCGTGCCGGTACTCCGCTATTGGAAATTGTTTCCGAACCGGATCTGTCTTCGGCGCAGGAAGCGGTCGCTTACGCGCGTAAAATGCACGAACTGGTGACTTTCCTGGGGATTTGTGACGGTAACATGCAGGAAGGTTCTTTCCGTGTCGACTCCAACGTATCGGTACGTCGTCCGGGTGAACCGTTGGGTACGCGTGCCGAGCTGAAAAACATCAACTCTTTCCGCTTTATCGAAAAAGCGATCGAGTTTGAAATCGAGCGCCAGATCGACCTGATCGAAAGCGGCGGCAAGGTTGTTCAGGAAACGCGTCTGTACGACTCGGAAACCAATACCACGCGTTCAATGCGTACTAAGGAAGAAGCTAACGATTACCGTTATTTCCCTTGTCCGGATCTTTTGCCGGTGCGTATTACCGACGAAGATATTGAAGCCGTACGTGCGACCATGCCGGAACTGCCGGGTGCCAAACGTGCGCGTTATGTGGCTGAATTGGGGCTGAGCGAGTACGATGCCGGTGTTCTGACTTCGTCACGTGCCATGGCGGAATACTTCGAAGCGTTGCTGGAGCACACCGGTGGCAAGGATGCTAAAGTCTGTGCCAACTGGATTACGTCTGATCTGGCGGGGGCGCTGAATAAAGCGGGTCTGGATATCGCGGATTCTCCGATCAGTGAACAGATGCTGGCCGGTATGATTAACCGCATTCAGGACGATACCATCTCCGGTAAGATCGCCAAGCAGGTGTTTGATGCCATGTGGAAAGGCGAAGGAAGCGCCGATGAGATCATCGAAGCCAAAGGTTTGAAGCAGATTACCGATACCGGTGCGATTGAAGCCATGGTTGACGAAGTGCTGGCCAATAATCCTTCTCAGGTCGAAGCCTATAAAGGCGGTCAGGAGAAGATGATGGGTTACTTTGTCGGTCAGGTGATGAAAGCGTCCGGCGGACAGGCCAATCCGGGACAGGTTAATAAGCTGTTGAAGGAAAAACTGAGCAGCTAAATTAGATGTCGTAACGGATCGATGAAACGGGGTGAATTGCTTTGGCGTCACCCCGTTTTTTGTTGCTTCAAGATTTTGTCAGGGTTTAAGCGGATTTTGTCACTCTTGATACTCGCTAAAATCCGCCGAATCGGTACAATCAGCAGATAATAATGTTCAAAAGGCTTGAAAGGTTATAGAAAAACCTTATATTAGTCATACATATTTCTTGATAAGTGAGTTCATAACCAACGGCTAAGGAGAATTTCATGAAGCGAATTGGTTTATTTCTGTTAACAAACATTGCGGTCATCGCAGTTGCAATGATTATGCTGAACCTTTTGGGGGTCGGTAATTATATGCAGGGAACCAGCCTGAATTTGGGTAACCTGTTCATGTTTGCCCTGATTTTCGGTTTTGCCGGTTCTTTTGTTTCTTTGGCAATGTCGAAGTGGATGGCGAAAATGACCACCGGTGCGCAAGTTATCGAGACACCGCGTAATGCTGATGAGCAGTGGCTGGTCGAGACAGTTCGTCGTCAGGCGGAAAAAGCCGGCATCAAATGCCCGGAAGTTGCGATCTACGATTCTCCTGAGCCGAACGCCTTTGCGACCGGTATGAGCAAAAACAACTCCATGGTTGCTGTCTCTACCGGTCTGTTGCGCTTTATGCAGCGTAACGAAGTTGAAGCTGTGCTGGGTCATGAGGTGGCGCACGTTGCCAACGGTGATATGGTTACTATGGCGCTTCTACAAGGTGTTTTGAACACTTTCGTTATCTTCTTCGCGAAAATCGTCGCTTATGTGGTTGACCGCGTCGTGCTTAAAAACGAAGAAGAAGGCCATAGCTGGGCGTTTATCATTACCGATATCGTGGCGCAGATCCTGTTCGGTATTCTGGCCAGCATTATCGCTATGTGGTTCTCGCGTTACCGCGAATTCCATGCCGATAACGGCGGCGCTTACCTGGCCGGTAAAGAGAATATGATTGCGGCGCTGCGTCGTCTGCAGACTATGCAGCCTGGACAGTTGCCTGACCAGATGGCGGCATTCGGTATCTCTGCGGCACCGTCTTCATTCGGTGATCTGTTCAAATCGCACCCTGATTTGAACGACCGTATCGCCAAGCTGGAAGCGACCACTCAGGATCAGCTTAAAGTTGCTTAATCCGTAATACGGATTGATTAGGATCGGTGGAAACCGATTCTTCCGGAAAACCCCGCAAGGTCTGCCTTCGCGGGGTTTTTTATTTCTAATTTTGCGCCAGTTTTATAAAGTTACTGACTAAAGATCCAGTCAAACGGGTAGCGATAGTCAGGGTATATAATTATTTTAGTAACTAATAAGTAAATCAAATAATGTTTTATAAATGAATGTTATATATTGTCGCTTTTTTAAACTGACAAGCGAGTTTTGACATGTCTAACAACATCGAAAATAACACAAGAAAAAATAGCTCATGGATCAAATACGGCATTATTGGCGCTCTGTTGCTGGTGGCTCCAATTGTTCTGGTAAACCAGATTGTTGCTCCAATTCTAAGCGTTCAATAATCGTTACCGATTCGGATTCGCCGGCTGGGTATAAACCGGCTGCAAACAACCCCGCAAGTGTATTCTTGGCGGGGTTTTTTATTGAGTGTAGTTTTTGTCGTTTTGCCGGCTGAATTAATGGTAGATTTTGCTTATTGAAATCTACAGGCGGTGTTGTTGATGAGATTGACCGGAAAGATTATTAAGTGGAATGAGAAAAAGGGTTATGGTTTTGTAAAGCCCGATGGCAATGGCAGAGAATTGTTTATACATATTAACGAATTCGATTGGCGTCCCATGCAGGGGCAAAAAATCAGTTTTGTTGTCGGGCGTGATAAACAGGGGCGGCCATGCGCGCAAAATGCGATTCTTTATGGTGCTTACCTTAAGCAGAACAAGGGCGTTTCCATAAACTATTTTTGGTTTGCTTTTATCGCACTGTTTTCATTGGTAATGATCTATCTCCTTGCAAGTGGCCTGGTGACGATTTGGGTTGTGCCCGTTTATGTACTGATGAGTCTCTTGTCTTTTAGTTTTTATTGGTATGACAAAGACGCCGCGCAGCGAAACGCTTGGCGATTGCCTGAGAATATGTTGCATCTTATCGATTTTTCGGGCGGCTGGATTGGCGCGATCCTGGCGCAGCAGCGCTATCGACATAAGACAAAAAAGCTATCGTTTAGAATTGGCTTTTGGTTGAGTGTTGTACTCAATTTAGGCATGCTGTATCTGATTTCACAGAATCAGATTCTATAAAAATGGATTGATTGTTTTCAGCCGGCTGTAAAGAATTGAATATTGCTTAGCGGTAAGCGCCTACAAAGAAGATTGTAAGCGCCACCTGTGCTAAAGAACTTATTCGCCGGTTCCGAAGTTGTCGGCGACATAGTCGATGTCTTTATCGCCGCGTCCCGACAGGTTAATTAGAATGGTGCTGCCCGGATTTTCCTGACCGTGTTTCATTGCCCAGGCAACCGCGTGCGAGCTTTCCAGTGCCGGAATAATTCCTTCCATACGTGATAGTTTATAGAAGGCATCCAAAGTCTCTTGATCCGTTACGGCATGGTAGTTGACCTTGCCGGAGGTCTTCAGATAGGAGTGTTCCGGGCCGACACCGGGATAATCCAGTCCGGATGCGATCGAATGAACCGGAGCCGGGTTGCCTTCCTCATCCGATAGAAGCAGACACTTAAAGCCATGAATCATGCCTGGTTTTCCGTAGGTCATGGTGGCCGAATGTTCACCCAGCTTGGTACCTTTACCTAGCGGTTCGACGCCGTTCAGGCCGACGCTTTCGTCTTCGATAAAGCCGGCAAACATTCCCATGGCGTTGGAACCGCCGCCGACGCAAGCGCCGACCTGATCCGGAAGTTCTCCGGCCATCTCAAGATATTGCTCGCGTGCCTCATGACCGACAACCGACTGGAAGTTGCGAACCATCATCGGAAACGGATGTGGACCGACAACCGAGCCGATGGCGAAGAGCGCCGTATCAGCCTGTGGAACGTAAGATTGGAATGCGGAGTCGACAGCTTCTTTAAGACTGCGTCCGCCGAAAGAGACCGGAACAACAGTTGCGCCGAGCAGTTTCATGCGCGTGACGTTCGGAGCTTCTTTAGCGATATCGATCTCGCCCATATGGATTTCGCACTCCATGCCGAAATAGGCCGCAGCTGTCGCCAGTGCCACACCGTGTTGGCCGGCGCCGGTTTCGGCGATCAATTTGGTTTTGCCCATATGTTTGGCCAAAAGCGCTTCAGCCATGCAGTGGTTCAGTTTGTGGGCACCAGAGTGGTTAAGGTCTTCACGTTTCAGGTAGATATGCGCGCCGACTTCCTTGCTCAGGTTATGCGCATAATAAACCGGTGTCGGACGTCCCTGATAGTGTTTACGGATATATTTCAGTTCATTCAGAAAGTCCGCTGAGCGTCCCAGCTCCTGATAGGCTTTATTGATTTCAGCAAAATGTGGTTCAAGTTCCGGTGGCAGGAATGCACCGCCAAATTCGCCAAAATAGCCTTCTGCATTCGGACTGTTTTTTAAGTAGGACATTCGATTCTCCATCCTTTTTTGATTATCTGATGATGCCTTTTAGGTCGAATTAAAAGCATACCGATAAATTCTGAGCGGATGAAGCCCGGGAGCGGTTTTTTTAACGGAAATGTAGGAAAAGTTGACCGCAGCCGGGAGCTGCGGCTTCGACGTTTAAGCCGCGATGCGTTTTTTGCCTTCAGACTGAATACGCTTGATCATATGGTAGAGGCCGGTAGAGCGGTTTGGCGAGAGCTGTTGCAACAGGCCGATTTTGCCAAGAAACTCCAAAGGCGCCGTTGCGACCTCTTCCGGGGTTCGTCCATTATAGACGCGCAGAAGAAGGGCGATCAAGCCGGAGACAATGGCGGCGTCGCTTTTGGCTTGCATAAACAGGCGGCCGTCGTTTTCTTCAATATGAATCCATACCTGCGACTGGCAGCCGTGGATGCGATTTTCTTCGGTTTGAAAGCTCTCATCCATTCCCTGTAGGGTTTTTCCCATGTCGATCAGATAGCGATAGCGATCTTTTGGATTGGCAAAGTGGGTAAAACGCTTTACCAGATCTTCTTGTACTTCGGCAATGCTTTTGCTCGGCACAGTAAAGTCCATGTCTTTTTCCTGCGAATTCAAAAAAGGCATAGTTTAGCAAATTTTTAACGGCCGGGCTGATTCAGCACTGATTTGATTTAGCGCAGCTCGTAGCTGACAGGAACGCGTATTTCCCAGCTGTCGCGACCGATCGCTTCCGGAAAGGCTTTGAAGTGTGAGCGCATTTTCTCGGTAATGATCGATAGGGCGGCCTCGTCGAGTATGTTTCGCCCTGAACTGTTAACCAGCTTCAAATCGGTAATGCGGCCATCTGCATACAGAGTGAAACTGATTAGAGCTTCGCCTTCCCAGTGTCGACGTTTGGCGCGACGCGGGTATGTGTCTTGCGCGTATTGCATGATTTTCTGACGCAGCGCCTGCAAATAAACATTTTCGGCTGAGGCGATCTGCTGCGCATTGAACTTTGGCGGCATCGGTTCAGGGGTGGCAATTGGCGCTGCCGTCTGAGCGGTGACCGGTTGCGGTTCAATTGGCTCAATAGGTTCAGAAATCGGTTCCGGCTGAGGTTGAGTCTCCTGCTCCGGTTTAGGCTCCGGTTTAGGCTCCGGTTTAGGCTCCGGTTTAGGCTCCGGTTTAGGCTCCGGTTTAGGCTCCGGTTTAGGCTCCGGCTTAGGCTCCGGCTTAGGCTCCGGCTTAGGCTCCGGCTTAGGCTCCGGCTTAGGCTCCGGCTCCGGCTTAGGTTCCGGCTTAGGTTCCGG
>NZ_JAGETW010000019.1 GCF_017571475.1 Thiomicrorhabdus sp. 6S3-12 | reverse complement strand
CTGTCACTGTCCACATACACATCTTCGAACTGTGATTCATCAATGGTAACGGAAGTAGTGCCCGAGAACTGGTTCGCCAGAATGGTAATACTTTCGCCGTTTGACAGATCAACCGTCATGTCGGTCTGAGGTGCGTTATCCACACTGGCAACGTAAGTGATCACACCACCGTCTTCAGTCAGTTGTGGCGTCGCTGTCAAACTGACCGTTGTGGTATCAATGGTGTCGACTATCGCAGTCGAAGCACTGGCACCGCTGTAATCAACATTTTCATAATTACCTCCAGTCGTACCGGTCACACTGACATCAATACTGTCACTGTCCACATACACATCTTCGAACTCTGATTCATCAATAGTAACGGAGGTACTGCCAGAGAACTGATTGGCCAGAATA
>NZ_JAGETW010000018.1 GCF_017571475.1 Thiomicrorhabdus sp. 6S3-12 | reverse complement strand
CTACGGGACGCCATGCGGGAATAGCTCAGCTGGTAGAGCGCAACCTTGCCAAGGTTGAGGTCGCGAGTTCGAACCTCGTTTCCCGCTCCAAATTTTATTGGATGAAGAGATTATTTCAACTCATCCAATTAAAGTCCTGTGAAAGCAGGCATACAAGTAGTCTCAATAATTGAGATGCTTTTTTAGAATTTTCTGTTAGGAATTCTTTCTAAGATTGCGGAAGTTTTCATGAGTGTACAAAAGGGTACTCGAGCGAAAACAGACAAAAAGATTAGGAAAAACAACCGCAGAAAAGATAAAAAAGTCCCGTTCGTCTAGAGGCCTAGGACACGGCCCTTTCACGGCTGTAACAGGGGTTCGACTCCCCTACGGGACGCCATGCGGGAATAGCTCAGCTG
>NZ_JAGETW010000017.1 GCF_017571475.1 Thiomicrorhabdus sp. 6S3-12 | reverse complement strand
TGACATCAATACTGTCACTGTCCACATACACATCTTCGAACTCTGATTCATCAATAGTAACGGAGGTACTGCCAGAGAACTGATTGGCCAGAATAGTGATACTTTCGCCGTTTGACAGATCAACCGTCATGTCGGTCTGAGGCGCATTATCCACGCTGGCAACGTAAGTGATCACACCACCGTCTTCGGTCAGCTGAGGAGTCGCTGTCAAACTGACCGTTGTAGTATCAATCGTATCGACGATCGCAGTCGAAGCGCTGGCACCGCTGTAATCGACGTTTTCATAGTTACCGCCAGTCGTACCGGTCACACTGACATCAATACTGTCACTGTCCACATACACATCTTCGAACTGTGATTCATCAATGGTAACGGAAGTAGTGCCCGAGAACTGGTTCGCCAGAATGGTAATACTTTC
>NZ_JAGETW010000016.1 GCF_017571475.1 Thiomicrorhabdus sp. 6S3-12 | reverse complement strand
TTTCGAGATTTTTTATCGGTCACTCATCTAGAGAGCTTCCACATAAATTATCTCTGAATTACCATATTGTTAAAGAGCTAACCAACTCGATCCGCACTACGTTCCTCGTTGGTAGGCCGCGTATTTTATAGAGTTAAAAACTTCGTGTCAAATGTTTTTTCAAACTTTTTTCAGAAAATTTTCAACCGCTTTAAAACACTTAAAACGACCGGCTAAATCATCCCGCTCACTCTCATTATATATCCCAATAACTCAAGCAAACTCAATCACTTAGCACCAAATTTTTCTTGTCTTCCGAAGCCTGCTTAACGCTGCCCCTCAAGACAGGTGCGTATTCTAGGGATTTCTAAAAACAACGCAACCCTTTTTTTCACTTTTTTCGCAAAAAATCGCAAAAAAATTCCACCACCCCGTTTATACACTTTACCTCACATCTTATCCACACACTTATCCACATTTACACCTGTTTTGACCCTTAACTTCTCTCTTTCCAAACCCCAAAAACAAAAAAAGCCGCTTAACGATAAGCGGCTTCTTACT
>NZ_JAGETW010000015.1 GCF_017571475.1 Thiomicrorhabdus sp. 6S3-12 | reverse complement strand
GCAACAACACCTGCACCTACGGTACGACCACCTTCACGGATAGCGAAACGTAGACCATCAGACATCGCGATTGGAGCGATCAGTTCAACAGTCATCTGTACGTTATCACCTGGCATTACCATTTCTGTACCTGCTGGTAGCTCACAAGCACCAGTTACGTCAGTTGTACGGAAATAGAACTGTGGACGGTAACCGTTGAAGAATGGAGTGTGACGTCCACCTTCATCTTTTGAAAGTACGTATACTTCCGCTTCGAACTTGGTGTGTGGGTTTACAGTACCTTTGTGTGCTAGTACCTGACCACGCTCGATGTCTTCACGCTTAGTACCACGTAGTAGGATACCAACGTTATCACCAGCTTCACCTTGGTCTAGAAGCTTACGGAACATTTCAACACCAGTAACGGTAGTTGTTTGAGTGTCACGGATACCAACGATCTCGATCTCTTCACCAACTTTGATCACACCAGTCTCAACACGACCAGTTGCAACTGTACCACGACCCTGGATAGAGAAGATATCTTCTACAGGCATCAGGAACGGCTTGTCAGTTTCACGAACTGGCTCTGGGATGTAAGTATCTAGTGCTTCAACTAGACGTGCGATTGATGGCTCACCGATATCAGACTGGTCACCTTCGATTGCTTTAAGCGCAGAACCCATGATAACTGGAGTGTCATCACCAGGGAACTCGTACTCGTCTAGAAGTTCACGAACTTCCATTTCAACAAGTTCCATAAGCTCTTCATCATCAACCATGTCAGCTTTGTTTAGGTAAACAACGATGTATGGTACACCTACCTGACGTGATAGAAGGATGTGCTCACGAGTCTGTGGCATTGGGCCATCCGCTGCAGAACATACTAGGATTGCACCATCCATCTGCGCCGCACCAGTGATCATGTTTTTAACATAGTCAGCGTGACCTGGGCAGTCTACGTGTGCATAGTGACGAGTTTCTGACTCATACTCAACGTGTGCAGTTGAGATGGTGATACCACGCTCACGCTCTTCAGGAGCGTTATCGATCGCGCTGTAGTCTTTCGCTTCACCACCGAATTTTTTACCTTGTACGATTGTTAGAGCCGCAGTAAGAGTTGTCTTACCATGGTCAACGTGACCGATAGTACCTACGTTTACGTGCGGTTTCGAACGTTCAAACTTTTCTTTTGCCAT
>NZ_JAGETW010000014.1 GCF_017571475.1 Thiomicrorhabdus sp. 6S3-12 | reverse complement strand
TGAAGGGGTGGACTATGACAGTGCCGATGGCACTCTGACCATTACCGGACCTTACAGTGACGGCGATACGGTTGCGACCTTTGATGTTCAGACCATTGATGATTCAGACTTTGAAGGAGATGAAGTCTTTAATGTTAGTTTGACCGCAACGACTCTCGGTACAGCTCAAGGTAGTGTTGATACTACGATTGTTGATAACGAAGCATTGTCAGAAAGTATTTCTGTTGATGAAGATGATATCTTAGGCGCCTCAGGTAATGCAGGTGGATCTGGTGATATCATTCCTGACACTCAGGGTACTTTGACCTTTGATCTGTTAAGCGGATCGCCAAGCTTTATTCTTTCGACTTCTTATGCTGGAGAAGATGATGCTACGGGGCTTCTCACATTGGACGATTCAAGGGTCTTAACGACTTGGGATGGTGCAACCAATACATTAACGGGTTACAAAGAAGGTGCTCTGGAAACGGATGCAGATTATCTAGTCTTCACAGTAGTAGTGAGTGGTGCGACTGATACTAGTGCAAATTATGATGTAACGCTTTACCAGGCTATACAGCATCATGATCCTCTAAGTGCAGATAATGTCGAGGGCAGCTTAACAATCCCTGTTGACGTTGTCATTGAAGACTCCTCAGGTTATCAGGCGAATACTGCGTTTGACTTGACGATTAATGATGATACGCCAATTAACTTCATGGCTGATATTTCTGCAGTTGCTCCAGGCGATAGTGTTACAGATGTACCATTAAACTTCTCTGCTGGTGCGGACGGTGCTGCTACTGATGGTTATAGCATTTCTGTTGCAGACGGTCAGCAAGTAACCAATGCTGATGGACAGCTACTGTTCTTCGGCCCTGAATTCCAGGAAATTACTTGGAACAGTGTATCTTCAACCGAAGTACAAGGGGTCGTTGCTGCCGGCACAGTGGATGAACAAGCGGTATTTACCTTAAGCATTAACCCTGATGGTACTTATAATTTCAGTGCTGTGGATGGCTTGTTCTTAGTACAGACTGATGATGTTCCGTTTACCAATGATCAGCCGGTCCAAGCTGGTAATGACACCTACTATGGTATTGTTGATCTTGGCGGAACTACTACGGATGTAGTCGTTACAGGTTCTGGAGCTGTTAACACCAACTCACTTGAATTCGGTACCGGGAATACATCTTTGAATGTCGGTCAGTTCCTCAATTTCGAGTTTTACTCCGATTCGACATTGAATGGCGGTAGTGAAACCGATCCGCGTCCGGGTTCGACTGAAAGTGAAATTAATAATTTCACCTTCACGGTTTCCGATGCGGCGAGTAATACAACGCCTACATTCTCTGTAACCGCTTATGACTCGAACAATCTTGCAGTCGATGTTACGGTTGTGGATAGTAACGGTGTTCCGATTACTCCTGTTGGTACAGACACTAACGGAAACCCTGTATACATCGCTATTGAGGGTAATGATTACAAAGTTGTCGGTGACGAACCTTATGCTAATGTAGTCATTACCGGTATTGACGGAAATGCGAATGGTGGTAACTTCAGTGTTACGATTGCCGGATTCAGTTCAATCAATCCGAGTGACGTTGCTTTGAGCTTTGATGCGACCGCAACCGATATGGATGGTGACAGTGCCAGCGGAACGATTGTGGTTGGTATTGATCAAGTCAGTGATGGTAACGACGCTTCAATGTTTGAGGATGTCAGTGAATCGGTTTCTGTCGAACAAGATACGGTTCTGTCCGGAAATCTGTTGCTGAATGTCATTGACAATGACGCGGATCAGACTCACCAGGTAACCGACTTCACCGTTGATGGTGATGCAACAACCTATGCTGCAGGTGATACCGCAGTCATTAGCGGAGTGGGTAGCCTTACTGTAGATGGCAATGGGGATTACAGCTTTACACCTGAGACCGGTTACGTAGGGGCTGTTCCTGAAGTTACCTATGGTGTGCTGGATGTTAACGATGTCGCACCTGAAGATACCGATACTTCAACGCTCAATATCGAAGTTGTAGCAACCCCAGTTGCCGCCATGATGGTTGAAGAATCCTTCGACTATGCCATGTTGGAAACTGGAGCGGGAATTACCACGCTTTCTGCAGAATTAAGAACGGAATTCGATGGCTCGTTTGAAGATCTTGTTCAGACGGAAGCGGGAGGTGAAGTTGCGATTGGTTCTGAAGCTCCTGCCGATGGATCTGATCAAGGAGGTCAGGATCTGCTGGCAGAAGAAGCCGCTGCAAACGGTGCCGGTAATGCCAATATTCCTGACGGGGTTCCTGATCACAGTTCGGCTGGCGGTGTTCCTGCCGGGGCAGTCGATCCTGCTGGTTCAGAGGCAGTTCATGGGCCTGATGAAACCATGAAACAAATTATTGATAGTGAGCTAGACAATAATTAATGGTTAAACAATAAATTGGAGATAAAAAGCCCCGTTTAAAGCGGGGCTTTTTTGTTTTTAGCTCTTTAAAAAGCTGTGGGTAGAGTTCTGTTACTGAGAGGCGACTTTGTTACTAAAGTCCTCTTAAAACGCAAATTGATGTCAAATAAAAGGGTGAAAAAGGGTTTTATTCTAAAAATGATTTACGATCAAGAAATGGAGTAAATGACAGGCAATTGATACCTTTGTACGATGAAATACTACTTTCTCTTAATTAGAATTAAATCACAAAAAGAATAAGTTTCGTTTTTCAGGCCGAGCAGGAGGACATCATGTCAACTCAAGTCGCAACCATTATCAATGTACAAAACTCAGCACTTGTTTATGATCAAGCTGGAAATTCCAGATTAGTGGAAGTTGCTGATATTTTAAATCTAGGCGATGTTATTCAGACAGGAGTGGATGGTGCTGTTACGCTTATGCTGACAAATGGTCAAAAGGTTGATATTGGCCCCAATCAGACTCTGGCTTTGTCTGAAAGCATTTTGTCAGAACAGGTTGCTTCTGAAGGTGACAATGTGATTGAACCGGGATCTCTCGAAGAGACTCTGGCAGCGATTGATAATCCGGAAGGTGGTGATCTATTAGAAGCTCTTGATGCGACGGCTGCTGGTGGTGGTGCCGCTGAAGCTGGTGGCGCCATGACGCTTGAGATTTACAGTCTGGATGACGCCGAAGGTGCTCAATACGAAGCTGAAGGCGGGGTTCCTCAGGTTGCACGTGTGGTTGAAACAACGGATCCTCTGGCATTCGACTCTGATCCTTTTGCCGAGCAGGATGCATTGATTTCTCCGGAAGGTGAAGATTTATTGCAAAATCCTCCAGTTGCAGCGGATGATGCCTTTACCACCGATGAAGATACCAGTCTTGTTATTACCTCCGAAGATTTGCTGGCGAATGATACAGATATAGATGGAGATAATCTGACTATCGTTTCTGTGACTCAACCTGAAAACGGTTCACTTGTGGACAACGGAAACGGTACCTACACCTATACTCCAAATACGGATTACAACGGTAGTGATTCTTTTTCTTATCAAATCACCGATGGTAATGGAAACTATTCCGATGCGGTAGTTGGAATTACCGTTGTCCCTGATAACGCTGTTTTACGCCTTGAAGCCACGCCTGAATTAACCGAAGACGGTGGCGAGATTGTCTATACAGTTACCATCAATGAAGCGCCTCAAGGCAGCGACGTTGAGGTGACGTTGGATAATGGTTTGTCAGTGACGATTGCCGAAGGTGAGACTTCCGGTTCGGTTTCAACCACGGTTGAAGAATCCGACTTTGAAGATGTATATAAAGATAGTGATGAGATTATTGTAAAAATCACTAACGCAACCGGTGGTGATGCCGGTGAATATGATTATACGACTTACGGAACCGCATCAACTTTTATCGTTGATACGATCGATACGACCACTGTCAGTTTGGCTGCAACAGAAAGTTTGACCGAAGATGGTGGTGTGATCATCTATATCGCTGCGGTGGATAATCCTCCTCAAACTGATTTGACTGTAAGTCTGTCGAATGGTCAGAGCATTACTATTTTGGCTGGCCAAAACTTCGGTAGTACACAGTTTACTGTCAATGAATCGGATTTTGAGGATGTTTATCTGGACAGCGACAGCATTGATGTCACTGTGACCGGTACGACTGGAGGTAACTATGAAAACGTCGATTACAGCGGTGCCAGTGCTTCGACTGCGATTGTCGACACCATTGATACCACAACGGTCAGTTTGACAGCGACGCCACAACTGACCGAAGACGGTGGTGTGATTCTGTATACCGCCAGTGTGGATAACGCGCCTCAGACCGACATGACGGTTGATCTGTCAAACGGTGAAAGTATTACCATTCTGGCGAACCAGTTCTCGGGCACTACTTCCGTTACCATTGATGAATCACAGTTCGAAGATGTGTATGTGGACAGTGACAG
>NZ_JAGETW010000013.1 GCF_017571475.1 Thiomicrorhabdus sp. 6S3-12 | reverse complement strand
GCGGATCGAGTTGGTTAGCTCTTTAACAATATGGTAATTCAGAGATAATTTATGTGGAAGCTCTCTAGATGAGTGACCGATAAAAAATCTCGAAATTTATGACAATTATGTAATGGTAATAAGTTTACTTATTTATCATGCTTAACTTGTCAATTCCGAGTGTTTATATCCGGAGACGGAATTTAAATATATCTAGCAAGATTAAACTGAAGAGTTTGATCCTGGCTCAGAATGAACGCTGGCGGCAGGCCTAACACATGCAAGTCGGACGGAAACGATAGAGAGCTTGCTCTCTAGGCGTCGAGTGGCGGACGGGTGAGTAATGCCTGGGAATCTACCCTTTAGTTGGGGACAACATGTGGAAACGCATGCTAATACCGAATGTGCTCTACGGAGTAAAGGAGGCCTCTACTTGTAAGCTTTCGCTAAAGGATGAGCCCAGGTGAGATTAGTTTGTTGGTGAGGTAATGGCTCACCAAGACTACGATCTCTAGCTGGTTTGAGAGGATGATCAGCCACACTGGGACTGAGACACGGCCCAGACTCCTACGGGAGGCAGCAGTGGGGAATATTGCACAATGAGGGAAACCTTGATGCAGCCATGCCGCGTGTGTGAAGAAGGCCCGAGGGTTGTAAAGCACTTTCAATTGTGAGGAAGGTAGTGTAGTTAATACCTGCATTGCTTGACGTTAACTTTAGAAGAAGCACCGGCTAACTCTGTGCCAGCAGCCGCGGTAATACAGAGGGTGCAAGCGTTATTCGGAATTACTGGGCGTAAAGCGCGCGTAGGCGGACTGTTAAGTCGGTTGTGAAAGCCCTGGGCTCAACCTGGGAATTGCATTCGATACTGGCAATCTAGAATTTAGTAGAGGGAAGGGGAATTCCAGGTGTAGCTGTGAAATGCGTAGATATCTGGAGGAACATCAGTGGCGAAGGCGCCTTCCTGGACTAAAATTGACGCTGAGGTGCGAAAGCGTGGGTAGCAAACGGGATTAGATACCCCGGTAGTCCACGCCGTAAACGATGTCAACTAGCTGTTGGCCTTATTAAAAAGGTTAGTAGCGTAGCTAACGCGATAAGTTGACCGCCTGGGGAGTACGGTCGCAAGATTAAAACTCAAAGGAATTGACGGGGGCCCGCACAAGCGGTGGAGCATGTGGTTTAATTCGATGCAACGCGAAGAACCTTACCATCCCTTGACATCCAGAGAACTTACTAGAGATAGTTTGGTGCCTTCGGGAACTCTGTGACAGGTGCTGCATGGCTGTCGTCAGCTCGTGTCGTGAGATGTTGGGTTAAGTCCCGCAACGAGCGCAACCCTTATCATTAGTTGCTACCATTTAGTTGAGAACTCTAATGAGACTGCCGGTGATAAACCGGAGGAAGGCGGGGACGACGTCAAGTCATCATGGCCCTTATGGGATGGGCTACACACGTGCTACAATGGGGGGTACAAAGAGCGGCCAACTGGCGACAGTGCGCGAATCTCAAAAAACCCTTCGTAGTCCGGATTGGAGTCTGCAACTCGACTCCATGAAGTCGGAATCGCTAGTAATCGCAAATCAGAATGTTGCGGTGAATACGTTCCCGGGCCTTGTACACACCGCCCGTCACACCATGGGAGTGGATTGCAAAAGAAGTAGGTAGCTTAACCTTCGGGAGGGCGCTTACCACTTTGTGGTTCATGACTGGGGTGAAGTCGTAACAAGGTAGCCGTAGGGGAACCTGCGGCTGGATCACCTCCTTTAAGATAAAAAAGGTTACGAGTTTAGACGAGCTTTCACATAAATTCTTTCTGAATTACCTGTTAGGGGCTATAGCTCAGCTGGGAGAGCGCCTGCTTTGCACGCAGGAGGTCTGCGGTTCGATCCCGCATAGCTCCACCAATTTTACTTTAACCTGATGGTTATTAGGTTAAGGCAATCGAGCTACGATTGATAAATTGGGTCTGTAGCTCAGTTGGTTAGAGCGCACCCCTGATAAGGGTGAGGTCGGTGGTTCAAATCCACCCAGACCCACCAATTACTCAGTAAACCTGTTAATAAGGTTTTGAACGAGACGTTTGAAAGTTTATTAACAGTTTTATTTTGTGGTTGAGAAAAGGATGTTATAATTCCGCTTCTCAGTTCACGTAAGCTGAAGTTCTTTAAAAATTTGGAATAACGTTGATATGACGCCGACTTTGTCATATCAATACGCTAATAAATTTCTCCAAAATTTATTAGCAATTGCTGGATTGTTAAACGTAAGTTTAATAATCAAAGTAATAGGTAACGCAATACTTAATTGAGATTACTCAAGTGTATTTGTGTCAGCGATGAACCTTAGTCATGGCAACTCACTAGACCTTAATGTTCTACGGAACACACAAAAGGTTAAGGTTATTTTTGAGTTGTATAGTTAAGTGACTAAGCGTACACGGTGGATGCCTAGGCGGTAGAAGGCGATGAAGGACGTGATAGCCTGCGATAAGCTTCGGTGAGGTGGCAAATAACCTGTGACCCGGAGATTTCCGAATGGGAAAACCCATCCTTTATGGATATCCTCTTATGAGGAAGCTAACCCGGAGAACTGAAACATCTAAGTACCCGGAGGAAAAGAAATCAACCGAGATTCCCTTAGTAGCGGCGAGCGAACGGGGACCAGCCCTTAAGCAATTATTGAGTTAGCAAAATACTCTGGAAAGTGTAACGGTACAAGGTGATAGTCCTGTATGCGAAAGCTCATTAGTTGTGAAATCGAGTAGGACGGAACACGTGAAATTCTGTCTGAACATGGGGGGACCACCCTCCAAGGCTAAATACTCTCTACCGACCGATAGTGAACCAGTACCGTGAGGGAAAGGCGAAAAGAACCCCTGGAGGGGAGTGAAATAGAACCTGAAACCGTGTACGTACAAGCAGTGGGAGCCCTTCGGGGTGACTGCGTACCTTTTGTATAATGGGTCAGCGACTTACGTTATGTAGCAAGGTTAACCGAATAGGGGAGCCGTAGGGAAACCGAGTCTTAACTGGGCGAACAGTTGCATGGCGTAGACCCGAAACCGGGCGATCTATCCATGGCCAGGTTGAAGGTGCCGTAACAGGTACTGGAGGACCGAACCCACGTATGTTGAAAAATGCGGGGATGAGTTGTGGATCGGAGTGAAAGGCTAATCAAGCCCGGAGATAGCTGGTTCTCCTCGAAATCTATTTAGGTAGAGCCTCATGTCTCACTCCTGGGGGTAGAGCACTGTTATGGTCTAGCGGCCCGTCAAGGGTTAGCAGCCCATTGCAAACTCCGAATACCAGGAAGTGCAATCATGGGAGACAGACTGCGGGTGCTAACGTCCGTAGTCAAGAGGGAAACAACCCAGACCGCCAGCTAAGGTCCCTAAACACTACTCAGTGGGAAAGGATGTGGGAAGGCTTAGACAGTCAGGAGGTTGGCTTAGAAGCAGCCACCCTTTAAAGAAAGCGTAATAGCTCACTGATCGAGTCGGCCTGCGCCGAAGATTTAACGGGGCTAAGTAGTGTACCGAAGCTGCGGATGCGTTTTTACGCATGGTAGAGGAGCGTTCTGTAAGCCTGCGAAGGGGCATTGTAAAGTGTCCTGGAGGTATCAGAAGTGCGAATGCTGACATAAGTAGCGATAAAGGGAGTGAAAAGCTCCCTCGCCGAAAGACCAAGGTTTCCTACGCAACGCTAATCGACGTAGGGTTAGTCGACCCCTAAGACGAGGCCGAGAGGCGTAGTCGATGGGAAGCAGGTTAATATTCCTGCACTTTTTATGACTGCGATGGAGGGACGGAGAAAGCTAAACCAGCCTGGCGATGGTTGTCCAGGTTTAAGACAGTAGGCATGTATCTTAGGCAAATCCGGGATACTCTATGCTGAGAGTTGATGACGAGTCCTCTTTTGGACGAAGTGGTTGATGCTATGCTTCCAAGAAAATCTTCTAAGCTTCAGGTCATAAAGAATCGTACCCCAAACCAACACAGGTGGTCAGGATGAGAATTCCAAGGCGCTTGAGAGAACTCGGGTGAAGGAACTAGGCAAAATGACACCGTAACTTCGGGAGAAGGTGTGCCCCTGCCGGTGATGAGACTTGCTCTCTAAGCTAGTGGGGGTTGCAGAGACCAGGTGGCTGCAACTGTTTACTAAAAACATAGCACTCTGCAAAATCGAAAGATGACGTATAGGGTGTGACGCCTGCCCGGTGCCGGAAGGTTAATTGATGGGGTTAGCTTATGCGAAGCTCTTGATCGAAGCCCCGGTAAACGGCGGCCGTAACTATAACGGTCCTAAGGTAGCGAAATTCCTTGTCGGGTAAGTTCCGACCTGCACGAATGGCGTAATGATGGCCACACTGTCTCCACCCGAGACTCAGCGAAATTGAACTCGCAGTTAAGATGCTGCGTACCCGCGGCTAGACGGAAAGACCCCGTGAACCTTTACTACAGCTTTACACTGGACTTTGACCTTACTTGTGTAGGATAGGTGGGAGGCTATGAAACTGTGACGCCAGTTGCAGTGGAGCCATCCTTGAAATACCACCCTGGTAATGTTGAGGTTCTAACCTCGGGCAGTGAATCCTGCTCAGGGACAGTGTATGGTGGGTAGTTTGACTGGGGCGGTCTCCTCCCAAAGTGTAACGGAGGAGCGCGAAGTTACCCTCAGCACGGTCGGACATCGTGCAATGAGCGCAAGAGTAGAAGGGTGATTGACTGCGAGACAGACACGTCGAGCAGGTACGAAAGTAGGTTCTAGTGATCCGGTGGTTCTGTGTGGAAGGGCCATCGCTCAACGGATAAAAGGTACTCCGGGGATAACAGGCTGATACCGCCCAAGAGTTCATATCGACGGCGGTGTTTGGCACCTCGATGTCGGCTCATCACATCCTGGGGCTGAAGTCGGTCCCAAGGGTATGGCTGTTCGCCATTTAAAGTGGTACGCGAGCTGGGTTTAGAACGTCGTGAGACAGTTCGGTCCCTATCTGCCGTGGGCGTTGGAGAATTGAGAGGGGCTGCTCCTAGTACGAGAGGACCGGAGTGGACGAACCGCTGGTGTTCCAGTTGTCATGCCAATGGCATTGCTGGGTAGCTATGTTCGGAAAGGATAACCGCTGAAAGCATCTAAGCGGGAAACCTGCCTCAAGATGAGTTCTCCCTAGACTTTAAGTCTTCTGAAGGGCCGTTGGAGACTACGACGTTGATAGGCAAGGTGTGGAAGTGCAGTAATGTATGAAGCTAACTTGTACTAATTACCCGTGAGGCTTAACTATACAACTCAAAAGTAACTTTT
>NZ_JAGETW010000012.1 GCF_017571475.1 Thiomicrorhabdus sp. 6S3-12 | reverse complement strand
ATGACTGTTGAACTGATCGCTCCAATCGCGATGTCTGATGGTCTACGTTTCGCTATCCGTGAAGGTGGTCGTACCGTAGGTGCAGGTGTTGTTGCGAAAATCATCGAGTAACACTTGTCAAAGCAAGAAAAGCGCTGTATAATGCGCTTTTTTTGTGAATAGCTCCAGGGGTATAGCTCCAATTGGCAGAGCACCGGATTCCAAATCCGGGTGTTGGGGGTTCGAATCCCTCTACCCCTGCCATATTTCATGACGACCTGCACTTTTAACTAAGTGCGGGTCGTTTTTTTACCTAAGCTGATAGATTTTATGAGTAAAGAACAAAGTTCACAGGGCGCCCGTTCATCGTTAGATACGATTAAATTGGTTGCTTCATTGGCAGTATTGATTCTGTCGCTTGCCGGTTATTACACTTTTGACCAAATGCATGCCGTAGTGCGTGTTCTAGGCGTAGTAGCGGGAGCCGCAGTTGCTGTATTTATTTTTTACCAAACAACTATCGGTAGAAGCTGGTTTCAATATCTGTCTCACGCCAAGCGTGAAGTACGCCAGGTAGTCTGGCCGACCCGTCCAGAAACCATTCAGATGACGCTGATTGTATTTGTGGTTGTAATTCTGATGGGAATCTTTTTATGGTTGGTTGACATGTTCTTCTTATGGGCGGTCAAGCTATTAACAGGACAGGGTGGTTAAGAATGGCGCAAAGATGGTATGTCGTTCATGCTTATTCAGGGTATGAAAAGAAAGTACAGAAAAGCTTGGCTGAGTATATTGAGCGAGCGGGTTTAGGTCACCAATTCGGTGATATTCTTGTGCCGTCCGAAGAGGTGGTTGAGATCCGTGATGGTAAAAAACGTACCAGTGAACGTAAGTTCTTTCCTGGTTATGTTTTAGTGCAGATGGATATGAATGAAGATACATGGCATTTGGTTAAAAGTGTTCCGAATGTTATGGGCTTTATTGGTGGTACATCTGACCGTCCAGCGCCGATTACGCAGAAGGAAGTGGATCGTATCCTTCAGCGCGTAAATACCAATACCGATAAACCACGTCCTAAGGTTATCTATGAAGCGGGCGAAATGGTTCGCGTTATCGACGGACCTTTTAAAGACTTCGAAGCAGTTGTTGAAGGCGTGGATTACGACAAAAACAAACTTCAAGTATCAGTACTTATTTTTGGACGTTCTACGCCGGTTGAACTTGAGTTCACCCAAGTAGAAAAGAACTAATTAAGTTCTGATTGTTTAAACGGGGAGCTGTAAAAAGCGTTTGACCCAATCTAGGAGAAAATCATGGCTAAAAAAGTCTCTGGCTATATTAAGCTGCAAGTTCCAGCTGGTAGTGCAAACCCTAGTCCACCGGTTGGTCCTGCTCTAGGTCAGCACGGTGTTAACATTATGGAATTCTGTAAGGCGTTCAATGCTCAAACTCAGAGCTTGGAAAACGGTCTTCCAATTCCGGTAATCATTACTGTATATAGCGATAAGTCATTTACATTCGTAACTAAGACTCCTCCAGCGTCAATTCTTCTTAAGAAAGCTGTTGGTATTAAATCAGGTTCTGCGGTTCCTAACATGAATAAAGTGGGTACAGTTACTCGCGCGCAGCTTGAAGAAATTGCCAACACTAAAATGGCTGATTTGAATGCAAACGATCTGGATGCAGCGGTTAAGATTATCGCTGGTTCTGCTCGTTCAATGGGCTTGAATGTAGAGGACTAATACGATGGCAAAACTAACTAAAAAGCAAAAGCTGTTTGCGGAAAAAGTTGACCGCAATGCATCATATGACATCGTTGAAGGTCTTAACCTAGTTAAAGATCTTGCAACTGCTAAGTTCACCGAGTCTGTTGATGTTGCTATCCGTTTGGGTATCGATCCTCGTAAATCTGACCAGGTTGTACGTGGTGCGACTGTTATGCCTAACGGTACTGGTAAAGATGTACGTATCGCTGTGTTTACTGGTGAAGCAAATGCTGAAGCAGCTAAAGAAGCGGGTGCGGATTTCGTCGGTATGGACGAGCTTGCTGCCGAAGTTAAAGGCGGAATGATGGATTTCGACGTTGTAATCGCTTCTCCAGATGCGATGCGCGTTGTTGGTATGCTAGGTCAGGTTCTAGGTCCTCGTGGTCTTATGCCTAACCCTAAGACTGGTACTGTTACTCCTGACGTTGTTGGCGCAATCAAAAAAGCCAAGGCCGGTCAGGTTCGTTTCCGTGCCGACAAGTCTGGTATTATCCACGCTTCTATCGGTACCGTTGCTTTCGACGCTGACAAGCTGAAAGAAAACTTAAATGCCTTGGTGGATGACCTTGTTAAAGCGAAGCCTGCTTCTGCTAAAGGGACTTACATCAAGAAAGTGACTATCTCTTCAACTATGGGCCCTGGCCTAACTGTTGATCAGTCGTCTCTATAATGATGTGTGCGCCAATTAAATTTGGTGCAGGCATTATTTGCGAATTGGGTCTCCGAAAATCAGTATTGATTCGCGAGTGCCCATCGCAGACCGTAGGTGAATGCAAGGCGCATTCTTAATCGTAATAAGCCTACGTAGATGGACCGGTTTGATAGGCCACTATCGAACTGTTTTGGAGGTTATATGGCACTCAATATTCAAGATAAAAAGCAAGTCGTTGAAGAAGTTGCTGCAATTGCTGCAGAAGCTGGTTCAGTCGTCGCAGCTGAATATCGTGGTTTGACTGTAGAGCAAATGACCAACCTTCGTATTGAAGCGCGTAAAGCAAACGTTCAGGTTCGTGTTGTTAAAAACACACTTGCACGTCGTGCACTTCAAGGTACGAAATTTGAAGACATGGCTGAGACCTTTACTGGTCCGCTTGTTTACGCTTTCTCTGGTGAAGAGTTGGGTAACGCGGCGCGTGTTTTCAAAAACTTTGCGAAAGATAACGACGCTCTAGTTGTTCGTTCACTGTCTATCGGTGAAGGTGTAATGGATGCAGGTTCTCTAGCGCAGGTTGCTGCTCTGCCTACTTACGATGAAGCGGTTGCGAAACTTCTATTTGTTATGAAAGAGCCTGTTGCAAAACTTGCTCGCGCACTTACTGCGATCAAAGAACAAAAAGAAGCCGAAGCTTAATTATTGTTTATTTAAATTTAATACTATCATTTAAAAAAATTTGGAGATTACAATGTCTGTATCTAAAGATGATATTCTAGAAGCCGTTGCAAACATGTCTGTAATGGAAGTTGTTGAACTAGTTGAAGCAATGGAAGAAAAATTCGGTGTTTCTGCAGCTGCTATGGTTGCTGCTGGTCCTGCTGGTGACGCTGGCGCGGGCGCTGAAGAGAAAACTGAATTTGATGTTGTTCTTACTGGTGCTGGTGACAACAAAGTTGCTGCGATCAAAGCTGTTCGTGGTGCAACTGGTCTTGGTCTTAAAGAAGCGAAAGCAGCTGTTGAAGGCGCGCCTTTCACTCTTAAAGAAGGTGTTTCTAAAGAAGAAGCAGAAGCTATGGCTAAAGACCTTAAAGATGCTGGTATTGAAGTCGAAATCAAGTAATTTCGTATTTCAAGCTGGTTTTCAGCAAGAATTGGCTGGTGTTTCAAACACCGGCCTTTTCTCGTTTTAACAGTGTGTAAAAGTGTGTTAGTAACTTGTGGATAACAGCTACCACAGTTTTATGCATTTTATTCAGTAACAGATTGTTACGAAACTTCTGACAATCTTATCGTCGAGGTAAACGATGACTTACTCTTTAACCGAAAAGAAACGCGTCCGTAAGGATTTTGCGACGCGCCCGTCGATTCTTGAAGTACCTTACCTGCTATCCTTGCAGAAGGGCTCTTTCCACGATTTTCTACAATTAGAAAAGAAACCTGCAGAACGTCAGAACATGGGTCTGCATGCCGCTTTTTCATCGGTTTTCCCGATTGAAGGTGTAGCTGGTACAGCTGATCTTGAGTATGTGAGCTATCACATGGGTCAGCCTGAGTTTGATGTTAAAGAATGTAAGCAGCGTGGTGTTACTTACGCTGCACCTCTACGCGTGAAAATGCGTCTGGTCATCTACGATAAAGATGCACCGGCTGGTAAACGTCCTGTTAAGGATATGAAAGAGCAAGAGGTTTATCTGGGTGATATTCCTCTTATGACCGATAACGGAACCTTCGTTATCAATGGTACTGAGCGTGTTATCGTGACTCAGTTGCACCGTTCTCCAGGTGTTATCTTCGATAGCGATAAAGGTAAGTCGCATACCTCCGGTAAATTGTTGTTCAATGCCCGTGTTATTCCTTACCGCGGTTCATGGTTGGATTTCGAGTTCGATCACAATGACTGTCTGTTTACTCGTATCGACCGTCGCCGTAAGCTTCCGGTTTCCGTATTGCTTCGCGCCATGGGTTACAGCAATGAAGATATTCTTGGTCTGTTTACCGAAACCAATTCGATCCATGTCACTAAAGACGCCTTTATGCTGGACTTCAATATTGCCCAGTTCAAAGGTAAAGAGATGCCGTTCGATCTTGAGCATGATGGCGAAGTTCTGGTTGCAGAAGGTAAGAAAGTTACCGCTCGTACTGTTAAGCAAGTTGATGCGGCCGGTATCAAACAGGTTGCTGTTACTCCGGATTACCTGCTAGGTAAGGTCCTGGCTTCAGGTATTGTTGACGAGTCAACCGGAGAATTGGTTGCGCGTACAAACGAAGTGCTGACTGCTGATACGATCGCTAAAATCTCGAACATCACCGGTATTGAAATTAAGGTTCTGTATATCGATGAACTAGAGAATGGTCCTTATGTTTCCGATACTTTGAACTTGGATAGCACTACTTCTGCAACTGAAGCGCAGATGGAAATCTATCGCATGATGCGTCCTGGCGAGCCACCGACACAGGAATCTTCACAGGCTCTATTCGAAAGCTTGTTCTTCGATGAAGCGCGTTATGACTTGTCAAACGTCGGTCGTATGAAGTTGAATCGTCGTCTTGGTCGTAAAGAGAACCAGGGAAGCGCAGTTCTTGAAAAAGAAGACATCATTGATGTTATTCGCGAGTTGATCAATATTCGTAACGGTCTAAGCACCATTGATGATATCGATACTTTGGGTAACCGTCGTATCCGTGCCGTAGGTGAAATGGCTGAAAACGCTTTCCGTGTCGGTCTGGTACGTGTTGAGCGCGCAGTTAAAGAGCGTTTGAACCAAGCAGAGTCTGATGGCCTGATGCCACAAGACCTGATTAACGCCAAGCCTGTTTCTGCAGCAATCAAAGAGTTCTTTGGTTCTTCGCAGTTGTCGCAGTTCATGGATCAGGTTAACCCGCTTTCCGAAGTTACGCACAAGCGTCGTGTATCGGCTCTTGGGCCAGGTGGTCTTACTCGTGAGCGTGCCGGTTTCGAGGTGCGTGACGTACACCCTACACACTATGGTCGTGTTTGTCCGATCGAAACGCCTGAAGGGCCAAACATCGGTTTGATCAACACCCTGGCGATCTATGCCAAAACTAACGAGTACGGTTTCCTTGAGACGCCATACCGTAAAGTTGTTGACGGTAAAGTAACTGAAGAGATCGAATACGTTTCGGCAATCGATGAAGCGCAATTCGTAATCGCTCAGGCATCTGCAAACCTGGATGCGGACGGTAAGTTTGTCGATAACCTGGTTTCTGCACGTCATCAAAACGAATTTACTCTGTCTTCATCTGCGGATGTTGACTATATGGATGTATCACCTAAGCAGATCGTCTCGGTTGCTGCGGCACTGATTCCGTTCCTTGAACACGATGATGCTAACCGTGCCCTGATGGGGGCAAACATGCAGCGTCAGGCGGTTCCTAACCTGCGTGCTGAGAAGCCACTAGTTGGTACCGGTATCGAGAAGACGGTTGCGATCGACTCTGGTGTAACGGTTGTTGCAGAGCGTGGTGGTGAAGTTCTTTCATCTGATGCAGCGCGTATCGTAGTACGTGTTAACCAGGAAGAGATCAACGAAGGTGAATCAGGTGTTGATATTTACAACATGGTTAAGTATCAGCGTTCTAACCAGAATACCTGTATTAACCAGCGTCCGGTTGTTAAAGCCGGTGATAAGGTTAAGCGCGGTGACGTTATGGCCGACGGTCCTTCGACTGACCTGGGTGAATTGGCGCTTGGTCAAAACATGCGTATCGCGTTCATGCCTTGGAACGGTTACAACTTCGAGGATTCGATCCTGGTATCCGAGCGTGTTGTTCAGCAAGATCGTTATACAACAATCCATATCGAAGAGCTGACCTGTCTGGCACGTGATACTAAGCTTGGGCCTGAAGAAATTACTGCGGATATTCCAAACGTTGGTGAAGCGGCTCTGGCTCGTCTGGATGAGTGCGGTATCGTGCACATCGGTGCGGAAGTTAAACAGGGTGATATTCTGGTCGGTAAAGTGACTCCTAAGGGTGAAACTCAGCTGACTCCAGAAGAGAAACTGCTGCGCGCCATTTTCGGTGAGAAAGCGTCTGATGTTAAAGATACCTCTTTGCGCGTAACCAAAGGTGTTGAAGGTACGGTTATCGATGTTCAGGTGTTCACTCGCGAAGGTGTCCAGAAAGATGCGCGTGCATTGGCGATTCAGGAAGAAGAGTTGTCGCACATTCGCAAAGACATTGACGAGCAGTACAAGATCCTTGAAGCCGATACTATCGGTCGTCTGCGCGGCATGCTGGTTGGTCACAAGCTGGTTGACGGTACTAAGATCGACGAAGCATTCCTTGACACGGTTCCGTCTGAGCGTTGGTTCGGTCTGAATGTTGACGATGCAGACATGATGCATCAGTTGGAAGTGCTTGAATCACATCTGAAAGACAAGCGTAAAGCCTTTAATGATGCGTACGAAGAGAAGCGTAAGAAGCTTACTCAGGGTGACGATCTGGCTCCGGGTGTTTCGAAGATGGTTAAGGTTTATGTTGCGATCAAACGTCGCATCCAGCCTGGTGACAAAATGGCCGGTCGTCACGGTAACAAAGGTGTTATCTCGCGCATTGCTCCAGTTGAAGATATGCCGTTTGATGAAACCGGACGTCCGGTTGATATCTGTCTGAACCCACTGGGTGTACCATCGCGTATGAACGTTGGTCAGATTCTGGAAGTACACTTGGGTCTGGCGGCTGAAGGTCTTGGTTCTAAGATCAATGACATGATTCAGCAGCAGAAGGATATTGCGGAAATTCGTGGCTTCCTGGATAAGATCTATAACGAAACGCAAGGTCAGAACGTTGATCTGGACAGCTTCTCTGATGACGAGATTACAGAGTTGGCAATGAACCTGCGTAAAGGTGTGCCGCTTGCATCGCCGGTATTTGACGGTGCTTCGGAAGATCAGATCAAAGCGTTGTTGCGTCTTGCAGATCTGCCTGAATCGGGTCAGATGAAACTGTTTGACGGTCTAACCGGTGAAGAGTTTGATCGTCCGGTAACCGTTGGTTATATGTACTATCTGAAACTGAACCACTTGGTTGACGATAAGATGCACGCACGTTCGACCGGTCCTTACTCGCTGGTTACTCAGCAGCCGCTGGGTGGTAAAGCGCAGTTCGGTGGACAGCGTTTCGGTGAGATGGAGGTGTGGGCACTTGAAGCTTACGGTGCTGCCTTCACGCTTCAAGAAATGCTTACGGTTAAGTCGGATGACTTGAACGGTCGTACACGTATGTATAAAAACATTGTTGACGGTAACGAATATATGGAACCTGGTATGCCTGAATCCTTCAGCGTACTACGCAAAGAGATTCGTGCACTGGGTATTGATATTGAGTTGGAGCAAGATTAATGAAAGATCTAATTGGTTTTCTTAAAAAGCAAAATGTAAGCAGTGATTTCGATGCCATTAAGGTATCTCTTGCTTCACCTGAAAAAATTCGTTCATGGTCTTACGGCGAAGTTAAAAAGCCAGAAACCATTAACTACCGTACTTTCAAGCCAGAGCGTGACGGTCTTTTCTGTGCCAAAATCTTCGGACCTATCCGTGACTATGAGTGCTTGTGTGGTAAATACAAGCGCTTGAAGCACCGCGGTGTAATCTGTGAGAAGTGTGGTGTAGAGGTTACTCAATCTAAAGTGCGTCGTGAGCGTATGGGTCATATCGACCTTGCGACTTCCGTTGCACATATCTGGTTCCTGAAGTCTCTTCCTTCACGTATCGGTTTGATGCTGGATATGACTCTGAAAGAGATCGAAGCGGTTCTTTACTTTGAAGCTTTCATGGTAACCGATCCTGGTTTGACTCCGCTTGAGCCTTGGCAGTTGCTGTCTGAAGAAGAGTATCTGGATGCTCTTGAAGAGCACGGCGACGAGTTTGAAGCGCAAATGGGTGCGGAAGCGATCAAGAAGATGCTTCAGTCTATCGATCTTGAGTATGAAGCGGAACATCTGCGTACCGAGATGGATAACACCAACTCTGAAACCAAACAGAAGAAACTGTCTAAGCGTCTTAAGTTGATCGAGTCTTTCCTTCAGTCCGGTAACAAGCCTGAGTGGATGATTCTTGACGTACTGCCGGTTCTTCCGCCAGAGCTTCGTCCTCTAGTACCGCTGGATGGTGGTCGTTTCGCGACTTCGGATTTGAACGATCTTTACCGTCGTGTTATCAACCGTAACAACCGTCTGAAGCGTCTACTAGATCTTATGGCGCCGGACATTATCGTACGTAACGAGAAGCGTATGCTGCAGGAGTCTGTTGACTCGCTACTGGATAACGGTCGTCGCGGTCGTGCGGTTACCGGTACCAACAAGCGTCAGCTTAAATCTTTGGCCGATATGATCAAAGGTAAGCAGGGTCGTTTCCGTCAAAACCTGCTTGGTAAGCGTGTTGACTACTCAGGTCGTTCAGTAATCGTGGTTGGTCCGACTCTGCGTCTGCACCAGTGTGGTCTGCCGAAGAAAATGGCGTTGGAACTGTTTAAGCCATTTATCTTCTCTAAACTGCAGAAGCGCGGTATGGCTCCGACCATCAAAGCGGCTAAGAAAATGGTTGAGCTGGGTCTGCCGGAAGTATGGGACGTTCTGGATGAGGTTATCCGTGAGCATCCGGTACTGCTAAACCGTGCACCGACACTTCACCGTCTTGGTATTCAGGCATTTGAGCCGGTACTGATCGAAGGTAAAGCGATTAACCTGCACCCACTGGTATGTTCTGCATTCAACGCCGACTTCGATGGTGACCAGATGGCGGTACACGTACCACTATCATTGGAAGCGCAGCTTGAAGCACGTACTTTGATGATGTCGACCAACAACCTGCTTTCACCTGCAAACGGTGATCCAATCATCGTACCTTCTCAGGACGTTGTACTGGGTCTGTACTATATCTCCCGTGAGCGTATCAATGCGAAGGGTGAAGGTATGGTCTTCGCAAGCTGGCAGGAAGTGGATCGTGCTCTGAATGCGAAAGAAGTTCACTTGCACACCAAGATCAAAATGAAGATCAACGAAGTCGTTGTTGATGACGAAGGTACCGAAACTGCCGGTACTCGTATCGTTGAAACGACTGCCGGTCGTGCACTTTTGAGCCGTATTCTTCCGCGTGGATTGTCGTTTGACATGATCAATACGAACTTGACCAAGAAGAATATCTCTAAGGTATTGAACGAGTGTTACCGTAAGTTAGGGCCGAAAGAGACCGTTATCTTTGCCGACCAGCTAATGTATGCCGGTTTCAAATGGTCGACTCTAGCGGGTCTATCCTTCTGTTCGGATGACATGTTGATTCCGGATTCGAAAGCGGAAATCATCGATCGTGCAGAAGCACAGGTTGAAGAGATTCAGAACCAGTTCTCGCAAGGTCTGGTAACCGAAGGTGAGCGTTACAACAAAGTTGTTGATATCTGGTCGCACACGAATGAAGTGGTTACCAAGTCGATGATGGAAGAGCTACAGACTGAAACGGTTATCAATAAAGAGGGTGAGGAAGTTGAGCAGACTTCATTCAACTCTGTATACATGATGGCGGATTCCGGGGCTCGTGGTAGCGTTGCGCAGATGCGTCAGCTAGGTGGTATGCGTGGTCTGATGGCCAAGCCGGACGGATCGATTATCGAAACACCGATCACGGCAAACTTCCGTGAAGGTCTGAACGTACTTCAGTACTTCATCTCGACGCACGGGGCACGTAAAGGTCTTGCGGATACGGCGCTTAAAACCGCTAACTCCGGTTATCTGACGCGTCGTCTGGTAGACGTTGCTCAGGATGTGGTTGTTACTGAAGACGATTGTGGTACCGATACCGGTATCCGCATGTCGGCTCACGTTGAAGGTGGTGATATCATCGAATCTCTACGTGACCGCGTACTTGGACGTGTGACTGCGCAAGATGTTATGACGGCTGGCGGCGAGTTGCTGGTTCCGGTGAATACGGTAATCGATGAGCAGTTGGCGGATCTGATCGACAACAGTGGTGTGGATCACGTATTCGTTCGTTCACCTATGACGTGTGAAACGCGCTTCGGTATCTGTAAGCAGTGTTACGGTCGTGACCTTGCGCGTGGTCACCTGGTGAATATGGGTGAAGCTGTCGGTGTTATGGCTGCACAGTCAATCGGTGAACCGGGTACTCAGCTTACCATGCGTACCTTCCACATCGGTGGTACCGCTTCCGGTTCTGCAGCGCAGAGCTCGGTCGAAGTTAAGCATACCGGTACTGTTAAGTGGTTCAACCTGAAGACCCTGAAAAACTCGGAAGGTCAGATTGTTGTTACTTCCCGTTCCGGTGAAGTATCTGTAATGGACGAGTCCGGTCGTGAGCAGGAACGCTATAAGTTGAACTATGGTTCGATCTTGAATGTTGAAGACGGTGGTGCGATCAAAGCAGGTGATGTACTTGCTAACTGGGATCCGCATACTCACCCGGTTATCACTGAAGCTGAAGGTATTATCAACTTCGGTAACTTCGAAGGAACCGTTGAAGAGCGTCTGGACGAAATTACCGGTTTGACTTCTCGTGTGGTTAAAGATGCCAAAGAACGTTCTTCCGTTGCTAAGGAAGTACGTCCGTACATCGAGCTGGTTGACGAAAAAGGCGAATCGATTTGTTTCCCTGGTACCCAGACTCCGGCGATCTACTACCTGCCTGAAAACTCAATTGTTGTTGTTCAGGGTGGCGATAAGATCGGTCGTGGTGACGTACTGGCACGTATTCCGCAAGCATCTTCTAAGAACAAGGATATCACCGGGGGTCTGCCTCGAGTGGCTGACCTGTTCGAAGCGCGTCAACCGAAAGAGCCTTCGATTATGGCCGAGGTTGCCGGTGTTATCGGATTCGGTAAAGAAACTAAAGGTAAGCAACGTCTGACAATCACTCAGGATAGCGGCGAAGTTTATGAAACATTGATTCCTAAATGGCGTACTGTCAGCGTGTTCGAAGGTGAGCGCGTTGAGAAAGGGGATGTTGTGGTTGAAGGTAATCCTAATCCACACGACATTCTTCGCCTGTTGGGTATTGAAAAACTGGCGGAATACATTGTTGACGAAGTTCAGGATGTATACCGTCTGCAAGGGGTTAAGATCAACGATAAGCACATCGAAACCATCGTTCGTCAGATGTTGCGTAAAGTTGAAGTTAAGAACCCAGGTGATACCGGTCTGATCCGTGGTGAGCAGGCTGAGTACTCGAAAGTGCTTGAGTTGAACGAAAAAGCGCGTGAAGAAGGTAAGATTGAAGCCTCTTACGAGCGCGTGCTACTTGGTATTACCAAAGCGTCTCTTGCGACCGAATCGTTTATTTCGGCGGCATCCTTCCAGGAAACTACCCGAGTTCTTACAGAAGCGGCAGTTTCCGGTAAGCGTGATACGCTGGTCGGTCTGAAAGAGAATGTTATCGTTGGTCGTCTGATTCCGGCCGGTACTGGTTTCGCTTATCATAAAGCGCGCCGTGCCGCGAGCGAGAAGTCGGCCGAAGAATTGAAGGCGTTTTTGAATGCGGATCACGATCCGGTTGACGATGAAATCGTCAGTGATGAAATGCTGGAAGTGATGGAAGGGAATGAAGAGGTTGATGTTTAATTAAATAATTTCAAGCAGTTAAGGCTTGACTTATTAAAATTACATCACTAAAATTCCCTCTCCTTATACGTAGGTCAATTTTTTTGGCCTACAGCTTCGTTTATGTGTAAGAGTAAATCTCAAATTTGGAGAAATTGAATGGCTACTATTAACCAGTTGGTGCGTAAGCCGCGTAAAGATAAGCGTAAAGTTTCAAATGTTGCAGCGTTACAGGCATGTCCTCAGCGTCGTGGTGTTTGTACGCGTGTTTATACAACAACCCCTAAAAAGCCAAACTCTGCTCTACGTAAAGTTGCGCGTGTACGTTTAACGAACGGATATGAAGTTGCTTCCTATATTGGTGGTGAAGGTCATAACCTGCAAGAACACTCGGTTATTCTTATCCGTGGTGGTCGTGTTAAAGATTTGCCTGGTGTACGTTATCACACAGTTCGCGGTGCTCTTGACTGCGCTGGTGTTGCTAATCGTAAACAAGGTCGTTCTAAGTACGGTGCAAAGCGTCCAAAGTAATCGTTTGATAACGATCCTTTAACATACGTTTTGCAATATTAGTGTTACATTTATACCGGAAGAGTTAAGAATGGCAAGAAGAAGAGAAATTCCAAAGCGTCAGGTACTACCTGATCCGAAGTTTGGAGATGTGACGTTAACGAAATTCGTTAACATGATTATGGTTAGCGGTAAAAAATCCGTTGCTGAAAAAATCGTTTACGATGCGCTAGATGTTCTAGTTGAACGTAAAAACGGCGGCGAGCATGCTGCTCTATTGAAAGATGCGCTTGAAGCTGTAGGACCTATGGTCGAGGTTAAATCTCGTCGTGTTGGTGGTGCTACTTACCAAGTTCCAGTCGAAGTACGTCCTGAGCGTAAAATGGCGTTGGCGATGCGTTGGATCGTTGAAGCCGCGCGTAAGCGTAGCGAAAAAGGCATGATGCTTCGCTTGGCAGGTGAATTGGGTGACGCTCTTGAAGGGCGCGGTTCAGCAGTCAAGAAGAAAGAAGATACTCACAGAATGGCAGAAGCGAACAAAGCTTTCTCTCATTTCCGTTGGTAATCATCTGCTAATGGAGGCCCTTTTTAAGGGCCTTTATTTTTGGTTTTTAGTTAAAGGTTATTTAAAGTGGCACGTACTACCCCTCTAGATAGATACCGCAACATTGGGATTATGGCCCACATCGATGCGGGTAAAACAACCACAACCGAGCGTATCCTGTATTACACCGGTGTTTCTCACAAAATTGGTGAGGTTCACGATGGTGGTGCAACAATGGACTGGATGGAACAAGAGCAAGAACGTGGTATCACAATCACTTCTGCTGCGACAACCTGTTTCTGGTCTGGTATGGGTCGTCAATTCCCTGAGCACCGTATCAATATCATTGACACTCCGGGACACGTTGACTTCACAATCGAAGTAGAACGTTCTCTACGTGTACTTGATGGTGCTGTTACTTGTTTCTGTTCTGTATCAGGTGTTGAGCCTCAGTCTGAGACTGTATGGCGTCAGGCTGATAAGTATGGCGTACCTCGTATGGGTTACGTAAACAAAATGGACCGTGCAGGTGCAAACTTCTTGAATGTTTGCCAGATGGTTACTGACCGTCTAGGTGCACAACCAGTTCCTATGCAGCTACCTATCGGTGCTGAAGATTCTTTCCGCGGTATTGTTGACCTTGTAAAAATGCAAGCGATCTACTGGGAAGAAGAGAACATGGGTATGGAATACCGCTATGAAGACATTCCTGCAGAGATGCAAGATGAGTGTGAAGAATGGCGTGAAAAACTTGTTGAAACAGCAGCTGAAGCTTCTGAAGAATTGATGGATAAATACCTTGAAGAAGGTGACCTGTCTGAAGAAGAAATTAAAGCAGGTATCCGCCAGCGTTGTATCGATGTAGAAATCGTTCCGATGTTCTGTGGTTCATCTTTCAAAAACAAAGGTGTTCAAACTCTGCTAGATGCGGTTGTCGAACTTATGCCTGCTCCGACTGATGTTCCTGCGATTAAAGGTGAGTTGGAAGACGGTACTCCAGTTGAGCGTCACTCAACTGATGATGAGCCTTTCGCTTCTCTTGCGTTTAAAGTTATGACTGACCCTTATGTTGGTACGCTAACTTTCTTCCGTGTTTATTCAGGTGTTCTGGCTGCTGGTTCTCCAGTAATGAATACAGTTAAACAGAAGCGTGAACGTGTTGGTCGTATCCTGCAGATGCACTCAAACTCTCGTGAAGAGATCAAAGAAGTGCGTGCTGGTGATATCGCGTGTGCGGTAGGTCTTAAAGACACGACTACTGGTGATACTCTATGTGACATCGATAACCCAGTTATCCTGGAGCGTATGGAATTCCCAGAGCCGGTTATCTCGATCGCAATCGAGCCTAAGACTAAAGCTGACCAAGAGAAAATGGGTATCGCCTTGCAGAAGCTTGCGGCAGAAGATCCATCTTTCCGTGTTCACACTGATGAAGAAACCAATCAGACGATCATTTCTGGTATGGGTGAGCTTCACCTGGATATCATCGTTGATCGTATGAAGCGTGAATTCAAAGTTGAAGCGAACATTGGTGCTCCTCAGGTTTCTTACCGTGAAACGATCCGTTCAGCGGTTGAGTGCGAAGGTAAATTCGTACGTCAGTCTGGTGGTCGCGGTCAATACGGTCACGTTGTGTTCAAGATCAAGCCGCTTGATCCTGATTCTGAAGCGGTTAACTTTGAATTCATCAACTCGATCGTTGGTGGTGCTGTTCCTCGTGAATACATCGGTGCAGTTGAGAAGGGTGCTAAGCAGCAGCTTGAAGCTGGTGTTGTTGCAGGCTTCCCAATGGTTGATGTTTCTGTCGAGCTTATCGATGGTTCATACCACGATGTTGACTCGAACGAAATGGCGTTCCAGGTAGCAGCGAGCATGGGTGTCAAGAACGGTGTTGCACAAGCAAACCCAGTCGTTCTTGAGCCAGTAATGAAAGTTGAAGTTACTACCCCTGAAGAGTATATGGGTGATATCATTGGTGACCTAAACCGCCGTCGCGGTATGGTTTCAAGCATGGATGATATCCCGACTGGTAAGTCTGTTAAGGCAGAAGTACCGCTTTCAGAGATGTTTGGTTACTCAAACCAAATGCGTTCTTTGACTCAGGGTCGTGCTAACTACAGCATGGAATTCTTGAAGTACGCTGAAGCGCCTAAGAACATCCAAGAAGAAATCATCGCTGCTTCTAAAAAAGGCGAATAACTTAATTTAACTTTTAAACTTTAATCCAGGGCGGTTTTGCCGCCCGTTACAAAGGTATTAATCTAATGGCAAAAGAAAAGTTTGAACGTTCGAAACCGCACGTAAACGTAGGTACTATCGGTCACGTTGACCATGGTAAGACAACTCTTACTGCGGCTCT
>NZ_JAGETW010000011.1 GCF_017571475.1 Thiomicrorhabdus sp. 6S3-12 | reverse complement strand
CAGCTGAGCTATTCCCGCATGGCGTCCCGTAGGGGAGTCGAACCCCTGTTACAGCCGTGAAAGGGCCGTGTCCTAGGCCTCTAGACGAACGGGACGCATTGTAATGCGTTGCCTTTTTCAAGGACTTTACAGATATTGGTGGAGCTAAGCGGGATCGAACCGCTGACCTCAACACTGCCAGTGTTGCGCTCTCCCAGCTGAGCTATAGCCCCCCTGATCTGATGGAGGCGTATTATAAAGACTTCCCTTGTGGGGTCAAGCTTAAAATGCAAAAAAATCGTATTTTTTTAGCGCTTTTTTGGCGTCCGTCTCCGTTACGCTTTTCTACTAATCTTAAGTTATTGATTTTTGCGATTTCTTTGACTGAAAGCGAACTGCATAAAATAAAAAACCGCCTTCTAATGAGGCGGTTGCTGGAGCGACAAATGGCAATCCATAGCCATTGAAACTGAGCTTATTGATTCGCTACGCGCTTGGCAATAAAGTCCAAAGCCATCTGAATACGTTTCAGACAACGTTCCTTTCCGATCAGTTCGGCAGTAGCGTCAATTGCAGGTGACTGCCCTCCTCCGGTAATCGCTACGCGTAACGGCATACCAACCTTGCCCATTCCCACTTCAAGTTCTTCTGCGGTTGCGTTGATCTGCTCATGAATCGCTGACGCTTCCCAAGTGTCCAGAGCTGAAAGTTTTTCCAACAGTTTCTGTAACGGTTCTTCCGCTACGCCACGCAAATGCTTTTTGGCTGCACCGGCTTCGAACTCCTCGAAGTCATTGTAGAAATAGGTTGCCGATTGAGCCATTTCGACCAAGGTTTTGGCGCGGTCACGCAGAAGGTCGGCGACCAGTGCCAGTGCCGGCCCTTGAGTAAGATCACAGCCCTCTTGAGTCATAAACGGAGCCAGATGCCTGGCCAGATGTTCGGCATCCGCCTGTTTGATATGCTGTTCATTAATCCAAGTCAGTTTGACAGTATCGAAGCTTGATGGCGAACCGTTAACGCTGTCGAAGTCGAAAAGATTGATCATTTCGTCAATGGTAAAGATTTCCTGATCACCGTGCGACCATCCAAGGCGTACAAGGTAGTTGAGCAGCGCTTCCGGCAGGAATCCCTGTTCTTTGTACTGCAGCACGCTGACCGCGCCGTGACGCTTGGACAAACGAGAACCGTCTTCACCGAGCACCATCGGAATGTGTGCAAATTTTGGAATCGACGCACCCATCGCTTGGTAAAGGTTAATCTGTCTCGGTGTATTATTCAGGTGGTCATCACCGCGAATGACGTGCGTAACGCCCATATCCCAATCGTCGACAACCACCGTCAAGTTGTAGGTTGGCGTGCCGTCGGAACGCGCAATGATCAAATCATCCAACTCTTTATTGTGAATCACAACCTGGCCTTTGACCATGTCATCGATAACAACTTCGCCGTCAACCGGATTTTTAAAACGGATAACCGGATCAATTCCTTCCGGCGGCGTGCCGTCAAAATCACGGTAACGACCGTCATAGCGAGGTTTTTCGCCGCGCGCTTTCTGCTCTTCGCGCATCAGCTCAAGTTCATCTGGCGTTGCGTAGCAATAATACGCCAGTCCTTTGCTGAACAGATCGTCGATCACTTCTTTATAGCGTTCGAAACGGTGCGTCTGGTAAATCGGCCCCTGATCGTAATCCAGACCAAGCCAGCTCATGCCCTCCAGAATGGCATTGACGGACTCTTCCGTAGAGCGCTCAAGATCGGTATCTTCGATACGAAGAATAAATTCTCCGCCGAAGCGTTTGGCATACAGCCAGGAATAGAGCGCGGTTCTGACTCCGCCGATATGTAAATAACCTGTTGGACTTGGTGCAAAGCGTGTACGAATCACTTAAAGACTCCACAATGATTTAATTTTAGAAATAAAGCGCACATTATACTCTTACTCGTCAAATCTGTGGCAATTGACTCTCGTCAGATGTGGAATTTCATTCTGTTATTTCATAATGGATTTAAGTGACTGCGCCGGGGGTTATGATTATGATGTGTGGTGCAAAGCGAAAACCGTCGGGAAAAACGGCTGTGTTTTCATTCCGCGTTCTATTTGCAGTTAAATAGTATAAGTTTTAATTCTGAGGTGGTTATGTCAAGTGTGCAAAAGTCTCGTTTAGCCTATTTTCCGATCAACCTTTTCGGGGCCGTCATGGGCTTCAGTGGCCTTACATTGGGCCTTCTTGAAGCGTCCAAGCTCAACTGGCTACCTTCCGGAGCCTTTGTTATCAGTGCTCTGGCGACCAGTATTCTGTTTATTTTGATCAGCTTTTTATATTTGATTAAAATTCTGCGTTTCCCGGAAGAGGTAAAGCATGACTTGGATCATCCTGTTGCCATCAACTTCTTTCCGGCTTTCAGTATCAGCCTGCTGCTGATCAGTTTGATTATCGGTGAGATTTCCCAGCCGCTTGCATCGATCATGTGGCATGTCGGCAGTATACTGCATCTGGTTCTGACGCTGATTATCTTAAGTAACTGGATGCATCATGAAAAATGGATGATTACCCATGTCAGCCCTGCATGGTTTATACCGGTGGTCGGTAATATACTGATTCCTTTAGGCGCGATCCGTTTCTCTTCTCCTGAAATCGGCTGGTTCTTTTTCAGTATCGGTCTGTTGTTCTGGCTGATTCTGTTCACAATCGTGCTTTATCGACTGTTCTTCCATCCGCCAATGCTGAAACTTCTGGAGCCGACATTGTTTATCCTGATTGCACCTCCGGCCGTCGGCTTCTTGGCTTATTTGAACCTGAATGACGGGCAGATGGATAACTTCGCGCGCATCCTTTACTACAGCGCCCTCTTTATGACTCTGTTGCTGCTAACCCAGCTGCCGCGTTTTATAAAGATCCCTTTTGCGCTTTCATGGTGGGCATACAGCTTTCCTCTTGCAGCAATTGCCTTGGCCAGTTTTAAAATGTATGAACACACGGCACTGAATTTCTTTGCATTCTGTGCCGGTATCCTGTTGGCGGCTCTATTATTATTGGTTCTTCTCCTGAGCTTTAAAACCGCTGTGGCCGTCCGCAAGGGTAAACTTTGCCAGCCGCACCCGAAAATGGCGCAACCGCCAGCAGCCGCCCTTTCGGAAAAATAAAAAAACGTCGATTGCCATAACTGACATAAGGGGATAAACAATTTTATTTTGCGTCAACCCGCGCTTTTTAAGTTTGTTAGAATCCCCTGCAAAACCCGCAGATCATAAAATTAATAATATTAAATAAAGAATTCGGAAACCTAGAATGAGTCAATTTAGCTCCCCACAGTTGCAGCAGATTAATCAATCCTATATGGCAGAGATGAAACTTCCGGAACTGGCTAAGCCCATAACCAAGGAAGAGCCTTGTGCCCGTCACTACACCATTACCCCTTTGGATCCGAACGGTCACCTGTTTACTGTAGAGTTTCGTATCGCTTTTCCGGCACAGAAGCAGCGTTTAACTCTTCCCAACTGGATTCCTGGAAGCTATTTGATTCGCGATTTTTCCAAACATTTAATTGATTTGCAGGCTTATGACGACGCCCAAACCACTTTGACGGTTACGCCGATTGATAAATCAACTTGGGAAGTCGAAACTTCGGGTAACGCTTTTACCATTAAATATCAGGTCTACGCCTGGGATCTGTCTGTTCGCGGCGCGCATTTCGATGATACTCACGCTTTCTTTAACGGCACATCGGTCTTTATGGAAGCTGAAGGACAGCGTGATTATCCGTGTGTTATGAGTTTGAAAAAATCACCGGTTTGCGTCAAAAATGCCTGGAAGGTTGCAACCGGGATGCCGGCTCTGGAAGTCGATCACCATGGGTTTGGGCATTATCATGCCGAGAATTACCTGGCATTGATCGATTATCCGGTCGAAATCGGCAGTTATGTCGAGATCGATTTCCGTGCCTGTGGCGTGCCGCACAAGGTAGTGCTAACCGGTGTTTTTGATTGTGATCTAGAACGACTCAAGTCTGACCTGACTACGATCTGCGAATATGAAATCCGTCTGTTTGGTGAAGCGGCCCCTTTCGAAAACTATCTGTTTCAGGTAATGGTTACCGGTAGCGACTACGGAGGACTTGAACATCGAAATTCCACGGCATTGATCTGCAGTCGTAATGATCTGCCGTATAAAGGGATGCAAAAACCGACCGAGGGCTATCTGCAATTTCTTGAACTGTGCAGCCATGAATATTTCCATAGCTGGAATGTTAAACGCATAATGCCTAAGGCATATCAGAACCCGGATTTGAGTCAGCCGATCTATTCCCGACAGCTTTGGTGGTTTGAGGGTGTGACCTCTTATTACGATGCGCTGATATTGCAGCGCTGCGGTTTGATTGACGAGCAGACCTATCTTGATCAGCTTGGGAAACAGCTGACTCGCGTGTACCGCATGCCGGGACGTTTTAAACAGTCGGTCGCCAATTCAAGCTTTTTTGCCTGGACGAAATTCTATCAGCAGGATGAAAACGCTCCGAATGCCATTATCAGTTACTACACCAAAGGCAGTTTGGTTGCATTGGCCCTTGATCTACTGATTCGTGAAAAGACTCAAGGGGAGAAAAGTCTGGACACGGTTTTATTGTATCTATGGCAACACTACGGCAGTGAAGGAATCGGACTTGAAGAGTTTGAAATCGAACGCATCTGTTCTCAAGTCAGCGGTATCGATCTGAAGGATTTCTTCACTCAGCTTCTGGATCAGACGGAAGATTACGATCTCACCACCCTGTTCAGTCATTTCGGGGTGAATTTCACGTTGCGCAGCATGAACTCGCTTGCCGATACCGGTGGGCAAGGCAATGCGCAGGAACTTCTGACCGTCGATTTTGGCGCAAACTTGGAAGAGACGGCCAACCAGACACTGGCTGTGAGACACATCTGGCAGGAGCGCTCCGCGCAGCTTGCCGGACTGTCTTCCGGAGACGAAATTATTGCCATAAACGGCCTGAGAGTGACGTCGAAATCGCAGCTGGAAACACTTCTCAAACGAGCTCAGATCGGCGACAAATGGACATGCAGCTATTTCCGACGCGATGAATTGCGCCAATGTAAACTGGTTTTAACTGCAGCGACAGCTGATCGTGTAGAGCTTACTTTCAAGGAGCCTCGAAGCCCTCAAAATGAAGTTGCTGTATGGCTGGAAAATCATTCGAATGGTGATAACAAAGATGCGTGATCAGAATTGTAAGACGATAGTGTCCGATCCTCAGCTTGTGCAGCGCATAGAAACATTGGAAATTGCCATCAGTCATCATGAGCAGATGCATGTTGAAATGGAAAAAACGCTGGCGGATCAGTATACGCAAATTCAGATGCTGGAAAAAAAGCTGGGGTTACTGAAAGACTATATTCAATCTCTGAATGAACAAGTCATAAAACGCCCGGAAGAAGAAATTCCGCCGCCGCATTATTAATATGCTTAAAAACCACTTAAAACAGAGGTTATACTAGTTTTATTTAACCTAACTCAATAAAGCGTTCTATGAAAAAAATTCTTGCACTGTTGATTTTGGGCGGCCTGTGGTTCCATTTTTACCATATCGGTAAGGCCGATTCATATGGTCCTGGAATCTTCGCCGCATCGGCGCCTTACCAGTATGAAACCAGCATGGATCAGTTCCGTGCGGACGACTTTATATTTCATCCGATTGCGGATTTTGAAGTCGAAGCCAGAGTGCTGGACGCATCCATTTCCTATCTGGACCGTAAAGGTTGGCTGGCGCCGTTGCAGCTGGTAATCGGTTGGGGAAAAATGTCCGATGAAAGTGTTTATCAAAATGTCGACATCTCTATTTTCAACCACCAGTACAAGTGGGATATCGAAAGTCCGGACCTGATCAGCGAGGAACAGGTCATGACCAGCACCGCCAGCCTGCACCTTATTCCAGCCAGCAAGGAAATCCGCAAGAAGATGCTGGACATTAAAATCGGCGACATTGTGTCATTGCGCGGCTCTCTGGTGAATATCAAACGTACGACCGGCTGGGAATGGAAAACTTCGATCAAACGTAACGATAAGGGAGAAAACGCCGGCGAAATTCTGTACGTTAAAGACGTCAATATTATCGTTCCCGGCAGTCGAGTAATTTACTGACAGACAGCAAGTCTCAATATCTTTCATACAAAAAAGGCGGTCATTTATATGACCGCCTTTTTTCTTTTCGAGAGCAGATGGCTTTGTGCAGATAAATTGAATTACTTGCCGCTTTTAAATTCGCGGCCACTGCCGCCATTCATACGGTTTGATTTACGTGCGCCTTTCCCTGTATAGCGCCCAACCATGGTTCGTTCCGATTTTCTGGCATCGCGTTTGGCCAGACCGGCTTTATCTATGCGATTGTTAACCCGCAGGTCAGGACGGCCTTCTTCAGGAAGGTCAACTGAGCGCAGTAGCTGATTAACCTGTTTCCAGCTCAACTCTTCGGCTTTGCCTTTTTTCAAATTGCGCGGCAAAGAGAAGTCACCGTAACGTATACGATGCAGACGGTTAACCTGTAAGCCGACAGCTTCCCAAAGGCGACGGACCTCACGGTTGCGCCCTTCTTTGATGATGACACGATACCAGCGGTTTAGGGAGTCCTCTTCGGCAGGCAGAGCAATAACACGATCAAACTTCGCCGGGCCATCTTCAAGCTGCACGCCTTTGGTCAACTGTTTGACCACTTCGTCACTGACCTCGCCGAAAACACGAACCATATACTCGCGTTCGATCTGGTAAGACGGGTGCATCAGACGATTTGCCAGTTCCCCGTTGTTGGTCAGAATCAACAGACCACTGGTATTAAGATCCAGTCGGCCGATACTGATCCAACGCCCTTGATGCAAGCGAGGCAGGTGGCGGAAAATCGTATCGCGCCCTTTTTCATCCTTACGGGTACAGACCAGCCCTTCCGGTTTGTTATACAGAATAACTTTACTGGCGGCAGGAGCGAGTTGCGACGTTTTTAGCAGTTGATCACGAACTTTGATCTTGTCTTCCTGACTGGCACGGTCACCGAGTTTGGCGATACGGTTGTTGACCTTGACCAGGCCCTGTTCGATCAGGGTCTCGACAGAACGTCTCGATCCGAAACCGGCTCGTGCAAGTATTTTCTGCAGTTTTTCCGTCTGTGGCTGATTGGGTTGTTTCATGTACTGTTCTTGAACCTTAAAATTACGGTGAGCTGATTATGGAGCCTTATTATACGCCTTTCACAATCCGTACAGCTGATAAATCAGGTTCTGTAGAAAACCGTAAGGGCCCATGATCAGAGGGCCTAGAAAACCTAACAGCAAAAGCCCGATCAAGATAAAGAAACCATAAGGTTCCAGACGGTTAAACTGCCAGGCGAGCTTGGGCGATAAAAAGGCGCTTAGAATTCGACTGCCGTCCAGAGGAGGAATCGGTAGTAAGTTCAGCACCATTAGCACCAGATTGATACTGATCCCGGCGGTGCCGGCGTACATCAGAAAGCGTCCTATATCCGGCGCAGTGAACTGGATAAGCGTACCTACTTTGATGATCAGAGCCCAGCCGAGAGCCATTAACAGATTGGCGGTCGGCCCGGCTAAAGCTACCCAGGCCATGTCGCCCCGCGGGTTTTTAAAGTTGCGCGCCGTGACCGGAACCGCTTTAGCCCAACCAAAAATAAACCCGCCAAGCATCAGAAGTACGATCGGCAGAAGCACCGTTCCGATCGGGTCAATATGCTTAATGGGGTTTAGGGTAACCCTGCCGAGCATTTGTGCGGTAGGATCCCCGAGTTTCTTGGCCATCCAGCCATGAGCCGCTTCATGCAGGGTAATCGCGAATAGAACCGGCAAGGCCCAGACCGCGATCAGTTGAACGGTATTGAGTTCATTCATTATTCGTCACCAAAAAACTCACCCTGACCCTGTCTAACCAACACCGGCTCTTCATCGGTAAAGTCAATAATGGTGGTCGGCTCAAAACCGCTGAAGCCACCATCCAAAACAGCATCCAGTGCATGGTTAAGGGTTTCATAGATGCTCCATCCATCGGTCATAGGGTGTTCGTCGCCCGGCAGAATCAGCGATGCGCTCAGTAACGGTTTATCAAAGTAGCTCAAGAGCATATTGGTAACGATATTTGGCGTAATGCGCAGTCCGATGGTTTTTCGTTTCGGTGACTGCAGGCGTTTCGGTACTTCACGGCTAGCCGGCAAGATAAAAGTATAAGGGCCGGGAAGATGTTTTTTCAGGTAACGGTACTGCGTGTTTCCAACTTTGGCGTATTCGGAAAGATTGCTGAGATCTTTACAGACGAGAGTCAATTCATGCTTTTCGGAGAGCTGACGGATTCGGCGAATACGGTCCGCCCCTTTTTTATTGTCCAGCAAGCAGCCTAAAGCGTAGCCGGATTCGGTCGGATAGGCGATGACACCGTCATTATTGAGAATATCCACCGCTTGCTGCAGCATTCTCGGTTGAGGGTTATCCGGGTGAACGTTAATGTATTGACAGTCGCTCAAAATACTTCCTTTAGATACTTTTTGATCAATATATGGGTAGATTATAAATCCCCGCTTCGGGGAAGTCTCTAATCAACGGCTAAATTGCTCCCATACCGGAATACAACCTTCAGGTAAAGGCGCAAGCCAACCCAGACCACGCCAGTGATGCTTTGGCGAGTGAAAGTCTGATCCGATGGACGCATAGAGGCCGAAACGTCGGGCGCGTTCGGCCATCCCGATCATATCTGCACTTGGCCGTGGTGCATTGACCACTTCGATTGCTTTACCGCCGGCTGTAATGAAATCTTCAATTAACCGGTTGAGTTTGGAGCTGGTGAATTTATAAATTTTGGGATGAGCGATTACCGCAATGCCGCCGGCTTCGGTAATCCACTGAACCACTTCGGCTAGTGCCGGCCATTGCGCTTTGACATAGCCGATCCGTCCGCGTTTCAGGTAACGTTCGAACGCCTGGGCATTGTCTTTCACCAGACCCAGTTCAACCATGGCCTGCGCAAAATGACCGCGGCCGATTACGCCGTCACCGACCAGATGGGTAATCTTTTCAGGAAGCTTCTGCAGGTGCGCATTGGGTTTAGAGGTCAGTTTTTCGAGCATATCTTGTGCCCGGATGACTCTGGCTTCCCTGATCGAAGCCAACCCCGTCTGCAGATTAGGGTTCTGCACATCGAAATCAAGACCGACAATGTGAATGGTATGGCCGTTCCATTCGCAGGAAATCTCCACCCCGCTGATCAGATCGATATTAAAATTTCCTACCAGTTCAAGTACCTGCTGATAACCCGCTGTGGTGTCATGATCGGTAATAGCCAATGTGCGTACTTCGTGCTCAAGCGCCAGATCCAACAATGCCTCCGGCGTCAGGGTTCCGTCAGATGCAGTGGTATGGCAGTGAAAATCAACTTTCAAAATAGAGAACCTCGATAGATGGCTTTTAATCCGGTGCAAAGGCCGTTAGAATCAGTATTTTATTATTCACTGTTATTATAAACATTTATCAAAACATTTATCTTACCGCTCTGTTCGGCTAGTGTCGGGTATCGGTTTGACTTTGGGCTTATATCGGTTCCTATCTTATGAAATTCCTATTTGATTTTTTCCCTGTTATCCTCTTTTTTATCGCCTATAAGATGTATGACATCTATACCGCTACCGCTGTGATCATTGTCGCATCGCTGGTACAGATCGGCTACGCCTACATGAAACATAAGCGCGTCGAAAAAATGCATGTCATTACGTTTGCCCTGATACTGGTTCTTGGTGGATTAACGTTGTTCTTACAGGATGAAGCTTTTATCAAGTGGAAACCGACCATTGTAAACTGGGGCTTTGCTCTGGCGTTTTTGGGTAGCCACTATATCGGGCAAAAACCGATTATCGAGCGTATGATGTCCGGTGCTATTCACCTTCCAGACCAGATCTGGATGCGTTTGAGCTGGATGTGGATTGCCTTCTTCATCCTATCCGGTATTACCAATCTATATGTTGCCTATCAATATGACACTGATACCTGGGTCAATTTCAAACTTTTTGGATTGATGGGAATGACTTTCGTGTTTATTATTATCCAGGGACTTTATATTAGCCGTTATATGGAAGAATCCGATTCTCCGGCTGAAGCTCAGGCACTGAACGATGGCGTTGATCAGGACGAAATCGTAAAAAGCAAAGCAGAGTCTGGTCGCAAAGAGATTTAACCACTGTCATTAAGGGGCACAAATGCTATATTCCATCGTTGGCTATGACGTCGAGAACAGTTTAGAACTGCGCGCTCAGGTGCGCCATGAGCACGTTGCGCGTTTAAAGGTACTGGAAGAGAGCGGTCATCTGGTTATTGCCGGCCCAAATCCGGCGATAGACTGCAATGAACCCGGTGCAGCAGGCATGACCGGTAGCATCATTATCGCTAAATTCAAATCACTTGATGATGCCAAGGAATGGGCGGCCGAAGACCCTTATCTGAAAACCGGCGTCTATCGTAAAGTGGAAGTTAAACCTTTCAAGCAGGTGCTTCCCTCTCCGGAAGAAGCGCAAGACTGAAACTTGATTCCGTTGCCATAAAATCATCTTAGCCAAACAGGAAACCGATATGAGCGTAAGTTATCTGATACCGAACAGCAAGCTTCACCTTCATCCTAACGATCCGGTCGAATTACTCGACGATGAAATCGTGGAAATTCCCCTTCTGGGCTGGACTTCAGCCGGCGAGCCGATTCAGATGGAGCTGGATTACGATACCGTTGCCGTACCTAAATCCATGGTACGCAAAGAAACCTTCGCCTTACGTGTTAAGGGAAATTCAATGATCGAGGAAAACATCCATGACGGTGATATCGTCATTGTCGAGCGCAAGGCAACCGCAGAAAACGGTGAATCGGTCGTGGTTCGGATCAACGGTGAAGAAGTCACCATGAAAAAGCTTTATATCGATAAAGACGGTGTCCGTTTGCAGCCGGCTAACGCAGAAATGCAGCCGATTTTCCTGAAGAACCAGGATATCGAAATTCTTGGTATTGTCCGCGGCATCCTGAAACAGGCTTAAGAGACCTCGTAAATGAGTAAGATTCAAATCATTGCCACCGGAGGCACGCTGGATAAAGAGTATGACCCTCTGACCGGCGAACTGAACTTCCCGCAGACACATCTGCCGCAGATATTGGCACAGGCGCTGGTAACGGCGCCGGTCGAAATCAGTACACTGATGGCGCTGGATAGCCTGCAGATGAATGACTCTGACCGGCAATTGATTGCAAAAGCCTGTACCGAAACGAGCGCTCATCAGATCGTGGTAACCCACGGTACCGATACTATGGCCGAAACCGGTAAGATGCTTATCAAACACGGCGAATCAGGCGAGTTCGATAAACTTCGTGGAAAAACAATTATTCTGACTGGAGCCATGCGCCCTTTCGCACTCGGTAATTCGGATGCCGCTTTTAATCTTGGCGCAGCACTGATGGCCGCTCAAACCGCACCACCAGGTGTCTATATCTGTATGAACGGCTTGCTACACTCTGCTGATCGGGTACATAAAAATCGCCAACTCGGTGTTTTTGAAGCCCAATAACCTTTCTAGCATTAATAGACGAACCAATTCGAGTTAAACGGCAGTAAATCTGCCGAGACGCTCGCTAGACCTCCCTTTTGCCGTATTCAGTCGGCTAATTTCAGTATAGGAAAGCTTCATAATGCTTCTCGCTTTAGCCTACTTGACGGTGGTTCTGATTTGGACCACAACGCCTTTGGCCGTGGTTTGGGGCGGTGCTACGGATTGGTTTTTTGCCGTGGCTTCTCGAACTACGCTGGCCGCTTTGGTCATAGTTCCGGTTGCACTCTGGTTCGGCTTTCATCGTCGATTCGCACTTAATTGGCGGAATATTCAGATTTCACTGTTTGCCGCTTTACCGATCTTCGGTGGAATGACCTTAATGTACTGGGCCGGACAGTATTTGCCGTCGGGTTGGATTGCGATTATTTTTGCAATGACGCCGTTGGTTACGGGGGTGATTGCACACTTTCTACTGCCGAAAAGCCGCTTGAATCTGTATAAAATTGTGGCAATTCTAATCAGCCTCAGCGGCCTGATAATCATCTTTGCGCCCAATTTACGCCAGGAACTGGCCGGTTTCCAGCTGCTTGCGATCGCCAGTGCTTTCGCTTCGGTATTTGTGCACTCGCTCGGTACGGTATTGACCAAACGTTGTGCCACACACTTGCCTTCGCTCGATATTGTTGCCGCCGCTTTGATTCTTAGTGCATTGGGATATTTTGTGATCCAGCCCGATTTACTACTGTACCCTCAGAGCTATCCGGATTTGAGCCACAAGGAAGTAGCCGCCATTGTCTATGCGGCCCTGATCGGCTCGGTCGTCGGTTTCCTGCTGTTTTTCTATCTGTTGAAAAATATGGATGCTCTTAAAGTCGCTTTAATCCCGGTAATTACACCGGTTTTTGCGATTTTACTGGGGCATTTTTTAAATGCCGAACCACTGGGTTGGGATGTTGCCGCGGGTGCCGCGCTGGTTTTGATTGGACTGCTCCTGTTTCAAAAGCAGTCTTGATGCTTTGCCAACAGGAGTAAACCGGTATAAACGGGAAAAGAGTGCGCGGATTACCACTCAAGAGAGCGCAGATATTTGAAGATTTCGCGCGCCGCTTTGGGTGGTTTATTCTGTTCCTGTTCTTTTTGTGCATTGCGAATGGCTTGACGTAGATGCTGACGATCAACCTGCGGATACTGTTGCATTAATTCGCCAAGAGCATCGTCACCCTCTTCGACCAGGCGGTCACGCCACTGTTCCAGTTTATGGAAATGAGCGTTCTGCTGCTTGCGCTTGACTTCCTCTTCTTCCAGGAGTGCTTTGATTTCGACAATCAGCGGCTCGTTCTGACGCAAAAGTTTACCAATATACGACTTCTGGCGTTTGATGGCATTGCCTTTTGTAATCCGGTTCATTGTCTCTAGAGCTTCGCGCAGATCGCTAGGAAGATTCAGTTTCGACAGTGTCGCAGGCGACATTTGCATAAGTTGTTCGCCCAGTTCAGTTACCGCCAAGGCGGCTTCTTTAATTTGTGTACGGCTGTCAAACTCTTCCTGCTCCCAGTCCGCTTTTTTCGACTCGGTTTTGCTGCGATTAACATTGCGTGGTCTAACCATGGTTTGACTCCATCAGTTCGGTAAATTGTTGTTCGTTTAAAATAGTCACGCCCAGCTGTTCCGCTTTGGTTAATTTGGATCCGGCCTTTTCACCGGCAACCAGAAAATCGGTTTTAGCCGAAACGCTTGAGGTGACTTTGGCGCCGAGCGCTTCGAGTTTTGCCGCGGCCTCGGTTCGTGAGCCCTGTTGTAAAGAGCCGGTCAAAACCACAGTTTTACCGGCAAACGGAGAATCTGCCGACTGTTCGGAAGCCGCGATTTCCGGCCAGTGTATGCCGGCGGCCAGCAAACCAGCGATCACTTCCAGATTATGCGGCTGGGCAAAAAAGTGATTAATCTGTTTAGCGACAATCTCGCCAATATCATCTACCGCCAGCAAAGCGTCCTCTTCTGCAGATTCGATTGCCGGTAGCGATTTGAAATGGTTGGCTAGGTTTCGTGCTGTAACCTCACCTACCTCCGGAATCCCGAGAGCAAAGATAAAGCGCGGCAAGGTGGTATTTTTCGACGCCTCGATCGCATCGATTACCTTTTGTGCGGACTTTTGTGCCATTCTTTCCAGAGCGGCCAGAGTTTCGAGATCCAGTTTATAGAGATCGTCCGGATGCTTCACCAATTCGAGATCGCAGAGCTGGTCGATTAATTTGTCGCCCAGTCCGACGATGTCCATCGCTTTGCGCGACACATAATGCTGCAGCGCCCGCTTGCGCTGTGCCGGACAGAAAAGCCCTCCCGAGCAGCGGTGCGCGGCTTTATCGCCATCCTTAACCACTTCTGAACCGCATTCCGGACACGCACTCGGCATATTGAACAGCGGAAGCTCCTGCTTACGGAACGAGAGTACCGGGCCGACAATTTCCGGAATAACATCTCCGGCACGGCGTACGATCACCTTATCGCCGACGCGGACGTCTTTACGGCGGATTTCATCAAGATTGTGCAGAGTTGCATTGGAGACAACAACCCCGCCAACTTCGACCGGTTGCAAGCGGGCCACCGGGGTCAAGGCGCCAGTGCGGCCGACTTGAATGTCGATTCCCAGCAGATCGGTCCACTTTTCCTGCGCAGGAAACTTGCGGGCTATCGCCCAACGCGGCGCCTTGGCTGTGAAGCCGAGACGTTCGTACCAGTTTATCTGGTTTACTTTGTAAACGATGCCGTCAATTTCATAGTCGAGTGAATCCCGCTTTTCAAGCAGTCGCTGGTAATAGTCGCCCATGCCTACGGCACCGACCACCAGTTTAGTTTCCGGATTGGTCGGTAAGCCCCAGATTCTGAATTGCTGCAGTGTTTCATTGTAGGTTTCCGGCTGAGGCCAATCGCGGCTGATTTCCCCCCAACCATACAAAAAGAAACTCAGTTTACGTTGTGCGGCAATACGCGGATCCAGTTGACGCAGCGTACCGGCGGCGGCATTTCTGGGGTTGGCGAAGGCCTTATCCCCTTTGGCCATCTGATGTTCATTTATCTGCGCAAAATCTTTCTTGCTGATAAAAACTTCTCCGCGCACTTCCAGAATTTGCGGCCAATTGTCGCCTAGTAACTGCAGAGGAACCGAATTCAGGGTACGAATATTGTGCGTCACGTCCTCGCCGGTAACCCCGTCCCCACGCGTCGTGGCCTGCTTAAGACAGCCGTTTTCATAACGGATATTGATCGCCAGCCCATCCATTTTCGGTTCGGCGATATAGTCTATCTGCGGAGATGAAATTTTCAGGCGATCCTGAACCCGGCGCTCGAAATCCTGCAGGTCATCCTGACTGAAGGCGTTATCCAAAGAAAACATCGGTACGGCATGTTTGACTGACTGGAAGCTTTCAATCGGGGAATCGCCCACCCTCTGGCTTGGTGACTCTGCGGTAATCAGTTCAGGATGCTGCTTTTCGAGCAACAGCAACTTTTGATACAAAGCATCGTACTCGGCATCGCTGACTTGCGGATCATCGAGAACATAGTACTGGTAATTGTGATAATTCAACTCTTTACAGAGTTTTTGATGTTCAGTCTTTAATGGATTACTCATGTGCCGTTTTTATTTTTGATTGGAGGTAGGCTATTCAAGATAACGGTCCTCCTCGTCATGGTAATTGCAGCCAGGAGGACTTGAGAGATATACCGTTTATGGCGGCGAGCGGTTATAGGCTTTCAGTCACCTTCTGCGAGTCATAGCCCAGAGCACTGTCCCGTAGCGAGCGGAAATAGGGTTCATTCACTTCGTGCTGCTGGTCGTTGAATACCTTGCCGTTAATTCGGGTCGCTAACTTACGTGTAACCTGAATAAAATCGTGCATTGCAGCCGCTGCTGGAATACACGTCGGCAGATCCAGTATAACCACCACACCAAGCGTTGTATCGTTGACGCGCGGATTTTCCGGGAAAGAGCCAGGGTTAAGCAGGTTGACGACTTCAAAAACCTTGTTGCCGCGGTTATCGCGCAGTTCGTAATGACCTTTATAATTGCGTTTTAGAGTGTTGGCCATCATAAATTGGTGAATATCGGTAACCTGTACCTCATCTTCTGCGACGACAATCAATACAAATGTTTTAGGCTCTGCCTTATCCGAATCCATAATGGCGTTGAAAGCTCGACGCTGAACTTCGGATTTATCTTCAGGAACACCGAAAGAGGCTTTTTCATGGGCGGGAGGGAAATCTTGCTCGCTTAATTCGCCGGTCATTCCCGGATCATTTACCGTTAAAACATGGTGCGGGCTTTGTTCGGCTTCTTCCGCCATGCTCTGAACCGCTGCATGTACTGCAGGTTGAACAAGGTTCTCATTCGCGGTGATTTCAGTTTCTCTTGCAGCGGTAATCTCCTGCTGTGGTACAGACTGCTCGGTCTGGCTGATAACCGGTTCATTTTCAAAAGGCAATTCGCGCTGATTGGGATCCACTTCCTGTGCGGAGATAAAAGGCTCGGCAGTCTCGGCTGGTTTTTGTTCTTCGTTTTCTGTTTCTGGCGCGCTTGCAGAGTGGTGTTTACCGAATGGGTTGCTTCCGGGAATGATTTTACCATTTTCGAATTTGGCGGCATTCTTGGAAGGCTCTGCACGTGTCTGAGCCTTTATTTCTTGAGTTTCTTGTTTGGTTTTTTCGGCAGACTCCTGATATTTCTGCTTTTTTCGATAACCTAGAACTAGAATCAGTACGATAATAATTGCCATCATGGCAATTAAAACCATACTTAGTTCATTTAATTCACTCATTCAAAACTCCGCCAACATTTCTTATTGGTTATTTTTACGGGAAACTCAAGGCAATAGCCGATTCTAATCATTTTATGCAAGCAACGCTGAATGACAAGATCGGTTTCGGTCCAGGATACGATCAGGTACCGGAACCAAATAGAACCAAGAAAGAATCAAGCCCGACATCTTTTATCGTTATTATTTTAGCTTGTAAATTGTAACTGGTAATAAGCGGCCTTTTCTAGTAAAAAATGGGGGTTTTAACGAATCAATGACGGCATTTTTCACTTAGTTGTTCGATTAAGACTGTTTATGACTGTTGCGTCCGTAACGAAAGAAACGAAAACCATGAATGAAGTGAACGAAACAAGCTATTCGTACAGCCAGATTATTTTGGGAATTGACCTGGGAACCTCGGGACTGCGTGCCTCAATCGTCGAACGACGATTTTCACACAAAATTGAAATGCTTGATCGGCAAGGCTTTCCAGATACACGCCAGGATCGGATCCTTGCCGAATGCAAAATCGCTATCGCCGATAGTCAAAGTCATTCGGACACGGTTTTATCTCAGCATGACAAGCAGCCGAGCATTCATCCTGGCCCTGCGTCAATACAGAATCCGCGAGTCTGGCTCTCTAGCCTTGAGGCTCTGTTAAAGCAGTTAAAGGAGCGCGTCCCTTTAAATCGTATCGACGTCGTTATCGCCGATGCGACATCTTCGACAGTCATGCTGTGTTCCGAGAAAGGTCAATTATTGACCCATGCACTGATGTACAACGATGCTCAGGCTGAGGATGAGGCCAAACTTATTGCCCGTTTTCAGCAGACATATAAAGAACGTAATGGTGATTTTGAAACCGCTGCCAGCGGAGTGAGCAGCAGCCTGGCAAAAGTGTTGTACCTGTATCAACGATTGAGACAGCGAAATTTGCATAACCAGCGCTTACAGATCGTTCATCAGATAGATTGGCTGAATAACTATTTTCTCAATTTTCTCTCTGAGGGCCAATGCGTCAGTGACGAAAACAATCTGTTGAAACTGGGCTATGACCCTGCAAAAGGCGATTATCCGCAATGGCTCAGACAACTCCTGAAGCAAGAAGCGCCGCAACTGTGTCTACCGGAAGTCGGTATTCCCGGTGAACCGATAGGCGTTATTCACCCAGATCTGGCGCAACGATTCGGATTTAAGTCAGATTGCCGGATTCTTTTTGGCAGTACCGACAGCATTGCCGGTTTCTTTGCTTCCGGTGCAACCTCGAACGGTGATGCCGTAACCTCTTTAGGCTCAACTCTGGCGATTAAGCAGCTGGCGCAGCGCCCTGTCTTTTCGCCGCAACACGGTCTTTACAGCCATAAGGTTCACCAGTACTGGCTGGTCGGAGGCGCGTCCAACAGCGGTGGAAAAGTCCTCCTCAAGTATTATTCGCTGGAGGCAATAAAGCTTCTTGACTGGCTTGCAGTGACGCTATGGAAATGCGCAACAGGAAATAAAAAAGACATAAGCCGGAACGCGGATAAGGCGCTTTATAGGGCGCTCTCGAAGATGTGTGAAATGGTGGTCAGTCTAGGCGACTACTATCCTTTGGCCGCGTCCGGAGAGCGCTTTCCAGTGGCTGATAATAATTATCAGCCACGATTGGAAGCCAAACCGGAAAGCCTTCTGAAAGAGGAAATTGTGCTTGCGCTTGAGACGCTCCGTAATGAGAAGCCTGTCGACGATCTACAACAGATTTCCAGCCGTATTGGTCAAGCGCTCAATAGCGAACAAACGGCTTGTCTGCTGGAACATCTGCGCTTTTTTATCTCTATTGTTCAGGGTTTGACCCAAGTCGAGAAAAAAGCCTATGACTTGATGGCCGAGCTGGGAGTTCAAAGAAATGCTCTATACGCTGTCGGCGGTGGAACCCATAATAACTATTGGCAACTTTTAAGGGCTTGCCATCTGCAAAATTCGCAAAATCCGTTACAATCCCCTTTTTCTTTGGAAGCCTCCTATGGGATAACCCGCCTTGCCAGGCTTTAACAATCAATCATGTAAAAACAGAGGTAAGTATGACTATTAATGGATTGATTAGCGCGGCGAAAAACGCACCGGTCGAATTCAGCAGAACCATGCAGGTTATTGATGATAACTACATTTTCGTGCCAACCGAATTCAAAAACGGACAAACCACCAACGCTGCAGATACCAACAATGGTTCCTGTAAGCTTTTTGCCTTTGCTCAACTGAATGACTTGGATGAGCAGACCACCTTAAATCTTTTCGGGGATTTCTACACCAAAGATGTGCTGCAGAATCCGCAAGGCGATGATCACCAGAATATTCGTAATTTCATGCAGTACGGCTGGGCCGGCATCGAGTTTGCAAGTCAGCCTTTGAGTGTCAAATAACGGCTGACCAAACCGAAAACAAAAAAGCCGGGATAATCCCGGCTTTTTTATGCAGTAAACAAAACTGCTGTCGGCTTAAATCAGGCTTGATGAATTTTCTTGACCAGTTCCAGATCAAGGTAATCATGGCCGTGGCTATCACCCTGTAGAACCTTAAAGCTCTGTCCCGGCTCACCCATATGATCCAGAACCAGATCCGCTGCACTGAAATCATCGTTTTGCGTGTAGCCGTTAATGGTAATAATGGTTTTAACCTTAGCGGCGATTGAGGATTTAATTCCGTTTTCAGAATCTTCAAACGCAATACATTCTTCCGGTTTTAGATCCATCTGTTCCATTGCCCAGTCATAGATATCCGGAGCCGGTTTCTTCGCTGGAACGATGTCGCCGGCCGCAATGACTTCGAACCAGCTTTCTGAGTCTGCACCCAGAGTATTGGTCAAAAGCGCGGTAACATTTGAAGGCGTAGTAGTGGTCACAACCGCCATACGCATATTTTTATCACGAGCTTCGTTAATCAGACGTTCAACGCCCGGACGAAGCGGGATGCGCCCTTCAGCCATCAGCTGGTTATAAAATTCGGTTTTGGACGCGTGCAGCCCTTTAACGAATTCATCAAAGTTTTCCGGTTTTTCGAATTCTGTATTGAATTTTTCCAAGTAGTATTTGATACGCTCTTTACCACCGGTAACGGCCAGCAGCTCGCCGTAGAGCGCTTCATCCCAGTTCCAGTCCAAGCCCGCGGCTTCAAAAGCCATGTTAAAAGCGGGACGGTGCCCATCACGCTCGGTATCCGCCAGAGTACCATCGACATCGAATAACAAAGCCTTTAACTCAGCCATATTTCTCTCACTTCTGTTTCTTGTAATTAATTCAAGTGCTGAATTCTTACGGATAAGACTAAGAATTTCAAGGAAAAATCGCCATATCTTGGGTTTGTAATTGAAATCTCATACAAAAAAGATTGAATTTTTTGCTTGTGGCGCTTCAACAAAGTTGATATAAAATGTCGTTTAATCATCAGAGATGGTACTCAATAACAAAACAACTTAACTCAATAATAAAAGTACACAGAAAGAGTACTAGGAAGGAGAAGGACCATGGAAACTCGAGTGGATTTCATTGAAAACTACCCACCTTACGAGCCAAAAAAAGGTGAGGAATATATGAGCCCTGAAATGCTTGAGCACTTCAAGAACAAACTATTGGCTTGGAAAGACCAACTATTAGAAGAAGCCAACAGCACAGTGAGTCACCTTAAAGCAGACTCGTCAACGCCAGCAGATCCTAACGATCGCGCTTCAATGGAAGAAGAATTCGCTCTGGAACTTCGTACCCGTGATCGTGAGCGTAAACTGATCGCCAAGATCGATAAATCACTAAAAGATATCGAAAACGGTGAATACGGATACTGCAAGATGAGCGGTGAAGAAATCGGCCTGGCCCGAATGGAAGCCCGCCCTACCGCGACTCTGACGGTAGAAATGAAGCGTAAGCAAGAGATCCGAGAAAAACAGGGCGTTGCCTGACAGCAACTCTCTGTTTAATAACGCGCCTTAAGGCGCGTTTTTTATTTCCGCATTTCTATTCAGCGATAAATATTGTTTGGGGATTGAATGTTCAGAAAACCTGATCCTTTTCGAGCTCAATGGTTAAACTAATAAGCTGATATTTCATGTGCTCCTTCTCCATTATTCAGGATTACCGGAACAGAGTCTTAATCCATGCCAAACCGAAAATCGACCTTGCGCCCCGAATTTACACATTCTCTTGAAGCACTGGTAAGCGACTTAAGTGATCCAACACTGTATCCACATTCGGTTGAAGTCATTACGACAATAGAGACGCATATTTCCGTCGTTTTTTTGACCGGCGATTACGCCTATAAGTTAAAGAAACCGGTCGATTTTGGTTTTCTGGACTTCTCCACTCTTGAGGCCCGACATAAATACTGCCTTTTGGAAGTTGAGTTAAATCGGCGAACCGCTCCGGAACTTTATCTGGGCGTGGTTCCTATATACTGGGATGCCGAACGCAAGCAAGTTAGTATGCAGGCAAACGAAACGTCGCCGGTCGAATATCTGGTTAAAATGCGGCAATTCGACCCGAATGCCGTACTCGGCAGTCAGGGAGACTGTATCCGGATTTCACACCAGCAACTCGACAGCCTGGCTTTGCAGATCGCCAAATTGCACTTGAACGCCGAGTCGGTAGACCTGAATAGTGAACTCGGCACACCTGAAGTCATCCTCAAGCCGATGACCGATAATTTCATTGCGCTGGAAGCCTGTTTCGATCTCGAATCGCACCCTTATTTGCAGGATCTCTACCAGTGGACGTTGGAACATCACAAGGAACAAACTCCCTTGCTGATACAGAGAAGAGCACAAGGACGAATTCGCGCCTGCCACGGCGATCTGCATCTCGATAATATTGCCCTGATCAACCAGCAGCCAGTGCTGTTCGACGGTATTGAGTTTAGCGACAGTTTCCGCTGGATTGACGGTATCAGTGATCTGGCTTTTCTGTTAATGGATCTGGCATCGCGTCGCCAGGCTCACCTTGCCTGGCAGATTCTGTCAATTTACCTGCAGCGCACACAGGATTATCAGGGATTGCAATTACTGCGCTTTTATATGGTGTATCGTGCCATGGTTCGTTCTAAAATCACTAACCTCCGTGCCGAACAGTTCCGTTCCGGTTCTTCGGAACGAGCTCGGCTGTGCGCTCTGGCGGATGATTACGTTACCTTGGCGCACGACCTTTCGCAAATTCCGTGCAAGCCTAAACTGATTTTATTGCAAGGTGTCTCCGGTAGTGGAAAAAGCCATTTGGCAGAACAGATGCTGCGCTTAATCGATGCAGTTGTCATCAACTCCGATCGCACCCGAAAAACGCTGTTCGGCATCGAACCGCTTGACCGGGTGACTGACGAACAAAAACAACGTCTCTACTCGCAGACAATGAACCGGAATACATATCGAACGCTTGAAGAAAATGCGCAAACTTCGCTGCAGGCCGGTTGGCACACGATTGTCGATGCCACCTTTCTAAAAAAAGAACATCGGCAGCGTTTTTATGAATTGGCCAAGACGCTGCAATTACCGGTTTATCTAATCTATATCGATACCGATTTGCAGCAGGATTCGGTTTTTCTCGCCGAGCAGATCAGGCTGCGCACCGAAGACGATAAAAACCCTTCCGATGCCGACGCGGCGGTCATGTTGCAACAATCCCGCTATCTGCAGAAACCGCAGGATGACGAGCCCTGTATCTGGTTAAATGCACAAAAGCTGCGTCAAGAATTTCCGCAGCAACAGATTAAGCAATTCCTCAACCTGCCGTTAACCTCTTAAAGGAACGTTATGGCCGAGAGAGACAATGCTGCACCCCGTTTTTAAATCTGCAAACCGGAAAATAAAAGCTCTAACCCACTGGAGTTTACTGGTTTCTGTAGTGCTATTTTTTTCCACGCCTTCTTATTCAGCCGAACCCTTACCCCCGAAACAGGTTCGCTTTCTTGGTTTGGAAGTCGCCAAGCTGACACAGAAACAGGTTCGTCAGCAACTGTGGCAAATCGGCGGATTTAAGTTTTCCAGATCCAGTCTGCAGCAACATAATATCGATAAATTCTTTACGCAAACACGTCTTGAAGACAGTTATTCCGTGACTTTTTACTATAATGACCTGGGGGAAGTTACCCGTTTCAGACGTCTGTACCGCCCCTATTCGGCGCGTAGAGACAATAACGGACAGCTTTTAAATACTCAGCGAGTCGCCAGCGAGTTAAGTAAAGAGCTCGGCCCGGCGCTCATCCAGCGTAAGGGTTGGGGAGGATTTCATCCCTATTTGAGTTACAGCTGGCAGGATGATGAAGTAGCAATTCGCATCGATCGCGTCGGAGAGCATCCTTTGGGAGATGTTTTTATCGAATATCGCATAAAAAAACACGACCCTTATGCAGTTAAAGACGAGCAAAATCCGAATACTCTCCCGTCCTATATTCGCAACGCGACCTAAGCCTACAGAGGTGAATTATGCAGATCAGCAACTTTGCCAATATTGCCTATAACGGCATTCAGAAAAACTTCGAGCGGCTTAACGAGAATACGCAAACCATCGTTGCGCCGCAGCAGAGTTTCGATAATACAGCCAACGCCCTGATCGACAATCGCATGGCGCAGAATGATATCGAAGCGCTGGTAAAAGTCATCAAGACCGAAGACGGCTTGATCGGCCAGCTTTTCGATACTTGGGTTTAATGCCAAGGGCTGGTTCAACAAAAAGACTTTGTTTCGGTCTCGGTCATAAATCGTTTGATCTCTTCCCATGCCTCCGGCAGATGTTGGAAGGCGTGATCCCCTCCCGGAAACAGAATACTACGCGCTTTCGGCTGTTCCTTGTAGCGTTCATACGCAAATGGAATATCCACGACCTCATCTTCCATATCCGCCAATAACAGACTTGGAATCTCCGGGTTTAAATGCGCAATCTGTAAATCTGCCAGCACCTTGCAGAAAGTTTCATTGACCTCTATAACTTCTCCCGTATAGGGATTGGTATGACGGCCCAAATAATCGTCAAACAGACTGAGCGGATTGAGTGCCGGATTAATCATAATGTAGGGTACGGCATATTTATGCGCATAATACTGTGCTAGATAACCGCCAAGCGAAGAGCCTATCAAACGTATTCGGTAATTTTGTTTTCGCCACTGCCCGAGCAGTGCGTCTAGGGTCTTTAGACCATCTTGCAGGGATTTCTGCTCATAAGTCGGACAAAACATTTCCCCTAAAGGATGAACCGAATTCAGAGCATTTCGTTTTTTTAGCCACTGAGCTTTATGGCTGTTTCCAGAGCTAAGAAAGCCGTGCAGATACAGTGTTTTCAAATCGTTCTCAGACACTTTTTTGTCCGTCATCTCTGGTACAATCCCTTGCTATGATTAAAAAGCCGAAAATTATCGAACGCCACACCAATCCCGAAGTTTTTTCCAGTGCCAAAGGCCTGGGACTGACCGACCTGCAGGCGAAACTTGTCGCCAACCGTTTGGACGATGCCGGACAGTTACAAGCCATTGTTCAACCGCAACTAAAAAACCTGCAACCGCCAAGCCAGCTCAAGAATGCCGAGAGCGCTGCGCGACTGATCGCCGAAGCAATACTGGGTGACGGACAAATCGTATTGGCCACGGATTACGATACCGACGGTGTCACTTCAGCCTGGGTCGCTAAAACAGCCCTGATCGAATTTTTCGGCGTTGCCGAAGATAGAGTCGAACATATTATCGGCGAACGTTCAGCCGGATATGGTATCACTGATGAAGTTGTCGAGCGGATTTTAGCCATTAATAAGCCGATTGAACTGGTGATTTCCGCCGACCAGGGATCTAGTGACGAGCCTAGAATCCGTCGCCTGGCGGAACATAATATTCCGGTCTGCGTAACCGATCACCACCATATGCCGGTGGAAGGCGCGCCTGCCAGTGCGGTTTGTACGGTCAATCCGCAACAGGAAGGCTGTCAATACGACAAAACCATCGCCGGCTGCTTTGTTATTTTTCTGGTTATGGCCCAGGTTCGTCAGGAATTAATCAAAACCGGATATCTGAATCAGGACGCCCCGTCCCTCAAAGCGTTGGCGTCGAATGTTGCCCTCGGTACGGTTGCCGACAGCGTCAGTCTTAAAAGCCCGAACAATCGGGCCATCGTGCGCACCGGTCTAATGCAGATCAACCAGTTTAATACTCCGGCCTGGCAGGCTATGCGCCTGTTGAACGACAATCAGAAACAGGCTTATGATGCTGAGTTTCTCGGTTTTCAGGTTGCAACCCGTATCAATGCCGCCAGTCGTGTCAGCGATGTCACTACCGCCTATCATTTTTTGACAGCACCCACGGTTGAACGCGCCTCTTTTTATTTGCAGCAGCTTGACGAAGATAATCAGAACCGTCGAGCCCAGCAAGAGGAGATGTTGCAGCAAGCTCGTGAACTGGCAGCTAAGATCTACCATCCTCAACGCTACAGTCTGGCCATTAAAATGCAGGGGAATGCCGGAATCCAGGGAATCATCGCTTCGCGTATCGGCGAAAAATACGGTGTGCCGACCGTTGCCATGACGGATCTTCAGGACGGTTTTCTGGCGGGAAGCGGTCGCGGTGTCGTACCAGAAATGGACCTGCGTGCCGCTTTCCAATGGATGTCAGAACAGGAAACTGCTTTATTTAAATCAATGGGCGGACATAAAGGTGCGGCCGGTTGCATGATACCGATTGAACGTTATGAACAGTTTTGCGATCTTTTCGAGCAGGCTGTACAGCGCCAGTTACCGCAAGCCCCCTATCCGATCATTGAATCCGATGGGCCTTTAAGCAGCTGGCAACTGCAACCGCAACTGATCACTGAAATTTCCCAGCTCGAACCATTTGGGCGCGAATGGCCGAAGCCGGTGTTTTCCGGACAGTTTATCGTTGACGAAATAAAGGCGGTCGGGCAAAGCCGTACGCATTTGTCGATGAAAGTGCTCAGTGAAGACCGGCAACGCTTCAGCGCTATTTATTTCAATGCCTTGAACCATGCAGGAGAACCACTGCCTTTTGACAGCGGGGATTGGATCGAATGCGCTTACCAGCCAGCGCTGAATACGTTTATGGGGCGGACCAACGTTCAATTGCGGATTTCCGCGGCAAGTATCCTGTGAGCAATCAACAGGCGCTGCCGGCGGATAGATTCGCTCAGTTGCGGTGTTTGCGTTCCATTTCTTGGACCAGTTTGCGGCGTTCCTCATTCAGCGCAGCCAACTTTTTATGGTCAAACAGATCTGCCGTTTGCGTCATCAGTGCTCTCAGGGGGCGAATCGATTCGAAATCGATCATATCCAGACGGGCTTTGATCTGCTCAATCCGCTCTTCAGTCAACTCCGAAGAAGCATTCAAAATCAGCTCCCTCTCGGATTCGGTAATTTCAACCCAGTCAGCTTTGATCAGGTATTCTTGACCGACGGAAATTACAAAAACCTCATTATGCCTGTCTTTAAAAAACTTCATACCGTCTCCAAATGGTGCTCGCTGCTATACAAAAATCACACGCTCACTTAACGCGATAGTCGGTAAAGTTGGCGGTGAAAGTTTAAGCATTCAGTCTTGCCGGTTTTTGTATTAGTACCGAAAAGACGGCATTTGCAAAAGTTCAAGATGAACTTTAGTTGATTTGGCGTAATTTAATTTGCCATCAATTTAAGGCACTGGTTCAGATAAGTTAAATGAAGGCAAAGTGTCGAACACATTCGATGAAAACAAATGGTTCAGAAGAATTAACGGAAACGCATTAACGGTGAATGCGGAAATGACGCTAGACCGGGTCAGTGAAGTGCCCGGTCTGAAGATAGACTGCTTTTATTGGACGTGTTGCATCAGAATACTGATAAGCGGAATCATCGAAACCAAGGCCAGCAGGATCGGCACCCAGGATTTCTCTTCTTTACGCATTGAACCGAAAACACCGGCGATAAAGGCGACGCCCGCGCCAATCCAAGCAATCGGCGGGAAAACCAGACTGAATACAATCGCAGTTACACCGGCCACCATACCTAGCGTCGTTGCATTGCCCGGCTTATATGTCTTGGTGTTGCGCATATCATCCGGTAAAGAGCTCGCAGACTTAAGTCTTGCGATAATGGCGTTCAAATCTGCTTCAGTCAGTTCATCCTGAACAATTTCTGTATCGCTCATGCCCAAAGTGATCTTCTTTTGGTGATAAAGTTCTTTGACCAAATCTTCCCAAGTCGCCCCGTCAGGCAGGCCGTTAACAATACTTAGTGCGTCCTCTTTAATCGACATTTTTACTCCTCGTCCGATATAAGCGTTTTGTTCACCATTTAGCGGCTAACAAAATGGTGCTTCGTCCAATTTTGACACTGGAACGAAAATCTTCAATTGAAATTGTGTTTCCCTTAGGCAATTTTCTGTTGTTTAAGGTAGAATTTGTTTTAAGCTTTTGGAGAAAAGCACAAATTAAACCAGTTTCTAATTAAGTTAGATTTTAAAGAGATTGTAAAAATCTTCTAAAGTTTACATTAGGAAACTGGAATGGTTTCCGCGTTGACTCAGCATGACGGCAGTGAAACCCAATTGGCGTTTATTATATCCAGATTAGCGGTTATTACTAATTCAATTGATTTGCTCATAGATACAAAAACAAGAAGGTCTCCTTATGGCGCTAATGCCCGGCTTGCAGCTCAACATCGGTCAGCAGTTAAAGCTGACGCCACAGTTACAGCAATCCATTAAAATCCTGCAATACTCAGCAATGGAAGTCCAGCAGACGATCGATACGATGCTGGAAACCAACTTTATGCTGGAGGTGGATGAAGAAGAAATCGGCTCCGATGAAAATGATACGCGCAAGGAAGAAGAAAAGGATAGCAGCAACGAGGAGGAGCTGACCAAAGAAGAGCAGCCTCTGGATATCGAACATGACAACCAGATCGATGACAATATCGAACTGGATATGCAATGGGACGAAGTCTTTTCCGACCACACCTCCTCTTCTGCCGGTAGCGACAGTGCCGAAAGCACAGCAGCAGAAAACTATACCAGTGCCGAAACCACGCTACACGACCATCTGCAATGGCAGTTGGACGTTGCCCCGTTTGACGAGCGTCAGACGGTACTCGCCAGCTACATAATCGACGACATTAACGATGAAGGCTTTCTCGGCAGCGACCTGGATTCGTTGTTGGCAACCATTAATGACAACGAAACCGACGACGAGCATCCGCTGTATTCCTTAGAAGAGCTGGAAGCGACACTTAAGCAGGTGCAGCAGTTTGAACCTAATGGCGTGGCCGCGCGTAACCTGCAGGAATCACTGCTGTTGCAGTTGGCCGGCTTTCCGCAGACCCCTTATGTTGTCACGGCGCAAAAGCTGATCGAAGAAAACTTCGATTGGCTCACGTTCCATGACCATAAGCGCATTAAAAAGGTGTACGGTCTGAATGACGAGGAGCTCAACACACTTTTACGCCTTATTCAAAGCTTGAACCCGCGCCCTGGTCGTGACTTTTCGCCAACGCAATCCGAAGTAGTTATTCCCGATCTGCGTCTGAAACGCTTGAAAAACGGCTGGGTAGTCGAATTGAATCAGGATGCATTCCCGCGCTTAAGTGTGAATTCGACTTACCTGAAACTGGCCAGCGAGTTGGACGACTCGGATCAGAACAAGCGCATCAAGGACCAGGTCAACGAAGCCAAAGGCCTGATTAAAAGTATCCAGAACCGCGGCGAAACGCTATTACGTGTCGGAACCTTTATTGTCGACCGTCAGCAAAGCTTTTTCGAAGAAGGTGAACAGGCGATGAAACCTTTGGTTCTCAGAGAGGTTGCCGAGCATCTTGATTTACACGAATCCACCATTTCGCGTGCCACCAACCAAAAATATATTCAAACGCCTCGCGGCACCTTTGAGCTTAAATATTTCTTCTCGACCGGCGTCAGCCAGTACGGCAGTGCAGATCAGTCAGCAACGGCTATTAAAGCGCATATCAAACAGCTGATTGACGAGGAAGATCCGAAAAAACCGCTCAGTGACAGCAAGCTGATGAAGATTCTTGAAGAAGAAAAAGAGATTTCGGTAGCGCGCCGCACAATTGCAAAATATCGCGAAGCCATGAATATCCCATCATCAAGCGAACGCAAACGTCTCAATAAATACAAGTTTTAATCTCAAAACCTGACAGCCTTGGCCTCTGAAAATTAAAAAGGTCAAGGTTTATCAGCGTTTCATAAGCGTGCGTTATTGTAACCATAAACGAAAATCCGCTTACATTCTCGCCCGTTCGATAGTAATAACCCCGATATCAATTTATAATTAGAATAATTTTCATTTAACCCGTTCACAAACGAAAACGTTTAAAAGGTGATCAGACATGCAACAACACAAGGTTGAACAAATTCAGGAAGCCGCCCAGCAAAAATGGGAACGTCAGGCTGAAGTTAAGGAATATATGTCGGCAGTTAACCCACCTATGCCAAAAATCGATATCGTGCACTATCCGAGTGCACTGCATCAGGAAGGTGAAACCCGTATTATTTCGTTTGACCAGTCTGAAAAACTACAGACTCCGTACCCGGCTACAACACCGAATTTGCTGGCTAACTATTTGCGTATTTGTGCCGGCGACACTTTGAAAACCGAAGCCAGCGCAAGTTCGCAGCTGTTTTACGTTATCCGCGGTAAGGGACGTACGCAGATGAAACACGGCACGATGGAGTGGAAAGAAGGTGACCTGTTCACTCTTCCTGCCGTTCCGGACGCTCTGCACAGTGCCGATGAAGATACGGCTATTTACTGGGTGCATGATTCACCGATTATCGACTATCTTGGTGCCAAGCCGAATAAGGAACGCTTCGAGCCGGTTCTGTATACTAAAGAACGACTGAATAAAGAGCTTGAAGATGTCCGCAAAGTTGCCGCAGGTCGTAACCGTACCGGTATTTTGCTGTCAAACCCGAATTTCCCGCTCACCATGACTATCACCCATACTCTGTGGGCGCTGTATAACGTCCTTCCTGGAAATGTGACCCAAAAACCACATCGCCACAACTCAATCGCACTGGATTTTGTGGTTTCTGCAGGACCGGATACCTATACCCTGCTTGGTCAAGAGCTGAATGAAGACGGCTCGATCAAAGATCCGATCAAAGCGATGTGGACTCCGGGTTCCGTTTTCGTTACGCCTCCGGGCTGGTGGCACTCACACCATAACGATTCCGGCGAAGATGCGATCGTACTGCCGATTCAAGATGCTGGATTAATTATGAATATGCAGCTTCTGGACTTCCATCACGTCGAATAAATCAGAGATAATGCGGCTTATATAGAAATATATAAGCCGTTTTTTATTGAGTGAAGTCATAGAAAGAAAGGAATCGCTTATGCAAAACACCGAATATCGTATTGCGATTATTGAAGACGATCCGATACAACTGGAAACACTGGTCTCCGCGCTTGAACAACAAGGATTTGTAGTCGAGGCGTTTTCCGATCGACCGAGCGCCGAAGCCGCCTTTGCCAAACAACTGCCGGATCTGGTTATTTCCGACATTATTCTCGGCTCGGAAATGGACGGCGGTTTTGACCTGGCCAAACACTTACTGAGTTACAACCAGCCTATTCCAATCATTTTCCTCTCGGAACGTCAGTCGGAATTCGACATCTACACCGGCCACGCCTTGGGCGCAATTGATTACTTGCCAAAGCCAATCAGCCTGAATGTTCTGATCGTCAAGGTTAAAAACCTGCTGCGCATTACCAGCTCCAGCAAAACCGATGAACAGGATGCCGACAAATCTAAAATCAAGGAACTGGAGTTGTCTTCAAGCCAGTTCAAGGCATACTGGCATGGTAAACCATTGGATTTAACTGCTACGGAATTCGAAATGCTGCGCCAGTTTGCGACGGCCGGTGAAGGTAACGTGGTCACTTATGACGCGCTGCAACAGTCTACTCAAGGGGTAGTCGAGCGGAATACGATTAATACGCATATCTGTCGTATCCGTAACGCCTTTAAGAAAATTACTCCGGAATTCAATCTGATTCAGAATGAGTACGGTCGTGGCTACTCCTGGCAACAGGAAACCAGCGACTAACCGACGGTCGACTCATTAAGAGTCCGCCGATTTTAAGCACGTAACAGGACAAACGCTTTTTAATGTTTCGTTTTATCCAGAAAAACTACCGTCTTTCGATTCGAGACCGTCTTTTCATCCTGTTACTGCTGCTGACGATACTGCCTTTTCTGGCCTATCGTTTCGCGATTGATCTGCACCGTATCATGCTCAACAATCAGGCAATTGTGCAGCAGCAAACCGTAGAGAATCTAGCGCTCATCCTGGAAAACCGGACCGATCTCTGGGCGTTGCAGATTCAGTCGGGAAAACCAACTCGACTTTCCCATCTTAATTTAAATAATTCCGTTTTATGGGTCGTCAACGAGTATGGCCAGACGACCTATGTGGTCGGAAAATTACCCGATAAGGAAGAAAATCCGGATACCGGTTTTTTTACTACGACCGGTAAACTGCTGATCAAAACTCTGGCGACCTTTATTCCCTATTCTTTACCCTATCCTTACCCGCAGAGTCCGCAACCGGAAATTACTCTGATCCGCCATTCGTTGAACGGCCAGACGTTACAACAGTATCGAATGGACAATGACGGCAACCCGGTTTCCCTGATGTCTGCTACACCGCTTATGGTTCAAAACCGCATTATCGGTTCTCTGGTTTTGGAACAAAGGATGGAGACGCTATTTAGTGAAAGTCTGAATTATTTCTATCGACTCATTGGTATAGGCGCGGCGATATTCTTTATCGTCATTGTCGGAGCCATCATTCATACTGCTTCTTTATCTAATAGAATCATACGCTTGGATGATGATGTTAAGAAAACTTTTGATCTCAAAGGACGATTGACGCAACTCGATTTCCCCGACCGTCAGAGCCGCGTTTATCAGGATGAACTCTCCGATCTGCGGCATCACATCTATGAGATGCTCAAACAGCTGGGTTCCTACGAGCGATATCTCAAGCAATTACCGAAAACCCTGCGTCATGAATTGCATAATCCGTTAAACCGGCTTTCCATGGCTTTGACACTGCTTGAAAAAGAAACCGAACACCATCAACTCGATTATGCCAAACACGCTCTGACGCAGTTGAAACAGATTATCGCTTCGCTTTCCGAAGCTACCAGTATTGAAGACAGCCTGCACAGCCAGCAGCCGGAGACATTTCCGCTCGGTCTGATGCTGCGCCACTATATCGATAATATAGTGGTCCTGCATCCGGATTATCAAATCAATTCCGATCTGAAGCTGGATGATAATGTCCAGCTACTTGGCGACGGATTTATGATCGAACAGATGATGGATAAACTGCTGAGCAATGCCAATGATTTTTCAGACGGTAAGATGCCGATACAGATCCGCGCCGCTAAAATCGGCAGTCAGATTGAAATCCGCGTCGAAAACAGTGGCCCGCCGCTTCCTAAAGGGCATGAAAAACAGATTTTCGACGGCATGACCTCAATGCGTACCCTGAACCAGGGGCAAGCACATCTGGGCCTGGGATTGCACATTGTTAAACTGATCGTGGATTTCCATCAAGGCTCGGTCAGCGCCGATAACAGCCAGTTTATCTATAAGGGCCAAAACCTTAGTGGCGTCAGCTTCAAAATTCTGCTGCCAATACACAAACTGGCTTAATCAGCTTTCTCTACAGGGATGGGACAAATCACGCTTTTGCTAAATGGCACCGATACATTCCGATCCTTCAGCGATAAATAAAAATACATAAAAAAACCGGCTTCTTTCAAAAGAAACCGGTCTAGTAAAAGTATTTTGTCAATTCAGCCCTTTAATCGATTCGCTTGACCAGGTCACCGACTTTTCTACGCCATGGCGAGATCCCCGTCTCTTTCTTAATTGTACGAGACAGTGCATCCACTTCGTTGCGATCAGCAAAAGAGCCGGTTACCAACACATAACCAAGCTTGCCGTTTCGCTCTTGAGGAATGATTTTGGCATCTTTAATTTCTCTGTCTTTGATCATCCGCTGCAGAGATTTTTCGTCATACATACTGGCCAGTTGCAGAATGTAATGTTCAGCGGGCTGTTGCATCAGCCATTTAACATCAGCGGTATAGTTTTTCTTGGGTTCGACCGGTGTTTTTACTTTTGCTGCATCGGCTGCCTGCTTTTCGACCAGCGAAATCAGCTGCTGATCAGCAATCGGCTCGGAAATACTCGGTTCGGTCGGCGCAATCGGTTGTGCTATAGCATCGTCACCGACAGCCACTTTGACCGGTGTCTGGAAAGGCTTGATAAAAGGCTTTTTGCCATCCGCACCAAGCTGACTGCTTTCCAGCTTCTGCAGCTTTTGCACCACTTCAGTTAGTTTTTCGGTGATGCCGTTTTCAGAAGCAGACAGCTCTTCCGATTGTACGTCCTTGTCGGTCTGGTATTGCTTCAACTGAGTTTTGAGTTGAGTAATCTGAGACTCAAGTGTCACCAGTTGGTTTTGCAGCGAGCGGATTTTTTCCTGGTTGTCGCTGGCAGTACTCAGGCTGGCTTCCGCACTGAGCGGTAGCTGTTTTAACTGTGATTGAAGGTCTTCGATCTTAGCCAGGTTTTTATCGTTACTGTCACTTACCGCCAAAAGCTCTTTATGTACGCTGTTGTAACCAACTACAACCACGCCAAGCGTAGTGAGCAAAAGGGTTAAACTGATAGCGACACCGGCAACCATGGAACGGTTGGAAGGCTTTTCTCCAGAATTACTTGGCGTTTGCGGGCGTGCTGAATCGCTAAAGCCTGATGCATTAGGTGGCGTAGAAGTTTGCGACGATGCGCCGGCACTGCGCAGAGAAAGACGAACACTCTCCAAATCATCTTCCGGAGCGGGATCCTTAACACTGCTGTTTAATTCATCGCTGGCACGCATATAAGGATCGGTATTCAAACGCTTAGAGGCGATTTGCGCGCTCGGCTGAGGTTCGGAAAAAGCATACGGATTACTCGCTGCTTCGTCTCGTTCGCGCGGCGTCTCAGTGACATTGCGTTCCGCCTGCAGAGCACTTTCCGGAACGACCTCGCTGGCGGCCTTAAGCCAATCTTGCAGTGAGTGTTCCGAACTTTCCGAGGAGGACATGGATTTCGCCTTGTTTTCAATCTCTTCTAGGATCTTGGCGCGTTCAGCTTCCAATTCTGAAATGGTATTAGCCATAGTTAAACTTCATCATTCCCTGAGCATAATTGTGAAATTATTGTAGAATGCTTTGCGTGAAAAAGATATATCTTAACCAAGGAGATTTGCGCACATGCCTGATATGCAGAGTGTCGGCGACGCACTTTTGATTACCCTGGCGCTGTTAGGCGTCTCCGTTCTTGTGGTCGGCCTGCTGATGTGGTGGTTGTATCGAGTATTCAGAAATAAAGAAGAACGGTAATTTTATTTGATCTCACCGTCGACATACCGCCAGTGACCACTCTGGTCACGCGTAAAATAGCTGGTTTCATGCAAGGTTCCCTCCTGCGGAGGCTGTGGATTCAAAAGTGAATTTTGTGCTTGCAGACGGTAATGCGCAACAAAGGTCACCCATCCTTCCTGATCTCTTTTACGGCCTTTTTTACGCCCATTGATATTCAATTGCGTCCATTGTAAATCTTGTTCGAAATCGACTTTTTCCGGGCGTGTTGATTCGTCCCATGTTGCCAGCAGATACTCCTCATTCCTTGTAACAAAGGCGCTGTAGCGCGAACGCATTAGCGCTTCCGCCGTTTCCGGCATGGCTAGTCCGCTATGAAAAACGCCGCAGCACTCCCGATACGCTTTACCCGAACCACATGGACACAGTTCTTGATCCATTAATCGTAATCTCCTTTTGTAACCACATGCGACAACTGCATTTCGGTATACAGAAAAGGCAGCTGATATCGAAGCCGCCAGACAAGTAACACAGCCGCGACAGCCAATCCCAGACAGATCCCGAGCCAGAACCCGACAACCCCCTGGGGATTTGTGATCCAATTGGTGAAGCTCAGCACATACCCCAACCCGATCCCGATTAGCCAATAGCTGACAAAGGTAACCCACATAGTCACTTTAGTATCGTGAAAACCTCGCAGGATGCCCGCCGTAGAGACTTGAACCGAATCAAATATCTGATAGATAGCCGCTAATATAAGCAAAGTAATCGTGACCGTAATCACGGCGGGATCTTCGGTGTACAAACCGATCAGTTCATGTCGAAAGAAGTAGGTATTTAACGCCAGGAAAGCGCCCATCATCAATGCATAAAAATAGCCGACCTGCATAACTTGCCGCAGGCGATTCAAATCCCCCCTGCCGTATTCCTGACCAATCCGCACCGTTAAAGCCATACTCAGGCTTAACGGCAGCATAAATGCCATTGAGGTCACGCTGATCGCGATCTGTTGTCCGGCCAGTACCGTTGCTCCCAGAGGTGCGACAAACAGTGCAATCAATGTAAACAGGCTTACTTCGAACAGTAAGGCCATCGCATTCGGGATTCCGATTTTCAAAGCCGGCATTCCGCCTTGCTTCCAGTGCTTAGGCAATAGGTGCGACCAGTTTATATGTTGGCAGGTATTCGGATTGCGGTATACGTAAACCAAGCCGGCAGCCAGCATCAGCCACATCACTATCGCGCTGGCCACACCGCAGCCAGCTGCGCCCATAGGGTCGATTCCGAAGCCGCCATAGATAAAAAGAGCGTTCAGAGGGATATTGCAGATTAAAGCTACAAAGCTGATCCACATGGTTGGCAAGGTTTGCCCAAGTCCTTCCCAGTAGAATCTTAACGCTTGATAGAAAGCGATTGCCGGCAGGCCCCAGGCGATATAGCGCAGATATTCGTCGGTAAGGCGATAAACTTCACTGTTTAATTCAAGGAGATCCAGCACCGGCTGCATATTATTCAATATAAATGCGCTCAAAAGCCCGATCGGCAAGGCAAGCACAACGCCCTGAGCGAGAAATACGGAAACCGATTCATTGTCATGTCGTCCGAAGGCCTTTGCGACCAGAGGCGTAATTGCCAGCAACACTCCTGTGCCGAAAATAAAAACCGGTAACATAATGCTTGATCCAAGGCCGATCGCCGCCAGATCATTTGTTCCCGACCACCCTGACATCAAGGTATCAACGACACCTAAAGCGGTTAATGCAAGTTGTGCAAGAAGGATTGGAAAAGCAAGCTTGAGCAGTATCTTCGACTCTTGGCGGAAACGCGGCGACGAAATAGAAAAAAAAGATGCAGGCAAGGGAGCGATCTCAATCGAACATTAAAAAGGCTTCACTGTGAAGACTCTTTGGAAGTGTTTTTTTTATGGTTGTTATCCGCGGCACCCTTATCGTCGGGGTTCCAATAACCCTCGCCGAATTCCGTTTCCGCTTCTTCAACCAACTGATTCTGTCGGCTGAGTTCCTCTTCGGTTGGCTCGATATGTACAATCCACGAAGGTTTAAGATAGATCAACGCAACCTTAATTCCCCAATAGACCAGAGCGTAAATCATAATCGCCATTGCCAGAACCAGAGGCAGGCCGACCAAAAGATCGATAATCAGGGCATGACCGGCAAAAATCTTTTCAACCAGTTCTTTTTCCAGGAAGGCAAATTCCAGCCAGAACAGAACCGCGATCCAACTCAATAAGATGGCCCATGGATTTAATTTCGGGTGAATTCGGCTATTGCGGAAAAGACATAACATAATAAAATTCGACTTGATTAAGAGATGTGTTAACGAAGAGTCGCATCATTACAGCGCTGAAAAAACAGCCATTGCAATGCGATAATCGTGCTGGCTACATTATAGTGCCCATTGAGAAGATTTTGTTTGGCTTCATAAAAAGGTACCTTGAGTACCTTAATGTCTTCGATATCTTCATCCAGGCCGGCGAAATCCGCAACGTCATTAATATTGATCTGTGCGGCAAACAGATGCAGCACTTCATCCGAACCACCCGGGCTTGGGTAAAACTGGCAGATATATTCGGCCGACGGGATATCAATCCCCGCCTCTTCTTTGGCTTCACGCACGGCAGCCTGCTCGGCCGTTTCACCAGAATCGATCATACCGGCAATTGGCTCAATCAACCAGGCCTTGTCCGGCGAATTTGCCTGTTGAGCGTGCCCTAAAGCACCCGCCCGGCATTGCTCGATTAGCACGAGGGCTTCTGCCTGCAAATCATACAGAAGCAGAACGGCCGCCTCTCCTCGACCGAAGAGTTCTCGATCGATTTCAGCGCTCATCCCACCGGCATACAGGCTATGTTGATAGCGAAGAATATCAATACGGAAAAAGCCGCTGTAACCTTGTCTGCTGTTCAGTATATTCAGCTGTTTACTCATATAGATCCCACTGTCAGCGAACTTCAATCAGCGGCACTCTGGAAGTCACGCCGGTTAGTAATTCATAACTGATGGTACCGCACCATTTGGCAACTTCATCCGCAGTAAGTTCCGCTTCACCCCAGAGGACGACACGATCGCCGACCTTTACTTGGTTGACCATCGGTGTCAGATCGACAGTAATCATATCCATGGACACTCTTCCAACCATGCGCACTCGAACCCCGTTTACCAAAACCGGAGTCCCTTCCTTGGCGTGGCGTGGATAGCCGTCGGCATAACCGATAGCAACCACCCCGACATAGGTATCTTTCGAAGCCTGCCAGGCATTTCCGTAACCGACAAATTCGCCTTTCGGTATCCATTTGAGTGACAGAATCTGCGATTCAAGACGCATCACCGGTTTGAAGTCATGATGCGATCCAGTTGGATTACCGCAGCCGTACAATAGAATTCCGGGGCGAACCCAATCGTAATGGCTGGCGGCATAATGCAGAATACCCGCCGAATTGGCCAGACTTTTCGGTACCGGCCAACTTGCCGTAGTGTCATCAAAGCAATCGATCTGCGCAAGCGTAAAGTCGCGTGAAAAGCCATCCTGCTCGTCAGCCGAAGCGAAGTGCGAAATAAAATGAATCTGGAAGGCGCTACTCTTATTCAATAGCTGTTGGACCACGCTTTCTACCGCATCCGGGTGGAAACCAAGACGGTGCATGCCGGTATCGATCTTAATCCAGACGTTGAGGGTGGTGTCAAAAGGATAATCCAGAAGCCATTCCAACTGATGCTGCGAATGCAGTACCAGGTCCAGACGGTTCTGGGTAACAACCGGGATTTCCGAAGCGGAAAACAGCCCCTCAAGCAAAACGATACGGTGCAAGTAGCCTTTTTGCCGTAAGACCAGCGCTTCTTCAATCGAGGTCACCGCAAAGCCGTCGGCTTCCGATAACTGCTGGGCAACGCGACAGATGCCATGCCCGTAGCCATTAGCCTTAATGACCGCCATCACTTTGGATTGCGGTGCCAACTGTTTAATCAGCTTCAGATTATGGCTTAAAGCGGGAAGCGAGACATAAGCTTTGGTAGGACGATAAATCATGCCAGATAGAATCCTTTCGTACGGCAATAATTTTGCATAACGCTCTGAACCATCGATTAATGCTCGATGTCGAAGGCAGCATGGTTTTCGAAACGCGTATATTCACCGATGAAGGTCAAGCGCACCGTTCCCAAGGCACCGTTACGATGCTTCCCGAGTATGATTTCAGCGATACCTTTATCCTCAGAGTCGTCATGATAGACCTCGTCACGATAGATGAAGATAATCAAGTCGGCATCCTGCTCGATCGCCCCGGATTCACGCAAATCCGACATAACCGGACGCTTGTTGGGACGTTGTTCAAGACTGCGGTTCAACTGTGAAAGAGCAATGACAGGAATATTAAGTTCTTTCGCTAAGGCCTTGAGTCCTCGAGAAATTTCAGAAATTTCGTTAACGCGGTTTTCGGCATTGGCGGAACCGCGCATCAGTTGCAGATAATCCACCACGACCAGTCCAAGACCGGTAATGTGCTTATCCGGGTCTTCATGTCCGGCTTCGACCGCTTCCTTGCGTTGCAGGTCGCGAATATCCTTATCGATACGGCGCGCTCTGGCACGCAGTTCGGTAATCATCAGAGCGGGCGTATCATCAATGTAAATCTTCGCTTTAGAAAGGATATTAACCGCCTTATTCAGTTTCGGCCAGTCTTCCTGCTGCAGCTTACCGGTTCGCATGCGTCCGGCATCGATACGCCCTATCGAACTGATCATACGCATTGCCAGCGATTCGCCTGGCATCTCCATCGAAAAAACTGCGACCGGCGTATTGTTCTTGGTCGCAATGTTTTCGGCCATGTTCATCGAGAAGGTTGTTTTACCCATCGACGGACGCCCGGCAACGATAATCAGATCGCCGTTTTGCAGACCGGCAGTGATTTCGTCAAATTGGGTTAGATGGGTTTCCTGTCCGGTAATGTGGCCTTCGGTATTGAACAGTTCGTCGATTTTATTTAATGCGGCCGTTAACAGGTTGTGCATGGTCTGGTATTGACGTTCTTTACCTTCACCGTGTTCGGCGATCTTCATGATCTTGGATTCCGCAATATCCAAAATCTCGCGAACATCTTTCCCTTTGGGGAAATAGGCGGTTTGCGCCACTTCGTTACTGGCTTCGATCAGGTTGCGTAAAATCGCCTTGTCGCGGACAAGTTGCGCATAGTAGAGAATATTGGTCGCACTAGGCGTATTTTTGACCAACTCGACCAGATACTCTTTATTACCGGCCAGCTCCAAATTTCCGTTGGATTGCAACTGATTGGCTACCGTTACCAGGTCAAACGGCTTGTTATTGCGGTTTAATTCGATAATGACATCGAAGATAGCCTGATGTTGCTTGGTATAGAAATCGGTTGTATTGACGATCGTCATAACATCATCAAGTGTCTCATTCGACAGCATCAGGCCTGCCAGAACGGACTGTTCGGCATCAATCGAATGCGGTGGAACCTTAAACGGATTTTCTGCTTCTTGAGTCGTGTTTTTTGATGAATTAATCTGCATTGACGCTATCGGTTTTGTGCACAGGAAAAGGACAAACTATTATAACGTCGCCGGAAGCGTTTGCGGAAAATTAAACGCGTTAAGAGAATATTCCGGACATAAAAAAAGCGCTGACCCTGTTAAGGTCAACGCTTTTTCACAAAGTATCAGCTTGTAACGAATAAATTATTCGGCAGCTTTAACTTCAACCGTTACGGTTGCAACAACATCAGTGTGCAACTGAACGTCGATTTCGTAAGTACCTACGAAACGAAGCGCGCCTTCAGGCATACGGATGTCGCGACGTTCAACTTCGAAACCAGAAGCCTGCAACGCATCAGCGATGTCGTGAGTACCGACAGAACCGAATAGTTTACCTTCATCACCGGCAACAGATTCGATAGTGAATACTTGACCGTTAAGGTTTTCGTATACACCTTGCGCAACAGAAAGTGCCGCAGCTGCAGCCGCTTCAAGTTCAGCGCGTTTCGCTTCAAACTCAGCGATGTTGTCTTTGGTAGCCGCTTTCGCTTTACCTTGTGGGATCAAAAAGTTACGAGCGTAACCAGCTTTAACAGAAACTTGATCACCTAGAGTTCCTAGATTTTGTACTTTTTCAAGCAGAATAACATTCATGGCTTAAACCTCTATCTTTATTGCATTTCCTCTCGGCCCCGGAATTTCATCCAGTTATCTAAAAGACCGACGGTAGCTAAAATCAGCATCATTTGCGGAAGTAAAAACAGCAATATATACAATCCGACCAACCAGGCGCTGCTGGCATCTTTCTGTTTGACCAAACAATGGGCAACGCTGATGCCTTGGAACATCAAAACGGCTATTGCAATCCCTGAGAGATCATATAGCAGCCGGACATCCTGTCCGAAAAACAAACCGGCAACGGCAATGGCGGTAGCGGCATAAACGGTGTTTTGCGGCAGTGTCAGCTGATGAAAATCAAGCTGAAACTGACCCGGATAATACAGCACACTTTGATACCAGCGGCCCAACAATAAAATGCTGTACCACAAAACCAGAGCGAATGCTGCCAGCAACATAGTCACTGACTTCGCTAATCCTGGTATCAGGTCGGCGTCAAAATCCACACCAGACGAATCCAGAATCGGTTTGAGCTGCTGGTCGAACAGAGTCAACCACCAGTTCGTTGTATCCCCTACCATTAGATGGAAGGCGATCAGACCGGCTCCGATCATCAACATGCCAGACTGTAGCGCCTGGGCCAGAGAGTTTGTTTCTCTCAAAACCACTGCCATGACATAAACCGGCAGCAGATATTCCATAACCGCGATAACCGCAGGCCAGTAGCTCCCGCTGATCATCAAGTTGGCTCCTACTTGGACGGCAATCGCCCAGAGGAGGGATTTCGCCCCTTCGCCAGCGTTGATACGCAGGGTAATCAGAGCGATGATCGCACCGGCTAAAATACCGACCGGGGCAATCCAGACACTAAGGAGTGAAAGCAGAACTACTGCAATAATGGCCTGCATCGGCCCTTTCATACTGTAGTTGGCTAAGGCTAACATCCCGTGTCCTAGCTATTTCACTTCTTCAAACAAATTATTTGTGTTGATCAGTGTATGGCAACAAAGCGAGGTAACGTGCACGCTTGATTGCATTCGAAAGTTGACGCTGATACTTAGCGCTAGTTCCAGTAATACGGCTTGGAACGATTTTACCGGTTTCGGTAATGTACGCTTTCAAAGTATCAAGATCTTTATAATCAATCTGTTTTACGCCGTCTGCAGTGAAACGACAGAATTTTTTACGACCAAATCCACGAGCCATCTTTATTACTCCTTGTTCTGACGCTTATCAGCTTTGTCATCTTTACGGGCCATCATAACTGAAGGCTCAGTGATTGCTTCATCTTGCTTAACAACCATGCTGCGAAGAACTGCGTCGTTGTAATAGAAAGCATTTTCAAGCTCGTCAAGTGCTTCTTGGCCGCACTCGATGTTCATCATGATGTAGTGAGCTTTGTGCACTTTATTGATTAGGTAAGCCAGCTGACGACGACCCCAGTCTTCAAGACGGTGGATTTGTCCGCCAGATTGTTCGATCATGGCCTTATAACGATCAACCATCGCAGGAACCTGCTCTGATTGGTCAGGGTGTACTAGAAATACGACTTCATAATGGCGCATTCAATTTTCTCCTTATGGATGAATAAACAGTCTCCCGTTAGCTACGGTGAGACAAGGATATCAAGCAGCGCTTGAAAGACGCGGATTATAACCACTTTTTATCTTTTTCGCAAGAAGCGGAATCGCGCAATCCATAAACATATACGGCAAATATAAAAACGGCGGTAATACCCTCCGGTAATTACCGCCGTTTCATCTCACAAAAAGCTGATTTTACAAAGCGTTAGCAACTAAAACCTTAGTCGAGGTGTAACGAATCGTTGATAGCCTGTAATGCCAGAATCGGATCATCCGCCTGCGTAATCGGACGCCCGATGACCAGATAACTGGAACCGGATTGCAGAGCATCGGCCGGCGTCATAATACGTTTCTGGTCATTAGCGGCACTGCCTGCGGGACGAATTCCCGGCGTGACCAGACAAAAATCATTGCCAAGTTCGTTGCGCAGCATTGCCGTTTCCTGCGCAGAACAAACTACGCCGTCCAATCCAGATGCCTGCGTCAATTTTGCCAGACGTAATACCTGCTCTTTAGGTTCAACATCCAAACCGATTTCAGCAAGATCTTCTCTTTGCATACTGGTCAGGACGGTTACGGCAATTAACAGTGGCGGCTTTTCAAACTCAGCCAAAGCGTCCTTGGCGGCTTTCATCATTTTTGAACCACCCGATGCGTGTACATTCACCATCCACACACCCATACGGGCAGCGGCGGCTACCGCTTTAGCCACTGTATTCGGAATGTCGTGATATTTTAGATCCAAAAAGACATCAAACCCCTGAAATACCAATTGCTGGACGAATTCAGGACCCGCAACAGCAAATAATTCCTTACCGACTTTCAGGCGGCAGTTCTTTGGATCCAAGGGTTTAACAAACTCCAATGCCGCGTCGGCATCGGCAAAATCAAGGGCAATTAATACTTTAGGATCATGAACGGAATTTTGCATGTGAGAAGTCATTGATTGTGTTCCACTATTTTAAGGTGACGGCAAATGATTGTTTTGGCTGGCCGGTTGTATTGAATCCAATGATTTCTGCTGCTTCGCTTCTAGCAGTTGCTTCTTCATATGAACCATTTCGTCGGACTGCTTTTGATTAAGTCTTGTCTGCTTGCTTAAACGCCATTTAAGTTGGGTAACCTGCATTTTAATCAGCAGCGCACCGATAAGCATTCCGATCACTAACATAACGGCCATGGCCAGTCCCAAAGGGAATTCAACATGGTAAAAAAACAGATCGAATTCAACCAAATGAGGGTTTAACACCCCTAGAACCAATCCCAAGAGGAGAAAAGCGGTGGTAAACAGCAATGAAATCAGCTTGAACATATAACCGGAAACCCTTTTGGATAAAGTTTCGACAGATTATAGTGGAAAATCGCGGACATTTTGAATAAACACTAAATGAATTGTTGCAGAATTGGCTGTAAAACTGAAGGCCACGCCTGCAGCAGCAGAATACAATTAAGCGCAGCAATTTGCTGGATATTGTGAATAGCACACTGCAGACAGCATCGAGAAAGACTTTAAAAAGCAAGTCTATTCAGTTGATGTCAAGACCATCATTATTTTAAATATGCACTTATTAACCATGCACCATCATTATAAGCCTGATTCCCTCGAATAAAGATCGTATTACTTCAGGTCAAACCGATCTGCATCCATCACCTTGACCCATGCCCGGACAAAATCTTGAACAAACTTTTCATGATTATCATCCTGAGCATAGACTTCTGCGTAGGCTCTCAGTACAGAGTTGGAACCAAACACCAGATCGACACGGGTGGCCGTCCACTTAAGGGCATCATTTGCGCGATCACGAATCTCATACAGATTTTTTCCAACAGGCCGCCAAGTGTTGTCCATATCCGTTAAATTAACAAAGAAGTCATTACTGAGCACCCCGATCCGGTCGCTAAAAACCCCCTCTTTGGAACCGGCATAGTTAACCCCAAGAACTCGCATTCCACCGAGCAATACCGTCATCTCCGCAGCCGTCAACCCCATTAGCTGCGCGCGATCGAGCATCATCTCTTCCGGAGAAACCGCGTAGTCGTCTTTCAACCAGTTACGAAAGGCATCATGCAGAGGCTCGAGGTATGAAAAAGACTCGATATCAGTCATTTCGGCACTCGCATCACCTCGACCTGCTGAAAAAGGCACCGTAACCGGAACGCCAAAATCTCCAGCCGCCTTTTCAATAGCCGCCGCACCGCCGAGCACGATCAAATCGGCAAGGCTAATCGAGCTCTCAAGCGATGACCTTATCGATTCCAGTACGCCAAGCACTTTTTGTAACCGCTCCGGTTCATTCCCCGGCCAGTCTTTTTGCGGTGCCAGACGAATACGCGCACCATTAGCACCGCCGCGCATATCCGAACCGCGGAAAGTACGTGCACTGTCCCAAGCTGTGGCCACAAGTTCTGCAACACTTAATCCGCTGCCAAGTATCTGTGCCTTCAATTCACGGATATCCGTTGCGCTGAACTGATCATTTCCGGGAGGAATCGGATCCTGCCAGATAAGATCCTCCTGAGGCACATCCGGACCGAGATAACGACTTTTGGGCCCCAAATCACGATGCGTCAACTTAAACCAGGCACGGGAAAAGACCTCAGCAAAATATTCCGGATTTTCATAAAACTTCTTGGAGATTTCCCGATAAACAGGATCTTTGACCATTGCCATATCGGCATCGGTCATAATCGGGTTATGCCGAATCGAGGAATCTTCTACATCTACCGGTTTATCTGCGTCGCTTATTGCGATCGGTTCCCACTGCCAGGCGCCGGCCGGTGACTTCTTCAACTCCCAATCGTAGGTGAAAAGGAGGTGAAAATAACCGTTATCCCACTGGGTCGGATTTGCAGTCCATGCCCCCTCGAGCCCACTGGACACGGTATTGCTACCGACGCCTCTGGTATGATGATTATTCCAGCCCAGTCCCTGCTCTTCAATGCCCGCCGCTTCCGGATCCGGTCCGAGATTTGCCGCGTCGCCGTTACCATGACATTTTCCGACCGTATGACCGCCTGCGGTCAAAGCGACGGTTTCTTCATCATTCATCGCCATACGTTTAAAAGTTTCGCGAACATCTTTGGCGGTTTTTAACGGATCCGGCTTGCCATCAACCCCTTCCGGGTTTACATATATCAACCCCATCATGACGGCTGCAAGCGGATTTTCCAGATCACGATCACCTGAATAACGACTGCCTTCACTTCCTGTAGGCGCCAGCCACTCTTTTTCCGAGCCCCAATAGATATCTTTTTCAGGATGCCAGATATCTTCACGCCCTCCTGCAAACCCAAATGTTTTCAATCCCATGGACTCATAAGCCATATTACCGGCCAAAATCATTAAATCCGCCCAGGATATTTTATTGCCGTATTTTTTCTTAATCGGCCATAACAGACGACGTGCTTTATCCAGATTGACATTATCCGGCCAACTGTTCAGGGGCGCAAAACGCTGATTACCGGTTCCGGCTCCACCGCGCCCATCCGCTACCCGGTAAGAACCGGCTGAGTGCCATGCCATACGAATCATCAAACCGCCATAATGCCCCCAATCAGCCGGCCACCACGCTTGGCTGTCAGTCATCAGGGCTTTAAGATCGTTTTTGAGCGCCTGCAGATCCAGTTTTTTAAATTCGTCGGCATAATTAAAGCCTTCCTTCATCGGATTGGTTTTCCGATCGTGTTGATGGAGAATATCCAGATTCAGAGCATTCGGCCACCAGTTCATCACCGAAGCGCCTGCTTCAGTATTGGCGCCGTGCATAAAGGGACATTTATCTTGCGACATCACTCTCTCCTCAAACTTTGTGCGTTATTGCACGACCATTTTTGTTGTCAACACGATCTAATGTCTAATTAATAGATATTAATAAATTGATAGAGGCGCTCAATATCAGAAAAAGATTTTTTACTGATAAACCGCAAGGACAAAGGCATTCGGACCGATAAGAGTGTATTTATGATTGGCTGGCAAGTACTTGCATCCGACTTTCAATCTATTAATGAGCTTATCAGAAAACTCAATATTCACGACTAGCCGGGACAACAATAACAAGGAATAAAGCAGGAATATAAGGATAAAGCAGAAATAAAAAAGGCCGCAAGCGATAAAACGCTTGCGGCCTTAAAACTCTCAATCAGATTGAGAGCTATTGATCAGGCTAGAATGTCAGTATTGTCTTTGGAATCATTGACACGCTCTCTCAAAGCCTTACCCGGCTTGAAGTGCGGTACTCTTTTATCCGTCAATTCAACTGTTTCACCTGTTTTGGGATTTCGTCCCACTCTCGCTTTGCGATGATGAAGACTGAAACTTCCAAAACCACGAATCTCAATTCGTGAACCTTGCGACAAAGTATCGATCATCGAATCGACAATTTGATTAACAGCCAGTTCTACATCTTTTTGCGAGAACTGAGTCTGTTTGCGAGCAATTAACTCAATCAGTTCTGACTTGGTCATTTGATTTCACTCTTATCTTATTGCTAACAAAAAGAGAGTTTATAAAAACCCCATCATTTAGACCAAAAAGCCTCTAAAACCAATAACTTAGAGAAATCTGTTCTAGAGGCTTAATAAATTAGAGAACCTAATTTATTTCAGATTACATCTTGTCCTTAAGAAGGTCACCAAGAGTATTACCAGTAACAGCCTGCTGTTCAGTGTAACCTTTGATCGCTTCTTGCTCTTCGTGAGCTTCTTTCGCTTTCACAGATAGTGAAAGTGAACGGTTCTTACGATCGATGTTGGTGATCTTCGCAGTCACTTCTTCACCTTCGCGAAGAATTGAAGACGCATCACGAGTATCTTCAGCAAGCTCAGAAGCGCGAAGGTAACCTTCAACTTCAGGAGCTAGGTCGATAACTGCACCACGCTCGTCAACAGATTTAACTGTACCGGTTACGATTGAACCTTTACCGTTAGATGCAACGAACTGTCCGAATGGATCTTGTTCTAGCTGCTTAAGACCAAGAGAGATACGCTCACGCTCAGGATCGATAGAAAGGATGATAGTTTCTAGCTCATCACCTTTTTTGAATTCACGGATCGCTTCTTCACCTGGCTGGTTCCAAGAGATATCAGTCAGGTGAACCAGACCGTCGATACCACCGTCTAGACCGATGAAGATACCGAAGTCAGTGATCGACTTAATGCTACCGGAGATTTTGTCACCTTTTGCATGAGTCGCTGAGAAGCCTTCCCATGGATTAACAGTGCACTGCTTGATAGATAGAGAGATACGACGACGCTCTGGATCAACATCAAGAATCTTAACTTTAACATCTTCACCAAGGTGAACCACTTTAGATGGGTGAATGTTACGGTTAGTCCAATCAAGTTCAGAAGTGTGAACCAGACCTTCAATACCTTCTTCGATTTCGATGAATGCACCGTAGTCAGTGATGTTAGCCACTTTACCCATAACCTCAGCACCCATTGGGTAGCGAGAAACCATATCTGCCCATGGATCTTCTTCAAGCTGCTTAAGACCAAGAGATACGCGGTTACGTTCTTTGTCGAATTTAAGAACTTTAACTTCTAGCTCATCACCAACCTGTACGATTTCAGATGGGTGAGAAACACGGCGCCACGCCATATCAGTGATGTGCAGAAGACCGTCAACACCACCAAGATCGATGAACGCACCGTAGTCAGTAAGGTTTTTAACGATACCTTTAAGAACTGAACCTTCTTCCATGTTCGCAAGAATTGCTTCACGCTCAGCTGAAGACTCTTGTTCGATAACTGCACGACGAGAAACTACGACGTTGTTACGCTTACGATCCAGCTTAACTAGCTTAAGCTCAACTTCTTTACCTTCAAGGAAACCGAAGTCGCGGATCGGACGGATATCCACAAGTGAACCAGGTAGGAAACCACGAACACCTTCAACATCAACTGTAAGACCACCTTTGACCTTACCAGTAACCATACCCTTAACGATTTCACTTTCTTCCATCGCTGTTTCAAGGCGGTCCCAAGTCTTAGCGCGTTTTGCTTTTTCACGCGAAAGACGAGTTTCACCCATACCATCTTCTAGGGTCTCAAGATAAACTTCAACTTCGTCACCAATAGCAACTTCAAGTTCACCTTCAGCGTTTAGGAATTGTGATTTTGGAATAGCTGACTCAGATTTCATGCCTGCATCAACTAAAACGGCTTCTTTATCAACACCAACAACGGTACCGATGATTAGTGAGCCGGTTTTAAATTTGTCTTCTTGTAAAGACGCTTCAAATAGTTCAGCGAAAGATAATTCACTCATGGATTTTATTACCAAATAGTTTCTCAACCGCCTGCCACTGCGCATGGGAGTTTTCGTGGAACAGTCGGGTCAGTTAACGATAAACCAGCCTTCCCAAGAGCCGATTTTATAAAAAAACAAAACCCCAGATTCTATTGAACCCCGGGGCAATTAAATTTATTTAAAATCAAACACTTAAATAAAAGCATCTGATTTTTTTTGGAAAAAAACGCTATTTCAAAATACCTTTTTCCCACAAAATAGATTCCGCTTTTTGACACACTTCATCAATCGACAGATTAGATGTATCAATCAGCATGGCATCGTCAGCTGGCTTAAGCGGCGCCGTCTTACGATTGGCGTCACGCTCGTCTCGAGCCTTGATGTCCTGAATAATTTGAGCGATATTAGCATCATTCCCTTGGTTTTTCAACTGTTTAACACGTCTTTCCGCTCGAATCTCCGCCGAAGCCGTTAAAAACAGTTTAACTGGTGCATCCGGAAAAACGACGGTTCCCATATCGCGTCCATCGGCGATCAATCCCGGTTCTTGAGCAAACGCCTTTTGACGCTCCAGCAGTGCCTGGCGCACTTCCGGGATGGCCGCAACCTTGGAAGCTACCGAAGCGACTTCTTCTGTGCGCACCTTGGACGTAATATCATCACCTTTATATAAAATGCTGGTCGCTTTAAATTCAACCGGCAATGTTTTGGCCAATTCACTCAATGCAGCAACATCTTGCAAATCGATAGCATCAGCGATAACTCCGTAAGCCAATGAACGGTAGATCGCCCCGCTATCCAGAAAATGGAAACCGGTCTTACAGGCGAGCCATTGGGCCAAAGTCCCCTTTCCAACGCCGCTTGGGCCGTCAATTGCAATAATGCTTTTTGTCATACTCATAGCGTTCAGGCTTCCTTAGCTTCGACCTGCATCCCGACCTGGTTAATCAGATCAAGGAAAATAGGGAACGAAGTGTTCACATTTGCGCAATCGTCAATTACCACCGGTGCCTTGGCTTTAAGACCAGCAACCGTCATCGCCATAGAGATTCGGTGGTCATGATGACTTTGAATTTCTCCTTTCTGCGCACACTGTTCGCCACCGTTGATTACCATTCCGTCCGGTGTTGGCTGGGCGTCAATTCCCAAGGCCTGCAAAGCGTCTGCCATAACCTGAATACGATCGGATTCCTTGACGCGCAACTCCTCGGCACCGGTCAATACCGTCTGGCCTTCCGCGGCAGAAGCCGCGACAAACAACACCGGAAACTCATCAATCGCCAGCGCTACCAGCTCTTCTGGAATTTCAATGCCTTTCAATGGCGCATATTTAATGTGTACATCCGCGACAGGTTCGCCACCGACCTCATGGAAGTTTTCCAGAGTCAGATCAGCTCCCATCAACTTAAGAATATCGATAACACCGGTACGTGTCGGGTTCATGCCAACGTGCTCGATCACAAGGTCAGAACCTTCGGAAATTGCCGCCGCAACCATAAAGAATGCGGCTGAAGAGATATCGGACGGTACGTCGATATGGCACGCCGTCAACTTACCGCCGCCCTGCAAACAAGCTTTAGTTTGCTGTGCATCGATTTTTTCCGATTTCACTTCATAGCCGAAACCATTCAGCATGCGCTCGGTATGATCGCGGGTCGGAGCCGGTTCCAAAGCGCAGGTCGTACCGTCGGCATACAGCCCGGCCAGTAAAACACAGGATTTAACTTGAGCACTTGCCATCGGCAAGGTGTAATCAAGTGCTTTCAATGGATGAGCGGAACCTCTTATGACCATCGGCAAGGTACCGCCTTCCTGAGTTTCAATTACCGCGCCCATTTCGGTTAGCGGATCGACAACACGCTTCATAGGGCGTTTGGAGAGCGACGCATCACCAACCAGAGTCACATCAAAATCCTGTCCGGCAATGATCCCCGCCAACAGTCGTGTAGAGGTACCGGAGTTGCCCATATCCAAAGGTTTATTCGGTTTTTGCAATCCCTTCAGGCCGACACCATGTACGGTTACCTTACCATTTTCCGGCCCTTCAATTTGCACACCCATTTCGCGAAACGCGTTTAATGTCGCCAATGCATCGGCCCCTTCCAGAAAACCGGTTACGGTCGTGGTTCCTTCGGCAATCGAACCAAGCATAATGCTGCGGTGCGAAATCGATTTATCGCCCGGAACGCGCACTCGGCCTTGGATTTTCCCACCGGGCTGTACATGAAACTGAATATTGGCCATAGTTTAATTCTCTGTCTTTCTTAAAACTTAAAATTCAATAAGTTAGCAGCATAACATTACAAATTTTGTAAGCGCTAATCCTGCTTGTTCACTATATGTTGATCGCGGGCCTGTTTGGCGGTCGTAAAGAGTTCATACAAGGCGTCAGCATCTTGCTTTTCAACCAGCTCAATCATGCCGCTTAAATAGTCGCGATATTCGGTCATCCATTTGGCAATCGCCTGATGATTGTAAATGGAAATATCGCGCCACATGGTCGCATCGCTGGAAGCAATTCGGCTGAAGTCCCGGAAACCGCCGGCCGTGTATTTGAATACGTTGCCAAGTTCCGGATGTTCGTGCAGCATCTCAACCAAAGCAAAGGCCAAAAGATGCGGCAAGTGCGAAGTAGCCGCAAAGACTTCGTCGTGGAAACCTGCGCTCATCACTTCTACTCTAGCGTCTAACGCCTGCCATAACGCTTTGACCGTCTCCAGCGCCGCGGATGAAGTGCTTTCGGTCGGAGTTAGAATCACTCTGTGGTCTACGAAAAGCTGATCATCGGCCGCAGCTACACCGCTCTGTTCTTTACCGGCGATCGGATGTCCCGGTACAAAGTTTTCAGGCAGAAAGCCGAACACTTCCGTGACTGCATCGATCACGCTCTGTTTCGCCGATCCTGCATCGGTAATAATTGCGGACTGCGGAATGTACGGCTGCAGGCTTTCCAAAACCGGCTGCATGGCACCCAAAGGCACGGCCAGCATAACCAGATCACAGTCCTGCATAGCGGTTTGTATATCGGTACTGTACGAATCCACGACGTGCAGATCGACAGCCATTTTAAGGTTGTCTTCGTTATTCCCGAAGCCGTGAACCTCTTTTGCCAATCCGAGTTTCTTGATGCCTTTGGCAAAAGAACCGCCGATCAAACCGACTCCGATTACGGTAATTTTATTAAGTACTGTACTCATTTTTTGATTGCCATTTCCCGTTACAGCACTTTATTCAGAGCGCCCATAAAATGGCTATTCTCATGATTGTTACCGATTGAAACGCGCAAGAAGTCGGCCATCCCATAATTCGCCAACGGACGCACAATTACGCCTTCATGCAGAAGTTTGTCGTAAATCTCCAGCGCATTCTCACCGAACTCGATGGTCAGGAAGTTGGCATAAGACGGTATAACCTTTAACCCTTTGGCTTCGACGGCTGCGCGGATCTGCATCATCCCCTGATCGTTTATACGCAATGACTTGCTGACAAACTGCGGATCCGTCAGTGCAGTCATAGCGGCAACTTGAGCATAGGCGTTGACACTGAACGGCTGTCGTAACCGACTGATATACTGAAGAATCTCTTCACACCCCAGCATGTAGCCAATGCGCAGAGACGCCAGCCCATAAGCTTTGGAGAAGGTACGCGAAACCAGCAGATTCGGATAATCGTGGAAATACTCTGCTCCGTTCGGATAGGAGCCGTCGCGACAGGCGTTTTCCGCATATTCCAGATAAGCTTCATCCAAAACCACTATAACGTTTTCCGGAACCTGGGAAATAAAGGCTTCCCATTCGTCTCTTCTGAACAAAGTCCCGGTTGGATTGTTTGGATTGGCTACATAGATAATTTTCGTTTTCGGGGTAATCGCTGCCAGCATCGCCTGCAGGTCATGCCCGTAATTTACCGCCGGCACTTCCACCGCAGTAGCACCGACGATTTGTGCAGAAATCGGATAGACCGCGAAACCGTATTGTGAATAGATAATTTCGTCACCCGGCCCGGCAAATACGCGAGCAACCAGCTCCAACAATTCGTTAGAACCGTTACCCAAGGTGACTTCACTCATATCGATCTTCAGAAATTCCGCTAGCTTGGCACGTAAATTATGCCCGTCCGCATCCGGATAGCGTGACATCTGGTTAGCGAAATTCACCAGCGCAGTTGCCACCTTGAGACTGGAACCCAAAGGGTTTTCATTGGATGCCATCTTGGAAACATAGCTGACTTTATATTCACGCTTTAATTGATCAATCGGCTTGCCCGGTTGGTAAGGACTGACATTGGTCACTGCTGGCTGTACCAGATCGATAAACTTTTCTGAAGTTTCACTCATAGCCTAATCGTTTCTTTGTTTGTCTATAGTTATAGTGGAGAGATGGGAAAAGAGCCCAGAATCTTGACGAAAGCGGCTTGTTCTACGACTTCCTGCAAGGCTTCCTTGAGGTTTTCATCCTGCTGATGTCCGATCAAGTCGATAAAGAAAACATAATCCCAGTTTTTACTTTTCGATGGTCGGGAAATAATGCGCGTCATGTTGATGTGACGCTTGGCAAAAGCGTCCAGAATCTTTAGCAAAGCCCCCGCTTCGTTCTTGATCGATAGTACAAGAGCGGTTTTGTCTTCGCCGCTAGGCTCAACATCTTCCCGGCCCAGTACCCAGAAGCGAGTGGTATTCGCCTTGGAATCGGAAATATGATATTCCAGAATCGGCAGCTGATAGAGGTCCGCAGCCTGTTCCGAAGCGATCGCAGCTACTGTCGGATCTTCCTGTGCGATTTTAGCCGCTGCAGCATTCGAACTGACCGCTTCAAGCTCCGCCCATGGCAGATTATTCTTCAGCCATTCGCGACATTGCCCCAGTGCCTGCTGATGCGCAAGCACCTTACTGACCTTGTCGCTTGAAGTGGCGTGAGACAACAGACAGTGATCAACCGCCAACTCCAACTCCCCTGAAACCTTGAGACTACTTTTCAGAAGTTCGTCCTGAGTCGCCTTGACTTCACCTTCTGTAGAATTTTCGACCGGCACAATACCGTAATTGACTTCGCCTTTTTCGACTACCGAAAAAACCTCCTCAATGCTGGATACCGCGACCGGATGTGCTGCCGTACCGAACTGTTTAATGACGCTGGAATGCGAATAACTTCCTTCAGGCCCGAGGTAAGCGACACTGATTGGCTGTTCCAGAGCCAGACAGGTCGACATGATCTCACGGAACAACTTCGCCATCTCTTTATCCGGTAACAAACTATCGTTGCGCTCTTTAACCGCACGTAGAACCTGGGCTTCGCGCTCCGGGCGATAAAAAACTGCATCCACTTTCCCGCCTTGGGTTTTTATTTCAGCAACCTTATGTGCACAGGCAGCGCGCTCACCGATCAATTGTTGAATCTGTTGATCGATTGCATCGATTTGATTGCGGATTTCAGTCAATTGTTCCTGTTCAGAAACGGATTGGGAAGTTGTTTTCGTCATAACTTACATAAATTGGTTCGGTTTATTAAACAAAAGCAATGCCGAAGCATTGCTTTTGCGGTTAGGGTCACACTGAAAAACAGATTCTATGCATGCGTTAAAGCAAAGTTCTGCATGAATTCGATCAATGCATCGACCCCTTCTTCCGGCATAGCATTATAAATACTTGCACGCATACCACCAAAGGCTCTGTGACCTTTAAGGCTTAACAAGCCGGCCGATTTGGACTCTGCAAGAAACTTCGCATTCATCTCTTCGGATGGCAGTTCAAAGGTCACATTCATCCACGAACGTTCCGAACGGTCGATACGGTTATGATAGAAGTTTGAGGCATCTATATAGTCATACAACTTTTGCGCCTTGCGTTGATTAATCGCCTCAATAGCCTGAATACCGCCCAGCTCTTTAATCCACTGGAAGACCAGACCGGCAAGATACCAAGCCCAGGTATTCGGCGTATTGAACATGGATTCGTTTTCCGCATAGGTGGACCACTTCATCAAAGTCGGGCAGTCTTCACGCTCGTGGCCGATCAAATCGTCACGTACAATCAGAATTGCCAGACCGGCCGGGCCGATATTCTTCTGAGCACCCGCATAAATCATGGCGTATTTGGAAACGTCAATTTGGCGACACATGATATTTGACGACATATCGGCAATCACCGGTTTGCCCTGTGCAAAAACCGCTTCCAGCTGTTCTTCCTGAAATTCCAGACCGGTAATGGTTTCATTCGAACAGATATGAATGTATTTCGCATCTTCGCTGAACTGCCATTCCGACGGTTCCGGAATCTTTGTCGGATTGGATTCTCCACCGGCAACCAGATTGACATTGACAAAACGACGGGCTTCTTTGATCGCTTTAGAGGACCAGACACCGGTGTCAATGTAATCAACCGTATCGCCCGGTTGTGTCAAATTCATCGGGATCGCCGAAAATTGCAGGGAAGCACCACCGTGGACAAACAAGACTTTATAGTTATCCGGGATAGCCATGATCTCGCGCAGATCGGCTTCCATCTGCTGCGCCAGAGCCATGTAGTCCGCACTGCGATGGCTCATTTCCATAACCGACATAGTGGTGTCATTCCAATCAAGGAACTCCGCCTGTGCTTTACGCATCACCGCTTCCGGCAGCATCGCCGGTCCCGCACTAAAGTTAAATGATCTCATAATTGTTATTTTCTCTTAAAAAAGAGTCGCAACCTTTTGATTTTACAGGCTGCGACTGGCTTACACTCTATTCTTGTTCTTTATCTTCGGAGCTTTCGACTACCGCTTCTGCCGTATCGACATTTTCTTCATCGATCAGCTCATCGTCATCTTCAACATCGACAACAGCGATATCAACCACAGCCTCGCCGCTACCCACGTTAATCAGCTTAACGCCCTGAGTATTTCGACCAACAATCGAGATTTCACTGACACGGGTACGAACCAGAGTACCTTTATTGGTGATCAGTACAATCTCCTGTTCCGGTGTAACCGCGACCGCCTTGACGACCATACCGTTACGCTCGGTGGTTTTGATGGAAATCACCCCTTGACCGCCGCGATTGATTGTCGAGTAATCATCAACCGGGGTAGATTTACCGAAACCGTTTTCAGTTGCCGTCAGAATCAGCGTATCCGGCTTGGCGACCTGCATGCTGATGATATTGTGACCTTCGGCAAGTTTCATTCCGCGCACACCGCGAGCGGTACGCCCCATTACACGAACATCATCCTCTTTAAAGCGGATTGCTTTACCGATATCGCTGAACAGCATAATCTCCTGCTGACCGTCAGTCAGAGCCGTGCCGACCAATTCATCGTCATCCAGAAGATCTAGTGCGATAATTCCGTTGGCACGCGGACGCGAGAAGTCTTTAAGAGCAACACGCTTAACAACCGCGTTTTTCGTCGCCATAAAGACCACGCGCTCATCGTCAAACTCATCAACCGGCAACACCGAAGTAATCAGTTCGCCTTCTTCCAGTGGCAACACATTGACAATCGGTTTACCGCGGCTACCGCGACTGGCCAGCGGCAATTGCCAGGTTTTCTGCCAGTAGAGTTTACCGCGGTTTGAGAAGCACAACAGCATATCATGCGTACTGGCGACAAACAGTTGTCCGACCTGATCTTCTTCTTTCATCGCCGTCGCAGATTTACCTCGACCGCCACGACGCTGTGCACGGTAGTCGCTTAGCGGTTGCGCTTTGATATAACCGTCCTGAGAGATGGTTACGATACGGTCTTCTTCGGCAATCAGATCTTCAGCATCCAGATCCTGATACGAATGGTCAATTTCGGTACGACGTCCATCGCCAAAATTCTCTACCACTTCAACCAATTCTTCTTTAACCACTTCGGTCAGACGGTCAGGATTGCGAAGAATTTCTAGATATTCAGCGATCCTGGCAATCAATTCTCTGTATTCATCAAGAATCTTATCCTGTTCCAGGCCGGTCAGGCGGTGCAGGCGCATTTCCAGAATCGCCTGAGCCTGAACCGGAGAAAGTTTATAGATCGACCCTTCGGCTCCAAAACCTTCCGGTAAGTCTTCAGGGCGGACATCCGCCATTTCGACGCGCTCCAACAAATCGACAACCGATCCGATCGGCCAGTCGCGTTCGATCATGCGTTCTTTTGCCACTGATGGGCTAGGAGAAGCTTTAATCAATTCGATCATTTCGTCGATATTGGTTAAAGCGACCGCCAGACCTTCCAGGATATGCGCTTTCTCACGCGCTTTGCGAAGTTCGTAAATTGTACGACGAGTAACCACTTCTCGGCGATGCTTAACAAACGCTTCGATGATCTGCTTAAGGTTCAACAGCTTCGGCTGGCCGTCGATCAAGGCGACCATATTGACGCCGAACACAGTTTGCATCGATGTCTGTTTATAGAGGTTATTAATGATAATTTCCGGAACTTCACCGCGTCGCAGTTCGATGACGATACGCATGCCGTCTTTATCCGACTCATCGCGCAGCCCGGTAATCCCTTCGATTTTCTTCTCTTTAACCAGCTCGGCGATTCGCTCGATCAGTTTCGCTTTATTGACCTGATAAGGAATTTCGTTAACCACAATCTGCGACTTGCCGCTCTTGTCGGTTTCAATCGCAGTTTTCGCGCGAATCTGCACGCGACCACGGCCGGTTTCATAGGCCTGGCGAATGCCGGCACTGCCGTTAATAATTCCGTGAGTCGGAAAATCCGGTCCTGGCAGATATTCCATTAACCCGGAAATATCAATCTGTGGATTGTCGATATACGCCAAACAAGCGCTGACGGTTTCCGTCAGGTTATGCGGTGGAATATTGGTTGCCATACCGACCGCGATCCCGGAAGAACCGTTAACCAGCAGGTTCGGAATCCGCGTTGGCAGAACATCTGGTTCGCTTTCGGAACCGTCATAGTTTTCCGAGAAATTAACCGTTTCCTTTTCAAGATCCGCCAAAAGCTGGTGCGCGATCTTCGACATACGGATCTCGGTATAACGCATCGCTGCCGGTGAATCACCGTCAACCGATCCGAAGTTACCCTGTCCATCTACCAACATATAACGTAACGAGAATGGCTGAGCCATACGAACGATCGTATCGTAAACAGCGGTATCACCGTGCGGGTGATACTTACCGATTACATCCCCGACGATACGTGCCGACTTTTTATAAGGTTTGTTGTAATCGTTCTTCAATTCGTTCATCGCGTACAGTACGCGACGGTGAACCGGCTTAAGACCATCTCGAACGTCGGGAAGCGCACGCCCGACAATAACACTCATGGCATAACTTAAATAGGACTGCTCCATTTCATCTTCTAGAGCAATTGGGATAATCTCTCGTGCAAATTCCGCCATTAGCTATTCACTTTATATTTATGACATACAGATTAAAAATCTAATTATAGCTATATTCGCCCTTTAAAGCGACGTTTTCGGCTTATAAATTCTTTCTCGTCACCCTGTCGAAAAATCAAGAAATCATCACAGTGGCGCTTATTTTTCGTCTAACTGCATTTAAAGCATTTTTTAACCTATTTATACACGAACCGTTATAATTTGACCCCTAAAGCCGTTCAGGTCATCTGACCGAACGCCGTTGAGCGCTATGCACTTTATATATTTCCAGGATAGAGTATGACTTCCGAACCGACTACTGAGCAGCACAGTAAGGATAATGCAGACCAGCAAGAACTGGATAATTTCAACCGTTTGTCGAGCACCTGGTGGGATGAAAACGGCGAATTCGCCGCATTGCATAAAATCAATCCCTTTAGAATCGAATTTATCAAACGCTGGCAAGTAATTGAAAATCAATCTATTTTGGATATCGGCTGCGGCGGCGGAATTCTTTCCGAAGCCTTAGCCAGAGAAGGCGCCGACGTTACCGGAATCGACCTTGCGCAGGAAGTTCTTACGGTAGCCCGCCTGCACAGCCTGGATCAGGAAGTTAAGGTCAATTACCAACTGGTCAGTGCCGAAGACTATGCAGAGCAGCACCCGCACAAGCACGATGTCGTAACCTGCATGGAGATGTTGGAACATGTCCCTGATCCGCAATCGATTATTCAAGCAGCCGCGGATACGGTCAAACCGGGTGGTTGGGTTTTCTTTTCGACCTTAAACCGCAACTACAAAGCCTACCTTCTGGCCATCCTGGCAGCGGAAAACGTTCTGAATCTGGTTCCCAAAGGAACCCATACCTATGAGAAGTTTATTACCCCTGCAGAAATGGATGCCATGGCGCGCAAAGCCGAACTGCAGCTTAAAGACAGCGCAGGCATTGAGTTCAACCCGCTTCTCAATCGCTACGGCCTCAACGACAAACTGGACATCAATTACCTGCTGGCCTACCAGAAAAATTATTAAAGCGTTTAAACGTATACACCCAAGGATTATTTGTGGACTCATCTGCTCACGACATCAACTGCGTTCTGTTTGACCTGGACGGTACCTTACTGGACACCTCATATGATTTTGCTTATGCAATGCATTTAACGTGCGAGCATTTCAAGCAGAAGACGCTACGCTATCAGGATTTACGTAAAACCGTCTCGCAAGGTGGATTGGCAATGACCAAACTGGCCTTCCCTGAACTTGAAGGTGAAGAACTGGAACAACGTCGCCAATTTTTTCTGGACGTCTATTTCAATAATATTGACCGCCATACCCGTATATTTCCGGGTCTTGAATCCGGCCTCGAACACCTGGCCAAAAAAGACGCGTCATGGGGAATCGTGACCAACAAACCAACCTGGTTGACGGAAAAACTATTGCAAAATATCCGCTTTCCGAGCACGCCTAAAACCGTTATTTGCGGTGATACGCTGGCGGTAAGAAAACCCTTTCCCGAGCCGATGCTTCTGGCCGCCAAAGAGTGCGGCAGTGCGCCGGAAAACTGCATCTATCTAGGCGACCATCCGCGTGATATCGAGGCGGGTATCAACGCCAAAATGATGACCGGTGCCGCCCTTTTCGGCTATCTGCCAGAACATGCCGAAGACAAAGACTGGCCGGCAGACCTGTTTTTCAACACGCCGTATGAAATCAGTCAATTTATCGAAAACCGGTTTTAATTGAAGAGTAACTTATGAAAACACATCTGATTACTGGTGCCGCAAACGGCCTCGGACGAGAACTGAGCCGTCAATTGATCGCTCAAGGTGACAGCGTCATTCTTCTGGACAAGGATATGAAACCGCTGGTTCAGCTGTATGACGAACTCGAAGAAATTGCTCCGCAGAAAGCGTTTCTCTATCCGATAGATCTGCTCGGCGCCAATATCGACCACTATAAAGAATTTGGTGACATCCTGACAAAAGAGTTCGGCGAACTGGACAGCGTATTCTTGAATGCAGCCATTCTACCGGCTTTTACTCCGATTGAGCATTTCGACTACACCCAATGGTATGAAGTGCTGCATACAAACCTAAATGCCCATTTCCATATCATCCAACAGACATTACCTCTGCTGCTGAAAAGTGACGGAAATCTGATCGCCGTTTCGGATTCGGCAGTGCACGAAACCCCTGCCTTTTACGGTGCTTATGGGGTCGCTAAATGCGGTCTGGAACAACTGATGCACAGTGTCGCAGCGGAAAACAGTGCCAGTGGAATGCACTGTTTTATTGCCGAGCTAGGGGCTTTTGCCACGGAATCCCGCGGCCGCCTTTTCCCAGGAGAAAATCCGACGCAGATCACCAGCGCCGAAAGTATGGTTCAGGCGCTCTTAAGCCAAATGCAGGTCCATACACTCCTGCCGGGCAAGGCAACTTTAATCAACCTGTAACACCTTCAAAACAGCAGACTGACATGCCTGCTTAAGCAGCGTTTTTAGGCTGCATCCAATGCTTTACGAACCAGTTCAGGCGCCGAAGCCAGCAGGGCTTGAGTATATTCATGCTGCGGCTGGCGCATCACCTGGTCAATTTCTCCCTGCTCGACAATCCGCCCTTTCTGCATCACCGCTACGCGATGAGCTATGGTCGGAACAATCGACAGATCGTGGGTGATAAACAGGTAGGAAATTCCGTATTCCTGCTGTAAATCGTGCAATAACTGCAGTACCTGGGCGCGCACACTGACGTCCAAAGCACTGGTCGGTTCGTCGCAAATAATCAGCTCCGGTTCAACGGCTAAAGCCCGCGCTATACCGATACGCTGGCGCTGGCCGCCGGAGAATTCATGCGGATACCGATCCATATGTTCGGGAAGTAAACCTACCTGCATCAACAACTGCTCGATCCGTTGATCTTGCTCGTCCCGCGTTTTCGGACCGACCTTAAGACTGTTCATGCCTTCGCGGATAATTTCGCTGATCGTCATACGTGGATTCAACGCAGAGAAAGGATCCTGGAAAATGACCTGCACTTTTTTACGCAGCGGACGCATCGCAGATTCAGAAAGCGAATTCAGGAAGACCGGAACCATAGCGTCATTCTGGCCAGACACCGATTCTTTCTGAAAGAAGATTACGTCGCCGTCGGTCGCCCTTGTCAGGTTCAAAATAGCCTGACCGATGGTGCTTTTGCCACTACCGGACTCCCCGACCAACGCCAAAGTTTGCCCTTTCGGGATTTCCAAATCAACGCCATCAACCGCTTTTACATAACCGACGGTGCGCTGGAATATCCCTTTCTTGATCGGGAAATGCACTTTGAGCTGCTCAAGCTTAAGCAAAGGTTCGCACACACCCTGTACAGGCTCATGTCGTTTAGGAATGGCATCCGCCAAAAGCTTCTGGGTATAACTGTGGCGCGGACTCTCGAAAAAACGTTCTTTATGTGCAAGTTCCACTAACTGACCTTGTTTCATAACCGCGATGGTATCCGCCATTTCATGCACTACCCCCATATCGTGAGTAATAAACAGAATGGACAGTTTGCGCTCTTCGCGAATTTTCTTGAGCAGCTGCAGTACCTGTGCCTGAATCGTAACGTCCAGAGCGGTTGTCGGTTCGTCGGCAATCAGCAATTCCGGTTCGCAGGCCAAAGCCATGGCAATCATAACCCGCTGTTTTTGCCCACCGGAAAGCTGATGAGGATACCAGTGATAACGCTGTTCGGGTTCAGGAATACCAACTTCATCAAACAACTCGATCACCCGGCTACGAGCTTCCTTGGAGCGTAAGCGTAAATGTATCCGTAAGACTTCTGCCACCTGAGCTCCGACCGTCATCACCGGATTGAGTGAAGTCATCGGCTCCTGAAAAATCATCGCGACTTTTTTACCGCGCATCGTTTGCATCTGCGCCTCACTCAAATCGAATAGATTCTGGTCTTCCAATTCAATCGAACCCTCGGTGATCTGCAACGCCTGAGGCAGAAGACGCATAATCGCCAATGAGGTCAGGGATTTACCGCTTCCCGACTCTCCGACCAAGGCAAATATCTCGCCTTTATGAATGTCAAAAGTCACCCTGTCGACAAGTTTTTTGCCCTGCGTCTCAACGGAAAGGTTTAGCACGCTCAGAACCGGAAACTCATAACTTTTTGGCATTTTTGTCAACATAAAGCTCCTAAGCCTTTTATCAAAGTGAATTTAATGGGCACGCGGGTCCAGAACCCACTGCACTCGGTCGGAAAACAGATTGGCGGCCAATACCAGAATAAACATAAAGCCGAAGGCCGACGCCAGCGACCACCAGACCATCGGCTCGCGCGCCATTTCCAGACGCGCCTGATTGATCATATTCCCCCAACTTGGCGTGGTCGGATCAACCCCGACGCCAACATAGGACAAAACCGCTTCGGCCAGCACCAACCCGCTGAAATCGAGCACCAGTGCAATCAGCACCAAATGCATAAGGTTCGGCATAATATGCCGTCTGATAATACTAAAGCCGCCTAATCCGAAAGCTTTTGCTGCAGCGACATATTCGACTTGGGATATTTTCAGTGTTTCCGCACGCAAAAGACGGCATAGCCCGGTCCAACTGGTAATACCAAGAATCAAAATCAAAAACAGCAGACGCATATCGGCTCGTTCCTCCGTGGAACCGAACCAGTCGCTATGGGTATTAAGAATCGACTGCATAACCAATACCGCCGCAGCGATCAGCAGAACACCGGGGATTGAATTCAGAGTGGTGTACAGGTACTGAATAATGTCATCAATCCAGCCTTTGAAATATCCGGCGGATATTCCCAGAATCAAGGCCAGGGGCAGCATTACCAGAGTGGTCAACAGACCGATCATCACTCCGGTGCGAATCGCCTTGATTGACTGATACAGAACATCCTGCCCAACCTTGTCGGTACCCAATACATGATAGTAATGGCTCAGATAAAACAACCAGGTAAGCACAAAGATTACAGTCAGTAATGCCAGATAAAAACTGTTCCACGACAAAGGTTGGATCTTTACGCTGATATCTCTGAATATGTAAGCTTTAATGCGGAAATAGCCATGAACCAGCCAGATTGCCAAGGTAATGAAAAAACTCAATACAAGTGCATAGATGCTTTTGATCGTGACATCTTTGAATATTTCATCCGGATTATCCAGATGTTGACCGGCGTACTGAAGCTGTTTGAATTGCTGTTCGACACCGTTATCGGTATAGACAATCGAACTGCTGTACTCCTGTAGCGCAAAAGGCGCGGAATAGGTTCTTTCCGTAGACAGAATCAGGTGCTGAGTGAAAAGATCCAGAAGACTGAGCGTTTTGCCGTGCAATTGAGGATCGACCCAGTCTTGAAGATAAGGGTTCACATAACTGGCAACAGGCCCCTGCTGGAGCTTTTTCTGAGGATTTATTTTGAAATGAACCGAGTCGAGCAGCGCGAGTGAAAAATAAGTGCTCAGCACCACCACCGCAGCCATAGCGATCCTGGAATGAAAAATTTTACGCCATTGTTTTTGCGACTGCGGCGATCGACGAATCGAACGCCAGCCGAAGATGAAAACCAGCAACAATAACCATAAAAGAAAATCGGTCCATAACCACACCATTGTCATGACAGCTTCACCCTCGGGTCAAAAATGGTATAGGAGATATCGGTCAGAACCAGACCGAGAATATACAAAACCGAACCGATAAAGACCATCGCTTTGACGATTCCGAAATCCTGCGCATTGATCGCGTCTATAGTATAACTTCCTAGCCCGGGAATCCCGAAAAACGATTCCATAATAAGACTTCCCATAAACAGCGTCGGTATCACCACGACAACACCGGTAAGAATAGGCAGCATACCATTGCGCAAAACATGTCTAAACAACACCTTTATCTCATCCAGCCCTTTGGCGCGCGCGGTACGGATGTAATCTTTATTCATCTCTTCTAAAAATATACTGCGGTACCAGCGGATGCCGGTTCCCAAACCGGCAAATACCCCGATCAAAATCGGCAGAATCAGGAATTTAATCCCTTCTATTCCCGGCTGGTAACCGGAAATCGGCACCCAATGCCATAGCTTACTGAAAAGCACCTGTCCGGCAATGATATAAAACAGGCCGGAAATCGACATAATAGTGACCGCCAGCATCATTGTAGCGGTGTCCAGTACGGTACCTCGGAACAGCACGACCAGCAGCGCAACCGAAATGGCGGTTAACAGACCGAGTATAAATGTCGGCAAAGCAATCGCCAGCGACGGCCACATACGTTCATAAATATCAGCCGAAATCTGTCTGCCGGCATCCGATTGTCCAAATTCAAATTTAAATAATTTAATAGATTCCTGGGTAAACAAGGTATCGGTAATCTGTGCGACACCCTCTGCCTCAAGATTAACGAATAAAGGTTTATCGTACCCTCTTTCCTGCTTCCAAGCGGCGATCATTTCCGGCGTGGTCTGCTTGGCGCCCAATTGAGCGCGCGCCATATCGTCCGGAGTGTTGACCATGAAAAAAAGCGCAAACGTAATAAAGTTCACCCCGATTAGAATCGGAACGGCGTACAGCACACGGCGTACAATATAAGCAAACATTAGTGCGCAACTCCCTTTTTCGACACTCTGATCTTAGCCTGTTGACGTTTTTCATAACCTCTGACTAACGGATATACGGAAACCACTAACAATAGCAACACTAAACCAATCGGCCAAAGTACAGGCTTGTTCCATTCAAGCTGCTTATCGCTTCGCTGCTGGACATCCAGATTGCGGTATTTCAAAGTATTGTTTGCCAAAGGATTCGGCCAGACATTTTGCAGCCAGGAATGATACAGAGCCAGAGCCTTCGGGTGAAACCCCCAAACCCAAGGAGAATCTTTACGTGCTATTTCAACCATTTGCTGCACAATTTTAAGACGTTCTTCACCATTAGGAAGCCGTTTCATCTGTTGGAATAACTGATTAAATTCAGGGTTGTCATAGTTGGCGCTGTTAATTCCGGCGCCGTTGGTATGAATAGCGGCATTACCACCGTAGAGTAGAAACAAAAAGTTTTCCGGGTCCGGATAATCTGCATTCCAGCCCCATGAAAAAAGCTGAACCTTGGCACCGCGTACTTTACTTTGAAAACGGTTGTAGTCGGTGGCCCGGATAACCAGCTCAATCCCCAGCTTGGCAAACTGCTTCCGATACCAGTTCAACTGCGACTGACTGTCCGGACCGGTTGCCGCAGTATCATAAAACAGCTTTAACGGCGTTCCGTCACTCTGTTTACCATCCGGATATCCCGCTTCGGCCAATAATTTTTTTGCCATTTCTATTGTTTTGCGTTGAACTCGAGCCTCTTTCTCTTCATACACATAAGCGTTAAAACGCTTTTGATCGAAACCGAAAATACCGGGAGGGATCGGGCCCTGAGCAGCTATGCCACGACCGTTAAGAAAGATCGAAATATACTCTTCATAATTAATCGCAATACTGATTGCCTGGCGCAGCTTCTGCTGCTTTTCCGAATAACCACCGACCACTGGATCCGCCATATTGAAACCGAAATAAAAAATCGTCGGCTGGATCGCATTAATGAACTGAATACCTTTTTGCTGCATCTGCGGTGTCAGTGACATATCGCCACCGCCGGATACGCTGACGGCCTGATCAAAACTCTCGGAACTTACACCACTGGCATCGTAATACCCCTGCAGGAACTTATTCCACAAAGGCACACTTTCCTTTTCCAAGGTATATACCGCTTCATCGATGAGCGGTAGTTGCTTGCCGGCGTCATTCAGCAATGTTGGATCGGCATCCTCTGGAAGCCCGTCCTGCGGAAAATATTCGGCATGAAAATTAGGATTCTTTTTCAGCTTCATGACCTGATTCGGATTGTTTTCGGCAAGATAGAAAGGACCGGTACCGACTGGAGAGGTATCCAGTGTAATATTGCGCTCGACCAATACCTGCTGTTTATAAAACTTGTCTGCCTCCCACGGAATCGGAGCAAAGAAATTCATTGTCAGCCAGTACAAAAATTGTGGATAGACACCACGAATACGAATACTGAAATGAAAATCCGAATATACCTTAACGCCATCTATTGGATAGGCATTCAGGTCAAAATAGCGGTTTTTAACAGTCGCGCCAGCGTCTTGCAACAATTGCTGATAGGCGTTCGTTACCTCATCGGAGAATTCATCCAAACCGACAATATATTGCTTCATCGTATCGAGAATCGGAGAATGGTTCTGCCTTAAAGCCATGCGCTTAATTGCATACACATAATCCTCGGCACGCAAATTTCTGCTGGCGGTAAATTGAAAATCGTTAATCGATTCAATTTCCAGCAAATCTTCTTCACTGAGAGAATGGTAACGGAACTGTTCGCCCTGCTTGGCAAAAGCCGGATGCGGCTGGAAACGGACATCCTGTTTCAGATGAAAATGGTACTCGGTATAAGCCGCATTCGCCTGTTCGGACTGATCCAGGCTATGCCCATCATTCGCCAGATAGAATATCTCCGGCATTTGATCCAGCGTTAGAGGCTGTAGAGCATAAGGGCGTTTGAAATAATGGTATTGCAGAGGCGGTTCGTAAATCTGCGACAGAAAAGACCACTCATTCGAATTATAGGAAACAACCGGATCAAGATGTTTCGGCGGTGAACTGAACGTACTGTAGAGCGTTTTTCCGCTACTGATGCTTGCCGGATAAGGATTATTCCAGTCGGCTGAGGCTGGCGATACATTGAGCATAAAAGACAGCAGCGCAAACAGTACAACAACCCCAAAAACGTCAGTTCCAGTATTGGATCGGCCTGTATCAGAAATATCCGTTTTCTGTCGTAAAACAGCACTTGCCATTCTGCTCTGTAATTCCATTACCAAACCACTCGCATCCTACTTTATGGGTTTTAGAAGCTTCACTTTTTCAGAACCTTCTGGCGCACTCTTCCGGTTCTATTTTTACTGACTTTTTACCCGTTTTTTCGTATGAAACAAAGGCATTATAACGAATAATTTGGCGTTATAATGCTCATAAATTCATATTCAGGCCCTTATTTCAGGCCGATGAATCAGAAACAAATTTTAAAACCCAAGACAAATTCAATCATTTGGAGAAAACTATGGGATTCCTTTCAGGGAAAAAAGCCTTAATTATTGGTGTCGCCAATAACAAATCGATCGCCTACGGTATTGCTAAGCAGATGCACGAGCAAGGTGCCGAAATCGCCCTAACCTATCAGAATGACAAACTTAAAGGGCGTGTCGAAAAAATCGCTGCCGAACTGGGCTCCGATCTAATCCTACCTTTGGACGTTGCAGATGATACGCAAATCGATGCCGTATTTGCTGAATTGGGTAAACAATGGGACGGCTTGGATGTTCTAGTCCATTCGGTTGCATTTGCGCCGCGCGAAGAGCTTGAAGGCCGTATGATCGACGCTTCGACCCGCGAAGGATTTAAAATCGCCCACGACATTTCCGCTTACAGCCTGACCGCATGTACTAAGGCCGCTCATGAAATGCTAAAAGCGAAAAACGGCTCAGTTCTGACAGTTTCCTACCTTGGTGCCGAGCGCGCGGTTCCGAATTACAACGTAATGGGAATTGCCAAAGCTTCGCTTGAAGCAACCGTTCGTTATCTTGCCGCTGATCTTGGTCAGGAAGGCATCCGTGTTAACGCCGTTTCAGCTGGTCCAATCCGTACACTGGCTGCCGCCGGTATCAAGGACTTCCGCACCATGCTGGACAAATCTGCTGCGGCAACGCCACTGCGTCGCAATGTGACTATTGAAGAAGTCGGTAACACGGCTGCCTTCCTATGCTCGGATCTTGCTTCCGGTATCACCGGCGAAATCACCTATGTAGACGGCGGTTACAACGTAACGGCATCAACCTGATTCGATTGCATTTTGCGTCTAAAACAAAAAAACCGCCTTATTGGCGGTTTTTTTATTGCCTACAGCTTTCAAGATTTAAGTACAGCGCTTTATAAATCAACCACGTCTGCGCACTTCAATCAAAATTAAAAGAATGCCACTTGTTATTAATTATCATTTTTCGGTACAGGAACAATAACCTATATACCGGAGTAACAAAAACATAGCAAAGCCAAGCAGATTGTCGGACCAGCTAGATTTTATAAAAATGACTAAGAGTGAGTGAAGAAAGAGAGTTTTCTGAATAAGTAAGATGATATAGGAAATAATGGCGGAGCGGACGGGATTCGAACCCGCGACCCCCTGCGTGACAGGCAGGTATTCTAACCAGCTGAACTACCGCTCCGAATTGTATG
>NZ_JAGETW010000010.1 GCF_017571475.1 Thiomicrorhabdus sp. 6S3-12 | reverse complement strand
AGAGCCGCAGTAAGAGTTGTCTTACCATGGTCAACGTGACCGATAGTACCTACGTTTACGTGCGGTTTCGAACGTTCAAACTTTTCTTTTGCCATGATGCAAACTCCATGTTAGCAGCGACTCATTTCCCAACTCGTCGGCGCTTAATTTTTAAACACAAATCAAGAAAATGGAGCTTCCAACCAGGATCGAACTGGTGACCTCATCCTTACCATGGATGCGCTCTACCTACTGAGCTATGGAAGCAGGATAGTAAAAAAGGCTCTCTCCATTTCCTGAAAAACAAAGAGAACCTCTTAAAAACTGGAGCGGGTAGGGGGAATCGAACCCCCCTCATCGGCTTGGAAGGCCGAGGTAATAGCCGATATACGATACCCGCATGGTGGAGGGTGGTGGATTCGAACCACCGAAGGCTGAGCCAGCAGATTTACAGTCTGCCCCCTTTGGCCGCTCGGGAAACCCTCCAGATTGTGAGAGCGTATTCTATAGATAATTCAGTCGGTGTCAACCCAAATTTTTAAAAAAATTCTAAGTATTTTCCAGCTTATCCAGCGAATACTTCTGACCTCGCTTTTAGCGTTTTCACCGAGTGAAAAAGTACGCCGCGAAGCAGATAGGCGCGTATTGTAAGCATCCCCGAATAAATAACAAGCCCTTTTTACAAAAAAAGGCAAAATAGCTTACTTAAGTAGCGTTACGCCCAGACCGATACTACTCACAATCAACAGCATTGAACCCATCACACGCTTAAAGGTGCGACTGTTATGCAGAATGAATTCGTGCGCCTTAAGCCCCGCAACATGTCCGATAGCGGCCACCGGAATCAACATGAGCGCCGTCTTCCATTCGATTGAGACACTGAGCATGACAAAAGTACTCATCTTAATTGAGACCAGAATAAACCAAAGCACAAACAGAGTATTGCGCAACATATGCGTATCGACATGCCGGGCGAATACGGCAACCATTAACGGCGCACCGGTCAACGACGTGCCTGCCACATAACCTCCGGTAACCAACAATCCACGGTCAACCCAGGAATTTTCACTGTGTATCGCTTTATCCAGCATCCATAAAGCTGCATAAAACAGAGTAATACTATATACAAAGATCACCAGCCATTGCGTCGGCAAACTGACCAGACCGAAAACCCCGGCAATCATCGGCGGTAATATCCAGCCCAAACTACGTTTCAGATACGACCAGTCAACCTGTTTTAACGCCTTACTCAGCGTCAGACTGGAAAAAAACAGCAGATGAATCCCGATAATCGGCAACCAGTACAGCAGATCATCTTCGATCATCAGCATAAACGGCAACCCCAAAGCAGCCCCGCCAAAACCCAGCCCGGTTCGCACAAAACCTGTCCAGACGAAAATCAACGCGATAAAAAACCACTCCAAAGCAGTAAATTCCAACAGTCTTCCTTTTATATGATGTGATGAGCGTTAAAATAAGCGGCAAAGTTTACGCCAGAGTGATTCAAATGCAAACGCAATGCCAGCTCGACAGCTTAAAAATACTCTATCAGGATGACAGCCTTGTGGCGATTCACAAGCCTGCCGCCCTCCTGGTTCATCGATCACCTATCGATAAACGCGAAACCCAGTTCGCCGTCCAGTTAACTCGAGACCTGATCGGACAGGAAGTTTTTCCCGCACACCGTCTGGACAAGGCAACATCAGGCCTACTCCTCTTTGCCCTGAATAAAGAAGCCGCACGCCACCTGAGTGCGCAATTCATGGACCATTCGTTGCAGAAGACTTATATCGCACTGGTTCGCGGCTGGACTCAAGATCATGGTGAAATCGACAAACCTCTCCTATATAAGAAAGACAGATATGGTGATCGGGACAAACAAGAGCCTACCGAAGCGCAGGAAGCCTTTACCGCTTACCGTACTTTGGGGCAAACAACCCTCGATAAGCCGCTCGGCAAATTCGAACAGCAGCGCTACTCACTTTTAGAGTTATCGCCGAAAACCGGACGCAAACACCAGATTCGCCGCCACCTGAACGGAATCAGCCACCCGATTATCGGCGACGTTAATTATGGTGATCGCAATCATAACCACCTTTTTCACGAGTGGCGCGGATACCACCGTCTGTATCTCGCAGCAACCGCACTGGAATTCAACCATCCGCTGACCGAGGAGCGCATTTGTATTCAGGCACCACTACAGAATGACTTTGTGCAAACGTTGAGCGCACTCGACTTAGAATGTGCCATGCTAAAACATTTTCAAAACCTATAACCGACACTAAGCGCTATGAACTATTCCGAACACTGGCAATCTCTTATCGACTTCGACCAACAGCATATTTGGCACCCCTACTCCTCTTCACCAAATCCGGTCGCACCGATTGGCGTAAAATCGACACAAGGCTCCTTGATTACTTTAGCGGACAACCGTCAAGTGGTCGACGGCATGAGTTCGTGGTGGGCGGCGATTCACGGTTATAACCACCCAAAAATCAATACAGCCATGAAAGCGCAAATCGACAGCATGCCACATATTATGTTTGGCGGCCTTACCCATGAACCGGCCGTTGAGCTGGCAAAACGTCTGGTCGATCTGACTCCGGCCGGCCTGGACAAGATCTTCTTCGCCGACTCCGGCTCGGTATCGATGGAAGTAGCGATCAAAATCGCTCTGCAATACTGGATAAGCCGCCAACAGCCACAGAAAAACCGCCTGCTGTCGATTCGTAACGGCTACCACGGTGACACCTTTGCCACTATGGCGATATGCGATCCGATAAACGGCATGCACCACCTGTTTAACGACGTATTACGTCAGAGTCTCTTTGCTCCTGCGCCGCAAATGGGCTTTACTGCTGACTCCGACGATCAGGACATTCTCGAATTGGCACAGATGCTCGAAAAGCATCAGCACGAAATCGCCGCTCTGACTTTAGAACCCATAGTGCAGGGTGCCGGAGGCATGCGTTTTTACCGACCAGCTTACCTCAAAGCGGCTCGCGAACTGTGCACACAATACAACGTATTAATGATTGCCGACGAAATCGCCACCGGTTTCGGGCGCACTGGGAAACTGTTTGCCTGCGAATGGGCAGGCATAACCCCTGACATTATGACCGTCGGTAAAGCTCTGACCGGTGGCAATCTGACACTGGCGGCAACCCTGTGCACCGAAGCCGTCAGCGACACTATCTGCCAGGGCGACCCCGGCGTTTTAATGCACGGTCCGACTTTTATGGCCAACCCACTGGCCTGCGCCACAGCCATCGCCTCGATTGACTTGTTAATGGAATCGCCGTGGCAGCAGCAGATCCAGCAGATCGAACAGCATTTAAAAACGCAGCTGATGCCTTTATCCAAGCTCGACGGCGTCACAGATGTTCGCGTGCTTGGCGCAATCGGTGTCGTCGAACTGGAAAGAAGCGATCTCGGCCCGCAAATTCAAGCCGCTGCATTGGAAGCGGGTGCCTGGATCCGCCCTTTCGGAAAACTGATTTACACCATGCCGGCATTCAATATCTCTGAAACCCAACTCGGCATACTGAGCAAGGCGATCGTAACCGCAGTCACCCAAGCGAATACCTGCTGATATCAAACGTAAATCAAAAGCACCTCGAGACATAAATAACGCTGGCTAATTTCTGATTTCTCTATAAAATTCAAATTTTAGCCAGCCCAACGCGATCGCGCCAAGGCCGCTTTGTGGAGTACACCATGAACGCCAATTCCCCCGACTCACCTGAAACATCTTCCCCTCAGGCGGACGCCTCTCTGCACGCGGCAAACGACCCGCTACGCTTTGCCGAATTCATCGACCTATTAAAGTCACTGATTCGAGAACCTTCCGTTGTCGGGGCCGAGCACGCCTTTTTCCGAGTCTTGCAACGAGAGCTGGAAGAACGCGGCGCACAGGTCACCTGGTACGAAGGCTTACTGGTTGCCCACGGCAATGACCCGCACAGTTCAATGTTTTCCAGCCACATTGACCGTCACGGACTGATTTGCACCGGCCCGAATGAGTTTCAATTTGCCGCTTTCGTCGCCGGACAGATGAGCGACCTTTTAGGGAAGTCCGTCAGCGAAGAGTTAATGCTGACGCTGATGAACCGCTTTGACAACACCCCAGTAATCGCCTACGAACCTTGGTCCGGTGCTTACCGCGGACGCGGCATCATCAACAATGCTTTCATTTGCGAATACCGAAACAACCTGATTTTCGAAGTTGAGGGACTGGAACACCTTGTCGCCGGAACCCCGGTCGGTTTTCTGGATCGCCTGAAGATCGATCAAGGTTTGCTCTCAGGACAACTGGATAATGTGCTGACCGCCGCCGCACTGGTTCACTTGTTCAGTTTAGGCTATCAGGGAACCGCTTTTTTCACAGCCGAAGAAGAGTCCGGAGGCAGCTGGCGCTACCTGCTGGAATGGTTCCGCCGTTTTGGCGGCTCGACCAATGAATTATACGTTGTCGACACCAGTCCTTACCGCAATCGCGAAGAAGCCGACCGACAGCAAATCGTACTGCGCAATCGTGACGAGTTTGCCAACTTCAATCTGGAAACCACCCAGAAGCTGGCGCAGGTCTGTACTTCACTCGGCGTCAGTTACAGCTTCAAAGATCACTACATTGACCAGGTAAATCACGCCAATCTCGGCTCCAACAAACCTGCAATGAGCCTTGGTCGCACGGAACTCGGACGGATAACGGACAAATCGAACGGTTTGGTGCACGGCACCACCCTGCAGATTCCGACCACCGGCTATCATACGATGAACGAAACCGCGTCGATCGACAGCAGCAAAGCGTTTTTAAAAGTATTGACTCGCCTGGGTAATATTCGGCTTGAAGGGGAACCCGTCTAGCGCGGGCAGCTTTCGGGATTGAAAACCATCTTAACAATCGTATCGGTCAGCAGCATCTGACCGATATCCGCATAATAACTTTTCATGCATTTATCGCCGTAACGGGTATTGGCCAGCAGTTCGGTATTCAGATTTCGAGCGATCGCCTCACCCTCTTTTGTCGTCACCAGACCGCCGACCTTGCCGACCTTCATTTGCTCACGGATCAAATGCGCATAGAACCCAATCCATAACATGGATATCGGCAGATCACCAATACTGAAAAAGCCGACAATAAAATATTCGCCTTCGTCATCCTTACCGACAAAGTCCTGCTCCTGAAGCTGGTCGATCTCAAGCGAGAAATTCATGACCCGCTGAAAAGACTCCGAATTCAACTTAAGCGCCAGAAAATGCCCGAAGTACTCTTCCTGATACTGACAGACCGTAAAATAATTACCAGGCTGCATCGCCAAACGATGATGCAGCTCTTCATCCAGACCGAACTCGTACAACCCTTCAATGACCAGATAATTTTTTCGCAAGGCGGTCATATGCATTCCGGAGCTGACCGCATCCTGAACATGGAGCTGCTTGATATCCATCTGATTGACGGGGAAATCCGCTACCATCCGGTGACGACCGACAAACTTGGAAAACCCCATCGCACAGAAATTTGCTTCGATATCCAGTGATTCCATCTCACCGATAAATGGATAAATACGATTAAAGCTTCGCGAGAAATAACGGATAATCAGTGTCTGTTTACTGATGGCCGGCTTTGATACTCCGCGCTCCCAGCGACTGAGCGTAGTACTATCCAGCGAACTGAATGACGGATCTTCGGCGACCAACTCCTCGACCAGCTCCGACTGCGTCACGCCTTTGCGCTCACGGCAGACGCGCAGATAATCTCCAAACTTAATCATTCGATCTTCTCTTCCCTAAAGCCGAGCACAGTGATCACTACCTGTTAATCCTATCATTCCTACGTAGCCAATCAGGAACTTTCAGTAACAATCCCTTACAAAAATAATCATACCAACTAAACTATCCGTTTTGAATCAAAAAAATCGAGAACGCCCCCAGAGAGAGACATATGCGGGCGATCTAAATAAAAAAAGGCGCATCTTAAATGCGCCTTTCAATGCAAACCTGATTAAGTCGAAAACCTATTTTTCGGCATCCGTCGCAACCGACAATTTATCAAAGTAATAATGCGCCATGGCGATTACCCCCAACACCGGCATAAAGAGCCCGACCAGCGGCAAGGTACTGAGGAAAAACATTGATGCCAATGTCAGCGTCGGCGTCCAGTTGTCAACGGACTTAAGCTTGTTAAACAAAGCTTCCGGCAAAACCACCTGCCCGACATCCAGAACAATCGAGTAACGAAAGAAAAGAAAACCAAGCAACCAGAACCAGACCGCATTGATCAGAGGAATAAACAACATCGGAATTGTAACAATAAACAACAGCAGCATCAGCAGACCGAATTTCGTCAGTTTCCACAACATATCGCCAATCGAACCGTGCCCCTGATACTCCAGCCCCGGGTAATGCTTATCACGCACTACCTTAACCAACGAATCGGTCATAAAACCGGTAATAATCATCGCAAACAACAGAATCAGATAGCTGCCCAGCAATACCCCCAGAACACCGGCAATCACCGCCATAATCAGGCCGCCGACCCACAAGAGCGCCGAACCGATCAGAGGAATTGCGCCAACCGTCTGTTCGACCTCATTACCGAACTCCTGCATTTCCATCACCAGCGGATTCTGCGTCACGAAATCGCTGAACATCAGCACCCCGAAAACGCCGTAGCCGAGCAGCGAAACCAAAATAATCGCCGCGACAAACGGAACGAAAAGCCGAACCAGAATTTTAGGTTCCTTTAAATCCCCTAGCGTCTTTAACCACAAATCAAACATAAACCGCCTTTAAAAAAACAAAAGCAACCAACCTTACGGAATGATTGCTTTAATCGTGATGGATTGATAGTCGCTTATTTAATCCAGATCGACTTCACGTTGGTAAATTCGCGAATCCCCTGCACAGAGAGCTCGCGACCGTAACCGGAGTTTTTCACGCCGCCAAACGGCATACGCGGATCCGAGAAAGTAATACTATTGACAAAAGTCGCCCCGGATTCCATTCCGCGTGCCATGGTTTCCGCCGTCGCCATATCCGAAGTCCAGATAGAACCACCCAACCCAAAATCGACGGAATTGGCGATACCCAAAGCATGTGCCGGTTCGGTCGACTTGATAATAATTGCCACCGGACCGAAAAACTCCTCGTTCCAAGCCGGCATACTACTGTTAACATCAGCAAGGATGGTCGGCGCGTAGTAACAGCCCGGACGATCCAACTGATAACCGCCGCACACCAGAGTCGCCCCCATTTCGACCGAACGCATAACCTGGTCGTGCAATTCGTCCAGCAGATCCTGTCGCGCCATCGGTGCCAGAGTCGTACTTTCGTCCATCGGATCTCCGGCGACGAAATGCGCTTCGATCGCCTCTTTAAACATCTGAGTAAACTTATCGGCCTGCATCTGATCGACAATAAAACGCTTAGACGCGATACAACTCTGTCCCATATTGATAAAACGCCCTTTAACGGCGTTCTCGACCACCGTATTCATACTGACATCGTCCAGAACGATAAAGGCATCGGAACCACCCAGCTCCAGAACGGTCTTTTTCAGTTCCGAACCGGCAATCGCCGCAACCTTACGCCCGGCAGGCTCGGAACCGGTTAAGGTCACCGCTTTGACGGCCGGATGGCGAATCACCGATTCGACTTTGTCCGAACCGATCATCAGCGTGGAAAAAATGTGATCCGGGAAGCCCGCTTTACGGAAAACCTCTTCAATCGCCAAGGCGCATTGCGGAACATTCGACGCGTGTTTGAGCAAACCGATATTACCGGCAATCAGCGCCGGTGCGGCAAAACGAAATACCTGCCAGAAAGGAAAGTTCCACGGCATAACTGCGAGAACGACCCCAAGAGGAAGATAAGCAACATAACTTTTGGATGCGTCTGTTTCAACCGGCTCATCGGCCAGAAATTGCGGGCCTTTTTCGGCATAGTACTCGCAAACCCAGGCACTCTTTTCCACTTCCGCTTTTGCTTCGGCGTAGGATTTACCCATTTCCAGAGTAATCAGTTCGGCAAGCAGGTCGACATCATCGCGCAAAACATCCGCGACTCGCTTCATCAGAGCACAACGATCTTCGATCGGCGTCAGCTTGCCCCAGTCGCCGAACATATAGCCGGCCTGAGTCACGACATAATCCAGAGTTTCGTCATCCCAGGTTTCGAATTCCGCTAACAACTCACCGTTGGCCGGATTAATGGATTGCATCATCGTATCTTCTCCTCATTAAACGCGGTTTATCGGTTAAACAGCAAACGCTGCCCCGGAGTAAAGTCGGCAAACTCGCCCTGATAATATTTCAACTCGCCGGAAACAAAAGTTCCGATCACGCTGGACGTAAACTCATGCCCTTCCCAAGGCGACCAACCGCACTTGTACAATACTTCATCCTTAAGATCGGTATGTGGCTTGTTGAGATCTACTAAGACCAGATCCGCCCAATAACCTTCACGGATATAACCGCGCTCCTCGATCTCATACAGGGTAGCCACATTATGCGCCATCTTCTCGACCACCTGTTCAAGCGTAAAGACACCCTGCTTTACCAGATCCAGCAGAACGCTCAATGACTGCTGCACCTGCGGCAGACCGGCCGGTGCAGAGAAATACGGATTATGTTTTTCCTCTTCAAGGTGTGGTGCGTGGTCGGTAGCAACAACATCAATACGCCCTTCGATCAAAGCCTGACGAATGGCATCACGGTCCGACTGCTTCTTGATCGCCGGATTACATTTGATGTAATGCCCTTTTGTCGCATAGTCTTCTTCACTGAACCACAAGTGGTGGGTACAGGCTTCAGCGGTAATTTTCTTGCCAGCAACCGGACCCGGTTCAAACAGTTCCAGTTCGTCTGCCGTCGTAATATGCAGGATATGCAGACGCGCACCGGTCTCTTTAGCCAGCTTTACTGCCATCGAAGAGGATTTGTAACAGGCTTCGCGACTGCGAATATTCGGATGCTCGGCAGCCGGAATATCTTCGCCGAACTTCTCCAGCCATTTTTCTTCATTCGCCTTAATCATCGGCGTATCTTCACAGTGGGTCGCGATCAGTGTCGGACTGTGCGTAAAAATATCACGCAACGCCTGTTCTTCGTCAACCAGCATATTTCCGGTCGAAGACCCCATAAATACTTTGACGCCGCAAACGTTGCGCGGGTTAACCTTTTTCAGTTCCTGCAGATTGTCATTGGTCGCCCCGAAATAAAAAGAGTAGTTGGCCCAGGACTTACTCGCACCCAATGCATATTTCTCTTCAAGGCGTTCAATGTTCACCGTCGGCGGCTTGACGTTCGGCATTTCCATGAACGTCGTGGTTCCACCGGCCACTGCCGCTTTGGATTCCGATTCGATATCCGCCTTACTGGTCAGGCCCGGCTCGCGAAAATGCACCTGATCGTCAATAAACCCCGGAAGCAGATGCAGCCCTTTCGCGTCGATGACTTCGACACCGTCCGGTGCGCTCAAATTACTGCCTATGCGTGCAATACGCCCGTTTTCGATAAGAACATCAGCAACCGACTGCTGTCCTTCGTTAACAATGGTGACTTGCGAGATTAAAAATGCGTTGCGGGTGCCTGGCATACAGAGAAATCCTTGTTACTTTGGTTCAGTCTGGGCTATCACTATGACCGTTCAGCGATAGCGGGGATTAAATTATCCAACAGTTTAAACGATTAATCACCGTCACTCTGTAAGAGTGCGCAATTTAAACGGGATTAAAATCAAATAAGTGCCTTTCAAAATCAATCGAATACACACATTTGCATTGGTTTATAAGTCTAAACATTGTAAGATTTTTTCTAAAGGCGTGATACAGCAAGACAATTATCTTAATGCATTTGTACGCTTTTGATTAAAAATCGCCGATTCCCTTACAAGGCAAGTCCCGAGAGGCCCAGTTAAGTAATCGCCTCTTACCCTTTAACCAACGTCTTCCGAAAGCTTTAAAGTTGTTCTCTATTCCAGGTTTACTTCCATGCAAAATACATTCTTGAACCGAACAGCGCTACTTCTGGCTTTCATCTCTCTGGCGATATTGGCACTTCTTCCACAACCCTCTGCTGCAGGCTCCTCCCCCGGACCTGCGGTCGAACAGACCGTACCTAAAGCAGATAAAGTCAAACTTCCCAAATGCACCTATATCGCTTCCTATGCACCAGGCTATGAGTGGCAGGACCGGCTCGAATCCGCTCTATTCAACACTCTGCGCAAGCAATGCGAAGTACAGACCTTTTATATGGATAGCAAGAAGCTGAATACGGAATCGCAACTTGAAGCCTCGGGACTGAAAGCAAAACAGTTTATTGAGCAGACACAACCCGACCTGGTTATCGTGTCCGACGACAATGCGGTCGAGTATGTACTCGCCCCTTATTTCAACGGATCGTCACTGCCTTTTATATTTTGCGGCGTCAATAACAGCGGCATCAATTACGGACTGCCCTATAGCAATACCACCGGCATGCTGGAAATCGCACCGGTTCGCCAACTTCTGGAATTACTGTTCCAGATAAATCCCGGAAAAACGCATGTCGCCTATCTGGCCGGCCCGGGAACCACTGCCGCCAAAAATGTGGCCGCCTTTCATCAAATCGTCAAAGAATTTGATATTCCAAGCAGCGCGTTTCAAGCCCGAACCCAGGAAGACTGGCGTCAGCTGTTCAAACAGTTGCAGGAAGATGAAAACACCGACATTATTCTGTTTGATAACTTCGCCTCCTTCCCGCAGTGGGATCGGGATATAAATTTAAGCTGGGTTAAACGGTACTCGAAAAAACTGACCGTCACCAATAGTGACTGGGTCATGCCATATGTAATGCTCGGACTGGCCAACAAACCCGAAGAACAGGGAACTTGGGCCGGCCTTTCCGCCATCCACACTCTAAACGGCATGCCGATCAATCGCCAAGAGGTCGTCGCCAACAATAGTTTTGTATTTTGGTATAATCCGACGCTTATTCAGGAATCGACCTCACCACTGCCGAGCGCCTTCCTTATGCAGGCACAGCCCTATGAATCCAAGGAGTCGGAACTCGATGAATGACCGTATCGGCCCTTTCTCGACCAAACTCAATAAAAGACAGAAATTAATCTGGCTCCTCATGCCGTTCTGGGTCATCGGATTTATCTTTCTGCACATTGAAGATCAGGCAAGCGAGAAACGCACCGCGTTCCTCAAAGAGGTTCAGGATATCCGCCAGAACTACCTGATCGAAGAACAGAAAATCAGCTCGTTGATTGAAGCCATCGCTCAGCAGTATTCCGGGCAATACATTAAATCCTCGCACGACATCAGCATTTTCGCACAGGGTCTGTTGAACGATTACCCTTATATCGAGGCGATGGGGCTGGCGACTTACGCCAAGAAAACACAGCTGCCTTCATTTGAAGAGAAGCAGAAAAGACTTGGCTTCGAATCCTTTAAAATCCGCCCGAAGGGCATTTTTCTGCAAGAGAAAGAAAACGCATCCGCCTACTTTCTAGCCATCAATCAGGTTGAACCGCTCACGCCGGACAACGCATCCTATATAGCCGAAGACCTTTTCAGCATTCCTGAAATCGAGAAACGCTTCGACAACCAGGTCAAAGAGAACAGCACGGCGATTTTCTGGCTGGAACAGACCCATCCGAACAAATCCCTGGCGGTAGTCACCCATCCCGTGTATGCCACAGAGCCAACGAACATCCCTCAAGAAGACCGTTCCGAGTGGGTAACCGGCGCAATTGTATTCCTGGTCAATACCCATTCCGCACTGACGAAACCGATTCAGAAAGCTTTCCGAGACGATGCGGTTGAAGTCTCTTTCAGACGCATTTCCGACAACTACAACACAGGCTGGTCCTGGCACTCCGCAAATATGGACAACCCGCCGCCTTCTTACTGGAAACGTTTCGAAACCGTGCTGGTTCCGTCGCTAAGCTGTTATAACTGCCGCATTACAATCACCAACCATCTCGACTGGCAAGAAATCGACAAACAGAAAGCCGTTATTTTCGGCCTGATAAGTGCGTTGATTTTTATCCTGCTGTCGATTGCGACGCTGTCGATCCTGAATAAAACCCGCATCCTGTCGGAAATGCACAACCGCCTTCAGGAGCTGCTGGATTCGTCACAGGACGCTATTATCATTACCGACAAGTTCGGCATCATCAAAGTCTGGAACCCTTATGCCGAGGAGCTATTCGGCTATACACAACGGGAAGCGCTGCAAAATTCACTGGTTCAGCTGCTCTTTGATCGCTACACCATCAAAACCGTCTTCGGTGACTCCGGCACACTAATGGACCTGTTTGTCACTACCTCGGAAGATGGCCATCAAAACACCAAAGCCTCCAAACTGGAGATGTCTTTACTGACCCGCTCCGGCGAGAAAATTCTGGCGGAAATCTCCTACTCGGTATTAATGATTAACGACGAGCCCGAAATCAGTCTGTTCATCAAGGACATTACCAATCAGCGCAAAACCGAGAAAGAGATCCGTCAATACGCGTTTTACGACTCCCTGACACAACTGGAAAACCGCGTTTACTTCAAATCACAGATCGAGGAACAGCTCGCCGAACGCCCGGAACAGAGTTTTGCCATCCTGTTTATGGATCTCGACGGTTTCAAACAGGTTAACGACTCACTTGGGCATAATATCGGCGACGAGCTGCTCAAGGTCATCGCCAAACGCCTGACGCACAATATTAAGGGTGTCGGCGATCAATCCCACATCTGCCGTTTCGGAGGAGATGAATTCGTTCTGATGCTGCGTGATGCGGATATTTACAATATCTCGTCCATCGCACTGCGCATCCTCAATAATATCGAACGAACCATTAAAATCGACAATCACGACCTCAGAGTCAGCGCCAGTATCGGGATCGCTTTCTACCCGCAAAACGGACAAAGCGTCGATGCGCTGTTGCGCCATGCCGATACAGCGATGTACGAGGCCAAGGCCCAGGGTAAAAACACTTTTGCCATCTATCAGGAACAGATGAGTCAGCATGTTTCGGCGCGCCTGCAGATGGAAAAACATCTGCGCAACGCCCTGAGTAACAATGAGATGTACCTGTGCTATCAGCCGAAAATGGAAATCACCACCGGTAAAATTATCGGCGTTGAAGCTTTGTTGCGCTGGCGCAATCCGGAACTCGGCTTGGTGCCGCCGAATGTCTTTATTCCGATTGCCGAAGAAACACGAATCATTCTGCCGATCAGCCACTGGGTCGTCGACCAGACCGTCAAACAGCTTAAATCATGGCGCAACACCCCTTTTCAGGATCTGTCCATCGCCATCAACATCAGCAGCAGTCAGTTCAGCGCGGAAGGCTTTATCGCCAATCTGGCGACCAAAATGGAACAGGCGGACGTTCCGAACCGGCTCTTGGAAATTGAGCTAACCGAAAGTACCGTAATGACCAACGCCGATACCAACATCAAACTGTTACGGGAACTCAGAAAGCTCGGCTTTGAACTGGCGGTCGACGATTTCGGTACCGGCTACTCTTCATTGAGCTACTTGAAACGTTTTCCTTTGAGCATTCTCAAAATTGATAAAAGTTTTATCGACGGCCTGCCGATGGATGAAGAGGACATCAGCATCAGTGAAGCGATTCTGCATCTGGCACACAACCTGAACGTCCGGGTCGTCGCCGAAGGCGTGGAAACGCTCAAACAACTTAATTTCCTCGAAGAGAGACAATGTGAATACATTCAGGGCTTTGTCATCAGCAAACCGCTGAAGAGTGACGAGCTGGAAGTCTGGCTGACCGAGCATGCCGACAACTTCTATCAAAGCGCCACCTACCGCGCCTTACGCAACTAAACCTGACGGTGCAAAAAAAGATGGTGGTCATGCAGCAACAAGCGGAAATCAAGCAATGAAATGGAATCCTGTTTATTGGCTGTTTTACGCCATCATTCGTTTTTATCAGCTCTTTATCAGTCCGCTGCTTGGACCACGCTGTCGCTTTTATCCAAGCTGTTCCAACTACACCATCGAAGCTCTCAAAACCCATGGCGTCGTCAAGGGCTCCTGGCTGGCGATCAAACGCATCAGCCGGTGCCATCCGGGGAATCCCGGCGGAATCGATCCGGTCCCGCCCTGTTCATGCGACAGGCATAACAAGTCCGAAAAACAGCATCACGATAAGCCGCAATAAAGCTCGCGTCTCTTATTGTTTGAAGCGACTGATCTCAGCCATAAATATTTCACAATTTCTTCGACTACAGCGTCATTCAAGTGCGCTAGAATAGAAAATTGTGCCGTATTTACGTAGATGAAACAGTGGAAAAACGGCACCCGACATTAATCACTTTTTAACACTCAAATAAGGGATTTCAGGGACCTACTCTATGAGCGCAAACGATCTACTACCTCTTGCCACCGATTACCCTCGCTATATCAACCGCGAACAAAGCTTATTGGAGTTCAACCGCCGGGTTCTGGCCCAGGCTAAAAACCCGGATATCCCATTGCTGGAACGCCTTAAATACCTGTGTATTTCCAGCAGCAATATGGACGAGTTTTTCGAAGTCCGTCTGGCCAGCCTGTATGAAGTAGCCAATCAGCCGGGCACCCTGACCCGCCCGGACGGAATGGACCCGAACGAAGCGATCGACATGCTCTCCGATACGGCACACGAAATCGTCGAGCAGCAGTACAGCACGCTGAACCACATTCTGATTCCTGAGCTGCAGAAGGAAAACATCAATTTTCTGCGCCGCAACCACTGGAACGATACTCAGCGTGCATGGATCAAAGAGTACTTTATCCAATCCTTGCAGCCGGTTTTGAGTGCAGTCGGACTTGACCCGTCGCACCCTTTCCCGCGCGTGCTGAACAAGAGTTTGAATTTCATCGTCTCTCTGGAAGGTGCCGATGCCTTCGGACGCTCCAACGGCCTGGCAATCGTTCCGGTTCCGCGTTCATTGCCGCGTATTATCAAACTGCCGCCGGAAGCGACGGAAGGCGATAACGACTTTGTCTTTCTCTCATCGGTACTGCACGCCAATGTATCGCTGCTTTTCCCGGGAATGACGGTCACCGGCTGCTATCAGTTCCGCGTTACCCGTAACACCAACCTCTTTATCGACGAAGAAGAGGTTGACGACATTATGAGCGCTCTGCGCGGCGAACTGTCTACACGTGACTATGGCGGCGCAATCCGTCTCGAAGTGGCAGACAACTGTCCACCACACATGGTGGATTACCTGCTTGATCGTTTCAACCTGACCGAAAAAGCGCTGTATCAGGTCAATGGCCCGGTTAACCTGCACCGCCTGAGCGCTCTGCCGGATCGAGTCAACCGTCCGGACCTGCAGTTCGAACCTTATACCCAGCGACAACTGACCAAGAAAAGCGTTAAAAAGGCCTTCAAGCTGTTTACGCGTCAGAAGAAAAACGATTCGTTGTTTGCCCGTATCGCGCAAAAAGACATCCTGTTACACCATCCTTATGAAGCCTTTACGCCGGTCATCGACTTTCTTAAGGAAGCATCCAAGGATCCGGACGTTCTGGCGATTCGCATGACGCTGTACCGTACCGGTGAAGATTCGGATATTATCAAAGCGCTGATGAAAGCGGCGCAAAACGGCAAAGAAGTCACCGCCGTAGTCGAACTGCGCGCCCGTTTCGACGAAGATACCAACATCATTCAGGCGACCCGTCTACAGGATGCCGGCGTACATGTGGTCTACGGCGTAGTCGGTTACAAGACGCATGCAAAAATGATTCTGGTGGTACGCCGAGAAAACGACCGCATTCGCTACTACACCCATATGGGGACGGGGAACTATCACCATATCACGACCCGTTTTTATTCCGACTTCGGGCTCCTGACCGCCAACCAGTCGATTGGCCGCGATGCGTCCAAAGTTTTCCAGCAGCTGACCAGCCTCGGAGAGACCAAGGATCTCGAAGTGCTACTGCAATCGCCGTTCTCGCTGCATAGCGGCATGCTGGAACGCATCCAGCGCGAAGCGGAAAATGCCCGCCAGGGTAAACCGGCACGTATCATTGCCAAAATGAACGGTCTCGAAGAACAGGAAATTATCGATAATCTGTATGAAGCGTCGCAGGCCGGTGTTGAAATCGATCTGATCGTCCGCGGGATCTGCAGTCTCAGACCCGGCGTTCCGGGGCTTTCGGAAAATATTACCGTAACATCGATTATCGGTCGTTTCCTTGAACATCACCGCATCTACTATTTCGAAAATGCCGACGGCAAACCGGAACTGTTCTGCTCAAGTGCAGACTGGATGCGCCGTAATCTTCTATCCAGAGTAGAAACCTGCTTCCCGATCCTCGATCCGCGGCTTTTCCAGCAGGTTTACACGGAAGGGCTCGGCGTTTATCTGGAAGATAATACCGGAGCCTGGAAACTGCAGGCAGACGGAAATTACCGCCAGGCGATCCCTGAAGGGCGTCCGGCCTATAACGCCCAGCAGTATCTGATCGAAAAATACAGCGAAAGCTAAAACGTGTGCATCTCAATCGGACGCCGCAATTTCGGCTAGGTAAAACCGCTTATTTTTACGGTTAGCCCGGCCGGAAACCGCCTCTTTTGGGGCAAATCGCTACACACCCCAAAACAGACAGAGTAAACTAGCGCTCTGAAAGAATACTCAAGAGAACTTCGATGAATCAAGAGACCCTTCTCCAGTACCCAGCGATCAACAGCCAAAGCCTCGGCATTGACGACAGCGAAGAGAATGCTCTCTATGCTGCAATCGATCTGGGATCGAACAGTTTTCATATGATCATCGCCCGTCAGACGCACGGACAGATGCAGGTGATCGACAAACACAAAGAGATGGTTCGACTGCGTTCGGGACTGGATAAAAGCGGTTACTTGAGCGAAGAAGCTTTTGCCAGCGGCATCGCCTGTCTGGAACGCTTCGGACAGCGCATAAAAGGAATTCCACACCAGAATATCCGCGCTGTCGGAACCAATACCCTGCGCAACGCCAAAAACAGCCGCCAGTTTCTGAATGCCGCCCGTGAAGCTCTGGGAATCGGTATTCAGATTATTTCCGGTCAGGAAGAGGCCCGTCTGATCTACCTCGGCGTTTCCCTCGGGCTGCCAAAAAGCGACGAACAGCGACTGGTCATGGACATTGGCGGCGGCAGTACCGAATACATAATCGGCCAGCGCAACCGCTATCAGCACCTGACCAGTACCGAAATGGGCTGTGTCAGCATCACCCAGGCCCATTTTCCGAATAATAAAATCACGGCCGAAGCGATGCTGAAAGCGATCGACCGATGCCGTCAGGTGCTGCGCCCGCATCGTAACAAACTGATCGCTTTGTCTTGGGACAACGCCATAGGCGCATCCGGCACCATCAAGTCGATCGGTCAGATTCTGGAACAGAACCAGTGGTCGGAAGGCGGCATAACTCTTGAAGGGATGCTCAAACTGAAACAGGCGCTCATTGAATCCGGAGAGTTGGACGAACTGAAAATTGCCGGCCTCAAGGATGAACGGCGCCCCGTCATCAGCGGCGGACTGGCCGTACTGATCGCAACCTTTATGGAACTCAATATCGATATTATGCACGTCTCGCCCAATGCGCTGCGAGAAGGGTTGGTGTTCGATACCCTAGGACGTCTGTATGCCGAAGATGTCCGCGACGTCAGTGTACAGGCGATGCAGAAATGGATGAAGGTCGACAGCAAACAGGCCGACGCCGTAGCGGCAACGGCACGCCATCTTTTCAAACAGGCGCATAATTGCTGGGAACTGCATTCAGAAGAAATCAATTACCGGCAGCTTCTTGACTGGGCCTGTCGCCTGCACGAGTGCGGAATTGCCATCAGTTACAAACGCTATCGGCAGCACAGCGCCTATCTTGTAGCGCAGTCGGACATGGCTGGCTTTGATCAGCAGGAGAAACAGATTTTGAGTGCCCTTCTGCTAAACCACAGAGGGAAATTCATCAGTTCAGCACTAGAGGATTTTGACAAAGAGCAGGCCCAGAAAATCCGCTATCTGAGCGTCCTCCTTCGTCTGGCCGTACGTATCCACCGCGGACGGGATCTGGAACAGATCAAACCGGAACTGCTGATCAAGAAAGAGACCAACCTCTGTCTGGTCTTTGCCGATAACTGGCTGGATCAACACCCATTAAGTCAGATGGACCTTAAAGTGGAAGCCAAGCGTCTGGCACAGATCGACTTTAATCTGGAATTTAAATAAGCCGCCTGCCTCGCGGCCGAGCAACCTCAATAGACATCTAACTGGATACGCTTCTGCTTGCGGCTCTGCTGCCACAATGCCTGCGCTGCAGCTGCATCCAGAGCCAACTCTTCTATAAACCACTGCTGCCAAAGCCCTTCTAAAGCCGGCGCCAAATGCTTCTGACTGCCGCAGATATAGATTACGGCCCCAGCCTCCCATAGGAACCAGAGTCTTTCCCGCTGTTCATCCATAAGATGCTGTACATAGCGTTTTTCCGCCTGATCGCGGGAGAAAGCCAAAAAGAGTTCAAGGCGACCGGCCGCTTCCCATGCTTCAAGCTGATCACAACAGAGACAGGCATTCGCTTTCTCGGTTTCACCGAAAAACAGTAGATTATCCCCACCGTTTACCTCGCGTACTCGCTGCTGCATAAAACCCAGAAAAGGCGCCAGACCTGTGCCGGCGCCGAACATGACGATCGGAGTCTGCGGGTCGTCGGGTAGTTTGAACATCGGATTTTCCTTAAAGTCCGCTTCGATCAGATCGCCGCAGCTCAAGCTGGCCAGAAAATTGGAAGCGACGCCGCTTTTATCCCTGTCATTAAATCGGTAACGGACCGCTTTAAAAAGCACCTGCACGGTTTTATCGGAGGCGGAAGCAATCGAATAATAACGCGGGGCCAAAGGAGCAAGCCAATCCAGAAACTCAATCCCCATTCGCGCCATCTGCGGAAACTCCGTCAGCAGATCCAGAATATCGCGTCCATATGCGTACTCGATCATCGCCGAACGGTCGGACCACTCTCCCAGCTGGAGCTGGCGCTGCATTTTATTGAGTATCGCCGGGTTCAACTGGGTAATTTCCAAATGCCGGCCCAGCGCTTCGGACACACTGACCTCACCCGCTTTACGCAAGCTGACAGTTTCCGTTCCGGACAGATTCAGGCGCTCGAGGAGCTGTCGAACCAGCTCGACGGGATTAATGGCCTGCACAGTCAGCCAGTCCCCCGGTTGATAAGATAAACGCTCACCCTGCGGGTGCTGCAACGTCACAAGATAGACTGATTTGATCGCGGACCGTGCTGTCAGAAGCTGTGATTGAGTGATTTGAAGCTGCATTTTGGAACCACCGGCTAAAAAGATGGCAACATCATAGCATCAGAGCTCTTGTCGAGAAACCGCATAAGAAAGGAATAAAGTCAGAGCCGTTATAGAGGGAAACGGCTCTTGATTGGCGCATGAATTTACTTGCAGGCATTACCTACAAACAGGCTGTTTGCAGGGATCAGGCAGCGCTCAAGCGCTGCAACAGCATAACGGCAAACGGTGACGCCGCCAGAATGGTAATCGAGGAAGCCAAACCGGCAACCACGGCAATACCGACATTCATCCAGACTTTTTTCTGTTGAAGTTGCGTGTCGGAAATTTGTCGCTCGATATTTTCAAATACATTCACCTGTTTCTTGAGCAGTCCGTTCAATGTATGAATCTGCTTAAAGAGCAACTGCTGCTCCTTCTCAATATACTTGCGTGAACGATCCGTTTTGCTTTCGATCTCGTTCAGATAGCGAGACAGTTGCGATACCGAAGAGTCCATCTGGCTGACCAGATTTTTAATCGCCGTCTGATCCTCTTTCAACCATTTGAAATCCCCATGCAGCATATCATCATCGATATCCATGTCTGCGAAGTAGTTGGCGGTCGCCCCCATTTGATTGCGTTCTTTCTGACGGCGCATCGCCTGTTCCATCAGCACGCTTTTTGATCCTAAAGGCTGAACATTACTTAAATCAATTGCCATTTTCTATCCCTCTATCTTGCTTGCCATAAAAACGCACTACCTAAAAGCGCTTTCCGGCTTAATTCCTGCACGATTGCTATAATGCACCGGCCGAGTCGCATCCTGCGACCCAAAACCACCTGTTAACCGGCCGGCACATAGGGCTAAAGCTTAAAGTGTGCCAAAATACAAAAGCCAAGCAAACTTACAGAGATCGTCAATTATGAAATATATCGGAGCCCATGTTTCCGCTGCCGGAGGCGTTGAAAATGCGCCTGTACGCGCATATGAAATCGGCGCAACCGCTTTTGCCCTGTTTACCAAGAACCAGCGTCAGTGGGTTGCCAAACCTTTGACACCCAAAAGCATCGATCTTTTCAAGGAGCGTTGTGAACGCTATGGCTATGGCCCAGGCCAGGTACTGCCGCACGACAGTTATCTGATTAACCTCGGGCATCCTGACATCGATAAACGCCAGAAATCACTGGATGCCTTTATCGACGAACTGCAACGCTGCGAGCAACTCGGCATAGATCGCCTGAATTTTCACCCCGGCAGCCACCTGCGCGAAATCAGCGAAGAGCAGTGCATGGACCTGATTGCCGAGTCAATCAACTTCTCTCTGGATCAGACCTCGGGCGTAACGGCGGTTTTGGAAAACACCGCCGGACAGGGCTCCAATCTCGGATATACCCATGAACAACTGGCCTATATCATCGACAGAGTCGAGGACAAAACCCGAGTCGGCGTCTGCATCGACACCTGTCACGCCTATGCTGCGGGCTACGATCTGAAAAACGACTACGAAGGGTTCATACAGAATCTGATTGACGTCATCGGGCTGGAATACCTCAAAGGTATGCATCTCAACGACTCTAAAGCCTCACTGGGGCAAAAGCTCGACCGACACCATTCTCTGGGACAGGGCGAAATCGGCTGGGAAGCTTTCCAAAAGCTGATGCAAGACCCGCGAATCGATAATATTCCGATGACACTGGAAACCATCGAGCCGGAATTATGGCCGCAGGAAATCGCCCAATTAAAAGCGTTTGCCGGCTATTGACAAAATGCGCGGCAAGTCCCCATAAAATTGGCCGATTTTTCGATTAAAATAATCAGCATTCACAGCCTTGCGCCAGACTTTTTGCTTGGAGTAAGATAATTGTAATTACCGCAAAGGATTTACCTCCTCAATGGATAAAAATCATTTTATTGAATTCGTTATGCAGACCGGTGTTCTGAAACTTGGCGAATTCACCCTAAAATCCGGGCGCCAAAGCCCGTACTTCTTCAATGCTGGCCTGTTCAATACCGGCGCTCAGTTAAGCACTCTGGCGAACGGTTATGCCGCTGCAATTGCCGAATCCGGCTTGGATTTCGACGTTCTTTTCGGACCGGCCTACAAAGGCATTCCTCTGGCCGCGACCACTTCTGTGGCACTTGCCAATAATCATCAGCTGGACAAACCTTACGCCTTCAATCGTAAAGAGGCGAAAGACCACGGCGAAGGCGGCAATATCGTCGGACATCCGCTGCAAGGCAAAGTTCTGATTATCGACGACGTGATTACGGCCGGAACGGCTATTCGCGAAGCGATCGATATCATCAAAGCCAACGGCGCTGAACCGGCCGGCGTTGTCATTGCGCTTGACCGAATGGAAAAAGGCAAAACCGAACTTTCGGCGATTCAGGAAGTTGAACGGGATTACGGCATCCCGGTTGTCAGCATTATCTCCCTGAACGATATCATCGATTACCTGCAAACCTCCAAGGATGAGCAAAACCAGAGCTACCTTTCCGCGATGCAGACCTATCGTCAGGAATACGGGATTAACTGATCCCGTCTTGGTTTAAAGGGGGCAAAATGGCCAATAAACTGCGTGAATTACTCTTGGTTCGACATGCCAAGTCCGATTGGAAGGAACCGGATCAGGAAGATCTCGACAGGCCGCTTTCCGACAAAGGCAAAAAAAACGCCAAAAAGATCGGAAAATGGCTATTAAATCAAGGTTTGCTTCCCGACCTGATTCTGGTCTCTCCGGCGCAGCGCGCGCAACAGACCCTAAGAAGAATCTGTAGCGAGTGCCCTTCCCTGTCGCAAACCGTAGATGCTCTCTATATGGCGGAACTGGATACCCTGAAACAACTTCTTTCTTCCGTGGAGGAAGCCAACAGGGTCATGATTATCGGCCACAACCCGGGTTTGGAAAAACTCTTCTGCTTTTTGCAGAATAAACCGCTGGAAGGCGACACTCATCTCTTCCCAACCGCCTCGGTGGCTCACTTTATTCTTCCGGAAAACTGGCATAACCTTGAAGCCGGCGATGGAATTTTGCAACAATTCATCCGTCCGAGAGATATCAAACACAGTGAGCACAGTGCCAAAACAGCGTAAAAACGCTTAGAGAATACGTGGATAAATCCTAGTTCTTTCATAAATTTACCACCGATATTGGAATTTTTTCGATATAGTGTATAACTATCGATTAGGTCAAACCCCACATTCAATACGGGAATTGACTTACTTTAAGTTTAAAAACAAGTGAATATGTTATGATTCACTCGAACTTTTTAATTTCTACTGAGGATTAAGATATGAAAACAAAGCTACTGCCTTTAATCGCTTTTGTTTCTGCCGCAGCGATGATGCCAGCTGCAAATGCCGCTGAAGATACCAGCGGTTATGTCACTGATGCAAATGGCGCCATCGTTAAGGATAGCTCAGGCCAATGCGTACGTAGCAGCACTTGGACACCTGAAAAAGCGATTGCCAGCTGTGAAGCCAAAACGGCTGCTCCAGCTGCAGCGGCAACAACCGAAGCACCAGCAATGACTGCGGCCGCTCCGGCAGCAGCGGCCGCCGCGCCTAAGTACACTTCCGAAACCATTATGGATAACGGTATGGGTGCTTATGTTGTTGACAGCCAAGGACGTATCGTTCGTGATTCAATGAACCGTTGTGTTCGCTCTACAAGCTGGAGCAAAGATAGCGCTATCGCGAAGTGCGAAGGCTGGGTAGAAGAAAAACCAGCTCCTGCTCCGACTCCTGCTCCGGTTGCAGCACCTAAGCCTGAAATCAAGCCATTCCCGGCTCCGGCTCCTGAAGTTAAGCCAATGCCGGTTAATGAACCGATTCACTTCCAAGGTTTCTTCGATTTCGATTCAAACAACCTGAACGCAAAAGCGAAAACTCAGCTGAACGACTACGCCGACTACATGAAAGCAGTTGACGATGTCACACTGAAGATCACTGGTCACACTGACAGCGTTGGTGCTAAAGCTTACAACCAGGTTCTATCTGAGCGCCGTGCAAACGCAGTTAAAACTTATCTTGAAGAGCAAGGCATTGCCGGTGACCGTATGACGGCTATCGGTATGGGTGAATCTTCACCTATCGCCAGCAACAAGACTAAAGACGGTCGCGCTCAGAACCGTCGTGTAGAGATCGAAATCGTTAAATAATTAACCGTTTCTTCTACATAAAAAATACCCGCATTAAGCGGGTATTTTTGTTTCCGGGATACCTTTTTTAATTCGGATTAATCAGCCAGCCATAATCGCTTTGGCAATCAGACTCACACCAACTAGAATCGTCACTACTTCAAAACTGCGTTTGACCAGGCGGTTGCCTTTAACAATGGCAAAATGCGCGCCTAAATATCCACCCAAAAGCGAACCGACAATCAAAGCCGGAAGCCAGCTCCACTCAATCTCGCCAAGGATTCCCAGCGTCAAGGCACCGGAACCATTCCAGAAAATTCCAACCAGCACCAGCGTATAAGCAACCGCAGATTTATAATCCAATCCAAACCAGCGCACCAGCCAGAGCGTTACAAACAGTCCCGTTCCCGAAGTTAAAGAGCCGTTTAAAGCCCCGATAAAAAACAGCACCGCTCCGCCGATTACATAGCCGCTTAAATCACGATGCTTGGTATCGATGACCTGACCCAGTTCCGGTTTAAACCAGGAATACAGACCAAGCCCCAAAGTTAACACCCCAAGCGCACCCTGCGATATACGATCATCCACCTGCAGAATGACACTGGCACCAAGCACAACTCCGGGCAGCCCCAGCGCCAGAATGAAAGCGGCAAACTGCCAGTCCATACTCGAGGATTTCATATGCCTTGCCGTCGCCCCCAAACCGAGAAAAACGCTGGCAACCTTATGAGTCGCTAAAGCAACACCGAACGGCAACCCCAAAAAAAGCAACGCCGGCAACTGCAACAGCCCGGCTCCGCCGCCGGCCAATGCAGAGAAGAGATTGGCAATCAACGAGATAATCAATAAAACAAACTGGTCAAAAATATCCATCTAAGCTTAGATAACTCAATATAAAACGATCGGCAGGACTCACTGCCGCCCCCGATCAACAAATAAAAAAGGGGCGAACTTTCATTCACCCCCGACAAACCTTCTCCGCTAGGCCTAAGCCAAGTGGCGCCTAAGGTCAGCTTTACTCTTTTGCTTCCGAAAACAGATGAACATCCATCTGCGGATAAGGAATCGAAATGCCCGCTTCGTCGAACGCCATCTTGACCTTTTCGTTCATCTCCCACTTTACTTTCCAGTAATCAGCGCTGTTCACCCATGGTCGAACAATAAAGTCGATGCTGCTGGCGCCAAGCTCACCTAAAGCGATTACCGGCTCCGGCTCGGGAAGAACGCGCTCATCCTCGGATACAAGACGCTGAAGAATCTCCTTGGCCAGTTTAATATCATCGTCATAACTGATCCCGAAAACCATATCAACGCGGCGCGTGTCGCGGGCGGAATAATTGGTAATGGAATCACTGTAAATGGAGCCGTTCGGAATAATGATCTCTTTATTGTCCCCGGTACGCATAACGGTGTTGAAGATATGAATTTTTTCGACAACGCCCATAACCCCGCCAGCTTCGACAAAGTCTCCGGTTTTAAACGGTTTCAAAACCAGCAGCATCACGCCGGAAGCGAAATTCTGTAACGAATCTTTCAGCGCCAGACCCACGGCCAAACCGGCCGCACCGACCAAGGCCACCAGCGATGTGGTATCGACTCCGAGCTGACTCAATACTGCAATAACCAGAACCAGCAGCATAAACGCCTTGCTCAAAGAGAGAATAAACTCCGAGAGCATCGTATCGACTTTGCTCGAACGTTTGAAAACTCTTTCCATCAGAGAGAGTATGAAACCGATGACAATGCGTCCAAGCAGGAAAATCGCAATTGCCAGCGCGATATTGGTTCCCCATGGAATCGCAACGTCGTTGACCAAATGGTTTAAATCGAAATCAAAGTTCATCTCTCCTCCGAACTTTTATGAACAATCAAATTTATTCTGCCGTAATCAGGGTACCGACGCCTTCATCAGTGAAGACTTCCAGCATAACCGCATGCTCAACGCGCCCATCGACGATATGCGCGGCATTCACGCCGTTTTGCACCGCATCCAGAGCACATTGAATTTTAGGCAGCATTCCACCGTAAATAGTACCATCCGCAATCAGGCTGTCTACTGTCTGGGTATTTAACCCGGTCAACAGATTACCTTCTTTGTCCAGAAGTCCTGCAGTATTGGTCAGCAACATCAATTTTTCAGCTTTCAACGCCTCGGCGACCTTACCGGCGACCAGATCCGCATTGATATTGTAGGAATGGCCGTCCGCACCGACACCCACCGGAGCGATAACCGGAATGAAATCGCCTTGAATCAGCATTTCAATGACACTGGTGTTGATGCTCTCGACTTCACCTACATGCCCGATATCGATAATTTCCGGCGCCGACGCAGTCGGGTCGTCTTTGGTCAACGTCAGTTTTGTGGCTGTAATCAGGTTACCGTCCTTACCGGTCAAGCCGACAGAATTACCGCCGTGCTGATGAATCAGATTGACGATTTCTTTGTTGACCAGTCCACCCAGTACCATTTCAACGATATCCATCGTTTCGGTATCGGTGACGCGCATTCCCTGAATAAACTGCGATTCCTTACCGATTTTCTCCAATAGATTACCGATCTGCGGTCCGCCGCCATGCACCACGACCGGATTCATGCCGACCAGTTTCATCAGCACGATATCACGGGCAAAGCCGGCTTTAAGATGTTCGTCGGTCATTGCATTTCCGCCGTACTTGACGACGATCGTCTTGCCGGAAAAGCGTTGGATATAAGGAAGCGCTTCGGCCAAAACCGAAGCGATATTCTGAGCCTGTTCTTTATTTAAATTCATGGTCTTTTGTACTCGCATCCGTCTAATCTCTGAAGTTGTTAAACTGCAACGGCATATCGATATCTTCCAGCCCTCTGAGCAGCTGCATTACGGTCTGAAGATCATCGCGTTTTTTCCCGGTAACGCGAACACTCTCGCCCTGGATAGCTGCCTGAACTTTGATTTTACTGTCCTTGATCGCCTTAACCACTTTTTTGGCGATCGCGGTATCCAACCCTTCGCGCATCACAATATCCTGCTTGGCGCTTTTCAACTGAAGTGTCGGATCTTTCTCTTCCATGCATTTCACATCGATATCGCGGCGGTTCGCTTTCTGAATCAGAATATCCAACATCTGCTTAAGCTGAAAGTCCGATTCGGTACTCATGGTGACCGTCGTACCGTTCAAAATAAACTCGGATTCGGTTCCTTTAAAATCGTAACGTGTCGTAACCTCTTTATTTGCCTGGTCGACAGCGTTCTGCAATTCGTGTTTATCCAATTCGGAAACAATATCAAAAGACGGCATTTCGCCTCCTATTCATTTAAAATTCACCAAACCATTAATTTTACCATGAAGCTTGAAAGAGTTTTTCAAGAGGCCGCGACTTAGCGGAAATTTCAAGCATAGGAGTCCCATGACACTGCCAATCTCCCGTACCGCTGAGCAAATCGCCCCTTTTCGAGTCATGAAAATACTGGGGCAGGCCAAAGCACTTGAAGCCCAGGGCAAGGATATTATTCATATGGAGATCGGAGAACCGGACTTTCCGTCTCTTGCCTGCGTCCATAACGCGGCTATGCAGGCGGCGGAGCAAGGACTGACGCACTACACGCCGACACTGGGCCTCCCGTCTCTGCGTAATAAACTGGCGCAGTTTTACCAGCGTTTTTATCAAGCCAAGGTTCCGGAGGAGAATATCGTCATCACTCCCGGTTCATCTTCAGCCCTGCAACTGGTTCTGACCGCCATCCTTAATCCATCGGATCAGGTTTTGATGGCCGATCCGACCTATCCGTGCAACCGCCAGTTCGTCGAATTACTGCATGGCAAGGTCAAGGCCGTACCGGTCGAAGCAGATACTCAGTACCAACTCTCGCCGGAGCTATTGGAACAGCACTGGTCAGAAGAGGTCAAAGCGGTGATGGTTGCCAGCCCGGCCAATCCGACCGGCACCTTGATTGAACAGGATGCCTTGCGCGACATGGCGCAATTTCTAAGCGAGCGCGACAGCTACCTGATCGTCGACGAGATTTACCAGGGACTGGTTTACGACCGCCCGGCTGAAAGCATTCTGGCCCAGCGCGACTTGCCGGAAAATGTGATTGTCATTAACTCTTTTTCCAAATTTTTCGGCATGACCGGCTGGCGTCTGGGCTGGACGGTAGCCCCCGCGCATCTTGTCGATGTACTGGATCGCCTCGGGCAGAATCTCTATCTCAGTGCTCCGACGCCGTCGCAGTATGGCGCTTTGGCGGTACTGGAAGAAGACGCCTTGGCCGAACTGGAGCAGCGGCGACAAATTTTTCAGCAACGTCGCGACCGTCTGCATAACGCCATGCAACAAGCCGGTTTCAATCTGAAAACCCTGCCGCAAGGCGCCTTTTACCTGTACTGGGATATTTCGCAGTGGAGTCGGGATTCTGAACAATTCTGTGCCGACCTCCTGCAAGCCACCGGTGTAGCGATCACTCCAGGCACCGATTTCGGTTCCAGCCAGGGTAACCACTATGTCCGTCTGGCCTATACCAATGAACGGATTGAGGAAGCCGTGCAGAGGATTCAAGCTTTTGTTCAAACTTTACAAGCCTAATTTATTGAATCTGCCGGAGAGAGTGGGCTATACTCGGAAAAAGTTCTGGGTGGTGGCATCCGGATAAACACAGAGAACGGAAATGATGCAAGCGGTAAAAGGAATTATTCTGATTATGCTCGGTTTGAGCATTCTGCTTCGTCCGGTATTAGCGGAAGCCGTTCTGCTGCCCGACGTTCAGACATCTTCCGAATCGCCTGCTGAGATGCACTCAGCTCATGTTCATATGATGTCGTCTGAAGGCCATACTGTTCACTGCGACATGCACGAAGTACAGCAAGCGGATTCCTGCTGCGACCACCATAATCATTTCCAATCCGGTCCATGCCCGGACTGCGGCGATCATTGTGATTGCGTCAAGCATTTGCATATCGGGTCAATTACGCTACCCGAAGCGACCTCTTTTTCTTTAAGTATTACCGTACAAAAGTACGAAATCACATCTGCGCCTGCTCTACGCAGCGGCACACCCAATCTGCCTGAACGCCCGCCCCAAAGCCTGTAAACCGAAAACAGACCTTACACCGCCAATCCACCTTAGAAGATGGTAGCGGCTCTCTTTTCTTGATTTTAAAGGGCTTTAACTATGTCAGCACGAATTATCGGTGTGCTTTTTTGCGCACTCAGCCTGAATGTCTTTGCACAACAGGATACACAACAACATGCTCATTCCTCTGAAGAGCACAATGGACTTGATACACTCGGAGCGGAAAAATCCGATCATGCACCGGATACGCTATACAAATACGTCTGTCCGATGCATCCGCAGATTATCCGCGACCACGAAGGCACCTGCCCGATCTGCGGCATGGATCTGGTGCGACAGGCTTTTGAACAGCAAAGCAATCAATTACAGATTGCCAGCGGGCAATCCATGCAGGGGGACATCAAACAGGGATTTGCAATCCGTACCACCCGGGTTCAGAACACGACTTTGTGGAAATACATCCCTACCTTCGGCACCGTGGTCGCCGACGAATCGAAAGTGATTCATGTACACCCCCGAGCCAGTGGCTGGATCAGCCATTTAGCGGTTCGCGACAACGGCGAAGCGGTTAAAAAAGGGCAACTGCTGTATAAAGTTTACTCTCCGGAAATCGTTTCCGCACAGCAGGATTTCCTGCTGGCGCTGAAAAAATCACAATTGCGCCGCGGCGGAGGCGAGATTCTGGAAGCGCTCAAAAACCGTCTGCGTTTTCTGGGCATCAGCAGCGGCACCATCAAAGCGCTGGAAAAACGTAAAACGCCCTATAACGAGATACCCGTCTACGCCGAGCAGGACGGAGTGGTCGTCAACCTAAGCGTACAAAACGGCATGTATGTCCAGCCACAGACTGAGCTAATGAGTCTGCAGGATCTATCGACCGTCTGGCTGGAGGCCGAAGTGCTGCCTTTGCAGCAGGCTTGGCTGGCCGAAGACCTGACCGCAAACGTCACCTCCGATGCTTTTCCGGGACGACGCTGGGAGGGACAGATCAGCTACATTTACCCGGTGACCGATAAGAAAACCCAGGCCACCCGCGTACGAATCCCGCTGGACAACCAAGACGGCGCCTTAAGACCGAACATGTTGATGGATGTGGAAATTTTCGGCGGCCCGAAAATGAATGCACTCGCGATTCCGTTGGAAGCCGTGATTGACGACGGCCGGCAGAAACGCATCGTCAAGCGTCTGAACGACAATCAGTTTGAAGTGGTCGAGATTATCACCGGAATGCAGTCGCGCGACATAGTCGAAGTCCTGTCCGGACTGCAGGACGGTCAGGAGATTGTTACCTCAGGGCAGTTCCTGATCGACTCGGAAAGCCAGATCAAAAGTAATCTGCGCCGTCTTCTGAAAACGCAGTAGGAGATCGGAATGCTGAATCAGATTATCGAATACTCCATCCGCAACCGTCTGCTGGTAATTCTGGTGAGTGCGGCGATCGCCATTGTCGGATGGCAGTCGCTGCATAAAACGCCGTTGGATGCGATTCCGGACCTGTCAGACGTACAGGTCATTATCAAAACCAGCTATCAGGGACAGACGCCGCAAGTGGTTGAAGATCAGATCACCTACCCTGTCTCCAGCCTGATGATGTCGGTTCCCAAAGCCAAGGCCGTGCGCGGCTATTCTTTCTTCGGCGACTCTTATGTTTATGTCCTCTTTGAGGATGGAACCGATCCTTACTGGGCCCGTTCACGCGTTCTCGAATATCTGTCGCAGGTTAAAAACAGTTTGCCGGATGCAGTCCAACCCACTCTCGGACCGGACGCTTCCGGGGTCGGCTGGGTCTACCAGTATGCACTGGTTGATCACAGTCATCGACACGATCTGGCTCAGCTGCGTTCGTTGCAGGACTGGTTTCTCAAATATGAACTGCAATCCGTTGCGGGTGTTTCCGAAGTAGCCTCTCTCGGCGGGCTGTTGCGCCAATATCAGGTACAGATCGACCCGAATAAACTGCGCGCCTACGGCATCAGTCTGCAACAGGTACAGCAGGCGATTAAAAACAGTTCGGCCGAGCTCGGTGCCTCCGTCGTGGAACAGGGCGAAGCGGAATATATGGTCGCCTTCAAAGGCTACGCCACCCGCCTCGAAGACCTGCAACAGCTGAGCATCGGGGTGGAATCCTCGGCCGGCATCCCTCTGCTTTTAGGCGATATCGCCAAGGTGAAATTCGGAGCCGAATCGCGCCGGGGGATTGCCGAACTCAACGGTGACGGTGAAGTGGTCGGCGGCATCGTCGTCATGCGCTCCGGAGAGAACGCGCTCGAGGTTATCCAAGCGGTTAAAAACAAACTTGAGTCACTGAAAAAAGGTCTCCCTGAGGGCGTTGAACTAGTCGAAACCTATGACCGTTCGGCTCTGATCGAGCGCTCGATCGACAACCTTGGAGACAAACTGCTGGAAGAGATGCTGGTGGTCGCTCTGGTTTCGATTCTGTTTCTGTTCCACCTGCGCTCTGCGCTGGTCGCAATTGTCAGTTTACCGCTGGGGATTCTGGGCGCCTTTATCATTATGAACTGGCTCGGTATCAGCGCGAATATCATGAGTCTGGCAGGGATTGCTATCGCCATAGGAACCATGGTCGATGCCGCCATCGTGATGATCGAAAACACGCACAAGCAGATGGAACAGTTCGAACAGCAGAATGCGCGCCTTCCTGATCCGAAAGAACATTGGGCGCTGGTTCTCAAAGCTTCAAAAGAAGTCGGCGGCGCCCTGTTCCTGTCGTTGTTGATTATCGCCATGAGCTTCGTACCGGTCTTCGCCCTGCAGGAGCAGGCAGGCCGCTTGTTCACGCCTCTGGCTCTGACTAAAACCCTGTCCATGGCGGTGGCTGCCGGTCTGGCGATCACCCTGGTTCCGGTTCTGCTGGGATATTTCGTGCGCGGCAAACTGCCTAAGGAATCGAAGAACCCGCTCAACCGCTTTCTAATCGCGCTTTATCACCCTGTCATGGCTTTTCTTTTACGGTGGCCGAAAACCGTGATTCTGCTGGCGACACTTTCAATGGCAACCATTATCTATCCGTGGCAACAGCTTGGTTCGGAATTTATGCCGGAACTCGAAGAAGGCGATCTGCTGTATATGCCGACCACCCTGCCGGGACTGTCTATCGGGAATGCTCAGGCCCTGCTTCAGCAGACCGACCGGCTGATAAAACAGTTTCCGGAAGTCAAAAGCGTTTTCGGCAAAATCGGCCGTGCCGACACTGCGACCGATCCAGCGCCTTTAACGATGATTGAAACGACTATCCAGCTTAAGGACAAAAGCCAGTGGCGCGACGGCATGACGCTGGATAAGCTGATTGCCGAACTGAATCAGACGGTCAAACTCCCGGGCGTGACCAATGCCTGGGTGCAGCCGATCAAAACCCGTATCGATATGCTTTCGACCGGAATCAAAACCCCGATCGGCATTAAGATTTCAGGTGACGACCTCAGTCAGATTGAAAACATCGGTAAATCGCTCGAAGCGATTCTCTCCAAAATAGACGGAACGCTATCCGCTTACTCCGATCGCTCTGAAGGCGGACGCTATATCGAAATCCTGCCGCGCCGCAAACAGCTCGCGCTGTATGGACTGCAGGCAGGAGAACTGGCCGATATCGTCGCTACAGCCGTGGGTGGTAAAAAACTGCAGACGACACTCGAAGGCAGAGAACGCTACAGCATCAATTTACGCTATCCACAAACCTGGCGCGATTCGGTACAGGGGCTGCAGGAACTGCCGATCGTTACGACTCAGGGACGTCAGCTGCAACTCGGCATGGTCGCCGACATTGTCATCAAACTCGGCCCGCCGATGATTAAGTCGGAAAATGCCCGCCTTAACGGCTGGACCTTTGTCGACCTGCAACCCGGAACGGATCTGGCAGGCTACATAGAAAGGGCACAGAAAATCGTCAATGACGAGCTTCAACTCCCTGCCGGTTACAGCCTAACCTGGAGCGGTCAATATGAGTATCTGCTCAAAGCACAGCAGAGTCTGCAGCAGATCGTCCCACTGGCGCTGCTGATCATCTTCGTTCTGCTGTATGCGATCTTTAAAAACATGCTCGAAGCCTTGATGATCATGCTGGTAGTGCCTTTCGCTCTGCTCGGTTCCGTGTGGTTTATCTTCTGGCTTGGATTCGATTATTCCATTGCCGTCGCGGTAGGGATGATCGCTTTAGCCGGGGTCGCCGCCGAGTTCGGCGTCGTCATGCTGCTTTATCTCAAACAGGCGATCGAGCAGGCGCAGGCAGAAAACCGCCTGCACAACACCGAACAGTTGCGGGCGGCCATTTTGCAGGGCGCCGTACAAAGAGTGCGCCCCAAAGCCATGACCGTCAGTGTCATCGTGCTTGGTCTTCTGCCGATCATGTTTGGCCAGGGAACCGGTTCGGACGTCATGCAACGCATTGCCGCACCGATGATCGGCGGCATGATCTCGGCCCCGCTGGTTTCCATGATTCTGTTACCGACGCTTACCTATCTGCTGATGCTGTACCGCCTTAACAAGGGAACGCTACAGACTACGGAACAGAAAGGAGTTTAAAATGAAAAAAGACTTTATCCACTTAATGATCTCCGCGGCACTCGGCATCCTGGCAGGACAGGCGCACGCTTCGACCGCGGAGCAAAAGCAAGATTCCACGCTTGTACAGCTATGGCAACTGGCCGAACAGAACCATCCTCAACTGAGTTACCTGAAAGCCGACCAGGAACTCTCTTTTGGCAAGCTGCAGGAGCTGGAAGCTCAGCTTCAGCCTCAGGTCAAACTCGCCAGCGAACTCAGCTACACGGTTACAGACAACAAAGATTATCCGCGCTTCGCCAACCGACTGACCGTCAATTATCCGCTGTTTGACCCCATGCTCGAACGTGGCAAGGAGATTGCCTTAAGCGACTACCAGGCTCAGGAATATCTGTTTGCCGCCGGTGAACAGCAAATCCGTCTGGCTGTCGCCCAGACTTTCTATGCCTACTGGCAAAAGCAGGCGCAATGGGACTACCTCCATCAGGAGAAGGATTTTCTGATTGACCTGCTGTTTCAGATCGAAGAGCGCATGCAGTTGGGTCTTGAAGCGCTGGATGACCTGGCGCAGGTGGAAAGTCGCCTGCACAATAACCAGAAACAGCGTCAGCAGCTGAACAGCGAACTGGAGACCTTTCAAAACAACTTGCGCGAACTGGTGGGGATCGCCGATCGGCCGGAAATTCCTCTTCCGTCTTTACAGGCACCGCAGGAGACTGCTCCCGCGCCCTTGAGCGAAGAAGACATACTCGAAAAATATCTGTCGGCGCAGCAATTGGCCGATTTTTCCAGCGACCCCGATCACGGCTGGCTCTCGCTGGTTGAACAAAATCCCAGAGTTAAAGCGATTGACCAGCAAATCCTGAGTGCGGAGCAGAAAATCCACCAGCAAAAAGCGTTTGAGACGCCGAAAATCGAGGCGTTCAGCTCACTGGTCTACAACGAATCGGATAAACAGTTTTATGACGATATGGCCGGAATAAAAACCGGCATCCGCATCGAAGCACCGATCTATCTGGCCGGTGAAGACAAGGCAAGGGTTGCTCAGGCTCGCGCCGAACTGCTGAAATTACAGGCGATGCGCCGTAAAGAGATAAACGCTTTCAGCACCCGGGTGCACAACCTGTGGCAGCAGTTGAACAGCCGTTACCAACAACTCTCCATTCAGCAAAAAGCGCTCAAAAGCACACGCTGTTATCTCGAAGCGATTGAACAGGCGTTAAGCAGCGGAGACAGCGACATTATCGAACTGCTCGATGCCCAACGCCAAGTCGATCAGGTTCAAAGCACCTTCCCCGAACTGGAAGCCGAAATCGGCCTGCTGGAAAAACAGCTTCTATGGAGCTTTGGACGACTCGACCTCGACCGCTGAGGATTCTTAAGCGCAAGACCTTAAGTCGCGGCGGCCCATCTGTTGCGTAAACGCTGCTTATACCATTCATGGTTCAGCAACAGCAGAACCGGAAACGGAATCAGCAGCAACAGATACGCCAAGGGTACCGTCGCGGTATTGAATACGGTCTGCACCGGTGGTGCATACAAAATCAGCAGGACAAAAAGAATCTCGGTTCCTACCCCGAACCAGATCATCTTGTTGACGCCGCGTAAATTCCAGATCGAATCCTCCCAGGATCTTAAGGTGAAGACATTGGCCATCTGACAGGTAATGGCACCAAGCAGAGTCATTGTCATCGCCTGGCGGTGATATTCATCGGAGATGTCCAGATTACCGTATTGCCACCCCGACAGAAACAGAAAGCCGAGGAATGCGAACATTGCCGCAGCACCTTCGAATACCCCGTTCATAAAGTACCCGCGCTTGAAGACCTCCCAGTCGAGAATACGCTCGTTTTTGCCGACCGGCGGACGTTGCATAATATGTTTTTCCGGCTTCTCCGATCCTAAGCCCAGACCGGGAAGCTGATCGGTTCCCAGGTCGATCAATAGAATCTGGATAACGGAAAGCGGCATCGGAATTTTAAGGAAGAAAGAGAGTACATAAGGCACAATCTCCGGCACATTCGAACTGAGAATATAGGTCGTCAGCTTCTTGATATTGAAGTAAACCGTACGTCCCTCTTCAACCGAAGCGACGATCGAACGGAAATTGTCGTCCAGCAGAATCATATCGCCGGATTCCTTGGCAACATCGGTTCCCGAGCCCATAGCAATACCGATATCCGCCTGCTTCAAAGCCGGAGAGTCGTTAACGCCGTCGCCGGTCATGGCAACGACCTCTCCATTTTCCTGCAGCAACTGTGCGATGCGCAATTTCTGCGCCGAAGCCATGCGCGCAAACAGCAGGTGCGACTCGCTAAGTTTTTCGCGCAGCACTGTATCGCTCAGGTTATCTAAGTCGTGCCCGGTCAGCACTTCATCGATTTGCAGACCGATTCTTTCCCCGATCGCGCGCGCCGTCACAGGGTTATCACCGGTAATCATCATGATTCGGATGTGTGCCGAATAGCACTGTTCGATCGCTTCCTTAACTCCGCTTCGCGGCGGATCCATCAAGCCCAGCAAACCTAAAAAGACCAGATCGTTTTCGCCGTCGCCGATTTTTTTGGCGATGGCCAGCACACGGTACGCCTGCTCGGCCATTTTCTGGTTTTGCGCATTAATTTCCGTGATCTTACGCTCATCCAAGGTTTCAATCCCGTTGGCTGTTTGCCACTGCGTGCATAGCGGAAGCACCGCCTCCAAAGCGCCTTTTACCGTCAGAATCTCATCGCTGGCATTGGCCGGTTTAACCAGTGTAGACATCATCTTGCGATCGGAAGAAAAGGCATACTCTTTAACCTTTTCCCAGCCCTCAATCGACGCTGCGGATTTCTCAGCCGCCACCAGCAAAGCGATCTCTGTCGGGTCTCCGAATGCATTTTTGGCGGCATAGTCGACATTAGCACGGGTATTTACCGCAGCCACTTGTAGCAGAGCCGAAAGCATCTCGTTACCCTGTCGATCCGCTCCGGCAAAGCGCCATTCGCCTTTTTCAAAGTAACCGTTGCCGGAAACCGAACAGTGACAGCCGTCGGCAAGCCAGGCCATCTGCACCGTCATCTCGTTCTGAGTCAGGGTTCCGGTTTTGTCGGTGCAGATCACGGTTGCAGAACCGAGCGTCTCAACCGAATTCAGGTTTTTAATCAACGCCTGTCGCCGCGCCATACGCTGCGAGGCTAGCGAAAGCGACAAGGTGATCGTCGGCAATAAGCCTTCCGGAACATTGGCGACAATTAACGACAGCGCGAAAATCGCTGAAATCAACAATCCTCGATCAGAGAACCATCCCAGAAGGAAAAAGACCACACCGGCCGCCAGAGCGAGGACGGTCAGAATGGCGGTCATATGCTTGATCTCTTTTTCGATCGGCGTTTCCGTTTTACCGACTTCCGCAGTCATACGCGCGATTTTACCGAATTCGGTGGCCTCACCGGTCGCCGACACCACCGCCAGGCCGTTGCCGTTGGTGATGGATGCGCCGGCAAACACCATATTTTTGGCATCCAGTTCGCGCCGTGCATCCCCCGCTTCCAGTTTGCGTAGCGACGGCGTAGATTCCCCGTTCAGAACCGACAAATTCAGATACAGGTCATTGGCTTCAAAAAGAATCGCATCGGCAGCCACCTTATCCCCTTCGCTCAGAATCAGAATATCGCCGGGCACCACCTGGGTTGCATCAATATTGACGGTCTTGCCGTCGCGTAATACGGTTGCTTCGGAGCGCACCAGCTTAAGCAGTGCCTCCATCGCTTTGTCGGCTTTGAACTTCTGCCAGAAGGTAAAGGTCGCGTTGATAAAGACCGCGGCAAATACCGCATAAGCAAGAATATCGTTGCCTTCGCCCGGTTGAAAATAATCGGCGACCAGCGCCAGCACGCCGGCCACTTCAAGCAGAATCGGGAAAAAACTGATGTACTCTTTCAGATATTCAATGCGATAGTCTTTCTTTTTACTCTGGGCAATCTGGTTTTGCCCGAAGTCGCGCAGACGACGCATGATTTCGCCATTGTTCAGCCCTTGTGGAGAACTTTTCAGATGGGCAAAGACCCTTTCAACCGGTTCGCGAAATAGCATGGAATTATCCTTTCCAGGGGTAGAAAGTAATTGAATTGACACTGCTATGGTCACCGATCCTGTTCAGCGTGGCGGCCGGATAGACGCCCGAACGGAATACCACCAGGTCAATATTGTTTTCCACCATATAGCGCAGCAACGCTTCGGGGTCCATCGGCTTCAGAGCATTAATCACTTCCAGCTTATCGGCGGAGATTCCGCTTAGGGTCGCAATCTGCATAAAGGGGGCTGCCTGATATTTCAGGCCGGATTTGGTCGAAGCTTTGGCAAAAGCTTTTTCGGCAGAAAGATAGATTCTCCCGGACCCTTCATTGACTTTCAGAAGCCCTAGCCACATCGCATACACATGCGGATTGATATACTCGCTGGAAACCAGCATCAGCCGCTTGGCACTGCGTACATGAGAAACGTTTTTGACTTTGACGACAGCGATATCGGTCTCAATTCCGGAAGCCACAATATTTTCGCTGAAAGAGCGCAGGCGTGATTCTCTGCGGGTGGCGCAAAACAAAGTATCCACGGCATAGAGCTGGCAATAATGCTGCAGTTGCGGAACCACTTCCCCTTCGAGACGGACAAACTCGAATTCCACCTCATTCGCATTCGCCAGCTCCTGCAAAGCGTTCACCGACTGCTGCACCCGTTCTTCGGACTCTCTGCCGTTATCGACAAACAGTGCCGTAAAAGGGAGCTGCACCGCCTGCGCATAAGTAAAAGCGTAAAAACTTGCAGCTTCCGACAACAGAGAACCGTTAATCATTGACACCACTCGCATACCAGCCCCTTTTAAAGCAAAATCAAAGCTTTAAGCTAGCACCCGCAGCGATGCTTGCCTAGGCGGAAGCAAGGAAAAACACATAAGAAAATGCTAAAACTTGATAGCAATTAACTTACTTAATAAACCGTTATAAACATAGAAAAATCCTGCACAGAGCAGTGCAGAATAGAAAGACTGACGAGCCGTAATCACACAGGATGCTCAAAAGCGGGAACTGCCGTTCGGGGCACGCCTCATCGAGAAAGCAGACAGAAACGGGCGCTAAGGTAAACGCCCGTCCCGATTAAAATAAAATGCAGTTTATTTTGTGCCGGTATGCCCGAAGCCGCCCTGACCGCGTTCGGTTGCATCGCCGAATTCCTCAACCTCGGTAAAAACCGGTTGCAGAACCGGCACGATGACCATCTGCGCGATGCGCTCGCCAATTTCGACAGTATAGGCGGTATCGCCACGATTCCAGCAGGAAACCATCAGCGGCCCCTGATAATCGGAATCGATCAAGCCAACCAGATTCCCAAGAACGATACCGTGCTTGTGCCCCAATCCGGAACGCGGCAGCAGCATCGCCGCCAGACCGGGGTCGTCCAGATGGATCGCCATACCGGTCGGAATCAAGACGGTCTGTCCCGGCTCGATGGTCATCGCTTCATCAATACAGGCACGCAAATCAAGCCCTGCGGATCCTTTGGTGCCGTAATGCGGCATGTCGATCTCTTTGCCCAAACGCGGATCAAGGATTTTATATTGCACTTGAATAGTCATCGGTTACTTCCTCTAAGCGGTTACATGCAGCGGAATAATGCACTCTCCGCTGTTTTTCAGTGCCATGATTTTAGCAAACACCGAGTACTCTCTGACAGATAAACAGCGGCGATAATCAAAAACGGCAGCAGAGCAACAGGCAATTCCAGCATGGATCCGGTTCGAAACGGAAACGGGGATTTGAATGCGGTTTTAGACGGATAAAAAAGCGGCACCCCTCGGTGCGTCAACCAATCGGCAAAGATATGACTGCCATAACCGATATTAAAGGCCAATAGCGCCTGATAAGCAGCACCATTCAAGGAAAATAAGGGCGTCGTCAGTAGAACAAGTGCAATCAAGGAATGGGTCCAGGTTCTGTGCCCCAGAAGCGATAGCGGTAAAAACAGCCCGCGAATCAGCCAGAAACGCTTCAAAACCGACTGGCGCGCGTCGAGATCCGGTACCAGCGCACCGAGAATGACCAACGGAAGAAAAGCGTAGACCTCCGGATAGCCGAACCCCAGACACGGACTGCCCAACAGATAGAGCCCTGTGCCAAAGACCACATGCGAAGCTGCCAGCATCCTATTCCCTTACGAGTGCAAAAAGCAGCGCATTATAATGGCTTATCCAAAATCCTGTTACACTTTTCAAGAAAAAGTCGCCATAAAGCAAAAGCCCCGCAGCTAAATAACCGCAGGGCTTTTTTCAATAGACCGGTTTAATCGGTAATCAGGCTTCTAAAGCGGCACTGACAATCGATTTCGCCTCCAGCAGAATTTCTTCCAGATGCGCCTGACCTTTAAAGCTTTCCGCGTAGATTTTGTAGATGTCTTCGGTTCCCGATGGACGGGCGGCAAACCAGCCGTTTTCGGTGGTGATTTTCAGACCGCCGATCGCCGCCCCGTTACCCGGTGCATGCGTCAGTTTTTCGAGAATTTCCTCGCCGGCCAGCGTCTTGGCCTGAACCATCTCCGGCGACAGGTTTTTCAAAATCGCCTTCTGCTCACGATCCGCCGGCGCGTCGATTCGCGTATAAACCGGCTCCCCGAATTTTTCGGTCAATCCCTGGTACAGCTGTCCGGGATCCTTACCGGTGACCGCGGTAATTTCCGCCGCCAGCAGGTTCAGAATAATACCGTCCTTGTCGGTACTCCACGGACCGCCGTCCAGACGCAGGAAAGACGCGCCTGCGGACTCTTCGCCGCCGAAACCGAAACCACCGGTCTGCAACCCTTCGACAAACCACTTGAAGCCGACCGGCACTTCACACAGATTCAAACCCGAAGCTTTGGCGACACGGTCGATCATTGAGCTGGAAACCAGTGTCTTGCCGACCGCCGCATTCTCAGGCCAATCCGGACGATGACTGAACAGATAATCGATTGCCACCGCCAGATAATGGTTCGGGTTCATCAGACCCGCAGATTTAGTTACGATCCCGTGACGATCCACATCCGGATCGTTACCGAAAGCAAGATCGTAATCATCTTTCAGATCGATCAATCCCGCCATGGCATACGGCGAGGAACAATCCATTCGGATTTTGCCGTCTTTATCGACATGCATAAACGAGAAAGCCGCATCAACCTGACGATTGACGACGGTGATGTCCAGACCGTAACGCTCGGCGATCGGTTCCCAGAACTCAACCGCCGCGCCGCCCATCGGATCCACCGCCAGCTTCAATCCGGCGTCCTTGATCGCCTGCATATTGATCACTTTTTCCAAACCATCAATATAGGGCGTCATCAGATCGGTCGGTTCAACAAATTCCGAATCCATGGCACTGGCAAGATCCATGCGCTTAACATCCGCCGAACCATTGGCAATAATCGCATTGGCCCGTTCCTGAACCCAGTCGGTCACATCGGTATCGGCCGGCCCGCCGTTCGGCGGATTATATTTGAAACCACCATCCTGCGGTGGGTTGTGCGACGGGGTAATAATCACACCGTCCGCAAAACCGCCCTGACGTCCTTCGTTGTACATCAAAATGGCATTCGAGACGACCGGTGTCGGCGTATAACGCCCGTTACTCTGAATAATCACCTTAACCTGATTGGCCGCGAAAACTTCTATCGCGGTTGCATGCGCCGCTTCAGACAAGGCATGCGTATCCATGCCGATAAACATCGGACCGTTGATGTTTTCCAAACGTCGATAATCGACTATCGCCTGACAAACGGCCGCGATATGGGTGTCATTGAAGGTCTTCTTAGACGAGCAGCCGCGATGACCGGAAGTCCCGAAACTGACCGCCTGCGCCGGATTGGAAACATCCGGCAACAAACAGTAGTAATCGGTCATTAACTTGGGGATATTTTCCAGGATCGAAACAGGGGCTTTTTTACCCGCTAATGGCGATAGTGACATAGACTGGTCTCTGCGTTATTTTGAAAATTGATTTTGAATTCTCGTCCCGACGAGTGGGGAAACAATCATCTATATTGGCTTTTTCCCTTGCCAGATGCAAGAAAAATGCCTTGCTCCCGACGCATAAATGCCCTCTATATACGGTCATTTTCCGCAGCTGCAAAACGGTACCGGTCCATTTCGGCGCCGTTGACGCATTCCATATCCAATACACAGATTAAGTTTGCGGGCCCCACCGAAGAGTAAAATTACTCTACTCTTGACGCTTTTTATGGCCCTCTTTACTCTTAGATCAGCAAAACACTTCAGGTACGCTGTTTATCCGGCTTTTGCCGTAAAACAACAGGACTCTGAATAAGGTGGATTCTGCCTGCTTAGATCTGACGGTCCGGGCGCGACACAAATGAATCGATCAAAGGTTATTGCAAAATAAAACTGCGTTTTATTTATTTTTATAGTCTCTATCCTCTGACTAGGCAGACTGCTTAAACCTCAAAGCGGCCTGCTCTCTTTTCCCGTTTTTGATCCCCGTCTCCGATAGGCAAGGCAGCGTTTTTACACTAGAATGCTTGCAATCCATTAAAGAGAGACGCCCCCTTATGAGTCCCGTGATTAAAAAAGCATTACGCAACAGCGCCCTGCTCGCAGTTATTATCGGTGCGCTCGCTCTTTATCAGGGAGAAACCCTGCTGACTGCCGTTTTAAGTTTGATTTTCAGTTTTGCAATTATGCTGCCGGCATTCTGGCTCTCATTCCGGCTGACCGATAAGACACGCAAAAAACCGCTCAAAGACGATTAAAAACAAACCGTCAAACTCATTTAAGGATTATGTATTGCCAAAAAGCGGGAAAGTCGCCGAAAATGGATAAAGTTTCGACAGGAGAACCGCTATGTTCAAAACGCTTTCTTTTCACCGCATTCCATCCATTCTTGCCGTCGGCGTACTTAGCTTGGGACTCGGCGCCTGTAGCACTCCGGCACAGAAAGATTATAACCCGGAGGTGGATTTCAGCCGTTACCAGCAGTTGAACTATCTGCCGGAAGATAAAGCGCCGAATCCAGCCATTATCAGCTTCAAAAACCAGCATCCGCTACTGGCGCAAAGAGTCAAAACAGCCATTCAAAACAGCCTGCAAACAAAAGGTATCGGCGTTGAGAAAGACCCGGCCAACGGTTACATCAGCTATCATCTGGAAACGGAAAAATATCTGGTGCAGGATCCGGTTACCTTTCATGTCGGCGTTGGAACCTTTGGTCGTCACGGCGGTTTAATGTTTGGCGGCAGCGAACCTTTGATTGAAGAGCAGGAGTACAGACTGGTGATCGATATCTACAACCCTTTGTATGAAGTGGTCTGGCGCGGAAAAGCCGAATTCGATCCGGATCTGGCCGACACTCCGCAGGAATCCGAACAGCAGATTCAGGCTTTGGTCGATAAGATTCTACTCAACTTCCCGCCAAAACCCCAATAACCGGATCTAAGAAGACTTACGCACGGTCAGCAACACGCTGCCAAGCAGTATCGGAATCGCTCCGACCAGTTGCGACCAGTGCGGACTCTGCTGTAAAAACCAGTCACTCCACAGCAGAGTCAGCAAAGGGGTAAAGGCAAACATGGCACTGACCTTGGTGATCGGCAGCAGGTGAATCGCTTCGATCCACAGCACCTTGGCCATGACCAAAATCATGACCCCGACAAACGCCAGCTGCCAGAACTGTGAAAGCAGAAGATCCCAGCCGGGCGAAGGTTCCAGCAGCGATGCCAAAAAGTACACAAACGGCAAGGCGATGACCGAACGGATCATCAGAATCGATTGACTGGAGACATGCAACCGCGCCTGTTTCTGATATAAATTCGCAACCGGCGCAATCATCGCCGCCAACAGAACCAAAAAATCCCCCAACCTGAATTCCAGCTCCCCCGGAAAAAGCACTATCATGGCGCCAAGCATCATCATCAGCGCACCGATCAGATGGAGAAACCCGAGCTTCTCCTCTCGCCGTCTGCCTAAAAAAAGATAACCGAACAGAACCTGCAGAAACAGGATCAATGCCACATTGGTGGCGCTGGTCAACTGCAATGCGATGAAAAGCAGTATGTATAGGCTGGTGATGAGAAAGCTGGTCATAAACAGCGGCCAATACGCGGCCTTCTGACGAAGATCATGGAGTTTACCGCTGCGCCACCACCACAAAAACAGAACCATCGACGCCAGAACCAGACTGTAAAAATAACTGTGCAGAGAACCGAGCGCGACAACACTCATCGCGGCCACCACCGGGAACCAGGACTCCAGCAGCGTAAGCGCCAGACTGTAGGTTTCCCCTTTGTAGTGGCGGAAAAATTTTGGACAGCAAAAATTCAACAAAACGCCTTCCCAAGCAATGATTCTGAGCGCTATTCTAACGGTAAACTCGGTTTCACCTGAGAATAAACTTGCCCGTGAATCTGCCGGAAATCCGCAAACGAATCTTCTATGTCATAAGCCTGCATGTGTTCCGGTGCCCGGTGACGCCACTGTTGCCGCAGCGGCTTGTCGGAAAGCACATCAAGCAGCGCTTTTACCCATAAGTCGACCTCGTCGGCCGGCACAACCCGTCCGGTCTGGTTTTCCAGCACCAGACTTTGCGGGCCACCGATATCGCTGACCAGACACCCCAGACCGCTGGCTTGCGCTTCCATTACCACCTGTCCGAGGGTATCGGTCACAGAAGGAAAAATAAACAGATCCGACGAAGCGTAAACTTTGGACAGCGACTCGCCGAGTAGCGGCCCGAGAAAATAGCCATGAAAAGGCCGCATCTTATCGGTCCATTTACGATAGCGCCCCTCGCCGACCATCACCAGATCCGCCTTGAGCGGAAGATTACGCGCAATCAATGTCTGCTGAAACGCTTGCCAAAGCTCACACAGGAAGGGAATGTTCTTTTCAACATTAATCCGTCCGACATACAGGACTTTTAAGCGTTTATCGCTTAACCCGAATTCCTGCCACACCGACCGATCTTCATGCCGCGGATGGAATTTGCGCAGATCCGTCCCCGGCCGAATCACCGCCATCCTGTCGCGCGGCATGTCCAGATCGTTAGCCATCACTTCGGTGTAGGCGATCGAACGCGATAAAACCTTTTCAAAAGGCCGGTAAAATTTGGCCATCACCCGGTCGGTTCGCCGTTTCAGAAAGTGCACTCCGGTCAGATCATAGATATACGCCGGAAAATCCGTATGATAGGTTCCGATCAACGGAATGCCGAGTTTTTCCGCCTGCCGTTTGGCTTGCCAGCCGAAAGGTCCCGGCGTCGAAATATGCACCAGATCCGGCTTAAGTTCGAGTAGAAGCGCACGAATGCGACGACTGTTCGCCCAGACCAGATCCAGCTCCTGATAAAACGGCATCGGCAGACGCATCCTCGCGGGAAGATTGCGGATATTATCCAATTCCGGCAAAGGCTTGGCCGTTGAAGTGATCAGGTGCAGCTGCCAGTGATGTTCCAGCGCCAAGCCACCCATATCACTTATAAAACGGGACACGCCGTTCAAATCGCCCAATGTATCGGTAAAGAGACAGACCCGCATGACAACTCCCAGCTTAAATAACCGGTTTTAGTCTAGAAAAATCCCCGGCCGGACGGGTGACACTCATTTGACAAACTCACGACATCTCAATGACAGAGTTTAATGATCAGCATTAACTTCCGTAATCCGAGCTTTTCCTATCCTGTGTATGATGAGTTAATTCGCTGGCTCTTTCGGTAGATCATTATGTTTATCAGTATTTTCGACATTTTTAAAATCGGCATCGGCCCTTCCAGCTCTCATACGATGGGTCCGATGGTTGCCGCACGCCGTTTTATCGGCGAATTCGCCCGCCGTGAGAAGGAACAAAATGCGCTTTCCGAACAGCAAAGCGTCGCACGCATCCGCTGTCTGCTAAAAGGCTCGCTGGCCTTTACCGGACATGGCCATGCAACCGACAAAGCCGTTTTGCTCGGTATTCACGGTTATCACCCTGCCGATCTGATTGAAACCGATATCCCCGGATTGTTGCAGACCCTTGAACGCCCGACGCCGATTGTGTCACTGGCGCCGTTGAAGATTGCATTCAATCCGCAGGAGGACATTGTTTTCGATTATGACAATCCCCTGCCGCAGCACCCGAACGCCATGGTTATCGAAGCGCTGAATGCGCAAGGCCACCCCCTGTTCAGCGAAACCTATTTTTCGATCGGCGGCGGTTTCATCAGTACACTGGCTGAAATCGACTCAATACAGGCACCGATAAAGGGCGAGCCGGCCGCGCACTCGCCTTACCCGTTTAATTCTTCCGAATCGATGCTGAAGATGGCATTGGACAACAGGCTCACAATTGCCGAAATGAAGCGCAGCAACGAACAGCAGCATCTGTCTCCGCTCATCGACGAGAAAATTCAGCACATCTGGCTCGCCATGCGTCGTTGCGTAGAGTCGGGATTGCAAGCGGAAGGAATATTACCGGGCGGGCTGAAAGTGAAGCGGCGCGCCAAAAATCTCTATCAGCAGCTCATCAAGCATGACAGCAATGCCAATGTAAATGATTGGCTGTGTGCTTATGCGATGTCCGTCAACGAAGAAAATGCCGCCGGCCACATGGTGGTCACGGCACCAACCAATGGCGCGGCGGGCGTTATCCCTGCGGTACTGTATTATCTGGTGCAGCATGAAAATGCCGATGACCGACAGATTCAGGACTTTCTTTTGACCGCCGCCGCAATCGGCGGCCTGATCAAACACCGCAGTTCCATCTCGGGTGCTGAAGTCGGCTGTCAGGGGGAAGTCGGTTCGGCTTCGGCAATGGCCGCGGCCGGGCTTTGCGCTGCCAAAGGCGGCTCTCCACAGCAGATCGAGCAGGCGGCGGAGATGGCACTGGAACATCATCTGGGCATGACCTGCGATCCGGTCAAAGGACTGGTACAAATTCCGTGCATCGAACGTAACGGTTTCGGCGCAATCAAAGCCTATACGGCGGCGTCGATCGCTTTGCGCGAGAAAGGGGAAAATCTAATGTCGCTGGACAGCTGCATTGCCGCCATGAAAACCACCGGCGAAGAGATGTCGCATAAATATAAGGAGACCTCTCTCGGCGGTCTGGCGGTCACCTGGGTAGAATGTTAGACAGACAATCAGGAAGCCTCGATGACCTCGGCAATATAATCCAGTAACGCAACAGCCTGCTGTGCTTTCGAGGAGGTCGCCAACGCTTTCTCCGCGCCTGCGGTTATCAGGATCAGACGGTTCTCATCACTCTCGAAACCGAGGTTTTCGCCGACCTGATTGGCACAAATCATATCCAGATTTTTACGCTGCAGTTTATCCTGCGCGTAACCGATGACATTCTGCGTTTCGGCGGCGAACCCAACCACAAACGGTTTCGGATTCTGCCCCGCGACCCAGGCGACGATATCCGGATTTTTAACCAGTTCCAGCGTCAATCCTTCCTGCCCGGTCTGCTTTTTGATTTTCTGCTCACTGCTCTGCGCCACGGTATAATCGGCCACGGCAGCCGCACTGATAAAAATCGCATTTTGCACATAGTGCTGCTGTACGGCAGCAAACATCTGCCTGGCGGAACGCACATCGATACGCTCTACCCCTGGCGGGGTCGGAAGGTTTACCGGACCGGCAATCAAAGTCACCCGGGCGCCGAGTTGACGCGCCTGCTCGGCAATCGCAAAGCCCATTTTGCCTGAGCTGCGGTTTCCGAGAAAACGTACCGGATCCAGATCTTCAAAAGTCGGCCCGGCAGTAATCAGTATTTTTTTATCTTTCCAGAAGGCAACGGTCGGCGTCGCCGCACTGTTTGCCTCGGCCAGCAACGACTGCCAGTAGGCGAAAATCTCAACCGCTTCCGGCATGCGTCCAGCCCCGACTTCGCCACATGCCTGCTCGCCTTCCGCAGGCGGAATCAATTGAATGCCGCGCTGTTTCAGAACTGCAATATTTTCCTGCGTCGCCGGATTTTGCCACATCAGACGATTCATAGCCGGAGCCATTAAAATCGGGCGATCGGTCGCCAATAATAAGGTAGTTAGCAAGTTATCCGCCATCCCTGCACGCACCTTTGCCAGCGTATTGGCGCTGGCAGGCGCCACCACAATCCAGTCCGCCCAACGGGCCAGATCGATATGACCCATACCGGCTTCCTGATTTTCATCAAAGAGGCTGTCTCGTACCGGGCTGCCGCTTAATGCCTGGAAGCTGAGCGGCTGAATAAACGCTTTGGCACTCTCGGTCATTACAACCTGTACCTGATGACCCGCTTTAATAAACTGGCGACACAGTTCAAGAGATTTATAGGCGGCAATGCCACCGGTAACCGCTAGCAGAATTTTCATTTTCAGTTCAGTTTCATTGATTAGACTGTTCATATGATAACCGCTGACCGACCCGATCGGCAGAGATTCTCTGTATAGGAATTAACCCACCCATGAAATATTTCGATTTCTCACGCTTTAATATTCTGCACTTCAGCTTGATTACGTTCACTTTGCTGTTTGTGATTTCCGCAATCGATATCGTCCACGATTTTGAAGATATGGGAACGCTGAATCCTCATGTCATGGTGGAAATGGTGATGGGAATCATCTCTTTTATCGCGCTTGCAGTGGTATTAAATTCCATCTTCCATCAAAGCAGACAACTGGATCAGGTCAATCAAAATCTGAATAAAACGCAGCAGGCGCTCGATGACGCGACCACTCAGGCACTGAAATTGAGAGGCGAGTTTTCCAAACTCATTCAGCACCAGCTGACGGAATGGCAATTAACGCCTAGCGAAAAAGAAGTCGCCTTGCTCCTACTCAAAGGTCTCAGCCTGGAAGAGATTGCTCAAATCCGCAACACTAAAGAAAAAACGGTCCGCCAGCAGGCATCGAATCTGTACAAGAAAGCCGCCGTCTCCGGACGCCATGAATTAACTGCGTTTTTCTTTGAAGACTTACTGTTCCAGGCAGAGTAAACACATTTCGCTTATCGCATCACTCCAAACGCCGTCCCTGTTTCGTAACGATGCAATCACCGCACCTTTCACCCTTTCGTCCCTTACCCATAACGACTAGGCATAAAAAAGCCCGTGACCAAAAGGCCACGGGCTGCCAGTACAACGAAAAGAACCTTAAGCGCTAGGCAAAGGTGTCGCTGAACAGGTTGCCTGCCCAGCTGAACATTGCGCTGTAGTTGCTGCTGCTCGGCCCGCTGGCATAAGGATAGCTGGCCGTACTGACCGGCTGCATCTGACCGGTACCGCTATTGTACTCGTACACTGCGGTCAGCCAGGTCGCTTCGGTACGCGATACCGGGCTATAGCAGGCCGAATTAGTTTTCGGTGCCGGATCCGGGGCCAAACCGTTCAATGAGCGTAATACCGCATCGGCGCAGACCTTGGCTTCGGAGTTTCCGATATGCCCTGCCTTCGGCTGACCGGTTCCCTGCGAATCACCGATGATATGAATAGCTTCCTGTAAAGTCGATTCATAGGTCAGAGGGTTAACCGGCGCCCAGTTTCCGCTATTGAGACCTGCATCGAAAATGATCTGTCCGGCTTTCTGGTTTGGAATTACATTTAAAACATCGGCGTCGATGCTTTGCGTAGCGCCACCGCTGACTTGATAGGAAACAATTCGATTATCCGAATCGACCTCGGTTACTGCGGCATTAGCGACATAATGTACGCCGTATTCGTCGAACTTGGCATGGAAAGTCGCCGCCTCGACGGTAATATCGGCATTTTCGTCCAGCACGGTAATTTGCGTGTTACCGAAACCTTTGGCATTTTTCAGAAAATCCGCCACCACACAGGCTCGCTCGTATGGCCCCGGAGGACAGCGGTACGGCGCTTTAGGGATGGTCATTACAAAATGCTCGCCATCGCCCATCGCATCCAGCTGACTTTTCAGCAGTTCGGTTTGAACCCCGGCCTTCCAAGCGTGCGGAACCTTATCGAAGTCATGACCGGTAGCGGCGATAAACTCAATCCCCGGTGCCAGCACAAGACGATCGTAACTCAGCGTCTGTCCAGTGGACAAGGTAACAGTATGTGCCGCCTTATCAATCGATTCGACCATGGCATGCATCATATTGACGCCGTAAGTCTGTTGGTGACTTTGATAACCGAAAGTCAGGTTCGCGATGCTCTTTTGACCATTCAGTACCAGATTGCTGAGAATCGGCGAGACATAGCCGCTGTTCGGTTCAATCAGCGTCACTTCAACGCCTAAACCACCCCACATTTTCAAATACTTCGCTGCCGTCGCGCCGGCGAAACCGCCTCCAACAACGATCACATGCGGCAGGGTGGCGGCGCGGGTCTGCATCGCCAGAGACGGAGCGACCGCCGCCGTTACCCCGATCCCCAAATATTTAAAAAGCTGGCGACGCGAGAGTGTTTTTCCTTGAATATTTTGCTTATTCTGCTGACTCATAAATCCTCCTAGTCGTCGCTTTCGTCTTCTTCGTCATAGCCATCGCTTTCACTGTCTGACGCAAGGGATGACAGATAGGCTGCAAGATCTTCGATTTCGCTCTGGGTATAACCGATTCCCTGAGCCCCCATAATGTGCGATGTCGGGTATTCGTTCATCTCTTCGACAATTTCCCCGGCGCTTTCGCCGGCGATCGAATCCCATGAAGTGGTTGAATGGCCGTTAGTACCGTGACATTGCGCACATTGGGATGCGAGTAAACGCCCGCGCGTCACCGCATAATTCTCTACAGGGGTATAGGGGCTGCTGCCCGAACTGTTATCGTCTGATCCGTCATTGTCGCTATCGCGGTCATAGTCGTCGTCGATACCGTCGCCATCATGATCGTGATTATCTTCATCACTGCTATCCGGAGTACCGTCATTGTCGTCATCGTCGTCTTCGTGATTGTTCACGCCGTCGTGATCGTCATCTTCATAGTAATCAGGGATATCATCCCCATCGGTGTCGAGCGGATCATTCGAGAGCTGACGAACCATCAAGGCAGTGTTGTTGCCGAGATCATGCGCAAGAGGATCATCGACAACGCCATCGCCGTTACTGTCGATAACATTCTGGCCGCTGATATCGTCTACGCCATCACCATCGTCGTCTTTAGCCAGCGGTACATAGCCGAGATTCAATGCCGAGTTCAGGGCAAAATTACCGCCCGTCTCGCCGTTCGCCTGTAACTGGATTGCCGTAATGATACGGTTCTGAGCACGCTCATTAGTGGTCATAACCAGACGGCAGGCGAGACCGACCGGCAGTTCCAGTTCAAAAGGATGCTCAGCGGTGCCGTTCTGTTCGGAATGGGTGCTGAAATAGCGGCCGTCGGCGCAGAAAGCCTCGATCAAGGTTCCCGGAACGGTTCCGGAAACGGTTGCTGTATCGGCCGACAGGGTGGTTATGTCTGAACTGCTGCCTCCACCGCAAGCAGCGAGCAGCAAGCCCAACGAACTTACCGTCAAAATCGCAGGCCATTTTCGGGCATTAAGATTAGTCATAGCAGATTCCTGATTTATCATTTTGCATAGCGACCATTCCCGGCATAAAAGAACAAACAACACCGAGAGTGATAAACCATGAGTATCCGCCTGAAGAGGATTCACTACAAGGGGACAAATGTCCTATAAGACTTATGTCCCTAATTCAGCAAAAGCCTGCCTACAGGGCGTGGAGGCCGGCTTTAATTAACGTCCTTAAGCAAAACAGGAACGACGGGGGTCGCCAGAAAAAGCTGATCGACTGGCAACTAATCTTGTATGGCATCATCAAATGGTTTGAAAGCGGTCGGTTTACCGTTAGGGTTTAATGCGACGCCGATGTTTTTTGCCCTAAGCATGACTTTATCATCCGCAAGCCGAATCACTTCCTGAATAAACGCATACTTGATCCGCGATTCGCGTTGCATTTTTACCGTCACCTTAAAGGTATCGTTCGGCTTGAGCGAGGCTTTAAAATCCAGTTCGGCACGCACCAGCATCAGATGAATCTGCTGCGCCGTGTAATCGGCAAAGTTAATCCCTAAAGAATGGAGGTACTGATGACGGGCATGCTCGAGATAATTCATATAGACCGCATTATTGACCACTCCCTGCAGATCGCACTCATGATCCCTAACTTGCATTTCGACACTAAACATTATCAATAAATCCCTTTTTCAATTAATATAAGTATTCAAACGACATTTCCCCAACAGTAAATCAGGGAACCGATATGACGATTTTAGACTGGCATCGTCTGGAAAGACCCAGAGAAAAACTACTTGAGTTCGGCGCCCGCAGTTTAAGCGATGCCGAGTTGCTGGCAATATTTCTTAGAGTGGGGGTCAAAGGCATGAGCGCAGTCGATCTGGCTCAATCATTATTAAACCACTTTGGCTCGCTGGATGCCCTCTTAAAGGCCGAACATCAGGAGTTCTGTCAGGAAAAAGGGCTCGGAGATGCGAAATATGTGCAACTCCGGGCCGTTCTGGAAATGGCGCGGCGTCACTTCGAAAGCGGTTTGAAGAAAGGGGATGCCATGCAATCGCCGGAAGCGGTCGCCCGCTTTCTGGCGTTTGAAATAGGTCATCAGAATCGAGAATATTTCGGAATCCTTCTGCTCGATCAGCAACACCGATTGATTCACTACCAAACACTGTTTTCCGGAACGCTTAATCAGGCCAGCATCCATCCCAGAGAAGTTGTAAAAAGTGCGCTGGAGAGTAATGCCGCCGCCGTCATACTGGCTCACAACCATCCGTCCGGCGATCCCAGTCCGAGTGAAGCGGATATTCGAATCACCGAAACACTGTCTCAGGCTTTGCAGTTAGTCGATATCCGCACGCTGGATCATATCATTCTCGGTGATTCCGGCCGCTGGCACTCTCTGGTCCAGCTCGGCAAAATGCCATAAAACGGCGGAACCAAAGGCAAAAGTAACATTACTGTAACTTACTTGCGCCGACCCCAGCATACAAAACGCTCCGGTTTCAAAGAATTCGGATTGTCTCCCCGAATACACGTGGCATCAACAAAAAAGCTTACTCCTTCGGGCTGGTTGTAATTCAATTGCCTTCTGACAGGGCTTTGAAAACAGTGCCATAAATTAAATCCACCCCTGTCATAAAACCTTCCAATAGCTGTCAATTAGCGTTTACTTGTTTGTCACATTCTCACCCTAAGATTCTGTTCCTGCAAAACAACCAACCAAACTTTAGGGATAAGAAAATGAAGCTTAACAAACTACACTATGCCGTAACCGCGCTTCTAGCTGGTTCTTTCATAACGCTTAGTGGATGCAATCAAGACGTTTCTGACGGTGATCTGACCAGCGCAATCATGGATGCGCGTTCATTCGAATCGATTGAGTTCACCAGCACTGCGGCACCGACAACTGCTGAAAAAATGGCGACCACTTATACAGAATCTTCTGCAATCATCACCTATACGGATGGTTCGACCGAGACATTCCCTCTGACGTATAAAAAGCTTTTCGGTACCACCAGCAAGGTTGGATCTAACGCTAATCCTGCTGGTCAGCTATATGATATGGACATGAACCCACTGCAAGATTCACTGGGCATGCCTCTTGTTGCCGAAACACCGGATTCAAACAGTCTTTTGAAAGTCGGTAACAAAATTTATATGGTTTCTCACTTGGAATATGACTGGATTATTTCTGACGGAACTCGCGCGCCGAGCCGTGCACCTATGGGAATGATTCTGACTGAAATGCAACAAGATGCAAAAACAGGTGAGCTAACTGCCGTTGACCAGGCACCGATCAACTTCTCGAATGTTGACGGCCTGTGGATTCCATGTTTTGGTTCTCAAACGCCTTGGAACACCCACCTCGGTTCTGAAGAAGACTACGACATGCAGTACAACCCTCTAAACAGCAGCTACAGCAGAACGGATGCCGCGATTACGGCAATGTCCAATATGTACTTCAACAGCACACAAGTAGCTAACCCGTATCACTATGGCTTCTTCCCGGAAGTAACGGTTCATGAAGATGGCACAACAGATGTCGTCAAACACTACTCAATGGGACGCGGTACCTGGGAAGCAGGGAAAGTTATGCCTGATTCGCGCACGGTTTACTACGGAGACGACGGTACTAACGTTGCACTGTTCATGTATGTTGCCGACAAAGCGGAAGACCTATCTTCAGGAAGCCTATATGCAGGTAAATTCACCCAAAACGGTACCTCCTACAGCGGTGATTTCAGCTGGATTAAACTGGGTTCTGCAACCGATGCCGAAGTGAAAACGCTTGCCGACACCACCACCTTTGACGACATCTTCTACAACGGCACTTTCGACTCTGCAACCGAAACCTGTCCGGCTGTTGACGGTGTTCAAACCACCCGTGTTCGCGCAGGCTCTACCTTTGATGAATGTTTGGCCGTTAAGCCGGGCATGGAAAAAGCGGCCGCTTTCCTTGAAACTCGCCGTTATGCTGCATTGAGCGGCGCGACAGTCGAATTCAACAAAATGGAAGGTATCGCGGTTAACGATGCCGATAAGAAATTGTATATGGCGATTTCCTATCTGGACAAAGGGATGAGAGACAACGGTCTGCCGGCTGAGATGGAACACATCAAAATGGCTAAAATCAATGCAGGTGTCACTTTCACTCTGCCGATGACTCCTGGCCAAGTTGACGATACCGGTGCCCGAATCGAGTCAGACTATGTCGTAACCTCTATGCATGCTGAAGACAAGCTGATCGGACGAGACATCGCAACCGATGCGCTAGGTAACACGGCAGATCCTGATCACATCGCCAACACAGATAACATCTCTTTCTCTGAGAAGATGCGTACTCTGTTTATCGGTGAAGACTCTGGTACTCACGTAAACAACTTCGTCTGGGCTTATAACGTCGATACTAAAAAGCTTTCTCGCATTCTTTCCAACGTAGCCGGAGCTGAAGCAACAGGTCTGCAAGCGGTAGAAAACATGGATGGCTTCGCTTACATCATGTCTAACTCTCAGCACCACGGTGACTATATCAGCACTATGGATCCGACAATGGAAGCCGCTGTAGAAGCAACAGGTCAAATCGACAAATTTGATGGTAACTTCGGTTACATCGGCGGTATGCCTGCTATCAAATAATCCATAAACCTTGGATTCTTAAAGCCAGCTTAATGCTGGCTTTTTGCGTAGCGAACACTATGAATGGAAATTGTATGATGCCTATTAAGTTACTATTTCTACTGGCCGGATCGGTATTTGTCTTACATGGCTGCGGCAGTAGCAGCACGACGGAAGAAACCGCCCCAACGGCGCTCACCCAATCCGCCCTTACCGGTAGCTATATCAATCCCGTCGTTTTTGAGGGCAATCCCTATCCGCAGATTCCGGCACAATGCTATACCGAAACCAGTCTGGGACGCCAAAATGCCTGTCTGTTTTGCCATACAAACGGTTTATACAAATTAGGGCTCGGCAACAACAATCCTCAGGCGGGGGAAGTTCCGCTAGTTAACTTTCAACTCGATTACGGCTACGAACCCTACAGTGCGCAAGCCCCTAGCGCCGCCAAAAATTACTGGCTCAACACCCTTTCGCCAGAAACCCTATCGGCAGCCGTCAACGCAATGGGGATCGACCCCAACACCTGGATAATGCAGGATTATATTCAAGAGGATAACTGGCAGGCGGCCTACAACCAAAGATTGGGGAAAAGCACCGACTGGGACAGCGGCTATAACCAGCCGTTCCGTCTTTTACCGGGCCTGAACCCTGCAGCACTTCCGGCGGACAGCGATGGATTTATCCGTTCGAATAATGAACAAGACATCTATTTTTCGGATGAGTTTGGCGGTAATACCGGCTGGCGCGCCATTAATTTTATGCCGTATGGGATCTTCAGCCCGATGACCGGCTCGGTTTCCGGAATCTATATCCGACTGCCGGCCAAATTCATGCAAGACAATTCCGGCGACTTCAATTTAGCCACCTACAAACAAAACCTTGAATTGTTACGGGATGCGATTCAAAACCGTCTGACAGACACATCGCCGACAACCTATTATGGTGCGGCAACCGATATTGAGGTCGTTGCCGGAAGCTACCCTCAAGGCACTGAACTGGCACACCCGCTTCATTATGTCGATACCCTCGCAGACGGTACCGGCGGCAAATTACCGGGCATGCGCGCAACCCGGGTTAAAGAAGTCCGTTATATGTACAAAGATGAAGACTTTAACCCGATGGAAGCAAGACCGGACGAAGGAACGGGCGACCAGATTTACGGCAATGACGAACAGGGATGGGTAGACAACGGTTCTGGCTGGTTACTCGCGGGATATATTGAAGACAAAGACGGCGCTTTACGTCCGCAAACACGTGCCGAATTGACACAGTGTATCGGCTGTCATTCCGGCTTCCATCCGGGAACAAAAGATCCGAACTTTACCAGCGGAACCGGCAATACCGTCGACAGCACCTGGTCGTTCCCGCGTTCTTTCGATTCGGATCTAGGGTGGAAAGAAATGGATTATCTGGGCACGACGCTCGTCAACGGTTCTGCCGTATCGACAACGCCGGAGCCAATCAACCGTCATGCGAGTATCGGCGAGTTTGCCCTATTGTTGAACCATACCGTCAGTGCGAACTTATACGGGGTTATGTCGCAATCCGTAGAGGCGCAACTGAGCCAGACCATTAATACCAACAATGGCTATAGCGCGAACTGGACGGATATCAAAACAGATTCGCCGGCCAGCTTTGAACAAAGCGTTACCCAGCGTCAGACGTTATTACGAGAATATGTGCAGCGCAAGGATTACTTGAATGCCGACGGAACCATCAAAGGCTTCTTGCTTTATCCGGAAGCGAACGATGCCATTGAAAATGCCCGTCGTTATCGTCAGGTAGTTGCAACCCAGCGCTATATTTACGGTAAAGACGTTTTTACCGAAACCCCGATCAGCTACTATCATTATCGGGATGACACGATTGCAGAAGTGAAAAATGACGGAACGCCTTACCAGTTCGGAGACATCATTAGCGAGCGCTCTATCCAGTTGGATGACCCGACACGTTTTGATTACAAAGCGGGCGATGGAATCACCTTAATTGAGGAAAACAAACCCTTTGCGGAAGGCGGTACCTATCTCCCTGATTATGTACCATATCTGCAATAAAACCGATGACTGAGCAGCGGGTACAGCCAAATCCTCCGCGAGGTTTAATGAATAATTAAACTATTGAAATCCAGTTGTTTTTTCACCGGACCTTGCGGGTTTTACAGTGCTTAGAGTTAAATCATTGGAAATGATTGCAATTCATTAAATGTTCTTGTAAAATTCCGCGTTCTTATTTATCGCCGCCTTTTTGCGCGGGCCAATAAATATAGAAATATTCGAATATTTTTATTTAACGAATCCTCAATTAATTCAAGCAATTAACTGAGAATTCATATACTAGAAGGGATTGAGAAATGTCTAGAGTATGCCAAGTAACAGGTAAACGTCCTGTAGTCGGTAACAATGTTTCCCACTCTCACCGTAAAACTCGTCGTCGCTTCCTGCCAAACCTGCAGTCGCACCGTTTCTGGTCGGAAGCTGAGAGCCGTTTTGTAAAACTACGCGTATCAACTGCTGGTATGCGCATCATCGACAAGAACGGTATTGACGCTGTGATCGCTGATATGCGTTCACGTGGTGAGAAGGTCTAAGGAGACTAATCATGCGCGATAAGATCAAACTAAAGTCAACTGAGTCTGCTTATTACTATACGACTGATAAGAATAAGAAGAACATGGCTGGCAAATTCGAGATCAAGAAATACGATCCAATCGTTCGTAAACACGTCTTGTTCAAAGAAGCGAAAATCAAGTAATCTTACCCAGATTACCTTGAGAGACCCGATCCACAAGATCGGGTTTTTTTATGTCCGAAGATTATTCCCCGTAATCGGCTTCTGCCTACGAAGCAACGCCATACAACTGCATTTTAGCCAGGCGCATCGCCGGCGGAACTTTCAAATCAATGCTGCAAGCAGGCTTTTCTTCAAACTCTCTTTTAGCCTCGAAGGCATCTTCCAGAGTCGAAAAGGCAACGATTACCCGCCCCTGTTCTACGACGACGTAATCATAGCCGTTAAATTCAATATTAAACTGTCTCATGACCTCTACCTCCTATGCGGAGTTTTTTTGTGCTGTTAATTGTTATATCGACCGGAATCTCAAATCTGCCAGTCGAATTCTCATCATTCCTTTACCGGCAAATTCCGACCGGGTGACAAAATTCCAATATAATGAGCGCTTTAAAAATCATTAAGCGATTGTCATGCCAGAATTACCCGAAGTTGAAACCACCCGCCGCGGTATCGCGCCGGCCTGCGAGCAGGAAACAATCGAAGCGGTGATATTGCGCACCCCCAAGCTACGCTGGGAGATCGAACCCCGCCTGCCGGAAATACTGACCGGGCAGAAAATTCTGTCCGTCGGCCGGCGCGGAAAATACCTGTTGCTGCAGACCGCCGTCGGAACCCTGATTATCCATCTCGGCATGTCCGGAACCTTGCGCGTTCTGCCGAGAAACGCAGCGGTGCAAAAACACGACCATGTGGATATCTTGTTAACAAGTGGACAACTTTTGCGCCTGAATGATCCAAGGCGCTTCGGAGCCGTGCTCTGGCATCCTGTCGAAGCCGGAAACATCAACGACCATAAACTGCTCGGCAAACTGGCTCCGGAACCGTTTGACGACGCCTTTAACGGCAATTACTTCTATCGCAAGGTACATAATCGCCGGGTTGCGGTAAAAAGCCTGGTCATGAACAGTGAAATCGTGGTCGGTGCCGGCAATATCTACGCCAACGAATCACTGTTCTTGAGCGGCATCCATCCGCAGACGCCCGGCAATCAACTGAGTCAAAAGCAGTGCGAAATTCTGGTCGGCAACATTAAAGCCGTCCTGAACCGCGCGGTTCGCCAGGGCGGAACGACTTTAAAAGACTTTATGAGCCCGGAGGGCAAACCGGGCTACTTTGCTCAGGAACTCCATGTTTACGGCAAGGAGGGCGAAGCCTGCCCACACTGCGGGCACTGCATTCAGAAAGTAATCATCAATCAGCGCGCCAGTTTTTTCTGCCCGCAATGCCAGCCGCTGAAAAAACCACGTCGACCGAAGAAGAGTCGCGAAGCTTAATATATCTTTAAGATCGGATGACGAACGGAAAACAGGACTTGAGCGCAGGCAAGAGCGCCGCTAATATTAAGCGATAATTCCCGGAGACAGTAACAGAATGTTTAAGATTATCCGCACCCGACGGATTTTATTCGTCGCATTGTTCACGGCCCTGATCTCACTCCTTGCCGGATGCGACAAAAAATCGCAAGGGGACATCGACCAGTGGCCGACCGTCGAAAACTGCAATCTGCATAAAGGCCCTTGCACAACCGAACATCAGGGCGCCAAGGTCACTTTGCGTATTGACCCACAGCCGATTCCGATCGCCCGCCCGCTGGGCGTTCAACTGGATCTGGAGAACCTCAACCCGACCGAAGTGAAACTGGATATTTCCGGTATCAATATGTATATGGGCTACAACCGCGTACATTTAACATCAACCCGCCCGAACCATTGGGTCGGAACCTCGATGCTCGCCTTCTGCACTGCAGAGAAAATGTACTGGCAACTGACGCTGATGCTGACTCAGAACGACGGTAAACAGATCCAGATTCCTTTCCTGCTGGAAACCTCAAACCGGGCCCAATAAATCTCTATGGCGGAGTGTCTTATTCCGCCAAAGCAACCGATTTAATCAAGGCAAACAGCTCAAGCCCAGGAGTTATCTCCAGACGTCTGGCCGAATGTTCAGTAATCTCGGCAAATAGTTTCTGGCCGTCTTCCAGCTGTAGACGTACCAGCATGCGGTGTTGTCCTTCCGGAATCAGCTCCAGCACTCTGGCCGACAAATGATTGATAATACTTAGATGCTGCGGATCGGAAAGCGCCAGAGAAACGTCTCTGGCCAAAACCCGCACACGAACTCTGGATTTATGCAGTTCGCTGATGTCGGAGAGCCAAAGCGTCCGGTTGCCCATCTTCAGCGGACGCAAACCGTGCTCAATCTCTTGTGATTCGCCTTCCAGCACCGAAACAGCACCTTCGTCGTCAAACAGCGGTGAATCGGGACGTGACAACGCCTGCTGCAGAGTTTCGACACGTTCTATTCCCCCCTGTTGCATAAACACGATCCGATCGGCCAATCGCTCGACTTCAGCCGGGGCATGGGTAATATAGAGTAACGGGATCTTATAGGCCTGCAACACCTCTTCGATTAAAGTCAGCATCTCCGCTTTCGCACGCCAATCCAGCGCCGATAACGGCTCGTCCATGCACAGCAGCTGCGGACTGGTCAGCAGAGCACGCGCGATGGCTACGCGCTGTTTCTCGCCGCCGGATAGGAAATTCACCCCGCGATCAAGCTTGTCGGCAATGCCGACCCGTGTCACTATGTCGTCAAAATCCGGCTGAGCAGCACCTTTCGGCAAGCGCTTCAAGGCATACAGCAAATTCTGGCGGACCGTCATATGCGGGAACAAGGCCGCATCCTGAAACACAAAACCGATATGACGCCGTTGCGGCGCTAAGGTTTTCTTTCCGTCCTGCCAAACCTGCCCGGCAAAATGCAGGCTACCGCGAGTGTTTTTATCCAGCCCGCTGATCGCTCGCAGCAGCGTCGATTTACCCGATCCGGAACGACCGAACAGCACCGTGACGCCCTGTAACGGCAGTTCAAAGTCACCAGAGTTCAGTTCAAAGTTACCGAGCTTTAATCTTAGATTTCCGCGCAAAGTAGTCATATTTTTTCCATTTAAAAACTCAATCAAGATTACAGATAAAATTTAGCCATCAAAGTGCTCAGAGCGAAGTTCATCAATCCATCAATGAGCGCATGAGAACACAGAGGCCGAGTTTTAGCGCAATCTAGCCTACCTTGACTCCGAATCGGCGGTTAATCCCGTACACCAGCATGAGCACCAGCAGCGAGAAGATCAGCATCATTGCCGAGAGTATATGCGCCTGATCATATTCCAGACTTTCCACATGGTCGAAAATATCGATTGAAACCATCCGCGTTTCCCCCGGCACATTGCCGCCGAGCATCAGAACCACTCCGAACTCACCGACAGTATGTGCAAACGTCAGTGTCGCGGCGACCAGAAAACCACGCTGAGAAAGCGGCAGCACAATACTGAAGAAGCGATCCAAAATTCCGGCGCGCAGAGTCGCCGCTGCATCCAGAAGCTTTTGCGGCACCGCTTCAAACGCATGCATCAGCGGCTGTACGGCAAACGGCAAAGAATAGAAAACCGAGCCGACAATCAGCCCTTGCTTGGTAAAGGTCAGCTGTCCTTCGTAACCGAAAAAACGCAGAAATTCGGTAACATAACCGTTCGGGTTAAGAATAATCAGCAGGTAGAAACCCAGAACTGTCGGCGGCAAAACCAAAGGCAGAGCCACCAGCGCTTCAAGCACGATTTTCGACGAACTCTGCATCCGCGCCATCCACCAGGCCAACGGGGTACCGATCACCAGCAGGATAGTCGTTGTCCAGGCGGCGACCTCCAGAGTCAGCCAGATCGGTTCCAGACTGACCTCAACACCAAAAATTTCAACCATCTTCATTCAACCCATAGAAAAAACGAACCACGAACTTCGCAGAGAACACGACAATTGTAATCGTCCTTGCGCTCTTTGCGTTTTTCGTGGCTTCAAGACAATCTGCAATGCAGAATCTAGCTTAAGGCGTACTATAGCCGTAAGAGTGGATAATTTCTAATGCCCGCGGCGTTTTGATAAATGCCATAAAAGCTTTGACCGCTGCATTATTTTCACCGCGCTTCAAAATCAAGGCCCCTTGTTTGATCGGCGCATACTCCTGCTGCGGAACAATCCAATACTGTCCTTTCTGATAAACCGGGCTCTGCGGATCAACCAGCTGCGACAGCGCGACAAAACCGATCGGTGCATTGCCGGTAGCAACATACTGGAAAGCATGGGCGATACTTTCCCCGTTCACCAGTTTCTTTTTAACGCCATCGTACAACCCCTTGCTTTTCAAAAACGCCTGAGCACGTTCACCGTATGGCGCAGTACGCGGATTAGCAATCGCCAAGTGGTTGAATTTCGCTTGTTTGAGTACTTCCAGCGGCTGTTCTTTAACCGGGTACTGGGCGCTGTACAGAGCGATCTGTCCCTGCGCATACACAAAATAACTCTGCTTAATCCCCAGACCGTCTTCAACCGTTTTCAATGGACGACGCTCGTCGGCACCGAAAAAAGCATCAAAAGGCGCGCCATTTTTAATCTGTGCATACAGTTTACCGGTTGGCCCGAAGGAAAATTTCACGCTGTGACCGGTCTCTTTTGAAAACTGCTCACCGACTTTTTCAATGGTTTTGGTAAAGTTCGCCGCGACTGCAATCGTCGCCGTCTCGGCCATAACCAGCGCACTATAGAAAATCCCTAGAGTTCCGGCCAAAACCGCTGCTAAAAATGTCTTTCTCATCTTTCCCCACCTTTCATAACTAAAAGTTATATGTAGTTACTTATATATCGAATTTCAAAAAAATTCCCGAAACCAATCGGGAATCAGATATGCCTGACAGACAGATCGCTAGAGAATCTAGTCCGCAACCGCCAGAAGAACATGCGAAGCCTTGACCAAAGCACAAGCCTTGCCGCCTTTCTCGAGCCCAAGAGCCGAGACCGACTCGTTGGTCACGATAGCTGAAATTTTATTCCCGCCTTCAAGCTCGAGCGTGACGTCACTATTAACCGCGCCCTGCTCCATTTCTACAACCTTGCCGCAAAACTGATTTCGCGCCGAGGTTTTGAATTTTCCGTCGATATCTTCGGCAAGCAGCACCCAACTCGCTTTAATCAGCGCGTAAGCCTCGCTGCCGATATCCAGCCCCAGACGCTCAAGGCTGCTTGGCGTCACTTGGGCGACGACTTCTGTTTCCTTGCCTACCGAGAGTACGACCTCGCAGTTTACCTCGCCCTTTTTGATTGATTTGACCGTCCCATGAAACAGGTTTCGCGCGCTGGTTTTCATCGAGATTTTCCTCATAATATCAAGTTGCGACAACACTCCCGGCGAAAGCTCTTCGAGATGGCGCATCCAATGTTGCATCTGCTCCTGAAACAACAAATAAGCGTTCAGCAGCTGCTTGCCGGCATCGGTCAATTCCATACCACCCCCGCCGGAACCGCCCTTCTGCGCTATGACGATTTTTTCGCCGGCCGCTTCGGTCATCGCTTCGACCGCCTGCCAGGCACCCTTGTAACTCATTCCACACGCCTTGGCGGCTTTAGACAGAGAGCCCAGAGAAGACAGCTTATTCAAAAGTTCAAGACGGCGCTGTCCGGAACGGGTCTGCCGAGAGCCCAGCAAAAAGGACTGCACCAGATGTTCTGGTTGATGCTTATCCACTCGATATTCCCCCAAATACACAACGTTTCGTCATTATAGGGAGGCCAATAAACACATGCAAGCAAAATGCTTTATATTCAAAGCTCTAGCAGGCGATTAACCTTGTAAAGTTTTCATCCGCCTTCTAGTGGGGCTGAACAAAGCTTGATAGAATTAATCCGTTCAACGACAAAGAGATCGTTTTCGGGTAATGCACAAGGGAGCAAACAGGTGCGATTAAAGGGGATCATTAAACCGCTTACAAACCGGCGCTGGCTAATGCACCTGCACGCCTTTATGGCACCGACTTCGCGCAGAGACTCGCTGCATGAAAGGCTGTACTCATCCCTAGGCGGATTCTTCGGCGTTCTGGCCGTAGCGGTCATCAGCCATCACTGGGCCCCACCGGAGAGCGCCTGGTTGATGACCGCATCCATCGGTGCTTCGGCGGTTTTACTGTTCGCCGCGCCGCATGGTTCCATGTCACAGCCGTGGCCGGTTTTCGGTAGCCATCTGGTTTCCGCTCTGGTCGGAATCACACTGACATTGTATCTGAGCACTCTGCTCGATCCCTTGATTCTGATTGCCGCCGCCGTCAGTCTGAGCATTTTTGCCATGTACGCTCTGGGTTGCCTTCATCCTCCAGGAGGCGCGACGGCGCTAACCGTGGTTTTCGCCGCTCAATCGCACCAGATGGGGGAAATCAATTACGACTTTTTACTCTACCCCCTTTCGGTTAACCTTCTGATCTTGCTGGCGACCGGCGTGCTCTTTCACAGTTTCAGCCATAAACGCTATCCGATCTATCTGGCCTCGAATCATTTCAAAAAGAACGCCGACTCTTTGCCGATAGTCCGTCCGGAGTTGTCATACGAAGACTTCCTCAGCGCTCTGGCCAAAATTGATAATTTTGTCGACATCAATGAACAGGAAGTCAAACGTATTCTCGAGCTGACTCATCTATGGGAACCGGCACCGCCGATCGCTCCGGAAGAACTTAAAGTCGGAGCCTATTACAGCAATGGCGCAGTTGGTAAAAACTGGAGTGTACGGCAGATTGTCGAGCTGGTCGAAGACGACTTTAACGTCGGTGAAAAAGAGTTTGTGATCTTTGTCCGTAAAGCCGGACAGGAAAAAGTCCGCACCGACTGTATGCGCCGCTCGGAATTTGCCCGCTGGGCTGCCTACGAAGTCGAGCCCGCGACTTCGGGCTGGCAAAAAAAAACGCCGCAAGAGAGCGACGTTTAAACGCAATCAATATGCAACAGCCGCTTAAAACTGCTGTTTAATCCAGGCTTGCAGAGCTTCGGCAGAATCAAAATACTCGACCGATGTAATCTCCAGCGCATTCAGCTGAATCGCACTGACTTTTTCAGCCTCTCTAGGCCATGCCTGCAATTGGTTTTCGTCGTTGATGACGGCCATTTTAAAAGCGTATTTTTTCATTTTCGGCAGGGCAAACATCTTGGTAATCAGGCTCGGCATCGCCGAAACATCGGCAATGTACAGCCCTTTTTTCGCTTCAAGATCTTCCAGCCCAAGTGCATCCAAACTGTCTTTGACCAGCTTTCCGGAAGCTTTATCACTCGATAGCAGCACCCATGTCGTTTGCGCATTCAACGCGATCGGCTGCTCGAACTGATCCTGAAATTCAGTTGCCGGCACACTTTGCGCCGCAACACTGAAACTGCTCAAGCTCAATACGAGCGCCGCCATAAAACCACCAAGTTTTTGTACTGATGTCATCTGTATATCCTTGTAATCCCCTTCCTCTCATAAGCAGAGTAAGGTGTTCTTGTTATAAAAAAACCACAGCCAAGCGAACTCGACTGTGGCTTTATCAGTAACACCGGATCTAAACCGGTTTAAAACCGAGGGTCTCTGTCAATTACAGAGATTTCTTGCAGAAGTAGAAATCCACACACTCGTATTCGCCTGACGTCATACGTTGCTTCGCTTCTTCAACGGTAGCGGCAGGAGGAACGATGACCTTCTCGCCTTTGCGCCAGTTTTCCGGTGTCGCACAAGCGTTAGCATCAGACGTCTGCATCGCTTCCAGAAGACGAACGAATTCGTCGATCTGACGGCCGTTAGACATCGGATAGTAAACCATCGCACGAAGAATCCCTTCAGGATCGATAATGAAAGTTGCACGTACCGCAGAAGTATCTGCCGCCGCTTCGTGAATCATTCCGTAAGCCTTAGCCACCTTCATATCCAAGTCCGCAATGATCGGGAACTGGATATCAACACCGAATTTCTCTTTGATGTTCAGTACCCATGCGTTGTGCGAGTGGTGTGAATCGATTGAAAGACCTAGCAGTTCGCAGTTCATAGCATCAAACTTGTCTTTACGCTCCTGGAAAGCCATGAATTCGGTGGTACAAACCGGAGTGAAGTCTGCCGGGTGAGAGAAAAGGATCAGCCATTTTCCCTTGTAATCTTCAAGCGTTTTACGGCCGTGAGTCGTTTCCGCGTCAAACGCAGGTGCAGCTTCATTCAAACGTGGCAATCCGATAACAGTAGTCTCTTCCATCATTTTCTCCTTCAAGAAGTTTTGAGTAATTCGCTTTTTATATAAACCTAATTAATGCATGCATAAGAATATCCTTTTAAATCGAGGAGATCCAATTGTTTATTCTTAAACTTTTAATAGTTAAAACCTATAACAAGAACAAAACTAATAAAATTTAGTTATAAAAAAAACTCCGTGTAAAAACAGAGTTAATTGCCCAGTCTTTAAGTATTAATAAGCATACTTGATTATTTCACCTATCAAAGTGAACAAAAAGTGACACCATCACTGCAGCGATTTTTTTAAACGGTATCCGTCTGACGGAATTTTGCAAACAGGGCTTCCTGCACCTTGGGATGGACAAATTCGCTGACATCGCCGCCGAGCACGGAAATTTCGCGAACAAGAGAAGAGGAGATAAAAGAGAACTGTTCGGCCGGGGTCATAAACATGGTCTCTACATCCGGCGCTAACTTGCGGTTCATCGACGCCAGTTGAAATTCATACTCGAAATCCGACACCGCACGAAGACCACGCAGTAAAACATTGCCGTCGATACTGCGGACAAAATCGACCAGCAGCCCGCTGAACCCGATGACTTCGACATTCTGCATGCAAGCCGTAACTTCCTTCGCCAGTGCCACTCGCTCCTCGAGAGAGAAAAGCGTGTTTTTATTGCGGTTATCGGCAACGGCGATAACCAGCCGGTCGTAAAAACGGGCCGCTCGCTCAATAAGATCGAAATGACCGCAGGTAATTGGATCAAAGGTTCCCGGGTAGACAGCAGTGATACTCATAAATTTCCCAATCGAGACATTGAAATGATGCGCCTATGATACCGGAATCTGCCGACTTTGCGAGCGACATAAAAGTTTGTATCATAAGGAGAAACCTCTTCTTTCCCTTAGTGATTCAAGGAGCGCTTTATGGAATTACCGGATCATACGCTTAATGCACTCTTCGCCCAACTCGGCCTGCCTGACTCCGACAACGATATTGATAACTTTATCGAGCGTCATAAAGGCGTGGATAAAGCGACGCCTCTGGCGCAAGCTGCATTCTGGAATGAAGGACAAGCGGCCTTTTTAAGTCAGGCAATACAGGAAGATGCCGACTGGGCCGAAGTGGTCGATCATCTTGATGCGCTCTTGCGCACTTGAAAAGCGGTTACTCTTGTTTGCAAAACAGTCCGAAACGCACTTGCGAGGTGGTCTTCTCTCTGTAGCAGCGCCACTCTTCGGGTAACTGCGGCCAATCGAGCGACTTTTCCTGTTCCAGGTACAGCCAGGCATGTTCGCAATCGATCCAACCGTTCTTGAAAAGCGAATCCACAGCCGGCTGCATCAGTCCGCGGTTAAACGGAGGATCAACAAAAACCACATCAAATTGCTGTGTGGCCTGCTGATCGAGCCACTGCAAGCTGTCGCACTGATGCACCTGTCCTTTATCGCTCTTGAGAACCTGCAAATTACTGCGTAACTGCTCCGCGTTATCAGCCGACAACTCCAGAAACAGGCAGTTCTTCGCACCGCGGGACAGTGCCTCAAAGCCCAGAGCGCCGGAACCGGCAAACAGATCCAGACAATTTGCTCCGGGGATTTCAAACTGTAGCCAGTTAAACAGCGTTTCGCGCACCCGATCCGAAGTCGGTCTAAGCCCTTCGGCGCTTAAAACCGGTAGTTTACGACCGCGCCAATCGCCACCGATCAGACGGACTTCACCGACGGCAGTGGGCTGCCCGCTTCCTCGACCAGTCTGACGTCGAGAATTAGATTTGCTGGTACGTCGACGCATAATATCCTTTATCCATACTCCGGTTTACGACAACCGTTACAACCTTGACGCTTAGTCAAGCGCCTGAAAGTAATTCAATTCACTCAATTCACGCTCCAGAAATTCGGCAAATACCCGGGTTTTCATCGGCAGATAACCTCTGCCCTGATAGATCAGGCTGACCTTATAGGAAAACTCGTTCACGCCGATCTCATAATCGGGCAAAAGACGTACCAGATTTCCGCTGCGCAAGTCTTCGTTGATCAACCAGTTCGGAACCAGGGCGATCCCCATTCCTTCAATACACATTTTGCCCACCGCACTGACATTCGAAGCATAGATTGTGCGCTGAATCGGCAGCTCGACTCTTTCAGCATCTTCTTCGTACAGATTGCGGAAAAACCAGGTATCGTAATCCAGAAAGTGCAGCGCCGGAACATTCTGTACATCTTCCAACGAGTTCACCGGATATTGCTCCAGAAATTCCGGCGAAGCGCATAAATACAATTTAACCGTCGTCAGCGGCACCACGGTAAAATCCGAACTGATCTGCCCCCCGACACGAACCGCGACATCAATCCTGTCTTTATTGAAATCCAGACATTCGCCGGTAATCAGTAATTCGAGTTTAAGCTGTGGATGCAACTTGCGGAACTTTTTTAACAGCGGCACCACTTTAACCTCACCGAATCCCGGAGGCAGCGTAACTTTTAAAGTTCCCTGTACCGTATTCTGGCTGTCCAATGCCTTGGCCTGCGCGGTACGGATCATCTCAATCCCCGGCAGAATCGACTCGCAATAGATCGCCCCCGCTTCGGTTAACTGCAGATGCCGGGTGCTGCGTTCGAACAGAGGAAAACCAAGCTGCTTTTCCAATCCCTGAATGGTGCGCGAAATGGATGAGGCACTGATATTTCGTTTCTGCGCAACGGCCGCAAAACTGCCATGCTCGACCACTGCCAGCAGGATAGACAACTGCTCAAGCTTAAGTGCATCCAGATCTATTTTCATAATCGCTCCTGTTTATTCCAGCGGATACCGTTTCGCTCCCGAAATCGCATATAACTCGAGAAAGGTCTTTTTTCACAGCCATTAGCCGGAATTCCTGCGGCAGCAGTTTGGCCTCTTCCAAACGGATCCGCAACCTATTTTTACAGTTTTATCGCTCTCGCACCAGCCCCAAAACGGCTTCGTCAAGCAGTCCAAAAACCGATTGCAAACCGATTCAAGGTCTTTTCCGATGAAATCCGGGAGCTACGGCGGACTGTCATTTAAGCTTCATACCGCCTTCATACCGTCTTCACCTTCAGGAGGGACAATCTCGCTGACTAAAATGACTGTTACTGTGCGAGAAGATCATGCTACATATCGAACAAGCCATTGCGGAAAAATGGCCGAACCTTTCCTCCAAACCGGCTTATCCGCTTATCGTCAAAATGCTCAAAAAGCTGCTGCACGAAGACGAGATCAACCAGTTTATCGAAACCAACCGGCATTTGCGCGGCTTCGCTTTTCTGGATCAGGTTCTGGAGCACTTTGAGTTCAGCTATCAGGTCAACCATGCGCAACTCAACCGTATTCCGGCCGACGGCAAAGTTATTATTGTCGCCAATCACCCGATCGGCTCACTGGACGGACTGGCATTGTTAAAACTTGTGCGCTCGGTGCGTCCCGACGTGCGTATTGTCGCCAACGACCTGCTGGCCAATATCCAGCCGCTGAAAGATCTTTTCCTGCCGCTCGACAATCTTAACGGAAACAGTCATAAAGCCGCTTTTAAAGCGATGTTGCACGCTCTGGAAAACGAGCAGGCGGTGATTATCTTTCCCGCCGGCGAAGTCTCGCGGATCAGACCAAACGGCGTCAAGGACGGCCCGTGGAAAAGCGGCTTCTTGAAACTTGCCCGCAAAAGCCAGACGCCCGTCCTGCCGATCTTTATCGATGCCCGCAACTCTGCCCTATTCTACAGTCTATCAACGCTGTATAAGCCGCTTGGAACACTGATGCTGGTTCAGGAAATGTTCAATAAAAAGGCTCAGCAGATCGAGTTTCATATCGGTAAAGCGATCAGTTCAAAAACACTGTCTGCATCCGAGATTCAAGGGAAACGCCTGGCCAACGCCTTCCGTAAACATCTGTACCGCCTGGGTAAACCGAAAAAGCTCAAAAAGAAGCCCTTCCTGCCAACCATGGAAACCATTGCGCACCCGATTGACCGTAAAGCGCTGCGCCAGTCGATCATTGACGGCCAACTGCTGGGGGAAACTCAGGATCGCAAAAAAATCTATCTGTTTGATTACGACGCCAATTCACCGGTCATGCATGAAATCGGACGCTTACGTGAACTGACCTTCCGCACCGTCGAAGAAGGAACCGGAAAAACCATCGATCTGGATCATTACGACGCCCTGTACCAGCACCTTGTCCTATGGGATGAGGAAGAGTGGGAAATTGTCGGAGCCTACCGTCTGGGTAGAAACTATCTGGAATCCCAGAAACGTAATAAAACCGGTGCCGAAATCTACTGTACCAGCCTGTTCGAATTTAATGAGCGGTTACAGCAACAGTTGCCGCAGGCGCTGGAACTGGGGCGCAGTTTCGTACAGCCTAAATATTGGGGCAAGCGCAGTCTTGATTATCTCTGGTTCGGTATTGGCGCCTATCTGCAGAAGCATCCGGACATAAAATACATGTTCGGCCCGGTAAGCCTTTCCAACGCCTATCCGCAAACCGCCAAAGAATTGATTGCCGGATTCTACCTGCAACAGTTTGGCGATTTCCAGTCTTTAGCCACCGCCAGACAGCCGTTTAACATCAGCCCGGCAAGTCAGGCGATTGCCGAACAGGAATTCAGCGGCGACTACAGCAGCAGCCTGAAAAAGCTTAATGCCTTGCTTGCACTGGAGGGCGTCAAGCTGCCGACTCTGTTCAAGCAATACGCCGAACTCTGCGAAGATAAAGGTTGCCGCTTTATCGATTTCAATATCGACCCCCTTTTCAGCGATTGTATCGACGCCTTCATTTTTGTAGAAATCGATAAAATCAAAGCCAAAAAGCGTAATCGCTACATGCCGGATGCCACCACGGAAGCGCGTACCGATCAACCCGCGCCGCAAAGCGCGGTCGCCTGAACCTTTCTTTTTTTAGCGCAGAAATAAAAAAGCCCGCTGCAAGCGGGCTGAACACGCAACCTTGATCTTATTGCGGCTGACCGACCATCAACTTAAGCATTCTTTCCGGTTGAATATGTCGTTTCCAAGCAGAGAGAATATCCACTTTGGTCACTTTTTCGACCTGGTTCGGGAACCACTCAAGATAATCCAGAGGCAATCCGTAAAAACCGATCATGGAAATATAGCCGAGAATCTTGCCGTTGCTGTCGATACGTAAAGGGAAACCGCCAACCAGGTTATCCTTGATCGCCTGCAGACGCTCGTCGGAAAAATCCTGCATGAAATCCGTCAGTGTCTGGCGCACCACTTCATCGGCTTCTTTGGCGGAGGCATTCTTGGTCGACAGACCAATCATAAAAGGTCCGCTTTGCTTCATCGGCGCAAAATAACTGTACACGCTGTAAACCAGCCCACGCTTTTCACGCACCTCTTCCATCAGATAAGAGCCGAAACCACTGCCCCCGAAAAGATGATTACCGACAAACAGAGGAATATAGTCCTTATTGCCGCGCTCGATTCCGATCTGAGCTAAAGCATAATAGGTCTGCGAAGACGGAAATTCCGTTTTAACCTCTTTGGCTTCTTTCACCGCAACCGGTTTCGCCAAGGGCGCCGGTTTATCGCCCTGCGGCAAGGATTGTGAAATCTCGTCCGCCATTGCTTGCGCCTGATGGCGATCAACGTTTCCGACAATGGCGATAACAGCATTATTGGCATTGTAATAACGGCGGTAGAAAGACGCGATTTCCGCCTGAGTCAGTTTACCGACGGTCTTTTCCGTTCCGCTGACCGGGTGGCCGTATGGGTGTTGTGGATAAAGCGTCTCCCAGAGCTGATCACTCAACACCGACTGCGGTTTCATCGACTTCTGCTTGATCCCTAACAGCAGACGTTTGCGCTCGCGTTCAATAATCTCCGGCTTGAACTGCGCCTGACTCAATACATCGACATACTGCTCAAACGCCTCCTGCATAACGGCATCGCGAGTCAAAGTACGCAAATTAAAACTGGCATTATCACGGCCCGCGCCGCCGCCGAACTGTGCACCGATGCGATTGAAACGGTCGGCAATCTGATCCTCATTCTGCTTGTCGGTTGCAGTTCCGATCAGATCAGCGGTAAAAGAGGCCAATCCCCAGGCATCGCCGTCGCGAATCGCGCCGGCATCAAAAGTCACCTCAATATCCAGCATCGGCAATTCAGCGGAATGAACATACATAACCTTACTCCCTCGATCAGTCATCCAGGAGTGAATTTCAACCTCCGCCGACGCGTTCAGGGAAACGACAAACAAAACAAAGGTAATCAAGATTCGATAAGTTGATTGCAACATTAATGAACTCCTTTTCCTGGCAGAGCACCGGTTACAGGCCCGGTCGCCTCCTCTCCATTCGGGACAAGAACCGCGACGGTTTGTTGCTCCGGCGAGAAATACTTGCGGGCGACCGCCTGAATCATCTGCGGTGTGACCCGACGCAGATTCTCCACCCAGTTATCCAGCGTATCGGGCGGAAGACCGACGCTCAGCAAGGAACCGAGAATAATCGCCTGCGACTGAATAGAGTCCTGATGATAGATATACTGCGCTTCGGACTGCGCCAATACGCGATCAAGTTCATCCTGAGAGATCGGCTGCTGCTGGAGCTTTTTGATTTCCGCCCACAACTCTTGCTCGGCCTCTTGCGGCGTTTTGCCTTCATTCGGTGTAGCGTTAAGAATAAACAGCGTCTGCAAACGATCGGTCGCATCAAAATTGCTTCCGGCACTGGCGACAACTTTACTGCCGCGAATCAAATTTTTGCTGAAACGCGCCGAGTCGTCACCGGAGAGAATATCGCTTAAAACACTCAACGCATAAACTTCGGCTTTTTCTGCGTCGCTTTGTGCCGTCACCAGGGTCGGAGCGTGAAAACCGATCAACAACTGGGGCAGTTTGGTTGCGCCCCGCAGGGTGATCCGGCGCTCGCCTTCCTGTTTAAATTCTCGCTGCGGTTTAGGCGCCACAATCTCTTCCGGCTCATAGGCGCCATAGTACTTTTTCGCCAACTGATAAACGGATTGCGGATCAACGTCTCCGACTACGACCAGAGTGGCATTATTCGGCGCGTACCACTGCCGGTACCACTGACGCGCATCCTCGGCTGTGTAATGACGGATATCCTGCATCCAGCCGATCGTCGGTTGACGTGCAGGGCTGCTGACAAACGCCGCCGCTTTGAATTGTTCGTAAAGTTTTCCGGCCGGTTTATCTTCTACCCGCCAGCGGCGTTCCTCAGTAACGACATCGCGCTCTTTCTTAAATTCGTCATCGGTAATAACAATATGCCGCATGCGATCCGCTTCGAGACGCATGACCTCCTCGAGGTGCTGCTTGCCGACGGCCTGATAATATGCCGTGTAATCAGTCGAAGTGAATGCATTCTCTTCACCGCCGAGCTGCGCGACCCGCTTGGAAAATTCACCCGGCCGCAAAGTTTTCGTGCCTTTGAACATCATATGTTCCAGCATATGAGAAATTCCGGTAACGCCATTCGGCTCGTAATTCGATCCAACCTTATACCAGACCTGATGCACCACAACCGGCGCCCGGTGATCCTCCTTGACCACCACACGCATGCCGTTTTTCAGCTGATATTCGCTGATCGAGGCCAGTGCCGAACCACTCACAATCCCGAAAGCAACCAACAAAACCAGCTGTTGGCCCAATCTCTGTATGCCCTTCATTCCTGAAATACTCCCTTCGATTCGATTTTGCTTCACCGGCAAGCGCTTATCGCTCGCGGCATGCAGGATTTCATTGTGTTTTGCTTTATAATAAAGCCGCCTTACGATTTCAAGTCTTAATAAACCCTGAAACAGGAACAACTCAATGTTTAGCTTTTTCCGCAAAAAGAAACAAACACACGAAACCGAAGAAAATAACGATAGTAATGCGCTAAACGAAATTCCGGCGGAAGAGGCTCAGCCCGCCCCTGAACAAACTCGAGAAGAAATCCAAGAAGAAGCCCCGGCGGCATCCGATGCAATACGAGAAGAAGCGGCGGAAGTAGTACAAAAGACGGAATCCCCTTCTGCCGAAACGGTTCTTGCGGCAGAAACGAAGCCTGACGAATCGCTTGCGGAAACGACAATCCCCGAAAATACGCCAGAGACAGAGCCAAAGCAACCGACTCAAGCAGCGACCGCTGCTGCCGAGGAACCGCAAAAGAAAAAAGGGCTCTTTGCCCGCCTCAAGGACGGTTTGAGCAAAACACGTAAAAGCTTTACCGATAGCCTGAGCAGCCTGATTCTCGGCAAAAAAGAAATCGACGCGGATCTGCTCGACGATCTGGAGATGATCTTGCTCACTGCAGATGTCGGAATCGATGCCACCGACCGTATTATCCAGAATCTGACCGATCAGGTTTCGCGCAAGGAACTTAAAGATCCACAGGCACTGATTGACGCGCTAAAAACACAATTGCAGGAAATCATTGATCCTATGAGCCGTCCGCTGGAGATCGACGATTTCCTGAAAGCCAACGACGGCCCTTATATCATTCTGATGGTCGGTATTAACGGGGTCGGCAAGACGACTACCATCGGTAAGCTCGCCAAGAAATTCCAGATGGAAGGCAAATCAGTCATGCTGGCGGCCGGAGATACATTCCGCGCAGCGGCGGTCGAACAGTTGCAGACCTGGGGCGAACGCAACAATGTCCCGGTTATCGCACAGAAAACCGGCGCCGATTCGGCTGCGGTTATCTTTGACGCCGTTCAGTCTGCCAAAGCAAAAAACATCGATGTGTTGATTGCCGATACCGCCGGACGCTTGCATACACAATCCAACCTGATGGAAGAGTTGAAAAAAGTGAAGCGCGTTATCGGTAAAGTTGACGCCACCGCTCCGCACGAAGTCATGCTGGTAATCGACGCAGGGACCGGACAGAATGCACTTAACCAAACCAAACAATTCCACGAAGCGGTTCAGGTTTCCGGGATCACATTGACCAAACTGGACGGAACTGCCAAGGGCGGGATTGTCTACGCCTTGGCGGAACAGTCGCACATTCCGATCCGTTTTATCGGTGTCGGCGAAAAAATCGACGACCTGCGCCCGTTCGACAGCAAGGACTTTACCGAAGCCCTCTTTGATCAGAAGTAATTATGGCGATTGCGGATACCGACAATCCGGACTATCAACGCGCTTATAAAACCGGCTATCGCCTTGCCCTGGCCGGAAAAGGTCATGCGCAGATGCCGCACGACATTCGCCACGACGGTCGGATGCGCGAATATTTTGTTGAAGGTTGGCAAGCCGCACAAGACGACATGGTTCGCCAGCAGGAGTTGTTAAACAAACCTGACTGGCGCTACCGCATCGCCTGGCTGATTATCATGGTACTTGGCGGCTTGGCTACGGCCGGTGTAATGCTCAAACAAGCCCATGAACAGAACCCCCAAGTCGCCGCAGAACCTGAAACTCCGGTCCCTTCTTCTGCTATTGCGCAGACGCACTCCGAGACAATCACCCTGCTTTCCGATGAACAGCGTCGCGATATCAGTGATCAACAACGTCTGTATGCACAGCAGGAAGCGCGCAAAACGCCCTTGGCGCCATTGACAGCAAATCTGGAAGTAGAAATCGCCCAACCCCGCCTTGTCGCCGACACAGAAAACATCCCTCTCGACCTGCAGACAGATAGTGCAAACTCGATAGCGTTGCTTCCTAAGTACTTGAGAAAACTTGCATTCCATACGCAAGTCCGCTTGAATAGTGCAGGCACTCTGTTTCTGGTATGGCGTTATAATGGATTAGAGATACAGAAGCAGTCTTATGAATTGAGCGCAGGAGAGCATTCGCTTACCAGCACACAGCTCATGAGCAGCAGTCGCCAGGGACGGTGGCATATTGAAGTATTGGACGGACAGCAACGCGTATTCCAACGCATGACATTCGACTATGGGCAAAACAATGAAAGTCACTAAATCCTTATGGTTAAGCGTTCAACTGGCCACACTGGCCGCGTTGATATCCGGCTGTAGCAGCGGGCCGCCGCCGAAGAAATCTCTGGACAACATCTGCTCGATCTTCTATTACGATGACGACTGGTTTGATGCTGCGCAGGATTCTTATCGCCGTTGGGGGACTCCACCATGGGTTCAGCTGGCCTTCATACATCAGGAATCGACTTTCAAGTCCCATGCCAAACCCAAAATGGAATATTTCCTTGGCATCCCGATAGGCAGAGCTTCCAGCGCCTACGGTTATGCGCAAGCAACCGATGAAGCCTGGTACGACTATCAGAAGTCTACCGGTAAATGGAGTGCGAAACGCAACGATATCGACGATGCCTTGGATTTTATCGGTTGGTACAACTACCAATCCTATAAGCGTCTAGGGATTTCTCGGGATGACCCGTTCAAGCTTTATCTGGCCTATCATGAAGGGCATACCGGTTATAAACGACGTACCTATCTGCAAAAGAATTGGTTGCCGCCTATCGCCAAAAAAGTCGCCAACCGTTCACGTCTGTATAAAAGCCAATATCGCCAGTGCCGCTAAAGCGACAAACACTAAAACGATAAACGTCAGACATAAAAAAACCGAGGATAACCTCGGTTTTTTTATGCGCGATTTACCGCGTATTACTGACTAAGGAAAAGACGGGGAATCTCAGCCTTTATACTTTTCAAAGACCAAGCTCGCATTGGTTCCACCGAAACCAAAGCTGTTGCTCATCATTCGGTTAAGGCCGGCATTATCGATACGTTCGGTGACAATCGGCATACCTTCGCACTCAGGGTCCAAGGTTTCGATATTGATCGACGGTGCAATGAAGTCGTTTTCCAGCATGCACAGGCTATAGATAAACTCGTGCACCCCAGCCGCACCCAAAGAGTGTCCGGACATCGACTTGGTCGAACTGATCTTAGGAACTGCATCTCCGAAAACTTCACGGATAGCCGCGGCTTCTTTAGTGTCACCTACCGGAGTCGAAGTTCCGTGCGGGTTGATATAATCGACAGGTCCTTCAACACCTTCCAGTGCCATCTGCATGCAGCGTACCGCACCTTCACCAGACGGTGCAACCATGTCGTAACCGTCAGAGTTGGCACCGTAACCGGTGATTTCTGCATAGATCTTCGCGCCACGCGCCAAGGCATGCTCCAACTCTTCCACAACGACCATACCGCCACCGCCGGCGATAACAAAACCGTCACGGTCCGCATCATAGGCACGGGAAGATTTTTCAGGCGTATCGTTGTATTTGGTCGAAAGCGCGCCCATAGCGTCGAACAGAACAGACATAGTCCAGTGCAATTCTTCACCACCGCCGGCAAAGACGACATCCTGTTTACCCAGTTGGATCTGTTCAACAGCGTTACCGATACAGTGCGCAGAAGTGGAACAGGCAGAACTGATTGAATAGTTAAGCCCTTTGATCTTGAAAGGCGTTGCCAGACAAGCGGAAACCGTAGAGCCCATTGTACGGGTAACCATATAAGGCCCGATACGGCGAACACCTTTTTCACGAGCAGTTTCAACCGCACCGGTAGAGTTCGAGTTGGATCCGCCACCGGAACCGGCGATCAGACCGGTACGCGGGTTGGAAACCTGCTCTTCGGTCAGACCGGAATCTTCAACCGCCTGCTGCATCGCAATGTAAGAGTAAGCAGCCGCATCGCCCATAAAGCGCAACTGTTTACGGTCGATATGATCTTTAAAATCTAAGTTTTTGACTGCGCCATGCACCTGAGAACGAAGACCGTTTTCAGCATATTCAGGAGCAAAGACAATCCCTGATTGACCGTTTTTCAAAGAATTTGTAACTTCTTCTTTATTGTTTCCTAAACTCGAAACAATCCCAATCCCGGTAATGACGACTCTTCTCATAACTTAAAATGCATCCGTATTCGTAAATAATCCAACTTTAAGGTCCGCTGCACTATAGATCTCGCGGCCATCGACAAAAAGCTTAGCGTCAGCCAAGCCCATATAGAGCTTGCGTTTAATAACGCGCTTCATGTCAATTACGTACTCAACTTTCTTGGCCGTCGGCAATACCTGACCGTAAAATTTCACTTCACCAGAACCCAGTGCGCGACCGCGGCCCGGACCACCGGTCCATCCAAGATAGAAACCAATCAACTGCCACATTGCATCCAAACCAAGACAGCCTGGCATAACAGGGTCTTCGTTGAAATGGCACTCGAAGAACCAAAGATCTTTGCTGATATCTAGTTCCGCTTTAATCTGTCCTTTGCCGTAAGCACCACCCTCTTCAGAAATATGAGTGATACGATCAAACATTAACATCGGCGGCAAAGGCAACTGAGCATTGCCCGGGCCAAAAAGTTCACCACGGCCGCAGGCCAATAGTTCTTCTTTGGTATAACTTGATTGTTGTTCCATCCGGTCTTCCGCTTTTCTAATATTTAAACCTGGGCATTATAGCAGTTCACTCGTTTTCAGTACAATTCAAAGCAAGTTTTATCAACAAAATCATAACGCTGACAAGCTGCCATTATCGGAAACGCCGCAAGGCGTCATAATAAAACCTGCTGAACGTTAATTTACAGAGATAAAGAAAAGGTAAATGCTACATGCAAACAAAAAACCCCGTGTATTAGGGTTATACACGGGGTTTAGAATAATGGTGCCGACAGAGGGACTTGAACCCCCAACCTACTGATTACAAATCAGTTGCACTACCAATTGTGCTATGTCGGCGAGATGGTGCGTATTATAAAGGCAAAGCCGATGGTGTCAATTATTTTTTTGCAAAAAATTAGCGATTTTTTACCGACTCTACCATGTGCACCATGCCAAGCAAAACCAGATCCGGAACATAGGCAAAACGACAGTCCAAAAGAGATGCAAGCTGCACTGCATCGCCACCGGTAAGCAGCACTTTAAACTGAGTACCCACCTGATGATTCAGATCGGAAATCAGATGATTGATAAAGGACGCCGACATATAAAGGGTACCGGCAAGAATCCCGCCGGCGGTATCCTTGGCCAGCATGGTATCCGCTTCTTCATCCAAGTCGTCTTCATCAGTCATTTCCAGAAGCGCAGCACCATTCGCCAGAGAATGACGCATCGTTCTCAGGCCTGGCACGATAAAGCCGCCTTTATGCATACCGTCGACTACGGCATCGACCGTTAGAGCGGTACCCGCATCGACGACAATATAAGGCATCTGTGTCATCGAATGACCGCCAAGCATTGCCATCCAGCGATCACTGCCCAGTTTGTGAAAATCCTTGTAACCGGATTGCAGTCCACAACAGGATTTCTGTGTACTCAACTGAATTGGAATCAACTGCCACGCTTCGTGGATCAGCGACTTTAACTCTTCGACAATATGTTGATTTCCGACTGTCGAAAAATACACTTCGTCGATCTGGTTAAATTCTGCAAATAGCAGTTCATCTATATTACTGAGAAAATCTTCGGTAAGTTCCGCGCCGAGATATTCATAATGGCCATCTTCTGAAATGGCATATTTGATACGGCTGTTGCCGATATCGATAAAAATTCTATTCATAGCTTTCACAAGGTCTAATTGAGACTGATCCTGAACGATATCTGGTTAAAAGGCCATCAATGCTTACTAACAGTTCTCCCGAAGCATCAATACCCTGATAGACCCCTTTCTTCCTAGTGCCGGTATCATACACAAATAGCTCCTGACCGACAGAAAAATAATCCAGCTTTTTAAATGCGTCTATCTGCTGACCAAACAAGCCGGGTAAGAATGTTTCGGCTAATTGACACAGTTCACTGATCAGACTCGATAAGAAGGCAAGATTATGCTCAGGAGCATAATCATTGAAGCCACAACCGGATTTGAGCAACGCGGGCTTATCAGGATTATTCAATTCACTCGGTAATGAGTGCATCGCATTTTGGGCATTAAGGCCAATGCCGATAATAAGCCAACAGCCGTCGGATTGGTACTTTCTAACTTCGACCAGCAATCCGCCAAGCTTGCAAAGCACTGCCCCTAACTCACTGTTCATCGCCTTGACCACATCATTAGGCCACTTGATTCGCGCGTCAAGAGCATAATAGGCGTTCAAACACTCAACCACCTTAACACCGACAAGCTGTGACAGACCATCCAATTCGTGTAATGCCACCTTAAATGGTAATAACAGACTAAAAGTAAGATCTTCGTGCCCGCTTTGCCAACTGGCCGCTCTTTGCCCATAGCCTGCTGATTGATACCGGCAATAGCACAAACTGGGCATTACATCCTGAGTTTTTAAAAAAGCACTGGTGGAATCCAAGGACTCGTACAGGTAAAGTTCAAGATCTGGAAAAGTTTCATGTAAAGCATTTTGCAGTACGCTTAGAGACGGTAACACGATTGAGCACTCGGAATAAATAAAACAGATTGTAATGGAGATGAGGAGAAAAAACGATCAGGCATAAAAAAAGCCCGCTGGATTAACCTAGCGGGCTTTCGGGATATAAGCTTGGCGATGACCTACTCTCACATGGGACCTCCCACACTACC